>CAZPUQ010000003.1:0-340981 GCA_964589785.1 uncultured Hyphomicrobium sp.
CCTAGGTAGAAACCGACACCCATGTCTCCGGGCTGGACAGTTCGAGAATGGCGCACCCGGCAGGATTCGAACCTGCGACCTTTGGATTCGGAATCCAACACTCTATCCAACTGAGCTACGGGTGCAGCGGCGCCGCGTCGGCGCAGGGCTCGACTTGATACCCCATTCGCCCCCCGGCCGCAAATGGCGGGACAGTCCCTCCGGCGTGACGTAAAAGCCCGGGCGGAGGGCATCCGCGCCGCCTTTGCGCCGCCCTTCACCATGTCCCGTCCGTCGACAGGAGATCCGATGCCCGAGATGCACGCCCCGCGCCCCGGCGAGCGGTCCATTGCTCTGCCCGAGACCTACGACGCGTCGGTCTATTTCATCGGCCGGATCCGGACGCCTTGGAAGACGAGGGCCGAGTGCCCGAAGAGCAGCGCGGGCCGGCGCGATGTCGTCGCCACCGTCGAACTCGACCCCCGCTACGCCGAGGGGCTGGACGGGATCGAGCCGATGTCCCACCTCTTCCTGCTCTATTGGCTCGACCGCGCCGACCGCAATCTCATCGTCCAGGCGCCGAGCCACGCGCCGAAGCCCCGCGGTGTCTTTGCCCTGCGCTCGCCCGTCCGGCCGAACCCGATTGGGCTTTCGGTCGTCGAACTCGTGGCCGTGGACGGGACGCGCTTGGCGATCCGCAACATCGATTGCATCGACGGCACGCCGCTCCTCGATATCAAGCCCTACTTCACCTCCTCCGACAGCGTGCCCGACGCCCGCCGGCCTCCGTGACCGAATGTATAGCCGGCAGACCTCGTTGCGAAGCGGCGGGCGTGCCACCCCTCCCATCGTCATCCCCGCGGCGGCGGGGGCCTGCGCAAGCGTCCGATTGAGCGCGCGCAAAGCGGCTTGCGCGGATCGCGGCCTGCGCCGCGATGACGTCAGAGAGGTGGCACGTTCGCCGCCGCCCTTCGCCGACCACCGTGTGGTCGCGAGGCGGGGCGCAGTGAACTCGGACCACCGCAATCCATGACGAGGACCCTGAGCGGTGCCCACCGCCGCCTCACGTCTCCAGCCGTTCGGTCGCCAGGCGCAGGTGCTGGCGCAGCGTGCTCGGCGGCTCCTTGAACCAGCGCTGGCAGGCCCGCGTGAAGGCCGAGAGCTCGGAGAAGCCGAGCCGCAGCGCGATCTCCGTCAGAGAGAGGTTCGTATCGCGCAGCAGATGCTCGGCCATGCTCTGCTTGATCTCCTGCACCTGCGCCTCGAAGCTCGTGCTGTCGGCCGCAAGCCGCGATTGCAGGGTCCGCGGCATCATCTTCAGCGCCGCCGCGACGGCCTCCAGCGAAATGTCGCTGCGTCCGAGCCGGGCGGTGATCTCCTGGCGGACGAGTTGCGCCAGCGCTGTTTCGCCGGCGCGCTCGCGGAGTGTTCGGTCTGCGAGATTACGCAGCAGCTCGAACAACTTGCCGTCCGCCTTGTCGTTGCGCCGATCGAGGCACGACGTGCCGATTGCGATCCGCGTCTTGCCCGCGTCGTACTTGATGCAGGGGCCGAGGAGGCGGCGCAGCGTCGGCTTGCAGGGGAATTCCGGGCAGGGCAGGTCCACCCGCAGGGGGTCCAGGTCGCCGCCCGCCGCCGCTCTCAGCCGCGCCGTCGTCACGGCGGCCGCAAACAGATGGTATTGCGCCGCTCGGCGCTGCAATCCGGGCGTGAGCCGCCAGGACAGGGTGGCCGTCTCGGCCTCGTTCGTGAGCTCGATGGCCACGGGACGGACGATCAAAGGCAGGTAACGCACGGTGACGTCGAGCGCCTCGCGCACCGAGCCGGCGTTCAGCAGAAGGTATCCGTAGACCCCCGTCTGGCGCGGATCGATGGCTTCCGCCCATTCCGCGCCGAAGCAGGGATGCCGGGTTACGGCGGCTGCCGCGTCCAGGATCGCAATGACGCATTCGAGCGGGATCTCCCGGTGCGCGGCCGGGTCGATATCGTCAAAAGAGAGATTAGCGGCCGCCAGGACGCCAGCGTAGGACACGCCGCACGTTTCCAGGAAGCCGTCCAGGCCTCCGAGCACTGCAGAACTTGCAAATGGGCGGGTCTCTACCATTTTTCGCAAGAACCGGTGCTCCGACGGGAACCCGCCGGCGCGCTGCAGCTTTAGCATATTACACCCGGTTCTGACGTTCAGGTCAAAAAGCTTGTCCGGGGGTCAAGCGCACGGGCGATTTAAGTCTTATTCTGAATCATGAAAGCGCGCCTGTCGCACCGCGAGCGCGGGCTTTGATCATCCACATCGCAGATCGGCAAGAGGCAAGGTTCAAAATGAACGCTCCCGTCACGCTCGTTTCCACGAGCTCTACGCATCTGCTGCACCGTGCCGGGCAACTGGCCGAGGATCTGTTCTCCAAGTCCATCGGGGACCTCGGCATCACGGCCCGGCAGTTCGTCGTCCTGTCGGTCGTCGACAGTCTCGACGATCCCAGCCAGACGTCGCTGTGCGAGATCTCCGGCATCGACCGGTCCACGCTCGCCGACATCGTCCGCCGGCTGGTCTCCCGCGGCCTGCTTTCGCGCCGCCGCACACGGCAGGATGCGCGCATGTATGCCGTGCGCATCACGCCCGAGGGCAAGGACGTGCTGCAGCGGGCGACCCCGATCGCCAACAAGGTCGATGCCGCTCTGCTCGCCGCGCTGACGCCGGAGCAGCAGGAGCAGTTCGAAGCCTTCCTCCAGAAAGTGGTCTCGCGCCCGACCACCCCGGCCGCGTAGGGATCGTCACGAGATACATCCGAGGCCGCCCCCGGTCCGCGACCCGGCAGACGGTTTCGGCCGACCCGCGCGGCCGGCCGCGTGGTTGGGCCGATGCGCGTCGCGGAAGGGCTGGCCTTTGAGGGCGATCCGCCTATAGTCCGGCCCGTATGACTGCACGCAAGCCCGCCACCGCCCCCTCCGCCGCCCCGACAGGGGCCAGCGACGGGGATGTCGTTCCCATCGTCAAGGGCAGCCATGTGTACCTGATCGACGGGTCGGGATTCATATTCCGGGCTTTCCACGCGCTTCCTCCCCTGACGCGGCCCTCGGACGGCCTGCCGGTCGGGGCGGTGCATGGCTTCTGCACGATGCTGTGGAAGCTGCTGCAGGAGACCAAGGCGTCCGAGGCGCCGACCCACCTGGCCGTCGTGTTCGATGCCGGGCGCGAGACCTTCCGCAACAAGATCTATGAATCGTACAAGGCCAACCGGCCGCCGCCGCCCGAAGAGCTCGTGCCGCAGTTCCCGCTGATCCGCGAGGCGGTGCGCGCCTTCAACGTTCCGTGCATCGAGCAGGACGGCTACGAGGCGGACGATCTCATTGCCACCTACGCGCGGGACGTCGTCGCCCGTGGCGGCGACGTCACCATCGTGTCGTCCGACAAGGATCTGATGCAGCTCATCCGTCCGGGCGTGGTCATGTACGACGGCATGAAGGCGAAGCGCATCGGCCGCGACGAGGTCATCGGCAAGTTCGGCGTTCCGCCGGAGAAAGTCGTCGACGTCCAGTCGCTCGCCGGAGACACGACCGACAACGTGCCCGGCGTGCCCGGCATCGGCATCAAGACGGCAGCGGAGCTCATCAACGAATACGGCGATCTCGACGGTCTACTGTCCCATGCGGGCGAGATCAGGCAGCCCAAGCGCCGCGAGCGCCTCATCGAATACGCCGACCAGGCGCGCCTGTCGCGCGATCTCGTCACGCTCAAGGACGACGTGCCAGGCGCCGTTCCGGTGGACACGTTGGGCGTGCGCGATCCCGACCCGGACGATCTCATCGCGTTCCTGCGTCGCATGGAGTTCAATACTCTGACACGGCGCATCGCCGAGAAGCTCGGCGTCGACGCGCCGCCGCCGCTGGAGGTCTCTGTGGGTGCCTCGGTGGCGCGCAGGCCTGCTTCGCTCCTTGAGGCCGAGGCTGTGCCGCCCAGACCGGGCGACGCTGCGGCGTCGACGCCGCAAGCCGGCGTTGTCGCCGCGCACGCCGAGGCGCGGCGCATACCCATCGATCGGCGCGCCTACAGCACGGTGACGTCGGCGGACGAGCTCGAGCGCTGGATCGCCCGGGCGCGCGAGGCGGGCCGCGTCGCGTTCGACACCGAGACGACGAGCCTTGATGCGATGCAGGCCGATCTCGTCGGCTTTGCGCTGGCCGTCGCGCCGGGCGAGGCGTGCTACGTGCCGCTGCGGCACGGCGCGCACGGCGGCGATCTGTTCGGCGGCAGCGGGGACGTCGTGGGCCAGATCCCGCCGCACATTGCGCTTGAGCGCCTGAAGCCGCTGCTGGAGGATCCCGCGACGCTCAAGATCGGCCAGAACCTCAAGTACGATGCTCTCCTTCTGGCCCGGCACGGCATTTCCATCGCACCGTTCGACGACACGCTGCTGATCTCCTACGTGCTCGACGGGGGACGCGGCGGCCATGGCATGGACGAGCTGGCCGAGCGCCACCTCGGGCACGTGTGCATGAGCTTCGACGATGTGCTCGCGCACGCGCCAGGGGCCAGGAAGTCGGAGAAGACCTTTGCCAGCGTGCCCCTCGACAAGGCGACCGAGTATGCTGCCGAGGACGCCGATGTCACGCTGCGACTGTGGATGGTGCTGAGGCCGCGGCTCGCCGCCGAGAGGGTCACGACCGTCTACGAGACGCTCGAGCGTCCGCTGCTGCCCGTCATCGCCGCCATGGAGCAGGACGGGATCAAGGTCGACCGGGCGATCCTGTCGCGGCTGTCGGGCGACTTCGCGCAGCGTGCGGCCCGGCACGAGGCGCTCATCTACGAGCTCGCCGGCCACAAGTTCAATCTCGGCTCGCCCCGTCAGCTCGGCGAGTTCCTGTTCGAGCGGTTGCGGCTCCCCGGCGGCAAGAAGACGAAGACAGGTCAGTGGGAGACACGTGCGGGCCTGCTCGACGACCTGGCGGCGAACGAGGACCTGCCGCCCGACGCGCGGCGCCTCATCGACACGATGCTGCAATGGCGCCAGCTCACCAAGCTGCGCTCCACCTACACGGACGCGCTGCCGGGCTTCGTCAATCCGCAGACCGGGCGCATCCATACCTGCTACGCGCTCGCGGCGACGACCACCGGCCGCCTGTCGTCGTCCGATCCCAACCTGCAGAACATCCCCGTCCGCACCAAAGAGGGACGCGAGATCCGCACCGCGTTTGTCGCCGATCGCGGCCGCAAGCTCGTATCAGCCGACTATTCGCAGATCGAGCTGCGCGTGCTCGCGCATATCGCCGACATCGCCCAGCTCAGGAAAGCCTTCGCGGACGGCCTCGACATCCATGCCATGACGGCAAGCGAGATGTTCGGCGTGCCGCTGCCGGACATGACGAGCGAGGTGCGGCGGCGCGCGAAGGCGATCAACTTCGGCATCATCTACGGCATCTCGGCCTTCGGCCTCGCCAACCAGCTCGGCATCAGCCGCGAGGAGGCGGGCGCCTACATCAAGACCTACTTCGAGCGCTTCCCTGGCATCCGCGACTACATGGAGGAGACCAAGAAGACGGCACACGCGCGCGGTTACGTCGAGACGATCTTCGGCCGACGCATTCACTACCCGGAGATCAACACCAAGAACCCCTCCATGCGCGGGTTCCTGGAGCGCGCGGCGATCAACGCCCCGATCCAGGGCTCGGCCGCCGACATTATCCGCCGCGCCATGATCCGGATTCCGGAGGCGCTCGGGGAGGCGAGGCTTGGCGCGCGGATGCTGCTGCAGGTCCACGACGAGCTCGTGTTCGAGGCTCCCTCCGGCGAGGCGGAGGCCCTGATGCGTCTTGCCCGCGCGGTCATGGAGAAGGCGGCCGAGCCCGCGGTCAAGCTGGCGGTGCCGATCCACGTCGACGCCAAGGCGGCCGACAACTGGGAAGCCGCCCATTAGCAGCACTCGTGGTCCGCAAAGGGGCCTAGCCCGCGCGGCCGACCGGGGGGTCATAAGTAACTTCAATCGGGACCCCAAAAAAATCTGATCGCGTTCTCACGAACTTGCGATTTGAACGTGTGCGGGATGACCGGTACAAGCTTTCCTATTCCGAGCCGGTTGGAGATCCCGGCGTGGTAAATCTGGAGGAAATGATCATGAAGACCTGGACCAAGCCCGCCGTTCGTGAGCAGGAAGTCGGCCTCGAGGTGACCTCGTATCTGCCGGCCGAGATCGACGTCATCTAACGTCGGTTCGCTCCGTCGAATTCAAGCGCGGTGGCTGCTCGCAGCTGCCGCGCTTTTCGTTTTGGGCGGGCTCTGGAGAGCAGCCCGCCCCTGGATGGCCGGGTTGAACCCGGCCATGACGTAGGGGGGGGGGTGGGTCGCTTGCCGCTTTCCCGCCTCCCGACATGTCCGGGCACGCCCCCGTCACCTTCCCGTCGTGGCCGGGCGTGATCAGCCATCCCAGCCGTTGGCGTTATGGACGCGTTTGCCACCCCCAACGTCATGGCCGCCCTTGAGGCGGCCATCCAGAGCTGCTTGCGCTGGGTGGACCCGGTGTGGGCGGATTAGGCAAGATGGGCGCTTCGATCAGATACTCTTATTTAATTCTCACGAACTTGCGATTTGTAGTTATGAGCGACCGGGGCTATCTTTCTCAGCATGGAGCCCGGGAGATCGGCCCATTATTGGAGGACTGAACATGAAGACCTGGACCAAGCCCGCCGTTCGTGAGCAGGAAGTCGGCCTCGAGGTGACCTCGTACCTGCCGGCCGAGATCGACGTCATCTAACTGACGACGACATCCGGAATTTTAGAAACGCGGCGGCTGCGGGATGCAGCCGCCGCGTTTCTCATTTCGACTTCGCCGCAGCGCGCACAATCTCCGGCACCGATCATGGCTTGAATGCACAGCGCGCCATTAGCGCGATCCGGATCTTCGATCAGTCAATCTGATGATCATCTCACGTGATTGCGATTTGTTATTATCGTAGACCTCCCCTATATATACATCACCTCAGCGGCGTAGCGCCGTATGGGGGGAAACTGGAGGAAATACAACATGAAGACCTGGACCAAGCCCGCCGTTCGTGAGCAGGAAGTCGGCCTCGAGGTGACCTCGTATCTGCCGGCCGAGATCGACGTCATCTAACGTCGTCTCGCTCAAGCGGTTTGAAGGTGCGGCGGCCCTTGTGGGCCGCCGTTACTGTTTGGGCCGTCGGATTCCGCCAATCCGGTGGCGCCTCCTGCCTCGCTCCCCTCGTCCGCGTTTGATAGGGTCGATCCGAATCGGGAACGGCCTCTGCGGACGACTATCATGACGCGCTTGCAAGAGCTTGGAACGCCAGCCGACCTGGCCGAGAGCGCCGACCAGTTCAGCCGGCGGATCGCGGAGGAGGGCCTTGCCGGCTGCGCTCCGTTCGAAGACTGGGTGCGGCAGATCCTGGTCCATCATCCCGAGCGACGCGCGCTGCTCCTGCCGCCGGGGGCTCTCGTCGAGGGCGATCTCGTCCTCGATTTCGAGGTCGAGCCGTTCGCCTCGGGCTTTAGCTGCCTCATCGCGCCGGACGACCTCACCGTGACCGGCCGCATCTTCAATGAGGACGTGGACGAGGCGCCCTTCCTGCTCGTCGGCGGCAGCCTGAAAGCGGGCGAGCTCGTGAAGGCGGCCTCGGGTATCATCGTGCTCGGCTCGGTCGTGGTCGACGGGCTCGTCGTCTGTGATGGCGACAACGGCGCCCTGCTCGTCGGCGGCAATCTCACGGCGCGCTGCCTCATCGATTGCGATCACGAAATCCTCGTGGCCGGCGACGTCAATGCCCAGGTCGCGAGCGACGATCTCGGCAACATGCGCGCCCTGCTCGTTGCGGAGGTCTTCGAGGAGCCTGAGGACCCCACCAACGAATGGCCGGAAGGCGACCTCATCCGCGACCGGCTGCTGCGCGGCCTGCCGGTGCTGAGGCCCGAGGCCGCCTGACGGCGTCGGAGCGCTTCTCCTCCCCGGCCGCCGCCTGGCCCGCCGCAGCCGTTTCTTGAACGCAACCCCGCGAATCACCGGTCCGCTGCCGGCGCCGGGGCGTTGCCGCGCGCGCACCGCATACTCCCAAGCGCCCGCCAAAGCCCTGTTTTCCGCTTCCGGGACGAAGCTTAACCGCCCGTTTACTCCCGGCTGAGACCTTGACGGCGAATGGGTCCCTTCTCCGTCACGCGTGAGACCTGCAACGCCAGAGTCCCCGGGGCGGCGCGGTCCATCCGACCGTCTCCTTCCGCTCCGGGCCAGCCGTCGCCGCCGCGACCGAGGACCTAGAAATGTCGAGAACGGAAATGGGATATTCCAACCCTGACGAGAGCGCCGCGCCGCGCACGCCGGATCTTCCGTCGGAGCTCTGGGCGCTGCTCGAGACCATTTCCCACCAGATCGACGAGGCCGATCAGCGCCACACGGGGCTCCTGCAGGAGCTGCGCGATCGACTCGCGATGCTGAGCCACGATGCCGAAGAGGCGCGCGCGGACGTCCCCGCAGACGCCGTCCCGGCCTTCGCCCGCATCGAGGACGGGCTGGCCGAACTCGCCCACCGCATTG
Source organism: uncultured Hyphomicrobium sp. (assembly GCA_964589785.1). Classification (GTDB taxonomy): domain Bacteria; phylum Pseudomonadota; class Alphaproteobacteria; order Rhizobiales; family Hyphomicrobiaceae; genus JAGVSR01. The sequence continues at coordinate 8,517 of CAZPUQ010000003.1, forward strand.
ATGCGCTTGACGAGTCCAAGGCTGAGGCACCCGCCGCGGCGCAGACGCAGGCCCCCGTTCCCCTTATCTCGGCGGCCGGCCATCCGGCCGACGCGCGGCCTGCCGTCGCCGCCGCGCCGGCCGTCGATCCCTTCGACCTCGTCGGCGACGACGAGCCGGAGACGGGGCCTGATTGGGACCTGGCCGACGCCGAAGCGCTGACCCGGATCTACGAGGAGAGCGATGCGGCCCTCGTCCGCATGACGCCGCGCTCGCCGGAACCGGTATCCCGCGACGTGCTCCCGCCGGCCTCGCCAGCTGCCGTGCCGGACTTCGAGGGTCTCGACCGCGCCTGGCTCGACGGGCGGCTGTCGGAGATCTCTGTCCGCATCGAGCAGTCGCTCGCCGATCTCAGTCCCGACGCGGCGATGCAGCGTCTCGGCTCGCGCTTCGACGCGTTCGAGGAGCGGATGGGCTCGGTGCTGGGCGATGTCGCGACGCGGACCGACGTCGAAAGCCTGCGCGACCTCGAGGAGCGGATCCACGAGCTGGCCAGGCATCTGGAGCAGACCGAACGGCAGCTCGGCCGGCTCGATTCGATCGAGCAGCAGCTTCACGCCGTCATCGATCATCTCGCCCAATCGCATGACGCGGCAGCCCGCGAGGCGGACGCCGCCGCCCTGCCCGACCTTGCCGCTCTCGCCGCCACCACGGCAGAGGAAGTGGCACAGCGCCTCGCTGCGAGCGTGGCCCGGCCGGGCCACGACAGCCGCCTCGAGGAGGTGGGCTCGCTCCTGCGCAGCCTCATCGACGATCGCCGCCACAACGACGAGCAGACCTATTCCATGCTCGATACGGTGCAGCAGGCCATGATCCGCTTGCTCGACCGCGTCGACGCGCTCGAGGTGGCTCAGGTGCGGCCCGAGCCGGCGCGCGCTACGATGCCGACCCCGCCCCTGCCCCCGCCTCCGCCTGCGTCACAGACGATGGGCGTGCCTCCCGCGCCGACGCACCATGGCGAGATCCAGGATTTCGGCGTACCCGATCCCGCAGCGACCGATGACTTTCCGCCGCCGCTCGCCCCCGCACCTGCCGCAACGCCTCTGCTGAAGCTGGAGCGCACGGCGCAGGGCCCGACGGACCGGCTGCGCCAGGATTTCTTCGCCGAGGCGCAGCGGGCCAAGATGCGGGCCGCCGCAGCGGCCGAAGCCGAGGAGGGTGTGCCCGCGCCTGCCGCTGCTCCCGCCGCGCAGCGTGCGGCGCGCGGCCTTCCACGTCCGACCCCGCCCTCCTCCATCGCGCCGGCCGCGGACCTTGCCGCCGCTGCACCGTCGCGCAAGCAGCGGCTCACTGCGCTCGTCTTGTGCCTCGTCATCGCCGTGAGCGGTGCGGCGCTGTTCTCCAAGACGCGGAACAAGGCCGCTCCCGCGCCGGCTCCCGCTGCTGTCACGCAGACCGCACCGGAGATCGACGTGCCGGCCAGGTCCGCCGCCGCCCCCGCGGCCGCTGCGCCGGCGGCTCCCGCCCCGGCTGCCGCCGCGACGGCCGAAGGTGGAGCATTCGAGCTTCCCGCCGACGATCCGGCGCCGGTTCCCGCTCCTGTGCCCGCTTCCCCCGCGGCGGCGCCCCCTTCCGGCAGTGGTGGACCGGCCACGAACGAAGACCTCCTCGGGCTTGAGGGAGAGGTCCCCGACAGCGGCGAATTCCTCGAGCACCGGCCGCAGACGCCGGCCGCGCGCGTCTCCCCCGAAGGGATCATTCTCCAGGACAACGGCCGCAGCCCGACACCCCAGGAGCTCGCCTACCTTCACAGCCAGCAGACCAACGCCGCGCTGTCCTCGCGCCTCGGCGACAACGCCTCGCGCCTGACGCCCGCCGATCTGATGCCTGAGGAGGTCGCAAAGCACATGACCCCGATCGCGGCGACGGCCGGTGAGACGCTGCAGGCGGCGCCGGTCCGCGCTTCCCTGAGCGCCGGCGATCCGGCCGGGCGTGGTTCCGATGCTCCGGTCACGATGCCATTCGGCAAGACGGTGAGCCCGCTTACCCTTCCGCCCGCCACCGTCGGTCCGCTCTCGCTCCGGCTCGCCGCCGCCAACGGCGATCCCTCGGCCGCGTTCGAAGTCGGCGCGCGTCTCGCGGAAGGCAAGGGCACGGACCAGAACTTCAAGGAGGCGATGGTCTGGTACCAGAAGTCCGCCGCGCAGGGATTTGCGCAGGCCCAGTACCGGCTCGGCACGCTCTATGAGCGCGGTCTCGGCGTGAAGGCCGACACCGGCCGCGCCCGCATGTGGTATCAGCGCGCCGCCGAGCAGGGCAACGTCAAGGCCATGCACAACCTGGCCGTCCTCAGCGCCGGCCGCGACACGGGCAGCCCCGATTACGCGACGGCCGCTCGCTGGTTCGAGAGCGCCGCCGACTACGGCCTCGCCGACAGCCAGTACAATCTCGCTGTGCTGTATGAGAATGGCCTCGGCGTCGGCAAGGATCTCGCCTCGGCCTACAAGTGGTACGCGCTGGCGGGCCGCTCGGGCGACAGGGAGGCGCTCCGCCGCCGCACCGCGCTGAAGGCGCAGATGACCCCCGACATGCTCACGCGGGCCGAGCAGGATGTTGCCATGTTTTCTCCCGAGCGCCAGATCCCGCTCGCCAACGACGCACGCGTCGCGGGCGAGGACTGGAAGAAGCGGCAGGACCAGAACGGCTGATCGCCGACCGCCGGCTCCCGGCGCGGGCCGCTTCGATCGCGGCATTCGCGCCACGCCGGGAGCAGGGCGGACGCGGCGGCGGCACGCTGCGGGTAGCAAGCCCGGCGCCCATCCACTACGGTCTCTGCGAGACAAGGGTTGTGTCGCGTTGGGACCGCGCGCGCACCGTGCCGGCTCGCGCCGCACGGGGGGCGGGCCCGGCGGCGCTGCCATTTGCCAGCACCGAAGCGCCTCATGAACCTCTACCTGCCCATCGCCGAAATGTCCGAAAGCGCCCTCGTGCTGCTCGGCATGGGCGCGGCGGTGGGCTTCATCTCGGGTCTCTTCGGCGTCGGCGGCGGCTTTCTCATCACGCCGCTTCTGATCTTCACCGGCGTGCCGGCGACGGTCGCGGTCGGGACCGCCACCGCTCAGCTCGTGGCCACCTCGGTCTCCGGAGCGATTGCGCAGTACAAGCGCAACAACGTCGACGTCAAGCTCGGCCTGGTGCTGCTCGGAGGGGGCCTCATCGGCACCGTCATCGGCGTCGAGATCGTGCGCATCCTCCGCCAGATGGGGCAGTTCGACGTCTTCATCTCGCTTTGCTACGTCCTCTTCCTCGGCGTGATCGGCACGCTGATGCTGATCGAGAGCCTGCCGGCGGTCTTGAAATCGCGCGAGGGCGGAACGGCTTCGATGCGCCGGTCCGGCGAGCATAGCTGGATCCACGGCCTGCCGTTCAAGATGCGCTTCAACCGGTCGAAGCTCTACATCAGCGCCATTCCCGCGGCGCTGATCGGCGCCTTCGTCGGCTTTCTCGCGGCCATCATGGGCGTCGGCGGCGGCTTCGTCATGGTGCCCGCCCTGATCTATCTGCTGCGTGTGCCGACCAATGTCGTCGTCGGCACGTCGCTGTTCCAGACCGTCTTTGTCGCCGCCGCCGCCACGATCCTGCACGCCGGCACGATCACGTCGGTCGACATCGTGCTGGCGGCGATGCTGATGGTCGGCGGCGTCGTGGGCGCGCAGTTCGGCGCCTCGGCGGGCAGTCAGCTGAAGGGGGAGCAGTTGCGTCTTCTTCTCGCCGGCATCGTGCTGCTCGTCTGCCTGCGCATCGGCTGGGACCTCGTGGTCGTCCCGGACGACCTCTATTCCCTCGCCCGCAGGGTGGGGGGGCCGCCATGACGATCCGTCCGCTCCTCGGTGCGCTCGTCCTCGCTGCCGCGCTTGCGGGCGCCGGGCTTCTCGCCCAGTCCATCCTGTCCGTCGGAAACGCTGTCGCCCAGACCGCTGCCCAGCCGAAGAAGAAGCCGAAGGCGGCGGCTGAGCCGGCGCCTGTCGCGCGCGACCGGACGGCCCTGCCGCCCGCGCGCGGCCCGGCGAGCGAGGCTGCGACCGCGGCGGCGGGCGCGCAACTGCCGCCCGAGCGCGTGGAGGCGGACGTCTCCACCCGGACCATCGCGATCACGTCAGGCTACTCGGGCTCGGAGATTCTGATCTTCGGCGCGATCGAGAACAGCCGGCAGCCGAGTGCGGAGTCGGGCTTCTACGACGTCGTGGTGGTGGTGGAGGGCGCGCCGGCGCCTCTGACAGTGCGCCGCAAATCACGCATTGCCGGAGTCTGGGTCAACACCCGCTCGTTCTCGTTCAACTCGGTTCCGAGCTACTACGCGATCGCCTCGACGCGGCCGCTGGAGGAGTTCGCGGATGCGCCGCTCAGCGAGGAGATCGGGCTTGGCCTCGATGCCGTCCGCATGGCGGCCTCCGCCGATTCGGCCGTGCGGGCTTCGAGCGAGGAATTCCTCGACTTCAAGAAGGCCGTCGGCCGGCTGAAGGAAGAGCAGGGCCTTTTCAAGCGCGACGACTACGGCGTCGTCTTCACCGGCCGCAGCCTGTTCCGCTCCACGATCGAGCTGCCGGCAACCGTGCCCGTCGGACCGCTGACGACGCGCGTCTATCTCTTCCACGACGGCAAGCTCTTGAGCCGCTATCAGGCCCGCGTGGTTCTCGAGCGCGAGGGGATCGAGCGCTGGATCCACGCCTTCGCTTTCGACTGGCCGTTCCTCTACGGCCTTGTCACCGTGCTGCTTGCCATCGCAACCGGGGTCGTGGCCTCGGCGCTGCTGAGCCGGCGCTCGGCGTAATCCTCAGTCGGGCTTCAGAAGCCGGGGCGCCACGGGATAGAGGCCTTCCTGACCGAGCATCCAGACGGCCATGCCGTCGTTGCCGAACAGCGGCTCGAAGGCCTCGTCCAGGATGTTGAGGCCGCCGGCATAGGTGCCGAAGGCGGGCATGACAAGCCGCAGGCCGTTCGAGACGAAGCAGGGGCGGCGAAAGCTGAAACCGTGCAGAAAGAGCCGGGCGGCGGGGTGGAAGTGGGCGGCGATCTCGTGCGTGACGCGTCCGCGGGCCGGCTCGTGGCGGAAGGTCAGGCCCTCGACCGTGAGCTCGTCCAGAACGTGGCCGCCGAGCTCGCGCCCGATCGTCCGGTCGTGGTTGCCGGTGATCCAGATCCACTCGCGGTCCTCCTGGAGGATGCGCAGGCTCTCGCGGTCCTCCGGCGACAGGCGCGCGGCCCCGGCTTCGTCGTGCAGGCTGTCGCCGAGCGCGATGATCGTTGCGGCGTCGAAGCGGTCGATCGCCTCGGCAAGGCGGGCGAGAGTCTCGCGCGTATCGTAGGGCGGCAGGAGGACGCCCTTCTGCGCGAAGGACGAACCCTTCTCGAGATGGAGATCGGCGACGATCAGCGCGTTCTCGGCCGGCCAGTAGAGCGCGCCGGAGTAGTCGGCGCGGAAGGCCTTGCCGCAAATCGAGACCGGATGGTCATTGAACTCGCCGGCGTCGAGGCGCTCCGGCTTCAATGCGAGTGTGGCCATCGGATTGCATTCCCCCGGTGTCGTGCGTCGCGCCATTCGCGCGCGCTGCCTTGATAGTTGCGGAGCGGATCAGATCTGCGCCGGCCTCCCGCAGCAGGTCCTCTCGCGCGGCGCGGGCCACCGGCTCCGATCCGATCTCCAAAAGGATCGGAACCGACAGCGGCGACACGCGATCGAGAGCGTGATGCCTGATTCGGCCCTTGATGCGGGCGAGAAACAAGCCGAGGCGACGGATGTCGAGAAGTCCGGTCGCTGCGTCCGACCAAGCCGCCTCGAGCAGGATGTGCCCCGGCTCGTGCTTTCTCAAGACATCATAGACGAGATCTGTGGACATCGTGACCTGCCGGCCGGATTTCTCGCGGCCCGGGTGGCGGCGCTCGATGAGGCCGGCGATGACGGCGCAATGGCGGAAGGTGCGCTTCATGAGGTGCGATTGCGCGAGCCAGGCATCGAGATCGTCGCCGAGGATGTCCTCTTCGAGCAGCCGGTCGAGAGCAAGGCGCCCCGCCGCGATCATGGCGGAGAGGTCGGCGGCTGCCCAGACGCAGAGCCCGTAGTCGTTGGCGACGAAGCCGAGCGGCCGGGCGCCCCAGCGGTCGAGCCTGCGGGTGAGCAGCATGCCGAGCGTCTGGTGGGCGAGACGGCCCTCGAACGGGTAGATCACCATGTGATGGCGCGAGCCCTGCGGAAAGGTCTCGACGAGGACCTCGTCTGCCGCCGGAACGAGAGAGTTCTCCTGTTGCAGGGCGAGCCATTCCGCGACGGGCGCGGGCAGGCTCGCCCAGGCCTTGGGGTTGGCGATCATGGCGCGGACGCGCTTGGCGAGATGCGTGGAAAGCGGGAACTTTCCCCCGTCGTAGCTCGGGATCATCGGGTCCGTCGCCGACGCCCGCGAGCAGAAGGCCTCGGTCTCCTGCATGCGCTCGAAGCAGAGAACCTCGCCCGCGAAGACGAACGTGTCTCCCGGCGCGAGCTGCTCGATGAAATATTCGTCCACCTCGCCGAGCACGCGGCCGCCCGCGAACGGCGCGGCTCGTTGGCGGCTTCCGCCGTGCGGCCGCACGAGACGGACCTTGATCATCGGGCTGTCGATGATCGTGCCGGCATTCATCCGGTATTGCTGGGCGAGCCGAGGATGGGCGAGGCGCAGTCGACCGTCGTCGGTGGGGCGCAGCCGCGCATAGCGCTCGTAGGCGCGCAGCGCGTAGCCGCCGGTCGCCACGAAATCGACGATGCGGTCGAAGGTCAGCCGGTCGAGCGCGGCATAGGGCAGGGCGGAGCGGACCTCGCCGAACAGGTCGTCGGGGCGGAACGGGGCCGCGCACGCCATGCCGAGGACATGCTGCGCCAGCACGTCGAGCGCGCCGACCCGATCGACGACGGCGTCCTGCTCGCCCGCGGTGGCCGCCTCGAGTGCCGCCCGGCATTCGAGAACCTCGAACCGGTTCGCCGGCACGAGCACCGCCTTGGACGGCTCGTCGAGGCGGTGATTGGCGCGGCCCACGCGCTGGATGAGGCGGCTTGCCCCCTTTGGAGCGCCGATGTTGACGACGAGATCGACGTCGCCCCAATCGATGCCGAGATCAAGGGTCGATGTCGCCACGACAGCCTTCAGCGTTCCCGCCGCCATCGCGGCCTCGACCCGGCGCCGCTGCTCCGGCGAGAGCGACCCGTGGTGGAGGGCAATCGCCAGCGCGGCCTCGTTGATGCGCCACAGCTCCTGGAAGACGAGCTCGGCCTGCATGCGCGTGTTGACGAAGACGAGCGTCAGCCGATGCTGCGCAATGGCGTCATAGATGGCATCCATGGCATAGCGGGCCGAATGCCCGGCCCACGGCACGGGCGCGTCGAGCTCCATGATCTCGATCCGCGGCGCGGCACCGGGCGGCGCTGCCACGAGGTCGGCGAGCAAAATGTGATCGTCCGGCTGCGTCTGCTCGCGCAGGTAGGCGCGCAGCTCCGTCGGCCGGGCCACCGTCGCCGACAGTCCGATCATCATCAGGTCCGGCGCGAGGCTGCGCAGCCGCGCGAGATCGAGCGCCAGAAGGTCGCCGCGCTTCGACGCCGCCAGGGTGTGCAACTCGTCGAGGATGACGGTATCGAGGGCGCCGAACAGATGATGGGCGTCGTCATGGCTGAGGAGGAGCGCGAGCTGCTCCGGCGTGGTCATGAGGATGTCGGGAGGTGCCGCGCGCTGGCGCTGCCGCTTGGCCGCCGGCGTATCGCCCGACCGCGTCTCGCATGTGATCGGCAGGCCCATGTCCGCAATCGGCGTGGTCACGTTGCGGGCGACGTCGACAGCGAGTGCCTTCAAGGGTGAAATATAGAGCGTGTGCAGACGCCGCTGGGGCGCATTCGCTTCCCGCGCCCGCGCGTGCAGCGACATGAGGCTCGGCAGGAAGCCCGACAACGTCTTGCCGGCGCCCGTCGGGGCGATGAGCAGCGTGGACCGGCGCTCCGCCGCCTTGCCGACGAGGGCGATCTGATGCGCCCGCGGCTCCCACCCTCTCGACCGGAACCAGGCCGCGAACGGGTCAGGCCACGGTTTTGCCGGCGGCGCAGCGTACGGCCCAGGCCGCGACTGTCCTCGATCTTTCGCCATACAATCGAATTTCGGCATCGCGCTCCGGTCGGCTCGGCCTGGGTGCTGCGGGTCGCCCTGGGTCGGCCCCTGTGCTATCAGGCCCCAAACGGCAAGGAGGATAGCCCACCGATGGACCGGAATATGATCTTCGGCGGCAGTCCGCTGTCCGTCGTCGTGCGCCTGGCGCTGATCTCGATCGTCGTCGGCATCGTGCTCGACGCGCTCGGCATCAATCTGGCGAACTTCCTCGATCGGATCAACGACCTCCTGCGCCGGATCTACGACCTCGGCTTCGGCGCGATCGACTGGCTGCTGCAGTATCTGCTGCTGGGCGCCGCCGTCGTGGTGCCGATCTGGGCGATCGCGCGTGTGGCCGCCATCCTCAGGCGACCGGCCGAGTAGGCCCGTGCTCCGGCGTCGGGCGGATCAGCGCTCGATCGGCTTGGCGGACCATTCCGCTGCGCGCCGTCCGGTGAGCGCGGCGAGCGAAGCGGCGCCGCTCCGGCGAACCGCATCCGCAAGCCCTGTCTTCAGTGCGCCGATTAGCGCCGGTCCTTCGTAGACGAGCCCGGTATAGAGCTGGAGCAGCGAGGCGCCGGCCTCGATCTTGGCGAGTGCCGTGTCCGCGCTGTCGATCCCGCCGATGCCGATCAGCGGAATCTTGCCGCCGGTCGTCTGATGCACTTTGGCCAGCATCACCGTCGAGCGGTGGAACAGCGGCCGTCCCGACAGCCCGCCGGCCTCGCTTTGTCTCGCATCCCTCACGCCGTGCCGCGACAGCGTGGTGTTGGAGACCGCAATTCCATCGACGGCATGCGCGAGAAGGCGTTCCGTGATCGGGCCGATGTCGTCCTCGGCGATGTCGGGCGCGATTTTCACGATGATGGGCCGCTTGACTTTGCCGGCCGCGACCTTGGCGGCCCGCGCCGCCATGACCCGTCCGATCAGTTCATCGAGCGCGGCGGGAGCCTGAAGATCGCGCAAGCCCGGGGTGTTGGGCGAGGAGATGTTGACCGTGAACATCGTCGCAACGTCATAGAACGTCTCGATGCCGCGGACATAGTCGCCGGCGCGATCGACCGAATCCTTGTTCGCCCCGACGTTCACGCAGACGACGCCGCTGGGCCTTCGCGCCGCGAGCCTCGCCAGCGCCGCGGCGTGGCCGTTGTTGTTGAAGCCGAGGCGGTTGATCAGCGCCCGGTCGTCGACGAGACGCCAGACGCGCGGCCTCGGATTGCCCGGTTGCGCGAGCGGTGTCAGCGTGCCGACCTCAGCAAAGCCGCAGCCGAGGCCGAGAACGGCATCGGGCACCCGGGCATCCTTGTCGTAGCCCGCGGCGATGCCGATGGGATTTGGAAAGTCGAGCCCGAAGACGCGCGTCGACAGCGCGGATGGATTGCCAACGGAGTCGCGCGGATAGAGCCCGCGCTCCAACAGCTTCAAGGAGAGCTCGTGCGCGTCCTCGGGCTCCATGGCAAAGAGGGCGCCGCGGGCGAGGCCATAGAAAGCGGATAGCATCAGACCGGTCCTTGCGCCACGCGCGCCACTCCGTCCTCGCCAAGGAGCATCGGCTTCTCCCACAACGCCAAAGCGGTCGGCAGCGCGCCGTAGTAATGGGGAAACAGCGCGCCGCCGCGCGCGGGTTCGAGCTTGAGCGCCGCGCCGAGCGAGCCGGCGTCGAAGGCGACGAGCAAGAGGCCGGCGCGGTTGGCGAAATGGCGTGCGGCCGTCGTCTCGATCTGGTCGGCGAGCGAGAGGTGGATGAAGCCGTCCCGCGCGTCGTCGGCGGAGCCTGCATAAAGCCCGGCGCGGCACGCCGCGCGCCACTCGGCGTCGTGCACGATTTTGTAAACGATGTTCGTCACGCGGGTTCCGATCTTTTCGGTTGAGGCGTGGCGGATGAGTAGGAGACTTGCGGCGTTCGGGCAAGCGCGGCATCGCAACGGAATTCCGGCTCATCGGCTGTGCGCTCGCCCGATCGGCGCCGACCGCGCACGACAGATTCATCGCCCGGATGCTTGCATGGACGCATGCGCTGGTGAATACTCAAGGCTTCCACGCAGCTCGTCGCTGGCCGATGAGCCGGACGGTCATGCATGCCGCCGGATGACGTCGTGCGTCCCGGCGGCAAAGGCGCAAAGTTCCGCGGATCGCGTCGAGGGGGAGCGTTTGGTACAGCGTCGGTCAGAAGAAGCCCCCCGCGGCTTCTGGGCAAGAGCGGCCCTCGTCGCCCGCGCCTCTGCGATCTTGGACCCGCCTGCAACCGAGAAGCCAGACCGACCGCGTGTATTCGCAAAAGCGCCGGAGCCGATGACCGCCGAGGTGATGACGATCGGCCGGCTGTTCGATGGCAGCTTCCGTTTCCGGCTTCCCTGCTTTCAGAGATCCTATGCTTGGCGCACCGAGAATGTGGCGCGCCTTCTCGCCGATTTGCGGCTTGCCGCGCTGAAGGACGGCCCGCGGCGGTTCTATCCTTTGGGCCGCCTCATGCTGGCGCGGCGGGCCGGATCGGCGGACGTCGAGATCGTCGACGGCCATCAGCGCATGGTGACGCTGACGATGCTGTTCGCCGTCCTTCGCGATCTGGAATCCGATCCGGTGCTGGCCGATCGGCTGCACAGAATGATCCTGGACGAGACGTGGCCGGCGAACGATCCCCGGCGCTTCATCCTCTCCGTCAAGGCGCACCCGGCAACGCTGTTCGAGAGCGTCGTTCAGCAGCGTGGCACCACCGACAACGATCCCGACGTCGCCCGCGAGGAGTTGTCGGAAACGGAGCGCAACATCGTCGCCAACCGGGACTGCATCCGGTCCGAGCTCCTGGCGCCGGGCATCGGCGCGGAGTTCCGCCGCGAGCTCGCGTTGTTTCTCATCGGCTGTTGCCGTTTCGTCACGGTGATCGTCGATGACGCAGACGACGCGTGGACGATGCTCAACACCGAGCAGGAGACGCGCCTCGCGTTCAACCACGCGGATGAGGCGAAATCCATGATCCTCTCCGCGATGCCTGCGAACAACCACGCGTCCGCGGGCCATCTCTGGGAGAGCTGCGAGAGCATGCTCCCGCCGGAGGATATGTACCGGCTCCTCGGTCACATTCGCGCCTTGACCTGGCGCGGCCGCGCGCAGTCGATCCGTCCGGTGGAGGCCGAGATCGTGGAGCGCTTCACGCTCGCCAGCGACGGTCTCGCCTTCATGGCCGACCATATGGTCCCCTACGCGACCCGGATGCGCGATGTCCGCCGCGGTCACGTGGGCCGGGCCGGGCCCGAACGGGATGCGATCGCCCGGCACATCGACTACATGACATGGGTCGATCCGCATAGCTGGATGCCGGCGGTGCTGCTCTGGATGAAAGTGCGCGGCTCGGATGCGCCCGATACGCTGGACTTCATCTGGCGGCTCGACAGGCTCGTGTGGCTGTCGAAGATTGCGGGCGTCGATCCCGGCGTGCAGGAGACGCGGCTGCATCACCTGCTGGGCGAGATCGAGGCATTGCGGCGCCCGGACGCCATGTCGCGTCTGGTGGTCGATCACAAGCTCAGGGCGGACGCGATCTCCAACATGCGCAGCGCCAATCTGGCGGCCAAGCACTACGCCGGAAATCTGCTGCGGCGCTTGAGCTTGATTCTCGGCGCGGAACCCGGCCCGATCGTTCGCGACGAGGTGACGATCGAGCATATCCTGCCGCGCAATCCGCACGGCTGCCGCGCGTGGCTCGACATCTTCCGCTCGCCCGACGGGTGCAAGGCCCATCACCAGAAGCTCGGCAACGTCGTACTGCTCTCCGGCCGCGAGAACCAGCAGGCGGGGACGCTGTCCTGGCAGGAGAAGCGGGCCATCCTGGAGCGGTCCGACTTCGCTCTGGCGCGCGACGCCGCACGGGAAAGCGAATGGACACCGCGGACGATCGGCGAGCGCACCGACCGCCTGATCAGCCTCCTGCTCGCAGATTTCGGCCTGCCGCCGCTCGGCAAGCGGGAGTGACCGGGTCCCGTCCGCTCCTGGATGGCCGGGTCACCCCGGCCATGACGTCATGGGTGGTCTGGCTGTTTGCCCACCGTCATCGTCAGGCCGCCTTGCCGGTCTCGCCGTTAAGAGCGCGGGCAATCAGGGCGCGCGTCTCCGCAATGCCATAGAGCGCGATGAAAGAGCCGAAGCGCGGCCCCTTGCGCTCGCCGAGCAGCACCTCGTAGATGGCGCTGAACCAGGCGTTCGAGACGCCCGGCCGCTCCGGCGTCGCGCCCTTGGCGTTGAAGTCCTGGTATCGCGGCACCGAGCGGCCGACATCGTAGACGATGGTCTGGAGGGCCTCGGCGCTGGCGTCGGCCGGTGCTTTCGCCAAGGCGTCCGACAGCGCGATCAGCGCGGCGCGCTCCACCTCGTCGGGCGCGCGATAGGTCTTCTTCGCCAGCTCGAAGTCGCGGTAGTAGCGCACGGCATAGCCCGCGAGGGTGTCGAGGAGCGGGTACGTCTCGGGCGAGGCGTCCGCCATGTGGCGGCGGATGTAGCCCCACAGCACCTCCTTGCTCTCGGCATTGGACGCAGCGACGAGGTTGCGCAGGAGAGCGAACGAGACGGGACTCGATGCGGCCGGCGGCTGGCCGGAGTGAATGTGCCAGACCGGATTGTCGAGCTGCGCCTTGGGATCCTGGCCCGGATAGGCGGCAAGGAACTGCAGGTAGTCGTCCACCGCCCGCGGGATGACGTCGAAATGCAGCTTCTTGGCCGACTTCGGCTTCTGGAACATGAAGAGCGCGAGGCTTTCGGGCGTCGCGTAAGTCAACCACTCGTCGATCGTGATGCCGTTCCCCTTCGACTTGGAGATCTTCTCGCCCTTCTCGTCGAGGAAGAGCTCGTAGACGAAGTGCTCGGGCGGCGTGCCGCCGAGGACCTTGCAGATGCCGTCGTAGACGACGGTGTTCGACAGGTGATCCTTGCCGTACATCTCGAAGTCGACGCCGAGGGCGGCCCAGCGAGCGCCAAAATCGGGCTTCCACTGCAGCTTCACGTTGCCGCCCGTCACCGGCAGCGTCACGTCGCGCCCGTCCTCGTCGGTAAAGGTGACGGTGCCCGCTTTGGCGTCGACCTCCTTCATCGGCACGTAGAGCACGCGGCCGGAGGTCGGAGAAATGGGCAGGAAGCAGCTATAGGTCGCCTGACGCTCCTCGCCGAGCGTCGGCAGCATGATGTCCATGATCTGCCGGTAGCGCTCGGCGGCGCGCAGCAGGATCGCGTCGAACTTGCCCGACGTGTAGTAGTCGGTGGCGCTCGCAAACTCGTATTCGAATCCGAAGGTGTCCAGGAACCGGCGCAGCATAGCGTTGTTGTGGTGGCCGAAGCTCTCGTATTGCCCGAACGGGTCGGGCACGCGGGTGAGCGGCTCGTGCAGGTGCTGGCGCAGCATCTCCTGGTTCGGCACGTTGTCGGGCACCTTGCGCATGCCGTCCATGTCGTCGGAGAAGCAGAGCAGGCGCGTCTTCACCTTGCCCCCCGTCAGCGCCTCGAAGGCCCGGCGCACCATGCTCGTGCGCGCCACCTCGCCGAACGTGCCGATGTGCGGCAGGCCCGACGGCCCGTAGCCGGTCTCGAACAGGACGGTCTTGTCCGCTCCGCCTTTAAGCTTCTGCAGGCGCTCCACCAGGCGGCGGGCTTCCTCGAAGGGCCAGACGCGGGCATCGTTGACGACGTCGAGCTGGGCAGGGGCGGCGTGCATGGACATGGGCGCAGGGCGTCCGGCTGAGTGCCGGGTCTCCGGTTGTCGGGCATCTGTCAGAGAGGTCGGGGCGCGGCCCCGGATCGGGCGCGCAAGGTAGGTGCGCGCCAACGGCAGGTCAATTCATGGGCTGCATCGGCGGCGTCGTCATGGGTCCGCCGACCCAGGCCGCACGCCGAGCCGTAGTCGCGACCGCAGGCAAAGCGCGAAGGGCGCGAGAACGGCCGACAGACGTCCGACCCTCCGCAGACCCATCCTATTTCACGTGCAGGAACAATATGTTGCCTTATTGCGATTGCGGCCGTGACCGATCTTGGACGGCTGGTGCGGGCGGAGCTTCGCGACCCGTCGGCCCGCAGGTCGGGGGCCGATGTGGCATGCCGTGAGGGGCGTCCTCGGCGATGGGCCGGATATGCTCGTGACTGTCGGCGTGTGGCATCGCTGCACTATTAATCATTACTAACTTAGTCAACAATCGAACCGCGGCCCGGCGGAAGGCTTCGGGCCGGCAAGCCGTTTCGGAGTCGGTGCACGCATGACCCTGTCGCTTTGTGTCTGGACGGCAAGCTTTGCCCCAGAAAGGCCCGCTGCTCGTGAATTGCGTCCGGAGAGGGTCGTGCATTTCTTATCGCTCGGCATGCTCTCGGCGATCGCGCTGGCCTTCATGGCCGGAACTGTGCGCGCGCAAGAGGCCGCGCCGGCTGCCGACGAGCCGCCCACGGTGGAGACCGTGGCGGAGGACGGGGTCGTGCTGCCGCCGGTCGAGGTCGAGTCGCAGGTGGCACCGGCCAAGCGCAACAAAAAGAAGCAAGCTCTGAGGGCCAATCCCGGGCGGCCGGCCAGTACGACGGCCGGGACGCCGGGAGCGTCCGCTCCTGCCACGTCTGCGCCCGCCGTCGCACTGCCTGGCATCGTGGTCGAGGGCGAGAAGGTCGTTCGCACGCTCCGGGACACGACGACGAGTATCGGCGTCGTGACCGGGCAGCAGATCCGCGAGCAGCAGATCCAGGATGTCCAGGAGGCTCTCAATCAGACCGCCAACGTGATGGCGCCCGAGGGCTCCAAAGGCAATTCCGGCTTCACGATCCGCGGCATCAATTCCGAGGGCTTGACGCAAAACCAAAGTCCGTGGCTCGCGCCTGTGATCTCGGTCATCATCGACGGGGCGACGCAAAACCCGGAAGCGACGCGACGGGGCGCCCGCGGGCTATGGGACGTCGAGCAAGTCGAGGTCCTGCGCGGTCCCCAATCGACGCTGCAGGCGCGCAACTCGCTGGCCGGCAGCGTGCACGTCAAGACGAACGATCCGACCTACCAGTTCCTCACCATCCTGGAAGGGACCGTCGGCGAGAACGCTCTAAAGAGCGGTGGCTTTGTATTCAACGCGCCGATCGTCGCCGGCCAGACGGCCCTGCGCATAGCCGGCCAGGCGCTGGAAGGCAACAAGGACATCCATTATACGGACCCCGCCAACAACGAGCTCGACGACGACCGGCTGCGCAACATCCGCGGCAAGCTGCTCGTCGAGCCCGACAGTCTGCCGGGCCTCAGCGCGCTGTTCACGGTGGCCCGCACCGTCGATACGCCGGCCGTCACCTCGGTAACCGGTCCCGACTTTTTCGACCGGGTCTTCGATGTGCCCACGTCGAGCGTGGACTTCCGCACGACCGACACGAACAACTACGTTTCCGACATCGGCTATGATCTGGGCTCGGGCCTGACGCTGCGTTCGATCACCGCCTATGCCGACACGCAGGCGCTTATCGACACGGCCGCCGGCTCGCCGCTGCAGCGCGACGACATCCGCGACGGCGGAGACTTCACGCAGGACATCCGCCTTGAGATCGAGAACACGGGGAATGGGCTGTCGGGCGTCATCGGCCTCTTCTACGGTTCGTTCACGAACGACACCGACTCCTTCATTACGCTCGATACGGCAGCGATGGATCTGCCCTTTGGCGTTGTGACGCTGCAGGACATCACGCTCGACAGCGAGACGCAGAGCATGGCGGCCTATGCCGATCTGCGCTGGCGCTTTCTAAATCGCTTCGTCGTGATCGGTGGCGGCCGGATACTCAAGGACGAGGTCAAGGGTGCGCAGACGGGCATGGCGCTCGATCTGGGAACCTTCACGCCCGTCGACGTGGCGCTGCGCAGCGATGCGGAGTTCACCGAGGCTCTGCCCAAGCTCGGGCTCACCTACGATCTGACGCCCAACCAAACCGTCGGCTTTACGTACAGCAAAGGCTACCGTCCCGGCTTCACGGAGCTGACGCTTGCGGGCGACGTCAACGACGTCGATGCCGAATACCTCGACGCCTACGAGATTTCCTACCGCTCTAGCTGGTTCGCCGATACGCTGTCGCTGAACG
Organism: uncultured Hyphomicrobium sp.; assembly: GCA_964589785.1. Lineage (GTDB taxonomy): Bacteria > Pseudomonadota > Alphaproteobacteria > Rhizobiales > Hyphomicrobiaceae > JAGVSR01. Next base: position 24,731 of record CAZPUQ010000003.1, read on the forward strand.
GTAACGTCTTCTATTACGACTACCGCAATCAGCAGGTCGCCGTGGAGGATCCGCTGTTTCCCGGTGCGGTGTTCATCGTCAATGCCGACAGCTCGCATTCCTACGGCGCCGAGATCGAGGCCCGCTGGCGGCCGATCCCGCCGCTCCAGCTGTTCGCGTCGCTCGGCCTGCTGCAGACCGAGTTCGACGAGTTCGACACGGTCGAGGGAGACTTCAGCGGCAACGAATTTCCCGAGGCGCCGGGATACAACATCGTCGCCGGCGGCATGTACAAAGACCGCTCGGGCTGGTTCATCGGCGCCAATGTGCGCCACACCGACGGCTACTACAGCAACGGCGATCTCGACAACACGCCGATCCGGTTCGTCGACGGCTTCACCGTTCTCGACGCCCGCACAGGCTGGGAGTGGGAGCACTATACGCTGACGCTGTTCGCCAAGAACATTCTCGACGAGGAGTATGTCACGAGCATCTCTCAGGGCGCGACGGAAGCGACGGTGGGCGACGAGCAGCTCTTCGGCGTCACGCTGAGGGGCCGGTTCTAGCCCGGGCGGAGGCGACAGGATGGGGCCCCCGATCACGGGCATGCAGGCCGCTGCGATGGGTGTTGCGGCCGTGGCGTTCGTATTCGCGGGCTTTGCCCTGCGGCGCGTCTGGCTCCACCGGCACGGGCGGCGCATCCACGCCGCACTCGCCGCTGCCGCCACGCTGCTGGGATCGGCGACGGTCGTTGCGGCATTTGAGGCCGAGACCGGCATCCCGACCGCCTTCGCGATCGCGTCGCCGGCAGTCGTGCTCGTCGTGTTCTCGGGCCGCATGAGGCGCACTCACACGCACGGCGTGACGCGGACCCTCCGGAGCAATGACCAGGCGACGGTCGTCCGTGATACCATCCGCGTGCTCCTGTCGGTCTTGCTGTCTGGGATCGTCGCGATCCTGACGGCGGCCGCGCTGGTTGCGATCCTCCCTTTTGCGGCGCCGACGAGATCCGTCGTTGCGGTCTACCTCCTGCCGCTGCTATGGGCTGGGGCGATGGCCTGGGCACTGTCAGCGAGCAATCTGAAACCCCTCCTCCTGACGGGCGCCATCGCCACGCTCTACGCGGCCCTCATCGTCGCGCCCCGGCTTCTCGGCGCAGGCTGAAGCAATGGCCGCTCGCCGACGTTGGCGCTGGAGCCCGAATCTGGTCCGCGTTTCGCTCGCCGGCCACTCGCTCCTGGGTCTCGCCTTCGGGGCGCTCCTCTATCAGGTCTGCCTCACGGGAACGCTGTCGGTTTTCTCCGCCGAGTTGAAGCGCTGGGAACAGCCGGATGCCCCTCTCGTGCGCGCTGTCGCGCCGGAAGCCTATGCCAAGGCTGCGGCGGAGGCACTGAATCGCGAGGGCGCGCGGGGAAAAACCGTCGTTCTCTTCGGCCCGACGTACGAGCTGCCCCGGTTCGAGGTGAGAGTGCCCGGCGCCGGCGACAACACGCTCGCCGGCGAAGATGGCATCGCGCGCCACGCCGTGCGCATACCCTGGACCCGGCTCGTCGTCAGCCTGCACGAGGAGATGCATCTTCCGTCTCCCTGGGGCGGGCTTCTCATCGCGCTGGTGGGCGCCGTCCTGCTCGCGCTCGTCATCAACGGGCTGTGCGCGCACCCGCGCATTGTTCGCGATGCCTTTCATCTGCGCCTCGGCACCCCGCGACGCATCGCGGAAGCCGATCTGCACAACCGGCTGAGCGTATGGGGGCTGCCGTTCCACATCACGGTCACTCTCACAGGGACGAGCCTCGCCTTGGCGGGTCTGATCGGACCGGCCTTCCTGCTGGTGGCCTACGGCAGCGACATCGATCGCGGCATCACCGAGGTGCTGGGGCCCCAGCCCGCGCATCGCCGCATGGAGCCGGCGCTGCTGCCCGATATCGCGGCAATGATCCGCCGCATCGAGACTGAGAACGCGCCGGCAAGGGTCACCTTCGTCATGATCGAGCAGGCGGGCACGGCGGGCCAGATGCTTCACATCGACACCGACGCGCATGGCCACCTCGCCAGCGGCGAGAGCTACCGTTTCGCGGGCGGTGGCGAATACATGGGGCGCAACGGGTCTGCCGACGGCCCGGCCGCCAAGCAATTGATCGCCGCGTTGACGCCGCTACACTACGGGACGTTTGCGGGCTTTCCCATCCGGCTGATCTATGGGGGGCTCGGCCTTGCGCTCTGCGTCATCTGCGTGACCGGCGTGAACATATGGCTGATCCGCCGACAGGAGCGCGCCGCGAGCGCCATTTTGTGGAGCCGGCTTTGGGTGGCCGTGGTCTGGGGCCAGCCGCTCGTGCTCGCGATCGCGGCGCTGGCCGCACCCCAGGTCGGCCCGTTGCTGTCCTACGTGGCGCTGACAATGTCGCTCTTGCTCACGGCGGCACTGCTGCCGGCCGTGCCGCTCGGCGGGTTGCGCATCGCAACCGCCGTCGCCTTGGCGCTGACGGCAGCAGGCCACGTTCTCCGGCACGGCTTCGCTCCGTCCGATCCCATGGCTATCGCGGTGAACGGCGCGCTTCTCGCGGGATCGATCCTGCTGGGAGCGCTGTGGTGGCGCCGCCGGCCCGCCGAAACGCGGACACCGACGGGCTTTCCGTATCCCTAGCGCCCTCGGCGCCCGGCAATCGGCCGCTGCAACGTTGGAACGTTAAAAGCTACTTATTTCTATCGATGTGTTCGGTTGGTTGCGGGGGCAGGATTTGAACCTACGACCTTCAGGTTATGAGCCTGACGAGCTACCGGGCTGCTCCACCCCGCGTCACCGACGGAGCCGAAACGGACGTGACCTTGCGAAAGATCCAGTTCGCTCGGAAATGCGGCGTGGCCCCGATCGCCACAGCCGATTGAAAAGCCGCCTCGAAGGGCGGCTCATGCCGGGGTGCTATAGCACGTTTTTCGCCCCTGTGAAGAGCGCTGTGAGGGGCGCGCAACGCTTGCCCCGCGACACGAACGCCCGGCCGGTCGGCCCGTGTTGAGCGCGCGTGGCGCGGTGTGGCTGCTCCACAAGAAGCGTCGGCCGCTTTCTTCGCTGCGTTCCCTGCGCTAGAACGGCCTCAGGGCCGCCGCCCAAGCGATCTCGGGACCGAATTGCCGATGAAGAAAGACGATCCGGGCGCGCGCCCCGCCGCCAACCCCGTGCCGGCGCCCGCCCGTCTCGAGGAAGCCTTCGTGCTCCTCGACAACAGCTCCGGCCGGGGCCCGCCATCGCAGCTTTTCACCGCACCGCTCGACATTATCGTGGCCGAGACGCCCGAGGACGTACCGGAGGCCTTCGCGCGCCTCGAGGCCGGTCGCGCCGCCGGCCTCTATGCGGCCGGCTTCTTCTCGTTCGAGCTCGGCTACGTGCTCGAGCCCCGGCTCGCGCCGTTGCTGCCGGCTGCGCGCCGGGTTCCCCTGCTCTGGTTCGGTCTCTACAACAAACCAGCCCAGCTCACCGAGGCCGAGGTCGACCACTGGCTCTCCACCCACACCAAGAGCGGCAGCTACCAGTTCAGCAACGTGACCCGCGCCTGGACGAAAGAGGAGTACGTCGCGCGTTTCGAGAAGGTGCAGGACAAGATCCGCGCCGGCGACATCTACCAGCTCAACCTAACCTTCAAGGCCCGCTTCCGGCTGTCCGGCTCGCCGCTGACGTTCTATCGCGATCTGCGGCAGCGCCAGCGCGTTGCCTACGGCGGCATCGTCGACACGGGCGAGGTGACCGTGCTCACCGCGAGCCCGGAGCTTTTCATCGAGCGCAGGGGCCGCACGATCGAGACGCGGCCGATGAAGGGAACCGCGCCACGCGGGGGCACGCCGGAGGCTGACGCGGAAGCGCGCCGCATCCTCGCCACCGACGTCAAGCAGCGGGCCGAGAACCTGATGATCGTCGACCTGATGCGCAACGACATCGGGCGGATCGCCGAGATCGGCAGCGTCGAGGTCACGGACCTCTTCACGGTGGAGACCTACCGGACCCTGCACCAGATGACGTCCGGCGTCCGCGCCACCCTGCTCGACGGCGTGACGCTGCTCGACCTGTGGCGCGCGATCTTTCCGCCGGGCTCGGTCATCGGTGCGCCCAAGATCCGGGCCCAGGAGCTCATCGCCGAGTACGAGACCGAGCCGCGGGGCGTCTACTGCGGGGCGATCGGCAGCCTTTCGCCCGGCGGTCAGGCCCTGTTCAACGTCGCGATCCGGTCGCCCATCATCTTCCGCGACGGATCGGGCGAGATGGGGATCGGATCGGGCGTCGTCTATGACAGCGTCGGTACGAAGGAGTACGACGAATGCCTGCTGAAGATGAAGTTCCTCACCGATCCGCCGAAGACCTTCGAGCTCATCGAGACGCTATTGTGGGAGCGCGAGACCGGCTTCTGGCTGATCGACCGGCATTTTGAGCGACTTGCGGCGTCGGCGCGCTATTTCTCCTTCAAGCTCGATGAGGCGGCCGCCCGCACGGCGCTCGAGCGCGAGGTGGCCTCGGCCGGCCGCGAGCATCCGCGTCTCAGAGTGCGGATGCTGCTCGCCGAGGACGGCCGCATCACCGTCACCTCCGCGCCGCTGCCGTCCGCCGTTCCCGGGCTCGAAATGACGTACGTGGTGTCGCCGACGCGTCTCGACAGCAGCGACGCCTTCCTGTTCCACAAGACCACCCGGCGCGAGCTCTACGACCAGGAGTGGAAGCAGTATTCCGACACGGTGGGGGCGGACGAGGTCATCTACCTCAACGAGCGCAATGAGCTCGCCGAGGGCAGCCGGACCAACATCTTCGTCGAGCGTGGCGGCCGCCTCGTGACGCCGCCGCTGCCGGCCGGTCTTCTGCCGGGCGTGCTGCGTGCGGAGCTCATCGCCACGGGGCGCGCCGTGGAAGGCGTGCTGACGCTGCAGGACCTCGCGGCGGCGGAGAAGGTTTATCTTGGAAATTCGGTGCGGGGGCTCGTACCGGCCCGCCCGCTCGCGTGAGGAGCCGGCTTCGTCGCAGTGCGCGCACGAGAGTCAAGCCGATGTGTTCGCGAACGGCTATGGACGGCCTTAGCTTCTCGCGCGGGCTCGCCTACGGGTTTCCGATCGTCTCGGACTCGGCCGACGGCGCGGAGGCAAGCTCCGTCGGCTCGCGGGCCATCAAAAACATGATGACGGCAGCCAGCGTGATCGCGAGCGCAAACGCAATCTCGCGCGACGAACGACGCACGCGATGCGGACAGGGGGATGAGATCTGGCGCTTCATAGGCGGGATGTTACCGGTCGGGCGCCGGCCGGACAGCACACCCTCTGTCGCGCGACAGTTGCGCACAGAGCACCCGCAAATCTCCCACCGGCAACAAAGTGATACGGACCAATATTGCGGAGCACAAAGCTGATCGCGGTCCGACGGCTTTTGCTCACAGGCCCCGCATCGTGCAGCCCAGGATCAGGATGACCTGAGCGAGCAGAAGACCGACCAGCAGGCCGGGTCCTTCGAGCAACGGGATCTTGGCGTCGAAGAACCATACGAACAGCACGGCGACTGTAAGGATCACCGAGATCATGAACGTCAGAATTCCCGGTGCCTTCAAGCCCATCGTCGCCTCCCCGTGCAGCCCCATTCTGGAAAGCCTCGCCATGTGTCACCCCCAGAGCGATTCCCGATTGATATGGTGGCGCTTATAGCAGGCTCCTCCGCGGACGGACACGGGCGGGGCGACAACCCTGTGGAGGAAACGGACGGTGCGGCCCCGCACGCCGGACGTTGAACGCTGTCATCGGGAGATGGGCTGTGGTGTCGGGGTCGTGCCGGAATCGCCCCTCTGTTTCGGCCGCCGGAAGAGGCGGTGCAGCAGCAGCAGTACGACCACGGCGGCAAGCGCCGCCACCACGACGAGGCTCGGGTGCTTGTGCCACAGGATCCGTGGATGGATTCGCCCGTCGAGGGCGAGGCTCACGTCCGTCTTCAGCGCGGCGGGCGTCTCCTCGGCGGCCGGGCGCAAGAGAATGTCGAGGGCCGCGCCCTGATCCCGGCTGGCAAGCACGGCATCCCGGACACGGGGCTCCGTGAGATCGGCGAGGCTTGCGGGGGACGCCGCCAAGCGGTTGAGCAGGCGCTGGCGCGGCGCCGGGGCCAGCCGGTCGAGATAGCCGGACAGCGTCGCGAGCTGCGCCTCGTTGAGGCTGCGGGCGGCGGAGGTTAGGACCGACGGTTCAAGATCGAAGAGCGCGTCACGGGTTGCGGCCGGCACGGCGGCAAGCCGTTTGATCGCCACGGGGTCGGTGAGCGCGACCGTCCGTTCGAGCGACTGCCGGGTGAAATCCGACGGCTTGGCGCGCTGGAAGATCTCGTATTCGACGACCTTGTCGATCCGCGCCCCTGCGACGGCGTTCCAGGCCAGAGCCGTCTCGATGGAGCGCGTCTGACGCGCGATGTCCATGGCCGGCTCGGGAAGACGGTTGACGGCCTCGTCGAGCGTGCCGTCGGCCAAGCGGCGCATGACGCCCGCATCACCTTCGGCTGCGAGCAGCAGCGCCGTCACCTCGTCGACGCGGGGCAGCGCTTCGGGCCGCTGGCGATCGAGGAAGCCGCGGAAGTCGCCCTGTCTCTCGGCGAGGTCGAGGACGAGGGCATGGGCGGCCCGGTACTCCTTCCAGATCTGCACGATCCGATCGGAGGCGTGCCGCGCGATCTCGGCGACGTGGTCGCGGATCTGGTCGCCGATGGCGGTCGCCAGCTCCTCCTGCACCTTGGCCTTGCTCTCTGCCGACTTGAGCTCGCTGGCGATGATGGGCAGCACGCCGTAGCGCAAATCCCAGACGTCCTTGGCGATCAGGACGAGCCCGATCCCGCCCGCCACCACCGCGACGAGGCGCGACAGGATGCTGCCGACGAGCCGCTGGCCGATGCGTCCCGCGATATTGCCGAGCTGGCGCCGCATGACCAGGATAGCGGCGCCGGTGATGCCGCCGGCGGTCTCGCTCAGCACGCCGCCGGCTGTGACACCTCCGGCGGCCGCTGCGGCGCCGATCTCGAACTCGCGCCCGGCCGTCCCGGTCACGATGCCGGCGACCGTCGTTCCGTAGCGGGGGCCGAGAAAAGCCTTCAGGCACTCCAGGGCTGGCCCTGCCGCATCCGAGGTCGCGATCTCGAGGCGGCTGCCGAGCCCCCGGCCGACGCCGGTCGCCAGCTCCTCGATCGCCTTCTTCACCGCTTCGGAGCGATAGACACGCTCGGTCAGCGCGACCGTCAACTCTCGGGCCTTGTCCTCGCTGCCGAGCGACTGGAGCAGGCTGCCCCAGCTCGTTTCGTCGCGGACCGCCGCGAAGGCCTTGTCGACCTCCGCGTCGATCGTCCGGCCGACGTCGAGGCGGCGCCATTCGTCGGCGACGGCGGCACGGTAGTCGATGCCGGACGTGCCCTTCACGAGACTGGCGGTCGTGATCGCCAGCACGGCCGCGCGGAACTCGCTCTCGCTGGTCGTCTCGCAGGCGGCGTAGTCGGCTGCTGCTGGTGCGGGCGGCGAGCCGGCGAAGGACGGCGCGATCTGGGCGGCCGCTAGCGACAGGCTCAATCCCCAGGCAAGCGCCGTCTTGGATCGGGCTGTCGTGGAATTTGCCAACGCCATCGCACTCCCTGCCGCCGCGGCCGACGGCTCCGTCTGCACGCGATGTCAGTATAGACGTAGATGTGGCGTGCGACAGGCGATCGCTCGACGCGGCGGAAACAGTTGCCTGTCGCTCTGCAAGCGCCAGCTAGGCGAATGTTTAGTTTATTGCCGGAATGCTAGGCGGCCGCGACGAGGTTCAGCCTGGACGCAATCCGGTTGGCGCGGCGACGGGGGTGCGGACGGAGCGCCGCTTGCCCGACCGAGCCGGCCCGCAGCGCGGCCAATCGAGCTTCCAGGCGGCCCGCCTGTGGTCACGATTTGGCCGTAGTGGACGGCGAGACGCGCGCGTGCCGACAACCCGCCGCGATGCCGGCGGCGAGCCCTAACTCACGCTGGAGCAATGGAAATTATGTTTGCCGTCGGAGGTCGCCAAGCAGCGTGTCCCGTTGCGGCACAACGACCTATCGTCATCGGGCGCCGGCCAAGCGAAAACGGTTTGACGTTTTTGTTGCAACGCAGCAAAACGGTCTTGAGACGATGCTACCCTTCGGCGGGTGGGACAACCAACCTTCGGACGCCGGCCCCGACGAAACCGTCCGGCAGGTGTGTCCGAATGCGGCAGCGGCCAAGAACTTGCTTGGCTTTGCCGTCGCGATCGGCTTAATTCGGTTTGTACAGAGTGCGAGCGGGTGTAGCTAACCACATGAATCACAAAGATAAATTTACCGGATTCCGGGGTAGTCTGGTCATCCCGGGCGGGCGTGTGGGCGTGCTGCTCATCCATTCCCTCGGTGGCAATCCGATCGAACTGCGCTTCGTGGCACAGGGTTTGGCGCGCCAGGGCTACACGGTCTACTGCCCTCTGCTGCCGGGCCTCGGCGGCGGCACCGACGTCTCGGCCCTGTCGACCTGGAAGGACTGGTATCGCGCCATCGAGACCGCGCACGACGAGCTCAAGGCGCGCTGCGACACGATCATCGTCGGCGGCCTTTCGGCCGGAGCAATGCTGGCGCTGCGCCTCGCGCGCGAGCGACCCAGCCACGTTCAGGGCATCATGCTCTTTGCGCCCACCATCTGGCCCAACGGATGGGCGGTACCGCGCAGCTTCCATTTCTTCAAGGCAGTGCACCACAAGTGGTTCGCGCGCCTGCTCCACTTCCGTCAGCGCGCGCCTTACGGCATCAAGGACGAGCGCATCCGCAACTTCGTCATCGAGAGCTTCAAGAGCGACGAGCGTCCCATCGAGGATCTGTTCGGACGCGGCGGCGGCCTGGTGTTCGAGTTCAAGCAGCTCGCCAAGGACGTTCGCAAGAGCCTCGCCCGCATCAAGCAGGAGACGGCGATCTTCCATCCGCGCGAGGACGACCAGAGCGCGCTGTGGAACGCCCTGACGCTGCAGCGCAGGCTCGGCGGTCTCGTCGAATGCACGGTGCTCGACGATTGCTATCACATGGTGACGCTCGACCGGCAGCGCTCGCTCGTCGTGGACAGGGCGGTCGATTTCGCCGTCCGTCTGACGCAAAAGCTGGAGGAGAAGGCGGCCGTGAAAGAGCTTCTCAAAGGCAAGGGCGTCGGCGAGTCGGCCTGACCGGCTCGGCCTGACCGGCGGCACGCTCCCCCCGACCGATATCGAAACGCCGCAGCGATCCCTCGCTGCGGCGTTTTCTTGTTCGTTCAGGGTTGCTGATTGCTCGGGGCTATTGCTTCGCCCAAGGCAAGGCCTCGCCCCCGCCCGCGGGCTTTCTCGGCGCGTCCGCCGCAGCCGCTGCGGGATTGCAACGGGGCAGGTCCTGGGGCGCGCGGGTCCAGGTGAAGCTCTTGGAAAGCAGCTTGATGCCCTTGTATCCCGTCACCTTGAGCTGATCGGGTCCCTGGAGGGCGAACGACAGGTCGTAGGATTTTCCGGTCTTGGGATCGTAAATCCAGCCGGACTCCCACGTGCCCCCCGCCATGCGTTGTGCCCCACCGATCACCTGCAAGCCGCAAATCGGCGTTGCGTGCCGGGCCGGGTTGGGGTTGTGTCGATCGACAAGCGGCTTGCCCTCGGCATTGACCTCCTCCTTCAGCCAAGCGATGCGCCCGCACAATTTCGTGCCGCAGGGCGCGAGCTCGACGGCCCCCTTGCCGGTATCGTCGTACCAGAGCCCGGCCTCGGGCAGCACGGTCTCGGTCGTGGCGACGTTTGGGGCGACCGCCACGAGCGCGCCCTGTGCGAGGGCTGCAAGAAGGAGCGAGAGGGGTTGCGTCTTGGTGCCGCGTGACAAGGGCCTAGTCCTGACTGTGGCTAACGACTGCAGGGATTAACGATAGACTGTTGCGCCGGAAAGCGGCAAAAACAGGAACTTATATAATCCGCTGCGGCGTAAGAGGTTGCGCCGGTGCCGCAGGCCTAAGCGGCCGCAGCCGCGGAACACTTTTCTGCCAAAGCGCTTTGCTCTTAACGGACGCCGTCATTGGGAGTACAAAACGAGCGCGAATTCTGGGGTTCGGGCGCCTGAGCGCATCGGATCGGACGCGGTTCGTGCCCAACGTATTTCTGCCGACGACGTCGATCGAAAGGGAGCCGGCCGAGGCCAGCTCCGCCTCAGCCGCCATCCGGCGCACCCTGGCATTGGAACCGCAACTGCGATGATCCTGACCCTCGCATTCCGCAACCTGTTCCACGACCGCATCCGGCTCGCGGTGACGCTCGTGGGCATCCTCTTCTCGATCGTCCTCGTTGCCGTGCAGCTCGGGCTCTACCTCGGGTCGAGCCGCATGATCACGAACATGATCGAGAAGACGAACAGCGACCTGTGGATCACCGCGTTCGGGGCCAAGAGCTTCGAGGAAGGCGGCATCCTCCTGACCCCCGGGCAGCGGCATCAGGCACTGGCGGCGCCGGGCGTTCAGGCCGTCATCCCGATGGTCTCGGCTTTCGCCGAATGGCGCAAGCCGAGCGGCGGGTCGACGCGCGTGGCCGTCGTCGGCATCGACAAGGAGGACGGGGGGCTGGCGCCCTGGAACCTCGTCGAAGGCACCTGGGACGACATCCGCGCACCCGATGCCATCGCCGTCGACAGCACCTATCTGAAGGACCTCGGCATCGACGGCATCGGCAGCACGGCGCAGATCGCGCTGGGGCGTGTGCGCGTGCGCGCGCTCACCGAAGGCATCCGCTCGTTCACCCAGTCGCCCTACGTGTTCACGCCCCTGCAGCGCGCCCGCAATCTCCTCAATGTCGATGGCGAGAAGGGCGACAAGAGCACATTCTTCCTCGTTCAGCTCGTGCCCGGCGCCGACCTGGAATCGGTACGAGCGGCGCTGACGGAGCGTCTCGAAGGTGTGGAGGTTCTGACCAAGGCGGAGTTCCGCGACCGCAGCCTGGCGCAATGGCTGTTCAAGACCGGGGCCGGTATCGCTCTCATCGGCGGCGCGCTGCTCGGCATCCTGGTCGGCACCGTCATCGTGGCCCAGACGCTCTATTCGAGCACGAAGGACCACATCAACGAGTTCGCGACTCTGCGTGCGCTGGGCTCGTCGGCGGCCTACATCCACAAGGTGATCCTCGCCCAGGCGGGCTTGAGCGCGGTCATCGGCTACTGCCTCGGCATGGTCATCGCGCTTGCCATTCTCTATATGAGCCGCAACTCGCCGCTGCCGCTCGTGATGACGCCGGGACTGGCGGTCTCGCTTTTCGCGCTCACGGTGTTCATGTGCGCGATCTCGGCGGTGTCGGCCATCGTCAAGGTCACGAAAATCGATCCAGCAACGGTGTTCAGCAGATGACGAACGTAGCACCCGTTCTCGAAGCCAGGGACATCGTCAAGGAGCTCGGCAAGGGCGCCGGCAAGGTCATGGCGCTGAAGGGCGTCAGCCTCAAGCTCGTCTCCGGCGAGCTGACCCTGCTGATGGGGCCCTCGGGCTCCGGCAAGACGACGCTTCTGTCAATTCTGGGCTGCATCCTTGCGCCGACGGCGGGGGAGATCCGCGTCGCCGGTCGCTCGACGAACGGCCTCGGACCCGAGGAGCTGGCGGAGCTGCGCCGCAAGCACATCGGCTTCATATTCCAGAGCTACAATCTGTTCCCCACCTTGAACGCGGTCGAGAACGTGCGCATCGCACTCGACGTTCTCGGCCAGAAGGGCTACCCGGCCGCCGCGCGCGCGGAAGAGGTGCTGCGCGAGGTCGGCCTCGGCCATCGTCTGCAGAACTATCCGAGCAATCTCTCGGGTGGTGAGCAGCAGCGCGTGGCGGTCGCCCGCGCGATTGCGGCCTCGCCCTCCGTCGTGCTCGCCGACGAGCCGACGGCGGCTCTCGACAGCGAGAACGGCCATGCCGTCATGGCGCTCCTTGCCCGGATCGCAAAAGAGCAGAAGCGCAGCGTCCTCGCCGTCACGCACGATCCGCGGACGCTCGGCTACGCCGATCGCGTCATACGCATCGAGGATGGCAAGATCGTCGGCGAGGAGCGCCGGCCGGAGGGCGTCAACTCGCCCGAAATCACCGACCTGACGAAGAAGAGGCGCAAGGCAAATGCTTAAAGTCGATCCCACCGTGCAGACCTTGACGGTGGCGGGTATCATCGCGATCGCACTCAGCGTGCTCATCAACGGCACGCTGTCGTCGCACAGCCAGGAGAGGCCGGCGGCGCAGCACGCGGCCGCCGAGACCGGCCAGACGCTCAAGGGGTCGTGGGCCGCCTCGGCCACGGGCCGCGTCGAGCCGAAGGAGGGTGAAATCCGCATCGTGGCGCAGTCGCCCGGCGAGATCATGGAAGTGGTGGCCAAGACCGGCGACGCCGTGCAGGCCGGCGATCTTCTCGTGCGCCTCGACGACAGCGATCTGCAGGCCAAGCTGACGGCGGCGCTTGCCGAGGAGGCCGTGCGCGTCCTCGAACGCGACGAGGAGGCGGTGACGGGCCCGGCGCTCGACCGCCGCACGGCGGAGGACACCGCCGCCAAGGCGGAGCGCGCAGTTTTCGCGGCGCAGATTGCGGTCGACGACATCGCCCGCAAGGTCCGCGCCGGAACGGCCAATGCCGATGAGCTCACCGATGCGCGCACCAGGCTCTCCGACGCGCGGGCCAAGCTCGCGGACGAGCGGGCAGCGCTTGCCAAGGTTGCCGAGCGGGAGGACATCCCGCTTCCCTCGCGTCTGGAATCCTCGCTCACGCTGGCTCGCTCCGATGTCACGCAGGTCGAGAACGCGATCGAGCGCACGCGCGTGCGTGCGCCCGCGGAGGGAACGGTCCTCAACGTCTGGGCCAGGACCGGCGAGGTCGCCGTGACGTCGCCCGAGGCGCCCTTGGCCCTGTTCGGCGATATCAGCGGCCTTCGCGTACGCACCGAGGTGGAAGAGCGCGACGTCGTGAAGATTCGCGTCGGGCAGAAGGCTGTGGTGAAGGCCGACGCGTTTTCCGGCCAGGAGTTCACGGGCGTCGTCACGTCGATCGCCCCTGCGCTCGGGCCGCAACGCATCACGTCGCGCGGTCCGCGCCGTCCCAACGACATCGAGGTCCTGGAGGTCATGGTCGCCCTCGACGGCCAGCCGCCGCTGCTGACGGGCATGCGGGTCGATGTCTTCTTCAAGGCCGACGACGCTAGCTAGGGGCGTAGCCCCGGCCGGAGCGAGGCGACGAAGACAGCAAAAAGCGCGGGAGCAATCCCGCGCTTTTTCTTTTTTGCTTTGGCGCCGGTGCCGGACGTGGCGGACGAGATCAGGCCGCCGTGCTTTGCATCGTCGCATCCACCTGGGCGGCGAGATTGCGGTCGATCCCCAGCCTGTCGGCCAGCTCGGCGAGGAAGCCGGCCTCCGAGGCCGTGTCGCCATCCACGGCGATCCGCGCCGCGGTATAGACCTGCAGGGCCTCCGCGCGCGTGCGAACGGCGGCCGCCAGATCGGCCGCCGAAGCGGGACGGCGCAGCTCGCTCTCGAGGAAAGTCCGGGCTTCGGGGTCGGTTCTCGCCGCCTCGAGCGACGACGTGATGCGGGCATATTCGGCGTCATCGATGCGGCCGTCGGCGGCGGCTGCCGCGATCATGGCGCGGATCATGAGCAGCGCACCTTCGTTGGAGACGGCCGCCGGCTCGAAGCCGGACCCGGACGGCGCGGCGGTCGCCGCGTTCTGCGGCCCGGTGATGAGCGGCTTGCCGGCCTGATGGTTCTGGTAGGCCTTGTAAGCGAGGCCTCCGATCAGCGCCAGCGCGCCCGCTTTCAAGGCGCTCGACGTCAGGCCCCGGCCCGTGCGCGTGCCGAGTAGAAGGCCGCCGAGGCCACCGAGCACCGCGCCGGCGCCGAACCGGTTGTTGGCGATCAGGTCCTTCACCTGGGCAAGAAGCTCCTCCGGCGTCCGGCCACCCGCGGCGTTGGTGATCGCGTCCCGCGCCCCGGTCGCCTCGCCGATCCGGCCGGCGCCCTCCTTTACGCCTTCGGTCGCCTGGCCGAAGATCTTGCCGAATGTCTCCAGGATCTCCGGGCCCGATCCCATGCCGAGCCTGCCGGCCTGATCCTGCAACTGACCGAGGATCTGATCGAGGCTTGTCGCGCCGCCCGGGCCGGCCTGGCCGATGGCGTTGCGAAGAAGATCGCCGACGTTGCCCGATCCGGCGCGTTCGCCGCCTCCGGGGCTCTGGCCTCCGGCTGCGATCTGGTTGAGGAGATCGGCGAGACCGCCTCCGCTCTGCGGCGCGGCGGGTTCGGGGCCGGGCCGGCCAGATGCCGCGATCTGCTCGAGAAGTGCCTTGGCGTCGAACATGACGGCTCCTTTCGTGCCTGGACGAGCAAAGTCCCCCTCATGTAGGGGCTCGCCGTAGAGCCGGCAATATGCGGGGGAACTTCTATTCGGCGGCGATGCGGTCCGGCGTGCGGTGCGCTGCGGAGGTGCCGGCGATCTCGCCGGTCAGCGGCGGCACGCGGGCGAGTGGCGCCTCGTCGACGACCTCCTCGTCCGCCGCGTTGGGTGCAATGACGAGCGAGGCGATCCACGTCGCGAAGCGCGACAGGTCGTCCATGACGGTAAAGAACGACGGCACGAAGACGAGCGACAGGATCGTCGAGACGATGAGGCCGCCGATCACCGCGATCGCCATGGGCGAACGGAACTCGCCGCCGTCGCCGAGCGCGTAGGCGCTGGGAAGCATGCCCGCCGCCATGGCGATCGTCGTCATGACGATGGGCCGCGCGCGCTTGCGTCCGGCTTCCATGAGCGCCGTGATCCGGTCGGTGCCGCGGGCGATCTCCTCCACCGCGAAATCGACGAGCATGATGGCGTTCTTGGTCACGATGCCCATCAGCATCAGAAGGCCGATGTAGACCGGCATGCTGATCGGATTGTTGGTCACGAGCAGGCCGAGCACGACGCCGCCGAACGAGAGCGGCAGCGAAAGCAGGATCGTGATCGGCTGGAAGACGCTGCCGAACAGCAGGATCAGAAGCCCGAGCACGATCAGGATGCCGGTCCCCATGGCGGTGATGAAGCCGTCGACGACCTCGTCCTGGATCTCCGCGTCTCCAGTGGCCTCGATCTGCACGCCGGCAGGCAAGCCGACCTTCTCGACCTCGGCGAGGAAGGCCTCGCGCGCGCTGCCGAGCGCATAGCCGCGCACGAGGTCGGCGCCGATCTCTGCCCGGCGCTGGCGGTCGAACCGGTCGATGGAGCTCGGTCCTCGCCCGAAGGAGATATCGGCGACGGCCGAGAGCGGAACCGCGTTGCCCGCCGCATTCCTGAGGCGCAGGTTCGCGATATGCTGGATGCTTTCGCGGGCGTTCTCCTCGACCTGGACCCGGATCGGGATCAGACGGTCGCCCGAGGTATACTTGGCGAGGTTGGCATCGATGTCGCCGATCGTGGCGACGCGCACGGTCTCGGCAATCTGGTCCGGCGTGATGCCGAGGCTCGAGGCTTTGTCGAGCAGCGGCACGATCCGGATCTCGGGCCGGTCGAGGGCGGCCTCCGTGGCCACGTTGAACAATCCCGGCAGCTTGCGGATGGCGCTCTCGACCTTCGCCACGGTCGCCGCCAGCGCCTCGCCGTCGCGCGACAGGAGCGAGAACGACAGCTCGCGCTCGCCGCGCTCGTTGACGAACCACGCGCGCACGTCCGGAACGTCAGCGATGCGGTCGGAGAGGATCGCCTTCAATTCCTTCTGCGGCCGGTCGCGATCCGACTTGGGGACGAGCTGGACGTTGACCGAGGCGCGGCGCACCTCCAGCGTTCCCGTCGGCGACGTGCCGCCGAGCACGAAAATGCTTGCAACCTCAGGGATCTCCTTCAGGCGGCGGGTCAGCTCGTCGGCGGTCTCGCGGGTATCCTCCAGCCGCGCGCCCGGCGGCAGCTCGACGGAGATCACGACGCGCGAGGTGTCCTCGTCCGGCATGAAGCCCGTCGGAAGCAGGGACGTCGCATAAAGCGATCCGATGAACACGCCGAGCCCGACGAGCAGCGTCGCATAGCGGTGACGCAATGTGGCGGCCAGGAAGCGGATATAGGTCCGCATGACGAAGCCGCTCTCTGTGTCATGCGGCGCAACGGGCCGCATCAGATAGGCCGCCATCATTGGCGTGATGAGCCGCGCCACGAGCAGCGAGAACAGCACCGCGACGGCGACCGTCAGGCCGAACTGCCGAAAATACTGCCCGGCGATGCCGCCCATGAACGAGACGGGGGCGAAGATCGCCACGATCGTGAGCGTGATCGCGATCACGGCGAGGCCGATCTCGTCAGCCGCCTCCATGGCCGCCCGGTAGGGCGACTTGCCCATGCGCATGTGGCGCACGATGTTCTCGATCTCGACGATCGCATCGTCGACGAGAATGCCTGTGACGAGCGTGATGGCGAGCAGACTGACGAGGTTCAGAGAGAACCCCATCAGGCTCATGGCCCAGAAGGTCGGTATGGCGGAGAGCGGCAACGCGATCGCGGTGATGAGCGTGGCGCGGGCATTGCGCAGGAACACGAACACGGTGATGACGGCGAGAACCGCGCCTTCGATCAGCGACGTCATCGCGGCCTCGTAGTTGCCGCGCGTGTAGGCCACCGCGTCGTCGATCTTGCTCAGCTCGACGTCGGGATAGCGCTTCTTGAGCTCGCCGAGGCGCTTCTCGACCGCGTCGGCGACCGAAAGCTCGCTCGCGCCCTTGGAGCGGAAGATGGAGAAGGCGACGACGGGCTGGCCGTCCAGGCGCGCGAACGAGCGGGGCTCCTCCGCATCGTCGATGACGCGCCCGAGATCGGAGAGCCGGACATGGCGGCCGCCGGCAATGGCGATCTTGGTCTCGGCCAGATCGGCCACGCTTCTCGCGCCGGCGAGGACGCGGATCGCCTGCTCCTGGCGCCCGACCTCGCCGCGCCCCGAGCCGACATCGACATTGGTCGCCCGGATCTGCCGGTTGATGTCGGCGGCCGTCACGCCGTAGGCCAAGAGCCGGTCGGGATCGAGCAGGACGCGGATCTCGCGCGTGACGCCGCCGTAGCGCTCCACGCGTCCCACACCCTTCACGACCAGCAGCTCGCGCTTGATGACGTCGTCGACGTGCCAGGAGAGCTGCTCCGGCGTTAGCCCCGGGGAGACGGCCGCATAAGCCAGAATGGCCTGGCCTTCGACGTCGATGCGCTGGATGAGCGGCTCGTCGATCGTCTGCGGCAGGTCGGGTCGGATCTTCTCGATCGCGTCCTTGACGTCGTTGAGCGCGCGGTCGGTGTCGACCTCCAGCCGGAACTCGATCACCGTCATCGATTGGCCGTCGTTCAGCGCCGAGATCAGGTGTTTGACGCCGGCGACGTTGGCGACCGCGTCCTCGACGGGCTTGGCGACCTGGGTTTCGAGCTCGGCGGGCGTGGCGCCGGACTGGTTGATGGTGACCGAGATCAGCGGCACGTCGATGTTGGGAAAGCGCGTGACCGGCAGCGCCATGAAGCTCATGATGCCGAGGAAGATGAGCACGACGAACAGCAGGATCGCAGGCAGCGGCTTGCGGATCGAGTAGGCCGAGAAGTTGATGCGGGACGTCGGGCTCATCGCACCTCGCTCACCGCACGGTTGCTGACCTCGACGGGGCGCACGACATCGCCGTCGGTCAGGAACGTGCCCGCCTGGGCAATAACCCGGTCGCCGTCGGCCAGCCCCTTGCGGATTTCGACGAGCCCTCCCGACCTGAGCCCTGTCTCGACTGAGCGAGCCCGCACGACGTCGCCATCGACCACGAGAACGCTCGAAACGCCTCCCGACGTCGAGACCGCGGACAGGGGCACGGCGAGGCCGCGCTCGTGCTGGGTCTCGATCGCGCCGCTGGCGAAGGAGCCCACCCGCAGCCGCTTGTCGGCTCCGATGAAGATGCGCACGCGGCCGAGCCGCGTCGCGCTGTCGACCTGGGGCGAGACGAGTCGGACCTTGCCGCCGACCGTGATACCGTCGGCGACGGTGACGGTCGCCGTCTGGTCGGGCGCGAGCTTGCCCATGTCGGCCTCGGCGACCTCGGCGTCAAGCTCGACCTCGCCGTTCTGGATGATGCGGAACATGGGCTCGCCGGCGGCAATTCCGACCGCCGTCGCAATGGCGCCGACATGGGCCGTGCGCCGGCTGACGAGGCCGTCGACGGGCGCGCGGATCTCGGTGCGGGACAGGCGCCATTCGAGCTCGCTCTTGGCGGCCTCGATCTCGACCTTGTCGGCTTCCGCGGCCTTGAGGCCGTCCTTCGCCGCCACCAGCAGAGCATCGAGCGAGCGCTTCGCGGCGGTGCGCTGGTCGAGCACGCTTTCGGAAAGATAGCCGGACTTCGACAGGGGACGGGCACGCTCGAGCTGGGCGACGGCCTCCGCCAGGCGCGCCTCGACCTCCACGATCTGGCTGTTCGCCTGCGCGATGGCCGCGACGCTGCGCGCGAGCTTGGCGTCCGTCTGCTGAATCTGCGCCTTGAGCGTGGAGGTCTCCAGCACCGCGAGCACGTCGCCCTGCTTCACGACATCGCCTTCCTCGGCACGGAGCTCGAGGATGCGCAAGCCTTCGATCTCCGGCGCGACCAGCACATCCTCGCGTGCAACCAGCGATCCGGTGACGAGCACGCGCTCCACGAAATCGGCGGGCTCGACACGGCTCACGGTGACGGTGGGCGGGGCCACGGCCACCTTCTCCTCGGTCTTCGCCTTGCGGTGCGCCATGAGGTCGACGACCGGCCGGTAGGCGCCCGTGGCCCAGACCGCGGCGGCGGCGAGCACGGCGAGACCGAGCTTTACGAGTTGCGATCGGGTCACGTCGCGGCCTCCGCGATGCGAGGCGCGGACAGGCTTTCGTCCTTGCCGTCCTCGACGGGCTTCAAGAGCTGGCGGACGACACCGATCACGCCGGGGAGCGTCTTTTTCATGTCAAACTGCTTGTCAACGGCGCTACGCCAGAAGAGGCCGTCGCCGAGCACCATGAAGATGCGTGCCAGGTCCGGCGGGCTGAGCTCGGGGCGGATGCGCCCGTCGTCGGTCATGCGCTGGAACAGCGACTGGAAGCTTTCCTCTATGAACGCATCGACCGAGCGGTGAATCGCACCGACCTGGGCGTTGCGCGTCGATTCGAGGCCGATCTCGACGCACATGACGCGGCGGTGCGCTTCGTCCTCCACAAAGTAGGCCGCGGCGATGGCTTCGAGCGCCGAGAAGAAGTCCGGCGCCGACGCCAGTTGCGCAAAGCGCGTCTGGAACCGCTGGCGATCGCGCTCGGCAATGCCGGCGATCAGCGCCTCCTTGGAGGAGAAATAGACGTACAGCGCCCCCGGGCTGACCCGCGCCTGGCGGCAGATGTCCTGCATGCTGGTCGCATGAAAGCCGGCGCGCGCAAAGCACAGCTCGGCCGCATCCAGAATGTGTTCGCGACGGGCGCGCTGGGTGTCAGGCTTCAGCTTCGGCATGAGGTGCCTTGCTCCGGGACCGATGAACCATAAAACGAACGATCGTTTTATTTGGAATACTTAGTCGCATGGTTACGGGCGTCAAGCCGAATGATCGTTCTTTTTGTTCAAAGTTGGGCTCCTGACAGGCTTACATGCAACCTTGGCGGAGAAAGGACAAAGGGCGGTCCTCGGTGGAGCCGCCCTTTTCCGACACCTGACAGACAATGACTGTCAGTGTCGTGGATTGTCAGGGTCGTGCAGATTTGGACCGAAAGGGGGCGTGGCCGCGCACGCGAGGCCGGTCGGCGGGCGGCTGCGGCCCGCCTGCGCCGCGTGTCCCGCCTTAAGGCTTGCAGGGATAGCCGGTGAAGACGCAGATCGTGCCGCCCTCGGCTGTGATGCATCGCTCCTCGCTGGTCTCGGCGTTGTTCCAGTTGGAGAACTCGGTCCCGAGCCCGGTCGTGGCCCGCACCTTGCGGCGCCAGTTCGCCCGCGCCTTGGTCTTGGCGAGCCACATGAACCGCGCCGGCTCGCCGCGTGCAGATACGGCGACATCGCTGCAGGTCTTGCCGGCGGCATCAGCGGCGCTCACGGCTATGGCGAGCGCACAACCGACGGCGAGCAGAGGTGCCAAGCGGCAGAGAGGGGAGTGACACGACGGCATGACCCGGTCCTTGTGGCGTTCGCGGGGGCCACAAGCTAGCGGAAGTCGCTGCGGCGAGGAACGGGTGACGCCGCCCGGTCCACGCTGGAGGCAGGGTGCTAGAACTGCGTAATCCAATTGACCGTCGCGTAAGGCTCCGGATCGGCCTCGCCGCCGCTCATGAAGCTGCCGCCCGAGACGCCGCCCGACAGCGAGACTTCCCCGCCGTCCCATTCGTAGCGAATGAAGGCGCCGGCCCGCGTATAGTCGATGAGATCCGTCCCTTGATCGTGGAGGCTCGCCTGGCCGCGGCAGTCGGCACCCGACGTCCAGCCGAGATCGCAATCGCTCTGTGCGTTGAGATCGAGCCAGGCCTCGAGCCCGCCCGACAGGGAGGGCGTGAGCCGCGCGCCGAGCCGGGTCCGGACCGAGCGGGTGTCGTGCGCCGTGTTCCAGGACAGATCGAGCGAGGCGTAGCCCTTGTCACCGAGGTCGAGCCACAACTCGAGCACGCCCTTGAGGCCAAATTCGTCGCCGAAGACAATGTTTTCGGGATCGGACGGCGCGATGTCGTGCCCGATCATCGACACGCCCGCGAAGGCCTTGGCCGTCAGCGGGCCGAACCTCTCCAGATAGCCCACGAGCGCCTCGCCGTAGTAGGTGTGCGCCGCGAAGCTTTGGATGTCGGGGATCGGCGTGGTGCTGCGATCGCCGCTGTAACGGTATTGGCCGTAGCCTCCGGCGAGCCTCAGGCGCAGACCGGGCTGGTGAATGTGGCTGAACGGAGAGACGGTGACGCCCGCATAGAGGAGGGCGTTATCCTGCGATGCGTCGACGCCCGTCCAGGTCTCGCGCCACTTCCATTGCTCGCGCCACGACGGCCGCAATGAGGATGGCGCGGGCTCCTCGGCCAAGGTCGGGGACGCTAGCGGAACGGCCGCGACGGCGAGCACCGCCAGGCCGACAAAGCCGACGGCCGATCGTGCCCCTGCGCAACGTCCCGCCACACGCACACCGACGCAACAGAGATCGACTGGACCCAGATCATCAGGCGTCGGACCCGGCGTGCTGTCAACATGGGCTTAACCAAAATTTTCCCTAAACATCATAAGGTTGAATAATCTTCCTCGATACAATCAAGGATTGCAGTGGGCGGTGCGAGGTGGGTTTAAGCGCAGTTCACGCGGGTTTTGCTTGAGATTTTGGCAATCGTGCCGACATTAGACCTCAGATCGGTCATCGGAGCGTAGGCACACTGGCCGTGGCCGTATCCGGCACGTCTGGTGAGCTCGTAGCGTTTATCGTCGGAGGAGGACTGGATCGCGTCATGGACAAGCCCGCCCCCCATCATCTGCATCTGCACGACTGGCTCGGCCCCTCACGGAACGCTTCGCGGCCTGACCCACTGAGCTTCGAGCCGCGGCAGGTTCTCGAAACCATGTCGGCGGGCTTCGGTCCCATGAAGGCGCTGACCGTGCAGCAGATGGAGCTGGTGAAACTCGCGAGCCGGCGGGCTCAGGCCTATCTCGGCGTTCCGCAACGCATCGCCCGCTGCCGCACGCAGCACGATCTCATCAGCGAGCAGGCGCGCTTCTGGCAAACTGCGATGACGCAGTACCAGGAATCGGCCATGCGCATTTTCGAGGTTTGGTCGGACCTGTACGGGTCGCTGCCCAACGTCGGCGCGGCGGGTGGCGGCTTTCCGTTCTCCGCCAAGCAAGGCAACGGCGGCGGGGACGAACTTATCCGCCTGCCGGTCGGCGGTACCGCCAAGCGGGCGGACGATCCCGCCGAGCCCGGGCGCACCGAGCCCGTCCGGTCCTGACCTCAGACCGGTGAACGTCAGGGCAGCGCCGCGAGGGCTTGCGCGAATCCATTGAGCGACAGCGGAATGCCGATGCCGGCCTCTTCCGTCTGGAAGATGATGAAGATCGCCGTCTTGCCCGTCGAGAGCTGATTGATCAGCTTGTCCTCCAGCGTGACCTGCGCATAGCACGCAAACGTGTGGCAGCGCAGGAACGGCGCGTGCCCGACATCGACGTCGTCGATCTTCAGGCCGATGCCCGGCGGCAGCAGCACGCCGAGCGGTGCGAACACGCGCAGCACGCGCATGCCTTGCGAGAACTTCTGGAAGTACACCGTCAGGCCGACGTTCGGGCGGTCCTCGGCCGTTACGCTCTGCACGAGCGCGCAGACCTCATTCTTGGCGCCGGCCGGCGGCGGCTTGCAGACGACCTGCCAATCGCCGTGCTGGGCCTTGATCGTGCCGTCGGCGAGCTCCGGGGCCTTCGTGTCTTGCGCGGCGACAAGATGCGGAAGGCCCGAGGCCGCAAGCGCGCACAGCGCGAGGAGAGGAACGAGCGAGCGAGCCGGCCGGCGCGTGGCGGCGCACGAGCGATGGCGAGGCGGACGTGAAGAAGGTTGCATGGGGCGACAATGTTCGACTTCGATGGGCCGGCAGGACGCGACATCAGCGCACAGGTCTTGCCGCTCCGTGGCTGCGCAGATCGATGATGCGCCGACGAGCCGGATGGCAAGGCGAGGTCCATCCCTCAGGAAAGAGGCCGAAAGTGGACGTTTTGCGCGGGTCCCGCCGGCCATGCATCAGGAAAGTTGGAGCGGGAAAGAAAAAGCATCCGCATGATGACTTCGTGCGGGATTTTGTCGCAAAAAACTTGACTTAGGTTCTCAATCCCGGTTGTTTTTGTCGCGACGAAGGGGAAGATCGTCACACTTGGCAACGAGGCGCTCGACAAAAGGTGCGGGTCCGAAAACGTCAGAAATGACTCGCCGGAGCGCGGGGGACACCACAGCGGAGCGGGCGTGGCTAGCGCAGCTCCGGTGGCCCAAGGTCTCTCTCACTCATGCCGCAGCCGGAGACGCAGGCTCCGGGGCTGGAAGATCTCCCTCATACGAATCGTGACGCCCGGGCGAAACCGGGCCGCTATGGGGAGCGACGCGCAATGACGACACGTTCATGGAGACTGGCAACCATCGCGGCCATGGTCGCTGCCTTGGGGGTCCTGCTCGGGCACGGCATCGTGCCGGCGATGGCCGCGGACGGCATCGGGCAGCCGGCCCCCGGCCAGATCGGCATGCAAGGGGCCGTGACCGAAGTCGCCCACGGGATCCATGCCTTCTACGACTTCGTAAACGTGATCATCGTAGCCATCACGCTCTTCGTGCTGGCCCTTCTCATCTACGTGATGGTGCGGTTCCGCGAATCCGCCAATCCGACGCCTTCGAAGACGACGCACAACACGCTGCTCGAGGTCGCCTGGACCGTCCTGCCGATCCTGATCCTCGTCGCCATCGCGATCCCCTCCTTCAAGCTTCTCATGCTGCAGTACACGTATCCGAAGGCGGATGTGACCATCAAAGCCATCGGCAACGCCTGGTTCTGGGAGCACGAATATCCGGGCGCGACGGCTGAGGAGAAGTCCTTCACCGTGACGTCGAACGTGCTGAGCGACGAGGAGGTGGCCGAGAAGGTCAAGGCCGGCATTCCGGCGCCGCGGTTGCTCGCCGTCGACAACGAGATCGTCGTGCCGGTCAACAAGGTCGTGCATATGCTCGTGACCTCGAACGACGTGATCCACAATTGGACCATCCCCTCGTTCGGCTCCAAGATCGACGCCGTTCCCGGCCGTATCACCTCGACGTGGTTCCGCGCCGAGCGCGAGGGCATCTACTACGGCCAGTGCTCGGAGCTGTGCGGCCTCAATCACGCCTACATGCCGATCGCCGTGCGCGTCGTGAAGCCGGAGACCTATGCGGAGTGGGCCGGCGCGCTCCGGGCCGGCGACCGCAAGAAGGCCAAGGAAATCGTCGATCGCATCGCGCTTGAGCAGGCCGGCGTCAAGTCCGTGGCAGACGCGTCGGCCAAGCGTTGAAGTGATCTCGTCCCGGTCCGCGGGCGGCGCTCCGTCCGCACCGGGGAGCAAAGAACAAGCGCAAAAAGAAGCTCAACAGGAATAACCCGAGACAAGAAGGTCTAAGACCATGGGTAGCACTGCGGCACACGCCGAACACCACGATCACGCCCCGACCGGCATCCGCCGTTGGCTGTTCTCGACGAACCACAAGGATATCGGGACCCTCTATTTCATCTTCGCGATGATCGCCGGCATCATCGGTGGCGCGCTTTCGGTGGGAATCCGGATGGAGCTGCAGGAGCCTGGCCTGCAGTACTTCTCCAACCCGCATCTCTACAACGTGTTCGTGACCGGCCACGGCCTCATCATGGTGTTCTTCATGGTGATGCCCGCCACCATGGGCGGCTTCGGCAACTGGTTCGTGCCGCTGATGATCGGCGCGCCGGACATGGCCTTCCCGCGCATGAACAACATCTCGTTCTGGCTGCTCCCGGCGGCTCTGACCCTGCTTCTGATCTCGCTGTTCGTGGAGGGTCCCACCGGAATGCACGGCTCCGGCACCGGCTGGACGGTCTATGCGCCGCTGTCGACCTCCGGCCATCCCGGCCCGTCGGTCGACTTCGTGATCCTCTCGCTCCACATCGCCGGCGCCTCGTCGATCCTCGGCGCGATCAACTTCATCACCACCATCTTCAACATGCGCGCGCCGGGCATGACGCTGCACAAGATGCCGCTGTTCGTCTGGGCCGTGCTCATCACGGCGTTCCTCCTGCTGCTGTCGCTGCCGGTGCTCGCGGGCGCCATCACGATGCTGCTGACGGACCGCAACTTCGGCACGACATTCTTCAACCCGGCCGGCGGCGGCGATCCGCTGCTCTACCAGCACCTGTTCTGGTTCTTCGGCCATCCCGAGGTCTACATCCTCATCCTCCCCGGCTTCGGCATCGTCAGCCACATCGTGGCGACATTCTCGCGCAAGCCGGTGTTCGGCTACCTCGGCATGGCCTACGCCATGGTCGCCATCGGTCTCGTCGGCTTCATCGTGTGGGCCCACCACATGTTCACCGCCGGCATGAAGGTGAACACGCAGGCCTATTTCGTGTTCGCGACGATGGTCATCGCGGTGCCGACGGGCGTGAAGATCTTCTCATGGATCGCCACGATGTGGGGCGGCTCGCTCCAGTTCCGGCTGCCGATGATGTGGGCGCTGGGCTTCATCTTCCTGTTCACGGTCGGCGGCGTCACGGGCGTCATGCTGGCCAACGCCGGCGTCGACCGGGCGCTGCATGACACCTACTATGTGGTGGCGCACTTCCACTACGTGCTGTCGCTCGGCGCGGTCTTCTCGATCTTCGCAGGCTGGTACTACTGGTTCCCGAAGATGTCCGGCTACATGTATTCGGAGTTCTGGGGCCGGCTGCACTTCTGGACCACCTTCATCGGCGCCAACGTGCTCTTCTTCCCGCAGCACTTCCTGGGCGCCGCCGGCATGCCGCGCCGCTACGTCGACTATCCGGACGCCTTTGCGTTCTGGAACGAGATCTCCTCGGTCGGCTCCTACATCACCACGGTCGGCACGGTCTTCTTCTTCATCGGCCTCGCCGTGGCCTTCGCCCGCAAGGAGAAGGCTGCCGGCAACCCCTGGGGCGAGGGCGCGACCACGCTCGAATGGACGCTGCCGTCGCCGCCTGCCTACCACGCCTACGAGACGCTGCCGCGCATCGCGGCGACCTCGCAGCGCCATTGACGCCTAAGAGCCTGGCCGGCCGCAGCCGGCCAGGCTCCTCTTCCCGCTCCGCCAGAAAGCCCTCACAGAACTCGGCACTGCCGGAGACACGAGCAAGAACAGAGGAAACGCCCGGCGACGGGCTCGCAGGCCGCGACGTTCCGATGAGGAGGCTCGTGGTGTGCGCAAGGAGAGAAGACGATGGCAACGGCCGGAGCTGACGCTGGCAATGCGGCAACGCTCAACCTTCTGGAGCCGAGCGTCGGCGATTTCGTGACGCTGATGAAGCCCCGCGTGATGACGCTCGTGATCCTCACCGCCGTGGCCGGACTGCTGATCGCGCCAGGTCCGATCCATCCTGTGATCGGCCTCATCGCCATCATCGCGATCTCGGTCGGCGCCGGCGCTTCCGGCGCTCTCAACATGTGGTACGACGCCGACATCGACGAGAACATGGCGCGTACGGCGGCCCGGCCCATTCCGCGCGGCCGCGTCACGCCCGAAGAGGCGCTGCAGTTCGGCGGCGTGCTCTCCGTCATTTCCGTGATGACGCTCGGCGTGCTCGTCAATTGGACTGCCGGCGCGCTGCTCGCGCTCACCATCTTCTACTATCTCGTCATCTACACCATGTGGCTGAAGCGCCGGACGCCGCAGAACATCGTCATCGGCGGCGCGGCGGGCGCGTTCCCTCCGATGATCGGCTGGGCGGCGGTCACGGGATCGGTCGGCCTGGAGAGCATCGTGCTCTTCCTCATCATCTTCATGTGGACGCCGCCTCACTTCTGGGCGCTCGCCCTGCTGCGGCTCAGGGACTACGAGCGCGTCGGCGTGCCGATGCTTCCGGTCGTGGCGGGCCCCGCCGAAACGCGCCGGCAGATCCTGCTCTATTCCCTCGTGCTCGTGCCGCTGGCGGTCGTGCCGGCCTGCATCGGGCTCGGCGGCGTTGCCTATGGCGTGGCGTCGGTCGTGCTCGGCGCCATTTTCCTGCGCCTCGCCGTCAATGTCTGGGGCATCACCGAAGGTCGCGAGGCCGACCAGGCCTGCAAGCGCCTCTTCTGGTTCTCGATCCTGTACCTCTACGTGCTGTTCGCGATCCTCGTTGTCGAAGGCACCCTGTCTCGTCTGATGGCGTGAAAGGCACTCGAATGACCGGAACAACCAAATCACCCCCCAACGCCGAACGGCCGGCGGCCGATGAGAAGCGTCAGCGCATGCGCTCCATCGCCATCGCGCTGGGGCTCGGCTTCCTGGTCGCCATGTTCTACGCCGCCACGATCGTCCATCTCGGCGGCAACGTCTTCAATCGTCCGATCTGAGCGAGAGGTTCAAGGCTCCCTTGTCCGCCGATCCGAAAGAGCCGGTCCGGGGCCAGCGCAGCGATGCGAAGGTGGCGCTTTTCTGCGTCGCAGGCGCGCTCGTCATGGCGGGGATGTCCTATGCGGCAGTGCCGCTCTACCAGATGTTCTGCCAGGCAACGGGGCTCAACGGAACCACGCAGCGAGCGGCAAAGCCGTCCGACGTCGTGCTCGACCGCGTGGTGACGGTGCGCTTCGACGCCAATGTCTCGCCGAAACTCGGTTGGAGGTTCGAGCCGGTGCAACGGACGGTGGACGCCCACATCGGCGAGAACATGCTCGTCTTCTACCGCGCGACCAACACGACGGACCGGGTCATGAAGGGCACGGCGACGTTCAACGTGGCCCCCGACGCGGCGGGGCTCTACTTCAGCAAGATCGAGTGCTTCTGCTTCAAGGAGCAGACGCTCAATCCCGGCGAGACGATCGAGATGCCGGTGTCCTTCTTCGTCGATCCTGCGATCGTCAAGGATTCGGAGTCGTCGCGGCTCAAGGAGATCACGCTGTCCTATACGTTCTATCCCGTCGAGGGCGGTGCGCCCGCGGGACAGGCGTCCGTGGACTTGGCCAAGGACAACAGGAGCTAGTTTCGCGGTGCGGGCTTCAGGCGCGCGCCGGAGGCGGACAACAATAACGGGGAAGACGGAGACGACGATGGCCACAGCGCATGCCAAGCAACACGACTATCACCTGCTCGATCCGAGCCCGTGGCCGATCCTGGCGGCGGTGAGCGCCTTCGTCACGGCCATCGGCGCTGTCGTATGGCTTCGCTCGACGGGCGGCGGCACCGGGATTTTCGGCATCCAGGGGCCGGGCGTCTTCGCGGTCGGCATGCTGGGCCTCATCGCCATCGCCTTCATGTGGTGGCGCGACGTCGTGATCGAGGCCCAGACGGGGCAGCATACGCCGGTGGTGCAGATCCACCAGCGCTACGGCATGCTGCTGTTCATCGCCTCGGAGGTCATGTTCTTCGTGGCCTGGTTCTGGGCCTATTTCGACCACGCGCTCTTCCCCAACGGGACCTATTCGCTAGAGAACGTCGATCAAGTCGTCGGGATGGTGAAACGCAACGAGCTGTTCGGCGGCCAGTGGCCGCCCGTCCCGGTCGAGGCGACGGAGGCGGTCGTGCCGGCAACGGGCGCCCCGGCTGAAGGCTTCTTCAAGGCTACCTTCGATCCCTGGGGCCTTCCGCTCGTCAACACGCTGATCCTGCTGCTGTCGGGCTGCACCGTCACGTGGGCGCATCACGCGCTCCTGCAGAACAAGCGCGGCCAGCTCATCGCCGGCCTCGTTGCGACGGTCGTGCTCGGCGCCCTCTTCACGGTGCTGCAGTACATCGAATACGGCCACGCGGCCTTCTCGTTCGCCGGCCATTCCTACGGCTCGACGTTCTTCATGGCGACGGGCTTCCACGGCGCGCACGTCATCATCGGCACGATCTTCCTGCTCGTGTGCCTGTTGCGTGCGATGAAGGGCCACTTCACGCCCAAGCAGCACTTCGGCTTCGAGGCGGCCGCCTGGTACTGGCACTTCGTCGACGTCGTCTGGCTGTTCCTGTTCGCCTGCATCTACGTCTGGGGCGCGGGCGAGCTCGCGGGCGCGGCGGCCGGCCACTGACGCGGCGGCCGTTCCGGCTTGGACCGTGCACACGGCCTTTAGAAAATGGGGGCGGCCTGCCAAGGCCGCCCCTGCTGCTTGAAACGCCACTCGAACGGAGGGCTCCATGACGGGCGAACACAAGGCATCCGTGATGCGCAGCGCGACGCTTGCCCGATGCCCGCGCTGCGGAGAGGGCCCGCTCTTCCGCCAGGTGCTCGTGCTGCGCGAGACCTGCGATCACTGCGGGCTCGACTATGCCTTCATCGACACGGGCGATGGTCCGGCGGTGTTTGCCATCTTCATCCTGGGATTCCTCGTGCTTGGCGCGGCGCTGTGGTTCGAGTTCACCTTCGGTCCGCCGCTGTGGGCCCACATCGTGCTCTGGGGACTTCTGACGCCGCTTGTCGCGCTCGGTCTATTACGCTTTCTGAAGGCGCTGCTTATCGCGCTGCAGTACAAGCACAAGGCCGAGGAGGGCCGCCTCGCCAAGCCGTAGTCCGGACCCCGAGGAGGCTTGAACCGTGATGCCTGCCGGCGTTCGCCAGCGAAAGCTCCTGATCCCCGCGCTCATGGTGGCACTGGCGCTGCCGGTGCTGCTGACGCTTGGCTTCTGGCAACTGGAGCGCAAGGCCTGGAAAGAGGGCCTCATCGCCGACATCGCGAGCAGGGCGCAGGCGCCGGCCGTGGCCTTCGAGTCCGTGCTCGGTCCGGACGGCATACCGGCAAAGGACCCGGCCGGGATGGAATACACCGCCGTCCGCGCGCGGGGACGGTTCGAGCACGACAAGGAGATGCATCTCTATGCCCCCGACCCGCGAGAGGGTCCGGGCGTGGACGTGATCACGCCGCTCGTGCTCGAAAGCTCGGGCGCAATCGTGCTCGTCGATCGCGGCTACGTGCCCGATCGTGTGCGCGACCCGTCCCTGCGCGCCGAAGGGCAGCCGGCCGGCACGGTCGAGCTCACCGCGCTCGTCAGAGCCCCCGGCCGCCGCGGGGCGTTCGCACCGCCCTACGATCCGCGCACGCGGCTGTGGTTCTGGCGTGATCTCGACGGGATGGCCGCCGAGGCCGGCGCAGGTGCGTCGCCAAAGATCCTGCCGCTGTTCCTCGACGCCAAGGAGGCGGCCCCGGGCGGCTGGCCGCGCGGCGGGGCGACGCGTCTCGACCTGCCCAACCGTCACCTGGAATATGCTCTGACCTGGTTCGGCCTCGCGGCCGCGCTCGTGGCGGTCTTCGCCCTGTACGTGCTGACGCGGCCCGCCAGGTCGCATCCGTAAGCCCGTACAACCAAAGCCCTGGCGGACTTGTTCACCGGACGCCCCGGGCTTAGGGTCGCGTCGCGGTCCGCCGCATCCTCAGCACATGACGAAAGCTCGACCCCGCGTGAACTACATCTCCACCAGAGGCCGTGCGCCCGTCCTCGGCTTCGAGGACGTGCTGCTGGCCGGCCTCGCCCGCGACGGCGGTCTTTATGTTCCCGATGCGTGGCCGGTCCTGACGCCCGACGAGATCGCCGCTCTCGCCGGGCGGCCGTTCCCCGAGGTCGCGGTCGAGGTGATCCTGCCGTTCACCGGCGGGGCGCTGACGCGGTCCGAGCTCGCCGCCATGGCCGAGGCTGCGTACTCGGGCTTCGGCCATCCCGCGGTGACGCCGCTGACGCAGATCGACACGCGCACGTTCGTGCTGGAGCTGTTCCACGGCCCTACGCTCGCCTTCAAGGACGTGGCGATGCAGTTGCTCGCCCGCCTGATGGACCACGTGCTCGTGAAGCGCGGCCGACGCGCGACGATCGTCGGGGCGACCTCGGGCGACACCGGCGGGGCGGCGACCGAGGCGTTCCGGTCGTCGTCGCGCGTCGACGTCGTGATCCTGTTCCCGCACGGCCGCGTCTCCGACGTGCAGCGGCGGATGATGACGACGCCGACGGAGGCTGGCGTTCACGCCGTGGCCGTCAAGGGCACGTTCGACGATTGCCAGGCGCTCGTGAAGGGGATGTTCAACGATCACGCGTTCCGGGACCGCGTCAGCCTCTCGGGCGTCAACTCGATCAACTGGGGCCGCATCGTCGCGCAGGTGACCTATTATTTCGTCGCCGCCGTGGCGCTCGGCGCGCCCTACCGAAAGGTCGCTTTCGCCGTTCCCACCGGCAATTTCGGCGACATCTTCGCGGGCTACGTCGCCCGCCGCATGGGACTGCCGGTCGAGACGCTCGTCATCGGCTCCAACCAGAACGACATCCTGCCGCGCACGCTCGCGACGGGCGCCTACGAGATGCGCGACGTGGTGGCGACGTCCTCGCCGTCGATGGACATCCAGATTTCGTCGAACTTCGAGCGCTATCTGTTCGAGGCCTCGGGCCGCGACGGCGATCTCGTCGCCCGCCAGATGGCGATGCTGACCCAAGGTCGCCGCTTCGAGCTGAGCGAGGCCCAGGCGGAGGCGGCACGCCGCGATTTCCGTGCCGGCGCCGCCAGCGAGACCGACGTGGCCGCCACCATCCGGCAGACCCGCGCGGCGAGCGGCTATCTCCTCGATCCGCATACGGCCTGCGGCGTCCACGCCGCGAGGACAGCGCTTCAGGACGGGACCCGCCCCGATGTTCCCCGCATCGTGCTGGCGACCGCGCACCCCGCCAAGTTCCCCGACGCCATGGAAGAGCTGGCCGGTGTCCGCCCGGCGCTCCCGGCCCGGCTCGCCTCGCTGATGACGGACCCCGAGCGCTATCCGGTGCTCGGCAATGACCTGAAGGAGGTCGAAGCCTACGTCGCCTCGGTCTCGCGCGCGGCGGGAGCGCCGGCATGAGTGCAGAGGTCACGCGGCTCGCCAACGGCTTGACCGTCGTCACCGAGACCATGCCGCACCTTGAGACGAGCGCGCTCGGCGTGTGGGTGGACGTGGGCGCGCGCCACGAGCGCCCCGACGAGCACGGACTGTCCCACCTGCTGGAGCACATGGCTTTCAAGGGCACGGCGACGCGGTCGACCCGGGACATCGCGGAGGAGATCGAGGCCGTCGGGGGCGACCTCAACGCGGCCACGGGGCTCGAATCCACCGCCTACTTCGCCCGCGTGCTCAAGGGCGACGAGGGCGTGGCGCTCGGGCTCATCGCCGACATCCTGCTGAACTCGACCTTCGCGGACGACGAGCTCAAGAAAGAGCGAGAGGTGATTCTGCAGGAGATTGCCGGCACGCGGGACAGCCCCGACGACATCGCCTTCGATCTCGTCCACGACGCGGCCTATCCGGGCCAGTCGGCGGGGCGCACGATCCTCGGTACGCCGGCCAGCATCAAGGCGATTTCAAGCAGACATCTTAAGGACTTCCTGGCCGAGCGGTATCATCCGGGCGGAATGGTCCTGGCGGCGGCCGGCGCGATCCGCCACGGTGACGCCGTCCGCCACGCTGAAGCCCTATTCGGCGGGCTCACTAACGCCGGACCGGGTACCGAGGAGCCGGCCACGTACACGGGCGGCGTGCGGTCGAGCAGCCGCAAGTTCGAGCAGGCGCATCTCATCCTGGGATTCGAGGCGCCTTCGTATCGTGATCGCGAGTTCTTCGCCGCCCAGGTGCTTTCTGGGCTTCTCGGCGGGGGCATGTCGTCGCGTCTCTTCCAGGAGGTGAGGGAGAGGCGGGGCCTCTGTTACGCCATCTATTCGACGTCGTGGGGACTGAAGGATACCGGGCTCTTCGCCGTGCATGCGGCCACGGGGCCGGGCATGGTCGGGGAGCTGATCGACGTGGTGAGCGACGAGATCGACCGCATGGCGGACGCCGGCCCCATGGAGGCCGAGGTGGCGCGCGCGAAGGCGCAGCTCAAGGCCGGCCTGATGATGAGCCTCGAATCGAGCTCGGCGCGCGCCGAGCAGCTTGCCCGCCAGATCCTGCTGCACGGCCATCTCCTGTCCACAGCCGACATCATCTCCGCCGTCGACCGTGTCTCCGCCGCCGACGTCCGGGCCCTGGCGCGCCGCTTGCGCCGCAGTGACGCGTCGGTCGCCGTTGTCGGTGCGGGGCGCAAGAGTCATGATCTGGCCGTGCGCGCCGGCACGCGCCTCGGCCGAGTGGCTTGAGGATCGGCAGGAAACGCAACCGATGGCATTCCTGAGATCAGGCCTCGTTTCGGATGTTCCCTCCGTGGTGTCAGGCGAGCGGGTCGTTCTGCGGGTGCCTCAGGTCTCCGACTATGGCCCGTGGGCGGAGCTCAGGGCCGAAAGCCGCGCCCACCTCCAGCCCTGGGAGCCGACCTGGCCGCGCGACGATCTGAGCCGCGCCGCGTTCAAGCGCCGGGTGCGGCACTACCAGCGCGAGGCGCGCGCCGACCAGGGTTATGCCTTCCTCGTCTTCGATGCGCCCGACGAGCGCCTGGTGGGCGGCATCGCGCTGACGAACGTGCAGCGCGGCGTCACCCAGTCCGCCTCTCTCGGCTACTGGCTCGGCCGCTCGCAGCTCGGCCGCGGCTACATGACGGATGCGGTCCGCGCCCTCGTCGGCTTCAGCTTCGGTGCCCTGAGGCTCCACCGGCTCGAGGCCGCGACTCAGCCGGCGAATGCGCCCTCGATCCGTGTGCTCGAGCGCAACGGCTTCGTGCGCGAAGGCTACGCGCGGCAGTACCTGCGCATCGACGGCGTGTGGCGCGATCATATCCTCTTCGGCCTCGTGGCCCCGGCGGACGGAGGCGGCGCGTGAGCTTCATCCGCCGCCTGCCCGGCCTCTGCCTTCTGCTTCTCGCCCTCGCGGTGGGGGGCGGCCGTGCGATCGCGCTGGAGTCCATCACCGTTGCGCCCGACCAGGGGCGCATCGAGATCACGACGCGCGGCGAGCTTTACGAAGGCCGCGGCGACAGCCTGCAGATCGAGACCGCGGCCAATGCGGACGGAACGACGGGGCGCCTGTCGGTGCGGGCGGCTACGCCCGGAACCAATCCGAGCTGGATCGTCTTCGCGCTTCACAATCCGAGCGAGACCGCGGTCGAGCGCTGGATCTCGGCCGACCGCTATACGATCATCGGCTCGGGCGTCGTGTGGCCCGATCTCGACGCCCGGCGCATCGAGGCGGTCACGCCGTCGATCGGCTTCGTTCCGGAGCGCATCGACAGCGAGCGCGCCGACCTGTTCCGCGTCACGCTCGAGCCGGGCCAGACGATCACCTATGTCGCCGAGCTCTCGTCGGAGCGGTTCGCGCGCATCTATCTCTGGAAGCCGCTCGACTACGAGCTGAAGGTGCGCGAGCGCCAGCTCTTCAACGGCGTCATGCTGGGGCTGACCGGCCTGCTCGCGATCTTCCTGACGGCGATCTTCGCGGCCAACCACAAGGTGATCTTCCCGGCTGCCGCCCTCGTCGCCTGGTGCGTGCTCGGCTACCTCTGCGTCGACTTCGGCTTCTTCCACAAGCTCTTCCAGCTCAAGGCCGAGAACAACGCCGTCTATCGCGCCGCCACCGAGTCGGCGATGGCGGCAAGCCTCGTCATCTTCCTCTATTTCTTCCTGCGCATCTCCCTGTGGCACGGGCTGGCACGGATGCTGTTCAGTGTCTGGATCGTGGCGCAGCTTGCTCTCGTCGCCGTCGCCGTCATCGACCCGCGGCTCGCCTCGACGTTTGCGCGCCTGTCGTTCGCGGGCCTCGGCGGCGTCGGCATGCTCGTCACGCTGTTTCTGGCGCTGCGCGGCCAGGATCGAGCGCTGGCGCTGATTCCGACCTGGCTCATGTTCCTGGTGTGGTGCTTCGGCACTGCCGTCACGCTGACCGGGCAGCTCGCGGGCGACATGATCGTGTCCGGCCTCGTGGCGGGCCTCGTGCTGATCGTGCTGCTGATCGGGTTCACCGTCACGCAGTTCGCGTTCAAGTCGCTTGAGCCGCTTTACGGCTCCTCGCCCACCGAGCTGCAACTGCGCTCGGTGGCCGTCGAGGCCGCAGGCGCCGGCGTGTGGGAATGGAGCGCCAGGCGCGACGAGGTGAAGGTCAGCGGCAACGTCGAGGCGGCACTCGGTCTCAATCCGGGCGAGCTCAACACCAAGGTGGAGGATTTCTGCCGCCACATCCACCCGGCCGACCGCGAGCGCTTTCGCCTGTCTCTCCTGTCGAACGAGGAGCGCAACGACGGCAACATGCAGTGCGTGTTCCGCCTGCGCCATGCCGACAACAGCTATCGCTGGTTCGAGGTCGAGGCGTCCTCCATTCCAAGCTCCGACGGACGCACCGTGAAGAGCGTTGGTCTGGTGCGCGACGTGACCGACGCCAAGCGTGCGCAGGAGCGGCTTCTTACCGACGCCGTCAAATGCTCACTGACGGGCCTGCCCAACAAGCAGCTTCTCGCCGACCGCCTCGGCATCGCCATGCAGCGCGCCCGCAGCGAGCTCAACATCCGCCCCACCGTGCTGTTCGTCGACATCGACAAGTTCAAGACGGTGAACGCGTCCTACGGCGTCGTGGTGGGCGACAGCCTGCTGCTGACGGTGGCGCGGCGGCTGCAGAGGCACCTGGAGCCCGACGACACGATCGCCCGCGCCGGCGGCGACCGGTTCGCAATCCTGCTCATGAAGGAGCGCCCTGCGCAGGAACTCGCCGGACTGGCCGAGCGCGTGCGCCGCAGCCTGCGCTCGCCGATCAAGCTCGCAGGGCAGGAGATCGTGCTGACGGGCTCGGTCGGCATCGCCATCTACGACGGGCAGCAGGCGAACGAAGCCGATCTCTTGCGCGAGGCGGAGACGGCGATGTACCGCGCCAAGCGCAGCGGGGCCGACCGCATCGAGATCTTCCGTCCCGAGATGCGCGGGCAGGCCGACGACGTGGCCCTGATCGACGCCGAGATGCGCCGCGCGATCGAGAAGAACCAGATCCGGGTTCTCTACCAGCCGATCGTCTACATGCCGATGGAGGAGCTGGCCGGCTTCGAAGCGCTGGTGCGGTGGGATCATCCCAAGCACGGTCCGCTCAATCCGTTCGGGTATTTCCAGGGCGAGGGCGCGAGCGACCTTGTCCACCTGACGCTGCGCCTCGCCCTTGCACGCGCGCTCAAGGATTGCGCGCAGTGGCAGAAGGAGCTGCCGCGCGCAGACGGCACGCTGTTCGTCAACCTCAATCTGCCGGCCGGCGTCAGCCTGGGCCAGGACCTCGCCCAGGAGATCAGGCAGGCGTTGTCGCGGCAGCCGGTGGCGAAGGGTTCGCTGAAGATCGGGGTGCCCGAGTCGATCGTGATGGAGAACCCGGAGCAGGCGAGCGAGTCGCTCGAATGGCTGCGCAGCGCCGGCGCCGAGCTCGTGCTCGACGGGTTCTGCACGGGCTATTCCTCGTTGCTCTATCTCGGTCGACTGCCGTTCGAAGCCGTGCGCATCGATCGCGCGGTGCTGGAGAGCAAGGGCGGGACGGACGCGGCCGGCGGCATGCTGCGCGCGGTCACGGCGTTGACCCACGAGCTCGGCCGCAAGGTCATCGTCGAAGGCGTCGAGGGCGACGACGACGTCGGATATCTCCGCTCGATCGAGTGCGAGTACGGCCAGGGCTTCTACTACGGCGATCCGATCAGCGATCGCGACGTGCTCCATCTGCTGAAGCTCGTCCGCCGGTCGGAACGCAGGATGCAGCCGCGCGGCCTGTTCCGGGCTGCCGCGCGCAAGAAGCAGCGCTCCGAGGAGGCGGCGCAGGCACCGGCGGTTGCGGCCGCCGCGCCCCCGGCATCGCCCCCGCCCGCCGCCGTTCGCCCGGTGGAGGCTGACTCCACACCTGTACTGGCGGCCGCCCTGTCGGGTTCCTCGGTTCACGATGGGCCGTCGGCGGGCGGGGAAAGGACAACGACGGTCCCGCTGCGCCGTTACGGCCGGTCCGAGCAGCAGGGTCGCCCGCGCCCGGCGCCACACGGTGCGCCCGAAGCCCCCCCGCCCTCCGTCGCTCCGCTTCCGTTCCCGTCCGGTCCTGGCCCGGCATTTCCCGGGCTGCCGATGTCGCCTGCGGCCGCGCACGGCATGCCCCCGCCCGCCGCGCCGCTGGCTCCCGCACCGGTCCTGGCCGCCCATCCCTATCCGTCGGCCGATGATACCGGACACGCGCCTGCACCGCTGCCCGGCATGGCGCCTGTCGAGCCGATGCCGCTGGGCCTGATGCCGCTGCCGCCCCTGCCGCTGAGCAACGGGCCGGGACCTGTGCCGGCGCCGCCGACGCAACCGCCATTCGTCCATCCGCATGCGGCGGCGCTGCCGCCGGAGATGCCGCCGCCGGTCCACCCGATGGCCCACTTCGCATCCGCGCCGGGGGTTGGGTCCGTTCCGCCGCAGCCGACGCTGGCCTCCGATCCGTTGCCGCGGCCTATGCGTGCGCCGCCGCCGGTCCGTCCCGCGCCGAACTACGACAAGCTGCCGCCCAACATTGCGGCGAGCCTGCAGCGCCTGGCGGGCACGGGACCGGTCAAGAAGGACTCAAGCGACGCGGCCGAGTGACCGGCTGCGCCCTTTTCCGCGACAAGGCAGAGTTTCAACAGTGGCCGGCGTCGCCGACGAGGAACGAGGGATTGACGCCGATCTTGGCCAGCGCGCGCTCGTACTTCTCGTCGAGGTCGGTGCCGAAGACGATCTCGGCGTCGGCCGGGCAATTGAGCCAGCCGTTGGCCTGGATCTCGCTCTCGAGCTGACCCGCCGACCAGCCGGCATAGCCGAGAGCCAGGATCGACTTCTGCGGCCCGCGGCCCGCGGCGATCGCCTTCAGGATGTCGATCGTCGCCGTCAGGCTGATGCCGCCCGCGATGCGGAGCGTGGAATCGGTCGTGTAGTAGTCTGCCGTGTGCAGGACGAACCCGCGTCCGGTCTCCACCGGCCCGCCCATGTGGACCTCGCGGTCGAGGATGTCGGCGGCGATGCCGTCCTCGGCCCCGCGCGGCGTGATGCCGAGCCGTTCGAGGAGATCCGGGAACGTGATGTGATCGGCGCGGTGATTGATGATGAGACCCATGGCGCCCTCCTTGGAATGGGCGCACAGGTAGATGACCGACTTGGCAAAGCGCTTGTCGGTCATGATCGGCATGGCAACGAGCAGTTGCCCCTCGAGCGTGATGCCGCTTGCCGGCCGGCGCTTGGATTTCGACGTCATCATCCGCATAATCTAGTGCGCTCAAGGCCAATCTGTGAAGGGTCTGATGGAGATTGATCGTGCAGGACATCACATGCCTCGGCAGCCGGGCGGCGGCATGCCGATAGCGCCGAAAGCAGCGTTGAACAGCGGCTTCGGCCCGAGCACCGCAGTGGGCGCGCGGTGCCGAGGTCCCGGCCTGGGACCCGTCCTGGCGTTCCTTGCGTGGGGCTTGGCCGTCGTCGTTCATCCGGCGGCGGCGCAGGACATCGCAAGCGATTGGATCGAGGGCGAGAGAAACCGAATCCGGATGACCGCCGGCTACGTCGAGGGGGCCGCACCTGGAACGGTCATGGCGTTCATCGAGCTGGCGATGGACAAGGGCTGGAAGACCTACTGGCGCAATCCCGGCACCGCCGGCGGCATTCCCCCGGAGTTCGACTGGAGCCAATCGCAGAACGTTGCGAAGGCGGAGGTTCTGTTTCCCATTCCGAAGGTCATGAGCGACAAGGCCGGAGACGTGATCGGCTATCGCGAGTTCGCCGTTTTCCCCGTGCGGATATGGCCGCAGGACCCGAGCGCCGCGCTCGCGCTCGACGTGACCGTGAGCTACGGCATCTGCGAGACGCTGTGCGTGCCGGCCGAGGCCAGGCTCACGCTCGCGGTGCCGCCCGGACCCCTGCCGCCTGCAGGCCCGGACGCCGCCGCCGCCTTCAAGGCAGTCCCTCGTGTCGCGCCCGATCTCAGCCCGGGAGATCCCGTCGACCTCAGGGTCGAGCAACATCTCTCCGGACCAGCCCCCGTGATCCGTCTCTCGGCCCGGTTCCCCGGCGATGCCGCGGAGGCCCGGATGTTCATCGACGTCGCAGACGGCCGCTACGTGCCCCTTCCCGTGAAGCGCGACGCGGAGGGCGAGAGGGTGACGTTCGAGATTGACCTTGCGAAACCGGAGGACCTCGCCGCGGTCCGCGGGGCGAGCATCCGCGTGACGCTGGCGGGCTCGAAGGGGCAGTCCGAGGACGGTTTCGTGGTCGACTGAGCCGCCGTCCGCGTACTAAGAACGAGGACGGTGAAGCGTGCGTGCGGCGCTGCCCGTTGTAACGCGGAAGGGTAGGAGAGACGAACATGACGATCAAGGTCGGCGACCGGCTGCCCAATGCCAAGTTCATGACGCTGACGGCGGAGGGGCCGAAGCCGCTGACCTCGGACGAAGTGTTCAAGGGCAAGAAGGTCGCCCTCTTCGCGGTGCCGGGCGCCTTCACGCCAACCTGCCATCAGGCGCATATGCCGGGCTTCCTGGCGCGCGCCGGCGACCTCAAGTCGAAGGGCGTCGATACGATCGCGTGCACGGCGGTGAACGATGTCTTCGTTCTCGACGCGTGGTCCAAGGCGTCGGGCGCGGAGGGCAAGATCCTCATGCTCACGGATGACGGCGCGGCCTTTGCCAAGGCGATCGGACTCGACATCGATTTGACAGGCGCCGGCGTCGGCCTTGGTGTGCGCTCCAAGCGCTATGCGATGCTCGTCGACGACGGCGTCGTCAAGGTGCTCAACGTCGACGAGTCGCCGCCGGTCCACGACAAGTCGAGCGCCGATGCCCTGTGCAGGAACATCGACGCGATCATCTAGCCGCCCCGGTTCTTGTAGGGACCCATGCCCTGGCGCGCGAGCTCGTCGGCGCGCTCGTTCTCAGGGTGGCCGGCGTGCCCCTTCACCCAATGCCAGTCGACCTCGTGGCGGTGGCGTGCGGCCTCCAGCTCCTGCCACAGCTCGGCATTCTTGACCGGCTTTTTGTCGGCGGTGCGCCAGCCGTTCCTGCGCCAGGAATGGATCCAGGTCGTGATGCCGTTCTTGACGTAGGCGCTGTCGGTATAGAGGTCGACATGCGCCGCGCGCTTCAGCGCGCCGAGCGCCTCGATGACGGCCTGCAGCTCCATGCGGTTGTTGGTCGTCTCGGGCGCGCCGCCGAAGAGCTCCTTGCGGTGCTCGCCCCAGATGAGCACCGCGCCCCAGCCTCCGGGCCCTGGATTTCCCGAGCAGGCGCCGTCCGTATAAATGACGACCTTTCTGGGGCCGGCGTGGGTCATGCCGCCCCGCCGAGCCCGTAGGCGGAGATCGAGCGCACGGTCTGATGGAAGCGCAGGCGCCGGACGTAGTCGAGAGGATTGTGCGGGGTCACGAGCGCGTTGGCCGGCCGGTTGAGCCAGTCGTAGGAGCGCGTCAGAAGAAAGCGGATCGCCGCGCCGCGGGCGAGGAGCGGCATGGCGGCTCGCTCGGCGGGCGACAGCCGGCGCTCGCTATCGTAGCCTTCGAGCAGCGCCCGCCCCTTCGTGACGTTGAACGAATAGTCCTTCTCGAAGCACCAGGCATTGAGGCAGATCGCAAGGTCGTAGGCGAGCGCGTCGTTGCAGGCGAAGTAGAAGTCGATCAGGCCGGACAGGCGATCGCCGAGGAAGAAGACGTTGTCGGGAAAGAGGTCGGCGTGGATGATGCCGTGCGGCAGGTCCTCAGGCCAGGCGGAATCGATCAGCATCAGCTCGTCGTGGATGAGCGACTTGAGCCCGGGCGCAATGTCGTCGGCATGGTCGCGGATCTTCTCGAAGAGAATCCTCCAGTCGCTGACACCGAGCGCGTTCGGCCGCCAAAGCGGGAAACCGTCCGCCGCCAGATGCAGCCGGGCCAGCGCCCGGCCCAACTGCGCGCAGTGGTCGGCGCGCGGCTTCCTCACCGAGAAGCCGTCGAGAAACGTCACCATCGCGGCCGTGCGTCCGGCAAGCTCGGAAAGGATGGCGCCGGCGCGCGCATGCACCGGGGTGGGGCACGAGACGCCGCGCCCGGCCAGGTGCTCCATGAGGCCGAGAAAGAACGGCAGGTCTTCGCGCGCCACGCGCTTCTCGTAGAGCGTCAGAATGAAGCGCGCCGTCGTCGTCTGCACGAGATAGTTCGTGTTTTCGACGCCGTCGGCAATCCCCTTGTAGGCGACCAGCGTTCCGACGTCGTAACGGGCCAGGAAATCCGACAGCTCGTCGTCATTCACTTCGGTATAGACGGCCATGCGGCGGATCTCACATCGGCCGGGCGGGAGTTTCGGCCGCGAGCGACGAGGTCGAGCCGGGTGTGCGCACGTCGCGCAACTCGCGCGGAACATTGAAGGCGATGCTTTCGGATGCGGTCGTCACGATATCGACGCTGACGTCGAAGCGGTCGCGCAAGGTCTCGATGACCTCGTTGACGAGCTGCTCGGGGGCCGAGGCGCCGGCGGTGATGCCGAGCGTGCGTGCGCCGGCGAGACGGTCCCACGGGATGTCGCGGGCGCGCTCGATCAGGACCGCGTTGGCACAGCCCGCGCGCGCAGCGACCTCGACGAGCCGGACCGAATTCGACGAGTTCGGCGCGCCGATGACCAGCAGGCAGTCGAGCCGCGGGGCGATGGCCTTCACCGCAGCCTGCCGGTTGGTCGTCGCATAGCAGATGTTCTCCTTCGCCGGGCCGGCGATGGCCGGAAAGCGATCGGTGAGGATGGCCACGATCTCGGCCGTGTCGTCCACCGACAAGGTCGTCTGTGTCACGAAGGCGAGCTTGGCAGGATCGCTTGGAACGAACGTGCGCGCCTCAGCGGCGGTCTCAATCAGCCGCACGGCGCCCTGCGGCAATTGTCCCATCGTGCCTTCGACCTCGGGATGGCCCTTATGCCCGACGAGGACGATCTCGCGACCTTCGGCGTGATGGCGCTGAGCCTCCAGGTGAACCCTGTAAACCAGTGGGCAGGTCGCATCGAGGGCGAACATCTGGCGCTCGCGGGCCGCCTCCACCACCGACTTGGCGACGCCATGTGCCGAAAAGATCACGGGCTGTCCGTCGTCGGGAATCTGGTCGAGCTCGTCCACAAAAACGGCACCTTTTGCCCGGAGAGCTTCGACGACGAAACGATTGTGGACGATCTCGTGCCGCACGTAGACAGGGGCGCCGTACTTGGCCAAAGCCAGCTCGACGATTTGGATGGCGCGATCGACGCCGGCGCAGAAACCGCGCGGAGCGGCGAGCAGAACGGTGAGACTCGGCCGCGTGGTTAATGGCGGATGGTGCATATCCGGCATGAAAATCAGAGTCCTCGCTGGCGCGTGGCGGACGGCCGCCCCATTGGAATTGTCCGCGCTGTCGGCGGGGTGGTACAGTTCGAATCACGGCGCGGGGGGATTGCGTGCGGCCAATCGGGACTGTCGTTCCGAGGGCCGATCCTCCCACTGCGGCAGCATTATGCGGATGGGCACGCGATGACGCAATCGATCCCTATGGCCTCGCGAAGAGCCTTGACGCTCGCCGTGTCACTCTGGGCCGCCAGTCTCCTCGGCGGGTGCGGCCTCTCCTCGATTACCTCCGGTCTCGGCTCTGGAATCCTGGGCGGCGGCAGCGCCAAGACGGAGACCGGCACGGTCAGCGAGGAGCAACTGCTCTCGGCGGCCCAGAGCGGGGATTCGGCGCAATCCACCGGCGGCATCGAGGTCGCACATGGCTGCCCGCGCTTCGTGCCGTGGCCGCGCGACAACTTCGTGACGATCTACGAGATGGGCCGGGTGGGCGACGGCATGGCCGTCATGCACCGTGGCGAGATCACCAAGACGGCGCGCGAATGCGCGATTGAGCCGGCGCGGGTCACGGTCAAGTACGGTTTCTCGGGACGCATCCTGCTCGGGCCCAAGGGTCGGCCGGGACCGATCTCGCTGCCGGTGCAGGTCTTCGTCACCGACGAGAAGCGCAACCGGATCACGGAAGACCGCATGAATGTCGATGTGAACGTGACCGTCGAAAACCCCATCGGCTATTTCTCGGCCGTGCGTACGGTGACGTTCGACATCCCGGAAGGCTCGCGGCCCGGCGACTATCAGGTCTTCGTCGCCTTCGACCGCAAGGTGCCCGGCGCGGGCTGAGCGCTGCGGCTCAACGCCCTCGTCGAGGCTCGGCTGACGCGCCGCGCGCAAAAAAGAAGGCCGGGCGATCCCGGCCTTCTTTGTCGTTCAAGACCGAGGTGAACCTCAGTTGAGGCGGCCCTTGATCTCGCTGATGCCGCTCGCGATGAGCGCATCGGCGTCCGCGCCCTTCACTTTCGCGCGCAGAATCTTCTCGGCGGTGGCGAGCGCCATGTCGACGGCGGCCGAGCGAACCTCGCCGACGGCCTGGGCTTCCGCGCGTGCAATCTTCTCCTCGGCCGACTTGGTGCGCCGCTCAAGCGTCTCGGCAAGCGTCTTGCGCGTCTCGGACGCGAGCGTCTCGGCCTCGCGCCGTGCTTGCGCGACGATCTCCTTGGCCTCCTCCTCGGCTTCCTTGCTCCGCCGCTGGTAGTCGGCGAGAAGCTGCTGGGCCTCCTCGCGGATGCGGCGGGCGTCGTCGAGCTCCTTGCGGATCGCATCCGCGCGCAAGTCGAGCGCCTTGCCGATCGTATCGGGGACCTTGAAGTAGACAAGCACGCCGATGAAGGCGAGGAGGGCGAGGCCGGTCCAGAAGTACGTGTCGCCGGGGTCGAGAAGCGACGCCATCACGATCGTTGCGGTCATGGGCCGTTACTCCCCGCTGCGGGCGCCAAGCGCGCGTTTGACTTCCTCGGCGCTCACGTCCTTGCCGGTTAGCTGCTTGATGACGGGGCCGGCGATGTCGGCGGCGATATCGCTGACGCTTGCCAGCGCCTTGCGCTTCGTGTCGGCGATGCGGGCCTCCGCACCGGCGAGCTTGCTGGCCGTCTCCGCTTCGACCGTCGCGCGCTCGCGCTCCACCTCGCCGGCAAGCTTGTCGCGCGTCTCGCGGGCGATCGTCGTGGCGTTGGTGCGCGCCTCCGACAGAGACTTCTCATAGGTCTTCATCGCCGCGTCGACCTCCTCCTTGAGGCGCTCGGCGGCGTCAATGTCGCGGCGGATGCGATCCTGCCGCTCCTCGATCACGCCGCCGATGCGCGGGATCGCCACGCGCTTCATGAGCGCATAGAGCGCGACGAACGAGATGGCGAGCCAGACGAGCTGGGGCGAGAGAGTCGACGGGTCGAGCGGCGGGAAAAGCTTGCTCGGAGGGCCGCCGTGCGGGACTTCGGTTCCCGTTGTAACGGGCTCGGTCATGGTCTCGGCCTTGAGGTCGTTGGCCTGGGGCGGCCTGAATTCGTCCTGAGGGCGGCGCACGACGGTCGTTCAGCCGACCGGCGCGACGCGGGCCCCCGCATGGAAAGGAGTGCCGAGGAGCCGCGCGGGCCCCTCGGCAGATGCGGCTGCCGCGACGGCAGGATCAGGTGAACAGCAGCAGGAACGCGACGACAAGCGCGAAGATGCCGAGAGCTTCCGTCACGGCGAAGCCGAAGATGAGGCGGCCGAACTGGCCGTCGGCAGCCGAGGGGTTGCGCAGTGCGCCCTGCAGGAACTGGCCGAACAGGTTGCCCACGCCGATGGCCGCGATGCCGATGCCGAGAGCGGCAATGCCCGCACCGATGAACTTAGCCGACTGAGGATCCATAAACTCTCTCCCTGTGGTTGATCGTGTGTTGGAGGTGATGCCGAGACCCGGACCGCTAGTGACTGGGGTGCAGGGCGTCGTTCAGGTACATGCAGGTCAGCATCGCGAAGACGTAGGCCTGCAGGAATGCGACGAGGAACTCGAGCGCCGTGATGCCGAGCACGGCGATCAGCGGCAGCGGCGCGATGGCCGCGGCCGCACCGCCTGCGCCAAGGAGCATGATGATGAATCCGGCGAAGACTTTCAGCGTGATGTGCCCGGCGAGCATGTTCGCGAACAGACGCAGCGAATGGCTGAGCGGCCGCGAGAAGAAGGAGATGACCTCGATGACGGAGACCAGCGGCAGGACGTAGAGCGGCACACCGTCCGGGACGAAGAGCTTCAGGAAGCCGAAGCCGTTCTTGGCGAAGCCTACGACGATCACCGTGACGAAGACGAGGAGGGCGAGCGCCGCGGTGACCCAGATCTGGCTCGTCACCGTGAAGAAGCCGGGGATCATGCCGAGCATGTTCAAGGTGAGGATGAACAGGAACAGCGTGAACACGAGCGGGAAGAACTTCATGCCCTGCTCGCCCATGCTGTCGCGGACCATGCCGGCGACGAACTCGTAAAG
The DNA here is from genome assembly GCA_964589785.1 of uncultured Hyphomicrobium sp. Lineage (GTDB taxonomy): Bacteria > Pseudomonadota > Alphaproteobacteria > Rhizobiales > Hyphomicrobiaceae > JAGVSR01. The sequence goes on from CAZPUQ010000003.1 coordinate 69,521, forward strand.
GCTTTCCGCCACGGACTGCAGGCGGCTCGGGACCAGCGAGCGGCCGCGCGAGGCGTACATGAGAAGGCCGAAGGAGAGGAGGACGCCCGCGATCATGAACAGGGCCGAGTTCGTGAACGTCGCGTCGACGCCGAAGATCTCGAGCGGGAAGATGCGCTTCACCTCGAACTGATGGATGGGGTCGGGCATTCCGCCGCCCCCATGTGCCCCGTGCTCTGCTGCCACGTCCCTACCCCAGGTGTTCTATCGCCGCGCGTTCAGTCGTTGTCTGCGTCGTCCGGCATGGACCGGCCGATATCTCCGCCGGTCTCGGCCAGGATCTCGGCCTGCATCTGCTTGAAGGCCCTCAAAATGTTGAGGATGCCTGCGCCGAAACCGAACATCAGGAACACGAGGAACAGCCAGGGCTTGGTTCCGAGCCACGTGTCGAGCATGTACCCGATGAAGCCGCCGACCAGAATGGCAGCCACGAGCTCGGTGGACATCCTCAACCCGTAAGCCATCCCACGCGAGCGGTTGGCCCGGTCCTGCTGCGCCTCGGCCTCGGCCTGCTTTTCCGCCTGGACCCCCCCGATGTGGGTGCCCAGCTCCGAGGCTCGCCGTTTGAACTCAGCAATCTCCTCAGGGCTCAGGTTTCCCTTTGGAGGGGGAGCCCCACGGTCTGGGTCCGACATCGGAATCCTCTGCGGAAATCGGCCGAAAACGCGAAGGTTTTCGAGCGCGCCGCACCATATGAGCGGCCCCCTAGGGTGTCAAGAAAGGGCAACCGCGGCGCCCTCGGCCCGGGGTATGGCGAAACCGCGCAGGGCGGGCACGCTATGGCCGGCGAAAAGGTCGGCAATCAAACGGCTTCGCGGAAGCTGCGCGCGGTCTCGAGGTCGACGGAGACGAGCTGCGAGATGCCCCGCTCCGCCATGGTCACGCCGAACAGGCGGTTCATGCGCGCCATCGTCATGGGGTGATGGGTAATGACGAGGAAGCGCGTGTCGGTCTCCGTCGCCATCTTCTCCATCAACGTGCAGAACCGGTCGACGTTGGCGTCGTCGAGCGGGGCGTCGACCTCGTCGAGCACGCAGATCGGCGACGGGTTCGTCAAAAACACCGCGAAAATCAACGACAAGGCCGTCAGCGTCTGCTCGCCGCCCGACAAGAGCGAGAGCGTCGCGGGCTTCTTGCCGGGGGGCTTGGCGATGATTTCCAGGCCGCCTTCCAGCGGATCTTCCTCCGACTCCACCATTTCGAGCCGGGCCTCGCCGCCGCCGAACAGGGTCGTGAACAGGCGCTGGAAGTGTCCGTTCACGGTCACGAACGCGTCTTCGAGGCGCTTCTTGCCCTCCCGGTTCAACTGCCCGATCGCCGCCCGGAGCTTGGCCACCGCCTGCTCGATGTCGGCCGTCTCGGTCTCCATAGAGGTGAGCTGGGCGATGAGGACGGTCAGCTCCTCATCCGCCTGCAGGTTGACGCCACCGAGGCGCTCCCGGTCGGCCTTCAGCCGCTGCAACTGGCGGTCGATGTCGGCGAGCGCCGGCAGGGCGGCGCCGGTCTCCAAGCCCGCCAGCGCCAGGCACGATTCGGGCGCCACCTCGAAGGTCTCGCGGATGCGGCGGGCCTCGTCCTGGCGGCGGACGCGGGCGCCTTCGAGCCGGGCCTCGACGCGGGCCCGGCCTTCGCGCTCCTGCGCGACCTCGGCGTGGGCCGCGCGCAGGGCCTGAACGGCCTCGCGCAACGCACTATCGGCCAGAGCGAGCTTGTCGGCGGCTGCCTGCCGGTCGCTCTCGGCGGCGCTGATGGCAGAGAGAAGCGCGCTGCGCCGCTCGGCGATCCGGGCCGGCAGGTCGGCCAGCGTTTCGAGCTCGCCGCGCGTCTCGGTGAGCCGCTCTTCGAGGCTCTTGATCTGCTGCTCTGCGCCCTGCTGGCGCGCCGTCCAACGCCCATGATCGGTCCGGCACGACGCTTGCCGCTCGGCGCTGAGCTGCCGCTCGCGGCGCAAGGCCTGGAGACGGCCGCGCGCTTCGCCGGCGGCCCGTCGCGCGGCCTGGGCCGCCTCGTGTGCCGCGTTGGCGACGGGCTCGAGATTTTCGGCCTTCGCCTCCGCGTCGCGGGCGGCCTCGGTTTCGGCGAGACGCGCGTGCGCCTCCGCGAACTCCGCAGACAGCCGCTCCTTCGCCTCGGCGGCGGCGGCAAGCTTGGCCTCCGTCTCGCGCGCCTGGCGCTCGATGACGGTCAGGCGGTCGCGCGTCTCGCCGAGTTCGGCCTGGGTCTTGCGCCATTCCGCCCGCAGCAGTCGCTCCTCGTTCTGCGCCGCGGCGTGGGCATTGACGGCGGCGGTCTCCGCATCGAGAAGCGAGCTCGCCGCGGAGCGGACAGCGATCTCGCGCTCCTCGATCTCGGCCATGCGGTTGCGTTCCGCCAGACGCTGGGCGGCGAGCGTCGCCCCGCCGCTCGCCGCGACGTAGCCGTCCCACCGCCACAAGTCGCCTTCGACGCTGACGAGACGCTGGCCGGACGCGAGATGCTTCTGGATGGCGGGGCCGTCCTCCTGCGCGACGACGCCGATCTGCGACAGGCGCCGCTGCAGCTCCGGCGGCGCATCGACATAGCGGCTCAGCGGCTCCACGCCCGGCGGCAGGGCCGGATCAGTCGTCTCGATGTGCAGAAGCCGCCAGTGGACGGGCGCATCGTCCGCAACCGGGGCCGTCAGGTCCTCGCCGAGCGCGGCGCCGAGGGCGGCCTCGTATCCGGGCGTCACGCTCACCGCATCGACGATCGGTGGCAGGTCGTCGTCGCGGACAGGGATCAGCAGCTTGGCGAGCGTGTCGCGCTCCGTCCTCAGATTGGAGAGCAGCAGGCGCGCCGAGGCCGCTTCGTTGCGGTGGGCGGCGGCGGCTTCGGCCGCAGCCGTCACGCGCTCCTCCGCCGCGTGGATATCGCGCTCGAGCCGCGCCGAGCGGTCGGTCAGGAGCTGGCCCCTCTCCGTCGTCGCCTGCAGCTCGACGACATCGGGGGCACGGCCCTGGATCTCCCGGATCTGGGCTTCGAGCGCCGCAGCCTGCCGCTCGAGCCGGGTGATGGCCTCGCGCCGTTCGGCTACGGCCGCCTCGAGACTACGGCGGCGGGCCCGCTGCTCGGCAGCGCGGTGCGTGATGTCGGCCAGGCTTGCCTCGGCCGCCTCGAGCTTCGTCTCCAGCTCGGTGAGCTCGGCCGCAGCGCGCTCCTCGGCTGCCGCCGAACCGGCCTCGGCTTCGGCAAGGCGCTTAAGCTCCCCGTCGAGCCGGGCAAGCACGTCGCGCGCTTCCGAGATGGCATGCGTCTCGCGGGCGATGTCCTTCTCCAGGTGGGCCTGGCGGCTCTTCAGCTCCTCGGTGCGCAGGCGCGCCCGCTCGGCCTCCTTCTCGAAGGCCTCGTGCTCGATCTTGAGGCGGCCGAGCGCTGCGGCCTTGCCGGATTCCGCCTCGCGCAGCGGCGGCAGGTGCTCGGCGAGCTCGGCCTCCGTGCGCAGGGCCCGGGATTCGCCCTCCGTCGCGACGCCGAGCCGCGCCGTGGCGTCGGTCAGGTTCCTCTCCTCCTGATCAACGAGCGCCTGCGCCTCGGCCCACGAAAGATGGAACACGAGCGCTTCCGTCTTGCGGATATCGCCGGAGATCTCCTTGTACCGCCGGGCCTGGCGCGCCTGCCGCTTCAGGCTTTCGATCTGCGAGGCAAGCCCCCCCATGATGTCGCCGAGCCGCGCGAGATTGTTCTCCGCCGCCCGGAGCCGCAGCTCGGCCTCGTGCCGGCGGCTGTGCAGGCCCGCGATGCCGGCCGCATCCTCCAGGACGCGGCGGCGCAGCTCCGGCTTGGCGTTGACGATCTCGGAGATCTGCCCCTGGCGCACGAGCGCCGGCGACCGGGCGCCGGTGGCCGCATCCTCGAACAGGATCTTTACGTCCCGTGCGCGCGATTCCTTGCCGTTGATGCGATAGGCCGAGCCCGCCTCCCGCTCGATGCGCCGCGTGATCTCGATGACGTCGTGGTGGTTGAACTCGGCGGGGGCCAGCCGCTCGGCATTGTCGAGGAAGATCGTGACCTCGGCGGCGTTGCGTGCCGGGCGATTGTTCGTGCCGGAGAAGATGACGTCGTCCATGGCGGCTGCGCGCATGGACTTGTGCGAGGTCTCGCCCATGACCCAGCGGAGGGCCTCGAGCAGATTGGACTTGCCGCAGCCGTTGGGGCCGACCACGCCCGTCAGTCCGGCCTCGATGACAAGGTCGGTCGGCTCGACGAACGATTTGAAGCCCAGAAGCCGGAGGCGGTTGATCTTCATCGGTTGCGGGTCTCGAACGGCCGGACGGAAAGGGGTGCATCAACATCGACAGATCGGGCCGCAGACCAATGCGCCCGATCAACGCTGCCGGTGTCAGCGCGGTGGCGCCGCGTCCGCTGTGGCAGCCGCCCGCCCGCTGAGGAGCGGATCGACCATCGTGCGAATCTCGTCCATCGTGAGCGTGCTCTTCACCAGCTTGTTCTGGATGAAGAAATTTGGCGTTCCGATGATCCCGAGGGTGCGACCGCGGTCCTTCACGCGCTTCAACCCCTCGATCATGGCCTGATTCTGCAGGCACCGATCGAACTCGTCCCGCGTCATCCCCACCTGTTGCGCGACGGCAAAAATGGGGTCGAGCCGCACCTCCTGAGAAACCCAGGACGCCTGCTGTTCCATATACTTGCCGTAGAGCTCGAAATATCTCTCCGGGGCCGCGCAGCGCAGCGCGATGGTGGCCGTCCCGGCAGTCTTGCCGATCGGGAACTCACGCATGACGAAGCGCACCTTGCCCGTGTCGATGTACTCGCGCTTCAGTTGCGGGAAGACATCGCGGTGGAACGCGCGGCAGTAGGGGCACGTCAGCGAGGCATACTGAATGAGCGTGACCGGGGCATCCGGGCGGCCGAGCGCCATTTCGGGCAGGTCGCCGCCGGGCGGGAGCACATCGTCGAGCGTGGGGTTCTGAATGACCTGGCGGGCACCCGCCGTCGGGTCGGGAAGCTCGGCGAGGGGATTGTAGCCGCCGACCGGTATCGTCGCACTGCCGCCGTCGTGGGTGCCGGCGGCGCCGATCTTGGGGGCCTCGCCGGCGCAGCCCGCAAAGAGAAGCACCGCCGCGAGCGGCACGACGGCACTCATTCGTCCGCCTCGTGCCGCGTGCGCTGTCATTTCAGAAGCGGTGCCAAAGCCTTGTCGAAACCTTCGATCGTCGGCCCCTCCGTGTGGCGCACGCCGTTGATGAAGAAGGTGGGCGTGGCGTTGACGCCGAAGGTCTCGGCGGCGCGCGTGCGGATCGCCGTCAGCTTGTCGAGAAGCGCCTGATCCGTCAGGCACTTGTCGAAGCTCTCCTGGGTGAAGCCCGCCTGCTTGGCGATCTCGAACAGCTTCGGCGTGGGGTTCTCCTTCACGTAGGCCCAGTCCGCCTGGGTCTCGAAGAGCGCGCCGATGAGGGCAAGCGTCTTGTCGTCGCCGGCGCAGCGGGCGAGCATCGAGGCTGCAAACGCGCGCGGATCAAGCGGGAACTCGCGGAAAACGAGGCGCACCTTGCCGGTATCGATGTACTTGGTCTTGAACTCCGGCAGGACCTTGGTGTGGAAGTTCTTGCAGTGGCCGCAGGTCATGGAGGCGTATTCGACGACCGTGATCTTGGCGTCGGCGCTGCCCATCACGAGGTCGGGCAGCTCGGGCTGCTTCATGAGCGCCTCGACGGAGACCTCCGCCGGGCCATCGCCGGGACGCGCCAGACCGGGAGCCGTGACGGCAGCGAGGGCTGCTACTGCGACGCCGGCGCCGAGCACGGAAAGGGCGGCGCGACGGCCGACGGAGGGAATGGCGGACATGGTCTTCACGAGCGGCTCCTGATTTCGTTCCTGGCATGCCGGGCGGCAAGGCGCTGCAGACTGCCCGTCCGGAACCGACCGAGGCGCTAGCACGCTGCCTGCGCCGCATTAAGGCAAAATGGCTCTGAATGCCAACTGAATAGCCGGTAATGCGGGCCGGAGGCGGGGAACCGGGCGGGTCAGGCGATACGGTCGGACCCCATCACACCGGCCCGGAGACGAGCGAGCGCGCGGGCAAGCGGCTCGTCGCAGTCGTGGTGACCCGGAAGGACGGCCGGGCGGCCGGGGGCGGACCGGCTGGATGCGGCCGGCGTTGCAGGAGCCGTCGGGTGGGCGGTGAGCGGTACCTGGAGAAGCCGGAGTTTCTCGATGGCGCGGTAGCCGAAATAGCCGTTGATCCGCTCCACGAGCTGGCGGGTGCGGTACTCCACGTCGAGCGCCCGCGCGGGGTCGACTCTCAGGGCGAGCGTGGCTCCCGCGCGCCCGTCGCCCTCATCCGCAAGCTCGGCCGTCGCCAGCCTCTGGGGCCACGTCACCCGCTCCGGCGTCGTCCATTGGGCGAGGTCGGGGCCGGCGATCCGAGGCCAGTCCATGACCAGGGATGCCGTCGAGAAACCGAACTTCTCGAAGGCCTTGCGCGTGAGGGCCGGGACGAAGGCGCCGACCGCCTTGCCAGCCGGCGCGCGCCCGCGGACGAGGGCCGCGGGGAACCGGGCGGAGGCAATCGCTCCGCTCCAGGCCGGCGGGGGGGACGTCTGGCGGTCGGGCTTGGCCATCGTGAGGTCGGTGCCTTGCGAAGTCGGTTTGCGCGCTGCGGCTCAGTCCTTAACATTTGGAGGCTGATTCGCCTTAGCCGCGAAGGGGGAGCTACGTGGATCTCGTGGCCCGAAAGCAACTTCCGCTCCGGCCGGCTGGCCCGGACACGGTCGCAGCCCTGCTGGCCTGGTATGACGCCGAGAAGCGGGATCTGCCCTGGCGCGCCAAAGGCCGGCGGCGGCCCGATCCCTATTGCGTCTGGCTGAGCGAGATCATGCTGCAGCAGACGACGGTGAAGGCCGTCATCCCCTATTATGAGAAGTTCGTCGCGCGCTGGCCAACGGTCGCCGATCTCGCGGCCGCGCCGCTCGACGACGTGCTCGCGATGTGGGCCGGGCTCGGCTACTACTCGCGCGCCCGCAACCTCCATCGCTGCGCGATTGCGGTCGCCGCGCGCGCGGACGGAGCGTTCCCCCGAACGGAAGCAGAGCTGCGCGAGCTGCCGGGCATCGGCCCCTACACCGCGGCCGCCATCGCGGCCATCGCGTACGGCGTGCCAGCGACACCCGTCGACGGCAACATCGAGCGCGTGGTCTCGCGCCTTTTCGCCGTCGAGCGGCCGCTGCCCGCTGCCAAGCGCGAGATCAAGCGGCTCGCGGCCACGTTGACGCCGTCGAAACGCGCCGGCGATTTCGCGCAGGCGATGATGGACCTGGGAGCGATGGTCTGTTCGCCGAAGCGCCCTTCCTGCCTCATGTGCCCGCTGCAGCCGGACTGTCACGCGAGGGCGTCCGGCATCGCCGAGGCCTTGCCGCTGAAAGCCGACCGGAGCGAGCGTCCGGTTCGCTTCGGCACGGCGTTCCTCGTGCTGCGCGAGGATGGTGCGGTGCTGCTGCGCAAGCGTCCGCCCGCCGGTCTGCTGGGTGGGATGCTGGAAGTTCCGTCGACCGACTGGTCCGACACGATCCTTGCCGCCGACATGGCGCTCGCCGGCGCGCCCGTCCGCAGCGATTGGTGGCCGGTGCCGGGCGGCGTGACGCACACGTTCACGCACTTCAAGCTGGAACTGCAGGTGATGCGCGCCATCGTACCGCCCGAGACGCCGCTTACGTTCTGGGCCGAGCCGGAGCGCTGCTATTGGGTCCCGCGCCGCGAGCTTCACAAGGCCGCGCTGCCGTCGGTCATGCGCAAGATCATCGCGCATGCGCTGAAGGAGCAATAGAAGCGGCCTCAGCCCGGGGCGCGCGGCGTGATGCGCTCGAGCGAGATGCGGATCAGGTCCGCCGTGCGCTCCACGCCGAGCTTCTCCTTCAGCCGCGTGCACGTGTTGGCGACCGTCTTGTAGGCGATGCCGAAGGTGTTCGCGATCTCGTTGAGGCTCTTGCCCTCGCCCAAGAGGCGCAGGATTTCCGTCTCCCGGTTCGTGAGCGTGCTCAGCGGGTCGCCCTCGACCGGGTTCAGGACCATTTCGCTCGCCAGCCTGCGGTCGATGTAGCGCTTGCCCGCGGCCGCGCATTTCACCGCCTCGATCAGCTCGTCCGCGCTGGCGCTCTTGCCCACGAAGCCGACGGCGCCGGATCGCAATGCACGATTGGCGTAGGCGGGATCGGCGTGCATGGAGAACATGACGACGCGGGCATCCGAATCCGCGTTCCTGAGACGCGTCAGCAGCTCTAGCCCGCTGCCGCCGGCGAGATTGATGTCGAGAATGACCACGTCGGGACGCTCGGCGAGGTACGCATCCAGACCCGTCTCGGCGCTGTCGGCCTCGCGCACCTCGCTGTCGGGCACGAGGGAAAGGAGCCGCCGCACGCCCTGGCGCACGATGTCGTGGTCGTCGACGATCAGTAGCTTCATCTGTCAGTCAAGCTCATTGCAGCGTGTGTGTTGACGGTACGGAAGGGGCAGGTCCGGCGGCAGGTCCGTCGAGAGGGATCGATATCCTCACCTCGACGCCGCGCCCATCGGACGTGTTGACCACGTCGAGCCGGCCGCCCAGGAGCCGCGTGCGCTCCTGCATGCTGATGACGCCGAGGCTGCCCGCGGTGGGCGTGCCGGCGAGCGTGCTGCCGTCATTGGCTATGACCGCCTCGACCGTGCGGCCGTCCTCGGATCCGATCCGTATGTCGATGCGGCGCGGCTTGCCGTGCTTCAGCGCATTGAGGACCGCCTCGCGCGTGATCGCGAGCAGCGCGATGTCGATCTGCGGCCGCCACGACCGCTTGGGCGCGTCGAGGTGGAACGTTACGTCGGGGTGCCGGGCGCGGAGCGGCGCCAGCATGTTCTCGATCGCATTGCCGAGCCCGAGGTCGAGCACGATTCCGGGGCGTAGCTGCCAGAGAATGGTGCGCACCTGCTCCTTCACCTGCGCCACGGCGTCCTGGATCGCCGCCGCCCGCTCGCCGACCCTCGCATCGCTCTTCTTGGCTGCGAGATCGCGGATCGTGGTCGCATCGACGTCGACGGAGAACAGGAGCGGTCCGACCTCGTCGTGCAGGTCGCGGGCAAGGCTCGCGCGTTCCTCCTCCTGCACGGCCTCGAGCTGCGCGTCGAGCTTGCGGTTCTTCTCCTGGCTCTCGGCCAGTAGGCCCGACATGCGGTTGAAGCCCGCGGACAGCTTCTGGAACTCCGCCGGGCCCGAAACAGGCAGCATCTCGCCCAGCTCGCCGCGTCCCATGCGCTCGAAGGCGGCCAGGAAGCGGGCGAGCGGGTTCAGCGCATAGCCGAGGAGCGCGGAAAGGGTGGCGAGCGTCAGGAGGCAGAAGATGAGGATGGTCGTCAGGTGCAGCCGCGCATCGCTCCAGGCCTCGGCGGCCTCGTTGCGCGGGTCGGCGGTGACGACGATGTGTTCGCCGCGTTCGCGGCCACCGGGCCAATCGATGCGCGCGCTCGCTTCCGCCGGGGCGACGGCCGCGATGAACCAGTGGGGGATGTCGTTCGAGATCCCGGCTGGAGTCGACGCGATCAGCGCCTCGCCGCTTGCCGACAGCAGCGCGACGCGCACGTGCCGGCTATCATCGAAGGTGTGGATGAGGCGGGCGACGGTGCGGCTGTCGGTTCCCGCATCGACGTCCTGCAAGGCGACGCGGATCGTGCGCTCGACCGCCGCCAGCGTGCTCTGCGTCTCCACGTCGACCTTCTGGACGGCATGGCGGTAGGCCAGCACTGTGCTCACGAGGAGCGTACTGGCCAGGATGCCGGCAATGGCGATGATGAGGCCGAGCCTCAGGGACAGGCGCACGTCAATCAGGTCTCCGATAAGTGTTACTTTGTTGCACTTATGGGAGGGGCTTTGCCACAGGGAAGTTTTCCCAAAGGCTCAACTTTTCGTGCCTATTCGGCTGCTTCCACGAAGTTTTCCGACGTCGATGCCTTGCGATCCGAAAGGCCGAGACGCGCTTTCGCCGTCTGGCGCAGGCGATCAATCGGTGCGAGCTTGCCCTCGCTTTCAAAGTGCCAGAACGTCCAGCCGTTGCACGCCTCCTTGCCTTGCGCGAAGGCTCCCACGCGATGGATCGAGCCCTGCATGCCCGGCAGGGCGACGGAGCCGTCGGCCTTCACCTCGGCGCGCACCCTGCGACGCTCGTCGTAGAGCGGACTGCCGGCCGGCAGAATGCCGAGCTCGATGATCGTGCCGAAGGGGACACGCGGCTCGGCGCGCTTGGAGCGGACGGCTTCGAGCGTGCTCGCCGTCAATGGCGTGACGGCTGCGATGCGGTCGCGCGCGGCGCGGGCGTAGTCGTCGTCCCGCTCGATCCCGATCCACTTGCGGCCGAGCCGCCGGGCGACGGCGCCCGTGGTGCCGGTGCCGAAGAACGGGTCGAGCACGATGTCGCCCACGTTCGTCGTTGCCAGCAGCACCCGACCGAGGAGCGCTTCGGGCTTCTGCGTCGGGTGTGCCTTGCGTCCGCCGTCGTCCTTCAGCCGCTCGGGCCCCGAGCAGATCGGGAACAGCCAGTCCGAGCGCATCTGGATATCGTCATTGAGCGCTTTCAGGCTCTCGTAGTTGAAGGTGGGCCGCGATCGCTGGTCGCGCGCGGCCCAGATCAGCGTCTCGTGCGCATTGGTGAAGCGCTTGCCGCGGAAGTTCGGCATCGGGTTCACCTTGCGCCAGACGATGTCGTTCTGGATCCAGAAGCCGAGGTCCTGCAGCGCCGCGCCGAGGCGGAACACGTTGTGATAGGAGCCGATGACCCAGATCGCGCCGTCCGGCTTCAGGATGCGGCGGCACTCGCCGAGCCACGCGCGGCAGAACGCGTCGTAGGCGGCGAAGGAGGAGAACTTGTCCCACGCGTCGTCGACGCCATCGACGCGTGTGTTGTTTGGGCGCAAGAGCTCGGAGGCGAGCTGCAGATTGTAGGGAGGGTCGGCGAAGACGAGGTCGACGCACGCGTCGGGAAGCTTGCGCAACTCCTCGATGCAGTCACCGACGAGAACGTGATCGGTCTTGACGGCTGAGGGGACGCGACGCCTGGAACGCATGACTGGACCTGCTCACTCGACGAAAGCAACGCAACGGGTATCTTCGCTCGCTCCCCTACGGCGGGGCACGAGGCCGCACGGTAAACGGAATCTGACGAGCGAGGGTTAACCGGCGGTTACCGGGGCGGGCAGGCGGAGACTGCACGCCATTCTTGTCCGGCGGAAGACAAAGAATGCGGTTGTTGCAGCAAGGTGGAACGGCCGGCAAGCTGGGCGCCGGCTACTTGTCTTCGATCTCCTCCTCCACGATCGCCCCGGTCACGGGGTTGAAGTAGACTTCGACCGCCTTGCCGTCCTTGTTGTAGCCGTAGATCTCATAGCAGTTGCCTTCGACCTTGAAGACCTCGGCCTTGTAGCCGAGGTCGGTGATCTTCGCCTTCATGGCATCCTCGGTCAGCCACTTGTCCTTGGGCTCCTTGGTGCAGTCGGGGCTGGCAAGGGCCGGCGCGGCGGCGAGAAGGGTGCCGGCGACGGCGGTAAGACGCAGCAGCGTCGATGTCATGGGGCGGTCCTTTCCTATAACGATTCCAGCAACGCGGCCGGGCTCGCGGTGCGAAAACCGGCTAGCTTAGCCTGGAGGCCGTCAGCGGCATCTTCAAGACGGAATTCAGTCGGTCCGCCACGTGATCTGCCGCACCGGCTCGTCGAGGGCCGCGGTGTCGGGTGTCGCGGCATCGGGTGTCGGGGCGGGCGTCAATCGCGACGGCGATGCGGACGCCTCCTCGTTCAAGACCATGAGTATGGGGGTGAGCCCGTCGACGTCGACGACGCGGAAGACCTCCACGTCGCGGCGCGCCTCCGCGCTCCATCCCGCGATCGTCAAGGCGCGCTCGGCCTTGGAGAAGAGGCCGTGGTTGCGCAAGGGATCGGCCTCCATGAACTCCTGATCCTTCTCCGACAGCCCGACCTTGCCGCGTCTCTCGATCTCCCGGATCCAGTCCTTGCGGATGACCGTAAGGTCCGTGTCGCTCGCTTGGCTTTCCTCGCGCTTCAGGACGTCGAGCTCGGTCTTGCGCTGCCAGAACCGCGGCCAGCGCCGCTGCCAGAAGCGCAGCCGTTGCGGCCAGCGAACCAGATCCAGATCGCTCAGCACCCCGGCGAGCTGGTTGATCGCAAGCGCACGCTGCGACTCGATCGCGTCGTCGGCGTTGGCGCTGTAGAGGTTGGGGATGACGAAGTACGACGCCTTGTTGTGATGGATGAAGTGGCGCCGCAGCCACTCGATGCCGGCCTTGTCGTCGGTGCGGCTGAGAACGGTGCGGATGGCCTCACGGATCTGACGGATGACCTCGCCGGATGGCCTGAGCGTCGCGGCCGGCGGCGGATTGAGGATCGCGAGGGCCAGAAGGCCGAGATCGACGCCGATGGTGGCAAGCAGCGCGATGAGATCGCGGCCGGTGATCGGTTCGCCTTCCGCCGTGTGCGAGAACGGCCGCTGGCCCCCGGACGCAACGTACGCGACGAGGCTCGAGGAGTACGCGCCGATGTTCCTCCACAGGCTCTTCACCGCGTTGGCGACCCCGGCAGGGCCTTCGCTGAATGCGGCTTCGCGCAGCCTGATGTCGGCCGGCTCGTCGGCCTGGTCGGCGGCCTGCCGCAAGCGCTCGGCAAGCGTCGGGTCGAAGCACGAGAAGCTGGGCCGGCCGGGCGGGATGGACACTGCCTCGGCGAGCGAGCGCATCTCGGCGCCCGTCGAGCGGCCAAGTTCGTTGGAGCGGGCGGCGATGCTGCGTGCCTTGCCGCGGATGTCGGAAGCCCGGGCTTCGAAAGCCTTCTGGCGCTCCTCGATCGTGGCGCCCTCGAGCGAGGAGGCCGCGGCGCGCAGCTCCTCCGCATCGGCCCGCACCGGCTCCAGCCACGCGCGGGTCATGCCATCGCGCAACGTCGTCACGCTGTCGCGCACGCTGCGGCGCGCATTGTAGAGCGGGCCGCGCCCGGCGCCCGACGCTGTGCCGCAGCTTCCTCCGCTCGTCTCCTCGCGCGCCATCTGGCTGTCGGACCACGTGACGACGTTGTCGAGCTGCGCGCGCACGGCGTCGAGGCGCGCGGCAATGGCCGCGCTCGCGTCGCGGGCATCCTCCTGCAGGCCGGCGAGCCCCGTCCGCGTCGCCTCCTCGCCGGAGATCAGGCTCCACCAGAAGCCGTAGCCGAACCCGATCGACCAGACCGCGAGGAACACGTACATCACGAACATCACGATGCGGTCGGTGAACTTGCGCTTGGCGCCGAACATCTCGCGGAGCGCAAGCCACATGAGAAACGTGAGCGCCACGACCACGCCGACGACGAGGACGTCGCTCGAGACCGACAGTCCGTCCGCCGGCGCGGAGGAGTTCTGCGAGACGCCGACGATGAAGTCGCGCATGCCGTGCCAGGTCGCGTACCCCGACAGCAGCAGGAGCATCAGCGAGGCGATGCCGATCAGCGTGTTGCGGCCGAGCACATAGTAGAAGGCATCACGAATGCTTGCGCGGATCGACGCCATGACACACCCCGAGCTTTCCCGGGACGCGAATACAACAAAATCAGTTGGTTGTCATGGCGCTAGACCAGGCACGTGCCGCGATTTCGCGGCCGCTGTTGCCAGTCTCGGCTGGTGCCTCTCGGTTAACGTCCGCGCGCTAGTGCGACCGTCCAGAACCGTCGTCGCCAATGACGGAGCAGAAGCTGCTCGCCCGGATGATCTTGCGCCCGGTCCTGTCGAGCGTCCAGAGATTGTGGCAGACTCCGACGATGTCCTCGCCCGTCTCGCGCATCCGCATCGCCCACTGGCAAGCCGCCGAGATGCCGCTGTCGGTGTGCCGTAGTCTCACGATCTCGAAGTCCTTCACGTCGAACATCGACAGCTCGTAGGCGTAGAAGCGCAGGATGCCGACCGCGCTCGACGCGCTCACCGGCCCGTGCACGTCCTGCAGGCCGACCGCGTGCGCGAGGTCGCTGTCGTAGGAGGTCGACAGGCGGGCATCGAGGGTGAAGGCTTCCGCCATGGAAATGGGATCGTTGGCGCGAAAGGCGTCAAAGGCCCGCACGAGAACGCGGGGGACGTCGCGTGACGGTTTGATCAGCATGCAAACGAGCCCTCCGCCTGGCACGCTATCGGCGCGACCATCATATTTTCAGGCGGGCGTCTTCGCTCTGCCTTGAGGCGCGGCAAAAGTTCACGCCGCGTCGATCACGCCACTTCGATCAGGCCAAGCGCCAATTGAACGGGCCTGAAGGAGCGACGGTGCAGGGCACAGACGCCGAGACGGGAGAGAGCGTCCTTGTGCTCGGGCGTGCCATAGCCCTTGTGGCGCGCAAAGCCATAGCCGGGGTGCTCCCGCTCCATGGCGATCATGATGCGGTCGCGCGTGACCTTGGCAACGATCGAGGCCGCCGCGATCGAGAGGCACTTCGCGTCGCCCTTCACGATGGTGCGCGTCTCGCAGGCCAGCCGCGGCGCCTTGTTGCCATCGATCAGCGCAAGGCACGGTGCGGGAGAAAGGGCGCGGACGGCCTCTGCCATGGCCCAGAGCGTCGCGCCGAGGACGTTGTCGCGGTCGATGCGGTCGACGCTCGCTATGCCGACGGCGAACCGGGCGCCGCTGTCCACGATCCGGCGATAGACGATCTCGCGCTGGTCCTCCTCCATGGCCTTGCTGTCGTCGATGCCGGCCGGAATGCGGCAAGGATCGAGGATGACCGCGGCCGCCACCAGTGGACCGGCCCAGGGTCCGCGGCCGGCCTCGTCGAGGCCGGCGACGGACACGCGACCAAGTTCCAGCTCGGCCGCCTCCAGCTCAAACGTCGGCTTGATGCGCGAATCATCGATCTTCATGCTCGAAAGCATTGGACGCGCCGCCTCACCTGTCAAAGCGGCCGCAGCCTCTGTCCACGGCCGGCCGACTCCCAGCACCGGCCGAATGACAGGGGCGATCCAACTCGCTATGCGAGGGCGCCATGCTGCACATCAACGATCTCACCTACCATATCGAGGGCAAGCGCATCCTCGACGCCGCTACCGCCGGTATTCCGACGGGGCACAAGGTCGGTCTGGTCGGCCGCAACGGTGCGGGCAAATCGACACTCCTCAGGCTCATCACCGGAGAGCTGCACCCGGATGACGGCAGCATCACGACCGCCCGCGGTGCCCGCATCGGCTACGTGGCCCAAGAAGCGCCGGGCGGCGACAGAAGCCTGATCGATTGGGTGCTCGATGCCGACACGGAGCGGTCGAGCCTTCTCGCGGAGGCCGAGACGGCCAGCGATGCGAACCGCATCGCGGAGATCCAGATCCGCCTCACCGACATCCAAGCCCACTCGGCACCGGCCCGCGCGGCGACGATACTGTCCGGCCTGGGCTTCGACGCCGCCGCGCAGCGGCGACCCTGCCGCGAATACTCCGGCGGGTGGCGCATGCGCGTGGCGCTGGCCGCCGTGCTCTTTCTCGAGCCCGAGATTTTGCTGCTCGACGAGCCGACGAACTACCTCGATCTGGAAGGCACCCTGTGGCTGGAGAGCTATCTGAAGAGCTATCCGCACACGGTCCTGATCGTCAGCCACGACCGCGACCTCTTGAACACGATCCCGGGCGCGATCCTGCATCTCGACCGCGGCAAGCTCACGCTCTATGCGGGCGGCTACGATGCCTTCGAGGACTCGCGGCGCGAGAAGCAGCGGCTGGAATTGCGGCTGAAGAAGAAGCAGGACGAGGAGCGCCGGCGCATCCAAGCCTTCATCGACCGCTTCAAGGCGAAGGCGACCAAGGCGCGCCAGGCGCAGAGCCGCGTCAAGGCGCTGGCGAGGATGCAGCCGATCGCGGCCCAGGTCGAGGACCGCGTCGTTCCGTTCCTGTTTCCAAATCCGGAACGGATGCTGTCCAGTCCGCTCCTGCGCATGGAGGACGCGAGTGCCGGATACGCGCCGGGCCAGCCGGTCCTGAAGAACCTCAACCTGCGCATCGACCAGGACGACCGCATCGCGCTTCTCGGCCAGAACGGCAACGGCAAGTCGACGTTTGCCAAGCTCATCGCAGGCCGGCTGGCGCCGCTCTCAGGCAACGTGTTCGGCGCCAACCGCGTGACGGTCGGCTATTTCGCTCAACATCAGCTCGAGGACCTCAATCCGCTCGCGACGCCGTACGACTACATGGTCAAGCTGATGCCGGAGGCAACGGAGGCGCAGAAGCGAAGCCGGCTCGGGGCGTTCGGCTTCAGCGCCGACAAGGCGGATACGAAATGCGTGAACCTCTCCGGCGGCGAGAAAGCGCGGCTCCTGCTGGCGCTCACCGCCTTTCATGCGCCGCACCTCATCATTCTCGACGAGCCGACCAACCATCTCGACATCGACAGCCGCGAGGCGCTGATCCATGCGCTTGCCGAATACGAGGGCGCGGTGGTCCTCATCAGCCACGACCGGCATCTCGTGGAGGCGACGGCCGACCGGCTGTGGATCGTGCGCGGGGGCACCGTGTCAGTCTACGACGGCGACATGGACAGCTATCGCGCCGAGCTCCTGGCCGAGCGTGGTGCCGGTCTGCGCACGCGACCGGCTGCAGCCGACGAGGGATCGGAGGCGCGCCTTGATCGGGCTTCGCAGAGGCGGGCCTCGGCGCAGCGCCGCCATCAGCTCGCGCCGTTGAAGAAGACGATGCAGGATGCGGAAAAGCGTGTCGAGGCGCTCTCGGCCGAGTTGGCGCGCCTCGATGCAGCGCTCGCTGATTCGGCTCTTTATGCGGATACTCAGAGGGCGCAGAAAATAACGCTGGAGCGCGGTCTCATCGCCAAGAGATTGGCGGAGGCGGAGGATGCCTGGCTCACTGCTACGGCCGTGTACGAGGACGCCGAGCGTGCGGCCGAGGAGGCCTCCGCTTGAGCCGGCGAATGGCGCTCGAGTTGTCCACGATCATGCCGTCGGCGCGCCGTTTCGCCATCGTGATCAACCACCGCGTTGATATGTCGACGAGAAGCATGTCAATGCGATTTGGAACTAGACTGATTTACATATTTTTTGATGACACAAACCCGCCTCAGTCGGCTATCACCACGCGGTGGCAAGCTGGCTGATCCGGTCGTGCGGGGCGCGCCGACCGTTCCGATGAAGAGGGCTCGGGCGGTTCTGATCAGCCAGCTTCCGCCGCTTCCACGAACATCACCGACTCGTAGGCGCGTCCCGTCGTCACCGCGGCTGAGCCGCGCGCGCAACGTGGTCGAGCCCTCCGCACGTCGCGCCGCTCGTTCAATTTCCGCAGCGCTACGTCTTCTGGTCGGCCGGCTTCTCGTCCTCGGGCAGCAGGCTCACCTCGAGCCGTACGCGGTCGCACGCGACCGTCGGGATCTTGCCGCGGCCCTTCGATTTCACCAGCACGACAATGCCGACGTCGCCGAGCCGCGCCAGCGTCCGCGTGAGGCTTGCCTTCGGGCGGCCGGACAACCGCGAAAGCTCGGCAAGGGTCTTGGGCTTGGCCGTGCGGATCAGCTTCAGGAGCTTCAGGTTGCGGTCCGAGAGCAGGCGCATGAGCTTCTCAGGCCTGTGGGTGCCCAACTGGGCGGGACCGCCGTTTGTGCCGGCGGAGGCCGACGGCGCCCCCGCCTTGGCGGGTCCATTGTCGGCGAACTCGAAGTGGAGCGTCTTCACATCATCCATGTTGTCCATCGCGTCTGCCGCACGCCGAAGAGGACGGACGACCGTTTGCAGGAAAGCCGGCCTCTGCAGCGCGTCAGGATAGTTTGTTTCTAGATGTGAAACGCCAAGGGCGATCGCAAGGATCACCTACCGGGATTCATTTTTTATTTCGAGCGTCGGGAACCGGACCTACGGGCACACCCGTAGGCCCTGGAGCGCAAGCGGCGCAGCGTCCGGGTTCAGCCGGCGATGCGGGAGAAATCGGCCACGTTCACGGTGGCGGCGCGGATCTCCGACAAGAGCCGCAGGCGATTGATGCGCTGCGCCGGATCCTTGTCGTTCACCGTCACGTTCTCGAAGAATGCATCGACGGGCGCGCGCAGCTCGGCCAGCGCGTTCATGGCCCCCTTGAAGTTCTCGACATTGATGGCCGCCACCGTGTCCTGCTTCACGCTTTCGATGGCGGCGGCGAGCGCCAGCTCCGCGTTGGCCGCAAGCAATTTCAGGTCGTAGGTGCCGGCGTAGCTCGTCTTGTCCTTCTTCTCCTCGATGGCGAGGATGTTGGAGGCGCGCTTGACGCCGGCGAGCAGGGTAGCGCCGTCGTCGGTGGCGAGGAACGCGCCGAGCGCCTCCACCCGCTTGACGATCAGGGCCAGATCGTCCTGCCCCGGCAGGGCGAAGACGGCATCGATGAGGTCGTGGCGCGCGCCGCTCTCCTTCAAATGGACCTTGAGGCGGTCGGCGAAGAAGGCGAGGAGGTCTTCGGCCAACGCGTCGCGATCCTGGATTTTGCCCGCGGCATCAGGTCGGGCATAAAGATCGAAGCTTGCAGAGATCGCCGGATTGATGGCGAGCCGCAGATCGTTCTCCAGCACGATGCGAATGACGCCGAGCGCGGCGCGGCGGAGCTGGAAGGGATCGCCCGATCCGGTCGGCTTCTCCCCGATCGACCAGAAGCCGACGAGCGTGTCGAGCTTGTCGGCGA
This sequence comes from uncultured Hyphomicrobium sp., assembly GCA_964589785.1. Lineage (GTDB taxonomy): Bacteria > Pseudomonadota > Alphaproteobacteria > Rhizobiales > Hyphomicrobiaceae > JAGVSR01. Next base: position 88,209 of record CAZPUQ010000003.1, read on the forward strand.
GTGCCACCGCGATCGCGACGCTGTCGCCGTCCTCCTCCCTCGGCACCGTATCCGCGGGGCCCTTGGGCTTGTAATGCAGCTCGATGGCGCGCGCGATGGCGGCCTTGGTTCCGGCCTTCTCGGCGTAGTAGCGGCCCATGAGGCCCTGCAGCTCGGGGAACTCGCCGACCATGCCCGAGACCAGATCGGCCTTGGCGAGCTGGGCCGCGCGTCGCGCGTCCTGCGGGTCGGCATCGACCGCGCCGGCGATCTGGAATGCCAGCTCCTCGATGCGCTCGACCCGGTCCTTCTGGCTGCCGAGCTTCTCATGGAACGTGATGCCGGCAAGCTCGCTCGCCATCTCGTCGAGCGGCTTCTTCAGATCCTGCTCCCAGAAGAACTTGGCATCGGCGAGACGCGCGCGGATCACCTTCTCGTTGCCGGCGATGATATGGGCTCCGCCGTCGGTGGCTGTCAGGTTCGAGACGAGCAGGAAGCGGTTGGCCAGCGATCCGGTCTTGGGCGCGCGGAGCGAGAAGCACTTCTGATGCTGCCTCATCGATGTCGTCAGCACCTCGCCCGGCACTTCCAGGAATGCCTTGTCGAAGGTTCCCATGAGGACCACGGGCCACTCCGTCAGTCCGGCGTTCTCCGCGACGAGCCCCTCGTCCTCCACGAGCTCGAGCTTGGCCGCCTTCGCCGCCGACCGGGCCGCCTCGCCGATCGAGGCCATGCGCGCGGCGGGGTTGAGCATGACCTTGTGCGCTGTCAACTGCGTCACGTAATCGTCGAAGGATTTCACCTTGAACGGCGCGTTGCCGTGAAAGCGGTGGCCCCGCGTGGCGTTGCCGCTAGCGAGGCCGGCGATCTCGAACGGCACGACCTTGCCGTCGAGGAGGCAGATGACGGAATGCAGCGGGCGCACCCACTGGAACGCGCCGGCGCCCCACCGCATGGACTTCGGCCAGGGGAACCTCGTCATGACGGCCGGGACGACCTCGGCGATGATGTCGGCGGCCTTGCGGCCCGGCTTGTCGATGCGCGCGAGATAGTAGTCGCCCTTCTTTTCGTCCTTGACGATCTCCGCCTCGTCGAGAGCGGCGAGGCCGGCCGCCCTCAGGAAACCGGCGACGGCCTGCTCGGGCGCGCCCACGCGGGGGCCCTTGCGCTCCTCGCAGGTGGCGGGCGACTTCGCCGGCAGCCCGTCGACGACGAGCGCGACGCGGCGTGGCGTTGAGAAGGCCCGCGCGGACGCAAAGGCAAGGCCTGCCGCCGTGAGGCCGTCCCCGACGAGGCGCTGCAGATCCTCGCCCGCGCGCGCCTGCATGCGCGCAGGAATTTCCTCGGAGAAGAGTTCGATCAGCAGTTCGGACATGAGCGTTCACGGTCTCCGGCAAGTCGCCCCGTCTCTTAGGCGAGGTCCAGAAACCGGGCAAGCTCCGCCTTCAAACGTTGCGGACCGCCGGGCCCGATCAGGGCGTGGCGGGAGCCGGAGCGACGGGCGCGGGGCCGGCGTCCTTCTCGGCCGTCACCTGGCCGATCATGTCCAGGACCTGACGGCCGATGTCGTCGATGGCGCCCGTGTTGACCAGATACCCGATGCCGACGGCCGACAGGGCCACATAGAACAGGAAGACCGCACCGTTGCGGCGCAGGAACAGAAGTCCGAACAGAAGCAGCGGAATGGCGAATGCCAGGATGCCGGCGATCGTGGGTGTCATGATGGTCCTCCCCTCAGGCCCGCGTGTTGGTTTTTCTCGCGTGCGCCTCCCTCGTCCTTGTAGCGGCTTTGTCGGCTCCGGCAAAGAGCGCTGTGGCCACGCGTCAAGGCCGAACCGAAGGGCGGCCGCAGGGCGGAGCTAGCGGCCCTTGCGCTCCCCGGCCGCCTTCCGGCCCGGCAGCGGCCGGGCATAGAGCTCGAGGCGATGCCCGGTCAGCTCATAGCCGAGGCGGCGGGCGATTTCGGCCTGCAGCCGCTCGATGGCATCGGAGCGGAACTCGATGACGTTGCCCGTCGTGATGTCGATCAGGTGATCATGGTGCCGGCCCGTGGCCGGCTCGATGCGCGTGCGGCCGCCGTCGAAGGTGTGGCTTTCGATGAGACCGATGTCGGCGAACATCTTGAGCGTGCGGTAGACGGTGGAGAGGGCGATGCGGGGGTCGATAGCGGCCGCGCGCCGGTGGATCTCGATCACGTCCGGATGGTCGTGCGCGGCGGCGATGACGTCGGCGATCACGCGGCGCTGGCCGGTCAGACGGAGCCCGCGGGTGCGGCAGAGGTCGGCGAGATCGGTGCGTGCAAGGGGCATGTCCTGGTCCTTGGCGTCGCGGGCGCCGAAAAAGGGTTGACCGCCTTCCGGCGCTGGTCGTATTTTATCGCTATTGCGAAGCATTTGCAATAAGGGATGGTCCTTGCCAACGGAGCCGGACCGGGGAAGCGGACAGCACATGACAGCGGCGCAAAGCACCACAGCGGCCGAGGGCACCGGGCCCGCGTTGCCGGAGAACGATGCCGTCGCGTGGCGGCGGGAGCGGGGAGACCCCTCGCTGCTCGATGTCTTCCGCTCGATTCGCATCGCATCGCACACCTCCGGTTGGCGCAAGTTCCTGGCCTTTGTCGGTCCCGGCTATCTGGTCGCCGTCGGCTACATGGACCCGGGCAACTGGGCGACCTCGCTCGCGGGCGGTGCGCAGTTCGGCTACACGCTGCTCGCCGTCGCGCTCGTGTCCAACATCATGGCGATCATCCTGCAGTCGCTCTGCGCGCGGCTCGCCATCGCGTCGGGCCGGGACCTGGCGCAGGCCTGCCGCGACGGGTTCCCGCGCTGGGTGGCGTGGCCCCTCTGGCTTCTGGCCGAGCTCGCGATCTGCGCCACCGACCTTGCCGAGGTGATCGGCACGGCCATCGGCCTGCACCTCCTGTTCGGCATCCCGCTCGAGCTCGGCGTCATCATCACCGCCTTCGACGTCTTCCTGATCCTGTGGCTGCAGAGCCGCGGGTTCCGAAAAGTCGAGGCGTTCATCATTGCCCTTCTCGGCGTCATCGCCGTCTGCTTTGCGATCCAGATCGCGCTCGCAGATCCAGATTGGGGCCAAGTGATGCGCGGCTTCGTGCCCACGAGCGAGATCGTCTCGAATCCCAACATGCTCTATCTGGCGCTCGGCATCATCGGCGCCACGGTCATGCCGCACAATCTCTACCTGCATTCCGGCATCGTGCAGACGCGCGCCTACGGGACGTCGGTGCCCGAGCGGCGCGAAGCCTTGAAGTACGCCACGCTGGATTCGACGGTCGCGCTGATGTTCGCGCTGACCATCAACGCCTCGATCCTCATTCTTGCGGCCGCGACGTTTCACGTCGGCGGGCAGACGGACGTGTCCGAGCTCGGCCGCGCGCATGAGCTGCTCGAGCCGCTGCTCGGCGCGTCCATCGCCCCCTCGCTGTTCGCGATCGCTCTGTTGTGCTGCGGCCTCAACTCCACCGTGACGGCGACGATGGCCGGCCAGATCGTGATGGAGGGCTTCATCGACATCCGGCTCGCGGCCTGGCTGCGGCGCCTCGTGACCCGGCTCGTCGCCATCGTGCCGGCCGTCGCGGTGATCCTGATCTACGGCGAAGGCTACGCCGGCAAGCTTCTCATCCTGTCGCAGGTCGTGCTGAGCTTCCAGCTTCCCTTCGCGGTGATCCCGCTCGTGCTCTTCACCGCGTCGCGGACCAAGATGGGAGAGCTCGTCGCACCGCGCTGGCTGACGCTGGTCGCCGCCGTGATCGCGCTCGTGATCGTCGTCCTCAACGTCAAGCTGCTGGTGGACGTCTTCAGCGCCTGATGGCCGCCTGTTTCCGGTGCGTCACCGCGTGGGTGCGGGGGCTGAAGCGGGGCGCGCAGGACGCTCCGGGATCGATCCCGTGGTCACATCAGCACCCTCGGACACTGTTCCGACCCGGGCAAGCCCCGTCTGGCGGTCGATGATGCCGAACCACTTGTCCTCAGGCAGCATGCGCTCGTTGAGGCCAACCCACAAATCGCGCGAGGACATGCCGTCCATGAAGGTCTTGGTCGGCGGCGTCACGCTCAAGACCGCGACCGTGGCCGCGAGCATCCCGAGCGAGGCATAAGGGTAGCGCCGGTCGAACAGCTTCAGCGCCGTGCCGAAGGACGATTTCACGCGCGTGTCCATCACGTCGACGGAATAGAGCTCGTCGAGCACGAGATGAGTGATGTAGCCGATGAACAGGAACGCAGCGGCGAGCCAGGCCACGCCCTCATGGCGGCCGAGCACGTAGTGAAAGACGATCGCGGTTGCACCGGCGGAAAAGACCGCTGCCAGGATCGAGTGCCAGATCCCGCGATGGACCGACAGGTTGTGGAAGGCTGCGTGCAGCCCGTAGCGGACGACGACGAGCGTGCCGAGCCAGATGATCCACAACTCCGCGATGGAGTATCTGAGCGCAAAGGAGAAGAGGACTGCGAACGAGAAGAAGATCGCAAGGCCAGAGAACATGGCCCGGCTCGGACGGGAATCCTTGAGATCGATGTCGGGGAGCACGGAGCCGAGAACGCCCGCCATCGTGATGCCGATGAGGTTCTCGGGCGCCACCACGTCGGCGGCGAGCGTCAGCGTCGCCAGTGCCCCGGAGACGACCGTGCCCACGCCGATATGAGTCGTGAAGTTGGCCATGGTCCCCTCCCCCGGTCGAATCCTGTCCAGTCACCAGATTCGGCCGGCCCCTGCGAGGTGCACGGCCGCCAGGAATGTGGAAAAACCGGGGGGCAGAATGGACTTGGCGAAACGGCCCGGGCGTGTCACAGGCACGTCGACGGCTCCCGGCGGCTGAGAGCGAAGCATGAGCGGCGCGCACGACCACGCACATCACAACGGCCTCGTCGAGCGCACGGCATGGGCGACGATTGCGGTCGCGATCCTCGTCACGGGGCTCAAGTACTGGGCCTACTGGACGACGGACAGCGCGGCGCTCTACTCGGACGCGCTCGAGAGCATCGTGAACGTGGTGACGGGCGTCGTGGCGCTCGTCGCCATCCGGGTCAGCGCCATGCCGCCCGACCGCAAGCACCCCTTTGGCCATCACAAGGCGGAGTTCTTCTCCGCCGTGCTCGAAGGTGCGCTGATCGTGCTCGCGGCGTTCCTGATCTTCCAGGAGGCTTACGACGCCTGGCGCCAGCCGCGCACGCTGACGGAGCCCGCGACCGGCCTCGCCATCAACGGCGCGGCGGCGGCGATCAACGCGGCCTGGGCCGGCTTTCTCATTGCGCGGGGCAGGGCCTGGAAATCTCCCGCTCTTTCGGCCGGCGGCTGGCACATCCTGACCGATGTGATGACGTCCGTCGGCGTGCTGGCGGGCCTCCTCCTGGCACTGTGGACGGGCATCTTCCAGATTGACCCGCTGCTCGCCGCGCTCGTTGGCGCCAACATCCTGTGGGTGGGCTACCACATCATTATGCGGTCGATGAGCTCGCTTCTCGACGAGGCGGCGAGTCCCGAGGACCAGGCCGAGATCCGCGCCGCGATCCGAGAGAGCGGATCAGGGGCCATCCAGGCCCACGACATCCGCACCCGGCATGCCGGCCGCGTCACGTTCATCGAGTTCCACCTCGTGGTGCCGGGCGAGATGAGCGTGCTCGAATCGCACGAGATCTGCGACCGCATCGAAGCGTCCGTCAAAACGCGCATTCCGGGCTCGCAGATCGTCATTCACGTCGAGCCCGATTACAAGGCCAAGTCCGCCGGCGCGGTCGCGGTCGTGCCGCCGCAATGAGATCCGCGCACTGAATTTTCTTCACTGTTCCCTACGATACAGCCCCGTAATCAAAGCCGGACTATGGTATGAAATTGATCGCCGGGTCAGGAAGCCGATTTCAGTCCAGTGTGCCGCCGGCCGCCCAAGCCGGCCGGCGTGCGTTTCAAAGGGTGTTCCCATGCGCCGTCTGGCCGCCGCCGTCGTTGCGACGCTTTCTGCGTCAGGTCTTTCGATTAGTCTGAGCTTTGCCGCCGACGAACCGATCGGCGCGACGCTTTCCGTCATCAATGTGGTGACCGCCGAGTACAACCGCGATACCCGCACGCTCGCCACCGGCGACGACGTGCGCCAGAACGAGCTCATCGACGTCAGCAAGGACGCCTCGACCGAGCTCAAGCTCAACGACGACACGAAGCTCGCGCTCGGTCCCGGAGCCAAGCTCCTGCTCGACAAGTTCGTCTACGATCCCGACAAGGCGACGGGCGACATCGGCGTCGAGCTCGTCGAAGGCGCCTTCCGGTTCATGACGGGGCTCGCCAAGAAGCCGAGCTACGTCGTCAAGGTGCCGCGTGCGTCCATCACGGTGCGCGGCACCATCTTCGATACATTCGTGGAGCCCGACCAGTCGAGCTGGCTCCTGCTGCATGAAGGCGCGGTGCGGGTGTGCAACGAGCGCGGGCAGTGCCGCGATCTGGACGAGCCGGGCAAGCTCATCCGCATCACCGGCGGCGGCGACGTCGGGCCGCCCGCCAACTGGGCCAAGATGGAGAAGGGCGATTTGCCGTTCGACAAGGCGTTTCCTTTCGTCGGCAAGCCGCCATCGATCGATCCGGCCCCGGTGTTCACCCGCGACCAGGTGATCAAGCTCGGCGCCATCGAGGACGACGCCAAGCCGCCGCGCAAGGTCAAGAAGGACAGGACCAAGACAGAGAAGACCAAGACGGATAAGGCCGAGCAGAAGCCGGCGAAGAAGAAGCCGACGCGGACGGCGACGCCGACGAAGAAGCCAGCCAAGTCCCGCAACGCCTCCAACGACAAGGCCGGCAAGGAGGCGCTGGGCCTTGCCATCGGTATCGGCGTCGGGATCGGTCTCGGCAAGATCGGAAGCGGCGGCGGCGGTGGCAAGCACCGGACCCCCAACATCAACTCGCGCCGCTGAGGCGCGAAACAGGACTTCACGGCGGCAGCCGCGCGGATGCCGCCGTGAGCACGACCGCGGCTTGCCCGAGGTCCAATGCGAGGCAGGACGCCAGATGCCGGCGTGCGGCGACGCTGTCTTGCGCCGCCATCGCCTCGGCGAACGCCGCGAAGGCCTCCTTCAGGACCGCATAGGCTGGATCGCCGGCGAGCGTCTCGTCCCCGAGGAGCGCATAGAGCCGTTCCGGCCGATCCTTGCCGCGCAGCGCCGCGGCTCCGATCTCGACCAGCGCGAAATCCTTCGCACTTGCCGCCGTCGCCTCGCCGAGGATGATCGGCGCGCCGTAGGTCTTCGTCGCTTCCTCGATGCGCGAGGCCGTGTTCACGACGTCGCCCAGAACCGAATAGTCGAACCGCTGTGGCGAGCCGACGTTGCCGACGACGCAGCTCCCCGTGTTGAGTCCGATGCCGATGCGGATGGGCCCGCCCGCCTCGCCGCGCCGCGCGTTGAGGTCGCCGATGGCTCTCTGCATGGCGAGTGCGGCGCAGCAGGCCTGCCGCGCGTGCTCGGGATCGGCGAGCGGCGCATTCCAGAACGCCATGACCGCGTCGCCCATGAACTTGTCGATCGTGCCGCGATGGGCAAGGATCTCGTCGGCCAGCGGCGTGAAGAGCGTGTTGACGAAGCGCACGAGTTCCTCGGCCTTGAGGCCCTCCGACAGCCGCGAGAAACCGCGCACGTCGGCGAACAGCAGCGTCACGTCGCGCGTCTCGCCGCCGAGCTTCAGCCTCTCGGGCGTGCGCGCCAGTTCTTCCACGACGGCGGGCGAGACGTAGTGGGCGAAGGCGGAGCGGATGCGCGCCCGGTCCCGCTCCGAACGGATGTAGCTCGTGAGCGATCCGGCGAGATAGACCGCAAGCAGGGCCAGCGAGGGATAGACCGGATCGATGAGCAGGCCCGCCCGCGTGTAGGCGAGCCAGGAGATCGCCCCTACGACTGCGATGGCGGCGGCGCTGAGGATCGCGGCGGCCACGGCCCCGGAGGTCGAGATCAATCGCGCGAGGCTGCCGGAGCGGGCGAGCAGGAACGCGGCAAGCGTGCCGATGGCGGCGAGGAAGGCAAGCTCGGCCCCGGTCGCCCAGGCCGGCCGCACCAAGTGGTCGCCCGAGAGCATCTGCTCCAACGCCTGGGCGTGAATCTCGACGCCCGGTACGGCCGGCGCCAGCGGCGTCGTGCGCAGGTCCATGAGTCCCGTCGCGCTCGTGCCGACGAAGATATGGCGACCCTCGATCTCGGACCTCTCGATGCGGCCGGCAAGGAGATCGCGGGCCGACAGCGTGCGCCTGGGGTCGGGCGGGGCGAACTTCAGCCACAGCTCGCCCTGGGCGTCCGACGGCAACAGCACGCGGCCCGCCCGGACGCTGTCGATGCCCGATGAGGCACCGAACGAGCGGATGCCGCTTGCGCCGGACGAGCGCACGAGGATGGTGGTGTCGGCCCCTTGCGCGATGCGTAGCGTCTCGAGCGACAGCGACGGGTAGAGCGCGCCCGCCGCGCCGACGAGGAGCGGCACGCGGCGCACGACTTGGTCGCGCTCCGGCAGCCAGTTGACGGCGCCGATGCCGGTCGCGGCCGCCGTCAGCTCGGGAACGGCACCGATGCCGCCCGGAAACGACGGCACGAACAGCTTCGGATCGTCCCCCGCGATGGCGAACGGCGCGCGCGCGGCGACCATCTGGCGCGCGGGACCCGGATCGGCGGCAAAGCCGAGGACGACCGGCGCCCCGGTCATGGCCTTCGCCAGAGCGTCGTCGTTGGACGGCAGGCGCGCGGCAGCCTCTCCAAGGGCCTTGAGCTCGTCGAAGCGCTGAAGCTCGCTCGCGACATTCGCCGGCGACCAGCGGTCCGGCTCCGCGAGGATGAGGTCGAGGGTGATCGTGCGCGCGCCGGCCCCGCTCAGGCGCTCGACGAGGTCCGCGAGCCGGGTGCGCGGCCAGGGCCACTGGCCGAACTCCGCGAGCGAGGCCTCGTCGATGTCGACCACGCGGACGGGATAGGACGGGTCGGCGACGCGCGGCGCGGCGGCCAGCATGCTGTCGAAGACGGCAAGCCGCATTTGCGCCACCGGGGCCGGATCGAGGAGGCGCAAAACCACGGCGGCGGCAAGCACCGCCCCCATCAGGATGACATACAACGGCTGCCGCAGGCCCAAGCTCCGCCCCTTCGAACCGGCGGCATCGTAGCGCTTTCCAAGACGGTTCCGCCAGTTGCGCGGTTATCCACAACCGGAGTTAGACTCAGAAGGAATGCAACGCAGCCCTGTCGCGTTCTCGTGGCATCTGCGGCGCTGGATGGCTGGAAATGTAGAGTGTGCGTCAGCGTTTGCGTTCTTGAGTACCTGCCGTCTCGAAGCTGCATGATGCTCCGTCCCGGAAGTACTGCGTAGCCCTCGACGGGGCCGACATGGGCGGGCGGATCTCCTTGCCGGGGTCCGTCCGTCCTCTTTTCGTGCCTGTGCAACGTCGTGGTGACCTTGCGGGCCGAACCATGTATAGGGGCCGCAGCGCGGCCGGGTCATCCCGGCCCCACCCTATGGGCCGATCCCGCCGCGCGTCTTTCAGAACCTGGGACGAGGCGGGATGTGGCCGACGACGCACGCATGACCGACGATGTGGCGACCGAGACGGCGTCGCGACCGGCGCCGGCCACGGGCGGCGCGCCTGCGTCGGTGCTCGCGCGCGAGATCGCGCGGCGGCGCACGTTCGCCATCATCTCGCACCCCGACGCCGGCAAGACGACGCTCACCGAAAAGCTCCTCCTGTTCGGCGGCGCGATCCAGCTCGCCGGCCAGGTGAAGGCCAAGCGGGACAAGCAGAACACGCGCTCGGACTGGATGGCGATCGAGCGCGCGCGCGGCATCTCCGTCGTCACCTCGGTCATGACGTTCGAGTACGGCGGGGCGGTCCTGAACCTCCTCGACACGCCGGGACACGAGGACTTCTCCGACCAGACCTATCGCACGCTGACGGCCGTCGACAGCGCCATCATGGTCATCGACGCCGCGAAGGGTATCGAGAGCCGTACGCGCAAGCTGTTCGAGATCTGCCGCCTGCGCGACATCCCGATCGTCACCTTCATCAACAAGCTCGACCGCGAGACCCGTGAGCCGCTGGAGCTGCTCGACGAGATTGCCAGCGTGCTCGCGCTCGACACCGCGCCCATGAACTGGCCGATCGGACGCGGCCGCGAGTTCCGCGGCACCTATGATCTCTACCGGCCGCGCATCACGCGCCTCGACGACGAGAGGGTCGATGTTCCGGTCTCAGGGCCGGACGATCCCGTGTTCGAGACCCTGCTCGAGGACGAGGGCCATGTCGCGCGCTGGCGCGACGAGGTGGGCCTCGTGGCGGATGCCTGCAACCGGTTCGACCTCGATGCCTTCCGCCACGGGACGCTGACGCCCGTCTATTTCGGCTCGGCGCTGCGCAATTTCGGCGTGCGCCACCTGCTCGACGCGCTCGTCGCCTATGCACCGCCGCCGCGCAGCCTCAAGGCCGCGACGCGGACCGTGGAGGCGGAGGAGCCCCGCATGACCGGGATCGTGTTCAAGATCCAGGCGAACATGGACCCCAACCACCGCGACCGCATGGCGTTCATGCGTGTCGTCTCGGGCAAACTCACGCGGGGCATGCGGGTCAAGATCGTGCGCACGGACAAGACGCTGGCGCTCGCCGCGCCACAGTTCTTCTTCGCGCAGGACCGTTCGCTCGCCGAGGAAGCTTATGCCGGCGACGTGGTTGGCATTCCCAACCGCGGGCTCCTGCGCATCGGGGACGCGCTGACCGAGGGCGAGGACATCACCTTCCTCGGCATTCCGAGCTTTGCCCCGGAGATCCTGCGCCGCGTGCGCCTGGAGGACGCGATCCGCGCCAAGAAGCTGCGCGAGGCACTGATGGAGATGGCGGAGGAGGGGGTCGTGCAGGTGTTCAACCCGGTCGACGGATCGCAGCCGATCGTCGGCGTCATCGGCGCGCTGCAGCTCGATGTGCTCGCCGACCGGCTGACCAACGAATACAACCTGCCGATCATCTTCGAGACCTGCCCCTACGAGGTCGTGCGCTGGATCTCCTCCGACGATGCGGCCGCCCTGGAAGCGTTCGCCGCCAAGAACAAGTCGGCGATCGCCACCGACCTCGACGGCGACCGCGTGTTCATGGCGCAGAGCCAGTTCAGCCTCGGCTGGGCCGCCGACAAGAACCCGGCGATCCGGTTTGCCGACATCAAGACGAACGACGGGCAGGGGCCGGCGTGAGGCGCGGCCTGCCGATTCCTCACGCGAGCGAGCCGGTCCGATAGAGCGTGACCCGCAGGCCGCCGTGCAGCACGGGCTCGGCGCTGAGCGCGAACGGCAATCCGGTGGCGCGGGCGAGGTCGGCGTCGCTCGTCACGAGTCCCACGCGCCAGCCGCCAAAGCGCGTCAGAAGCGTGTGCCCGAGACTGCGATAAAGCGCACGCAGGCGCGCGGTATCCCCGATCCGGCCGCCATAGGGCGGGTTGACGATGACGAGGCCGGGTGGCGCCTCCGGCGGCGCAAGGTCCTCGATCGAGCACTCTTCAAAATCGGTGAAGGCGGCGACGCCCGCCCGCTCGGCGTTGGCGCGGCTCATGCGGATCGCGCCCGCGTCGCGGTCGCGGCCGTAGCAGCGGTGCGCCGGAACGACGATCTTCCCCGAGGTGCGCATGTCGTCCCACGCCGCCGCATCGAAGGTGGCAAGCTTCTCGAATGCGAAACGGCGCGAACGGCCAGGCTTCAGGCCGGCTGCGATCTCCGCCGCCTCGATGACGAACGTGCCGGACCCGCACATGGGATCGACGATCGGCTCGGTGCCGTCATAGCCGCACTGGCGCAGGAAGAGCGCCGCCATCGTCTCGCGCATCGGAGCCTTGGCGACGGCTTGCTTGTGGCCGCGCTTGTGCAGCGGCTCGCCCGAGGTATCGACGGCGATGGTGCAGACGTCGTTCTCGATGCGCGCCTTGATGCAGATGTCGGCGTCCGCGGACACCGGCGCGCCATGCTCCTCCCGAATCGCGCGTTCGATGCGCTCGGCCGCGGCGCCGGAATGGTAGATGCGGGACGACGTGCACGAGACCTCGACGCGGAACGGCACGTCACGTCGGAGAACTCTGCCCCACGGCACCTCGCGGGCGCGCTTGTCGAGCTTGGCGAGGTGGGGCACGCGGAACGACGCGATGCGCGCGAGCACGCGGCTCGCGCCGCGCATCTCGAGATTGGCGCGCCATACATCGGGCCAGCCGCCCTTGAGCACGACGCCGCCCGGTACGGTCTTGGCTTTCCATCCCCGTGCCCGCGCCTCCGCGCACAGCGGACCTTCGAGGCCGGGGACCGCCACGAGAAAGATCTCGAAATCGCCGTCGGTGATCATGCCGCCTGCATACCGGCCCGCCCGCGTTGCGGGAAGGCGGAGCTAGGCGGGAGCGTGTGCAGGTTGGCCGCGCTCACTGCATGGCGATGAGCTTGGCGTCGTCGGTGAGCAGGTACATGCGGCCGCCGGCTACGACGGGCGCGATATAGGAGCCCGTGCCGATACTCTGCTGGCCGAGCACGCGCCCGGCGACCGGGTCGATGGAGGCCAGCGTGCCCTTGCTGGAGACGGCCCAGAGCACGCCGCCCGCCAGCACCGGCCCGGAATAGGCGCCGCTCGACGGCAGCTTCGTCGTCCACTGGATCTTGCCGTCGCGCTTGGCGATCGCCATGATCTGCCCGCGCGTATCGACCACGAAGAGGCTGTCGCCCGCGACCCACGGCGTCTGAGTGCCCGGTGCGTTGATCGACCAGAGGCGCTCGCCGGTCTTGGCGTTCGTCGCGACCATGCGGCCGGCATGTCCGATGGCATAGACGACGCCACCGTCGATGGCGGGCCGCGCCGCATCCGTCATCGAGGCGAACTGCGATTCGGAGCGCGTGCGCGTCAGGCTCTCCGACCAGACCGGCGTGCCGTCGAGGATCTTGTAGCCGAGCACGTCGCCCGACGGATAGGGAACCGCTACGATCTCGCCGTCGACCGCCGGGCTCGCATTGAGCGATAGCGAAGCCTGGCTCGGCAGGCCGCGCGCCGACCACAGCTCGCTGCCATCGACACCCGAGAGGCAATAGAAGCGGCCTTCGGTCGTCAGCACGAAGACGCGGTCGGCCACCGCGGTGGGCGAGGAGCGGATCGGCGCGCCGAGCGGCTTCTCCCACAAGCGCTTGCCCGTCGCTGGATCCATGGCGATGACGGCACCGAAGCCGCTTGCCCCGTAAAGACGGCCGTTGTCGGCGGCAAGGCCGCCGCCGTAGCCGCCGCCATCCGAGCTGCCGAGCGAGAACAGGCTGCTGGTGGTGAAGCTGAAGCCGCCGGCGTTGGCCGTTTTCGTCGGCGTCGGCGCAAGGCTCTGGCGCCAGAGCTGTGAGCCGGTGGACACGGAGAACGCGGTTGCGTTGCCATCCGCATCGAGCGTGAAGATGTGCCCGTCGGACACAATGGGGCTTGCGATCACGCGGCCCTGGCCGCTCGAGCCCGAGCCGGCATCGGCGCGCCAGACCTCGCGGACGCTCGTGCCGAGCGCGGGGTTGCCGACCACGTTCGACGGCGTGCCGCCGGGCTGCGTCCAGACTTCGTTGGCGACCGGAGCGGGGATGGCAATGGGCGTACTCGCGTCGGCAAGCTCGCCCGGAATCTTTTCCGCCTCCGGCAGCACCGGGATGCGGCGCCCCGGCAGCGGCTGCTGCTTTTCCTTGAAGGGATTGAGCTCGCCGACCTTGGGCAGGCTCGGCAGGCTGTCGGATGAGCATCCCGCCAGCGCGAGCCCGCTGACCCCGGCCAGGGCGAGCGTGCGAAGCACGGGGCGGTAGCGGGCCATCCTGGTCTCCTTACTGGCCTCCCGGCTGAGGCTTGTCGGCCCCGGTGGGGGCGGAGGTCTCCTTGGCAGGCGTTTGCGGCGCCTCCGGGGCAACTGCCGCGGGGGCAGGTGCCGGCTTCTGGGCCTCGACCGACGCAATCGCACCGAGCATCAACTGGACCCGGTCGAGCGCCCCGCGCGGTGCCTCACGGTCGGCAAGGAGCGGCAGAAGGATCGACCGCGCCTCTTCGATCTTGCCGGCCTTGTAGGCGGCCGTGCCGAGGAGCTCCCGGGCCAGGAAACGCCATGGCGACGAACCCTCGGCCAACGGCTTGAGCCGATTCTGCATCTCGGTAAAGTCGGCCTCGCCAAGCCGCAGGGAGGCAGCCTGCAGCGCCGCGAAGGTCTTGATGTCGGCATCGGCGGACGGGCTCGTCGCCAGCGCCTCGAACGCGGCCAGCGCGTCCTTCGGCCGGTTGGCCTTCAAATGCACGCCGGCCAGCTGGAGCTGGGCGAGCGAGGCGTAACCCTTGTGCCTGCTTGCGATAATTTCACCGAGGGCCGCTTGCGCCTCGTCCGTCTTGCTGGCCTCGACAAGCTTCACGGCGGCCTCGTAGCCGGCCCCGCTCTCCTGCGCCAGACGGGTCTGGCGGGCCTGCCAGATCTGGTGGCCGCCGACGAGTGCGACCAGAAGAGCTGCGGCACCGAGGATGTAGATGCCGTAGCGTTCCCACATCTTTTCGAACTGCTCGCGGCGCAGCGCCTCGTCGACCTCGCGCAGCAGGGACTCGTTGTTGTCGACCATCGTACGGGTGCGTCTCCGGAAGCTTGCTGTGGCGGCCGCGTCCCGTGGCGGCCCCTTTGGCGCGCATTGATAGTGCCAACCCACCGCCGCGCAACCGATTTTCGCTGACCGGCCGGCAGGTGCCCGCAACAGGACGGCGGAGGTGGGACTCAAGCGCCTCGGGCGGCAGGGTTTTTGGTCTTTTTCGCCGGTCGCGCCCCAGCGTCAGCGTCTCTCTCCGGCCCGTCCCGGTCGGCCGCCTCGTCCTTCATGGCATAGGTGTGCAGAGGCTCGGGAAAGCGGCGGGCGCGCACCTCCTCCGCATAGGAGCGGATCGCGCCCTCGATGGCGGCCCCGATGCGGCCGAACTCCTTGACGAACTTCGGCACGCGCGGCGACAGACCGAGCATATCCTCCATGACGAGAATCTGGCCATCGCAGGCGGCCGAGGCGCCGATGCCGATCGTCGGGATCGTAATGGACGCCGTGATCCGCGCGGCCAGCGGCTCGGTGATCGCCTCCAGCACGACCGCGAACGCGCCGGCCTCGGCGACGTGATGCGCGTCCTCTTCCAGCGCAGCCCACTGGTCGCGGGTGCGGCCCTGGGTCTTCCACCCGCCGATCACGTTGATGGACTGGGGCGTCAGGCCGATGTGGGCCATGACGGGGATACCACGCTCCACGAGATAACGAACGGTCTCGGCCATGCGCCGCCCGCCTTCGAGCTTGACGGCGCCGCAGTCGGTTTCCTTCATGACCCGCGCGGCATTGCGGAAGGCGACCGACGGACTCTCCTCGTAGGTGCCGAACGGCATGTCGACGACGACGAGGGCGCGCCGCGCGCCGCGCACGACGGCCTTGCCATGCATGATCATGAGCTCGAGCGGCACGGGCACCGTTGTCTCGTAGCCGTGCATGACCATGCCGAGGCTGTCGCCGACGAGAAGGAAATCGCAATATTTGTCGGCGATTGCGGCGGTGTGCGCATGGTAGGAGGTGAGCGACACGATGGGACGCTGCCCCTTGAGCGCGGCGATATCCGGCGCCATCAGCCGGGGAGAGGGCTTTTGCAGAGACATTCGATGCTGGTCTTAGAAGTTCGCTGCGTCCCGGATGGTTTTCGTCGCGACCAGTGTGGCACGCGAGCCCTCCAATACCATATATTGCCTGAGCTTAGGGTTTAGGTTTGGCAGCGGCCGCGTCAGGCTGGCCGGTTCACAAGCGTGGAGGCTTCGCCACACTTAGGGCAGGTTCGTCACTCGCGTGTTGACGGAGCGTTGCCTCAAGTATGTTGGCTCTGCTAACCAGAAAGTGACAATCCGCCGCTAATTAGAACGACTGGTATCGGTTTCTGGGTGGGTGGGGCCATGGTGTGTAGCGTTCCCCTTGATAGTCGCGGCGGCTCTATTTTCAGGCGCTTTAAGGGTATTTCTCTCGGCGCCGGCGTGCTGGCCCTCGCGATCGGCGTCGCCGCTCCGGCGCCCGCGCAGGCCCAGTTCTTCTTCGACTACGGCTATTACAACTCGCCGTACATGGCGAAACGCAAGAAGGTGAGGCGCACGCGCCCGCCGGCCATCACGCGCGTGGAGAGCGAGGAGACCAAGACCGCCTCGCGCAAGCCCGACGGCCCGCTCGTCATCACCATATCGCTGCGCCGCCAGCGCGTGCAGGTCTTCGATGCCAAGGGCCTCATGATGGAGGCGCCGATCTCGTCGGGCCGCGTCGGCAACCCGACACCGACGGGCATCTTCTCCATCCTGCAGAAGAACCGCATCCATTATTCCAATCTCTACGACAGCGCGCCCATGCCGAACATGCAGCGCATCACCTGGTCGGGTGTCGCCCTGCACGCCGGCGTGCTGCCCGGCTATCCCGCCTCGCATGGCTGCATCCGCCTGCCGCACGGTTTTTCGAAGCGGCTCTTCGAGCTGACCAATCTCGGGACGCGCGTCATCGTGACCTATGATCCCGTCCAGCCCGTGACGTTCGACCATCCGGGGCTGTTTGCGGCCTATCCCGCCGAGGGCGCGGCGCTGCATGCGCTTCTGCCTGCCGAGACGCGCGTCGCCGACGCGTCCGACACCGCCGAGCTCGAGCCGACGGCCGAGGTCGGCAGCGTGATCGGGATAAGGACCGCCGTCGCGGCCGAGGCCCCGGCCGGACTCGACGCCATCGAGGCCCTGCGCGCCGCGCGCCGCGAGGAGTTCAAGCGCCTCGCGGCCGCCATCACGGCGGCGGAGGACGAGAAGGCGAAGGCCGTCGCCGCCGCCACCGCCATGGTTGAGGCATGGGAGGCCAAGAAGGAGACCGTCCGTGCCGCGCGCATGGAGGCGAACCGGCTGGCGACCGAGGCGCGCAAATCCGAGCAGGCCGCCAAGACGGCCAACGACAGGCTCGAGGCCTTCGCGAAGGCGCTGACCCGCAAGACCGGGTTCACGCCGGAGGACACCGCAAAGGCCGCGGCCGACGAGGACAAGCTCGAGACCGCCGCTCTCGACCTTGCCGAGCGGGCCGACGCGGCCAAGGCCGCTGCCGCGGCCGCCGCCGCGGCGCTCTCTGCCGCCGAGCACGCCCAGGCCGATGCCGGCAAGAGGCGCGCCGAGTTCGTCAACAGCGCGCGTCTGGCCGACCAGAAGCTCGCCGCGGCCCGCGAGGCGGATGCCGCCGCCAAGCGCCGCGAGGCCAAGCGCAAGGAGCCGGTCCACGTCTTCATCAGCCGCAAGACGCAAAAGATCTACGTGCGGCAGGGTTACGAGCCGATCCTCGAGGCTGCGGTGACGATCGAGAACCCCGATGTGCCGCTCGGGACCCACGTCTTCACGGCGCATGCCGTCGATCCGGCGCGCGCCGACGTCTCCTGGACCGTCGCCTCGATCCCGACGCTGGCGGGTCCCAAGACGGCGACGTTTGCCGGCAGCCGCAAGGAGCGCGAGGCGGCCGCCGCAGCGGCGGAGCGCCTGTCGGCCGACGCCCGCAGGGGCCAGACGGCGCAGACGGCTTTGCAACGGCTGACGATCCCGCGCGATGTCCGGCTGCAGATCGAGGATGTGATGAAGCCCGGCTCGTCGCTGATCGTGTCCGACAACGGCCTCAGCAACGAGACCGGCAAGTTCACCGACTTCATCGTGCCGGTGCGCTGACGCCCCTCGCCGCGTCCGCTTTATTGTCAGGCCGGAAGCAGAGGCTTGCCGATCAGCCAGGCATGGCCGCCATGCAGCATGAACGCATAGAGGCCGACGCCGAGCGCCACGACGACCACATCGCCGGCGAGGCCGCCGGTCTTCGTGCCGAGCGGTCCGAGCGCGGCGCGCCGCTTCACCGAGATGCGGTTGTAGACGGCGTAGGCCAGGAATGATCCGAACAGAAGGAACGAGGCGAGGTCCCAGTTGACCAGGAGGTGGGAGAGCGCCCAGATCTTGATGGCGACGAGCATGGGGTGCTTCAGCGCCGTGTGGATGTGGGAGGGCACATAGGCCGCAACGAGCGCGATCATGGCCGGCAGCATCAGAAGCCATGTGACGTGCGTCAACCAGACCGGCGGCTCGCCGAAAAAGACGTTCTTGCCTGTGTGGATCTGCAGCTTGTGGTAGCCGAGCACGATCAGCACGAACCCCGCGAGCGACACCACGCCGAAGAGCGCCTTGTAGGCCGTCTCGCCGAAGCGGCGCACCAAACCATCGCGCAGATCGGGCGACGTCGGCACGAGGTGGATGGCGAAGAAGAGCAAAAGTCCGACGACGAGAAGTAGCATGGCTTGGCACGTCCCCCAGGCTTAGGCGCGCGTTGCCGACCGCGACGCGATTCAAATCTCAAAGACGACATTTGACCCGGTTCGCGCTGCAAATCCAGCCGCCATCGTAAGCGCGCGACACGCTGCCGGCGCTCCCGTCCCGAACGCACGCACGCCCCTTGTGCGCGCAATGCTCGGTTTGAGTGTCGAGCCGCTGCCGCGTTGCGCGGCGACGTTGCTTGCCGCAGGACGTCTTTCCCACTATTCTCACAATGTTCATGGATCGAGGGTACCATGAGCGGACTGTCTTCGATGGCCGACCAGCGGCGGCCAGCCGGGGGGTGTGACGTGCGTACGCGGGCGTTCGGGCAAGACCCGGATGCTCCGGTCGGACGATGAAGGAAGCGGACGCCGTTGGCGGCCCCGCTTTTGCTCTGCCGATCTCGCAGCGGCCACGCAGCCTGGTGCTTCGTCCGGACCTGCTGCATGCGTACCGCCCCCTCGCCTGTCCCACGCTCCCGCTTCGCGCCGCCGCCGTCGGCGGCTTGCCCGCCTCGTCACGCGCTCGATGATGCGAGCGTCGACGTGTGGCAACTCGCGGCCGACATCGACCGGATCCTGTCGGCGCAGTCGTCCGGTCTTGCCCTGAGGCTCGGCGCGGTCCGGTCTGCGGCGCGGCCGGACCTGCCGCAAGCTCGGCGCAACGACACGCATCATGGCGGCTTTGAATGGCTCGCGGAGGGCCCGCCGTGGGCCGCGGGATCGGCGCCGGCGGGCTCGACGAGGGGCGCCGAGCAGGCGGCCGAGTGGCTGCGCAAGGCGAAGCGCGACCGGCGTCTTAATCGCGTTCGGCACGCCGCCTCGTGGCTGCTGGCGCTCAGCGTCGCGGGCGCAATCGCGAGCCTCTCGCTGCATATCCTGCTGGGCCGGGTGCCTGGAGCGGACGACGTGCTGACGTTGGCGCGGACGATCGGGCTCTAATCTTGCGGGCGCTTGCCCGGCGGACGTCCGGCGGCGCCCCAATCCTCGCTCTGGAACCAATCAGTTTTTCCTGAGTTGCGGCTACTGCGACAGTCGCGCGCTGGGCCAAATTGGCCTCGCGACCTTACCGTGGCGGTCTTGCATTTACTCTGCCTCGGCGTGGCGCTGGCGGACGGTAACTTAGGACGTGTAAAGCCGGTTCGTGCGGCTGGCGTCTGAGAGCGGCGCCCCGTCAATGCTGCAGCGTGTGTGCGTAACGATGACCCTCGACGTCCGTCAGTGTCTGGCGTGCCTTGGCGGCTACGCCCTCCTCACCGGAGGACTGATCGGGCTTGTCGTCGCCCTCGGCCAGGGCGTTGCTTCGGACGCGATCGCGCTGCTGCCGGAGATTGCCGCCGTCGGGTCGAGCGGACCTTCCCGTGTCGACGACTTCAAGCGCGGCGAAGCGGCCGCCCGGGACGCGCCCGGCGTTCCTGTTCCCCGCGTGCTCACCGCCTACGGCGTGCCCGATCTGCCGGTCCAGGCGCTGGCTGTCGGCCTCGATGAGGCCGAGAGCATCGCGGCCAAACCCATGCCGCACAAACGCAAGAAGGGACCGCGGGTGGCGAAGGCCGACGCGCGCAAGAAGAGTCGCGTGGGGTCGGCAGGTCAGATTCCCAAGACCCTCGTGCAGGCGGAATCGACACGCGACATCACCAATCGCAATCTCGGCGTGCTGGTCGCGCTGGCCCCGTGATCGGTCAGGCGACCGGCTTTTCCAGACCTGTGATGCGTTGCAGAAGGCTCTGGCGGCGTGGGGCGGCCGGCGCAGTCGTCGCCGGCGCGCTCGTTTCGGCGGAAGCGCTCCGGCGCGCGGTCTCGCCCTCCGTTTTCTCGGCCGCCTGCTTCTCGGCGGAATGTCCGTTCGCGATCTCGACGGTGGCCACGCGCGGCGCGGCCATGCGCTCGGTGAGCGACAGGCGGTGCGGCGCGGAGGCCTGGACCTCGGGGGCAGCGACATGCGGCGCCACCGGTCGCGTACCGGCCGCAAGGCGCTTCATCTCGTCCCTGTAGAACGTCGCCTGGCGCGCGAGCTTCTCGTTGCCCGCCGCGATCTCCGCCCGCAACGCGAGGATGATCGAGGACTGCTCGCTCGTCTGCGCTTCGAGCGCGCGGAGACGCGCCTGCAACGCTGCCGTCTCGCCCGGCGCGCCGTCGGCCGTGCCGGCATTGGCATTCGCGGCCCCCGCAAAGGACGCAAGCTCAGCCTTGAGACTCGCGATCTCGGCGCTCTGGTCTTCGATCTTCGATTTGAGCGCGCGCAGCTCGGACTCGCGGTTCTCGTCGGAGACGGTCGCGGTGTCGCCCTCGGTCTGGGCGGCCTGCAAGGCCCGCTCGGCCTCGGCCAGACTCTCGCGCAGGCGCCCGATCTCGTCCGCTGTGCCGGCCGGTGCCGTCGCCTGGGCGGCCTGCAGCCGCGCGATCGTCTCGCCCTGGTCGCGGACGCGTGCGCGCAGGGCCTCGATCTCCGTGCGCAGTGCGACTTCCGTCTCGTGCCGCTGTTCGTCCGCCTTGTCGCGGTGGCGGGCGGCCCGCGTCGTCAGCGTGGCGTTGAGCCGGTGGATGTCGCTGCGCTGCTGTGTGTTGATCTGCGTCGCCTCCTCCAGAGCCACGGCTTGGCGCTGGGCCGACTGGGTCAGCGTTGCGATCTCGCGGTCGCGCTCGAAGAGGAGCCGCTTCGCCTCGGAGAGCCGCTGCTCGACCTTGGGCAGCCGCTCGGTGATGGTGAGCTCCAGCACGCGGCGCGCGTTCTCGTGCTCCTCGTTGATGGTGCCGAGCCGGGCCACGTCGCTTTCGAGGGCGCTGATCTGGGCGTCGCGCCGGTTGATCTCGATGAGCTGGCGCGCCGTCTCCAGCGACAGCTCCTCCAGATTGCATTCGAGCTTGTGGATGCGGATCGCGTAGTCGGCCCGGATGCGGTCCTTGTCGGCCGCGATTTCGGCCCCGGTCAGCGGCATGGCCCGCTTCAGGGCCTCGGTCGCAAGGCGGGCGGAGCGGCGGCGGTAGGCGGGCGCCAGCACGCAGGCGAGAAGCCCGGCCATGCTGAAGCCGAGCACCACCAGCATTGCCGATTGGATCGAGATCACCCGTCCGTCCTCGCTCGCATTCCCATTGCCGCGTCAGTGCCGGGACTGCGGCACCGCGCTCTGCCTCTCCGGCGCACCTCGGGCCTCGTGCGGGCGGGGCGGAGGGCCAAATCCAGGCGCCCGCCGGTCGCTACTGACCGCTCCGGCAGCTCGATCCCGCTCCGACGCCACCGCGCCCGGCCTAGAGCGGATTCCAGGTCGGTGTCCGGGTATACTTCATGTAGCCGACGTTGGCACCCAGGCGCAGGCCGACACCCGACCGGATTACGGCCAGTGTGACATTGCCGTGCTTCTGAATCTGTACACTGACGCCGCCGACGAGGTAGGCCGCGCCCTGGACGCCGCCGAAGCGCTCGAAGATCTCGCTGGTGTCGCTCAGATTGTACACGAGAATCATGGCCTTGGAGCCTTCCGCGCCGGCGTCGTAGCCGACCGACGGGCCCTGCCAGAAGACCTTGTGGCTGCCGGCGTTCTTCGTGTGCAGCATGCCTTCGCCGTAGCGCAACCCGAGGACGAAGGCCCCGCCCGCGTCCTCGCCGAGGATGTAACCGTTCGGCCGGCCCTGACTCTGGAATGCCCACTCCACCGCCTGCGCCAGCCCCTTGCTGACGCTGCCGAAGAAGCTGTGCCCGGTGGCAACGATCTCGTTCTGCTCATAGACGCCGGCCTCGCTCGGCCCCTGGGGCTCGGGCAGGCCATCGTCGGGTCCGGCGCCGGGTGGCGCGTAGGGCTCGCCATAGCCCGCCGCCGGCGGCACGGAGCTGTTGGGAGCGGGATCGGAGTACCGATCGTCAACGGGAGGGCGGTAGGAATCGTCGGGACGATAGCCGCCGGCCTCCGGCGCCGGCCGGTAGACCTCGCCGGTGCCGTAGTCGTCGGCTGGCGGGCGATAGGCATCGTTGGCGCTGAAGGCCGGGCCTGAGCCGGCCGCAACGATGAGGAACGCGGCGAGAAGCCCGCCTGCGCCCTGCGCCATGGTGCGAGAGAGCATCCGGCAAGAGAGCATGGTGCGAACACCCTGGTGGAAGCGGCCGCGCATGGTCCGCGCGGCGCATTAAGGCTCCGTCAACCATCGCGTGAAAGTGTTACCAAAGTGTGGCTTTCGGCCCACCGGGCGGAGCACATCGGGCACAGCTCAGGCGGGCGGCGCGCCGCGGGCCACGAACGGGCCGTTGAGGTAGCCTGCCGCGGCTTTGCCATAGACCATGGGCGAGCCGTCGAGCGCCGTGACGCTGCCGCCGGCCGCGTCGAGGATGGCGTGGCCGGCCGCCGTGTCCCATTCGCACGTCGGTCCGAAGCGCGGATAGATGTCCGCGTCGCCCCGCGCCAGCAGGCAGAACTTGACCGCCGAGCTCATTCCGGTGCGCGAGCTCGCGCCAAGCGCCGCGATCCGCTCGGCATAGTCTGGCCCCGCCTCGCTGCGGCTGACGAGCGCCACGAGCGCGCCGGGCCTGCCTTTGCGAGCGGCGATCCTCTGCGGTTTGAGCGCGGCGAACGAGGCGGCATCGGCGGTCGCATCGACGTCGGCGGCGACAGCCTCGCCGGCCGACAGTGTTGCGAAGATCTCGCGCCGCGCCGGGGCGCAGATCAGTCCGAAGGTCGGGCGGCCGTCTTCGATCAGGCCGACATTGATGCTGAAGTCGTCGCGCCCGGCGCAGTAATCCTTGGTTCCGTCGAGCGGATCGACGAGGAAGAAGGTGCCCGCGGCGGCCGGCAACCGGCCGGCTGCCGCCAGCTCCTCCGCCACAATCGGAACATCCGGGAGGAGGCGGCGCAGGGCCGCCACGAGAATCTCCTCCGCACGCCGGTCGGCCTCCGTCACCGGCGAACGATCGGCCTTCATGTCGACGACGAGACCTTCCGCGCGCGTATCGAGGATGACGCGGGCGGCTTGAAGAACCGCCGGCAAGAGGCCATCGGCGAGCAGCGCGTGAGACGTGACGGGCATGCGCACACTCCGGTGATTCGCAACGCTGGATCGTGCCGAGCGCGGACCTCAGCCCCGCGACGCTCCGCGGCAAGGGCCGCAAAACGAGGCTTTTACGCACTCTTGCAGTCAGGACCTTTCAAGAGGTCACGCGGGCGTGTATCAGAGCGGACGCGCGTCGGGCAAGCGGCCAGGCTGCGGCAACGGCTGAAGGCGAGGTGCGGCCCCTTCGACCGCGCGGCCTGCGTGTGCACACGGGTCCCTCCGGCCCGCTTACAAGGACACGTCCATGACCACGCCCCAGGCAACGCCCCCCGCAACGACCATGACCGATACGTCCGAACCGTCCGACCTCGAGATCGCCGCGCTCATTTCGAGCAAGATCTGCCACGACGTCATCGGTCCCGTCGGCGCCATCAGCATCGGCCTGCAACTGCACGACGAGGAAAAGGACGAGGACGCGCGCCGCTACGCCTTCGACATGATCCGCAACGTGACGAGCCAGGCGTCCGTCTGCCTGGAGTTCGCGCGCTTCGCGTTCGGCGCCAGCGGCTCGGCCGGTGCGCTCATCGACCTCGGCATGGCGGAGAAGATCTCGCGCGGCTATGTCGTCAACGGCAAGGGCAAGGCGAAGCACAAGCTCCTCTGGAACGGGCCGCCCGGCTACATGAGCAAGGACAAGGTGAAACTCCTGCTCAATCTCATCGCCGCCTCCATCACCGCCCTGCCCAAGGGCGGCGAGATCGAGGTGACGATCGAGGGCCCGGTCGAGAAGCCCTCGTTCACGCTTGTTTGCCGCGGTACCGGGGCGCGCTTCCCGCAGCACCTCAACGAGTTCGTGACCGGCAAGAACGTGCCGCCGCTGGATGCCATGACCATCCAGGCCTACTACACGTCGCGCCTCGCCAAGACGGCCGCCATGCCTATCACCGTCGCGAAGGACGGGGCGGACATCCGGCTCACGGCGGCTGCCGGCTGAGCCGGCTCTTTCTGGACGTCGCCTCAACCGTCCGTTAACCGGGTTCCGGGCACACTCGGCATTTGTCCGGGCAGCCGCAAGGCGCGTTCCCGGCTCCTTTCAGTTGCGCGATGTCCGGACCGAATGCATGAGACGCTGCCTGATCGTTGATGACAGCGATGTCGTTCGCAAGGTCGCGGGGGCCATACTCGGCGCCATGGGGTATGAGATCATCGAGGCCGAGAGCGGCCGCACCGCGCTCGAGCTGGCGAAGTCGAGGGCGCCGGATGCGATCCTGCTCGACTGGCAGGTCCCTGAGCTTTCCAGCCGCGAGTTCCTCCTCAAGCTGCGCGCGCATACAACGGGTCGGCGCCCGTACGTCGTCTATCTCACCACGGAATACGATCATTCCGATATCACGCGGGCCTTCGCCGCGGGGGCCGACGCCTGCCTCATGAAGCCGTTCGACCGCGCCGCGCTCGAGGACAAGTTCCGCTTCGCAAATCTCGCCGCGTGATGGGCGCCGGCCGGTCGGTCCGCGCCAGCGAGTAGCCCTGGATAGCCGGGTTGAATCCGGCCATGGCGTGAGGTGGTTGAGTCGTTTGCCGCCTTACCGCCCCCCGTCATGCTGGCCATGACGACGATATTGCCCTCGCGGTGAGATCAAGCTCGGGCTATCTAGCCCGAAAGATCGAACCGGAGATCCCTTCCGTGCTGCGCGTCGAGTCGCTGAGACTTTCCCCGCTGCCCCCGCTTTCGTTCGAGGTGCCCGGCTGCGAGTGCCTTGCCGTCGAGGGCGCGTCGGGCTCCGGGAAGACACGGCTGCTGCGCGCCATTGCCGATCTCGATCCCGTGTCCGGCCACATCTTTCTCGACGGCGCGGAACGCAGCGAGATGCCGGCGCCGCAGTGGCGCCGCCTGGTCCGCTACGTCGCGGCGGAGCCCGGCTGGTGGGACGACACGGCCGGCGCGACGTTTCCCAACGCGGCGCTCGGCACGCCCCGTCTCGAGCGCTGCCTCGCTCATGTCGGATTGACGCGCGAGCATCTCGACCGCGATCTCGCCCATCTTTCGACCGGCGAGCGGCTGCGGCTGGCGTTCGTCCGCGCGCTCCTCGACGAGCCCAAGGTCCTGCTCTTCGATGAGCCCACGGCATCGCTTGATGCCGCCAGCGCGGCGCTCATCGAGGAACTGATCCGGTTCCACCTCTATGCTGGGCGGATCGTGCTGCTCGCAACGCACGACAAGGCGCTGTCGCAGCGTCTCTCGCATGCGCGGTTGCTGCTGCCCAAGGCGCGCGAGGTCGCCGCCGCGCCCTCCACCCCGTCATGAGTCCCCGTACGATCCGCCCATGAGCTACGTGTCACTCACCCCCACCGACCTTGCGGTTGCCGCGCTGCTGCTGGTGCTGACCGGCGTCCTGTCGCTCGCCTTTCGCCTCGGCCTCGAAAAGACGCTCGCCGTGTCGGCGGCCCGCATGTGTCTCCAGCTCGGCGTCGTCGGATTCGTCCTGAAGCTCGTGTTCGAGAGCGGCTCGCTTCTCGCCACCTTCGCCTTCGCCGCCATGATGCTGCTGGCGACGGCGTACGAGGCCGGCGCCCGGCAGGAACGGCGTTTCGCGGGCGCCACGTCCTATCTCATCGGCGGGGCCGCGCCGTTTCTCGCCGGCCTCGTCGCCTCGCTCTTCGCCGCCGTTGCCATCATCGGGTCCGAGCCGTGGTGGGCGCCGCGATTTCTCTTGCCGATCCTCGGCATGATGATCGGCAACGCGCTTTCCGGCGTGACGCTCGTGCTCGATACCATCACGAGCGCGGCGACGCGCGAGCGTCCTGCGATCGAGGCGCGGCTGGCGCTCGGGGCAACGCGGTCCGAGGCCCTGCAGGACGTGCTGCGCCGCGGCCTGCGGACGGGACTGACGCCCATCCTGACCGCCATGGCGGTGACGGGCCTCGTCTCGCTGCCCGGCATGATGACCGGTCAGATCCTCGCCGGTGCCGATCCGGTGGAGGCGACCAAGTATCAGGTGATGATCATGTTCCTGATCGCGGGGGCGACGGGTCTTGCCGTGGTCCTGGCCGGGCTTTGCGCCGTCGCGCTCTTGACCGACGAGCGTCACCGCCTGCGCCTCGACCGCTTATCGCCGATCGGCGGCAAACGCTCGACGCCGGGTTGAGAAGACGTCAGGCGTGAACAAAAAAGCGCGCCACGTGGATGGCGCGCTTTCGACTGCAACGGGTGCAGGCCTCTATCAGGGTGCAGGGCCGGTGTCCGGCGTGGCGGGCGCAGCATCGGCCGGCTTGGCGGCACCGAAGGCCGGCATCTCGAGCTGGGACGGCGGATCGCCCGGCGTGTTCGCAGCCGCAGCCGCTTTCTCGGCGGCACTCGCGGCGCGCTCGGCGGCAGCCGCGGCGCGTTCCGCGGCAACAGCCGCGCGCTCGGCCGCATCGGGGTCGTCGGCCGGACCGGCGGCAGGATTAGCGTTTGGCGTGACCGTACCCGTCTCGATCGGCTTTGCCGCCTCGGCCGGCTGCTCTGCCGTCTTGGCCTCGGCCTTGGCGGCCTTCTTCTCGCTCGACTTCTTCTCGGCAGCTTTTTTCTTCTCGGGCGCGGCCTTCTCGCTGGCGGTTTTCTCGGCGGGCGCGGCACCCGGCTCATCCCAGCACACGTTGGCGGAGGCCGTGCAGGTGTGCTCGTCGAAGACGATGAAGTTCAGGAACAGCTCGCAGCTCACGTCCTTCTTGCCGACGGTATAGTTCTTGACGCCATTCTGCGCCGCCCACTCGGCGACATGCTTGTCGAGAAGCTCCTGCGCATCCTTGGTCGGGCCGTCCTTGCCGTAGTCGTTGACGAGGAAGCCCATGCGCTTGCACTTGGCCTCTGCAGCGCCCGCGCCGAGGACGAGCGCGGACAGGAGTGCAAGGGCCGAAAGGAAGGTTCCGCTGAAAGCGCGCATCGCGAGGTCACCCCTGGTTGGTCAGCCGGATTCGGACTACCGCATCAAAGCCACATCGAAGCTATAGCTTGTTGCTCGCGCTCGGACCAGCGTCTGAGGCAGTGAAGTCCTCATGCTTTCAACAATCTGGTGATCTTGTGGCTAACTCCGATCGTCGTCCCGAATCGTGGCGTTCTGTGGCCGATCTGCCGCGCGCACGCGCGGCCGGCGTGGCGTCGTCCCACGCGCTCTCAATGCCGACATGTGATTTGAAGAAAGCAAACCCGGCCCGTCGTGGCCGGGGCGGACGCGTGGGCTTACGAGCCTCGAGACAGTGAGTCGGCGATCAAATGGCCGACCGCTTCGCTATTCCGGCCTGAGCTGCACGGCCTTGGGTCCCTTGCCTCGCTTGTCGGGCTCGGTCTCGAACGAGATTCGCATTCCCTCGGCCAAATTCTGCAGGCCGGATTGCTGAAGAGCAGTGATGTGGACGAAAATGTCGTTGCCGCCGCCATCCGGCTTGATGAAGCCGAAACCTTTCTGCTCGTTGAAGAATTTCACAGTTCCCGTCTGCCGCATGGTTGTCACCGCTCCTGCTCCTCGCGGGCGCCGGCACTCCGCGCGACCGTGCACCTGCGACGCCGTGTCCTATGCGACCAAAGTTTCATTGCTTTCGCAAGACGCAACTTTCGCCCGCCGGGACAAAAATAAGAACGGACTCATCGCCCGACAGGTGAACGCTGCATAGTTAACGGGGGGACGAGGGCCGGCGGGGCGGCAGTCGTGCGTCGAGGACGGAGAAGGCTCCGGGCTCCGTGGCCATCCGGGAGGCGAGCTCCGGCAGGACGACCTGTAACTGGTCGTGCAGCGTGAAGGGCGGATTGATGACGACGAGGCCGGTTCCGTTGAGCCGCTCGGGATCGGCGGGCGGCCGCACGAACAGTTCAGCGACCAGGACGTCCTTCAGGCCGAGCGCCGTCAGGGCAGCCTGGAAGCGGTCGATCGGCGGCACGGTCTTGATCGGGTACCACAACAGAACGGTGCCGGTGGCGAAGCGGCGCTGGATATCCTTGACGCCGTCGACGAGGCGGCCCAGCTCGCCCGCCTCCTCGAATGGCGGATCGACGAGCACGACGCCGCGCCGCTCCTTGGGCGGCAGCAACGATCGCAGGGCCGTCCACCCGTCGAGACCCAGCACTTTCACGTGCGGATCGCGGGCAAAGAGGCGGGCGAGCTCCGCCTGGTCCTCCGGATGCAGCTCGTTGACGACGAGGACGTCGCCGCGACGCAGAAGCCGCCGCGCGAGCAGCGGGCTGCCGGGATAGACGGCGAGGTCGCCACCGGCGTTCTCGGCTGCCACGACGGCGAGGTAGGGCGCCATGATCTTAGCGACCGGGGCGGGCAGCGGCTCGGCGAGGAGGCGTCCGATCCCGCCCCGCCACTCGCCGGTCTTCTCCGCCTCCAGGGCGGTAAGGTCGTAGCGGCCGACGCCGGCATGCGTGTCGATCACCCGGAAGGGAGCCGGCTTCCGCTTCAGGTATTCGATGACGAGCGCCAGCACGAGGTGCTTCAGCACATCCGCAAAGTTTCCGGCGTGATAGGCGTGGCGGTAATTCATCGTCGCAACGGTTAAGGCCGGCATCTCGCGCGGACGGCGCTACATGCCTTTTCCCCGCGCCCCTGTCACTCCCCGCGCGCCTGTCACGCACTTGCGCGGGGCGGGGAATGGGGCATAAGCGGCGGATCGCAAAGAACGGCCACCCATGTCCTCCTCCACGGCGTCTCAGCACCCCACCGTCGCGATCGTCGGACGTCCCAACGTCGGCAAGTCGACGCTGTTCAACCGGCTGACCCACACGCGCGCCGCGCTCGTCTCCGACCTGCCGGGCCTGACGCGCGACCGGCGCGACGGAGAGGCGGAGTTCGAGGGCCACACGCTGCGCATCACGGACACGGCGGGGCTGGAAGAGGCGAGCCGCGGCAGCATCGCCGACCGCATGCGCCAGCAGACGCTGGCGGCCATCGAGGCCGCCGACCTCGTCCTGTTCGTCATCGATGCGCGCGACGGCGTCACGCCGGCCGACGAAGCCTTCGGACGCATCGTGCGCCAGTCGGGCAAGCCCGTCGTGCTCGTCGCCAACAAGAGCGAGTCGCGCGCCTCCGCCGCCGGCTTCTACGAAGCCTACAAGCTCGGGCTCGGCGAGCCGGTCGCCATTTCCGCCGAGCATGGCGAGGGGCTCGGCGAGCTGGTGGTCGACGTCCTCAACGCGCTCGGGCTCGCGCCGCTCGTCAGGCAGCAGGATCCGCACGCGCCTGCCGGCGGGGAGCCGACCGCGGACGAGGGCGGCGGGCACGCCGACCGTCCGTTGCGGGTCGCCATCGTCGGCCGGCCCAATGCCGGCAAGTCCACGCTCGTCAATGCGCTCCTCGGCGAGGACCGCATGATCACGGGTCCGGAGCCCGGTCTCACGCGCGATGCGGTATCGAGCGACTTCACATGGAAGGGCCGCACCGTGCGCCTCTTCGACACGGCGGGGCTGAGGCGCAAGGCCAAGATCACGGAGCTTGCCGAGAAGCTCTCCGCCTCGGACGCGATACGTGCGATCCGCTTCGCTGAGGTCGTCGTGCTGCTCGTCGATGCGCAGCGCCCGCTCGAGCATCAGGATCTCACCATCGGCGATCTTGCCACCACGGAAGGACGCGCCTTCGTCGTCGCGGTCAACAAGTGGGACCTCGTCGAGAACAAGCAGAAGCGTCTGAAGGAGATCCGAGAGCTCGTCGAGATGAGTCTCGCGCAGGTGCCGGGCGTCGCCGTCGTGCCGGTGTCCGCGCTTGGCGAAAGCGGCCTCGACCGGCTGATGACGGCCGTCTTCAAGGCGGCGGAGATCTGGAACCGGCGCATTTCCACCGCCGAGCTCAACCGATGGCTCCAGGAGGCGCTCTCCCGCCACGCGCCGCCGGCCACCGCCGGCCGGCGCATCAAGATCCGCTACGTCACCCAGCCTTCGACGCGTCCGCCGACGTTCGTGGCCTTCTGCTCCAAGGCCGACGAGCTGCCCAAGTCCTACCTCAAATATCTCACGAACAGCCTGCGCGCGGCCTTCGGAATGCCGGGGGTTCCAATCCGCTTCAACCTCAGAAGAGGCGAAAATCCCTACGAGAAATCGGGTCGGCGGAGATAGCGGGCGACAGCGTCGGGGCCTCCTGCCGCAGCGATGAACGGAGGCTGGCGTGGCCCTGGCGAGGCGGCTATTTTGGCCGGCAGCCGGGAGAAAAGAGTTTCGCTCGAACGTTCGTCGGGCGCGTTGAAAATCGAAAGGTGTACGTGATGATCAAGATGAAGAGTTGGGCGGTGCTCGCAGCGGTGGCAGGCTGCGGGTTGCTCTCGGTCGCGCCGGCGCAGGCCGTCAGTGCGAAGGTGCGCGAGGCCTGCGGTGCCGATTACAAGCGGTTCTGTCCGCGCTATGAGCCGGAGTCGTCCAAGGCCCGCCAGTGCATGCGTCAGGTTGGCAAGCGGCTGTCGGTCGGGTGCATCGACGCGCTCGTCGATGCCGGCGAGATCCGACGCCCGAAGCGCTGATCGCTATCGAAGCGGTCGATAGTACCCGACAATGGTTTCACGATTGATGCCGCCGGTCCGCCGGCGGCATTCCTCTATCGGGCAGGCGGCAGCCCGGAATCACAGCGGGCGGGAAACAAGCAGCGAACCCTATTAAGGAGGCTGCCGTCTCACCGCCCGCACAGGCGTCACCACTGAAGGCGCCGCACCGGACCCCAACAGTTAGTCGCCTCCGAACTCAGTTTCAAGTGCCCCACGTCAAACTCCGGCCCTGCGTCCGACGCAGGCGTGTCGTGTGCATGCTCCGCATGTGTGTCGCTCGCACGCTCCGCATGCCTGTGTCGTTTGCATGTTCCGCATGCTATGGCGTTCGCAGATGCAACGATCCCCGATGCGGCGAACGGAGATGGGCGAGAAAAGCGAAGTGCTGTTCTATCACCTCGAGCGTTCGCCGCTCGAGCGCGTCCTGCCCGGCCTGCTCGAAAAGACATTGCAGCGCGGCTGGCGCGCGGTGGTGCAGGCGGGCAGCCCCGAGCGCCTCGATGCGCTCGATGCGGTGCTGTGGACGTACGCCGACGACAGCTTCCTGCCGCATGGCACGGCGAAGGACGGTCACGCCGCCGAGCAGCCCGTCTTTCTCACCCTCGGACCCGAGACGCCGAACGGGGCCGGTGTCCGCTTTCTTTGCGACGGTGCAGACGCTCCCGATTTCGAGACGCACGTGCGCCTCGTCTTCCTGTTCGACGGCAACGACGAGGAGGCGACCGCCCATGCGCGCGGGCAGTGGAGCGCGGCCAAGGCGGCCGGCTGCAAGGTGAGCTATTGGCGCCAGTCGTCCGAAGGGCGCTGGGAGAACAAGGCGTAGGGCCCAGGCTGAACGGACCGACGAGGGACAGCGGTTCCTCGTGAAAAGAAAGAGAGCGCCGCGACGCCCGTTCGGGCTCAGCCTGCGCTCTCTTGCCTTGGTGCAATGCTTCGTCGGGGGGCGCCGTGTTGGGGCGCCGGGCTCAGTGCCGCGCGGATCAGCGGCCGCCAATGACGCCGCCGAACTGGCGGACGAAGCTGTCGAAGAAACCGCCCAGCGGACTGAGGGTGGTGGTGGCATTGTGGTGGCTGTTCTGCGTGCTCATGGTCGTCATCCTTGTTGCCGGCTCTGGTTTTGCGAGCCTTTATCTTGAGCCTTGCACCGGCCCGAGGGTGGGCGCTAAACTCTACGACGATGAATATATATTCTGCGTCGCAGAAGTCAAGGCTACACCGAAGAAAAGATCATCTACGGTGAAGGAATTATAGTTGCAGGACGAACACGAGAAGAGCCGCCGCGGCCGGCGCGGCATCCGTCGCCAGGATCTGGTCGAGGCGGCTCTGGAGATGCTGGCCGCCGAGGGCGATCAGAATTTCTCGGTCCGTAAGCTCGCGACCGCTGTCGGTGTCGACGGCATGACGATCCTGCACCACTTCAAGTCGCGCGAGGGGCTGATGCGCGCGGTCGCCGACGCCATGGTGGCGACACTGGACATCGAGCGCCCCAAAGGCCAATGGCGCGACGTTCTCCTGGAGGTCGCGCGGCGCTATCGCGGCCTCGCCGTCCGCTATCCCAAGGCGTTCGGCATCGTCACGCGCTACCAGACGAGCGGTCCCGCCGACTTCGAGCTTGGTGAGATCGTCTATGCGGCGTTGCTGGATGCGGGCTTCGACGAGGAAGCGGCGGCGGACCACGGCATGGCGCTGTTCACGCTCGCGATCGGCTTCGGCGTGGTCGAGGTCGGCGGCATGATGAACCCGTGCACGCCGGAGGAGGTGGCCGAGATCGAGGCGCTCGATCCGCGGCTGTTTCCGGTCACGCGGCGGCTCGCTCCGGTGCTGGCCCTCGACGACCGCGAGCGCGTGTTCGACATTCTCCTCGGGTCCTTCCTCGATGGCATCGAGCGCTCGCTCGCGGCGCGGCGCGCGTAGCCGGTCAGGAGATCCAGCCCTTGTCGAGATCCATCGCCTGGCGCGACAGCGTGGCTCCTGTTGCATCGCGATGCACGGCCGTCCAGGCGAGGTGCGTGCCCGCCGCTTCCGACGAGCGCGAGCGCAGTGAGAAAAGTACGCTGGCGCCTCTCCCGGCCCGGATCGGCTCTTGAAGCGGGAAGTAGAGCTGCTCCCAGTGCGTGCGCGGCGCATCGGGCGCGGTCGACAGTGTGAGATTGCCGCCGAGATGCGCCGTCCACCAGTAGGCGAAGCCGTGGATCGCCGTGTCGCTGGCAAGCACCCACGTCAGCTCACCCTTGCGCGTACCCTTCTGCGGTTGCGTGAGGTCGATGTCGTCCCACATCCGTGCCGCGCGTCCGCCATCCAAGAGCTCATCGGGCGCGATAAGGCGCACATAGACGTTGTTGACGCTCATGGTGCGCGCGGGCTCGAGGTCGAGCCCGTGACCCACGGCGCGCCAGGCGTCGAGTTCCTCGGCGAAACGCGGCGTGACGACCGGGCAGGCGAACTGGCCGATGCGTGACGGGATGACCGTTCCCCCCGGCTTCAGGATCCGCTTCAAGGCGTCGGCCAGGGTCTCCAGAATGTTCTCCTCGAGCGCGTAGTTGCCGAGCGTCTCGGAGATGACGACATCGACCTTCGGCGCATCGAGCATGTCGGTCGACCGGCACGGATAGAGGTGGCAGTTGCGGGCCCGGTTCTGCTTCAAGACGGCAGCGGCCACCGCGGCGACCTCGGGCGCCGCCTCGTAGAGATGGACCTCCTTCGCGCCGAGCTTCGAGGCCATGAGGCCGAGGAGCGCCGAGCCCGCGCCGATGTCGGCGACAACCGTCTTCCCCTTGACGATCACGCGCTTCAGCGCGGCGAACAGGGCCTCGTTGCGCGGCTTGTCGGCAATCAGCGTGCGATGATACTCGATCCGCATGGCCGGTTCCGCACGTCCTAGGACGTCGTGCCCGAGCGGGCGCGCCAGATGAAGTAGAGCCCGAGCGCCAGCATCGGGAGCGAGTAGAGCTGGCCTGCCGTCACCGGCCCGACGTTGAGCGCGTGACCGAAGTGCGGCTCGCGGAAGACTTCCGCAGCGATCCGGGCCAGCGCGTAGCCGGCGAGAAACACGCCCGTTGCGAGCCCCGGCGTCTTCAGCGCATCGCGATGGTGGGTGAGAAAGCGCAGGACGAGAAACAGCACGATGCCTTCGAGCAGCGCCTCGTAAAGCTGGCTCGGATGGCGCGGGGCCGGCTCGATCGCCGGATAGAAATATTTCGCGTTCGGGAACACCATGGCCCAGGGCACGTCGGAGACGCGCCCGAAAAGCTCTCCGTTGATGAAGTTGGCCAGCCGTCCGAAGAAGAGCCCGATGGGGTTGGCGGCCGCACACACGTCCATGGCGCTCCAGGGGCTGACGCCGTAGCGGCGCGCGAAGAGCCATAGCCCGACGGCCGAGCCGAGGATGGCGCCGTGGAACGACATGCCGCCCTTCCAGACCTTCAGGATGTCGAGCGGCCGGGCGAGGTAGACGTCGGGCTCGTAGAGCAGGACGTAGCCGAGCCGGCCGCCGACGATGACGGCGAGCGCCATGTAGACGAGGAGATCGTCGACGCGCGCGACGCCGAACGGAGGCGTGTCGTTCTTCCACAGGCGCGTCTGCGTCAGGAGCCGGCGCACGTACAGCCAGCCGAGGATCAGCCCCGCCATGTAAGAGAGCCCGTACCACTTGATGCTGAGGGGACCCACCGACAGGGCAACGGGGTCGATCTCGGGGAACGGGATGGCGAGCACGGTCATGATCAGGCTTTCGCGGGGTCAGGCTTTCAGGACGGTTGCCGGTGAGGCAGCCCGATCGCCGGGCGCGGCGGCGGGACGTTAGGTGGCGAGGGGGGCAAAGTCCAGGCTGCCGCAACCGCGGCGAGATGGCGGGCAACCTTCGCAGTGTCAGGCGGTTGCGCTGCAGGTTGCACTTAGGGGCGCCGGCCCCCATAGTCACTCCGACACCCCAATTTTGCGACAAGCGCGCGAGGCCGGCGCGGTCGCCCCCCGGAGATTGCCATGACCCAGACCTCCAGCCGCTTCTTCGACGAGCTCGGCAAGCTCATGACGGACGCGGCCGGCGCCGCCCAAGGGGCGCAGCGCGAGGTCGAGTCCTTCATGAAAGCCCAGGCCGAAAAGATGCTCGCCGGCATGGACCTCGTGCGCCGCGACGAGTTCGAGGCCGTGAAGGCGATGGCCGCCCGTGCGCGCGAGGACGGCGAGGCGCTCGCCGCCCGGGTCGCCGCGCTGGAGCAGGAGGTCGCGCGGCTGAAGAGCGGGGCCTGAAGAGCGGAACCTGACGGCGGGCCTCGCGGGCGAGCGGCGACCCTGCGGTCGCGCGCCGCCTCTCCACAGTTTCGTGTCGCGTTATCAACACCGGCGTTCGCGCCTCCCCGCGAAAGCCCCAATTCATGCGCACTCGCCGCGGCTTGGTGCCGTTGGTCCGCCGATCCTCGTGGACAAAGCCGGCCTCAACTTGCGACTCGTGGCCGGCTGATGCTTTGTCGGCCCGTCGCGTTGCTCGCGGCGCGAAGGAGCCTAAGGCCCGCTCGCTGCCCGCGTTTTGCGGAAGCCGGGCCGGGTGCCCGGAGCGAAAAGGGACATGCATGGCATCGGCTGAGCAGGGCTATGAGCGCGCGATCAACCCGATCGATGTCGTCGAACAGCTTGCGGCTGCGCACGACTGGGCCGTCGACCGGACGGGTGACGACGAGCTGACCCTGGTCGTCGGCGGCAACTGGACGGACTACCATGTCTCGCTCAACTGGCGCGAGGATCTGGAGGCGCTGCACCTCGCCTGCGCGTTCGACTTCCGCATCCCCGACAACCGTCTCAACGAGATGTACCGCCTCCTGGCGCAGATCAACGAGCAGCTCTGGCTCGGCCATTTCGACCTGTGGACGCAGGAGGGGCTCGTCATGTTCCGCCACTCGCTGCTCCTCAACGGCTCGGTCTGCGCGCCGCAGCAGTGCGAGGCGATGCTGAAGGCGGCGCTGGAGGCCTGCGAGCGCTACTATCAGGCCTTCCAGTTCGTGGTCTGGGCAGGTAAGGAAAGCCGCGAAGCGCTGGTGTCGACCATGTTCCAGACCGAGGGACAGGCCTGAGACGGTCCGGCGCGACCTGCTGAGCCGGATCGAACGCGCCATGTCTCTCGTTCTCGATGGTCCCCTGCTCGTGGTCGGCGCCGGCAAGATGGGCGGCGCCCTTCTCGAGGGATGGATCGCGGACGGACTGGACCCGTCCCGGATCATCGTCCAGGACCCGTCGCCGCCGCCCGAGATCGCTCAATTCCTGAAGCACCACGGTGTCAGGACCGAGCCGACGCTCCCCTCCCTTCCGGCCCCGCCCGCCGTCATCCTCGCCGCAGTCAAACCGCAAGTCATGGACCAGGTGTTCGCGCCGCTGGCACCTCTCGCCGGCCCGGCCACCGTGGTGCTCTCCATCGCGGCCGGCAAGACGATCGCCAGCTTCGAGCGTCGTCTCGCGCCGGGCATCGCGGTCGTCCGGGCCATGCCGAACACGCCGGCGCAGGTCGGCCGCGGGATCACGGCCTGCGTCGCCAACGCGGCCACCACACCGGCGCAGAAAGAGACGGCGACGGCGCTCCTGTCCGCGGTCGGCGAGGTCGTCTGGCTCGACCGTGAGGAGGACATGGACGCGGTGACGGCCGTCTCGGGCTCGGGCCCGGCCTATGTGTTCCTTCTCGCGGAATGCCTGGAGGAAGCCGGCCGCGCCACCGGGTTGTCCCCGGAGCTGGCGGCGGCGCTGGCGCGCGCCACGGTGTCGGGGGCGGGCGAGCTGCTGCATCGCTCCGCGCTCGATGCAGCGAAGTTGCGGCAGAACGTGACCTCGCCCGGCGGCACCACGGCCGCGGCGCTCGCCGTGCTGATGCGGGAGGGCGGGTTGAAGGCGCTGATGACGGAGGCGGTCGCCGCCGCGGTCCGCCGCAGCCGCGAGCTTTCGAAGTGATGTTGGAGGTCATCCCTTGAAGCTCGCGGCCGCTATTGGCGGTCGTACTCGCCGGTTGCCCCGCGGGAGACGGGGCCGGCTGCTGGAGCCTTCTCGACCGGGATGACGGGCATCGCGAAACTGGAGGAAACCGTTTCGACATACCCGCTGCCCGGTCACTCGCAGCGTGAAGCCCCTGATCTGCCTGGAGATCCGATCGGAGGCTTCCCTTCGTGAGCGTCGGCCGCACTGGAGATCCGGCCGTCGTCACACCTTCTTTATGTAACACTATATCATTTCATGCAAGAGGCCATCGGCCCGGCTCACAGGTTTGTGTAGACCCCGCGGCTGGGGTCCGCTCCTGCCGGCGCCCGCCTTCTGCCGCCCCGGTCGGCGGCAACTCCCCTGGCGGGCTACAAAATTCGCGGCCGACGCCCTACGTGTGCCTTACGCGCGCAAAGGAGGCCGCCATGCTCGACCAGACGACACTCAAAGGCCGCATCATCGCCGCCGCCATGCGGCTTGCCGCGGAACGGCCCTGGGCCGACGTCCTCATGAAGGACATTGCGGCCGCCGCTGCGATCGACCTCGCCACGCTGAGGCGCGAGTTTCCCTCCAAGACCGCCATCCTGGCGGCCTTCACCCGCGCCGTCGACGACGTCGTGCTGGCGAGCGCGCCGAAGTTCTCCGGCGCGGAGGGTGCACGCGACCGCATCTTCGACGTCGTGATGGCCCGCTTCGACGTGCTTGCGCCGTACAAGGAGGCGCTGCGGTCCATCGCCGCCTCGCGCCCCTGCGACCTTGACCTCGGCCGCCGGTTCCTCGCCTCGCAGGCCTGGATGCTGCACGCGGCCGGCATCCGCACTGACGGCGTGCTCGGCGCCTCGAGGGTCACCGGACTCGCATCGGTCTATGCGAGCGTGCTGAGAACCTGGCTCGACGACGACGACCCGGGCGCGGCGCGAACCATGGCGGCGCTCGATCGCCGCCTGAAGCGGGGCGAGCAGTCTTTGCGGGTGCTGTCGGACGTGGTCGGCGGCGCCGACCGGTTCGCCTGCGGCATCCTGCGTGCGCTTGGCTGTGCGACGTCCCGCGCGCCGGCAAAGCCGCAGCCGGCCGAGGCCGCACCGCCCTCGCCTGCGACGCCGCCGGCGTGAGGCGCGGCTCAGAAGCCGCCGAACATGTTGTTGAAGAAGTCGTTCAGCGTCGAATTGTTGCGATTGTAGCGCCGCTTGCGCGGATCGGACGAGCCGCCGAAGAAGAAGCCCCAGTCGTCGGGTCCATAGTAGGGAACGCGCGAGAACTTCACCGGCGCCAGGTGATCGCGCCCCTTGGCGATCTGGTCGAACTTGCCCTTCAGCGCCAGCGTGACGCGCTGCTCGTGGCCATAGACGTCCTTCACGGTCCGCTCGCTGCCGTCCTCTCCGACGAGAGCCGTCAGATAGGTGATGTGGACCGGGATCTTGCCGTCCAGCGTGATCGCGATCTCGTCGGGGTCGGACTGCTGCGTCTCATGGACCTGGTTGACCGTCCAGCTCTTGTCCTTCTCCAGCAGAATCTCCGCCAGCCGCATGGGATTGCGCACGCGCATGCAACCGTGGCTGAAGGTGCGGCTCTCGGCCTCGAAGAGATTCTTGGTCGGCGTATCGTGCAGATAGACGGCGTGCTTGTTGGGGAAGGTGAACTTCACGATGCCGAGCGCGTTGCCGGGCCCGGACGGCTGGTAGACGTCGTAGTTGCGGATATCGGCCCGCGACCAGTCGACACTGTAAGGGTCGACGTACTTGCCGTTGCGCATCAGGCGCAGTCCCTGGCGCTCGAACGAGCTGCCACCGCGGGCGAGGCTCGGATAGAGCTCGAGCACCTTGATGCTCTGCGGCACGTGCCAGCGCGGGTTGAAGTAGATTGTCTCCATCACATCGGAGAAGATCGGCGTTTGGTTGTCGAGCTCGCCGGTGATGATGCGCTCCTCGTGGATGATCTCGCCGTTCTTCACGACGCGCACGACGAACTCGGGAATGTTGACCCAGACGTGGAAGTCGCCGAGGTCGTCCGGCATCCACCGCCACATCTCCATGTTGGCAAGCAGACGCTCCGGGCTCGGCGTCTCGATGTCGTTGAGCACGGCGCGCGTGCGCGGGCCGACGATGCCGTCGGGCTTCTGGCCCTTCTCGTCCTGGAACTTCGCGACCGCGGCGGCCAGCGCGTCGTCATAGAAGTTCGGATCGGCTGCCGCGCCGTCCTTGCCGGGCTCGGCCGCGACCTGCAGGCGCTTGCGCAGCAGCGCGACATCGGGATGCGACTGTCCCGGCACCAGCTTGGCGCCCTTGGCGGGAATGCGCACGATCTCCCTGGCCGCGTCGGCGCTGCGGCGCATGTCGAGATACCGCTGACGCAGCTTCTCGAACTGGGCGTGGCGGGGATGCGTGGCGCGCAGGGTCTCGGACGGATCGCTCGCGGCCACGAGGTCGTCGAGCAGCTTCTTGGGGTCCACGTACTGCGGCGACCGGTCGAGGTAGGAGGAGAGCTGCTTGGCAGGCTCCGTGATGCGTCCGCCGCGGGCATGGCGCGCATACTTCAGGACGGTCAGCGCGAACTTCATCTCGCCGTCCACCTTCTGGGCGTGCGTCAGCTCGGGCCGGTCGTCGGCGTCGGACCCGAGCTCGAGCACGGCATAGTCGCCGGGATCGAGGCCCCAGTCTGCCGACTTCGCGAACTCGGCCATCAGCGCTTCGGACTTTGCGGTGTAGCCGGCCCGGCCGACGAACGCCGGCTCGTCGGAGCGGGCCTCGTAGAAGGCGATCAGGGCCTGCCAGTCGGCGGCTTCCTCCTCGCGGGCGATCTTGGCGTCGGCCAGCAGGCGCTCGCGAATGACGGCGCCGACAGCCTTGTCGCCGACGTTGCCGGGGAGGATGGCATTCGCTTCGGCGGTGGCGACCTTGGCCAGCGTCGGCTCGGTCCGCTGCGCGACCGCAGGCGTCGCGAGACCCATCAACGCCACCGCGCCCGTCCACACGATGGTGCCCACGACCCGCGCACGCATTTAAACCCGCTCCGTACTACGCTTCCCTCGGACGCTACCCGACACCGCACGGCGGGGGAAGGCCACGCGGCTGGATAGCAGCTTGCCGGAAGGATGCGGCAGAAGTGTTGCCGAATTGCAAACCGGCGTCCCGTTACGGACCGGAAACCGTCATAATCGGTAGGCGGTTCCCTCTGGGGCTGCCGCTCAGACCCGTGCGCCCCACAGGTCCGTCTCGTCGGCGTGTTCGATGCGGACGTTGACGACGTCGCCGGGCGACAGGCCCGTTTCGCCGTTGACATAGACGGCGCCGTCGATCTCCGGCGCGTCATAGCGCGAGCGGCCTATGGCGCCGTCCGCGTCGACCTCGTCGATCAGGACCGGAATCGTGCGGCCGATCTGGTCCGCGAGCAGTTCGGCCGAGATTTCCTGCTGGGCCGCCATGAAGCGATGCCAGCGCTCCTCCTTGATGGCCTCGGGAACCGCACCCGGCAGCGCATTGGCGGCCGCTCCTTCGACCGGCTCGTACTTGAAGCAGCCGGCGCGGTTGATGCGCGCCTCCCTCAGCCACTGCAGCAGGAGCTCGAAATCCTCCTCCGTCTCTCCGGGGAAGCCGACGATGAAGGTCGAGCGGATGGCGAGATCCGGGCACGCCTTGCGCCAGGCGGCGATACGGGCAGCCGTCCGCTCCTGGTGCGCCGGGCGGCGCATCGCCTTGAGGACGGCGGGCGAGGCGTGCTGGAAGGGAATGTCGAGATAGGGGAGGATCCGGCCCTCCGCCATCAGTGGGATGACGTCGTCGACGTGCGGGTAGGGATAGACGTAGTGGAGCCGCACCCAGGCACCGAGATCGCCGAGCGCCTGGCACAGATCGAGGAAGCGCGTCTTGAGCGGCCGTCCCTTCCAGGGGCTCTCGGCATACTTGAGGTCGAGGCCATAGGCGCTCGTATCCTGGCTGATGACGAGAAGCTCCTTGACCCCCGCCTTCACGAGCCGCTCGGCCTCCGTCAGCACGTGGTTTGCGGGGCGCGAGGCGAGATCGCCGCGCAGCGAGGGGATGATGCAGAAGGAGCAGCGGTTGTTGCAGCCTTCCGAAATCTTCAGGTACGCATAGTGCCGGGGCGTAAGATGCAGGCCTTCCGGCGGGACGAGATCGAGGAACGGGTCGTGCAGCGGCGGGGCGGCCGCATGCACCGCCGTCACCACCTGCTCGTACTGGTGGGGGCCCGTCACCGCGAGCACGCCGGGATGCTCTGCGCGGATGCGGCCTTCCTCCACTCCCATGCAGCCCGTCACGATCACGCGGCCGTTGCGGGCCATGGCCTCGCCGATGGCCTCTAGGCTTTCCGCCTTTGCGCTGTCGAGAAAGCCGCAAGTGTTGACGACGACGACGTCGGCGCCGTCGTAGTCGGGTGCGATGCGGTAGCCTTCCGAACGCAGGCGCGTGATGATGCGCTCGCTGTCGACGAGAGCCTTGGGGCAGCCGAGCGAGACGAAGCCCACCTTCGGCGCCCGCGTTGCGAGGGTCCGGGACGCATCGGGTCCCGAGCTCTCGCGCGCACCAGAGGCCGTGGGCTTTGCGGTCATGGCCTTCGCAACTTGCCTGAGGAAGCTGGTTGAAGGATGCGTGCCTTAGCGCCGGTTCACTGGTCCTCGCCCGGCTCTGTGTCGGCGCTCTTCAACTGCTTCAGCTTGGCGAAGACGCGGGCCGTCTCCTCGCTTTCGGTTT
This sequence comes from uncultured Hyphomicrobium sp., assembly GCA_964589785.1. Taxonomy (GTDB): domain Bacteria; phylum Pseudomonadota; class Alphaproteobacteria; order Rhizobiales; family Hyphomicrobiaceae; genus JAGVSR01. The sequence continues at coordinate 129,684 of CAZPUQ010000003.1, forward strand.
CCTCGCGCGGAGCTTCGGCCTCCTTGGCGGAAACGATCTCGGCGGTGGGATGGCGCGGCGCCTCGGTCGTCTCCTCGGCGGGAAGCAGCGTGCCTCCCTTGACGAGATCCTTCTGGCTCTCCTTGCGCTCGCGCTCGAGCCGGCGGGCGGCCTTCTTCACCTCTGCGTCGAGATCGATCTGCGAGCACAAGCCGAGGGTGACGGGGTCCTGCGGCACGAGGTTCGGCGAGTTCCAATGCGTGCGGTCGCGGATCTGGGCGATCGTCGGCTTGGTCGTGCCGACGAGACGCATGATCTGGCTGTCCTTCAGCTCGGGATGGTTGCGCAGAAGCCAGAGCACCGCGTTCGGCCGGTCGTGGCGCCGCGAGACCGGCGTGTAGCGCGGGCGCTTCTTTGCCGTCGCGGTCTGGGCGATGTCGACCTTCATCTCCGAGAGGCGAAGCCGGTGGTCGGGGTCCTTCTCCGCCCGCTCGATCTCCTCGCGCGTGAGCTGGTTGGAGGTCACGGGGTCGAGGCCCTTGATGCCTTGCGCGACGTCGCCGTCGGCAATGCCTTTGACCTCGAGCACGTGCAGGCCGCAGAAGGCCGCGATCTGCTCGAAGGAGAGCGAGGTGTTGGCGACCAGCCAGACGGCGGTGGCCTTGGGCATCAGCGGCTTGCGATCGGTCATGGGGGTTCCGTTCCTGGTCCACGCGGCAGGGGCCCCGCGCGCAGACCGACTTGAAGTTTAGGCGAAATGGGAATTCGCCCTTATAGCGCAAATTTTGGGCTAAGGGCAACCCATGGCGGGCCCAAACCCGGCCGAATGGCCATTTTCGCCGCAACGGCAGACAGTTGCCGCTCAGCACGAGGAGTTATAGTGTCCCGGCGCCTTTTGGGGTGATCCTGGGGGCACCGCGCGCCTCACACGATCGGACCAGGGGACCCTTCCGCATGATGCCCACCGCCGGCAAGCCGTACTACTTCGAGGATCTGTCCGTCGGGCTCGAGGCCTCGATGGCGCGCACGGTGGGGGAGGCCGACATCGTCGCCTATGCCGCGCTTTCGGGCGACTACAACCCGATCCACCTCGATCCGGACTACGCCGCCAGGACGCCATTCAAGGACCGCATCGCGCACGGCATACTCTCGGCCGGCTACATCTCGGCCCTGTTCGGCATGCAGCTTCCGGGGCCGGGATCGGTCTACATTTCGCAGACGTTGAATTTCAAGGGACCGGTGAAGATCGGCGACGTCGTCGTGACGACCGTGAAGCTCATCGATCTCATCCCCGAAAAGAAGCGCGCCCGCTTCGAGACCGTGTGCCGGGTCGAGGGCAAGCCGGTGCTGACGGGCGAAGCCGTCCTGATGATCCCCTCTCGCTCGGCCGACTGAGGCGCGCCGGCCGACCGGCGGGAGAGGGACCGAGAGGCCTTCGCCATGATTGTTCATGAAGGCTACAACAGCGTCCCGCAGGCGATCCGGGGCGGCGTCGTCGCCATCGGCAATTTCGACGGCGTCCATCGCGGTCATCAGGCGCTGATCAACGAAGCGGCTGAGGCCGCCCGCGCGACGGGCCGTCCCGTGGGGGTGATGATCTTCGAGCCGCATCCGCGCGAGTTCTTCCATCCCGAGGAGAGCCATTTCAGGCTGACGACGCTCGCGCAGAAGCTCGCCGTGTTCGAGGCGATGGGCCTTGATTTCGTGGTCGTGGTGCCGTTCGACGCCGAGCTCGTGACGCTCGATCCCGCTGACTTCGTCGGCAAGGTCCTGGTTGAGGGTCTGCACGTCCGTCATGTCGTCATCGGCTTCGATTTCTACTACGGGCACCAGCGGCGCGGCAGCCCGGAGACGATGGTGCTCTCCGGTAGCGAATTGGGCTTCAAGGTCACAGTCGTTCCACCCGTCGCGGAGGGGGGAGAAGTGTTCTCCTCGACCGCGATCCGCCTCAAGCTCGCGCAAGGCGATGTGCAGGCGGCCGCCCTGGAACTCGGCCGGCTCTGGCGCGTCGGCGGTCCCGTGATCGGCGGAGCCCGGCGGGGCACGGGGCTCGGGTATCCGACCGCGAACGTGCCGATGCCGAAGGGCACGGCGCTGGGGCACGGCATTTACGCCGTCCGCGCCCATGTGGACGGCCGCGTCCATGATGCGGCGGCCTATCTCGGCACCCGCCCGACGTTCGATGATGGGATGCCGGTTCTCGAGGTCTTCCTGCTCGATTTCGACGCCGACCTCTATGGCAAGGTGATGGAGGTCGAGTTCGTCGCTTTCATCCGGCCGGACCGCAAGTTCGACAGCGCTGAGGCGCTCGTCCGCCAGATGCAGGACGACGTGGCCCGGGCGCGCGAGATCCTGAAAAATGCGCCGGGCGGCGCGGGTCAGTCCGCCCGTTCGTAGAGGGCGCGGAAAAGGTCGTCGCGGCAGGGATAGAGATGGCCGTCGTTGCCCCTGATGATCCAGTCGCCCGGGCGGCCGCGCGCGATGCCGTCGGGCGTGACGATGCGGGCGCCCGACTCCGGATCGAAGGAGATAAGGTTCGATCCCGGACGCCCGATGAAGCGCAGGAGGCGCTCGTCCGGTACCTCGCCCTTCGGCGGCAGACGCACGGCCTCGACGAGCGCGCTCTTCTTTCTGTACCGCATGAGACCTGCTGCCGAATGGTGCCGTTGCTGTGCGCGATGATGTCGTCGCTCGCGGCAAATGTGAAGGGGACCCAGGGGTGCGACCCGACCTCAGAACCGCTCGTATTTTCTCAATGAGAACAGAGTATTATAGTCCTTCCCGCGGCTCGCTGGATATCGTTAGCTGAACTTCTTGGAAGCGATCGGGCGCGGATCGCAGGGCCCCCGGACCGGCGCGGAGGAACGCGCAACATCTGGGGTGGCGCGCGCAGCGCGTTTGCCGTAATGCACAACGCTGCCGAAGCACAACAAATGTCCGACATGTCCGAGCCAAAGAAAACCGCAGGTGCAACCAGCGCCGGTGAGCGCGACTGGAGCGACACCCTGTTCCTGCCCAAGACCGATTTTCCCATGCGCGCCGGTCTGCCCGAGCTCGAGCCGCGGCTCCTGCAGCGCTGGGACGAGATCGGCCTCTACCAGGCGATCCGCGAGCAGTCGCGCGGACGGCCGAAGTTCGTGCTCCACGACGGCCCGCCCTACGCCAACGGCAACATCCACATCGGGCACGCGCTCAACAAGATCCTCAAGGACCTCGTCGTGAAGTCGCAGCAGATGCTCGGCTTCGATTGCAACTACGTGCCGGGCTGGGACTGCCACGGCCTGCCCATCGAATGGAAGATCGAGGAGGTCTACCGCGCCAAGGGCCGCAACAAGGACGAGGTGCCGGTCAACGAGTTCCGCCGGGAATGCCGCGAGTTCGCGGCGAAGTGGCTCGCCGTGCAGCGTGAGGAGTTCAAGCGTCTCGGCGTCATCGGCGACTGGGCGCATCCCTATTCGACGATGGCCTTCCGCGCCGAGGCGACGATCGCACGCGAGATCATGAAGTTTGCGGAGAACGGACTCCTTTACCGCGGCTCCAAGCCGGTCATGTGGTCGGTCGTGGAGAAAACCGCACTGGCGGAGGCGGAGGTCGAGTACCAGGACTATCAGTCCGATGCGATCTGGGTGAAGTTTCCGGTCATGGCCATCGGCGGCACCGGCGACGACGAGGATCTGATCGCCAAGCTCATCGACGCCTCGGTCGTCATCTGGACGACGACGCCCTGGACCCTCCCCGGCAACCGCGCGATCTCCTACTCATCGCGGATCGACTACGGCCTCTACGAGGTCACGGCCGCGCCCGAAGGCAACTGGGCGGCGGTCGGCGATCGCCTCGTTCTTGCCGACAGGCTCGCCGCGGACGTGATGAAGGCGGCCAAGGTCGAGGCCTACGAGCGCCTGGCCGCCGTGCCCGCGCGCGTTCTGAAGGACGGCGCGGCGACCTGCGCGCACCCGCTGGCCGATCTCGGCTACGATTTCGACGTGCCGCTCCTCGACGGCGATCATGTCACCGACGACACGGGCACGGGCTTCGTCCACACCGCACCGGGCCACGGCTCGGACGACTACATCATCTGGATGCACAATCAGAAGGTGCTGCACCACCGGGAGATCGACACCGCGATCCCGTTCACGGTCGATGCGGACGGCGTGCTGACCGAGGCCGCGCCGGGCTTCGCCGGCAAGCGCGTCCTGAAGGAGAACGGCGACAAGGGCGACGCCAACGATGCCGTCATCAAGGCTCTCGCGGAGGCCGGCACGATCATCGCGCGCGGCCGCCTGAAGCACCAGTATCCGCACTCCTGGCGCTCCAAGAAGCCCGTCATCTTCCGCAACACGCCGCAATGGTTCATCGCGATGGACCGCGCGTTGGAGGTACCCGGGCAAGCGGCTGAGCCTCACCACCCTCTCCGCGCGCGGGGGGAGAGGGGGGCGACGTTGCGGATGCTGGCCGAGGCCGAGATCGCGCGCGTGAAATGGGTGCCGGAGGCGGGCCGCAACCGCATCGGCGGCATGGTCGAGACGCGGCCCGACTGGGTCGTCTCGCGCCAGCGCGCGTGGGGCGTGCCGATCACCGTATTCCGCAACACGCAGACCGACGAGATCATCCCCAACGCAACCTGGCCGCATTCGGCGGCGCTCATCGCGCGCATCGAGTCGGCCTTCGCGGAGAAGGGCGCCGACGTCTGGTTCGAGGACGGTGCCAAGGAGCGCTTCCTGGCCGGGCTCGTCCCACCCGGCGACATGGGCCGGTGGGAGCAGGTGCGGGACGTTCTCGATGTCTGGTTCGATTCGGGCTCCACGCATGCCTTTACACTCGAGGACCCCGTCGCCTTCCCGGGCCTCAAGGGCATCTCCCGCGGCAGCCTCGTCAAGGGCGGGCAGGACCGCGTCATGTACCTGGAAGGCTCCGACCAGCACCGCGGCTGGTTCCAGTCGTCGCTGCTCGAAAGCTGCGGCACGCGCGGGCATGCACCTTACGACATCGTGCTGACGCACGGCTTCGTTCTCGACGAGAAGGGCCAGAAGATGTCGAAGTCGCTCGGCAACGTCGTGGCGCCGCAGGACGTGATGGCGAAGTCCGGCGCGGATATCCTGCGCCTGTGGGTGGCTGCCTCCGATTATTCGGACGACCTGCGCATCGGACCCGAGATCCTGAAGACGTTCGCGGAGACCTACCGCAAGCTGCGCAATACCATCCGCTGGATGCTCGGCGCGCTGGCGCATTTCGATCCCGATCAGGCGGTTTCCTTCAAGGACATGAAGCCGTTCGAGCTCGAGCGCCTCATGCTGCATCGCCTGGCCGAGCTCGACCACGACATCCGCGCCGCCTACGCGGCCTATGACTTTCGCAAGGTCGTGGCGCTTCTGAGCCACTTCATGAATACCGAGCTCTCGGCCTTCTACTTCGACATCCGCAAGGACGCGCTCTACTGCGAGGCGCCCTCCAGCCTGAAGCGGCGCGCAGCACTCACTGTCATCGATCACCTGTGCGATGCGATCCTCAAGTGGCTGGCGCCCATCCTGTCGTTCACGGCCGACGAGGCCTTCGCGCTTTGCCGTGCGCACGAGGCGGCCTCGATCCATCTCGCGGGCTTTCCCAGAATCCCGCGGGAGTGGCGCGACGACAATCTCGCCGCCAAGTGGGACCGCGTGCGCGAGGTGCGCGGCGCGGTCACGGCGGCGCTCGAGCTCGAGCGGGCGGCCAAGCGCATCGGCTCCTCGCTCGAGGCGGCGCCGATCGTCTATGTCGATGACAAGGATCTGATGAGCGGGCTTGCGGGCGTCGACATGGCGGAGGTGTGCATCACGTCCGGCATCGAGGTGCGGGCCGGCACACCGCCGGCGGACGTCGTCGTCGCTTCCGATGTCAAGGCGGTCGGCGTCATCCCCAAGCGCGCGGAGGGGCGCAAGTGCGCCCGCTCGTGGCGGATCACGACCGACGTCGGTTCCGATCCCGCCTATCCCGCCCTGTCGGCGCGCGATGCGGCGGCCATGCGCGAGATCGACGGGCTTGCCGCCTGATCACGCAAAGCCCGACCACCACGACAGGAACATGTCGACGGAAAGTCCCAGGAAGATGGCGAGGCCGACGTCCCGGTTCGAGCGGAAGCGCCGGAGGCAGTTCCTCGGATCGGCGATGTCGAGGCTCGAGACTTGCCAGGCGAGCTGAAGGCCGACGAGGGCGAGCGTCAGAAAGAAGATCAGGTGGGCACCGGCGAGGAAGCCGGCCACGATCCAAAGGACGATCGCGATGGAGTAGAAGACGCCGACCCAGGTCGGGCTGTCGTCGCCGAACTTCAGCGCCGTGGACTTGAGGCCGAGCATCAGGTCGTCCTCGGCATCCTGGTGGGCGTAGATCGTATCGTAGCCGATCGTCCACGCCACGGCGCCGAAGTAGAGCGCGACCGGGGCCGTGGCGAGCGAAGCTTCGTCCGCCGCCCATCCGACGAGCGCGCCCCAGTTGAAGGCGAGGCCGAGGACGAGCTGCGGCCAGTAGGTGTAGCGCTTCATGTAGGGATAGATCAGCACCAGCGCGAGCGACGTCGCGCCGAGGAACACGGTGAACCAGTTGAACTGCAGCAGCACGGCGAGGCCGATGGCGCCGAGGATGCCGATGAGCACGAGGGCATCTTCCGGCGTCACCTGCCTCGAGGGAATGGGCCGGCTCGCCGTGCGCGCGACCTGGGCGTCGAAATCGCGGTCGACGTAGTCGTTATAGGCGCAGCCCGCTCCGCGCATGACGAGAGCGCCGATGGCGAGCAGCAGCATGTACCAGAGGCTCGGGTGCGGCCGGCCCTCGTCGATCTCCGCCAGCGCCAGCGACCACCAGCATGGAAACAGCAGCAACCACGTGCCGATGGGCCGGTCGAGCCGCATCAGGCGCAGGTAGGGGCGCCAGCCATCCGGCGCAAAGCGGTCCACCCAGTTGTCCGCCGGCGCATCGGGCACGCGGACCGCGGAGACGGACTCGGGCGCGGGGGTCATCGACGTGTCGCTCATGACGTGTCTTTCGTGACGTGCGTCTTGCAACGCCTCTTTACGGGGACGGTGCCGAGCGATCGGTCCCGCCGCGGGCGGCCGCACCGTAGTCCTCGGGGACGGCGCATGCAACGGCGCCGGGGGCCGGTTACGCCGGACCGCCGGTGCGCTAAGGAGTAGGGACGAACCGTGAGGAAACCATGGCCGTCCACGATTTCACATCGCAGCGGGTCCATCTCGCAGCGCCGCTGGCGGCAGGAGCGCAGATCCCGCTGACGCGGGAGCAGGCCAACTATCTCCTCAACGTGCTGCGCCTGAAGGCCGGCGCTACGATCCTCGTCTTCAACGGACGGGATGGCGAATGGCGGGCGCGGCTCGAAGAGGTGACGAAGCGGGCCGCGGTGCTCACCATCGGCGAGCAGGTCCGCCCGCAGGCCGAGGGACCCGACATCGACTACGTCTTCGCGCCCTTGAAGCACGCGCGGCTCGACTACATGGTCCAGAAGGCGACCGAGATGGGCGTGCGGCGGCTCTGCCCGGTCCTCACGCGGCACACCATCGCCGAGCGGATCAACCTCGACCGCATGCGGGCCAACGTCATCGAGGCGGCCGAGCAATGCGGCATCCTGCGTGTGCCGGAGGTCTGCGAGCCCGTGCGGCTCGCCGCGCTGCTCGCCGGATGGGACGAGAGGCGCACGATCGTCTATTGCGATGAGGCGGCTGCGGTCGCCGATCCGGTCGCGGCGCTGCGGACGATCCCCTTAGGACCGGTCGCCGTCCTCGTCGGCCCTGAAGGCGGCTTCGCGGACGAGGAGCGCGCCGCGATGCGCGCGAAGCCCTTCATCCGAGCCCTGTCGCTCGGACCCCGCATCCTGCGCGCAGATACCGCAGCCGTGGCCGCGCTCGCGCTCGTCAACGCGACGCTTGGCGACTGGCGCTAGGCCGCTCGTCGACGCCGTGCGCGGCTTACCCTTAACAGGTTGCCTCGACACTTGTGCGAGCGAGGTCGCCTCGTCATAACCTTGCCCGTTGCGCGCGTCTCGCGATGCGCCGGCTCCCGTCCTCCGTCAAGGTTTCCGGATGTCGACCCGCCAGTCAGGTGCCGCAAGCCAGATCGTCACGTCGCGGACCGATCTCGTCGCCTGGATCGCGGCCGGCGAGAAGCCGAAGCCGGCCTGGTGCATCGGCACGGAGCACGAGAAGTTCGTCTTCCATACCTGCTGCCTGACGCCCGTGCCCTACGACGGCGCCGACGGCATTCGCGCGCTCATGCAGGCCCTCATCGACCGCTATGGCTGGGAGCCGATCCGCGAGGGGGGCAAGATCATCGCGCTGAAGCGCCCCGAGACCGAGACGCAGGGGCTCGTCGGCGGCACGATCAGCCTGGAGCCGGGCGGACAGTTCGAGCTCTCCGGCGCGCCGATGGAAAACCTGCATCAGACCGCCGCCGAGACGCAGGAGCACCTGCGCGAGGTGCTCGCCGTGGGCGAGGATCTGGGGATCGGCTTCCTCGGCATGGGCTTCTCGCCCAAATGGTCGCTCGCGGAGACGCCGCGCATGCCGAAGGCCCGCTACGAGGTCATGACGCGCTACATGCCCACCGTGGGCCGGCGCGGCCTCGACATGATGTATCGCACGGCGACGATCCAGGTGAACCTCGACTTTTCCGACGAGGCCGACATGGTGAAGAAGCTGCGCGTCTCGCTGGCGCTGCAGCCGATCGCAACCGCGCTCTTTGCCTCCTCGCCGTTCACGGAGGGTAGACCCAACGGCTTCAAGTCGCTGCGCAGCGAGGTGTGGCGCGATACCGACCCGACCCGCACGGGCATGCTGCCGTTCGTCTTCGAGGACGGCATGGGATACGAGCGCTATGTCGACTACGCGCTCGATGTGCCGATGTACTTCGTCTATCGCGACGGGCGCTACATCGACGTGGCCGGCGCTTCGTTCCGCTCCTTCATGGACGGCAAGCTCGTTGTCCTGCCGGGCGAGCGCCCGACGCTCGACGACTGGTCGGACCATTTGACCACCCTGTTTCCGGAGGTGCGGCTGAAGCGCTTCCTGGAGATGCGGGGTGCGGACGGCGGCCGCTGGCGCCGCATCTGCGCGCTGCCGGCTCTCTGGGTCGGCCTGCTTTACGACGAGACGGCGCTGGAAGCGGCCTGGGAGCTGGTGCGGACCTGGACCGCCGAGGAGCGGCAGGACCTGCGCGACCGCGTGCCGAGGAACGCCTTCGACACACCATTCCGCGATACAACGGCAGGCGCCCTGGCGCTCCAGGTGCTGCACATCGCCCGGGCCGGGCTCCGGCGACGGGCCCGCATCAACCGGTCCGGACAGGACGAGACGGTCTATCTGGAGCCCCTTTTCGAGCTGGTCCACGCCCGGAAAACGGTTGCAGACGAGCTTCTTGAGCGATTCCACGGCCGATGGAAGGGCTCGGTCGATCCGATCTTCGAGGAGCTGGCGTTCTGAGGTGGGAATGGCGCCCGGCCGTGGCCAGGAAAGTCTTGCCGCCGGTTCAGGTCGCGTTCATCCTCGGTCCGCTAGAACGGCGTCCATCGAAGCGCGGAGCTTCGCGTTGGAATCTGGCCAAGAGCCCGGAAAGGGCGCGGAGGTAGACCGTGACGATCAAGAACTGGACATTCGCCGTGCTGGCGGTCGGTGCCGCCTATGCGGCGCTGACGGCCGGGGGGCATCTCCTGGTCGGGGACGAGGCGTCCGCCAACCAGTGCGCGGCCCAGTGCTACGCGCAGGAGAACGCGTGCCGCCGGGCGACGAACGACGACCCCAAGTGCGGCGCCGAGTTGACGAAGTGCTTGCAGTCCTGCCGCGGCAAGTAGCGGCTTTCCCATCCATCGCCATGCCCATAGCGATCAGGGTGCCGCGCCGGCGCCCTGATCCGTTTCCGGCACGATGAAGACGATGAGGCGCCGCGGTCCGTGCGCGCCCATAACGATGCGCCCGCCGATGTCGGCCGTGCGCGACGCGCCCGAGACGAAGTTGATCGTGCGCGGCAGGCCCGAGCCGTACGTCGCGCGCAGGACGACATTGGCGTCCTCGAACGTGCCCACGATGGCCCGACGGTCGAGCACGACGAGATGCGTCTCCGGCAGGAACGCGAGCGTGGTCGGATTGTCGGGGCCGGACGCCACCACCACGGTCCCCGTCTCGGCGATGCCGGCCAGCGCGCGCGACACACCTGTCGCGTCCGCCGCCTGCGCCGCGCCGGACAGGACCGCAATTCCGCAGCCCGCCCAGTCGAGGCGCCGCAGTGCCGGATCGCAGAGGCGCACGGCGCGCGCCGCCTCGCCCGCGGGTGCGAGCACGCCCGTCACCGCCCGCGGCAGCGCGTCCAGTGCAGGGAGCCCGACGGTCAGCGTGCCCTTGGTGCGCGCGACGGCGCGGAAGCGCGCGACGGCCTCAGTGCCAGAGGTCGTCAGACTGGGCGGCGGCGCAGGCCGGACGGCGGCACCCGTGCTCCTGTTGGGGCCGAGGGCGGCGCGGACGCGGGCGAGAATGGCATCGCGGCTCATCGCGGAACGCCTCGCTCGGTTTCTTTCCAAAGCTGCTGGAACGTGCGGCCCTGCGGTGCCGGCAGGTCGCGATGGACGAGCCAGCCGCGCGCGAAGGGGAGGCGGCGGAAGGCGCCGCGCCGGCGGCCGAGGGCGCCGCCGGCTGCCACCACGAAGCGCGCGAGGAGATGGTAGAGGCGAGGCCGCGCTGCCGCATAGGCCCAGAGCGCATGCCCCGCGCGCGCGGGCAGCGTGCCGCCACCCGCCGCGCGCGCCATCTCCCGCCAGGTCCGCATGAGGGAGACGAGTGGGATCTTGACCGGGCAGACGGCCTCGCAGCTCCCGCAGAAGGTCGAGGCGTTCGGCAGGTGGCTCGTCTCGGCGATGCCGAGCAGGGCGGGCATCAGCACCGCTCCGATAGGTCCCGGATAGACCGTGCCGTAAGCGTGCCCGCCGATCGCAGTATAGACGGGGCAGTGGTTGAGGCAGGCGCCGCAGCGGATGCAGCGCAAGGCCTCGTGCCACGGCGAGGCCAGCATGTCCGTGCGGCCGTTGTCGACGACAACGACATGGCTTTCGCAGGGACCGTCCGCATCGCCGTCCCGGCGTGCTCCGGTGGCAAGCGTGACGTAGGCCGTCATGTCCTGGCCGGTCGCCGAGCGGGCGAGCACGCGCAGGAGTGCCGTGGCGTCGTCGAGCGTGGCAACGACCTTGTCGATCGTCGCCACGACGATGTGCACCCGCGGCAGCGTCTGCGCCAGGTCGCCGTTGCCTTCGTTGGTGACGATGATCGCGGAGCCGGTCTCCGCAACGAGGAAGTTGGCGCCCGTGATACCGACATCGGCCGTCAGGAACTTCTCGCGCAGGATGTTGCGTGCCTCCGCAACGAGGCTCTCCGGGCCGTTCAGCGGACGGTCGAGCGGCAGATGCGTGTGGTAGGTGCGGAAGTCCGCCTCCACGTCCGCCTCGGTCAGGTGAATGGCGGGTGCAAGGATGTGGCTCGGCGCCTCGCCGCGGTTCTGGATGATGTACTCGCCGAGATCGGTCTCGATCACGTCGAGGCCCTCGGCGGCGAGATGGGCGTTGAGTCCGATCTCCTCCGTCACCATCGACTTGCCCTTGACGATGAGCTGCGCGCCGGCGGCGCGGCAGATGTCCGCAACGATACGTCGCGCGTGCGCCGCATCGCCGGCCCAATGGACGCACGAGCCCGCCGCCGTCGCACGCGTGTCGAAGGCTTCGAGGTAGAGGTCGAGGTTGGCGAGCGCATGGTCGCGGACCGCGCGGGCGTGCTCGCGCATGTCCTCGAACTCAGGCACGGCTGCGACGGCGGCGCGGCGCTGGGTGACGAGGCCGCCTGGATGCGTGGCGAGGGCGGTCCGCAGGCGCGGGTCGGCGAGTGCGGCCGCCACGTTGCCGGAGAACGATGCGCTTGGGGAGGTCGTGCCGCCTGTCGTGGGACCGTCTGTCACGGGACCGCCTGTCATGGGACTGCGGCCCTCGCCGCCGGCCTGTGGGTGCTCCATCCGAGCGGCGGGTCGGCGAGCTCGCCGGCAAGGACTTCGGCGACGTGCCGGCAGGCGAGCGCCTTGCCCTCGCGCGTCAGCTTGCCGGCCATGTTCATGAGGCAGCCGAGGTCGCCTGCGAGGAGGAGATCGGCGCCGGTGCGCCCGGCGTCGTCGGCCTTGCGGCTGACGATGGCATTCGAGATGCCTGGGTACTTTTCCGCGAAGAGGCCACCGAACCCGCAGCACGTCTCGGGCTCCGACATTTCCACGAGCTTGAGACCCGGCACGAGCGCCAACAGCCGCCGCGGCGCGGATCGGATGCCAAGCTCGCGCAGGCCGGAGCAGCTATCGTGGTAGGTGGCGCGGCCGGCATAGCCGCCCGGCACGGCCGCGATCCGGCGCTCGTCCGCCAGAAAGGCGCACAGCTCATGGACGCGGGCGGCGAACGCTGAGACCTCCGCCCGAATCGCAGGCGACGCCTCGGCGAACAGGCGCGGGTAGTGCACCTTCAGCATGGCGGCGCACGATCCCGACGGCGTCACGACATAATCGCAGCCGGCGAACGCACGCACGGTGTTGAGCGCGAGCGTGCGGCTGGTCTGCGGATCGCCGGCATTGTAGGCCGGCTGGCCGCAGCAGGTCTGGGCTTCCGGCACGACGACGCAGCACCCGGCGGCCTCGATCAACCGGGCGGCGGCGAACCCGATCGAAGGGCGCAGGAGGTCGACGAGGCAGGTGACGAAAAGACCGGCGCGCGGGGTCGGCAAGGCTGTCCTCTCCGAGGTGTTGGCATCACCGTTAGGAGAGAGCCTTGCGCGTGGCAATGTTCCTCTTGATCCTCGAGGGGAAACAGCATCAGGCAGGCCGGTAGGTTGACCGGCGTCAGGCCGCGTCGCCGGCGCGCTTTGCCGGCGCTCGCGCGCCGCCACGGGCGACCCCGCGGGACACGACGGCCGGCCGGCCGCCGAGATCGAGGTCCTTGTCCCAGTACGGATCGGAGCCGAAGTGCTGGCCGAGGAACTCGAGCAGGACGTCCACTTTCGCCGGCATGAAGTCGCGCGAGGGATAGACGGCGTAGATCGCCATCTTCGACGAGCCGCGGTACTGCTGCAGGATGATTTTGAGCGTCCCGCTGCGGATCTCCGGCGCCACCTCCCACGTGCCGCGCAGGCCGATCCCCAGGCCGCCGATCAGCGCTTCGCGGATGAGATCGGCGGAGTTGGAGCGGATGTTGCCTTTGACCCGGATCTCCTGATAGCCGCCCGGTCCGTCGAGCGACCAGGTATCCTGCGCGCCGGCACACAGGCAGTTGTGATTGTCGAGGTCCTTCAGCGTTTTTGGCGTGCCGTTCTTCTCCAGGTACTGGGGCGCCGCGACCATGACCCGCGTATCGGGCGAGAGCTTGCGCGCAACGAGCGAGGAATCCTGCAGCTCGCCGATGCGGATCGCCAGGTCGAATCCGTCGCGGATGATGTCGACGAAGTTGTCGGTCAGATGCAGGTCGAGCTCGATCTCGGGATAGAGCTCGAGGAATTTCGGCAGGTACGGCGCGAGGTGGAAGCGGCTGAACGACGTCGGCGCCGTCACCTTCAGCTGGCCTCTGGGATTTGTGTTGCGGCGGCTGACGAAGTCGTCGGCCTCCGCGATGAGACTGAGGATGTCGATGACGCGGCGGAAATAGCCTTCGCCCGTCTCGGTGAGCGTCAGCTGGCGCGTCGTGCGCTGGAAGAGTCGGGCGCCGAGGCGCTCCTCCAGCAGGCTGATGCGCTTGGAGACCACGGCCGGGGACAGGCCCATCTCTCGGCCCGCCGCCGACATGTTGCCGGTCCTCGCCACGCGTGCGAAGATGTCGAAGTCGCTGATGGCAGTCACGATACCGATCCTGAGTGCTATTTGGCTATGTTTGTCCTAGGACCTTCAACCCAACGTTGATTGGCTTGTGGCGTGTTGGGAATGTGGCGTCGCGACCATTAGGACGACTAACATATATTCCATTTCGTTGAAAATCGGACGTCGAGCGACCTTGGGACGTAAAATCACGCTGATTCAAGGCGTTAACCAAGCAGCTCCGGATCGGCGCCGAGCGCATGGCTAAGGAGCGAGCGCCTGGAATGACGAGCATCGAGCTGCCCGCACCGGATGCCGCCGTTCTCGAGCGGCGCGAGCTGATCGTCCGCGATCTCGTCGCGATCGCAGGCGCGGAAGCCGTGATCGCCGACGAGGATGGGCGGCGCGCCTACGAGACCGATGCGTTCGCCGCCTACCGGCGGATGCCGCTCGCGGTCGTGCTGCCGAACTCCACCGAGGCGGTTTCCGCCGTGCTCGCCTATTGCAGGCGGGCGGGTCTCAAGGTGATTCCGCGCGGCGCCGGAACCTCGCTCTGCGGCGGGGCAATTCCCGCCGAGGACGCCATCGTCGTCGGCGTGTCGCGCATGAACCGCGTGCTCGAGGTCGACACGGCCGACCGCTATGCCCGCGTCGAGACGGGCATCACCAATCTCGCCATCTCCGCGGCGGTCGCTCCGAGCGGGTTCTTCTACGCGCCCGATCCGTCGAGCCAGCTCGCCTGCACGCTCGCCGGCAACATCGCCATGAACTCCGGCGGCGCCCATTGCCTGAAGTACGGGGTCACCACCAACAACGTGCTGGGCGTGAAGATGGTGATGATGGACGGCTCCATCGTCGAGATCGGCGGCCCGCACCTCGATGCGGAAGGGTATGATCTCCTGGCTCTCATCATCGGCTCGGAGGGCCAGCTCGGCATCGTCACGGAGGCAACCGTGCGCATTCTGCGCCAGGCGGAAGGCGCGCGGCCGATGCTGATCGGCTTTGAATCGACGGCCAAGGCCAGCATCTGCGTCGCGCATATCATTGCCTCGGGCATCGTACCGGTCGCCATCGAGTTCATGGACCGGCCGGCGATCGAGGTGTGCGAGGCCTTCGCCAGGGCCGGCTATCCGCTCGACGTCGAGGCGCTCCTGATCGTCGAGGTGGAAGGCTCCGATGAGGAGATCGCCGACCGTCTCGCCTACATTTCCGGCCTGGCGCAGGAGCTGCTTCCCAGTGCCCTTGTCATCAGTGCGGACGACGCCCAGAGCGCGAAGATCTGGAAGGGCCGCAAGGCCGCGTTCGGTGCCATCGGGCGCAAGTCGGATTATCTTTGCATGGACGGCACCATTCCCCTCTCGCAGTTGACGCACGTGCTGGAGGAGATCTCGAGCATCTGCCGGCGCTATGGTCTCGGCGTTGCCAATGTCTTCCATGCCGGCGACGGCAACCTGCATCCGCTCATCATGTACGATGCCAACGATGCCCGGCAGGCGGAGCGCGCCGAGCAGGCCGGAGCCGACATCCTGAAGCTGTGCGTTTCCGTCGGCGGCTGCCTCACCGGCGAGCACGGCGTCGGCATCGAGAAGCGCGATCTGATGCGCGTGCAGTTCTCCGACGTCGATCTCGCCCAGCAGATGCGCATCAAGTCCGTGTTCGACCCCGACTGGCTGCTCAACCCCGCGAAGGTCTTCCCGCTGGACGGACGGCCCGCCGAAGCGGCGTCGGCCGCTCCGGCCGCGCCCGGCACCAGCGCCGCAGCCTGACCGGACGGAGCCGCCGTGATCGAGATCCTGCGACCCGCCGCCGACTGGGAGCTGAAGAGCATGATCGCTCAGCTCGGCGAGAAGCGCTTGCCGCTGGAGATCATCGGCGGGGGCACGAAGCGCTCGATTGGCCACCCCGTTCCGGCGGCCGCCCTGCTGACGACCGCGAGCCTGCGCGGCGTCACGCTCTACGAGCCGACCGAGCTCGTCATGTCGGCGCGCTCCGGCACCACCCTGTCGCAGATCGAGGCCGAGCTCACCTCGCGCGGCCAGATGCTGCCGTTCGAGCCGCTCGATTATGGTCCGGTCCTCGGCGTGGCTGCCGGCCAGCAGACGATCGGCGCGGTCTTTGCCACCAACAATTCCGGGGCGCGGCGGATTTGCGTCGGCTCCGCGCGCGACCATCTGATCGGCCTGCGCGGCGTCAACGGCCGCGCCGAGATCTTCAAGTCGGGCGGACGCGTGATGAAGAACGTCACCGGCTACGATGTCGCCCGCGGTTTGGCGGGAAGCTGGGGCACGCTCGCGGTCATGACGGAGGTGACGTTCAAGGTGGCGCCGCTGCCCGACGATTCGGCAACGCTGCTCTACACCGGGCTGCCGGAGGACCTTGCGGTCGAGCTCATGTCGCTGTCGCTCGGCACGCCCTTCGAGGTCTCGGGCACCGTGCATCTGTCGGCGGTCCAGGCTGCGCGGCTGCAGGTGCCGGTGCTGGCCGGCCAGAAGACCACCGTCACGGCGCTGCGCATCGAGAACTTCATGAAGTCGGTCCGCTATCGCAAGGCGCGTCTCGTCGAGACGCTGGCCGCCTATGGACGGCCGCTCGAGCTCGATCTGGAGGCGTCGCTGGCCTTTTGGGGCGACGTGCGGCGGCTGGCGTTCGTCTCCAGCTCCGACGCGATCCTTTGGCGTATCTCGACATCGCCGCGCAAGGCACCCGAGCTCGTCTCGACGTTGCGTCGCCACATGCCGGTCGACGCGGCCTACGACTGGTCGGGCGGCCTCGTCTGGCTCGAGATCCCGGCCTGCGCGGACGCGGGTGCCGCCGACATCCGCCGCGCGGTCGCCATCTCCGGCGGGCATGCCACGCTCATTCGGGCGAGCGAGAGCGTGCGCCGGCAGGTTGAGGTGTTCCAGCCCCAGACGCCCGCGATCGAGAAGCTGTCGCGCGGCCTGAAGCTCGCCTTCGATCCGCTGGGGCTTCTCAATCCCGGCCGCATGTACCAGACGATGTGAGGCGGAGCGCGGCGCCAAGCTCAGGAGCCCAAGCTCGGGCGAGTGCCGGCAGGAGACACGATGCAGACGAACTTCACGGCCGAGCAGCTTGCCGACCCGCGCCTGGCGGAGGCCGACCGCATTCTGCGCCGCTGCGTGCATTGCGGCCTGTGCACGGCGGTGTGCTCCACCTACGTCGTGCTCGGCGACGAGCGCGACAGCCCCCGCGGCCGCATCTACCTCATGAAGGACATGTTCGAGAGCGGGCGCGATCCGAGCCCGGAGGTGCGCCGCCACGTCGACCGCTGCCTGTCCTGCCTGTCGTGCATGACGACCTGCCCCTCCGGCGTCGACTACATGCACCTCGTCGATCTCGCGCGGGCCTACATCGAGGAGAAGGGCGCGCGGCCGGCGAAAGCGCGCTTCCTGCGCGAGTTTCTCGCCCGCACGGTGCCCTATCCGCGCCGCTTCCGGTGGGCGCTGCGGGCAGCCCCGCTGGCGCGGCCGTTCCGCGGCGTCCTCGGCCGCATGGGGCTCAAGGAGCTCGCCAACATGATCGACATGGCGCCGCCCGTGCTGCCGCGATCGGCGCGCTTCTCCGGTCCCGGCACGGCGGTGACGAAGGCTGCGCGCCGCGCACGCGTCATCCTGCTCGCCGGCTGTGCGCAGCAGGTGCTGCGCCCGTCGATCAACGACGCGACGATCCGGCTGCTCGCGCGGCGCGGCATCGATGTCGTCGTCGCGCCGGGGGCGGGCTGCTGCGGCGCGCTCGTCCACCACCTCGGACGCGAGGCCGAGGCCAAGGCGCAGGCCCGCCGCAACGTCGATGCGTGGATGAAGGAGATCGGCAAGGGACCGGTCGATGCCGTTCTCATCAACGCGTCGGGCTGTGGCACGATGGTGAAGGACTATGCGCACGTGCTGCGCGACGATCCGGCTTACGCGGCCAAGGCCAAGACGATTGCCGACATGGCGCGCGACGTCAGCGAGTTCATCGCCGGCATCGGCATCGGCGCGCCGCTCAGATGGTCGTCGATCAAGGTCGCCTGTCATTCCGCCTGCTCGCTGCAGCACGGCCAGCGGATCACGGACGAGCCCAAGGCCCTGCTCTCGCAGGCCGGCTTCAGCGTCGTCGATATTCCGGAGGGCCACATCTGCTGTGGCTCGGCCGGGACCTACAACATTCTCCAGCCCGAGATCGCGACCGAGCTTCGCGACCGCAAGGTCGCCAACATCAGGTCCACGCGGCCGGATGTGGTGGCGGCCGGCAACATCGGCTGCATCACTCAGCTTGCCGGAGGCATGAGCATTCCTGTCGTGCACACGGTGGAGCTTCTCGACTGGGCCTATGGCGGGCCCGTGCCGCCCGGCCTCGAGCCGCTTGCCGGTTTCGTCACCGACGTGCCGCAGCCCAAGCGCCTCGTGGAGGACTACATCGACGCGTGAGAAGCGCTCAGCGCATGGCCTTGCCGAGATTGTCCACGGTGTCGAAGCCGATCGCGGTATCGAGGCCCTTGGCGCCGACGAAGTTGGCGCCGTCCACGTCCGCCCCGGTCAAATTGGCGCCGGTCAAGTCCGCGCCCTGAAAATCGACCTTCGACAGATCGGCATAGGCCAGGTTGGCGCCGGTGAGGTCCGCGCCCGTCATGCGCGAGAAGGTGAGGACCGCCTCCGCAAAGTTGGCCCTGACGAGCGTGGCGCCGGAGAAATCGCAGGACTTCACGACGTTCTTGCGCAAGGTGACGAGCGTGCCTTCGCCGGGCCGGTCCTCGAGCGGATGGAAGTCGGCGTCCGTCAGGTCGGCGCCGCGGAAATCGGCGCCCGACAGGTCCGCCTGCACCTTGATGCCCTTGAGGTTGGCTCCGGAGAAGCGCGGCGCGTCGGCGAGGAGGCTGCTGAGGTCGGAGTAGATGGTCGGGCGCAGGATCGTCGCGCCGGCGAGGTTGGCGCCCGACAAGTCAGCGCGGATGAGGACGGCCCGGTCGAGGCGTGCGCCGGTCAGGTCGGCGCCCTTCAGGTTGGCGCCCGTGAAGTCGGCGCCGTAGAGGTCGGTGCGGGCGAGGCTGGCGCCTTTGAAATCGAGCGCCGACAGATCGAGGTAGGTGAGGTCGCGTCCGGAGAGGTCCATCCGCTCGCCGGATTTGGCATTGTGCAGCATTTCCGTGATCTGCCGGGCCGTCATCTCGGCCTCGGGCGTGACGAGCGTGAACGTGAACGGCTCGGCGCGGGCCGCCCCGGCGATGAACGCGGCGACGCAGATCAGGTGCGCGGCCTTCAGCATGGGCTCCGGCTCCGTTCGGGACGCCTCATCAGGAAATAATCCCAATGATGCCAGATTCCAGTGCGCGGTCAAAATTGAGCGGCGAAGCAACGCCTAACCCGTTCCGGAAGACCGGAATACGGCACCGGACGCATTAACGGCCGGTCAGACGGGCGTGCCGAAGCCGCCGCCGGTCGGGGTCTCGACGATGAGCGCATCTCCGGCCACGAGCTCGCTGTCCCCGCATCCGCCGAGGTCTTCCACGGCTCCGCTGCCCCGTCGGATCATGTTGCGTCCCGTGGCGCCCGGCTCGCCGCCGGCGAGACCGAACGGGGCCACGCGCCGGTAGCCCGAGAGAAGCGACACGTGCATCGGCTCGAGGAAGCGCAGGACCCGGCGCGTGCCGTCTCCGCTCGAAAAGCGGCCGCGTCCGCCCGACCCGCGGCGGATCGAGAACTCGTCCACGACCACTGGATAGCGCAGCTCTAAAACCTCCGCGTCGGTCATGCGCGTGTTCGTCATGTGGGCATGCACGCCGGCCGCTCCGGAGAACCCCGGGCCCGCAGGCGAGCCCGAGGCGATCGTCTCGTAGTACTGCACGCGCCCGTTGCCGAACGTCAGATTGTTCATCGTTCCCTGCGAGGACGCCATCTGCCCGAGGGCGGCGAAGAGTGCGTTGGTGACGATCTGGCTCGTCTCGGTGTTGCCCGCAGCGACCGCCGCAGGATGGTGCGGGGCCAGCATCGACCCCTCGGGGATCACGATGTCGATCGGTCTCAGGCAGCCGGCGTTGAGCGGGATCGGCACGCCGGCCAGCACGCGGAAGACGTAGAGCACGGCCGCACGCGTCACGGGCCGAGGCGCGTTGAAGCTCGTTGGCTGCTGGGGCGACGTGCCGGCGAAATCGACGACCGCGCGACGTGCGGCGTTGTCGATGGTGATCGCAACCTCGATCGCCGTGCCTTGGTCGGTCTCGACGCGAAAGCGCCCGCCCTGCAGCGTGGCAAGCAGGGTGTGGATCGCCGCCTCGCCGTTGTCGAGGACGTGGCCCATGTAGCGGGTCACGGTGTCGGTCCCGAACTCGCGGGTGAGCGCCAGAAGCTCGGCCGTGCCGCGCGCGTTGGCCGCGAGCTGGGCCTTGAGGTCGGCGAGGTTCTCGCGCGGGTTGCGGGCCGGGTAGCGGGCGCCGGCCAGAAGCGCGAGCGCCTCGTTTTCGCGCAACGTGCCCGCCGCGACGAGGCGGGTCGGCGCGATGTAGACGCCTTCCTCGTCGACCGTGCGGGCCCGCGGGCTCATGGAGCCGGGGGTCAAGCCGCCGATGTCGGCATGATGGCCGCGGCTCGCCACGTAGAACAGGGGCGTCGGGTCGGAGCCGAACACCGGCGTGACGACGGTGATATCCGGAAGGTGCGTGCCGCCCGTGTAGGGGGCGTTGAGCATGAAGCTGTCGCCGGGCTTCATGTCGGCCGCGAACGCTTCGCGCACGGCCGACACGGCGCTGTCCATGCTGCCGAGATGGACCGGCACATGCGGCGCGTTGGCGACGAGCGCGCCGTCGCAATCGAAGATCGCGCAACTGAAGTCGAGACGCTCCTTGATGTTGACCGAGCGGGCGGTGGCGCGCAGCGCCTCCCCCATGTCCTCGGCGATGGCCATGAAGCGGTTGTTGAACACCTCCAGCAGGACGGGATCGGGCCGGCCGTCGTCGACACGTCCCGCCGCATGTCCCGTGCGCGGCAGCGTCCGCTTCAGGACCAGGTTGCCATCCGCCATCAGGGTCGCCGACCAGCCCGGCTCGACGATGACGGTCTGGTGCGGCTCCAGGATGATGGCGGGACCGGGAACGGAATCGTTCGGCGTCAGGTTCCGGCGATGATGGATCGCCGCGTCGTGCGAGGCCCCGTTCGAGAAGAACGGCCGCGTCGCGGCCTTAGGCTGCGCGCCGGTCTCCGGCTCGGGAAGGTCGGCGGGCGGCGGCGCGCTGCTGCTTTCGGCCTCGGCCTCGATCTCAGCGATACGGATCGGCTTGCCGGGCTCATCGAATCCGAAGCGGCGCCGGTGCAGCTTCTCGAAGTCCGCGCGCATCAGGTGCGGCTCGGAGAGCTCGACGGGGATCGCCGTATCCGTGCCGGCATAGGCGAGATGCAGGCGCGTCACGAGCGCGATGTCGTCGTGCGCGACGCCCTGGTCGAGGAGCGCGTCGGTCGCCGCGTTGCCAAGCTCCCAGGCGAGTTCCTCGATCGACCGCAACGCGGCCTCGCCGAACGGAAGCTCCAGCGACTGCTCGCGGCTCGCCCGCACGGGAGCGAGCGCCATGCCCCAGGCCGAGAGCACGCCCGACAGCGGATGCACGAGCACCGTGTCGATGCCGAGCGCATCGGCGATGAGACAGGCGTGCTGTCCGCCCGCCGAGCCGAAGCACTGCAGCGCATAGCGCGTGACGTCGTAGCCGCGCTCGATGGAGATGCGCCGGATGGCGGCAGCCATGCTCTCGACGCCGACGCGGATGGCGCCGTCGGCGACCTCGTGCGCCGAGATCCCACCGCCCGTCTCGCGGGCAAGCTCGGAGAACGCTGCGCAGACGGCCTCGGCATCGGGAGCCTCCCCGCCGCCCGGACCGAAGATGTGCGGGAAGCTCTCCGGAGCAAGCTTGCCCACCATCATGTTCGCGTCCGTCAAGGTGAGCGGACCGCCCTTGCGATAGCAGAGCGGTCCCGGATCGGAGCCGGCGCTTTCCGGACCGACCCGGAGGCGCAGGCCGTCGAACCGCACGATCGAGCCGCCGCCCGCCGCGACGGTGTGGATGTCGAGCATGGGCGCGCGCAGGCGCACGCCCGCCACCTCGGTCTCGAAGGTTCGCTCGTAGGTGCCGGCAAAGTGCGACACGTCGGTTGAGGTTCCGCCCATGTCGAAGCCGATGACGCGGTCGAATCCGGCGGTCCTGGCCGTCTCCGCCATGGCGACGATGCCGCCGGCGGGGCCCGACAGGATGGCATCGCGGGCGCGGAAGCGGTCGGCTGCGGCAAGGCCGCCGGAAGAGGCCATGAACATCAGCCGCGCCGGATCGGCGCCGTCGGGCTTAGACGAGAGGCCGGCCGCCACCTGGGCGATGTAGCCGTCGAGGACGGGGGAGAGATAGGCGTCGGCAACGGTCGTGTCGCCACGGCCGACGATCTTCATGAGCGGCGAGATCTCGTGGCTGACCGAGACCTGCCGGAAACCCGCCGCGCGCGCGATCCGTGCGGCGCGCTGCTCGTGCTCCGGAAAAGCCCACGCATGCAGAAGTACGATCGCCACCGCTTCGATGCCGTCGCGCCGCGCCGCCTCAAGGTCGGCCGCGAGGCGGGCCTCGTCGAGCGGCGTCTCGACATGGCCGTCCGCGCGCACGCGCTCGTCCGCCTCGATGACGCGGGCATAGAGCATGTCCGGCTTGCGCACCGCCTTGGCGAAGATGTCGGGCCGGGCCTGGGTGCCGATCTCGAGCACGTCGCGAAACCCGCGCGTGACGACGAGCGCGGTCGCAACGCCCTTGCGCTCGAGCAGCGCGTTGGTCGCCACCGTCGTTCCCATCCGGACGCTGGCGATGCGCTCGCCCGGAATGGGCGCGTCATCGCCTAGACCGAGAAGGCTGCGGATGGCATGCAGCGCCGCGTCGTCGTAGGCGCCCGGATTGACGGACAGGACCTTGCGCACGTGCAGCCGGCCGCCGGGATCGCGCGCCACGACGTCTGTGAAGGTCCCGCCCCGGTCGATGAAGAACTGCCAGCGCTGATCGTTGGCCCGCTCGGAGGCTGTCTCGGTCATGGCTCTCCGGGCTCGTCACCGGCAGCGTGCCGGGCTCACCGGTGGAGCTAGCGTCGGCGCCGGCGCGCGTCAATCGCAAGGGGCCCTGTGGACGGGGGAGCGCAGGGCCTCTCCAACCGTCGCTCCCGCCCTTCTGTTGCCTCCCAAAAGCGGATAGTGCTGGCGCATGGACGACGAAACCCTCCTCGACAGCCTCGAGCGTCTCCGGCCGGGCGGCGCGGGCCGATACCTGTCGCGCATTGCGCGGCGGTTGCGGGCCTATCGTGTGCTGCGGCGCCGCCGCTGGGCGCAGTCGTCGTTCACCAGCGCCTTCGTCGTTCTCGCCGCCAAGATGGCCGCGGCCGACGGCGTCGCGGTGTGCTCCGAGGCCCTCGCCTTCGAGCAGTTCCTCGATGTGGCGCCTGCCGACGCCGAGCGCGTGCGCGGCGTCTACGAGCGCGCGACCCAGGACGTGACGGGCTACGAGATCTACGCCGACCGCGTCGGCGAGATGCTGAAGCATGATCCGGAGACGAAGCGGCGAGTCCTGGAATGCCTCATGTACATCGCGTGCGCCGATGGTGTCCTGCATCCGGCCGAGGATCATTTCCTGAAGACCGTGGCGTGCCGGTTCGGCTACTCGGACACCGAGTTCCGCACCATTCGGGCTTCGTTCGTCGAGGACCCCGACAGCCCCTACGCCATCCTCGATCTGCCGCCGGACGCGAGCGAGCGCGACATCCGCGCGCGCTACCGCAAGCTCGTGCAGCAGACCCACCCCGATCGTCTTCTGGCCGAAGGCGCGCCATCCGGCGTGGTGAAGGCCGCGACGGCCAAGCTCGCCCATATCAACGCCGCCTTCGAGGCCATCGCGAAGGAGCGCGGCTTCGGAGGCCGCTCATGAGCGGACCCGCTCTCATCACCGCTCCGGATAGCCCGCTCGTCGCCGATCTTCATCCCTCACCCAACATCGAGCCGCGCTTTCGCGGCCTGACGCCGACCATTCTTGTCCTGCACTACACCGGCCTTCCCTCGCTCGCCCGATCGCTCGACGTGCTCTCGCGCGCGGACTGCAAGGTTTCGGCGCACTACGTGGTCGACGAGGACGGGCGCATCGTCCAGATGGTCGCGGAGGAGATGCGCGCGTGGCATGCCGGCATCTCGTCCTGGCACGGCGAGACGGACATCAACTCGGCCTCGATCGGCATCGAGATTCAGAACCCCGGTCACGCGCTCGGCTATCCGGATTTTCCATCCGCCCAGATGACGGCGGTCGCCGCGCTGTGCCGGGATATCGCGATCCGGCATGGAATTGCGCCCGAGCGCGTGCTGGCGCACTCGGACGTCGCGCCCGCGCGCAAAATCGATCCCGGCGAGAAATTCGATTGGCCGGGTCTGGCCGCCGAAGGGGTCGGCTTCTGGCTGCCGCCCGTGCCCGTCGACACGTCGGACGAGGGGCTTGAGCTCGGCGCGGACCGTCCGGAGGTCGCCCAGGCCCGCGCACTCTTCGCCCGCTACGGCTACGGCGTGGGGCCGGCCGGGGCATTCGATCCCGATCTCGCGTTCGTGGTGCGCGCGTTCCAGCTCCACTTCCGGCCGGCCCGCGTCGACAGCCGTCTCGACCGCTCCACGCTCGCGACGCTGGAGCGTCTCGTCCAATCCCTGCCGCCGCCGCCCGTCGGTTGACGACCGTCAAGCCCCGGTCGAAAGTTTGGAATAAGGCTCTTCTCAACCCGTTGAGCGCAAGCCGGAGAGGCCACGCTGGCGGGGCCAAGCGAGCAGGTCAACAATCGGGAGCAGCGCCATGGGGGATCTCGATCTCTTCGAGCCGGGGACCCAGATTTTCACGGGAACGGTTCGCTCCTGGACCGGATCGTTCGGCGAGCTCGTCACCGACAGCGGGCTGTCCGTGATCTTCGTGCTGCAGGGCCAGCCGCAGCCGCAGGTCGGCGAACGCATTACGATCAGCGCGCGGCGCTTCCGTCCGGTCTACCAGGCGGCCACGGTAACGAGAGGCTAGGCCGAGCCGGCCTCGATGCTTGACGGGACCGGTGCGGAGACCCCACTTATGTCTTGTCAGTCGGCCGGACGGCCGCTGCCGGATGGGGCGTTATGGCCCGCGAACGTGCCGGCGGAGGAAAGTCCGGGCACCATGGAAGCAGGATGGCGGCTAACGGCCGCCGGGGGCGACCCCAGGGAAAGTGCCACAGAGAACAGACCGCCTGACGGCCTCGGCCCGACGGCAAGGGTGAAACGGTGCGGTAAGAGCGCACCGCGGCTCCGGTAACGGCGCCGGCACGGCAAACCCCATCCGGTGCAAGACCAAATAGGGATGGCCGGCAGGCGGAGCGATCCGGCCTGCAAGCCCGTTTCCAGGCCCGCCGTCCGGGTTGGTTGCTCGAGGCGTCCAGCGATGGGCGTCCCAGATGAATGGCCGTCGCGGAGGCAACTCCAGACAGAACCCGGCTTACAGGCCGACTGACACCGTCTCGTCCGCGCGCCCGTCCGCGTCCTCCGTTTGCCAAAGCGACGGCTTGTCCGCAAAGCGCCAACTCAGGTGTTCACCTGCGGCGCCTGTTCTCTTAGACTTAGTTTAACAAAAACGGTGCAACGGCCTGGCAAGGGCCGGAGCGGGTTGGGCACGCCGAGATGCCCGGGAGGAGTGGAGAGCATGCTCGAGGGAATTAGCAAGACCGCTTTGGCGGTGGTGTCACTGGCCTGTCTCGGCGTCGCGGGCTGGATGATGGCAAGCCGCAACGACGCGGTCCGCCAGCTTCAGACCGTGCAAGCCGCGCGCGATGGCGCGCTCGAGCAGGTCAGGGATCTGACGACCAAGGTGACCGATCTGGAGGGCAAAGTCGCCGGCAACGAGACCGCGCGCAACGTGGCCGAGGAAGCCTTCCGGCGCATCGAGGAGGTGATTGCCGCCGAGCGCGGCAAGCTCACCGGCGGTTCGTCTGCGGCCCCCGTCGCCGCGCCCGCCGGAAGCGAGGCCCCGTCATCGACGAGCGAAACGCCCGCCGCTCCCAGCGAACCGCCGGCCGCCACCAGCGAAGCTCCCGCTGCCGCACCCGCAACGCCCGCGCCGGCGGCGGACGCGGCCCCCGCCTCCGACACTCCTGCTGCGGTCCCAGCCGAGGCGAAGCCGGATGAGAAGGCAACCGAGGCGAAGCCGGACGAGAAGACAACCGAGGCGAAGCCGGACGAGACGGCAACCGAGGCGAAGCCGGACGAGAAGACAACCGAGGCGAAGCCGGACGAGAAGACAACCGAGGCGAAGCCGGACGAGGACAAGCCGGCCACTACGGCCAGCGAGGCCCCGGCCGCCGACAAGCCGGCGGAAGCGACTTCGCCCGCACCTGACGCGAGTGCGAGCCCGGCCGCGACAGAGACCACTGCGCCGACCGAGCCTGTCGCGGCACCGGAAAGCCCCACGGCTTCCTCCGGCTCGACCGCTCCGGAGGCTTCCGCCGATAAGCCGGCCGAGGCGCCCGCCGAGCCGGCCAAGGACGCGACGCCGCCGCCGGCGAGCGAGCCGTCTTCCACATCCTCGACGCCGCCCGCGGATGCCGCACCGCCTGCCAATGGCGCTGCCGCGCCACCCTCGAATGGCGCTGCCGCGCCGTCGACCGAGAGCACGTCTCCCGGCGCGAGCGCCCCCACGGCAACTCCGACGCCCGAGACACCCGCTCCGTCGACCCCCGCGCCGTGAGCCCACGGGGCGAGCATGTTCGATCCTGAAGAAGGCCCGGAGGACTCCGGGCCTTTTTCTTTGCGGCACGCCATGCACGCACCGGCGAACGGGTTGCCGCTCCGGTTGCTGGATCGTGATCAACGGGAGCGCTTTCGGGGGTTGTCCCAAGCTAAATCGTTAACGAACCATTGACACCCATAAATTTCCATGAGATCCCATAAGTGCCCGACCGCACCGGGTAGGGATCCGTGGTGTGGCGCTGATCTGGAGAGAGGGCCCAGATCCGGTCGACCGCCACGGCCCCGCCGGTGGTCGGGTGTGAGTTCAGGGCCGGCTCCAACAGGGCGGCTCGCAAACGTAGTTCGCGTCGAGGACGAGGTTCGAAACGGGGGATGGACCGCTTTGTCTCGACATTCACGAACAGGATCGACGCCAAAGGACGGGTCTCGATCCCAGCCTCCTTCCGCGCCGTTCTCGAGCGCGACGGATACGCCGGCGGCATTTACTGCTACCCCTCGCTCGATGCTCCGGCTCTCGATGCAGGCGGCGAGAGACTTGCGCAAAAGATCGATGGGCTTCTCGCAGGCCTGCCGGACTATTCGGACGAGCGTGACGAGCTCTCTGTCGCGCTTTACGGCGACGTCCAGGTGCTCTCGATCGACGGCGACGGCCGTATCGTCCTTCCTCAACCGCTTCGGGCCCACGCCGGTCTTCAGTCCGAGGTCACTTTTGTCGGCCTTGGCGACAAGTTCCAGATGTGGGCGCCCGAGCGTTTCGATGCGCGCCGCCGCACCGCGCGCGAGAAAGTCCAGGAGCATCGCAAGCTCTTCGGACGCGCTCCGTCCGGCGGCGACGGCGGAGCCGAGGCATGAGCGTGGGGGTGGGCGCGACGCCGGATGCGCCGCACATTCCCGTCATGCTGGCGGACGTGCTCGATGCGCTGGCGCCGCAGGCGGGCGAAACCTTCATTGACGGCACGTTCGGCGCCGGCGGCTATACGCGCGCGCTTCTCGATGCCGCGGACTGCCGCGTCATTGCCTTCGACCGCGATCCGACGGCGATTTCTGCGGGTGCTGCGCTCGCGGCGCGGTCCGGTCAGCGCCTGACGCTCGTCCACCGTCGCTTCGCAGAGATGGCCGATTGGGCGCGCGAGGCCGGCCTTGCGGCGGTTGATGGGATCGTGCTCGACATCGGCGTCTCGTCCATGCAGCTCGACGAGCCCGAGCGCGGGTTCTCGTTCATGAAGGACGGTCCGCTCGACATGCGCATGTCGCGCGAGGGTCCGAGCGCCGCCGACATCGTCAACGGCTTCGACGAAGAGCAGATCGCCGATATCCTCTACGAGTTCGGCGAGGAGCGGCGGTCGCGCGCCATCGCGCGGGCGATCGTGCGGGCGCGGGCGGAGCGGCCGCTCACCCGGACGCGCGAGCTCGCCGATCTCGTCCTCAAGGTCTTCCACGGCCGCAAGGAGGAGGGGCGCCATCCGGCGACGCGCACCTTCCAGGCGCTGCGCATCTATGTGAACGACGAACTCGGCGAGCTGAAGCGGGCGCTGGCGGCGGCCGAGGCGCTGCTCAGGCCCGGCGGGCGCCTCGTCGTCGTGACCTTCCACAGCCTCGAGGACCGTATCGTCAAGCGCTTCCTCGCCGAGCGGGCCGGAAAGGCCGACCACGGGTCCCGCTATTTCCCCGACAAATACAGACAATTGTCGTTGCCAAGTTTTCGGATTCTTAACTCTCGTCCGTTAACACCTCAGAAAGGTGAATTGGATGTGAACCCGCGTGCGCGCTCGGCACGGCTGAGGGCCGCTCTCCGGACGGAGGCTCCGCCCTGGGGTCTCCCGGCCTGAGGCCGGACCTCGATAAGCCGCCAAGTCCGTGGCCTGCGGGCGCCATCCGGCTTCAGCGACGCGACCGGAGTGATGTCATGCGTATGTTGAGCGTTGCCGCCGTCCTGCTCGCGCTGTCGAGCGCCTTCCTGCTCTATGGCCTAAACTACGACACGCGGCTCATCGAGGGCCGCCTGCAAGCGCGCGAGCGCGAGGCGGAGAGGGCCCGCGCCGACATCGCGGTGCTGCGGGCGGAGCGCGCCCACCTCGCCCGGCCCGAGCGCATCGAGCCGCTGGCGCGGGCGCTGGGCCTGGAGCCCCTGGCCGCGCGCCACCTCCTGCCGGGAACGGCGAGCGCCATCACCACATCCTCCACCTCGAGGTAGGCGATGCGTGCGCCGTCCGCACCCTCGAGCAACGGTCTGCGCCTCCACGGCCCATCCGAGCCGGCACCGCGCTCGCGGTCGCGCGCGCTTGCGCTCGCCGTGGCGCTCTGCTTCGCCGCCGTTTCCGGCCAGCTCGTGCGGCTCGCCGTGCAAAGCAACGGCTCGTCCGGCGTCCGCCTCTCGATGATGAGTGCCGCGCCGGCGACCACGCTGGCGCGACCCGACATTGTCGATCGCAACGGCCGGCTGCTGGCGACCGACGTCCAGTTGCCGTCGCTCTATGCGGACCCGCTGCTGATCCAGGATCCCGACGAGGCGGCCGAGCGGCTGGCGCGCCTCTTTCCGGGTCTCGACGTGCGCGAATTGCGCCGCAGCCTCGCCGACCGCTCGCGCCGCTTCGTCTGGGTGCGACGCGGGCTCAGCCCCGCCGTCGCGCAGCGCGTCCACGCGCTCGGGCTGCCCGGCCTGCAGTTCGTGGACGAGGTGCGCCGGACCTATCCCGCAGGGCGTCTCGGTGGCCACGTGCTCGGCCGCGTCGACATCGACAACCGCGGAACATCCGGCATCGAGCGCCATATCGACGAAACGGGCGCGTCGGAGCCCGCGCACGGGGCGCGCCTGTCCGCGCGTGCGCCGGTGCGCCTCTCGCTCGACCTCGGCGTCATGCACGCGCTCGACGAGGAACTCGCCGCCGCGATGTCGCGCTACGAAGCAACGGGAGCGGCGGGGCTCGTGCTCGATGCGCGGACAGGGGAGATCGTGGCCTCCGTCTCCCGGCCGGGCGCCGATCCGGCCGTCGCCGAGGAGGGTCTCGATCCGCAGCGCATCGACAAGATCCTCGCCGGGACCTACGAGCTCGGCTCGATCATGAAGCTTGTGACCGTGGCGATGGCGCTGGAGGACGGCAAGACGCTCGACACGATGATCGACACGACGCTGCCGCTGAAGGCCGGCCGGTTCACGGTCGAGGATCTGCATCCGCTGGGCCGGCCCATGTCGATCGCCGAGGTCTTCATCCACTCGTCGAACGTCGGGGCGGGGCAGCTTGCGCTGTCGGCCGGACCCGACCGGCAGCGGACGTTTCATGAAGCGCTCGGCCTATGGCGCGCGGCGCGCACGGAAGTCTCCCTCGGCCCCGAGCCGCAGCGTCCGCAGAACCTCGGGCGCATCGAGCAGATCACCCTCGCCTATGGCCACGGCCTTGCGCTGACGCCGCTGCAGTTCACTGCCGCCGCGGCGGGCCTCCTCAACGGCGGAACGACGGTGACGCCCACGTTCCTGACGCGCGATCCGTCGGAACCTGCGCTGGCCGGCGCGCGGCTCGTCAGCCCCCGCACGAGCGCGCTCCTCCGCGAGGTAATGCGCCGCAACGTGACCGATCCGGCGGGCACCGGGCGGCGCGCGGACGTCGCCGGGTACGACGTCGGCGGGAAGACCGGCACGGCGGAGATGGCCGTGCGCGGCGGCTACCGGAAGAAGTCGGTCATCGCCTCGTTCCTCGCCGCATTCCCGGCCTCCGAGCCGCGCTACATCACGCTCGTGCTGCTGTTTGAGCCGAAGGGCCAGGAGGCGACCGGCGGCGAGATCACGGCGGGACGCAACGCCGCCCCCACGACAGCCCGCATCATCGAGCGGATCGCGCCGCTCCTTGGCGTTCCGGCCCAGATCATGTAATCGCGGCAACGTCCGCCGATCCGTCTTGATCGGGGGCCGCAGACGCGGCACATAGCTCACAAACTGCCAGGGAGGCTTCGATGCGTCTGCGTTTCGTTTCGCTCGCCGCCGTCGCGATCCTCTCCGTGCTTGCCGCCGGCGCGGGCCGTGCAGAAGCCCCGAGCCTGTCCGAGGCCTGGAATGCGCCCGCCATCGCCTGGCACGGCCTCAAGTCGGGTATCCGCGAGGCGGCACGCTCGGGGAAGACGGTCATGATGGTCTTCCATGCGCCGTGGTGCAGCGCCTGCGCCAAATACCGCTCAGTCTTCAAGGACGAGCGGATCGTGGCCGCGTCCCGCGACGTCGTCATGATCCTCGTCGATGCGGATGCCGACAAGATCGCCAACGGTGCGTTCGCGCCCGATGGCACCTATGTGCCGCGCACGATCTTCATGACGCCCGACGGCGACGTGCGCACCGACCTCGTCGGCCGCAGCGATCCGAAGCACCCGCACACGCTCGACATCGAGAACCCAGGCGAGCTCCTGGCCCTCCTGCTGCGGGCCGGCGGCGAGAGGAACGAGACCGCGCCGGGGCTCGAGCAGCGTGCGGCGAACTGATCGCAGCGGCGCGCGCCATCCGGCGCCGACCGGCTCCTGCACGCGGATAGCCCGGCATGTCGTGGACCGACCAGATCTTCGCCTACTGCGAGCGGGCCGGCGATCCGGCCTTCTGGGCGGAGCCGTTCAACGCGCTCTCCAACGCGGCGTTTCTCCTTGCCGCGCTCGCTGGTGCCATTCATCTCGGCCGGCGCCCCGACGCCGCGCACCGTCGGATCGAGTGGAGCCTCGTTCTCCTTATCGCCATCATCGGCGTGGGCAGCTTCCTCTTTCATACCTATGCGACGCGCTGGGCGTCGGTCGCCGATACGGCGCCCATCGGCCTTTTCATGATCGGCTATCTCGCCTATGCGCTGAGGCGGTTCCTCGGCGTGCCGTACGTGACAGTTGCTCTTCTGCTTGTGGCCTTCGTCGGGACCCTGCGCGCTGCAGGGTCCATCCCCTGCGATCCCGCACTCCTGCCGGTAACGGCGGCAGCGGGCCGGCCGTGCTTCAACGGCTCGCTCGGCTATGTTCCGGCACTGGGCGCCCTCGTCCTCGCCGGATTGGCCTTGCGCATCCGGATGCACCGGGCGGCATGGCCGGTGCTGACCGCGGCCGCGATCTTCGCGGTCTCACTCACGCTGCGCACCGTCGACTTCGAGCTCTGCGGCGTCAGCACCATTCTTGGCCGCGCACGCGGAACGCATGCGCTGTGGCATCTCCTGAACGCGCTGGTGCTTTATACCCTCCTTATGGCGGCCATCCGGCATGGCCGCGCTGCGCCGGACGGGAGCGACGCATCCTGATTGCGCCGCCTCCCTGCGCGGAGCATAAAGGCGCACCTCCCCGGCGGACGTGGTGGAACTGGTAGACACACAGGACTTAAAATCCTGAGTTCGCAAGAGCGTGTGGGTTCGAGTCCCACCGTCCGCACCAACGAAATCAGATGGCGTGCATCATCGTACCAATCGGACGACTGCTCAATTTTCGGCAATTTCCTCGAGTTTCGTTACATTGGTCAGAATAGTCTCGCCGTAGCGCTGGTAGAGAATACCGTCGCCTTCCCAGGCCTTCAGGATCTGGTTTACGCGCTGCCGCGTGGCGCCGATGAGCTGCGCCAGCGCACCCTGCGACAGGCGCAGCTCGATTCTGATGCCCCTGGCGACTGGCACGCCGTACTGCCCGGCCAGCATGAGAAGGCGGGAGGCCAGACGCTGCTCCAGCGGCTGCGTCGAATACGCCTCGAGCGCTGCGAGGATGATCCTCAGGCGCTGAGCTTCCATTCGGAGAAGCGAGCGGCTCAGCGTAGGATGCCTGTGGAGCAGATCCTCCAGGTCGACGGAGTGGAGCTGTCGCAAGGTCGTGGCCTGATGCGCGTCGGCGCTGTAGGCGCGCGGCATTCCGTCGAACGCTGCGACCTCCCCGAACCACACGCCGGGGCCATAGATATCCAGCATGACCTCCCGTCCGTCGGCGACCAGGCCGCTGATGCGGACAGCGCCGCTGACCACGCAGTACATGCCGTCGGCCTCGTCTCCCCGGGCGTGGAGTCGCTCGCCCTGGGAAAGCTCACGAAGGATGGTGCGGCTGAGAACTTCCGACTGAATGTCCGCCGGAAGATCCCGGAACCAGGTGTAGGCCAGGGTCACGAGGCGGTGCAGAGGAGGCAGCGGGGCCACGATGGCGTCTCCAATTCGACTCGAGGCTGCAAACTAGGTGACAGGTTTTGGCTCATTGGACGTGCAAATCGACGACACATCCTCGACAAATGCCTGAAATGCAACAGCACAATTCCAGCGACAGAAAAAATAGCGCGTACAATAGGTTAGCGCGTTTTTTATTGCTGCTGATGGATTGCATCGGACCGCGGGTTGCGAAATACTTCTTTTCGAACTTGCACCCCTGCCAAAGACATAGCGGAGGCTCGATGACGGAGCGAACGCCGAGAGCCGTGTTGGGGTCTTTCCGTCCGCGCAGCAGTGATCCCGTGGCAGACATGCGGCGCACCCGGGATGCCATCGATACCACAATGAGTGACAACGGCTCCGCTGCAGGTGCGCACGGCCCCGAGCCCTCCTTGTTGCCTGAATTTCTTACCGCTGAGCTTCGCGTATGGGAGGTTTCGATGATCAGGACCGTGACGGCGTCGAATGACGGTTGTGGCCCGGATGTGAGCCTTCGGGCAAAAACGGGGCCTAAGAAAAACGAAAGCCCCTTTTCACGTCGTGCCGCCACGCTCGCGCAGATTGCGGCGATCCTGGCCCTTTCGGCACCCGTATCGCCGGCGTTCGGTCAGGTGGTCACGTCCAGCGATGCTCCGCCGCCTCCGATCAGCCCGTCGAATCGTTTTGCTGTCGAGACCAAGCAAGCCGTCGAATGGATGGAGCCGTCCATTCCGCGCCCGGAGCAGGAAAAGTCCGTGGCCGAGAAGCTCAAGGCGTTCGAGCAGAAAACTGGCCGCAAGCCCAACATTCTGCTGCTCCTGGTCGACGACATGGGCTGGGGTGATCCGGGCACCTATGGCGGCGGCGTTGCACTCGGCGCCGCGACCCCCAATATCGATGCGCTGGCGGCGGGCGGCCTGAAGCTCACATCGACCTACTCGCAGCCGACCTGCACGCCCACGCGCTCGGCCATCTTGACGGGCCGGCTGCCGGTGCGCACCGGTTTGACGCGCCCCGTCCTCGCTAACGAGCCGTTCACCGTCAATCCCTGGAAAGGCGAGCATTCGCTGGCCGAGATGCTCTCGGCGGCGGGCTACCGCACGGCACTGGCCGGCAAGTGGCACATCGGCGAGGCCGAGGGCATGCTACCGCACGAGGTCGGCTTCGACGAGTTCTATGGCGTCGGCTCGGTGGTGTCGTTCCACACAACCGGGTTCCCGCGCCGCACGATGATCACTCCGGAACTCGTCAACAATCCGGAGCGCGTCGAGGACTATTACAACAGCGGCGCGATTTTCGACCTCATTCACGGAAAGAGGGGACAAGGCCGAAACTTTGAGCGCGTCAAGCCGCTCAAGACCGCCGAGGCGGTCGCCGAGGCCGACCAGGACTTCGCCAAATTCTCCATCGATTTCATCAAAAAGGCCGCCGCCGACAACAAGCCGTTCTTCCTCAACCACGCTTTCCTGAAGGTGCATTACGACAACATTCCCGCCAAGGGCTTCAATGGCACAAGCGCCGCCAAGACGCATTTCCGCGATTCGATCGTCGAGGTGGACCACATCGTCGGCAGGCTGGTGGCGGCGTTGCGCGAAACGGGACAGCTCGACAACACGTTCATCTTCTTCACCTCCGACAACGGTCCGGAGCTGGACGCGTGGCCGGATAACGGGGCGACGCCGTTCCGGGGCGGCAAAGGGACGACCTGGGAAGGTGGCGTGCGTGTTCCGGGCATCGCCTCGTGGAACGGCATGATCGAACCCGGCCAGATCAACGACGGCCTGTTCGACTTGACCGACTTATTCGTCACGTCGCTCGTGCTGGCTGGCGCGCTCGATAAGCTGCCGAGCGAGAATTACATCGACGGCATCGACCAAACCTCTTTCCTCCTCGCCGACGGCGGGCAGAGCAAGCGCAAAACCGTCTTCTGCTGGAGCGCCTACGAATTCAGCGCGATGCGTCTCGCCGAGTTCAAGATCTACTTCAAGCCCGTTCTCCAGGCGCAGCCCATGACCGGCGTCGGCGGCGCTTACATCCTGCAGACCGGCCAGACGCCGTGGGTCTACAATCTCAACGTCGATCCGCAGGAGCAGAAGATCGGAACCAACTACCACTACGACATGATGTTCGAGCCGGGCGTTGAGGAATCGAAGCGACACCTTGCCACGTTCAAGAAGTGGCCGATGAAAGATCTTGGGCTGACGGCCGGAAAGTGAGCACCGAACACGACCAAAAACGCTGCTGGAAAGGGAAGGAACCATGGAGACGAAAACCAAGGCCACGCTCGCGTCTGGACCTAAGCAGCGGCCCCGCAGGTCCCTCCTGCCGGGCCTCCTGGCATCTGGGGCGACGACATCGGCCTGTGGAATCTCAGCGCCTACAGCCGTGGCGCAATGGGCTATCGCACGCCGAACATCGACCGGATCGGCAAGGAAGGCGCGATCTTCACGGATCACTACGCGCAGCCGAGCTGTACCGCCGGGCGCGCGGCGTTCATCACGGGACAACTCCCGATCCGCTCGGGCATGACCACCGTCGGCAACATCGGCGCGGCGCAGGGATTGAAGAACGAGACGGTGACACTGGCCGAGGTGCTCAAGCAGCAAGGCTATACCAACGGTCAGTTCGGCAAGAACCACCTGGGCGACCGCAACGAGCACTTGCCCACCGTCCACGGCTTCGATGAGTTCATGGGCAACCTCTACCACCTCAATACGCAGGACGAGGTAGAGGACACGGACTATCCCACCGATCCTGCCTTCAAGGCCGCGCATGGGCCGCGTGGCGTGTTGCACTGTTTTGCGACCGCCGATGTCCAACCCGGCGAAGATCCCCGATTTGGGGCATGGGGCAAGCAGCGCTGCGAAGATACGGGTCCTCTGACGCGAAAACGACAGGAGCACGTCGACGAGGAATTCATCGACGCCTCCTTCAAGTTCATGGACAAGGCGGTTGCAGACGGCAAGCCGTTCTTCACCTGGATCAACGCGGCGCGCATGCACACGTTCACCTATCCACCCGCCGAGTACCTGGAGAAATGCAAGCAATATACGAGCGGCGACGACGTGCATTGCGCCGGCATGCTGCAGCATGACGACAATGTCGGGACGGTGTTGAAGAAGCTCGAGGATCTTGGCGTCGCCAACAACACCATCGTCATCTACTCGACCGACAACGGCCCGGAGCATTCCACCTGGCCGCATGGCGGAACGACGCCGTACCGCAGCGAGAAGATGACGACGTGGGAGGGCGGGGTGCGCGTGCCGATGATGGTCCGCTGGCCCGGCAAGATCGCGCCCGGCACGGAGCTGAACGGCATCCAGTGCCACGAGGATGCGTTCACCACGCTCGCCGCCGCGGCCGGCGCGCCCGACGTGCGCGAGCGCGCGGCGAAGGGCGACAAATTCGGCACCGACACGGTGAAGAAGAACTACATCGATGGCGTCAACAATCTCGACTACTGGACTGGAAAGAGCGACAAGTCGGCGCGCAATCATTTCTTCTATTACTCGGAGTCGCGACTGCAGGCGCTGCGGTTCGACCAGTGGAAGTTCCATTTCTACGTCCGCGACGGCTATTACGGCGCTTCGCAGAAGCTCGAAATGGCGCAGGTCTACAACATCCGCCAGGACCCGTTCGAGTCGTATGAGCAGACACCGGGCCCGCGAGCGACATTGCAGCAACAGAAGATGGGCCAGTTCCACCGCGGCGCCGACCTTGTCGTCGAGCACCTGAACTCGCTCAAGGATTTTCCGCCGGCGCAAAAAGGGGCCTCGCTCAGTGTCGGCGAGGTCATGGAGCAGATCCTCAAGGGTAACAACCAGCAATAGCGTAACGAGTGGAGATGCGGATATGCCGTCAATCTCGACGTAGACCGTTGTGCTCGCTCTTCTGTTGCTCCCGGCCCGTGGCAATCACCACGTCATGCGTGGTGTTCGCACGGGCCCTGGCCGTTCTGGAGGCCAGCCATCGCAGGGGCCTTGACCGGACCTCGGCGAATAGCCGAACACTGATCCCGTAACGGGGCCGCACGGCCCTGCCGGGGAACCCGCGCCGAGGGCGGGCTTGTGATCCGTTGCTACAACTCAGGCCGATCGTCTTCGCCCTCGGGCTCATGCTGTGCACCATCGCGGCGGCGATGCTGCTGCCGGCGCTCGTCGATCTTGCCGACGACCATGCGGGCTGGAAGGTTTTCCTCGCCTCCTCCGTCATCACGTTCTTCGCCGGCGGGCTCCTCGCGCTTTTCGCCTACGACGAGAGGCCCTCGCGCATCGGCGTGAAGGAGGGCTTTCTGTTGACGACGCTCGCCTGGGCGGTGCTCGCGGCCTTTGCCGCCCTTCCGTTCCTGGGGCACGGGCTCGACGTCACGGACAGCTATTTCGAGGCGATGTCGGGTCTCACGACCACGGGCGCCACCGTCATGGCGGGCCTCGACCGCCTGCCGCGCGGCATCCTGCTCTGGCGCGCGTTGCTGTGCGGCGCCGGAGGACTTGGCATCATCGTCATGGCGATCCTCATGCTGCCGTTCCTGCGCGTGGGCGGCACGCAGCTCTTCCAGATGGAGAACTCCGACAAGTCGGAGAAGGTCCTGCCGCGCGCCTTCGAGCTGACGCTCGCCATCGCCGGCGTGTTCGCGGCGCTCGTGCTCTTGTGCGCCTTCCTCTACGTGTGGTTCGGCATGTCCGGCTTCGATGCCATCTGCCACGCGTTGACGACCGTCTCCACCAGCGGCTTCTCGAACTACGACGCAAGCTTCAGCCACTTTCCCGGCGCGGCGCTGCACTGGACGACGACGGTCTTCATGGTGCTCGGCTCGCTGCCGTTCGTGGTCTACATCAAAACCTTGCGCGGCGACCCGGCGGCACTCTGGAAGGACGTGCAGGTGCGCGGATTCATCGGCTTGCTCGCCGTCGTCAGCCTCATCATGGCCGGCTGGCTTCTCGTCGCCCGCGACGTGGGATTCCTCGACGCGCTGACGCTGGCGTCCTTCCACGTCACGTCGATCGTCACGACGACCGGATACATGAGCGACGATTACACGACATGGGGCACGCTGGGACCCGGCATCTTCTTTCTGCTCACGTTCGTCGGCGGATGCTCCGGCTCGACCTCGGGTGCGATCAAGATCTACCGCCTGCAGATCGCGCATATGCTGACGCGCAGCCACTTCCTGCATCTCATCAGCCCGAACCGCATCGTGACGCTGACCTACAACGGCCGCCGTCTGCCCGCCGACGTGCCGTTCTCGGTGGTGGCGTTCCTGGCCATGTACTTCATGCTCGTCGGCGTCTTCGCCGTGATCTACGCGGGCATGGGACTCGATCTCGTGACGGCGCTGTCGGCGTCGGCGACCGCGCTCGGCAACGTCGGACCCGGCCTCGGCGACATCATCGGCCCCACCGGCAACTTCGTGCAGCTCCCGGAGGCGGCCAAGTGGGCACTGTCGTTCCAGATGATGCTTGGCCGTCTGGAGCTCTTCACCGTGCTCGTGCTCTTCAGGCCGGAATTCTGGCGGGGCTGAGCGTGCGATCGGGCTGCCAGCCGTAGATCCAGTCGTACCGGCCGATGAGCACGGCGGGCGGCGCGCTCCTGAGCACGGCATTGCGCGCCAGCCGCATCATTCCGTCGAGGTGATAGATGCGGCCGTTGCGGGCCGACGTCTCCATGACGAGCGTGGTGCGCGGGCGGCGGCGGCGCTCATAGTCCAGCAGCCGCGAAGGGAGGTCGGCCGCGGTGGCGTCCGCGATGAGCGCGGCGAGGACGACCGCGTCCTCGAGCGCCATGACGCCGCCCTGCGCGAGAAACGGCAGCGGGGGATGCGCCGAATCGCCGATGAGCGCGATGCGCCCTGAGACCCACGGCACGGGCGCGGCCGGCGCGTAGAGCGACCATTGCCGCCACAGGGTCGGCCGCGCGAGAAGCGTGCGCAAGGCTGCCGGAAAGCCGGCCGTGCGCGCGGCGACCGATGCCAGCTCGACCGTTCCGGCCCACGTCTCGCCGAGTTCCTTGTCGTCGAAGATGGCGACGATGGCGATCTCGCGGCCGCCGCGCACCGGGTAGTGCACGACATGCGCCGCGGGGCGCAGCCAGATCGTCGTATCGGCGGCTGAGAGACCTGTCGGGAGCGCGTCGGCGGGAATGACCGCGCGCAGCGCGCACTTGCCCGTGAAGACGAGGGGCGGCGGAGCGAACACCGCCGACCGCACCGCCGACCACAGGCCGTCGGCGCCGAGGAGGGCGGCCCCGCGCAGGCTCGTTGCGTCGGCGAGCCGGACCGTCACGCCCGCCGGATCGGACGCGGCGCCGGTGACCTCGGCCGCCTCCCGCAAAGTGATCAGCGGCTGGGTCGACGCCGCAACCCGCAAGGCGGCATGCAGGTCGGCGCGGTGCAAGACCCAGTAGGGAGCGCCGTGCCGCTCCTCGATCGTCCGGCCGAGGGGCAGGCGCGTCAGGTTCTGGCCAGTGAGCCCGTCCATGACGCGGATCGATTCCGGCGCGGCGATGAGGTGGCTGAGATGCCGGGCGACGCCAAGCTCTTTCAGGATACGGCTGCCGTTGGGGCCGATCTGGATGCCCGCGCCCTCTTCCGGCGCCGCGGTCCGCTTCTCCAGAACGGTCACGGTCCGTCCCGTGCGCGCCAGCGCGAGCGCCGCGGCAAGCCCGGCAATGCCGGCGCCTGCGATCAGGATGGGGAGATCGGCGCTGCGATCGGCTTCGGCGATGGAACGAGGCGCGGCCGGAGGATGGTCCGTCATCGGGCGCCTGCGGGCTCAGGCGGCGGTGCCGG
The DNA here is from genome assembly GCA_964589785.1 of uncultured Hyphomicrobium sp. Classification (GTDB taxonomy): domain Bacteria; phylum Pseudomonadota; class Alphaproteobacteria; order Rhizobiales; family Hyphomicrobiaceae; genus JAGVSR01. Next base: position 169,134 of record CAZPUQ010000003.1, read on the forward strand.
CGGAGGCGTCGGCAATGCAGCCCTTGGGGTCGGTCTCGTGCTCGCCGAGGCGCGGGTCGTAGACATATAGCGTCGAGCAGTACGGACAGAGGATCTGGCTGTCCGCCCCCATGTCGAGGAAGACGTGCGGGTGGTCATAGGGCGCCCGCGCGCCCATGCACTGGAACTCCTTGACCCCGATGAAGATCTTCTCCGCGCCCTGGTCGTTCGCGAGATGGGGAACGAAATGTGCGGCCATCGTGGTCTGTCCCGGTGTTGGCGTCGCTCTTGCGGCGGCACCATAGCGACCAGCCCCCTGAAATGATAGGGGAGGGCGGATGGCAGGCCGCCGCACCGCGGGGTCTGCGGTGCGGCCCGATCGACCTCGAGGAGTTCCCGTTCTTGCCGAGTTTCGTTTCCGACGGCGTGACGCTCGCCTACCTCGATGAGCGGGGAGACGTGACGCGGCCTCTGCCGGTGCTCCTCATTCACGGGTTTGCGTCCAACATCGACATGAACTGGGTGGCGACGGGATGGGTCAAGGACCTGACGGCGGCCGGCTACCGCGTCGTCGCCATCGACAACCGCGGTCATGGGCAGAGCGAGAAGCTCTACGAGCCCTCCGCCTATAGCCGCCAGATCATGGCCGAGGATGCCCGCCGCCTGCTCGATCACCTCGGCATCCCGAAGGCCCACGTCGTCGGCTATTCGATGGGTGCGCGCATCGCCGCGACGTTGGCGCTCGCGCACCCCGAGCGCCTCGGGCGGCTCGTGCTCGGCGGGCTCGGCCACAACATGATCCGCGCCATGGCCGGCACGGGCCCGATCGCGCAGGCGCTCCTTTCGCCTTCCATCGACGACGTGACAAATGCGACAGCGCGCACCTTCCGCGCCTTCGCCGAGCAGACGAAAAGCGACCTCAAAGCGCTGGCGGTCTGCGTGCGGCAGATCCGGGACCCCGTTCCGCGGGAGGCGGTCAGCAAGCTCAGCGTGCCGACGCTCGTGGCGGTGGGGAGCAACGATGTCATTGCCGGGCCGCCCGGCGTACTCGCCGATCTTATTCCCGGTGCGGAGGTCTTCGAGATCGCCGGCCGGGATCACATGAAAGCGGTCGGCGATGGCCGCTTCAAGCGTGCGGTGCTGGCGTTCCTGGAGAAGGGGTGACGCGCGAAAAGGTCCGCGGCCGGCCTGAGGGAGGGGCCGGCGCGGACATCGGGATCAGGCCCCGGCTCTGGCGGCGAGAGAGGGCCTCGCCGTCTCGTTGGGGGAATCTCGCAAGAGTCGAGACGGCGGTCGAAACCAGGGCCTGACTACGCCAACGCAACAACGCAACGCCGACACGTATGAACCGGTCCAAAAAGACCGGTGAGAGGACGCCCGCGCGGCCAGGATGTGAAGCGTTGGCCGTCCGGCGCTCCCTCCAACGCGGCCCGCGCTCCGGCCGGGAGCCCGGGGGCCGCGAACAGGACGCACACGCGCAGGCCACAGCGCCGAGGACGCTTCGGAACGGCCACCTTGGGATACGCGACACGGGGGTGGCTGAACGACGGGGCTTTCCGCCTGCGGCCGCAAGCTCTCAAGCCCGCGACAGGAAGAATGCTACTCCCGGGTTTGGGCCCGAGTCCGGCGCAATCGTGCGTTCTCGCCATTTGCTTTGTGGATAAGCTGCAGAGTTCCGTTGGAGCGTGTCCGCTGCATCCATGGCCGTTGCGCCGATTCTTTCTGGAATGCGGCCGCATTGCAGCCGCAGCCCCGACCCGGCCCCGCCGTAACCGCCCGCTATTCTCTGCCTCCGGAAGGTCCCCCGTCTTCACCAGGTGTTAGGCACGCGGGGCGTAACGTCCCGGATCATGTCGTTGCGTGGCGTTCTTTTCACTCTACCGGTCACTCTACCGTTCGCCGGCCTGCTCGTCCTGGCGGGATGCAGCACGGGCGGGCCGGATTTTGTCGCCCGCCACGAGCCCTGGCGCGAAACAGAGGAGAGCGCCTGCCTTGCCGCCGGCGTGGTGCGCCCCTCCCCCTTCATCCAGACAAGATCCGCGCTCGGGGGCCCTAGCGTCTGCGGCGCCTCGCGGCCGTTCGAGATGTCGGGCGCCGGCAAGGGCCGCGTGGCGCTGAAGCCGCCCGCGCTGCTGCGCTGCCCCATGATCCCCCAGGTCGAGCGCTGGGTCACGCACGTCGTCGGGCCAACCGCGGAGTATTACTTCGGCGTCTCGGTCGTCGAGATGAAGGTCGCGGCCTCCTACGGCTGCCGCCCCATCAACCACCAGTCGGGCGGACGGCTGTCGGAGCACGGCTACGCCAACGCGCTCGACATCTCCGAGTTCAGGCTCGCCGACGGCCGCACGATCGGGGTCAAGACCGGCTGGTGGGGCGGGGAGCGCGAGCGGCTCTTCCTGCGCGCCGTGCACGACGGCGCGTGCCGGGAGTTCACGACCGTGCTCGGTCCCAACGCCGACCGTTTCCATCACGATCATTTCCATGTCGACCTCGCGCGCCACGGGCGGAACGGCACCGGCCGCATCTGCAAATAGCCGCACGGGGTGCAGCGCGCGGGCGCCCGATCAGTTGGTCACGGGCTTCGGCAGCGGATTGTCCCAGATGCGCACGAGGCTGTCGTCGCCGGCGGACGCGATGTGCCGCCCGTCGGGCGAGAAAGCGAGGGCAGTGACCGCGCCGCCATGGCTCGGCAGCGTCGCCGGCGTGCGGCGGCGCTTGTAATCCCACACCCGCACCTTGCCGTCGTCGCCGGCCGAGGCGAGCACGTCGCCCGAGGGCGCGAACGCCAGCGCGTTGGCGCGTCCCTGGTGACCGGAGAGCGAGCGCGTCAGGCGGCTGGAACGTCCCGACCAGATGCGGACGTTGCCGTCGAGGCTCGCGGAGGCGACCTCGCGGCCGCGCGATGAGAACGCGACGGCGGTCACGTAGTCGCGATGGCCGCGGTAGGTGCGTATGCGGTCGAGCGTCTCGAGGTTCCAGACCTTCAGCGTCTTGTCGGCGCTGCCCGAGGCGAGCAGGGGCCGCGAGCCCGCCGCGCTGAACGCGAGCGCCTGCACGGCGCTGTCGTGGGCGTCCAGAACCGCGAACGGCCCGCTCGTCGTGGCCGCGTCCCACACGGCGATCTTCCAGTCGTGTCCGGCACTCGCAAACCGCTCCGAGGCGCCGAGGAACGTGACCGACCAGATCTCGGCATCGTTGCGCTTGTAGCTTGCGATCTTGTCGGCGCGTTCCCAGTCCCACAGCACCACGGTGCCGTTGGCGTGCCCGGTCAGGAGGCGCGAGCCGGAGACGGCCATGGCCGAGGCGGGGCCGTCGTCGAGCTCGATGGTCCGCTTCAGCGCGGCCGAGGACGCGGTCCAGATTTTGACGGTCGCATCCTTCGCGGCGCTGAGGATGGCGGTGCCGTCGTCCGAATAGGCAATCGACGTCACGGGACCGGCGTGGCCGGTGAGGCGTGCCACGGCCGCGACCGGTTTCGCCGGGGCCGGCGGGTTGATCGAGCCCGTCACCGTCGTCGAGGGGACGGCCGTGCCGCGCGTCTCCATGCGCGGCAGGCGATCCTGCACAGCCACGGCGCCGCTCGCCACGCCGACGCCGATCAGGAGCTTGAACAGCACCGGGCTCCAGGTCCGCGTGGCGGAGCGGATGCGCTTCGGCTTGGGCGCCCGCTTGGGCGAAGCCACAACGGGTCGCGCCTTGGCCGCCTTGTCCGGAGCGGCGGCCGGTGCCAGGTCCGGCTCGGATTTGCGTTGGAGAATGCGCGGCAGCTTTGGCGTGGCCGCGGCGGGCTCGAGCTTCAGCGTGGCGGCGGCCGCAACCGGGGTGCGCGCGGCGTCGGGCTCGGCCGCCGGCCGCGATGCGGTCTTTACCTTGGCCGCCGGGGGAGCAGGCGGGGACGCACCGGCTGCGCCGTTCTTCTTCTTGACGTTCTTGCCGTCCTTGAGGTTGTCGACGAAATCGAGGAGCGCGCCCTGCGGGGCCGGCAGGTCCGGCACCGGCGTGGCGATGGCCTTTTTCGCCGTCTTGTCCGGCGCAGCCTCCGCCGTGTCGGCCGCGCGCTGGAACCATTTCGCAGGTCTGGGATCGGGCGCCAGCAGATCGCCGCGCCAGGCCGCGATCGTTTGCGGGCGCTCGTCGATCGTAAGGGCGAGCGCCCGGTCGATCGCGCCGAGGAATCCCGCCCGGTAGGCGCCGACCGCTGCCTCGCGCGCGGGCACGAACTCGTCCTTCACCATGCGCGAGGGCGCATCCGGCGGCCGCTTGCCCGTCACCGCATGATAGAGCGTGGCGCCGAGTGCATAGATATCGGTCCAGGGTCCCTGGCGCTTGCCGGTCTCGGCATACTGCTCATAGGGGCTGTAGCCCGGCTTCACGAGGGCGGAAACAGTCTTGGAGTGGGCTGCGATCTCGCCGCGCGCGGAGCCGAAGTCGATCAGGACCGGCGTTCCGTCCTTGCGGATGATGATATTGTCGGGCGCGATGTCGCGGTGCAGGAAGTCCGCCTTATGGATCTCCTCCAGCGCCTTCAGCAGCGGGCCGATGATGTTGTCGAGCTCCTTCTGGCGCGGCGCTCGGCCGAGGCTCTTGAGCCAGCTCTTGAGACTCTGGCCCTCCTCGAAGTGGAGCACCATGTAGGCGGTGCGGTTGGCGCGGAAGTAGCGGTAGACCCGCACGATGTTGGGGTGATTGAAGCGCGCGAGCGTCTGCGCCTCCTCGATGAAGCGGTCGAGGCCCCAGGTGTAGTCGCCGGCGCAGTTCTCCGAGCGCGGCACGGCGTCGAGCGCATCGCCCCGCACCGCGAAGTCGGCGGGGAAGTACTCCTTGATGGTCACGGCGCGGCCGAGCGCCAGCTCGTCGGCGAGATAGGTGATGCCAAAACCGCCTGCGCCGAGCACGCGCGCAATGCGATAGTCGCCGACAAGCTCCGTTCCGCTCTTGAGGGCGATAAGGTTGGTCATGAGCGCTTAGCGGTCCCTGGTGAGCCTCCCGACGGAAGCTGCGCCACGCGCGCGCCGCAAATGACAGGCGACTCGCCGAACAACGAGAGGCGGCAGCTATGCAGCAGGAATGTGGCAAGGCTTCGGGCAATTGTCCAAACGTGCATAAATCATGCGCCAGTCGAGATCGCGCCACGAAGCTGCCGCACGACGCACCGAGAAAGGTCACCGGCCGGCACAACTGCCAATTCCCCTCGCCGGCCCCTCGTCGGCTTTGTGCTCGCCGGCGCCGGATGCGTTGCCGTCCCCGCGCGAACGGTTGCCCCCGTTTCATCGCCATCCCTCAAGGAGCCCATTCATGTCGAGCCCAGCCGCCGGACCCCATGCTGCCCGCAGTTCCCTCTTCGGCTCTCTGAAGGACGCTCTTGCCGCCGCGAGCCGGGACGACATGGTCCCCGCCGCGGCAGCACACGTCCCGACGCTCGCCGCTGCGCCGCCCCTCTCCGACATCGCGCAGAAGGTGGCCGAGGCCGTTGCCGCGGCCGCGAACGAAACATCGGTCGTGTCCCCGCCGAGCCCGTCGGCGGCGGACGCCGCCCGCGAGGCGCGCGCGGCCCCGCGCCCCTTCGATGCCGCGCTTGCTGACGCCGACGCCCCGCCGACGACGCGCGTCGTGCGCGGTGCGGCGCGGGCCGCCGAGGAGCCGGCGCGCACCTCGCTGGTCCGCGGCCGCCAGCAGGTGAAGCGCGGCGCTTTCGAGCAGGACCCCGTCGTCGGCTGGCTCGTGGTCGTCGGCGGTCCGGGCATCGGCCAGTACCGCTCCGTCTTCGAGGGCAACAACACGGTCGGCCGCTCGTCCGCCAACCGCATCCCGATCGATTTCGGCGACGATGCGATCTCCGGCGAGGAGCAAGCCTATATCCGCTACGACAGCTCGGACCGCTCCTTCCTGTTCGTCCCCAACCTTGCTAAGACCAACGTCGTGTCGGTGAACGACCGCAGGCCGACGGCGGCGGTCGAGCTTCAGGCCATGGACGTCATCACGATGGGCCGCACGCAGCTCGTATTCGTACCGTTCTGCGGACCCGAGTTCGACTGGTCGGCGCTGGCGGACGGCTAGACGCAAGGAGCCGGTTTTCGAGCTGATGATCGCGTTCGATCGTGCGAGCTGCTCCACCAAGGGAGCGCGCAGCTACCAGGAAGACAGCGCCCTGCTGTGGCCGGGCGAGGATCCGGTGCGGGCGGTTCCCGACGCGTCGCCGGGCGAGCTCGTCGCCATCCTTGCGGACGGGATGGGCGGGCATGCCGGCGGGGCGCTTGCCAGCCGCACCGTGTGCGAGACGTTCGTCGATGCCTTTGCCAAGGCGGATGGCGACATCCATGCGCGCCTCATCTGCGCGCTGTCGTCGGCCAACGATGCGATCGCCGGCAAGGTGAGCGAAGATCCCGCGCTGTCGGGCATGGGCTCGACGCTCATCGGCGTCGTCTTTTCCAAGGAGGGGGCGCAGTGGGTCAGCGTCGGCGACAGTCCGCTGATGCTCTACCGCCGCGGCGAGATCGCGCTGCTCAACGAGGACCATTCGCTGGCGCCCGAGCTCGACCGGATGGCGGAAGCCGGCCACATCAGTCTGGAGCAGGCGCGGCGCGATCCGCGCCGCCACATGCTGCGCTCGGCCGTCACGGGCGACGACATCGATCTCGTCGACATCTCGCGCAAGCCTCTGCCCGTGGAGCCGGGCGACTACATTCTCCTCGCCAGCGACGGCCTTCAGACGCTCGAGCAGGGCGAAGTGGAACGCGTCGTGTCGGCGTACGCAGCGGACGGCGCCAAGGCAGTGGCCGAGGCGCTGATCCGCGCGGTGGAGGCCGTGCGCGATCCGCATCAGGACAACGCGACGGTCGTTGCCGTAAAGGTCGTGGCGGGCGCCGCCGCCATCTGACCGCGCGAGCGCCGACCCGAGGCGGCATGGATCTGAGGTGAGTGAGGGAGCGCCACGAACATGGACGACCATTTCTGGCCGAGCCTCTATCCGGGCCTCATCGTGGGCGCTCTCGTTGGCCTCGCAGCGGGAACGGTGCTGTCGACGGTGTTCGGCGCGCTCGGCGGTCTGGGCGGCGCGTTCGCGGCCTTCACTCTCACCAACGCCCTTGCCATCGAGCCCGGCCTCGTTCCACTCCTGGCCATCGTTCTTGGCGCCGCGGCGGGTGCCAAGGGGATGAGCATCGTGGCTTTGAAGCTGGCCGGCCGCGCGGGCTTGGGCTGAGGGATTTTGGGGCCGCGACGGACGCCGATGTATGGGCGGACCGTGCGGCGTGAGTCTCGATGAAGTTCGTTGACCGTGCTGTGCCGTGCCGCTATAGGACCGCCAAGCAACGCCCGGGCCTTCGGTTCCGGGCGCAACGTTATTTGATTGGGCCCGGTGGGGCCGGTCGCGGGTCCACCCGCCAGGCCGTAGAAAACAGACAGGGATATCAACGTCATGGCCAACACGTCCTCGGCAAAGAAAGCCGCTCGCCAGATGCTTACCCGGACCGCGCGCAACAAGGCGCGCCGCTCGCGGATGAAGTCGAGCGTGCGCGGCGTCGAGGAGGCGATCGCGTCGGGCGACAAGGCGAAGGCGGCGGCGGCGCTCAAGGCCGTCGAGCCGGTGCTGGCGCGCACGGCGCAGAAGGGCATCGTCCACCGCAAGGCGGCGAGCCGGAAGGTGTCGCGCCTCGCCGCGCGCGTGAAGAGCATGGCCTGAAGCCGCCGCGAGGCGGCCGGGTAGCACCCGACGCCTGTTCCTCCGACGACGAAACGAACCGGGCCCCGTGCCCGGTTTTTTTATGTCGTCGCAGGCCTCCTCGCACGGCAAGGCCGGAAGCATCGCGTCAACGGGCGAGGAACAGCGAGCGGCATTGAGTGTCGCGATTGTGTCATGTTCGCAACAAAGGAAGAGCCGACTTGCCGATCCCTGCTATTTTTGAACATGGCTAACCCGTGGATTTGCGGGCCGTTCGGCGACAAGGCTGTTGACGGTCCGCCCCTGCCCCTGGCGCGCGGTCGCCAAAAAGTGGCAGCGCGAGGGCGAAAGGCCGAGTCTGACCAAAAGGGATTGTGCACGCTTCGGAATCCATTTTCCGATCAAGGGGATTCGGCCGCGAAGTGGGCTACGATCTGAGCCGGCGCCACCTAAAAAAACGTTATGAATCAACGTAGTCCGCCCACCGGTGCAGTGCGGCAGCCGGCTTGCGTGCGGTGCAGTTAAGGGATAATTAATCTTGGACGTCCCGGCCTGTGGGGCGGGTGTTGAGAGTATGTGTGTCGACGAGCGTCGGACCCTTTGTTTTCAACTGTATTGCGTCGTGGGTTTCATCGTCATCGGTGCAGGGCGTTCGCGCCCATCCGGCTGAACGGCCGGTTGGGACCTGAACATCCTTATCCGGCATTTGGTGCGGATGCGCCGGGTCCGATCGCAACGGCCAAAGGCGCGAGCGTCGGAGGGGGATATAGGGCTTGGCCGTGTACGGCGTGTGACCATGGCGTGGGGAGTTCGAGCTTTGAGCGTTGATGATGTGCCCGTCGCCGAGACCTGGGCCCGTCTGCAAAACGACAAGGCGGCTGTTCTGATCGACGTGCGGACGAAGGCGGAATGGACGTTCGTTGGAGTACCCGACCTCTCGGCCCTCGGCCGGCAGGTCGTCACTCTCGAGTGGCAAACGTTTCCGGACGGCCGGGTGGAGCCGGGGTTCGTGGAGCGGCTCTCGGGGATGCTGGAGCGGACCGGTACGGCGAAGGACACGGACCTGTTCTTCATCTGCCGGAGCGGAAGCCGGAGCCGCATGGCGGCCGAGGCGATGGCGGCAGCGGGATATCGCCGCTGCCACAATGTGGCGGACGGTTTCGAGGGGCCTCTCGATGCCGGTCGTCAGAGGGGGAAGGTCGCCGGGTGGAAGGCGGCCGGTCTTCCTTGGGTGCAAGGGTAGCACCCGGCTAATTGGGATCCTGGTGTGACGCCGCCGTTGCCCGAGGGCAAACGGCAATTGGCGGAGCCGTGCCTGGAATGAGGGCAATAAGTAATCAAGTGCGGGGTAAGCACAATGCAGACGTCCGAAGCTGTCCAACCGACCGAAGAGCCACGCGGCAAGAAGGTGCACGCCGCGCTGAGAGCCCGCCTGGGCGACGACATCTATACGAGTTGGTTCAAGACGCTCGACTTCGACGCCTTTGACGGCAAGACGGTCGTCGCCTCGGTGCCGGTGAAGTTTCTGCGCAACTGGATCCAGTCGCACTACATCGACGACCTGCTCGCCTGCAGCCGCCTCGAGTTCAAGGGCGCCGAGCGCGTGGAGGTGCAGTTGCGCCAGCCCGGCGGGCAGTCTCTCCGCGTCGTCGGCTCGCCGGCGGCCGACGCGGTCCGCCCCGACCCGATGTCGGACGCACGCTCGCAGCCCTCGCCGTCCGATCCGGGCGCGCGACCGCTCCCCCTGCGCTCCGGCGTCGGCTCCCAAGGCGGCGCGCGCGCTCCGGCCGGCGGCGTGGAGGGCTCGCCGCTCTACCCCCATCACACGTTCGAGAATTTCGTCGTCGGCGCGCCCAACCGCCTCGCCCATGCCGCCGCCGTGCAGTCGGCCGAGACCGTCATGAGCGGCTCGCCCGGCATCAACCCGCTGTTCTTCCATTCGTCCGTGGGCCTCGGCAAGACCCATCTGCTGCAGGCGATCGCCTGGGACGTGCGCCGCCGCGCGCCGCACGCCAACGTGCTCTATCTGACGGCCGAGCGCTTCCGCTACGAGTTCGTGGAGGCCGTGCGCAGCTCCGATCCGCTCGCCTTCAAGGAGCGGTTCCGCCACGTCAACATGCTGCTCATCGACGACCTGGAGTTCCTGCAGGGCGAGAAGACGGAGCAGGAGTTCGAGCACATCATCAACGCGCTGCTCGACGGCGGCCGGCAGGTCGTCGTGGCCTCCTCGCGCCCGCCGGGCCACATCGAGCGCTTGAACGAGCGCATGCGCTCGCGTCTGCAGCGCGGCCTCGTCACTGAGATCGGCGGCTTCGACGAGGAGTTGCGCACCAAGGTCCTGGAGCGGCGCGTGGCGGAGAAGAAGCTCGCCGATCCCTCCTTTGAGCTGTCGCGCGAGATCCTGGAGTTGCTGGCGCAGCGCCTGACGGAGAATGGCCGTGAGCTCGAAGGCGCCGTCAACCGCCTGCATCAGACGTGGCAGCATGTGCGGGGCACGCTGACGCCCGACATCGCCGAGACGGTCATCCGCGACCTCGTGCATTCGGGCGGCGACCAGCGCCGGATCAAGATCGAAGATATCCTGCGCGTGGTCTCGCGCCACTTCGGGGTGTCGAAGGGTGACCTGCTCTCGCAGCGCCGCCACCGCTCGGTCGTCTGGCCGCGCCAGATCGGCATGTACCTCGCCAAGCAGTTGACCGCCCGGTCGCTGCCGGAAATCGGCCGCCGGTTCGGCAACCGTGATCATACAACCGTGCTGCACGCCATCCGCAAGATCGAAGGCGAGCTCAACGGCAATCAGCGTCTTCGCGATGAGCTCGAGGACCTGAAGAAGATGCTGGCGCACTGACGCCGGCATGGGCCCGGGCGGGCGGAGGGCGGTCCCGCCGGGTTCTGTCGCCCCGTCCGCCGGCCGGGCGGGGGCAAGCGGGGTGGGAAGACGGGGGCGTGCGCGGCGCGACCCCCGCTTCCCGTTGTTTTAGCCTGTCCCAAGCGAGGATTTGCGGCCGTGAGCCCGCCGCACCTCTTGAAATGCCGCGGGATATGGGGTCTTTTTGCAGCCCTTCCGCGAATCCCAACCGTGGTCGCGTGGTGCGTCGGCCTCGTCCGCACGAGGCCAGGGCGGCGCCGGGGACGGACCTTCCTGCACACAACTCACGTGCTCCCACTGCAGCAACGCTAAGGGCAAGACATGCGTCTGGTGATCGAAAAAGGCGAACTCTCAAGAGCGCTCGGCCACGTGACGAGCGTCGTGGAGCGTCGAACGACCATCCCGATCCTGTCGAACGTGCTGCTCAAAGCCTCGCCCGCGGGGCTGGAATTCAAGGCGACAGACCTCGAGCGCGAGGTGGTGGAGGAAGCCAAGGCCGACGTCACCCAGCCGGGTGCGCTCACCGTGCCCGCCCATATGCTGCACGACATCGTCCGCAAGCTGCCGGAAGGTGCGCAGATCGAGCTGAAGCGCGACACGGAGAAGGAGCGCCTGACGCTTTCGGCGGGACAGGCGCGCTTTGCCCTGCAGACGCTCGGGCCGGAGGACTTCCCCGACATCGCGGCCGGCGACCTCGGTCACTCCTTCGAGGTCCCCGCCGGCGAATTGAAGCGCCTCATCGACAAGACGCGCTTTGCCATCTCGACCGAGGAGACGCGCTACTACCTCAACGGCATCTTCCTGCACACGGCCGAGGCCAACAAGAAGCCGATGCTGCGCGCGGTTGCGACCGACGGTCATCGGCTCGCCCAGGCGGAGCTGCCGCTGCCCAAGGGGGCTGCCGGCATGCCGGGCGTCATCATCCCGAGAAAGACGGTGCATGAGCTTCAGCGGCTCGTCGAAGGCGCCACGGATCCGGTGCGCATCTCGGTGAGCCCGGCCAAGGTCCGCTTCGAGATCGGCTCGGTGACGCTCACCTCCAAGCTCATCGACGGCACCTTCCCGGACTACGGCCGCGTCATCCCGCAGGCGAACGACAAGGAGATGCTCGTTCCCAACGCGCTTTTCACCGCCGCCGTCGACCGCGTGTCGACGGTTGCGAGCGAGCGCGGCCGCGCGGTGAAGCTCGCGCTGTCGAAGAACCGGCTCGTCCTCTCCGTCAACAACCCGGAAGGGGGCAGCGCGACGGAGGAGCTCGCCGTTACCTACGGGGCCGCCCCGATCGAGATCGGCTTCAACGCCCGCTACCTGCTCGACATCGCCAGCCAGATCGAAGGCGAGGAGTCGCGCTTCCTGCTGGCGGACGCCGGCTCGCCGACGATGATCAAGGACAGCGAGGACAACGGCGCGCTCTACGTGCTGATGCCGATGCGCGTCTAAGCTCCGGCCGTGCCGGCTGCCCCTGAGGCCGAAAGTGGAACCATGGCAGACGCGGCCCCGCGGCTCTGGGTCGAGCGGCTGACGCTCACGAATTTCCGCAACTATGCGAGCGCCACGCTGGAGCTTCGACCGGACCCGGTCGTGCTCGTCGGCGCCAACGGCTCCGGCAAGACGAACCTGCTCGAAGCGGTCTCACTGCTGGCGCCCGGCCAGGGCCTGCGCCGCGCAGCCTATGCAGACATCGCGCGCCGGCCGGGCGACGGTTCCTGGTTTCTGGCGGCGCGCGTCCATACCGATCTCGGGGCCGTCGATATCGGCACGGGCCTTGCCGCGGACGGCGCCGGAGCGGAAAGCTCCAGCGGCCGCATCGTGCGCATCGACGGCGTGACGAAGCCGGGCTCCGGAGTCCTTGCCGACTACGTCGAGGTCGCCTGGCTGACGCCGGCGATGGATGGGCTCTTCACGGGGCCGGGCTCGGAGCGGCGGCGGTTCCTCGACCGGCTGATCCTATGCTTCGATGCCGGGCACGGGCGGCGGGCCTCCCGGTTCGAGCGCGCCATGCAGCAGCGCAACCGGCTGCTTGCGGACGGCGTGCGCGACAACGCCCGCTTCCAGGGCCTCGAGGAGGTCATGGCGGAAACCGGCGTCGCCATCGCCGCCGCGCGCGCCGAGGCCGCGGCCGCCCTCGGGGCCGTCTCGGAGCGCCGCCGGGCGCGGGATGCGGCCTCGCCCTTTCCGTGGGCCATCATCACGGTCGAAGGCTCGCTCGAGACAGCACTCGCCACGATGCCTGCCCTCGACGTGGAAGAGCATTACAAGGCCGCACTGCGCGCCGGCCGCGAGCGGGACCGGGCGGCCGGCCGCACGCTCGAAGGACCGCACCGGTCCGATCTCGCGGTCGATCACGGGCCAAAGGGCATGACGGCGCGTCTCTGCTCCACCGGCGAGCAGAAGGCGCTGCTCCTGGGTCTCGTCCTCTCCCACGCGGAGCTCGCCGCCGAGCGCCAGGGCGGCCGCGCGCCGATCCTGCTGCTCGACGAGGTGACGGCCCACCTCGACGCAGCGCGGCGGGCGGCCCTGTTCGCGGAGGTCCTCAATCTTCGCACGCAGGCGTGGATGACGGGCACTGACCAGGCCTCGTTCGCAGCGCTGGAACCCTCGGCGCAGGTCATCGACGTCGAGAGCGCAACGGTCCGGCGACGTTGATCCGGCGGCCGGCTTTGGCGGTGATGTGGCATGGCCCCGGCGCTGCTCTGACGGCCCCCTCCCGGTTCAACGTCAGCCTGCCAATTCGATCCGGTCGAGGGCCGCCGCGAGGCCCAGAGGGGTGCGTCGCCTGCGCGCATCCCAGCTCTGTGCGGGATACTCGCTAACATCCAGTTTTATAAGCATTTTTTGTGAACAGGCCGCACGCGGACGACGGTCGATTTTCGAGCGGCGTGCCCGGTTCCATGGTATAAGCATCAAGCTGCCCAAAGCCTCAGCAATTCAGGATCAGGAATGACCGCCGAGCCCGTCAGGAAACCGGCCCCGGAAGACTATGGCGCCGACAGCATCAAGATGCTGAAGGGGCTCGACGCGGTGCGCAAGCGGCCGGGAATGTACATCGGCGACACCGACGACGGGTCCGGCCTCCATCACATGATCTACGAGGTCGTCGACAACGCCATCGACGAGGTGCTGGCCGGTCACGCGACGTCGTGCGCCGTGACGCTCAACGCCGACGGATCGTGCACCGTGCGCGACGACGGGCGCGGCATTCCGACTGGCATCAAGACGGACGACGACCAGGAGCCGAAGCGCTCCGCGGCCGAGATCGTCTTCACCGAGCTCCATGCGGGCGGCAAGTTCGACCAGAACTCCTACAAGGTGTCGGGCGGACTGCACGGCGTCGGCGTTTCCGTCGTCAACGCGCTCTCGACCTGGCTCAAGGCCCGCATTTGGCGCGAAGGCAAGGAGCACGTCATCGAGTTCCGGGACGGCGTCGCCGTGGCGCCGCTGAAGGTCGTCGGCGAGGCGAAGGGAGAGCGGGGCACGGAAGTGACTTTCCTGCCCTCGCCGCAGACCTTCTCCAAGGTCGAGTTCGACTATCAGACCATCGAGCACCGGCTGCGCGAGCTCGCCTTTCTCAACTCCGGCGCCAAGGTCTTGCTCACCGACCAGCGCCATGCGGACGTGAAGCAGGAGGAGTTCTTCTACGAGGGCGGCACGGCCGCCTTCGTGCGCTATCTCGACCGGTCGAAGCAGGCGCTCATTTCCGAGCCCCTGATGATCCGCTCCACCAAGGACGGCATCGGCGTGGAGATCGCGCTGTGGTGGAACAACAGCTACCACGAGAACGTGCTCTGCTTCACCAACAACATCCCGCAGCGCGACGGCGGCACGCATCTGGCGGGCTTCCGCGCGGCGCTGACGCGCGTCATCAACAAGTACGCCAACGAGAGCGGCGTTGCGAAGAAGGAGAAGGTCGACCTGACGGGCGAGGACGCGCGCGAGGGCCTCACCTGCGTGCTCTCCGTCAAGGTGCCGGATCCGAAGTTTTCCTCGCAGACCAAGGACAAGCTCGTCTCGTCCGAGGTGAAGCCCGTCGTCGAGAACATCGTCGGCGAGAAGCTTGCCCAATGGTTCGAGGAGCATCCCAAGGACGCCAGGGATATCGTCGGCAAGATCGTCGAGGCGGCGCTGGCGCGCGAGGCGGCGCGCAAGGCCCGTGAGCTGACGCGGCGCAAGGGTGCGCTCGACGGCCTGCGCCTGCCCGGCGGGCTTGCCGAGTGCCAGGACCGCGACCCCGCCAACACGGAGATGTTCATCGTCGAGGGCGATTCCGCCGGCGGCTCGGCCAAGCAGGGCCGCAAGCGCGAGTATCAGGCCGTGCTGCCGATCCGCGGCAAGATCCTCAACGTCGAGCGCGCGCGCATCGACAAGATGCTGTCCTCCGAGCAGGTGACGAACATCATCGGCGCTCTGGGAACGGGCATCGGCGACGACTTCGACCTCTCGAAGCTGCGCTATCACAAGATCATCATCATGACCGACGCGGACGTCGACGGCGCCCACATCCGCACGCTGCTCCTGACGTTCTTCTACCGGCAGATGCCCGAGCTCGTGGAGAAGGGGCACGTCTACATCGCCCAGCCGCCGCTCTACAAGGTCTCGCGCGGCAAGTCGGGCACGTATCTCAAGGACCAGCGGGCGCTGGAGGACTTCCTGATCGACAGCGGGCTTGAGGACGCGGTGCTCGTCACCGGCGCGGGCGAGGAGCGGGGCGGCCGCGATCTGCGCGAGGTCGTGAAGGAGGCGCGCATCGTCACGGGCCTCATCGACCAGCTCCACTCGCGCTACGACCGCGGCATCGTCGAGCAGGCGGCCATCGTCGGGCTGCTCGATGCCGAGCTCCTGAAGTCGCAGGCGAAGGGCGAGGCGGCCGCGGGCGCGCTCGCCCGGCGGCTCGACCAGCTCGCCGAGGAGACGGAGACCGGCTGGGAAGGGCGGCTCGGCAACGAGGGCTACATGGTGCGCCGCACCGTGCGCGGCGTCACCGAGGCGCACACGCTCGACCGCGGCCTCATCGCCTCGCTCGATGCGCGACGCATCAACGAGCGCCACCGGGGGCTGGCCGAGGTCTATGGCGAGCCCGCCAAGCTCCGGCGCAAGTCCGAGATCATCCCTGTCCACGGGCCCCGCAGCCTGCTCGAGGCCATCTACGACGCCGGACGCAAGGGCCTCACTCTGCAGCGCTACAAGGGCCTCGGCGAAATGAACCCCGAGCAGCTCTGGGAGACGACGCTCGACCGCGATGTGCGCACGCTGCTGCAGGTGAAGATCGGCGATCTGGCGGAGGCCGACGAGATCTTCTCCAAGCTCATGGGCGACATCGTCGAGCCGCGCCGGGAGTTCATCCAGGACAACGCGCTCAGCGTGCAGAACCTCGACGTGTGACGGCGACGCCTTTCACAGGCTCTGATCCATGACCGTCACCGTGTCCGCGTTCTACAAGTTTGCCGCCGTCGCGGATTGCGAGACCTTGCGGAGCGATCTGGACGCGCTGGGAGCGCGCGAGGGCTTGTGCGGCACCGTCCTCGTCGCGCCCGAGGGGATCAATGCCACGATTGCCGGTCCCGACGCCGGGGTCCGAGCGCTGCTGGCGCACCTGCGTGCGGATGTGCGCTTCGCCGGCCTCGTCTCCAAGGAGAGCGTGACCGCGACGCGCCCCTTCCGGCTCTGGAAGGTGAAGGTGAAGCGCGAGATCCTGACGTTCGGCGCGCCCGAGGCCGATCCGAACGTGCGCGCCGGCACCTATGTGAAGCCGCAGGACTGGAACGCGCTCATCTCCCGCGACGACGTTCTGCTCGTCGATACGCGCAACGACTATGAGGTCGCGATCGGCACGTTCCGCGGCGCGGTCGATCCGCGCACACGCGTCTTCACCGAGTTCAAGGACTACGTGGCGACCGGGCTCGATCCGGCGCGGCACCGCAAGGTCGCCATGTTCTGCACCGGCGGCATCCGCTGCGAGAAGGCGTCCGCCTACCTGCGCGCGCGCGGCTTTGCCGAGGTCTATCACCTGGAGGGCGGCATCCTGAAATATCTGGAGGAGATGCCGGCCGACGACAGCCTGTGGGATGGCGCCTGCTTCGTCTTCGACGAGCGGGTCGCGGTCGGTCACGGCGTCGCGCCGTCCGGCCATCGCCTGTGCCGCTGCGGCTGGCCCGTCGCGCGCGGCGCAGCGGCGTGTCCCCGGTGCGGCAGCGCGGACCCGATCAGCGCGGAGCCGTCTCGCCCGCGCCCTTGAGGCTCAGGATGTAGGCGATGAGGTTGTCGGCATCCTCGCCTGCAACGATCAGGTTCGGCATCGTCGGGTGGGGCGATTGCAGGAAGACGCTCAGCGCCGTGCGGGTGATGCCGGGCGTGTCGGCTATGGCCTTGAACGGAGGGGCGTCCGGCACCGGCGAGTTGATGTCCTCGTAGAGGATGGCGTGGCAGCCCGAGCAGGTCGCCTGGACATATTCCAGGCCCCGCCGGGCATCGCCGATGTGATCCTGGGCTGCCGAAGCGGACGCGATGGAACCGGCGAGGGCCATCGCGGCAAGCAGGAGGCGTGTTGGCATGCGTCTCTCCCATGGATGCGGTTAGAGATGAGCGGGCTCGTTTCGCCGAACGCCTCACGGTGTCGCTGGAGGCGCCGGCCCGATCGGCGTCGGCGTCCGTCCGATCGTCGGCCTCGTCCCATCGGAAGATCCGCCCTGACTATCGAGGCTCGGCGTCCCGCCGCCTTTGCGCAGGATCAAGTTCCGGCCGGCCGTCCAAGCCCGAGCTGCTCGGACGACCGCGGCACACCGTCGACGCCTGCCCTCACGTCATGGCCGGGTTGAACCCGGCCATCCAGCGGTTGCTTGCTCCTTACGAGAGGGCCTGGCCGGGTCACGACCGGCCACGACGGGGCGAGGCTGTGGTTAACCGCGCCTTAACGGCGAGCGGCTAGGGTCGATCCGCGGGATGCCGGCTGACGGCGCCACACGTCGCATGTTCGAGTTGGGTTGTGGCATGAGCGGGTCGAAGCGGGGGCGGACCAGGCGCAAGGCATCGCGCGGCGCGGCGAAGGCGCGGCGGCGCATCGGGACCTCGCTCAAACGCCTCTTCCCCCGATTCAAACGATGGAGGTCCAGCCGGCTGGCGCGCGCGATGCGCCGCCTGAGCCCGCGCGTGCGCTTCCTCGTCGTGTTGCCGGTCGTGGCCGTGTCGCTGGCCTCCCTCGCCCTGGCGGGGCTCCTCGTCGGCTATACGATCACCATCCCTGATCCGCACGCGCTGCGCACGAACGCCTCCGGACAGGCGATCCGCGTGCTGGCGCGCGACGGCACGGTGCTCGCCGAGCGCGGCGCCGCGCACGACTACATTCCGCTCGACATGCTGCCGAAGCGCGTCGTGGACGCCGTCATCGCCACGGAGGACCGGCGTTTCTGGCGCCACTGGGGCGTCGATCCGGTGGGCTTCCTGCGGGCGATGCTCGTCAACGTGCGGGCGGGCCGTTTCGTGCAGGGCGGCTCCACTCTGACGCAGCAGCTCGCCAAGAACCTCTTCCTGTCGCCGGAGCGGACACTCGGCCGCAAGGTCGAGGAGGTCGTGCTCGCCTTCTGGCTCGAGCTCCGGTTGAGCAAGGCGGAGATTCTCGAGCTCTACCTCAACCGGGTCTATTTCGGCGGCGGTGCCTACGGCATCGAAGCGGCGGCGCAGCGCTATTTCGACAAGTCCGCCCGGGCGCTGACGCTCCCGGAGGCCGCCGTGATCGCGGGCCTGCTCAAGGCACCGTCCCGCTATGCGCCGACCTCCAACCCGCGGCTCGCGATCGCGCGCGGGCACAGCGTGCTCGCCAAGATGCACGACGCCGGATTGATCACGGCCGCCGAGGCGCAGGCGGCGCGCGCGAAGCGACTGGCCTTCGCGAACCGGCGCGGCGACAGCGACAGGACTGCCAACGACTACGCCATCGATTATGTGCTCGAACGCATGCCCCAGGCGCTCGGCGGTGAACACAGCGAAATCATCGTCGACACGACGATCGACCGCGATCTCGAACGCCATGCCTCGGCCGTCGTCGCCGAGGCGATCGAGGCACAGGGCTCATCGCTCGGCGCCGGCCAGGCCGCCGTCGTCGTGCTCGACACGTCCGGCGGCATCCGCGCCATGGTCGGCGGGCGCTCCTATGCGGAGAGCCAGTTCAACCGCTCCGTGAAGGCGATGCGGCAGCCGGGCTCGGCCTTCAAGCCCTTCGTCTATCTGGCGGCGCTGGAAAAAGGCTACACGCCCGACAGCATCGCCTACGATCTGCCCTTCAATCTCGAAGGCTGGTCGCCGAAGAACGACAACGGCCGTTTCGGCGGAGCGGTGTCGTTGCGCCAGGCGCTCGCCCAGTCGATCAACACGGTCGCCGTGCGCCTCATGATGGACGTGGGTCCCGATAAGGTCGTGGCGCTGGCGCGGCGGCTCGGCATCGAGGCGCCGCTGCGCGCCGAGCCCTCGCTGGCGCTCGGCACATCCGAGGTCTCGCTCCTCGACCTGACGGGAGCCTACGGCGCGTTCGCCTCCGGCGGTACGCCGGTGGAGCCGCATATCATCCGCCGCATCCGGTCGAGCTCCGGCCGCGTGCTCTACGCCCGGCCGGCACCGGCGTCCGATCCCGTCGCGGGGGCGGCGTCGGTCGCGGCCCTCAACGGCATGCTGCAGACCGTGGTGGACAGCGGCACCGGCCGGCGCGCCGGGCTCGCCGATCATCCGACCGCGGGCAAGACGGGGACGAGCCAGGATTTCCGCGATGCCTGGTTCGTCGGCTATACGGCCCACTTCGTGGCCGGAGTGTGGACGGGGAACGACAGCGGCGAGCCCATGCACCGCGTCACCGGCGGCCAGCTTCCCGCACAGATCTGGAACCGCGTGATGGAGGTCGCGCATCGCGGCAAGGAACCCCTTGCTCTCGCGGGGACGGATGGGCGCCAGCCGCCGGCCGACGAGGTGGCCAACGGCCGCGATCGCGGCCCGCCGCCGGAGCTCCTGCCCTGGCAAATGCCGACGCGGGTGCCGCGTGCGGCACGGCCCGACAAGCCGCCTGCGCCGCAGCGTCGGGCCGGGTCTGTGACCTATCCGAAGGAGCCGATCGGCGACGATTTCATCGCACGGGCCTTGGCCGGACTTCCCGACGACCGTTCGCAAGGGGCTCGCGACGCCGCTGCCGCCGCGGACCGGTCCGGGCCCAATCCCGACCTCGGCCTCGCGCGCCGGCCGGCCCCGTTTGCGGGCTTGATGTCGCTTGGTGCCGGGCTCGGTGGGGCGGACCGGTAGGCGGCGCGCCGATCACGGCCGGGCCTGCGCTCAGTGGTCGTGGTCCGTCTCCACGCCGTAGCGATGCAGGTCCATGCCGTAGTAGCGCAGCCAGCGCTTGGCTTCCTCCATCTCCGGGCAGGTCTGGCGCACGAGCGTCCAGAAGCGCGGGCCGTGGTTCATCTCGCGCAGGTGCGCGACCTCGTGCGCCGCGACGTAGTCGAGGATCTCCGGCGGGGCCAGCACGAGGCGCCAGGAGAACGACAGCGCGCCCGTGGTGGAGCAGGAGCCCCAGCGGCTCGCCTGGTCGCGGACCGTCAGCCGGCCCGGCCTGACGCCGAGGCGCTGTGCGTGCCAGTCGACGCGAGTCTCCAGGTCGCGGCGGGCTTCCCGCGCCAGCCATTGCTGCAGGAGGCGGACGGCAACGGCCCGATCGCCCGGAGCATGCAGCTCGGGGAACGGCTCAGCCTCGATGCGCCGGACGACGCGGCGGCGCGGCATCTCGCCGGGCAGAACGATGCGATGGGCGGCCCCGCGCAGGGGAACGAAAATGCCGTGCCGGAACGGAACCGGTGGCGGAAGGCTGTCGAGGCGCGCGCGCACCCACTCGATGTTGCGATGCAGGAAGGAGCCCGCCTCCTCGAGCCCGCACTGGACCGGCAGCGTCACGATCACCGCGCGACGCGTGCGGCTGACGCGCAAGGTCAGCCGGCGGGCCGCCGGATGACGGCGGACTTCAACGGGTGCGCCGAGCCTGTCGATCTCTCTCTCCGGGAGCGTGCTCAACAGGGGCGCCTTTGTCTTCCGCATGAATGCCCTCGAGTGGAACGGAACTCTCCGCACGAACCTGTGCATGATACAAGGCGCGGACACGCGTTCCGCCTTGATCCCGATCACGCGGCGACGACGACATCCGACCGCGTCCGTCAATGGCGACTGAGCACGACGCCGGAGTTGGCCGAAGCGGTGCGTCGCAAGTGTACAGCGTCACCTAGCAAGTTCCGCGGTGCATCCACCAGTGCAATCTTTCTCCAGTGCATGGGTGCGGCGTCAGTGTGGCATCGCGGTGCCATGTGCGAAAGGCCGCAGGTTGCAGCGCAGCGTCGACGGTGCAGCGCAGGCGCATTGGTTCGCAACGGACACGCGAAAGAATTTTCAGAGGTTGGCGGCAATCGCCTCGGCGAGCTTCTCGCTGTCGATGTTGTGCGGGAAGTGCGTCACGTACTGCCCGTTGGCATCCATGAGGTAGAAGAAGGAGCTGTGATCGACGTTGTACCGCGTCGGATCGGAGTCATAGGGAACCTTACGGGCATAGACCCGGTAGGCCTTGATCGCGGCTTGCACCTCCTCCGGCGCTCCGGTCAGGGCCTGGAGGCGCGGGTGAAAGCTCTTGATGTAGGCGGCGAGTGCCGCGGGTGTGTCGCGCTCGGGATCGACCGTGATGAAGAGCGGTGTCAGGCGGTCCGCCTTGTCGCCGAGCTTGTCCAGTGCCACGGTCAGCGTCTGCAGGCCCGACGGACAGACGTCCGGGCAATTCGTGAACCCGAAGAACACGAGCATCGGCTTGCCGGCGAAATCCTTCTCCGTCCGGCGCGTGCCTGTCGCATCGGTGAGCGTGAAGGGGCCGCCGATGGCGACGCGGCCCGTGCTCGCGGTGTGCGGTTCCGTGTTCGTGCTCAGCGTCACATAGGCGGCGGCCGCGCCAACGAGGAGACCGAGGACGAGCGCCGCGGCAAGTTTCGACGACATCGGGTGTTTGAACTCCGCTTGCGGTTGGTGGCGGCTGCCCTGCGGCCGGACCGTCGGGCAGCGGACGATCGCACGCCGGGTCTTGACCGGCTCTCGCCCTGATGCCGAGATAGCGAGCTGCGCGCCGGCTTGCAACGCCGGCGCGACTGTGGTTCTCAACTTAGAGATTTCAATGGCATGACGCTCTTCGCGCGCGGAAGGACAGGCTGAGCCGTGGCGGCGGACCTATCAGTCTTGAGCCGGTTTTGGCAATCGGGCGACGAGGACAGTCAATTGCGCCTGCAGACCATCGTGCGGCTGCGCTGGCTCGGCGTGCTGGGCCAGCTCGTCGCCATCGGAATCGTGGCCCTCGTGCTCGAGTTCCGGATGCCGATCGGGTGGTGCCTGTTCCTGATCGCCTGCTCGGCGTGGCTCAATGTCTTTCTTGCCGTGCGCTTTCCCGCGCGTCACCGCCTGTCGGCGCGGTTCGCCACGCTTCTCCTGGCCTACGACATCGTCCAGCTCGCAGGCCTGCTCTACCTCACGGGCGGCGTGCTGAACCCCTTCACGATGCTCATCATCGCGCCGGTGACAGTCTCGGCCGCGACCCTGCCGCCGCGCCACATCGTGGCCCTCAGTCTGCTGGCGACGCTCGCCACCGTCGGGCTGGCGGTCGCCTACCGCCCGCTGCCCTGGTACCCGGGCGAAACCCTTGAACGCCCGCTGCTCTACGATATCGGCGTCGTCGCGGCCGTGGTCGCGACGATGCTCTTCATCACGCTCTATGCGCGGCGGCTCACGCGCGAAGGCAAGCTGATGTCGGCGGCCTTGACCGCGACCGAGCTGGTGCTGGCGCGCGAGCAGAAGCTGCACGCCCTCGACGGGCTCGCGGCGGCCGCGGCCCACGAGCTCGGCACGCCCTTGTCGACGATCGTGCTCGTCACCAAGGAGATGCAGTCGAGCCTGCCGCGCGGTAGTCCGCTCGCCGAGGACGTGGAGCTTCTGCGCCAGCAGGCGCTGCGATGCCGCGAGATCCTCCAGAAGTTGACCCGGCACCCGAGCGAGCAGGATCCGCTGCACGGCACCATGTCGCTGCAGGAGATGCTGGAGGCGGCGGCCGCCCCCTATATGCACGAGGGCAAGCCCATCCACATTTTTGTCCATCCGGCCGCCGGCACCGCCGGCTCGCTTCGCGACCAGCCGCTGGCGACGCGGCGGCCGGGTGTGCTCTACGGGCTCGGCAACCTGCTCGAGAACGCGGCCGACTTCGCGCAGGGGCGTGTCGACCTGACGGGCGAGTGGGATGCCGCGACGGTGACGGTCACCATCATCGACGACGGCCCGGGCTTCGCGCCCGAGATCATCGATACGCTGGGCGAGCCCTATGTCACCTCGCGCCCGGCGGGCTCGCGCAAGTCGGCGAGCAAGGCCGGCGGCCTCGGGCTCGGCTTCTTCATCGCCAAGACGCTGCTGGAGCGCTCCGGAGCGCGCGTGGCGCTCGAGAACCGGCCGCCGCCGCAGACCGGCGCCATCGTGCGGCTCGCATGGCCGCGGGCGGCATTCGAGGCCGGCACGGCGCGCGACGAGCCCGGCGCGGCTGTCCCCTTGCCCCAGGTCCGGCCGGTTTCGGTCGAGGCCTACGACCGTTAGCCCGTTTACCAAGCTGTCCGGGTGCGTTTTCCGCGCGTTAGCCCTTGGCGAGTCGGGGTCAAGGCGATAGTTTTCCTCACGTGGAGGACGCCCGTGACTGAAGATCTGTCATTCAAACCCGACGAACTGCCCGAAGACCGCTCGCTCATCATCGTCGACGACGACCGGGCTTTCCTGCAACGCATGGCCCGCGCCATGGAACAGCGCGGCTTCCTGGTCCGCAGCGCTTTCACGGTTTCGGAGGGCATCGACCTCATCCGGCAGAGCCCGCCCGCATTTGCGGTCATCGATCTGCGTCTGGAGGACGGCAACGGCCTCGACGTCATCGCGGAATTGACCCGGGTGCGCCCCAATGCCCGCATCATCGTGTTGACGGGCTACGGAAACATCGCCACCGCCGTGACCGCCGTGAAGCTCGGCGCGGTGGACTACCTCGCCAAGCCGGCCGACGCCGACGACGTGACCGATGCGCTGCTGGCGCCGCCGAATTCCAAGGCGCCCCCGCCGGAGAACCCCATGTCGGCCGACCGGGTGCGGTGGGAGCACATCCAGCGCGTCTACGAGCTGTGCAACCGCAACGTCTCGGAGACGGCGCGCCGGCTCAACATGCATCGCCGCACGCTGCAGCGCATCCTCGCCAAGCGCGCGCCGAAGTAGGCGGCGGACGCATTCGGTTCAGACCTCTTTGGCCTCCGACCGGTCCTTGATGCCCGCGTCCGCGACGATGGCGAGCCGCAGCGCGGCGGTGCGCGCGAACCGCAGCGTCAGGGCCTTGCGCCGCGCCGCCGGCAGGGGTGGCGCCGTGCACGCGGGTCGCACGATCTCGCCGCCGTAGCGGTCCGCCAGGATGAGGCCGCAGTGTCCGGGCAGGATCTCGCGCGGAAATTCCGGCTTCACGGCGAAGAAGAACCGGTCGCAATAGTCCGCGTACTCGGGCCATTTCTGGTCGGTGCGGAAATCGGCGAGGCTCGACTTGATCTCGACGATCGTGATGCGCCCGTCCCGGTCGAGTGCCGCGATATCCGCCCGCCGGCCGTTGGGTAGCGTGAATTCCGCGATCGGCATCAGGCCGTTGTCGATCAGGAGTCGCGAGGCCCCGCGCAGGATGTCGAGCGCGACGGGGTCCGCGATGATCCTGTCGGCGCCGGTCGCCGGGGCGGGATCGTCGGGGGCAGGGACAGGCGGCTTCGGCATCGTCATGCCGCCTTTCTCGCCGCTGCGCCGGGCGATGTCCACACCGGCACGTTGACGACCTCGGGTGCTGCGCGCCATAGCGACGGATCGGCTGGACGCGCGGCCGCCCAAAAGGAAAGCAGATGCCGGAATTGCCGGAAGTCGAGACGGTTCGCGCCAGCCTGGAACGGGCGCTCGTAGGGGAGCGCCTTGCCCGGGTGGAGGTCCGCCGCGCGGACCTGCGCTTTCCCTTCCCGGACCGCTTTGCCGACCGTCTCGCCGGCCGCCGGATCACGGCCGTCACGCGGCGGGCGAAGTACCTGTGGCTGCATCTCGACGGCGGCGAGATCCTCGTCGTCCACCTCGGCATGACCGGGCGCTTCGTTCTCGCCCGCGCCGCACCCGGTGGGAGTGGTCGCGGCCGCCGCGGCAAGGTCCTCGGCACCTACGAGCACGACAGCGGGCATCTGCCCCAACACGACCATGTGCTCTTCAAGACGGCGGGCGGGATAAGCGTCACCTACAACGATCCCCGCCGCTTCGGCTACATGCTGCTGCTCGATGCGGCCACCATCGAGAGCCACGCGCTATTTCGCGCCTTGGGCGCCGAGCCGCTCGGCAACGCGCTCGATGCGGAGATGCTCGCGGCGCGCGCCTGTGGCCGCCGGACCGATCTCAAGGCCTTTCTCATGGATCAGCGCAACATCGCAGGTCTCGGCAACATCTACGTGTGCGAGGCGCTGTTCCGCGCCGGCCTCTCGCCGCGGCGCTGCGCGGCGACGCTGGCGGGACGCGGCGGTCACGCAAACGACCGCGCCGTGCGGCTCGTCCCCGCGATCCGGCAGGTCTTGACGGAGGCCGTGGCCGCCGGCGGATCGACGCTGCGCGACTATCGCCGGCCGGACGGCTCGGCCGGCGCCTTCCAGACGCGACATGACGTCTATGATCGCGCGGGCGAGCCGTGCCGTCGTCCGGGCTGTGACGGCACCGTGAAGCGCATCACGCAGGCTGGACGATCGACATTCTATTGTCCCGTCTGCCAGAAATAGGCACTCAGCCGGGCGGGCGGTTCACGGTCTCCAGAATCGATTGCGTCCGATAGGCGAGGAAGCACAGACCGAGCAGGGTGAGCCCGCCGAAGAGAAAGATGGAGTTGGCGGGCCAGTCGCCGCGCAGGGAGGCGAGCTTGCCGGAGGAGAGCAGGAACGCGAGCCCTCCCGCCACGGCCGCGCCATGCAAGACGGTGAGGACCCGCGCCGGCGGCGCCGTGCGGCCCCCGGCGCCCAGGCGATGCACGTAATAGAGGAGCCCGCCGGCGATGAGGGCCGCGGCCGTGCCGTACTGGAAGCCATGCCGCCAATAGACGCCCGATAGCCCATAGACGGCGAAGAACGCCGCGGCCCCCCAGGCATAGACGAGGGCGGCAAGCCGGGTGTTGCGGCGCATGGCATGGAAGAGGGCGTCCGGCTCGCGGGTGGGCCCCGCCGCAGGCTGCCAGTGGGGCCGGTTGATGCGCGCGGCGACGAACAGGACTGCCACGGCGAAGACGAGGGCGGATAGGACGACGATCGATCGCGAGCTCTGGTGGGCCCCGTAGGCCATGCCGGCCGCACTCAGGAGCAGCGGGACGACGACGGTGGCAATCAACGGCTGAAGCGACATGGAAACCTCAACGAGCGCGGCTCATGGCATGCCTCAGGCGGCGGCCTTGCGTTCGCGCGTGTGCAGAAGTGCGGCGGTGCTGAGGATGGCGAGCGCAATGGCGCCGAATAGGAAGACGGTCTGCGCGGCCCAATCCCTCCGCGCCGTGTTCAGGAACTGCTTGTCGGGGTCGATCAAGAGACCGATCACCGCCAAGATGGTGCCGGCGAGCTGCGCGATCGTGAGGATCCGCCCGATCTTGAGCAGCGTCGCGTCGTCCGTGCCCTTCTCGGCGTCTTTGGTCATCGCCGCGGCGAAGAGGAGGCTGATCGCGGCGACGATCGCGAAGGCGGAGAAGAAGACCGGCCACTCCTTCCAGGGATCGAGGATGAAATAGTAGGTGACGAACAGCGCCAGCGCGCCCCAGGCCCACACGAGGCCCATGTGGCGCGCGGCCGATGCGGAGAGCGCGCTGAGCGGCGCCTTGCCGGCGCTGAGGCCGGTGAGGTCGCGCACCCCGAGCGCCGCCAGCACGAGGCTGATGCACGCCGTCACCGCCATGTAGGTCTCCGGCGCGCCCGAACCGGCGGCGAGAATGAGACCGCAGACGCCGATCGTCAGCGTCGCCATCCAGATCAACATCGAGGACGTGTCCAGCATGGTGTCGCTCCGGTTCTGCGTGGGTCCGCGGGCCGTGTCCGTGATGAGGCTTTAGACGAGTTCGCCGGAGCGTCAACCGACCCGGCGCTTTCCGTCCCCGCTTTCCCCGCCGCTGCTGTTCTTTCGCCAATGACGCGCGGCGCCGGCCCGTCCGCTCAGGGCGGGGGATTGAGGAACTCCGGTCCGTCGCGGACGATCTTCGGGTCGGGCGGGGTCGCCACGTTCGGATTCTTGCCCTCGTAGGGCAGAAGGGACAGAATTTTTCGGATCACCTCCAGCCGCATGCGCCGCTGGTCGTTGGCACGGACCACCGTCCACGGGCAATCGGGCGTGTGCGTGAAACGGAACATCTCCGCCTCCGCCTCAGAGTAGGCGTCCCACTTGGCGACGGCGGCCCGATCGATGTCGGTCAGCTTCCACTGCTTCAACGGATTGTGCTTGCGCTCGTGGAAGCGCAGGAGCTGCATCTCGCGGCCGACAGTCAGGTAGAGCTTCAGAAGCGTCAGCCCGTCGCGGACGAGGAGGCCTTCGAGCTGCGGCGCGTCGCGCAGGAAGTCGGCGTGCTGGTCTTCCGTGCAGAAGCCCATGACGGGCTCGACGCCGGCGCGGTTGTACCAGGAGCGGTCGAACAGGACGAGGTCGCCGGCCGTCGGCAGGTGCTGGATATAGCGCTGGAAATACCACTGGCCGCGCTCGTCGTCGGTCGGCTTGGCGAGCGCGACGGCGCGGGCGTGGCGGGGATTGACGCGCTCCAGGATGGTCGAGATGGCGCCGCCCTTGCCCGAGGTGTCGCGCCCCTCGAACAGGATCACGACACGCTGGCCCGTCTTCTCTACGTGCGCCTGGAATTTCAGGAGCTCGATCTGCAACGGCACCAGCGCGTCCTCGTAGGTCTTGCGCTTGATCTTGGAGTCGTACGGAAAGCCGCCCGAGCTCAGTGCCGCGTCCGCGATCGCGGCCGGCAGCTCCGGATTGTCGAGATTGAACGCGGCGATCGGATCTTTCGCTGACCGCGCGCGCTTCGCGGATTTGTCCGGCTTGTCGGTCTTGGCCATGTTGTCCCCTGTCGTCCCGCTCGATCCCGTAAAGCACATGCCGACCGGCCGCGCCAGAACCGAGCCGCATGGGACTGGGCATGGGACTTGAGCATGGGAGGCGGCACGAGACCTGTCACAGGACCGTCCGTGAGGAGCCGCCGCCGCGCCACAGTTGAGCCCCCCTCGCGACAAGAAAACCGCCTACGCAGCAAGCTGGACCGGCGGCGCGTTCCTGCGTGCGGTCCAGTCGGGATAGTCGCGTGAGGGTGCCGGCGGGTCTTGCCGGGCGCGTCCATCGAGTTCGGGGCCGGTCATGGCGCTTCAGTCGGGTGCGGGAAGAGTGCGGTCGGGGCGGGCGGCGCCGTTGGAGGCGCCGGAGTACCGCCTGAGGGAGGATGAGGGACCTCCGGCGCGGGACCTGAAGAAGATCGTCCTCATCGCCGGGCTCGGCATCCTCTCGTGGGTCGCGACCTACGTCGGCATGCTCGAGCTCATCGAGGCCAACATGGGCGAGCTGCCGCTGATCCACAAGGTGATCATCGCCTTCTCGGTTGCCATGCTGATGACGATGATCATCTGGCTTCTCGACCAGTTGTTTGCCCCCATCCCGACCTTCACCAAGGTTCTCTACGCCGCGGGATACGTCTTCTTGACGATCATCTCGGTCGGCTTCGGGTTCGGCTTCTACTGGAAGGTCCTGGAAAGCCGGTCGGAAGCCTCCCGCTCGGCGGAGTCGGCCGTCGCGCAGGTCCAGGGCTCGCTCAACGCCGCCGCCACGCGCCTCGACCAGCTTGAGAGCACGCTCGTCAAGCTCGCGGGGGTCTCGGCCGAGAAGGCGGAGATCGAGCGCACCAAGGGCACGTCGTGTCCCAACAGTCGGCCGGGCGACGGCCCGCGCCGCAAGATGCGCGATGAGGACGCGACGCGGTTCTCCTTCGCCTCCGATCTCGTCAAGGAGCGGGCGACGGCCGTCAAAGGCCAGATGTCGGGGCTCGACGTCGATCTCGCCAAGATCGTCAGCAACGACCCCTCGACGCTCGATCCCAAGAGCGGCACCCGCAACGAGTTCATGAAGGCCCTGTCGCGCAAGCTCGACATGACGGTCACCGGCTTCAATGCCTTCCGCACCGACCCGCAACTGCGCCAGCTCCGCAACGAGCTCTCCGACCGCGCCGAGCAGTCGACGTTCGGCGACCCGAAGAAGGGCGGCTTCCTCTGTCCCGACGCCCAGCTCCAGGGCGCGCTGCGCGGCGCTGTGAAGGCAATCGACCAGCTTCCGGAACTCGAAAAGCCGAAGATCGCGGCGGTGGAAGGCTCCGAGGCGACGATCGAGGCCTTCCGCCGCCTGACCGCGACGTTCTACGGCGCGCTGTCGTTCGGGATGCCGCCCTCGGCCGAGGAGTTGCGGGCCCTGCAGCAGCGGGCGGTGCAGACCGTCGAGGGTGGGGCGCGGGACTCGCTCGATATCGAGAGCGTCGGTCTCTCCAAACGCGACTACGTGCCGCTCGCCGTGGCGGTGTTCGTCGACCTGTGCCTCCTGCTCGTCTCCATGGGCCGCCCCGTCAACCGGCTCGGCGGGCTCCTGCCGCGGATGCGGGAGGCGGAGCGCAGCCCGGTCAGCACGATCCTGTCGCGCTTCAGCGACATCCACCGCGATCCCGACATCCGCCAGACGTTCGAGGTCTTCCGCCATGTCGTGTTCGATCAGGCCGGCGTCTACTACGTGGCCGTGCCGCTCGACGCGGCCGTGGGCTTCGGCGATGCGACCGGCCATCGGCTGCCGCGTCCGTCCGTCCGGCCGGCCGCCGCCCTCACGCCGGAGGCGCAGGACCTGCAGCATGAAGCGCATCTGCTGGCCAACCTGTTCACCAGCTTCGAGAAGGACCGCATCTTCGCCCGCGTCCATAGCCCGCTGCTGACGACCCGCGCCGTGCAGAAGAAGCTCGCCCGCCAGGGCAGCAAGTTCGCCGGCTGCCGGGCGTTCCGGATCTATCGCTTCCGCGACGGGGCCTGGCAGGAGATGATCCTCGGCGCCGTCATGGGCGCGGCCCGGCGCGCGGAGGACCATCGCGCCGCGACGGCCCGCGACGTGACGCGGGACGTCGTCCGAGAGGGCGCTGGCGCTGTCGCGTGGACATCGCCCGCTGCGCCGCGCCCGCGCCTGGAGCCCGAGCTCGGCGGTCTGGAGGCGCGACCCGCGACAGCCGCTCGCGAGACGCCAGGCACAGAGGCCGACCGGCGGTTTGCCGCCGAGCACGGGCCCTACGCCCGCGCCGCACGCGAGGAGCTGACGCCGCGGCCTACGCCGTTCGAAAGCGAGCTCGAGGTCCGGGCCGCCAACAGCAACACGGCGCCCGTCTCCCGCCCGGCCGACCCGGCTCCGGCGGAGGAGCGCGGCGGCCCGTCACCGGCGCCCGATCTTGCGCCCGATCTTAAGGACGCGGCTCCGACCGTGGTGCCTCTGCGTCCGCGCCCGCTGGCGTCCGTTTCCTCTCCGGCCCCCGCTCCGGTGCCCGAGGGGGCAGCCGGCATCGACCTAGGCGCCGCCGCCTGCGCGCGCGCCATCGAACCGGCAGAGCGTATCGGCCCTCCGGCGGACTCAGACGTCGTCGTCGATGTCGTCATGCGACGCGAAACGGCGACGTTTCGCATCCCGGTCAGCCAGGCGACCCTTCCTTCCGAGCTAATGCAGTTCGGCGGGCAGCCGGCCGGCGCTGCGGCCGCAGCCGCTGCGCACGCTCATCCGCTGCCGCCGATCGCCGCGATCGCCCGGGCCATCGCGCCGCCCACGGACGATAGGCAGGAGGCATGGCCGGACAACGCCTTGGAAGCTTTCGACGACGCCGACATCGACGGCGCGGCGAGTCTCGCGGGCCGGCTGAGGCCCGCGTTGCCGGCCGTTTAAGGGACGCCGGATCAGGGACGACGTGTCATGAAAGCCGACACGCTGAAACGGTTGTTTAACGTGTTCGGTCGCTAATTGAGCGTATGACAACCAGCTCGCCGGCCGGGGAGCCTGACCATTTTCCGGCCGGCGGGACGAACAGGAAGCAGAGCCCATGCCCACCTTCACGCCACCTCGGATGCATGTCGTACGCAAAGAGGAGAAGGAAGCCCGGCTCAACGCCTTCGTTGCCGCCGAGCTCGCCACGCTCGCAGCGCGCGACACGGCGGTCCGCGGCCTGACGGTGCTCGCCCGCTCGCTCGAAAGCCCCGTGCTGAAGGCGCTCGCCCTCCATGCTCCGGCCGTCCGGGCCGCAGGCATTTCCGTCCGCGCCGTCATCGTCCTGTCCGAGGGCGCAAGTCCCGCGGTTACCACGTTCCTCGATGGCATCGCCTCGCGCGTCGGCTGCGACGCCCGCCTCCTCGATGCACACGAGCAGCTCGCCATCGGCGACAGGATCGCCTGGATCGGCGACTGCATGCGGCGCGAGCCGACGAAGCGTGACGCCTATGAGATCTACAGCTCGGATTGCGCCGAGACGGCTGCTCTGGCGCAGCGGTCCTTCGACCGCTTGTGGAGCTTCGCCGGCGCGGGCAGCGCCGAGGCCACTGCGCAGGTCGAGACCGCCGCTCCGGCAGCTTCGGCAGTCGGCGGGCTGCCCATCGCGGCTCTCGCCGAGGGCGAGACGGCCCCCGTGGTCTCCACGCGCCACTAGCGATCGATCGGTTTCCCGGTGCGAAACGGAAGGGGCGGGTCCAGGTGACCCGCCCTTGGCATTTGGACCGTCCGCGTTGAGCCGCGATCTGGAATAAGCCGGAATTCGTCGGCAAGATCCCGCAACGTCCGGGATGCCGCCTTCATCTGTCCGCTGGCGGGTGTTGGGCTTCCCCGAAGGCTCAAGAAAAATAATCATTCCAGCGGTTCGCTCCCTGCCCGCGCGCTTTGGCGCGGCGCTTCTCGCACAGGTGACCTCATGCGCCGTCTCAGCACCGTCCTCGCGCTTGCCCTCGCCGTTGTCGCCGGATCCCTCGAGGCCGCGGCCGCGTCCCGCTTCACGCACCAGGGAATTGCGGAGGATGCGGCACGCTATGAAAAATACGTTCGCGAGTCCTGGAAGGCCGGCGGCAAGACGGCCGGCGACCTGCGTCTCGCAGGGCTGAAGCAGATGGGCACGGACGTGCGTGCTGCGACCCGCAGCTTCGCGGCCGCCGTCTCCGCTGATCCCAAGAGCGCCGAGAGCTGGCTTGGACTTGCGCGCGCGCTGCTCGCCGTGACCGTTGCGGACGAGAACGCCAGCGAGCGCTATGACCTGCCGATCAACGCATCGGGCGCGGCCTACCGCGCCTACGAGCTCGGCCAGACGAAGGAGCAGCAGGCCGAGGCCCTGGCCGTCCTTGCGGAGGCCATGCGCCGCCGCGCCTACTGGCGTCCCGCAATCGACGCGCTGCGCATCAGCCTGGAGCTTGCCGAGGTGCCGGCCGTACGCGCGAGCTACGACAAGCTGCGTGCCGAGCACGGCTTCCGCATGACCGACTACAAGACCGATACCGAGGCGCTGCGGCCGCGCGTGTGCGCGATCTTCTCCGAGAATCTGAGCCGCGCCGACATCGACTTCGCCAAGTTCATCTCCGTCGATGGCAAGGACCCCGAAAGCGTCTCGGCGGAGGGCTCGCAGCTCTGCATCGAAGGGCTCACCTACGGCCAGCGCTACGAGATCCAGATCCGCGACGGCCTGCCTTCGGAAACGCGTGAGACGATCGAGAAGAAGATCGCGCTCGCCGTCTACGTGCCCGACCGCAAGCCGTCCGTGCGCTTCACGGGCAAGAGCTACGTGCTGCCGAGCCGCGGTCAGCAGGGCATTCCCGTCGTCAGCATCAACGCCGCGCAGGTCGCCATCGAGGTCTATCGCGTCGGCGACCGCAGCCTCGCGACCGTGATCGGCAACGGCGATCTCGATCGCCAGCTCTACGGCTACGACATCGAGACACTGCGCGACCGCACGGGTGAGAAGGTCTACGAGGGCGAGATGGAGGTCGCCGAGAAGCTCAACGAGGAGGTCGTCACGGCCTTCCCGTTGAGCGAGACCATCGGCGAGCTGAAGCCCGGCGCCTACGCGATGATCGCCAAGCCCGCGACGGGCGGCGGCGAGAGCTGGAACAGCCTGTCGACGCAATGGTTCATCGTCTCCGATCTCGGGCTGACCGCGTTCTCGGGTGACACGGGCGTGCACGCCTTCGTCCGCTCGCTGGCGGAGACGACGGCCGTTGGCGGCGCCCGCGTGAAGCTCATCGCGCGCAACAACGAGGTGCTCGGCACAGGGACATCCGACGCGAGCGGTTACGTCCGCTTCGAGGCCGGACTGGCGCGCGGGGAGGGCGGGCTGCAGCCGGCGCTGCTCGTCGCGGAGACGGCGGCGGGCGAGTACGCGTTCCTCGATCTGACGGCCAACGCCTTCGACCTGTCGGATCGCGGCGTGAAAGGCCGCGCCGCGCCGGGCCCGCTCGATGCCTATGCCTATACCGAGCGGGGCGTCTATCGCCCCGGCGAGGAGGTCAACGTCACGGCGCTGGTGCGCGACGCCGCGGGCCTGGCTTCCGCCGTTCCTGTCACGGTCATCCTGACGCGCCCGGACGGCGTCGAGCACGCGCGCTATCCGCTCGCCGACGAAGGCTTCGGCGGGCGCACCGTGCGCATCGCGCTCGGCTCCGGCGTCATGACGGGGACCTGGCGCGCCAAGGTCCACGCCGATCCCAAGGCCGACCCGCTGACGCAGGTCTCCTTCCTCGTCGAGGACTATGTGCCCGAGCGCCTCGATCTGACGCTCGATGCCGGCAAGGCGCCGGTCGCCGTTGATGCGCCGCTGTCGCTGGCCATCGCCGGTCGCTACCTCTACGGCCCGCCCGCCGCGGGCCTCGCCGTCGAAGGCGAGATCGTGGTGCGGCCCGCTGCCCAAGACCTCGACGCCTACCCGGGCTTCCGGTTCGGCGATGGCGACCAGAAGATCAATCCGGTGCGCCAGCCGCTCGAGAACCTTCCGCAGACGGACGCGAACGGCAAGGCGACGCTCGCGGTGTCGCTGCCTGCGGTGGAGAAGACCGCACGCCCGCTTGAGGCGAGCGTCATCGTGCGCCTGCGCGAGGTGAGCGGCCGCTCGATCGAGCGCGCGGTCGTCGTGCCGGTCGATCTGAAGCAGCGCCGCATCGGCGTGAAGCCGCTCTTCGGAGAGGGCGGGCCCGGCGACGGCGACAAGGCGGCGTTCGAGGTCATTTCGCTCGACAGCGCCGGCAACCGCACGGCCGAGAGCGGCCTCGTGTGGGAGCTCGTGCGGCTTGAGACCTCCTGGCAGTGGTACAGCCGCGACGGCGCCTGGACCTATGAGACGCAGACGATCCGCCGCAAGGTCGCGAGCGGCACGCTCGACACGCTGGCGGAGGCATCCGTGCAGGTCGCCGCCGACGTCGACCATGGCCGCTTCGAGCTTCAGGTCCGCTCGGTCGATGCCGGCGGTCCGGCGACGAGCGTCGCCTTCAATGCGGGCTGGTATGCCGCTCCGGGCTCCGCCGACAGCCCCGAGATGCTCGAGGTCGCGCTCGACAAGGACAGCTACCAGCCGGGCGAGACGGCGAAGCTGCGCATCGCGTCGAAGCCGGGCGGCAAGGCGCTCGTGGCCGTGCTCGGCAACGGGCTCGTCACCTTCAAGGAGGTGGAGATCGCCAAGGGCGGCGGCGAGATCGAGCTCACGGTCGGCGACGACTGGGGGCCGGGCGCCTATGCCACGGCGCTTCTCTACCGGCCGATGGACACGCAGGCGAAGCGCATGCCGAGCCGCGCCATCGGCATCAAGTGGATCGGCGTCGATCAGTCGAAGCGCACGCTGAAGGTGTCCCTGCCGGCCGACATGAAGATCAAGTCCGGCGACGGCCTCACGATCCCGGTCAAGGTCGAAGGCCTTGCGCCCGGCGAGGAGGCCCGTGTGACGGTGGCCGCCGTCGATGTCGGCATCCTGAACCTGACGCGGTTCGCATCTCCCGCGCCCGAGGCGCACTTCAACGCGCAGCGCAAGCTCGCGCTCGAGATCCGCGATTTCTATGGCCGTCTGATCGACGGCATGCGCGCCGAACGGGGCAAGATGCGCTCCGGCGGCGACGGCATGGAGGAGGAGGGCCTCAAAGGCTCGCCGCCGGTCGAGGAGACCGTGGCGCTCTTCTCCGGCATCCTAAAGGTCGAGGCGGACGGCACGGCCAAGGTGGAGTTCGCGCTGCCCGATTTCAACGGCACGGTCCGCGTCATGGCGGTGGCCTGGTCGAAGGACAAGGTGGGGCATGGCTCCGCCGATGTCCTCGTGCGCGATGCCGTGGCGCTCACCGTCTCCGCGCCGCGGTTCCTGACGCTCGGCGACGAGGCGGGCGTCGACCTCTCGGTGCATAACGTCGATGGCCCCGCCGGCAGCTACGCGCTCGCCGTCGCGCAGCTTCCCCTCGACGCCTCGACCGGCGGGCCGCGGAGCCTCCTCGGCCGTCCGCTGGCGCTGGAGGCAGGTGCGCGCATCAGCGAGCGGCTGGCTCTGAAGCCGGCCGAGGTCGGCCTTCAGACCTACGATATCGCGCTCACGGGTCCCGACGGCATCGAGGTCCGCCGCCGGCTCACGTTCGACGTCAAGCCGCCGGCGGGCGACATCAAGCGCACGACCATCAGCGCGCTGGCCGGCAAGGGCGGCATGATCACGCTCGGCAAGGACCTCCTGGCGGGCCTCATCAAGGGCCGCACGCGGGTCAACGTCAGCGTCGGCCCGGCCGCCGGCCTCGACGTGCCGGGGCTGCTGACGGCGCTCGACCGCTATCCGTATGGTTGCGCCGAGCAGACCGTCTCGCGCGCGCTGCCGCTCGTCTATGCCAACGCGGTCGCGGCCCAGATTGGGCTGGCGCCCGACAAGGAACTTAAGGAGCGCGTGCAGAAGGCGGTCGACCGCGTGTTCGAGATGCAGGACAGCACGGGGGCCTTCGGCGTCTGGGGTCCGACCGACGTGGACCTGTGGCTCACCGCCTACGTCACCGACTTCCTGACACGGGCGAAGGAGGCGGGCTACACGGTCCGGCCGGTGCCGATGTCGCTCGCGCTCGACCGGCTGCAGAACTTCGTCGCCAATGCACAGGACAGCGCCAGCTCGGCGGAGTCGCGAGCCTATGCGCTCTACGTGCTGGCGCGCAACGGCCGCGTCCCCGTGGGCGAGCTGCGCTACTTCGCCGACGAGAAGCTCGACCAGTTCGAGACCGTGCTGGCGAAGGCCCAGCTCGGCGCGGCGCTCTCGATGGTCGGGGACAAGCCGCGCGCGGAGCGGGTGTTCAAGGCCGCCCTTTCGGCCATGGACAGGCAGTCCGGCGTCGTGCTGGCGCGCAACGACTTCGGGTCCGGCCTCCGGGACGGCGCCGCGCTGGTGACGCTCGCTATGGAGACCGGCCTCTTCAAGGATGAGGCGCCCAAGCTCGCGGATGTCGTTTCCGAGGCCTACCAGGCGCGGCAGTACACCTCGACGCAGGAGCAGGCCTGGATGCTGCTCGCCGCCCACGCCTTGGGCGACGATCTCAAGGGCACACGGCTTGCCGTCGACGGTGCGCCGGTCCAAGGGTCGGTCGTCCGCAGCCTCACGGCGGACGAGGTGGAGAAGGGCGTCGCAATCGCCAACAATGGCGAGACGAGCGTCGATGCCGTCGTGACCGTCATCGGCGCGTCGCTCACCGCCGAGCCGGCGGTCGCCAAGGGATTCACCATCGCGCGCAGCTACTACACGCTCGACGGCGAGCCGGTGGACCTCGCCGGCAGCGGCGGCGGCACGGCAGAGATCGCGCAGAACCAGCGCCTCGTGGCGGTCGTGAAGGTCGAGAGCGACGAGCCGCATGGCCGCGTGCTCCTGGTGGACCGCCTGCCGTCGGGACTGGAGATCGACAACCCGCGTCTCGTCGAGGCCGGCGACATCTCCAGTCTGGAGTGGCTGAAGGACACGCTGAAGCCGCAGCACGCGGAGTTCCGCGACGACCGCTTCGTGGCCGCCTTCGATCTTTCGTCGAAGCGCACCGCCGCGTCTGACGGCAACGGCGACGGCGGCGAGGAGGGCGACGCGGCGGCGGAAACCGTGCCGTCCCGGCAGGCCGGCTCGGCTGCGAAGGCCTCGGCGGCGGTCGCCTACATCGTGCGCGCGGTGACGCCCGGCACGTTCATCCACCCGGCCGCGACGGTCGAGGATATGTACCGCCCCGAGCGTTACGCGCGCACGGATGCGGGAAACCTCGTCATCTCAGTCGAGTCGAAGGCGAAGTGACGGACATGCGCAAGGCGATCCGCTTCCTTCTGGCAGGTCTGGCGCTCCCGGCGGCGGCTCTCGCCGCCATCGAGGGCGCCAAATCGCATCTGGGTCCGCCGCCGCTCGCCAACGCGGACGGACTATCGACGATCGTTGTGGACCGGAACGGGAAGCTCCTGCGCGCCTTCACGACCCCGGACGGGCGGTGGCGGATGCCGGTCGAGCCGGACGACGTCGAGCCGCGCTACTTCGCCATCCTGAAGGCCTTCGAGGATCGCCGGTTCGACACGCATGCCGGCGTCGATCCCGTCGGCATGGCGCGTGCCGTCGCGCAGGCCGTCCGCCACGGACGGCTCGTCTCGGGCGGCTCGACGCTGACGATGCAGGTGGCACGCCTCCTGGAAGGCCGTCACGACAAGACCGCGCTGGGTAAAGTGCGCCAGATGCTGCGCGCCGTGCAGCTCGAAGACCGGCTTTCCAAGACGGAGATCCTGCGGATCTATCTGCGCCTCGCTCCCTTCGGCGGCAACATCGAAGGGGTGCGCGCGGCCTCGCTCGCTTACTTCGGCAAGGAGCCAAAGCGGCTCTCCATCGGCGAGGCGGCGCTGCTCGTGGCGCTCCCGCAATCGCCCGAGGCGCGCCGTCCGGACCGCAACTGGCAGGCGGCGCTGCGGGCCCGCAACCGCGTTCTCGACCGGGCGTTCGAGGTGGGCGCGATCACAGCGGCTGAGCGCGACCGCGCCAAGGACGAGCCCGTGCCGAAGAGCCGCCGGGCCTTTCCGAAGCTCGCGCCGCACCTGTCGGAATCGGAGGTGGCGGCGCGGCCCGCTGAGGCGTCGCACAGGCTGACGCTCGATCGCGAGCTGCAGGCGTCCCTCGAAGCGCTCGCCGCCGAGCAGACCCGGCTTCTCGGCGACAAGCTCTCCTGCGCCCTCATCGCCGTCGACCATGCGACGGGCGAGGTGCTCGCCTATGTCGGTTCGGCCGGATACCTCGATGCCGCACGCGCCGGCGCCATCGACATGGCGGCCGCCGTCCGGTCGCCGGGCTCGACGCTGAAGCCGCTCATCTATGGACTCGCGTTCGAGTCCGGGCTCGCGCACCCCGAAACGCTCATCGAGGACGAGCCGACGCGGTTCGGGAGCTACCGGCCGGAGAACTTCGACGAGGAGTTCCACGGCACGGTTACGGTGCGCGAGGCGCTGGGACTGTCGCTTAACGTGCCCGCGGTGAAGATGCTCTCGGCCGTGGGGCCCGGACGGCTGACGGCGCGGCTCGAACGGGCGGGCGTCAAGACCGAGCTGCCGCCGGAGACGGTGCCCTCGCTGGCCGTGGCGCTCGGCGGCATCGGCATGCGCCTCAAGGACCTGACGCAGCTTTACGTCGCCATGGCGCGGGGCGGCGAGCCCGTCCCGCTCACCTGGCGGCAGGACGGCGCGAGCCTCAAGGCGCGCCTCGCGGCCGGACGCGACGCCGCCAAGCGGCGGCTCTTGTCGCCCGTGGCGGCGTGGTACGTCGGCGATATCCTCAAGGATGCGCCGGCGCCGCTCAACGCGCGCGGCGGCCGGCTCGCCTATAAGACGGGGACCTCCTACGGCTATCGCGACGCCTGGGCGGTCGGCTACGACGGCAGCCACACCATCGCGGTCTGGGTCGGCCGGCCCGACGGCGCCTCCGTGCCGGGCCTCATGGGGCGGCTCGCGGCCGCGCCCATCCTGTTCGACGCGTTCCAGCGCGTGGCGGAGAAGCGCACGCCTCTGACGGCGCCGCCGGCGGGTGTCTTGAAGCGCGCCGGCGCCGACCTGCCGCCGCCATTGAAGCGTTTTCGCGACGGCCCGGACGAGTCCTCTGCCTCGGGCCCGTTCTTGGACCGGCCGCCGCTCATCGCCTTCCCGCCGGACCGTTCCGAGCTCGATCTTGCGGACCGCGAGCCGGACGAGCCCGTCGTGCTCAAGGCGGAGGGCGGCGCCCTGCCGCTCACTTGGCTCGTCGACGGCGCGCCGATGACGGCCGGCGGCAACGACCGCGAGGTCGCCTGGACGCCCCCGGGCAAGGGCTTCGTCAAGCTGCAGGTCATCGACGCCAACGGCCGCGCAGATCGCGTGACGGTCCGTCTCAGATGACAGCCGGCGTCAGCCCGGCCTATTGATGGGTGTCATTTCACACAGGGATCATGGCATGCGCTTGCGCGGCGGGGGTGCGCTCGGTCTGCTGCTGACGGGGGCGCTGGCCGCGTGCTCGGGCGAGGAGCCCGCGGCGCTACCTCCGCTCGGCACGGTGCTCGAGGCGACGACGGTCTCCGGGATCTCGTCGGGCGCGTATATGGCTGGCCAGTTCCAGATGGCGCACGCCCGTATCGTCACCGGCGCAGCCATCATCGCCGGCGGACCCTACGGCTGCGCGGAAAGCGTCTTCTCCGGCATGGTCGTCGGACCGGCCGCCCAGATGCTCAACGCCACCAAGGCGGTTGCGGGCTGCATGCAGAACGCGATGGCCATGTGGGGCGTGCCCAATGTGCCCGATCTCGTCGAGAAGGCGCGCGAGCGCGCCGAGGCCGGCACGATCGATGCGACCGCCGACGCGATCACCGACCGGGTCTACCTCTTCTCCGGCACGAAGGACCGCACCGTCGTGCCCGGCATCGTCGCGAGCGCGGCCGAGTTCTATCGCCGGCTCGGCGTTCCCGAGGCGAGCATCCGTTTCGTGTCCGACATGCCCGCCGGCCACGCGTTCGTGACGGCCGCCGACGGGGCGGCGTGCAGCACGACGGGAGAGCCCTTCATCGTCGATTGCGACTACGACCAGGCGGAGGCCCTTCTGACGCATCTGATCGGCCCGCTCGCCGCCCCATCCACGACTTCCGCGGGGCGCTTCCTCGTCTTCGACCAGAGCTCCTTCGCGGCCGAGGACGCCGAGATGGCGGCGCAGGGCGCCGTGTACGTCCCTGAGCCGTGCCGGGCCGGAGGCTGTCGCGTTCATGTCGCCTTCCATGGCTGCGTGCAGAACCGCGAGACGGTGGGAGACGCCTTCATCGAGGAGACGGGTTTCGCGCGCTGGGCGGATACGAATCGCCTCGTCGTGCTGTTTCCGCAGGTCGCCGCCTCGGGCGACAATCCGCAAGGCTGCTGGGACTGGTGGGGCTACACGGGCCCGCAGTTTCTGACCCGCGACGCGCCCCAGATCCGTGCCGTCAAGGCCATGCTGACGCGCCTGGGGCAAAGCCCGGAAGGCCGGTCCTGACGCAGCATCGTCAACAGCGTCCGCGGTGCGCCGTCCCGCTTGCTTTTGACCCGTCGCGACGTCTGGTCTAACCAGTCACCGAATGGAGGCCCGCGCCGGCCGAACGGGGGACAAGCGCATGACAGCACTTCGCGCCGGGGCGCGTTCGATCGCTCCGGTCTTCGACGTGAGCCGGGAACGCCTTCTGCGGGCCGCCGACGCCGCCGTCAGCGTCGCTGCCGCCGCCGCTCTCGTCGTCACGGTCGCCCATGCGACCGCCGATCCGGACTCCGCGGTCCGCAAGGATCCGATCGATTTCGCCGCCGCCTCGCGAGGCGGCGCCGCCGACCCGGCACGCGTCGCACCGCGCTCCGAATGGATGGTCGCGGCCTATGGCGGCTCGCCGGCGACCTACCCGAGCGACGTGAGGATCACGAAGCCCGGCGTGCATGATTTCACGGTCAAGGACGTGGAGTGGCAGGGGCTGCCGTTCGTCAATCCCATCTATTACGGCGTGCGCGTGCTGCGCTGGGTCGGCAGCGGGCGCACCGGCCTGATGCTCGACTTCACCCACTCCAAGGCCATCTCGAAGCGCGATCAGGACGCGAGGTTCGAGGGCACGCTCGATGGCAAGCCGGCGCCGGAGAAGGCACTGATAGGCCATGTGTTCCGCAAGCTCGAAGCGAGCCACGGCCACAACATGCTCACGCTCAACGGACTCCTGCGGCTGCCCTCGTTCAGCTTCCGGATCTCGCCGTACGTGGGGGTGGGCGCCGGCGTGTCGCTGCCGCATTCGGAGGTGCACGTCGCCTCCGAGGCCTCGCGCACCTACGAATACCAGATGGCCGGCCCCGTCGGGCAGGCCGTCGCCGGCCTCGAAATCCGGCTGCCGCGCATGAGCTATTTCCTGGAGTACAAGTTCACGTTTGCCGACTACCGCGTGCCGCTGAGCGGCAAGGACGGCGACATTCTGTTCACCGACCTGTGGCGCCAGTTCAAACGTTGGTGGAGTGGTGCCGAACCGCCCGGCGGCTGGGCGGAGACGCGCCTCGCGAGCCACGAGGTGATCGGCGGGCTCGGCGTGCGGCTGCCCGCAGGGCCGTGAATCGCGCAATGCTCCACGCGAGACTTGCGCAGACCCCCGCCTTTCGCGGGGGTGACGATGGGGAGGGTGCCGTGCACACCCACTCCTGACGTCATCCCGGCGGAGGCCGGGATCCGCGCGAGCCTTTCAGATGCGCTCCATCTTACGCTTGCGCAGGCCCCCGCCTTTCGCGGGGGTGACGGTGTGGAGGGTGCGGTGCACACCCACTCCTGACGTCATTCCCGGCCAACGGAATTGCGCGTTCCTTGCTTCCCCGCCGCCGTCATCCCGGCGGAGGCCGGGATCCGCGCAAGCCGGGCTCCAAGCGCTTTGTGCGAGGCTTGCGCCGACCCCCGCCTTCGCGGGGGTGACGGTGTGGAGGGTGCGGTGCACACCCACTCCTGACGTCATCCCGGCCAACGGAATTGCGCGTTCCTTGCTTCCCCGCCGCCGTCATCCCGGCGGAGGCCGGGATCCGCGCAAGCCGGGCTCCAAGCGCTTTGTGCGAGGCTTGCGCCGACCCCCGCCTTCGCGGGGGTGACGGTGTGGAGGGTGCGGTGCACACCCACTCCTGACGTCATCCCGGCCAACGGAATTGCGCGTTCCTTGCTTCCCCGCCGCCGTCATCCCGGCGGAGGCCGGGATCCGCGCAAGCCGGGCTCCAAGCGCTTTGTGCGAGGCTTGCGCCGACCCCCGCCTTCGCGGGGGTGACGGTGGGGATGTTCCCCGAGGAGCGGGTCAGTACCACTTGAGCAGGCGGTCGATGTAGTCGAGTTCGATCTGCGGCCGCCGCGCTTCGCCGGCCCGCCGGCGAAGCTCCTCCAGAACCTCGCGCGCGCGCTGGATGTCGATCTGGTCGGGCACCTTCACCGAGCGTCCCTGGTCCGGCCCCTGCGACCGCTGCGGACGGCCCATGGGATCGCGCGGGCTGTCGCCGGTCTCGCCCGCCCGCTGCTGGCCGTTCTGCTGCATCTGCTCAGCCATCTGCTGGGCGCCCTCGCGCATCTCGTCGAGCGCGCGCGCCTGCTGCCGGTTGGCCTCCTCCAGGTCGCTCTCGCGCAGCGCCTCCTCGGCCTCCTGCATCGCTTCGGCCGCGTCGCCGAGCTTCTCGCCGTCGCCGAGGCCCTTCTCCTGCATGTCGCGCCGCATCGCTTCCAGCTTTTCGCGCAGCCGCGCCTGGCGCTCTGCAAGCTCGGCGCGCCGCTGCGGGCCTCCGGTCTTGGCCTCGCCTTCGTCGGTGCCGCGCTCGCGCAGGCCCATCTCGCCCTGATCGTCGCCCATGCCGTTCGGCATCTGGCCGCGATCGGCCTGCATGCCCTGGCCGCGCTGGCCCTTCTGGCCCGGCTGCGTCTGGCGCATCCGCTCCCCGCCCTCGCCGGGCTGCTGCTGGCGCCCTTCCTCGAAAGTGTCGTTCATGATGCTCTGCTGCTCGCCGACCGCCTCGCCGAGCTTTTTCAGCGCATCGCGCATCTCCTTGTTCTGGCGCTGCTGCTCGGCGCTCTGGCGGCCCTGCTGCATCCGCTCCATCATGTCGCGCATCTGGGCCAGCATGTCCTTGGCCTGGTCGCGCAGGCCGTTCTTCGCCATCTCCTCCATCTCGCGCAGCATGCGGTCGAGCTCCTCGGCGGAGAGCTGCTGCTGATCCCCGTTCTGGCCGTCGTCGTTCGCCTGGTCCTGATCGGCGTTCTGCTTCTGGAGCTCCTGGACGTACTCCTGGAACGCCTCGCGCAGCTCCTGCATCAGCTTGCGGATCTCCTCGTCGGAGGCGCCCTCCTCGAGCGCCTTGGCGAGCCGCTCCTGGATGTCGCGCAGGTTCTTTTCCGCGTCCGACAGGTTGCCGTCCTCGATGCGCAGCGCCGTATGCCAGAGCTGATCGATCGTCTCGTCGAGGCTGCGGCGCGAGCGCTCGAGCCCGAGGCGGTGCACGCTGCTGCGCAGGGGCAGGTAGACGCGCGGATCGTCGATAAAGCCGTCCGGCGCCAGCGTGAGCGCGTCGAGCGCGGTGCGGACGCGGTCGGCGTAGCGCGGGTCCTCGATGAGGAGCTTGCGCTGCTCGATCAGCGCGCGGGCGAGCGGCTTGGTGAAGGGCCGCTCGGGCAGCACGATCTCCAGCGGCGTGGAACGGCCGACCTTGCCGGCGACGTCCTTCGCCTCGAGCGTCATCCGCACCCGCTGGCCGGCCCAGGGATGCGAGCCGATCTCGTGATAGGTGAACGCCTCGCCCGACTTGGCGTTGCGCGCGGGCAGGCGGAGCGACAGGCGCGGCGGCCGCGTGAAGGGCGGGCGGGGGCCCTTCAGCTCCTCGCTGCGCGCCCATGCGGTCGCCGGATCGCCCTTGCCGGCGTCCTTGGCGCGGGTGAACGACACGTCCGCCGAGGCGACGCCGTAGTCGTCCTGCACGAAGTAGGTGAGCTTCAAGGCGCCGCGGTTGGTACGCTCGGGGTTCTTCGTCAGCGTGATCCCCGGCGCGTTGTCGGGGATCATGGTGATGGGCCAGGTCGCCAGGACCGTGCCGCCGGACACGGCCTTCAGCGTTGCCGACGCCGTGATCTCGGTGCGCACCTCGGTGACGCCGGCGGCAGGGCTCGAGTCGGTGCGCGGCTCAATCGTCTGCGCGGGCTCGCGTGCGCCTGCGGGCCAGACCTCGAGCGCCAGGGGAATGCGCGCGGAGCCGCTGGCGCGCACGATCAACAGGCTCTTTTCCGGAACCTCGATCGGTTTCGGCTCGGCCGCGGCGACGGACGTAAGGAGGCCGCCGGCGCCGG
Organism: uncultured Hyphomicrobium sp.; assembly: GCA_964589785.1. Lineage (GTDB taxonomy): Bacteria > Pseudomonadota > Alphaproteobacteria > Rhizobiales > Hyphomicrobiaceae > JAGVSR01. Next base: position 213,096 of record CAZPUQ010000003.1, read on the forward strand.
AGCCGTCGATGAGCATCAGCGGCGGCCGGCCGGTGTAGGCGGGCGGCGTCAGCCAGACATCGAGGCGCTGGTCGGAGAGCTGAGCCCGGTCCTCGAAGCGGAAGGCGTCGGCGAGACTGTCGAGGCTCCCGCGGCCAGCGAACATCACGCCCAAGACCGTGCCGAGCACGACGAGCGCACGCAGGGCCATCGGATCGAAGCGGTCGGTGCGCGGCGACGGGCGCCCGGGCCGGAGCTTCTTGATGAGCTCGGCCATGCGCCGCCGGTGGGCGCTCCACAAGGCGCGCGTCGCGGAGTCCTCAGCCGACGCCGTCAGCGTGTCCTCGTAGGAGGATGCGGGCCGGTGCGGAATGCCGGACACGGCCTCGATGCGCCGGATTGCGTCCTCGCGCGAGGGGACCCGGATACGAGTGAGCGAGAAGAGCCATCCGGCAAGCGCGAGGCCGAAGAGGCCGAGGACGATCTTGTGTGTCGTGGGGCCGAGCAGCGGCCACAGGCCCGCAAGCGAGAAGAGGAAGAACAGCGCGGCGAGGGCGAACAGAATCCACAGCCGCAACCAGACCTGCTCGGCCAGAACCGCCCATCGAGCCTTGCGGATCTTGGCCTCGAAAGCCGGGTTGAGCGTCGGGGTCTCGGCAACCGTATTCGCCATGCTGAAGATTTAGCACGGCGCCCGGTGCCGCGATCATTAAAAACCGGTCAAGTGTTCACGCTTGGTTGCTGCCTCGAGACGATCACGGACGACGGTCGTCGGAGCGCGCTCAGCCGCCCGCGAGCCAAGGCGGCAGGCGGTCGAGGGCGATGAGATCATCGTAGGTCGGGCGGGGACGGACGACGGCGTAGTCCTCGCCGTTGACGAGAACCTCGGGCACGAGGCGGCGGGTGTTGTACGTCGAGGACATCACCGCGCCGTAGGCGCCCGCCGTCATGATCGCGATGAGGTCACCGGGCGCGAAGGCGGGCAGCGGCCGGTCGAGCGCCAGGTAGTCGCCTGTCTCGCACACGGGGCCGACGAGGTCCTGCACGAAAAGGTCATGGACGTCGGCGGGCTCGGCGACCGGCCAGACGTCGTGGTGCGCCTCGTAGAGCGTCGGGCGGATCAGATCGTTCATGCCCGCGTCGACGATCGTGAAGCGCCGGCCCTGGCCCTGCTTCACGTAGATGACGCGCGTGACGAGGAGGCCCGCGTTGCCGACGATCATGCGCCCGGGCTCCAGCACGATTCTGAGCCCGAGGTCGCCCAGCGTTTCCGTTACGACGCGCGCGTAGTCGTCCGGATGCGGCGGCCATTCGCTGTCGGCGCGGTAGGGCACCCCGAGGCCGCCGCCGATGTCGAGGTGCTTCAGCGCGATGCCGCGCGACCTCAAGTCGATCACCATCTCGCGCATGAGCGAGAAGGCGTCGCGGAACGGACCGAGTTCCGTGATCTGGCTGCCGATGTGCATGTGCAGGCCGCGGATCGCGATGCCCGGCAGCGACCGCGCGCGCTCGTAAAGCGCCGGCGCATCGAGGAACGGCACGCCGAACTTGTTCTCCGACTTGCCCGTCGAGATCTTGGCGTGCGTCTTGGCGTCGACGTCGGGATTGACGCGGACGGCAATGCCGGCCTTCGTGCCGAGGCTCGCCGCCACCTCGCTCAGCTGCTCCAGCTCCGGCGCGCTTTCGATGTTGAAGCCGAGGATGCCTTCGCGCAGCGCGTACGCCATCTCCTCGCGGGTCTTGCCGACGCCGGCGAAGATGATGCGGTCGGCGGGCACACCGGCCGCCCGGGCGCGGCGCAGCTCGCCCTCCGAGACGACGTCCATGCCGGCGCCGAGGCGGGCCAGCGTGGCGAGGACGGCCTGGTTCGAGTTCGCCTTCACCGCAAAGCAGATCAGGTGATCCTGGCCCGCGAACGCCTGGGTCAGAACCTCGAAGTGACGCACGATGGTCGCCGTCGCATAGCAGTAGAATGGCGTTCCGACCTCGGCGGCGATCCGGTCGAGGCCGACGCCCTCGGCATGGAGCGTCCCCTGCTGGTAGGCGAAATGATGCATGGAGGTCGGCGGTCCGGATTCGGCGGGCGGGACTTTGGATGGAGTGCGAGCTATAGGGGGTCGGCGCCCCTTTGCGCAACCTTGCTCCCGGACCTTCGCCGTGCCCCCTGATACCGGCCAAGCCTTGGACGACGAGATCGCCGCGGCCGATCGCGCGCTCGCCGAGCTGCCCTTGGAACCTCTGACGCTCGTCGCCGCCGGCCGCTCGTGGATCCTGGAAGCCGTGCGCGATCAGGATCGCCTGCTGACGGCGGCGGAAGGGCTGGCGATCTTTCCGTTCGGACTGCTGCTGTGGGAATCGGCCATTGTGCTCGCCGATGTCCTTGGCGAGCGCGGAAGCCTCTCCGGGCAGAGCGTGCTGGAGCTCGGTGCGGGGACGGGCCTGGCGGGTCTGGCGGCGGCCGGGCTTGGGGCCCGCGTCGTGCAGACCGATTACAGCGCGGAGGCGCTCGCGCTCTGCCGGCGCAATGCCGCCGCCAATGGCGCGACCGGCCTCACGCACCGCTTGGACGACTGGACCGACTGGCGGGATACAACGCGCTACGATCTCGTGATCGGCGCCGACATCCTCTACGAGCCGGCGCTGCACGACGACATCGCGCGCGTGCTGGACACGACGCTCAAGCCCGGCGAGCTGGCCATCCTGACCGATCCGGGGCGCACGCACACGGCGCCGTTCATCCGAAGCTTGCAGTCGGCCGGGTGGGAAATCACGCGGACCGAGCGCCGCGTGGCGGCCCTGCCGCCGGCGCAATCCGGAGAGACCGTGCGCGTGGACGTGATCGTGGCGCGGAAGGGCGACCGTCTCAAGCCTAGCGCAGCAGGCCGTCGAGGATGAAGCCCTGGTGGGGCTTGGGCGCGGCACCCTCGGGCTTGCCCTGGCCGCTTTCGGCCGAGGCGGTTTCCTTGGCCACGGGTGATTCCAGACCGCCCTTGATGCCGCAGCCGGCCACGGCCGCAGCCAGAACGGCGGCGATCAGCAGACGGGGGAGGGTCTCGTGCATGATGTCGGCACAATTCCTGAAACGAGATCTTCCTTCTAGCCGCTCCCGGGGGCCGTTTCCAAGCGCGCCAGCCAGTCTTGCGCCATTTTGCGGACGTTCTGTGGCGCCGTTCCCCCATAGCTGGTCCGGCTCTTCACGGAATTCTCAACGGAAAGAACGCTGTAGATATTCTCCGTGATGCGCGGCTCGATGCCCTGCATGGCGTCGAGCGGCAGGGCGTCGAGGAGGACACCCTGTGTTTCGGCGAGCTTCACGATCGTTCCGGTGACGTGGTGGGCATCCCGGAAGGGCATCTTCAGCTCCCGCACGAGCCAGTCGGCGAGGTCGGTGGCGGTCGCGTAGCCGCGGCCGGCAGCGGCGCGCATGGCCTCGGGCACCGGCTCCAGGTCGGTGACCATGCCCGTCATGGCCGCGACGGCAAGCTTCAGGGAGGCGATGGCGTCGAACGTCGCCTCCTTGTCCTCCTGCATGTCCTTCGAGTAGGCGAGCGGCAGGCCCTTCAGGACCAGCACAAGGCTCTGGAATGCGCCGGCGATGCGCCCCACCTTCGCGCGCGAAAGCTCCGCCGCGTCGGGGTTGCGCTTCTGCGGCATGATCGAGGAGCCGGTCGTGAACCGGTCCGTCAAGGTGATGAAGGCGAACTGCGGCGTCATCCAGATCACGATCTCTTCCGACAGGCGCGAGAGATGCACCGCCGCGATCGTGGCCGCGGCAAGCGTCTCGAGCGCGAAGTCGCGATCGGAGACGCCGTCGAGGGAGTTCGCCATCGGCCGATCGAAGCCGAGCGCCGCCGCCGTCTGGTGACGGTCGATCGGAAAGGATGTTCCGGCAAGCGCCGCCGATCCGAGCGGGCTCTCGTTCAAGCGCCGGCGCGCATCGGCTAAGCGTCCGCGGTCGCGCGCGAACATCTCGACGTAGGCCAGCAGATGGTGTCCGAACGTGACGGGTTGCGCCGGCTGGAGATGTGTGAACCCCGGCATCACGGTCGCGGCGTGCGTCTCGGCCTTGCGCGCGAGCGCCAGCTGCAGGTCGGCGAGGCCGGCGTCGATCGCGTCGATCGCATCGCGCACCCAGAGGCGAAAGTCGGTCGCGACCTGGTCGTTGCGCGAGCGGGCGGTGTGCAGGCGGCCTGCCGGCGTGCCAACGATCTCCTTCAGCCGGCTTTCGACGTTCATGTGCACGTCCTCGAGCCCCCGGCTGAAGGCGAACGTGCCGGTCTCGATCTCGGCGGCCACCCTGTCGAGCCCGGTGCTGATCGCATCTGCGTCGGCTTTGGTTATGATGCCCGCATCCGCCAGCATGGCCGCGTGCGCCTTCGACCCGCGGATGTCCTGCGGGGCGAGCGCCTTGTCGAAACCGATGGAGGCATTTATCTCCTGCATGATCTCGGCTGGCGACATGGCGAACCGGCCGCCCCACATCTTGTTGGATTCGCTGGACACTTGTGGCGAAGGCTCCTCGATCCGGCTGAAGCAGAAGGCGATCTGATGACGAACGACAACGGCCGCCCGCTCTCCGCCGGGTCGCGCCTCGCCCTCATCGGAGCAGCACTCCTCGCGGGGGTGATCGGGTTCGCGGCGGTATACGTCATGCTGGGCGGGCCTGACAACGGCCGGGTTACCGACGTCGCCTCGGCCGCGCCGCCGCCGGGGGTCCGGCCCGCGGGCAAGAACGGCAGCCTCGCGGCGTTCGTGCATAAGACCCCCCCGGTCGACGTGGCCGAAATCACGTTCGAGGACGCGACGGGTGCGAAACGCACGCTCGCCGATTTCCGCGGCAAGGCGATCCTCTTGAACCTGTGGGCCACCTGGTGCGCTCCCTGCCGGCAAGAGATGCCGTCCCTCGACCGCCTGCAGAAGGAGCTGGGCTCGGATCGTTTCGAGGTCGTTGCCCTGAGCCTCGATCGCGCCGGGCGGGATGCGGCGGCGAAGTTCTTCGACGAGATCAAGGTCGAGAACCTGAAGCTCTATATCGATCCCAGCATGAAGGCCGGCAGCGGGCTCAGGGCCGTGGGCATGCCGACGACGATCCTCATTGGAGCCGACGGGCGCGAGCTCGGCCGCCTTCCGGGCCCTGCCGAATGGGATAGCCCCGCCGCCAAGGAGCTGATCGCCACGGCGCTGCAGTAGGACCGGCAGGCCGACGGTTCAAGCCGTTCGAGTGGAAGATCGGTCCGCCCCGGGCACGGCCGGGCTGACCCGGCCATCCAGAGCTACTTGTCATGCGCCTGGTGACGAAAACGCGGAAGGCCTCCGGTCCGGGGGACAGGAGGCCTTTGCAGGTCACGGGCTGATGCGGTGCCTTACTTCTTCTTCTGCGTCAGGGTCGATGCGGCGGCGGACTTGGCCTCCTTCGACGCGGTCTTGCTCTTCAACATCTTTGCTGTCGAAGAGGCCACATGCCGATCGGTTGCAGCGAGACGCGAAGGCCGCTTCTTGCCACGGTCTGCAAACACAGCATGAACTTCGCTGCTGAGTTGGGTCTGCACAGCCTGAGAAACGAACTCGGACCTGCTGACGCCTGAAACCTTGGCAACGCGGTCCACGCTCGCGACAAGTTCGTCGTCAAGCATCAGGTTGAAGCGTGACTTTCTGCGGCTTTCTATAATCGGAACTGCAAGAACAAAGGCTCCTGCTTCGATCTCCGCCTTCACGTCTTTGTCGCGCATAATCTCGGCAACAGAGCGTGCGGCTGGCACCTCTGCCCCATCGAGATGGAGCGATAGAGCTTCTTGTGCATTGGTGAGGAGATCGGCTTCTTCATCGGCGGCCGAAAAGCAACCGGGAACGTCCGGAAAGCTCACGCCGAAAGCGCTATCCTCTTCCTTATGCACGAGACCATAGAACATTTTCATTCGACTTCACCTCGAAGCCATCCGGCTAGCTTGGCGATCTGCCGCGCGGTGCCAAGGGGCAGGTCCTTCTTGGGATGCGGCACGATAATCGTCTGGCCATTGCCGGGATTCTTGAGTTTGTGATGGGACCCTCGAGCCCCGGCATCGATCCAGCCTTCGCGACGCAGTCGAGCCAGAATCTTGCGACTGTCGCGCTCGACGTGCATGGGCATTGCCAGATGTGTAATAAGTTACACACATTATACGAACGCTGCGCGGCCGTAAAGCGTGACAGCGTGCGTCCTGCTGCAAAAAAATACGTCTTCGATCGGAGGATCGAAGACGTAGGCTCTCGCGAAGTGTCCGGTTTACTTCTTCTTCTGCGTCAGGGCCGATGCGGCGGCGGACTTGGCCTCCTTTGACGCGGTCTTGCTGCTCAGGATCTTGGCGGCCGAGGTGGCGACCTTGGCGCTCGTCCGTTCCGTGCTGCCCTTCTGGGTCAGCGCGGAAGCGGCCACGGCCTTTTCCTCCCGCGACGCGGTCTTGCTCTTCAACACCTTTGCGGCCGAGGAGGCCACGCTCTTGCCTGTGCTCGCACTCTTCGCCATGGAAAGCTCCCGTGTTCGATGGGCCGGCCGCCACTCGAGGCCGCCCGGATCGGTCGATCCGCTGGCAGAGTGGGGGGATTCGACGGCTGCGAGAATACGAGGCCGGCGGCAAATCTCTTTCAGATCCGCGGCTGTGGCCCGGCGGGCGCAGGCGGCGAGCGGGCAGCCGTGGCGAACGCGGCGCGCCGATTGACAGGCCGGGGCGGGGGCGGCACAAGGCCCTGAGCCGACAAAAGGTTTAGAGACCGCAGGAACTTCCATTCATGCCGCACGCCGAACTTGCCAAGACGATCGATGCCGCCTGGGACGCCCGCGACGGCATCAGCAGCGCCACCCGCGGCGCCGTCCGTGACGCCGTCGAGGCCGCGCTCGACCTCCTGGACAAAGGCAAGGCGCGCGTGGCGGAGAAGAGGGACGGCGCCTGGGTCGTCAACCAGTGGCTGAAAAAGGCCGTCCTGCTGTCCTTCCGGCTGAGCGACATGGGACTGATTGCCGGCGGGCCGGCGGGCTCCTTCTACTGGGACAAGGTCGCCCCGAAGTTCCAAGGCTGGACGGAGGCGGATTTCCGCAAGGGCGGGTTTCGCGTCCTGCCCGGCGCCTATGTGCGCAAGTCCGCCTACATCGCGCCCGGTGCCGTCCTGCTGCCGTCGTTCGTCAACCTCGGCGCGTACGTGGGCGAGGGCACGATGGTCGATACCTGGGCGACCGTCGGGTCGTGCGCCCAGATCGGCAGGAACTGCCACATCTCGGGCGGCGCCGGCATCGGCGGCGTCCTGGAACCCTTGCAGGCAGGCCCCGTCATCATCGAGGACAACTGCTTCATCGGCGCCCGCGCCGAGGTGGCCGAGGGCGTCGAGGTCGGCGAAGGGTCGGTGCTGTCGATGGGCGTCTACCTCGGCGCGTCTACGACCATCATCGATCGTGCCACCGGCGAGAAGCTCTTCGGCAAGGTCCCGCCCTATTCCGTCGTCGTCTCGGGTAGCATGCCGGGCAAGCCCCTGCCCAACGGGGAGCCGGGCCCCAACCTCTACTGCGCCGTGATCGTGAAGCGCGTCGACGAGAAGACGCGGTCCAAGACGAGCATCAACGACCTGTTGCGGGACTGAACCGAAGCGCCGCGAGCGCCGTGTCCATGGCTGTTCTTCCATGACCCCTTCTGCTGTCGACCCCGTCGCGCTGACGCGGGCCCTCGTGCAATGCCGCAGCGTCACGCCGGAGGACGGAGGCGCGCTGCGGCTCATCAAGGAGATCCTCGAGCCTCTGGGTTTCGTGTGCCACCGCATCATCTGCCGGGAGGCGGGGACGCCGGACGTCGAGAACCTCTATGCACGGCTCGGGAGGGAGGGGCCAAACCTCTGCTTTGCCGGCCATACGGACGTGGTTCCGCCCGGAGACCTCGCCGCCTGGACGAGCGACCCGTTCGCGGCGGACGTCCGGGACGGCGTCCTTTACGGCCGCGGCTCTGTCGACATGAAGGGCGCGGTGGGCTGCTTCGTCGCCGCCGTCGCGCGCCTCGTAGCGGACGGCCGCAGGCCGCAAGGGTCGCTGTCGCTCCTCATCACCGGGGACGAGGAGGGGCCGTCCATCAACGGCACGGTCAAGGTTCTGCAGTGGCTTGCCGAGCGCGGGGAAACGCTCGATGCCTGCCTCGTCGGCGAGCCGTCGAACCCGGAGGCGCTGGGCGACGAGATCAAGATCGGCCGGCGGGGCTCCGTGACCGGCGAGCTCGTCGTTCACGGCCTTCAAGGCCATGCCGCCTACCCGCAGCGGGCCGACAACCCGGTGCCGAAGCTCGCACGGTTCATCACCCGCCTGTCGGGCACGCCGATCGACGAAGGCACGGCCCACTTCGAGCCGTCGAACTGCCAGGTGACGGTGATCTCGGTGCCTAACACCGCCGCGAACGTCATCCCGGCCTTTGCGCGGGCAACGTTCAACATCCGCTACAACGACCTGTGGCGCCGCGTCACCATCGAGGACTGGGTGCGGCTTCAGTGCGAGGCGGCCGCCGCGGCGACGGGCGCCCGCTACGATCTCTCCTTTGCGGGAACAGGCGATGTCTTTCTGACGGCGCCGGGACCGCTGGTCGAAACCCTTGCCGGCGCTGTGCTGGCCGTGACCGGGCGCACGCCTCGGCTCACCACCGCCGGCGGCACGTCGGATGCGCGCTTCATCAAGGATCATTGCCCGGTGGTGGAGTTCGGCCTCGTCAACCGCACGATCCATCAGGTGGACGAGCACGTTGCCCTGGCGGACCTCGAAGCGCTGACGGAGATCTATGCGTGCTTCATCGCTGATTTTTTCAAGGCCGCGGCGAAGGCCGTCCCCGGCGCAGCGGCGTGAGGGGCGGGCGCCATTGCGCCCGATGCGCCTCGACCCGAATCATACGGCGGCCAAGACCTCGTCCAGGATGCCCTCATAGAGCGTGAGCAAACTGTCTCCGTAGTAGCCGATACCGCCGAGCGTGCCGACGCTGATCAGAGCCACGATCAATCCGTATTCGATTGCCGTGGCGCCCGTTTCGTCGGCGAGAAAGCGATGCAGAAAGCCCATCGAGGCTACTCCCAGTCCCATGGCGATATCGGATTCTCTGGCCGTGATGCGGAGGAATGCGATCCACTTCTCAATACCAGACAGGCCATTAAAGTCGCGTGAAACCAATGCCCTGTGAAGTTGAGTCGAGTTTTACGAAAAGCCAACCTTGCCATTCCCGCGAGCCTTGCGCCGGTCGCCCCGTCGTGCCGCGCCGGGCCAAAACAAAACCCACCAGCCTTGGGCGGGTGGGTCCTGTTCAGAGCTACCGGAGCTCGGGTCGTCTCCCCCGCTTGCGGGGGAGACGAGGGGCCGAACTTAGGCGCCAGCCGTGTCGAGCGTATCGGCGATGCCGCTGAAGATGCCGGAGAGCGCCGTCTCAAGCTCGCCGAGAGCGACGATGATGCCCACGCCAACGAGGGCAGCGATGAGGCCGTACTCGATCGCCGTGGCGCCCGACTCGTCCTTCAGGAAACGCGAGAAGATGGTCATTGATGTAGTCTCCCAATCCACTGTGAAGAGTTCGATACAGTTCATTGCTGGGGTTCGGCCCGTGCGTCTGAACTGAGGCTAACTTACCCCTCAGGAGTTAAACCCAGGTAAAAACATAAGAAGTCCCGATCAATACTTCTTGCTCCGCCATAAACGACCAATAAACAATTCGTACAAAGCACGAGAAGTCCAAGAACAACTAAAGTATAACCTTGATTAATTCTCGTTATCATTCTAATTTTGCTTCCTGCGCCGTCAATCGCATATCGTTAATAAGCCGTTGTGCCCGGGTTCATTGATTTTTGTACTTGGCGCTCATCTTGCCGTAGCCCCAGCCGTTTCTAGCCGCTCGCTTGGCCGCAACGGTCAGACCGGCCGCTAAAGACTACCGTTCTGCTCAACCGGCGTTTTGAGCGAACGGGCGTGCGTGGGCCGGAAGACGCCAAACGGCGGCCTGAACATGAGGCAGGTCAAATTCCCGGGTGCTTGCCGGTGCCATCCGGCCGCGCGTTGCGTCCGGATGCGACGCGCGTTTGGACTTCCTTCACCATTTCCTGACCTAATCGGCACGGTAATTCCAAGCCTGAAGGGGTCTACGATGGTGCGAGCTCTCGTGTGGGCGCTGAAATCTCCGGTCCGGATCGAGTGCATAGCGGCGGCGGCCGGCATGGCGCTGGCGATCATGGCGTCATACACGCCGGTTCGTGCTGCGGAGGATCTGATCGTCCGCTACGACCAGTCCCAGCTCCTGCGCATGCCGAGCCAGATATCCGAGATCATCATCGGCAATCCTTCGATCGCCGATGTGACGATCCAAGGCGGCAACATGCTCGTCATCACCGGCAGAACCTTCGGGATCACGAATATCATCGCGCTCGATGCCGACAAGAACGTCATCCAGGACCAGCGCATCGTGGTGGAGCGCGATGAGCGCAGCATCGTCAACGTCAGCCGCGCCGGCCAGCGCCAGTCGTTCAGTTGCACGCCGAATTGCGCGCCGACGCTGACGATCGGCGACGAGTCGGCCTTCTTCGACTCGATCTCCAAAGCCTCGTCCAACAAGACGAAGTTCTCAGAGAGCGGCAGCGAGTCCTCGGGCGGCGGCCAGGCGAACCAGTAAGCTCCTACGTCATGGCCGGGTTCAACCCGGCCATCCAGGGTCACAACCGCCACCAGTTGAGCAGGGGCTCCTGGATGGCCGCCTCACGGGCGGCCATGACGTGGGGAAGTAGCAAACCCGCCTGAAATACAAACGGCTGGGATGGCGGGCCACGCTTCGCCCTCACGGTTGGCAAGCTGCCAGACCACCCCTCACGTCATGGCCGGGTTCAACCCGGCCATCCAGGCGCTGCTTGCTCCTCACATGCCCATGGCGGGGAAAGCGTGCGGCGAAGGTTAACGGGCGATGACCAAAGCCCATAAGACTCGATTAAAGTTTTCGTAAATTTGCGGGCCCGGCTTTGGGCCGGTCTTTATCGGAATTTGTTCTACTTCCCGTCGAAACGGCATGCGCGTTGCAATGCTCCGCGCACTTTGTATCGGCTTGGGAGTGGGCATCATGGCAGTGGAGAGAGCGCCGTTCGGCGTGCGGCCCGGCCGCGGTCGGGGCTTCCTGCAACGGCTTCGCCGCGCCGAGGACGGCGTCACCGCGATCGAGTTCGGAATGGTCGCGTTTCCGTTCCTGCTCTTCGTGCTGGGCATTATCGCCGTGGGACTTCAGTTCTTCACGATGAACACGCTCGACCACGCGGTCGAGACGGCTGCGCGCAAGATCCGCACGGGTGAGGCGCAGCGGGCCGACTTCACGCTCGGCGACTTCAAGCAGCTCGTCTGCCAATCCGGCGGCACGTATTTCGAGGACGAGTGCAACCACATCGTCGTTCACGTGCAAAACGCCGGCGATTGGGCGGGCATCGACCCGCGCCCGTGCGCCGATGGCGGTCAAATGACTGTGTCGACGGACGAGAGCGCTCCGCTCGCCGATTCTTCGGGCGGCTCCGAGCAGGTCGTGCTCGTGACGGTCTGCTTCGACTGGCGTCTGCCGATCGAAATTCCCTATCTGCAGCACCTGCTCAACGGCGAGCCGCTGGACAGCGGCGGCTCGCTCCTCCAGTCCGTCGCGACATTCCGAACCGAACCCTATCAGTGAGTGCCTGCGTTCGCCGATCTATCGGATCTCCTGAAGCCCCCGAGGACCCATGCTCCGCCTCAGCGCCCCCCTTGCCCGCATCGCTTCCCGCCGTGGCGCCCGTGCGCTTCTGAAGGACAGAAGCGGTATCGCGGCCGTCGAGTTCGGCCTCATCGCGCCCGTGCTTCTCGTCATGCTGCTCGGCGTCATCGAGATCACGCGGGCTGTCTCCATCGACCGGCGGTTCGGTCAGGTGACGTCCATGGTGGCCGACCTGGTGGCCCGCGAGGAGCGCATCTCGGCTGCCGACATGGAAGCGATCTACGGGATCGTCGAGCACGTCATGGGCAATTGGGGAACATCGACCCTGAAGCTCGAGGTCATTCCCGTGCGCGCGGCGGACGATGACCCCACCAACGTCTACGTCTACGCCGAAGAGGAGGCGCGCCCGTCCTACGGCGAAGGCGCGCCGGCGCCGAAGGCCGTCTGCCAACCCTATACGGAACTTACGGCCAACCTGCTGACCGCCGGCAACACGGCCATCGTCGTCCAGGGTCAATATGGCTTCAGCCCCCTCATCGTGGGCGGGCTGATGTCGCCACAGACGTGGACCGACAAGTCCGTTATGGCGCCGCGTCAGGGCAGCTGCGTCAAGTTCCAGCCGGAAGACGAGGACGACCTCGACGAATGCGAGCCGGACCCGGCTTGCGGGTAAGACTGAACCCTGTACAAATTATTGAACGCCATTCGCCGGGTAGAACTCCGGCGAATGGTGTATAATTTTTGCTGAGACTATTGTGCCTCAGCGAGTGAGGCTGTTCCTCGCCAGAGCCATTTGCTCCCCCTAAAGAATTTCTTGCCGTCGCATATCTGTCAGAAATTTGCATGAGGTCGTTGTTCATTCATGGGACGTCGCTCGTCACATACCGCCGAGGAGCTGAGAGAGCTCATCCTGGAGGCCTCGACGTCGCTCATCGGCGAAGGGGGGCTTGCCAGCCTCTCCGCGCGCGAGGTGGCGCGCAGGATCGGATATTCTCCGGGGACGTTGTACAATGTGTTCGAGAACCTCGACGACCTCGTCCTGACGATCGAGGGCCGGCTGATCGACCGGCTGGCCGCGGAGCTCGATCAGGTGCCGCAGGGCGGGCCGCCGGCCGACCGCGTGCTGGCGCTGGGACGGAGCTATCTGCGCTTCACGGCGGCCAACCCGAAGCTGTGGAACCTGCTCTTCGAGCACCACCTGCCGCCGGGGCGCGAGATTCCCGCCTGGTACCAGCAGAAGCTCGACGGTCTCATGAAGCGCGTCGAGGACGCCGTGGAGCCGCTGATGACCGGCGCCCATCCGGAGGACGTGAAGCGCTCGGCGAGCGTGCTCTGGGCGGGCGTGCACGGCATCACGTCGCTGGCGACCGCGGACAAGCTGTCGATCGTCAACAGCGACGGGGCCGCGCCGCTCGTCGATCTCCTGATCGCCACTTATCTCTCGGGCCTGCGCCGCCAAGCGTGAGGCTTAGGCCGCCGCACGGCCGCCCTCGGTCTCGAGCCACGCGCCACAGCAGGCCCGCGCCAGCTCGCGCACGCGCAGGATGTAGCTCTGCCGTTCGGTGACGGAGATCACGCCGCGCGCATCGAGCAGGTTGAAGATGTGGCTCGCCTTGATGCACTGGTCATAGGCGGGAAGCGCCAGGAGGTGACCCTCCGCGCCGCGGCCCCGCTTCAGCAGCGACAGGCATTCCGCCTCCGCATCCTTGAAATGCCGCAGCAGCATGTCGGTGCCGGCATGCTCGAAATTGTAGCGCGAGTATTCGCGCTCAGCCTGCAGGAACACGTCGCCATAGGACAGGCGGTCGGCGCCCGTGCGGCCGTTGAAGTTGAGATCGAACACGCGGTCGACGCCCTGGACGTACATCGCCAGCCGCTCCAGGCCGTAGGTGATCTCGCCCGCCACCGGTGAACAGTCGTAGCCGCCGACCTGCTGGAAGTAGGTGAACTGGGTCACCTCCATGCCGTTGCACCACACCTCCCAGCCCAGTCCCCAGGCACCGAGCGTCGGGCTCTCCCAGTCGTCCTCCACGAAGCGGATGTCGTTGATCTCCGTGTCGATGCCGATCGCCTCGAGGCTCTGCAGGTAGAGATCGAGGATGGCGTCGGGCGACGGCTTCATGATCACCTGGAACTGGTAGTAATGCTGCAGCCGGTTCGGATTTTCGCCGTAGCGCCCGTCCTTCGGCCGGCGCGAGGGCTGCACATAGCAGGCGTTCCAGGGGCGGGGTCCGAGCGCACGCAGCGTCGTGGCGGGATGGAACGTGCCCGCTCCGACCTCCATGTCATAGGGCTGCAGCACCGCGCAGCCCTGCTGGCCCCAGAACTGCTGCAGCGTCAGGACGAGATCCTGGAAGGCTTCGCGCGGCTTCAGCGGGGGCACATTTTTGCTCGACATTCCAACGGCTCACGTCTGACGAGGACGCGGTTGTCCGCGCTCGGGCCGCACTATACGTATTCTGAGGACGACGTCATCATGGCATGTGACCCAGGCACAGGTTCCGGCCATATGGTCTCATCCCGCGATGCCCCGCCGCGGGGCCGGCATGAAGCGTGGGCACGGCGGCGGCAGGAGACGGTGCGGTGGATATTCTGGCCTGGCTGTGGTGGGCGGTGGCGAGCGTGCTGTCGATCGCCTGGTCGCTTCTCTGGTTCCTGCTGGGCGGCTGGGTCTCGACGCTGGCGCAGATCGCCGTCGTCGTCGGCATCGTGTTCTTCTACAAATATGGCTGGCAACGCGCGCCGGCCGAAATCGCCGCCCGGCTGTCGACTGTGGGGCGCGTGGTGTGGAATTGGATCCGCCAGCGCGAGACTGCCGGGACAGCTCAGGCCCGGGTCGAGGTGCGCGAGGTCGTCCGCACCGTGCGCGTCAAGGAAGCGGGCGACATCAACGTTTCGACGCTGCTCAACGTCCTTGTCTTTTTCGGGATCGCCGCCCTGGCGCTGGTCTGAGGCGGATCCGTGCGGCTCACGCCCGGGGCTGCGGGCGCGGCCGGTAGACGCCCGACGTCTCGTCCCATTCGAGCGCGCCGAGATCGCGCGCGCGCTCGCTCGCGGGGGTGCGGACCCGTGTCTCCTCGGCCGTCTGTCCGTGCGGGCCGGACGCGTGCTGATCAATCAGGGCCGCAATCTTCCGCGCGGCGGCGACGAAGCCGGCGGCGGCAGCCAGTGCGAGCAGGACTTGGGGCATGCGCGCCTCGTGCGAAGTCCGGATCTGTCCTCAAAGACCATACCGCGCCCAGAGGGCTCTTGTCTCGATCGACGAAATGAGCTCGTCGGCCAGCGTATTGGGAAGAAGGGTCGGCTGCGGGACCCGTGTATCGAGGGACGGGAGCCGGCGCAGGCGCGACAGCAGGCCGCCGCGGTCGAGTGGCACGGCCTTGAGCTGGACTTTGTCGCCATAGATCTCGCGCATCCGGGTCCTGACGTCCGAGATGCCGTCGATCAGCCCGTATTCGAGAGCCTGCCGGCCGCTCCAGAAGGCGCCCGAGAACAGCTCCTGGTCGAGGCCCTTGAGCCGACCCGCGCGGCGCTCCTTCACGGCGCCGATGAAGACGTCATGCGCGTCGCGCTGCAGGCTGGCGAGGCGCTCCACGTCGTCCACCTTTTCCGGCAGGAAGGGGTCGAGGATGTTCTTGGCGCGGCCCGCCGTATAGACCCGACGCTCGATGCCGAGCTTGCCGATGGCCTCGACGAATCCGAAGCTCGACGAGATGACGCCGATGGAGCCGATGATCGAGGACGGCTCGGCGAAGATCTCGTCGCCCGCGACCGCAATATAATAGCCGCCGGACGCGGCAACGTCCTCGCAGAAGACGTGGACCTTCTTCTCGAACTCGTCGGCGAGCGCCCGGATGCGCTTCAGGATCAGGCTCGATTGCACGGCGGAACCGCCCGGCGAATTGACGATCAGTGCCACCGACGGGGTCTTCGACATCTCGAAGGCCTTCTGCAACGGCGCGGCGAGCGCGCCGATCGAGAGCCCCGGGCGGAGCGGCGTCACCATTCCGATCGCGCCGGTCAGCCGGACGACGGGGACGACGGGGGTACGCGTGAAGGGCCACATGCTGCGATCAATCCTCTCTGCCGCCGGCGCCGATCCCGGGCGCGTCCGCTGCGTTTTCCTCAAGCCCGGCACCCTGCCGCAGAATCCGGCTGACGCGGGGCGTGAAGGCGCCATCCGGGCCATGCAGCAGGAGAGGCGGCTTCAGCGCGAAGCCCGCCCGGCTGCCCTTGATGCCGGTGACCAGGACACGAATGGCGTCGCGGTCTGCGTAGGGATGGATCGGCACGACGGACACGCCGCCGAAACGGCCTTGGAGGGCGTCCAGCAGCGCGGGCAGGGCGTCGGCCTTGTGTATGACCGCCAGGCGTCCGCCGGGCCGCGCCATCCGCACGGCAAAGCGCATCCAGGCGTCGAGCGCATCGGTCTCCATGGCGTGCGACGCCTGCTTCAGGGCGTGAGCGGCGGGCGTGCCGCCGGCGCGATCGTGGAAGGGCGGGTTGGCGAGGACGTGATCGAAGGCCTCCGGCGCAAGATCGGGCGAGCCCGGTGCGAGGGCCGGCCGGGTCAGGTCTCCGACAACGACGCGGACCCGCTGCTCCAGCCCGTTCACGGCGATGTTGGCGTGCGCGAGGTCGGCAAGCTCGCGCTCGCGCTCGACGAGGGTGACATGGGTCCGCTCCAGACGCGCCGCCACGCACAATCCCACCGTGCCGACGCCAGCCCCGCAGTCGAGCACATTGCCCGCCGTGTCGGGTGCGAGCGAGGCCGCGAGCAACACCGCGTCGATCCCCGCCCGGTAGCCCTTGGCCGGCTGGCGGACACGGATCCTCTCACCGAGAAAAGCGTCTTCGGTCGTGGCGAGGGCCGGCATTCCGGACCCGGTGGCGGCTGTCGTCACGGTCCACCCTCGCCGACGATCCACTGTCCGAGGTCAGCATTGGCGATCAGCCGGCAAGCCGCGGGATAATCGTCCTCGGCGATCAGGACGCGGCAGGGCAGGATACCAAGGGAGCCTTCCAGCACGCTCATGTTCCGGTCTAAAAATATGGGGGTGAACCCGGCGCCGCGGAGCAGGGCATCGATGTAGCTGATCAACACCGCGTCGGTCGACCGCATCAGCTCGCGCATCCCACGCCCCGCTTTCCCGACTGCCGGCCCAACTGCCGACTTGTGCGGCAAAGTGCCGAAGAATATGCAAAGTCAAAGTCGTTATAGCAATCGCATCGGTTCTTGAGAGGAAACATCAGTGGGTGTCGTTGTCCCCTTCGACGAGGCGCGCTCTGCGTCCGAGAGCCTCGAGCCGCTGCTGCAGCTCGTCGCCGAGGATATGGCCGCCATCAACCGGATCATCCTTGACAAGGCCGTTTCCGACGTCGACCTCATACCGGAGCTCGCACACCACCTGATCGCCTCGGGCGGCAAGCGGCTGCGCCCCATGCTGGCGCTCGCTTCGGCCAAGCTGTGCGGTTATGCCGGCAACGGCCATGTGCGGACCGCGTCGGCCATCGAGTTCATGCATACGGCGACGCTGCTGCACGACGACGTCGTGGACGAGAGCGACGCGCGCCGCGGCCTGAAGACGGCCCGCCTCATCTGGGGCAACCAGGCGAGCGTGCTCGTGGGCGATTTCCTGCTCGGCCAGGCCTTCCGGATGCTCGTGGACGTCGGCTCGCTCCCGGTCCTCAAGATCCTCTCGAATGCGGCGGCTGTGATCGCCGAGGGCGAGGTGATGCAGCTCGCCGCTGCAAAGAACACCTCCACCACGGAGGACGAGTATCTCGCCATCATCAACGCCAAGACCGCGGCGCTGTTCCTGGCGGCCGCAGAGGTTGGCGCCGCGCTCGCCAGCCGTCCCGCGGAGGAGCAGGCGGCGCTGCGCTCGTACGGCAAGAATCTTGGTCTTGCGTTCCAGCTCGTGGACGATGCGCTCGACTATTCCGGCGACAGCCGCAAGCTCGGCAAGTCCGTGGGCGATGATTTCCGCGAGGGCAAGATCACGCTGCCGCTCATCCTCTCGTTCCGCCGCGGCAACGAGACCGAGCGCGCGTTCTGGAAGCGCACCATCGTCGAGGGCGACATCCGCAACGACGATCTGGAGCACGCCATCGCGCTCATGAAGAAGCACAAGGCCCTCGAAGCGACGCTGGAGCGGGCGCGGGCCTACGGCGCGATCGCGCGCGATGCGCTCGCGATCTTCCCCGAGGGGCACGTCAAGTCCGCGCTCCAGGACGTCATCGCCTTCTCGGTCAACCGCGGCCATTGACGCGGCGGACCTCGTCAGCGGATCGTCGTGGCGATCACCCACCAGCCGGGCGCGTCAGCCGCGATCGCGGCGGCCGCTGTCTCAGCGCACGCGCTGTCGGCAAAGATCCCGAAGCAGGTGGGGCCGGCGCCCGACAGGCGCGCGACCTCAAGGCCCGGACAGGCTTCGAGCCGGTCGAGCACATCGCCGATCTCCGGGACCACGGCTGTTGCTGGCGCCTCCAGATCGTTTCCGGTGCGGGCGAGGAGGGCGAGGAGCTCGCCGCGATCGGGGATCGCGGGCCGGGCGGATGCGACGTCCAGTCCGCCGGCCAGCGACGGCGCGCCAAGCGCGCGGAACACGCGCGCCGTCTTGTCGGCGGGGACCGGCACCATCGGGTTGACGAGGACGGTGGCGAGCGGCGGCAGGGGCTGCGCGAGCACGTCGATCCGCTCGCCAGCGCCGCTCATCCAGGCCGGGGCGTTCTTGAGGCAGACGGGCACATCCGCGCCGAGCCTCCCTGCGAGCGCGTCCCAGTCGATGCGGCTCTCCAGCGCGCGATGGGCGCGCCGCAGGAGCCGCAGCACGGCTGCGGCATCCGACGAGCCGCCGCCGAGCCCGGCCGCGACCGGCAGCCGCTTCTCCAGGGTGACATGGCCGAGGACGAGACCGGGTGCGCTCTCGCCGACGAGACGCAGGGTTTCATCGGCGAGATTTGTCCCCGCGATCGCACCGGCGAACGGACCGGAGACCGTGACCGCCGCAGGGTGTTCCGTATCGAGCGTCACGCTGTCGGCGGCATCGGCGAAAGCGACGAGGCTGAGGAGGGCATGGAAGCCGTCCTCGCGCCTGCCGAGCACGCGCAGCGTCAGGTTGATCTTGGCGCGAGCGGTCTCGGCATAGGTCGGCATGAGTGAATCGTTGGCGAGGGCGTGACGCGCGACCGGCCCGGCGGCGCTCAGGGCCGCTAAGGGGTCTTGGGCTTGTCGGGCGCGGCGGCAACGCCGTTGGCGATCTTCGGCGCCGCCTTCTCGACCGTATCGAGGCCCTGCTCGAGCTTGCGCCGAGTCTTGAGGGCGTCCTCGGGCTCGGGCTTCAGCGTCAGCGACTGATCCCACTGGAAACGCGCCTCCCGCTCGCGGCCGACCTTCCAGAGCGCATCGCCCAGGTGGTCGTTGAGCACCGGATCGTCCGGGCGCAGCTCGACGGCGCGCTCCAGGTAGCGCACGGCCTCGGCATAGTTGCCGCGCTTGAAGTGCGCCCATCCGAGGCTGTCGACGATATAGCCGTCGTCGGGCTTCACCGCGACGGCGCGCTCGATGAGCTGCATGCCCTTGTCGAGATGAAGTCCCTGGTCGATCCACGAATAGCCGAGGTAGTTGAGGACGAGCGGCTGATCGGGATAGAGCTCGAGCGCCTTCTTGAGGTCGGCTTCGCCGCTCGGCCAGTCCTTCAGCCGCTCGTAAGATGTGCCGCGGGCATAGTAGTAGACCCAATGGCGCCGGTCGGGCTTGTCGATCATGCCGATGGCGCGGTTGTAGACGTCGACGGCCTCGGCGTAGAGCTTGCGCGAGCGCAGGATGTTGCCGAGCGCATCGAGCGCCTGCAGACGCTCGGTCGGCTCGAGCGCCACGCGGGCTTGCGTCCCGGCGGCGGCGGTCGCCTCGGGAGACGGCGCGCCGGTAGCGGGCGTCTGTCCGCCCGCGGCGTTGGCCTTCGCGACAATCGCCGAAACCGTCTCCTGGCCGGCAACGCCGTCGGCCGTCAGATGGCTCGCCGTCTGAAACGCGCGCACGGCGTTGCGCGTGGCGACGCCATAGCGCCCGTCCACCGCGCCGCCGATATCGTAGCCGAGCGCCGACAGGGCCGTCTGAAGCTCGCGCACGGCCTCTCCGTCGGCGCCGAACCGCAGCGACCCGCCTGCGATCTCGATCGGCGCGAACCGCCTTTCGGCTGCCGGGCGAGCCGCGGCGTCGGGCGCCGGTTTTGGTGCCGCGGCCGGCGGGCCGTCGGCCGCGAGCAGCCGCTCGAGGACGGCGCGCGCCTCGTCGGGCTTTTCGAGGGAGTTGAGGTTGAACGCCTTGCGGATCTCGATGGCCGGCTCGAGCGGCGACCCCTTGGGAATGCGGTCGTAGACGGCGATCGCCTCGGCATACTGGCGGTTGGCCTCGTGCGCGTTGGCGAGTGCGGCAAGCGCGAAGGGATGGTCGGGCTCCAGGAACAGCGCCATCTGCAGATAGACGATGCCAACGCCGATGGCGCCCTCCCCGATCAGCGACTCGCCGAGACCGTAGAACACCTCGGCCATGCCCTCCGACGGGGTTGAGACGAGCAGCGCGATCCGGGTGTCCGGATCCTCCAGCTCCTGCATCAGCGCGCGCGCGAGCGTGTGACCTTCGCCCTGCGACTTGACGATGTGCTCCCGAAGGACCGCCCTGGCACCCCGGATGTCGCCGGCATGGGCGAGGCTGCGCGTGTAGGCGAGCGCGGTGCGAAGCGTCCGGCCGTCCTGCTTGAAGATCTTGTCGAACGACTGGCGCGCGTCGGCGCGGCGTCCGGCCACGTCGGCGATGAGCGCGCGGTGATAGCGCAAGTAGAACTGCGCCCATTCGGCTTGCCTCGGGGCGTTGAGCGCGTCGAGGGCTTCGTCGGTTCGCTTCTGCGCGAGCTTGATCCACGCCATCGCCAGCGCACTGGTGAGCTCGCCGATCGGGCCGGAGGCGGCCGACTTGAAATTCTTCTCGGCTTCCTTCCAGTCGCCGTTGCGGAATGCGCCGAGGCCCAGAAACATCTGGGCCATGCGGTGCTGCGGCTCCACTTTCGTGAGGCTGCGCGAGAGCCGCATCGCCTCGTCCCACGATCCGCGCGAGGCTTCCATGAGCAGGGCCTGCTCGAGCAGCATGTCGCTGCCCGGATCGAAGACGAGCGCGTTCAAATAAAAGTTCGCGGCGTTGCCCATGTCGTTCTCGGAGCGCGCGAAGCGGCCCGCGAGGTAGCTGCCCGACAGGGTCTGCGAGAGGTCCGCGGCATCCTCGGTTTCGGCCCGCAGAGTGCCGGCACCCCCGGTCAGGAGCGCCGCCAAGAGTGCGGTCCGCACCAGGGGCGAGGCCGAGGGCCAAAAGGGGCGTGCTCGCATGAAGATTTCTTTCATTTGCCCTCAGGCGTTGCGCTCAGGTCTGCGACCGGGATGCCGGGCTCGACACTCACGGTGATCTTAGCAAGATCTGCGGCAGATTGGCGACAGACGCCACCCCTGGCTGTCCGAGTTTTTACCCTTTTGCACCAATGGCGGAGGAAAACTCTCAACAGGTCGTTGCGGTCTCGGCTAGACTCGGCGCCAGGGACGCGGAAACGGGGGATGCTGACGACCCTTCGGCTGGCGCGCCGCTCGTGCAGGAGGTCGGACAACATGACGAGAGCAGATCGAGTTGAGTCTCGGCGCCGTGGCCTCGACGTCCGCACGGTCGTTGCCGCCGCTATCGCCGGTCTGGGCCTTCTCAACGGTTTTGCCCTGGCGCCTGCGGTGGCACTCGAAGTACCGGACGAGCCTCTCACGATCGCCGTCGATGAGGCTCCCGTCGCCGACGAGCCGGTCGGCGAGAGCGTCGGCGAGACGGCCGAGGACGGTCCGGTCGAAGGCGAGCCGGGTGCCGGCGAAGCGCCCGATCTGCCCCTTGACGACTCGCCCCCTGTCGAGAGCGACGGAGTCGAGGGCTCCGGTGACGGCCCTGCCCAGGACTGATCTTCGGGATGCGGTGTCTGCGACGCGCTTTGCGCTGGATCCCCGAACGCGCCTCGCTGCGCTCACGCGTTCGAGGATGACGTTTTGCAAGCGGCCCGACCACTCCCACGTCATGGCCGGGTTCAACCCGGCCATCCAGAGCCACAGCCGCCAACGCTTGAGCCTGGGCTCCTGGATGGCGGCCTCACGGGCGGCCATGACGTGTAGCCCATCCAGGGCTACAGCCGCTAGCAGGTGAGCCTGGGCTCCTGGATGGCCGCCGCACGGGCGGCCATGACGTTGGGATAGGTGCGCCATCGATCGCGTTGATCCGGTCTCGATGCGCCCCCTGGGAACCACCGCGTCACTTCCTCTTCCCGCAACGCGCCAGCGTTCCGGGGAGAGGGTCGGGGTGAGGGGCAGCAGCGAGTCGTGCTCTCTCGGCTCTGTCCCGTTACATCTCAGAATAATTGGGGCCTCCGCCGCCTGCTCTTGCTATTTGAAGGCGGCGTGCGTGGTGCGGAGGCTCTGTCCCGTTACATCTCGGAGTAGTTGGGGCCTCCGCCGCCTTCGGGGCACACCCACGTGATGTTCTGGCTCGGATCCTTGATGTCGCACGTCTTGCAGTGCACGCAGTTCTGCGCGTTGATCTGGAACCGCGGCGTGCCTTTCTCGTCGCGCACCACCTCGTACACACCCGCCGGGCAATAGCGCTGCGCCGGCTCGGCCCAGATCGGCAGGTTGATCTCGATCGGGATGCGCGAGTCCTTGAGCTTCAGATGAACCGGCTGGTCCTCCTCGTGGTTCGTCGCCGAGAACGAGACGCTGGTCAGCTTGTCGAACGTGAGGATGCCGTCGGGCTTGGGATAGGCGATGGGCTCATACTTCGCAGCGGGCTTCAGCGAGGCCGCGTCGGTCTTTCCGTGGCGCCAGGTGCCGAGCGGCGACCAGCCAGCGAAAACTGTCCTCAGCCACATGTCGAACCCGCCGAGCGGGATGCCGATGGCCGTGCCGAGGCGCGACCACATCGGCTTGGAATTGCGCACGCGCTTCAGATCGGCGCCGATCTCGCCCTCGCGCACAACGGTCTCGTAGGCGGTGAGCTCGTCGTGGGCGCGGCCGGCGCCAAGTGCCGCGAAGGCGGCTTCCGCAGCGGCGATGCCGGACAGGATCGCGTTGTGGCTGCCCTTGATGCGCGGCACGTTGACCATGCCGGCCGAGCACCCGAGCAGCGCGCCGCCGGGGAACGTGAGCTTGGGCAGCGATTGCCAGCCGCCCTCCGTAATGGCACGCGCGCCGTAGGCGATGCGCTTGCCTCCCTCGAACGTCTCGCGGATCGAGGGATGCGTCTTGAAGCGCTGGAACTCGTCGTACGGCGACAGATACGGGTTCTCGTAGTTGAGGTGGAGGACGAAGCCCACGGACACGAGATTCCTGCCGTAGTGGTAGAGGAACGAGCCGCCGCCGGTGCGGTTGCCGAGCGGCCAGCCGAAGGTATGCTGCACGAGACCGGGCTGATGCTTGTCCGGCGCGACCTCCCACAGCTCCTTGAGGCCGATGCCGTACTTCTGCGGCTCCTTGTCCGCGTCGAGCCCGAAGCTGGCGATGAGCTCCTTGGCGAGCGAGCCGCGCACGCCCTCGGCGATGAAGGTATACTTGCCGCGCAGTTCCATGCCGCGCACGAAGCTGTCCTTGGGCGCGCCGTCGCGGCCGACCCCCATGTCGCCCGTGGCCACGCCGACGATGGCGCCCTTGTCATCGGTGAGCGTCTCGGAAGCCGCAAAGCCCGGGTAGATCTCGACGCCAAGCTCCGCCGCCTGCTCGCCGAGCCAGCGCGTCAGCGCGCCGAGGCTGACGATGAAGTTGCCGTGATTGTTCATGAGCGGCGGCATCAGGATGTTGGGCAGTCGGATGTCGCCGGCCGGGCCCAGGACCAGGAAGCGATCCTCGGTCACTTCCGTCTCGATGGGCGCGCCTTTCTCCTTCCAGTCGGGAAAGAGGCGGGTCAGCCCCACGGGATCGATGACTGCGCCGGAGAGGATGTGCGCGCCGACCTCCGAGCCCTTCTCGAGCACGACGACGGAGACCTCGCGCCCCGTTTCGGCGGCGAGCTGCTTCAGCCGGATGGCGGCGGCGAGACCGGCCGGACCGGCGCCTACGATCACCACGTCGAACTCCATGGCCTCGCGCGGCGGCAGCTCGAATTCGTCTTGCGCCATCTCGAAGTCGTCCTACGGCTCGTGTTCGCGGTTGAAATGAAGCGTTCCGGCTTAGGTTGCGCGCCCGGCACCGTCAAGCGACACGGGCGTTCCGTCACAGGAAAGCAGCGGCCGCGACGCGATGGACTTGGGGCCGATCGCGGCTATGCTGCCGGCATGACCGACACCACTCGCCAGGGGCTCGCCGCCGTCCTCGAATGGACGCTTGCCATGGGGGCCGACTCCTTCGTCGCGGATGAGGCCATCGATTGGCTCGCGCCGGACCGCGCGCCGCCGGGAGCCGGCTACCCTCTCCACGAGGAGAACGTGCCGTCCCGGCCAGACAGCGGTGCTGGACTCGCGACGCCGAAGGCCGCGTCGGCCGGCATCCCGGCGACGCAACGCACCGGTCCGTCTGCACAACGTGCGTCGCCGGCTTCCGTTGCGCCGGCGATGCCGCGCACGTTCGCCACGGCGGCGCCCGATGTTGCCGTGGGCAAGGCCCGTGCCGAGGCGCGGCAGGCCGCTACGCTCGATGCGCTCCAGCGCGCGCTGCAGTCCTTCGACGGGTGCTCGCTCAAAGCGACGGCCAAGACCCTCTGCTTCTACCGTGGGGCGCCGGCCGCGCCGCTGATGATCGTCGGCGAGGCCCCGGGCCGGGACGAGGACATGGCGGGCCAGCCGTTCGTCGGACGAGCCGGCCAACTGCTCGACAGGATGCTGGCGGCGGCCGGCTTCGGCGAGGGGGACGTGCACATCACCAACATCGTCTACTGGCGTCCGCCGGGAAATCGCACCCCAACGCCGCAGGAGGCGGAGGTCTGCCGGCCGTTTCTGGAGCGGCAGATCGAGCTGGTCGCTCCGCGCGTCCTGCTGCTACTGGGCGGAGCTGCCGCCAAGCACATATTTCGGACCGAGGAAGGAATTCTGCGACTTCGCGGCCGCTGGCAGACCGTGCAATTCGCAGGAGTCGAGGTCCCCGCGGTGGCAAGCCTGCATCCTGCGTATCTCCTGCGCACGCCGATCGCGAAACGCCAGGCGTGGCGGGATCTCCTGGCTGTTCGCGAGGCGCTGTGCGGGGCCAAGCCCGCGCCGTGAGGCTGTTGGTGAACGAACGGTTTCCTTGGCAAAGGCGGCGTTAAATTACGAAGAATTGCTGGTAACTTTTAGCCTCCGACTTAAACGGGCCTGAATTCGCGTCTGCTAAGGTTGTCTGAGATTGCCGGAGAAACTCTCGGCAACTTCGGCAAAAGCCTTCGGCAGGCGAAAGCGAGGCGAGCGTGAGCACGGGTTTTGTCTATCTGCGGCCCTTGAACGTGGCGGTTGCGCGCAGCACGGGGCCGTATGCCGTATCCGCTTCCGCGGCCTGGCAGGAGATGTTCGCGTGGCTCAACGCAAAGGGGCTCATGCGCGACGTCACAACGGGCTATGGCCTGCTCCTCGACGATCCGCGCCGCGCTGAGCCTGCGAAATGCCGCTATGAGGCCTGCGTCGAGCTGACCGACGACATTCGCTGGCAGCTTCCCGAAACCTTTGCGGTGCGCAGGCTGCCCGGCGGAGCCTACGCACGCCGCCGCCATGTCGGTGGGGTCGTGGGGCTCTCGCACACGATCGCCTCGATGCGCAACGACTGGATCCCGACGCAGGGCCTCGTCGTCGATACGCGCCGGCCGGTGATCGAGATCTATATCGACAACCCGACGCGCGTGCCGGTCGAAAAGCAGCGCATCGACATCTGCGTGCCGGTCACGGCGTCGGCAACCTCGAGCCAGTCGGCGGCCTGACGAACAGCCGTCTCAGGTCCGGCAGGCGAGGCGGCGACCGAGATGGCGGCGATGGCGGGCGAGATCGGCCGCCTCGTCGATGTCGTCGAGCTCCGGCAGCCAGGCGATACGCGTCCGATCGAGATTGCGCAGCGTGTCCTCGCGCGCATGGCGGCTTGACCAGCGCACCGGAGCGAAGGGAGCGAGCCGCCGCGGACACCGCCTGAGCCCGATCAGCCAGTAGCCGCCGTCGGGAGAGGGACCGATCGCGGCCTCGGCGCCGGCGAGCAGATGGAAGGCGCGGGCAATGTGGCTTGCGGCAATCCCCGGCACGTCGGAGCCGATGACGATCACCGGACCGGGCGGCAAGGTGTCCATGATCCTTTGCAGCCGGGCGCCGAGGTCGCCGCGGCCCTGCGCCACGCGGCGGGCGGCTTGGGGAAACGAAGGATGTGTGACGCCGCAATCCGGCGTGACGGCGAGGACCGTCGTCCAGACGCGCGGGCGCGCGAGGCGGGCAACGAGCGCCGCCGCAGCATGGCGATAGAAGCTGGTGGCGGCGACGATGCCGATGTCGCGTGCGAGACGAGTCTTGACGCGCCCGGCCACGGGTATGCGCAGCATGACGACGAGCCAGCGCCGCTCCCCCATCCGGTCCCTGCGCGCCGCCGCGCGGTGCGCACGCCCGCCGCGCCGGGTCTTTCCGGGACCCGCCTCGCCACGGTTGGCGCGCTGAGGCATCACGCGGGCCCGCATGTCTCAAGGACCCGCCGTGGGACGGCCTTCGACGGGCAGGGCCGGCGCAGCGCGTCGGCGCGCGTAGAAGTGTGCGATGCGCTCCGGTGAGGCGCCCGCGGCGTAGAGGGCAAGGCAAGCCTGATTGCGCAGGATGCGCCGCAGGTAGCCGTCTTCGCGGTAGCGCCGCGCGCTCGTGACGGCGTCCGCCCGCAGCATCGCGATCCTGCGGCGGCCGAGGCGGCGCGCCAGATCGATGTCCTCCATCAGAGGCTGATCCGTGAATCCGCCGACGTCGTCGTAGAGTCGGCGGGGGATGAGCAGGCCCTGGTCGCCATAGGGCAGCACGAGGAGGCCGCAACGGACCCCGACCGCCATCTCCAGAAGCCTCGGCTTCCATCCTTCGTCGCGAAGCCGGAACCGGAACGCGCCGGCCGCAGCGGGACCACGGCCGGAGTCGATCCTGGCCATGAACTGCGCGGCGACGAGCTCCCAACCGGGCGCAAGCTCGGTGTCGGCATGCAGGAAGAGCAGCCAGGGGCAACGGGCCCGCCCCGCCCCGGCGCGGAGCTGGCGGCCCCGACCCGGCGCCGTCTCGATGATCTCGGCGCCCGCGCTCTCCGCGATGCTCGCCGTCCGGTCGCGCGAGCCGCCGTCGGCCACAATGACCTCGCGGATCACGCCGCTGACGGCTGCGGGCACCAAGGCAGCCAGCGACGCCGGCAGTTCCGCTTCCGCGTCCAGTGTTGGAATGACGACCGAGATCATGCCGCCCATGTCGCACGGGCGCCTCGCGCCGGACAAGCAAGCCGCGAAGCACCCCCCACGCCGCGCCTTATGTTCTTGCTTTGTTCCAATCGTTCGCCTAATCTTCCGGCAAGGAACGGGGGATCACATCGGGAGGTGCGACGGCCGATGACGGCGCGGCGGACGAACGAGAGCCGGATCGGGTTCGAGGTGCCGGAGGATCGGCGCCGCGGCCGCGGCGCGCTATCGAACGAGAGCGGCCGCTTCGAGCGCGACGCCCGCTCGCGCTTCGATGACGGCTGGGACATCGCGGAGGATCTGCCGCCTCTTGCGACGGTTGTCCGGGACGAGCCCGCGCGCACGATCATCACCCGCAATGACAGCCCGGACATTTCGTTCGATCGCTCGATCAACCCCTATCGCGGCTGCGAACATGGCTGCATCTATTGCTATGCGCGGCCGACGCACTGCTATCTCGGACATTCCGCGGGCCTCGATTTCGAGACGCGTCTCTATGCCAAGCCCGATGCGGCGGTCCTCCTGGAGAAGGAGCTCGCCGCGCGCGGATACCAGCCGGCGACGATGGCGCTCGGGACCAACACCGACCCCTATCAGCCGATCGAGCGGGAGAGAAAGATCACCCGGTCGATCCTCGAGATCCTGGAGCGGACGAACCACCCGGTCGGGATCGTCACCAAGTCGGCCCTCGTCGTCCGCGACATCGACATCCTGGAGCGCATGGCGGCGCGCGGGCTTGCGAAAGTCGCGTTGTCGATCACGACGCTCGACCGCCACCTCGCCCGCCGCATGGAGCCCAGGGCCTCGACGCCGCCGCGCCGCCTCGACGCTCTCGGCCGGCTGAGCGCCGCCGGCATCCCGACGGCCGTGATGGTGGCGCCGGTCGTGCCCGCGCTCAACGATCATGAGATCGAGGCTATCCTGTCGGCAGCGAGAGCGGTGGGCGTGCAGGAAGCGGGATACGTGATGCTCCGGCTGCCCCTTGAGATCAAGGACCTGTTCCGCGAATGGCTGGCGGCCGAGGTGCCCGACCGGGCGAAGCGTGTGCTGCATCTCCTGCAGTCGATGCACGGCGGGCGCGATTACGTGGCTGAGTTCGGCGTCCGCCAGCGCGGACGAGGCCCCTATGCAGACCAGATCGCGCAGCGCTTCCGCCTCGCGGTGAAGCGCCTCGGCCTCAACGAGCGGCGCCAGTCGTTGCGGACCGATCTCTTTGAGCCGCCAGTGCCGTCCGGTGTCCAGCTTCGGCTGCTGTAGGGACGATCAGCCGGCGATGACGAGGCGGAGCGTCTCGAAGAGAAGGCGCTCGCGGGCGGCGTCGTCCTTCACCGCGAGGTGCGCGGAGAACCAGTCGCGGACCATCTTGCAGACCTGGTCGCGCGGTGCATTGGCGAGGGCTTTAGGATCGGCGAACAACTGGATGTCGGCCTGGCTCCATCCGATCGTGCCGAGCTCGGCGGCGAGCAGATTGTAGTCCGTCGTCTGCGGGGCGGTGCGCGTGACCGGATGGGCCTGTCCGTCGACGACGGCCGTGAGCACCGCGGCAAGCTGGGCGTGCAAGGGCGCGCCCTCCGTCGGCTTCTGCACGAGCGCGGCCGCGGCCGGCGTCAGCTCGCCCTTGCCGATGAAGTCGTAGCAGGCATCCACGCTCTGGCTCTGCATCGCGCCGAGGTTGGCGACGAAGGTCTCCGCGATCAGCTGCAAACGTGCCGGGCTCGCCGCCAGGGCCTTCGATGCATTCTGGCGCCGCAGCGCGACGACCGCGTCCATCAGCTTCGCATTGATGGCGCCGTCGGGCTGCCCGGCGGCCGTCATCTCCTTCACCTCGCGCAAGCGCTCGGCGTACCATTCGGGGAACTCGGTCTTGGCGAGCGACCAGAACGGCGACTTCTGCAGCCCGGCGTCGATGCTGTCCGTTTCGGCCGTCACGGGTGCGGCGGGCACCGGTGCGGCCGGTGCAGGGTCCGTGGCCGCAACCGTCGTCGGCTCGCTCGTCGCCGGCGCCGGACCGCCGGATGCGACAGGCGCCTCGACCACCGGGACGCTCGCCGGCGCACGGGCCAGCTGCGCGTCGATGACAGCCTTGATCTCGTCGCGGTAGACATAGCCGCCGGCTGCCAGGCCGCCGATCAGGAGGAGCGAAAGCGCCACGCCCATGCCGCTGCGGCGCTTCGGTGTCGCATCCGGGAACATGGGTTCCAGACGGGGTTCCATCCGGTAGGATTCCGGCCGCGGCTCGTCGGCCGCAACGGGCGTCCCGAACTGCGTCGGCGCATTGGCGGGCCGGAACGAGCGGGCCTCGACAGGCGCGGGCTCGGATGCGCGCTGCGCCTCCGGCTCGCGGGCCGCAGGCTCGGCCACCGCGCGCGTGTGCGCGGCGGGCTCGAACGCGGTGGCTGCGGCCGGCTCTGCAACACGCGGTTGGACGGCGCCCGCCGTCTGCTGCGCGGGGATGAAGCCTTGCTTCGCGGGCGCCGTGGAGACGGCGGGACGCGACGGTGCCGGCGGCGGCGCGGCGAGAGCGGGGAACACGTTCGGAGCCGGGCGCCAATCGCTGAACCCCGGCCGCCAGACGAGATCGGTCGCGCGCAGATGGCCGAGCTCCACGAGCTTCGTCATCTCCAGGTCCGAGAGCGGACCATGCTGCTTGCCGTCGCGGGCGAGATACCAGATGTCCTGGCCGTTCGGTGCGTTCACGAGCACGCCTCGTTCGATCCTGCGGGTTGCGGGTGGCTGGCCGGACGGACGTGCCGCCCCCGCGCCGGAGAGTGATGCGCGACCTCTATGCGCGCTGTTTTGTTCTTTCGCATGGCGCCCGTCAATTGGAACAGGGAATTAGACTTTCTCGCCCCCGAGCTCCAGCTTGCCGGGCCGGGCGCGCGCGCGGATTTGTCATACAATCCAGGCATTAGCGCGGCGATGCTCGGGCCCTATGGAAGGCTGAAGCCGCATCCCTCCAAGGGCGATCGGCCGCGCTTGCTGGCCTGAGGACCCGCCGCTATAAGCCCTGCAACCTGATTTCCGACATCATTGCCAGGACGACCGGAGACCCGACAAGATGGCCATCGAGCGCACGTTTTCCATCATCAAGCCCGACGCGACGCGGCGCAACCTGACGGGTGCGATCAATGCCGTCGTCGAGAAGGCGGGTCTGCGGATCGTCGCCCAGAAGCGCGTGCGCTGGACCCGCGCCCAGGCGGAGAAGTTCTACGAGGAACACAAGGCTCGGCCGTTCTACAGCGAATTGTGCGACTTCATGACATCGGGCCCGATCGTGGTGCAGGTGCTGGAAGGCGAGGACGCGATTGCGAAGTACCGTGAGGTCATGGGCGCCACCGATCCCAAGGAGGCCGCCGAGGGCACCATCCGCAAGCTGTTCGCCGTCTCGAAGGGCGAGAACTCCTCGCACGGCTCCGACAGCGCGGCCTCGGCCGAGCGCGAGATCGCCATGAACTTCCGTCTCGATGAGATCGTCGGCTGAGCCTGGCTGCCGTTTCGAGTTTCATCCTGCATCGGGCCCTTATGGGGCCCGATCGCTTTTCGGCGGCGAGGCCAACGCCGGTCGGCCCATTTCCGGTCGAGGTGTTTCCTCCGCACGGCGATCAACCCGCCAAATAAAACGCGTAATCTCGGGTAACGTCTCATCGACCCAGGTGGTGTCCGCGCCTGGGTCCCACCGGTCTTGCCGATCCCTGTAGGTTGCCGGTGACCGGGTTGTTCCGAGTCGGGCACAGGAGACCACGATGACGACGTATAGAGTTCGGGCCGCCTGTCTCGCGGCGCTCGTTTTGGCGCTTCCGACCGCGGCGACGGCACAGCGCGACATGGAGCGCTTCGACGAGCGCTCCTTCTACGACGACAAGCGCGGCGGCCAGTGGGACCGAATCGGGCAGGTGACGGTGCGGCCGCGCGTGGAGCGCGAGGTGCTGCGCGTCTCACCGCGCGAGGAGGCCTTCAGCCGGATCGGCCTGCGCGCCTATGACGGCGACATCGAAGTCGTGGAGCTCAACGTGCGCTTCGCCAACAACGAGACCGAGCGTTTGCGCGTCAACCGGGTGATCCGGGCCGGCACGGGCATGCCGCCGATCGATCTCAGCGGCCGGGCCCGGCGCCTGAAGGAGATCGAGGTCGTCTACCGGCCGTTCGGTCCCGCGCGGCTGGAGATCGTCGGGCGCGAAGGCGGCCCGGGACCGGGCGCGGGACGCTGGCAGCCGCTCGGATGCCAGAAGGTCGGCTTCCTCGACGGCAAGGACGTGATCCGCGTCGGCAAGAACGAAGGCCAGTTCCGCGCCGTCAAGCTCTCGGTCCAAGGCAACAAGGTGAGACTGGAGAACCTTCGCGTCGTCTATGGCAACGGCGAGGCCGAGGACCTTGCGGTCCGTACGGTCATTCCGGAGGGCGCCGAGACGCGGGCCATCGATCTGTCGGGCCGGCGTCGCGGCATCGACCGGATCGAGCTGCGCTACATCCCCCAGATCAACTTCGGCGGGCGCGCCAACGTCTGCGCCTTTGGCCAGCAGTGAGAATGGAGTCTCTCATGATCGAACGCTATGCAGTCGCGACGCTGGCTCTGGCGCTGGGGGCGGGTCTGGCCCTCGCCGCGCCGCCCGCCTCGCAGGATGCGTGTCTTGAGCAATCGTTTGCGCTGGCCGAGAAGGCGGCCAACAAGAAGCTCGATAAAGACGCGCAGACGAAGGTCGAAGGCCTGCTGACCGCTCTCGAGGGCAAATGCACTTCCGGCGACCTCGCTGGCGCCGAGGCCGACATCAAGGCTGTCGAAGCCGCGATCGAAGGCAAGTAGCCAACGTCGCCCCACATGAGAACGGCGCCCCGCTGCCGCGGGGCGCCGTTTCTGTTGCAGATTCCTGAAGGGTCAGCTCAGCTCGCGGACGCGGAACTTCAAGCCGCCCTTCGGCGTCAGCGTCACCGTTCCGTTGAGGCCCGGCGGCTCGTGGCCGAGGTACTCCGGCCGGAAGCGGCGCAGCAGGATCGAAAGCGCGAGCGTGTTCTCCACCTGGCTCATGGCGCCGCCGATGCACGAGCGCTTGCCGGCGCCGAACGGCAGGTAGGAGTACTTCACCTGTCCCTTGGTCGAGCCCATCCAGCGCTCGGGGCGGAACTCCTCAGGCTCCGGCCAGAAGCGCGGATTGTGATGCGCGCCGTAGCCGAAAATCACGACGCGGTCGCCGGGGCGGATCTCCTTGCCGCCGATGGTGTCGGCCTTCGTCGCAACGCGGATGAGGCCCCACACCGGCGGATAGAGACGCATCGTCTCCTGGATGACGGCCCGCGTGTAGGCAAGCGCGGAGTAGTCCGCCGCGGTCGGCTCCCGGTCGCCGTAGGTCTGCTCGCCCTCCTTGCGGATGCGGTCGGCCGCCTCGGGGTGCTTGGAGACGAGGTACATCGCCCAGGCGAGCGTCAGCGCCGTGGTCTCGGTGCCGGCCCACAAATACTGCTTGATCTCGTCGATGGCCTGCTGCTGGTCGAACTCCGGAACGTTGGGATCGGCGGTCACGGCCTCGATCATCTTCAGGAGCGTGCGCTCGCGCTGCTCGCGCGGGTCCGCCGCCAGGACGGCCAGCGGCACGGACCCCCAGGCTTCCATGGCCTTGGCGGCGTCCTCGTCGGTGACCTCGAACTCCTCGTTGGTCACGACTTTGAGGCGGATCGCCTTGTGGTTCATGACGTCGGTGTAGGTCTTGACGCACTTGAAGACGAAATGCGGATTGAAGGGCATGTCGCGGTCGAACAGCGCCTTGCAGATCATGTCCGCGGCGAGCGTCCACGTCTGCTCGACCATCTCGAACGTCTCGCCTTTCTCGGCGAGCTTCGACCACAGCTCCATCTTCGTGCGAATGGCCTGCAGGAAGTAGGGAATGTATTCCGCAAACATGTCCGGATGGAACGCGGGCTGCTGCGGCATGCGGATCTTCTGCCAGAGCACGCCGTCATGCGTGATCATGGACTTGCCGAAGACCGGCTTCAGGCCGTCGAAGTACTTGATGTAGTCGTCGGCCTTCTGCACGAGCACGTGCTTGAAGTGCTCCGGGTCCGTCAGGAAGACGACGCGCTGGTTGGGCAGGTTGACGGTGATGACCGGGCCATAGCGGTCCGCCATCATCTGCAACGTGCGCATGGGGTTCTCGGGATCGGCCTTGGTCAAAGCTGTGAGCTTGAACCAGATGCTGTTCGCCTCCCCCAGTCCCTGGACGTGCCCCAATTCCTGTTGAACTGTCATGCCTAAGTCTCCGAGCCGCACTTTACGGCCTCTCAATCTTCCGGCGTGTTTCGTCCGGCGTGTAGTTGGACCGGCGTCTTTGGGCCGGCGTATTGGGCGGTGCGCACCTTGACCGATGCCTCTGACCGATCACCTCTGGCGCCTCTGGCGCCTCCGACATCCGCAACCCTGCTCGACGACGAGGCGGGGCAGACGGCGGCGGTCAGGCGCAAAGGCGCTCACGACATTAGCCTCGCCCGCCGAACCCTCGATATCCGACCGAGGGGCTTGACTAACACCGGCTTCCACGGGGTGTCCATGAGAGGGCGCCGTGCCGCGTCAATTTATCGGCGCACGGTAACCAATTGGGCACGCGTATAACTAATCGCATTGATTTACAGTTCCGGAGAGAACTGTGTCGAAAATCTGTTAACGCCCGAAACGGCCACTGTTTTATTGCCGTTGACGTCGATCAGATCGGCCGCGAACAATTCTAAAATGCGAGGATAGAGCCGGTGCTCCGCAGCAAGCACGCGGGCGGCCAGCGTTGCCTCCGTATCGTCGGGGTGAACCGCCACGACGGCTTGGCCGAGAATCGGCCCTTCGTCCATCTCCGGCCGGACGAGGTGCACCGTACAGCCGCTGAACTTGACGCCGGCCGCAAGTGCCCGGGCGTGCGTGTGAAGGCCCTTGAACGCGGGCAAAAGGGAGGGGTGGATGTTCAGCATGCGGTCACGCCAGCTCTCGACGAAGGCCGGCGTCATGAGGCGCATGAAGCCGGCCAGGCAGACGAGATCGACGCGCGAGGCCGTCAGCACGCCCTGCAACTGGCTCTCGAAGTGCGCCCGGTCGCTGTAGAGCTTGTGATCCATCGCCAGCGCCGGGATGCCCTGCTCCTTCGCCCAGGTGAGGCCCGCGGCCTCCGGGCGGTTGGAGACGACGACGACGATCTCGGCCGGATAGTCCGGCCGGCGGGCCGCCTCGACCAGGCTCACCATGTTGGAGCCGCGTCCGGAAATCAGGATCGCGGTGCGCTTCTTCGGTGCGGTCATGCTCTGTCCGTCGGCCGCCTGCTCGCTTCAGGCGAAGCGCATAGCACGCCGCTGCCGCGGCAGGGAGGGCATCTCCCGAAGCGCGCTATTTCCTCTGGATCGTTTCCAGGTAGTTGACGAGGGCCTGCATGAGCGCGCGGGCGCGCTTGTCGACCTCGGCCGGGTCCTCGCCGGGCTCGCCCGTGGCCCGGTAGCGCGCACCCCAGATCGGCATCTCACGCTTGCCGTGCGCCGGGATCACGCCCCGGCCGTCGATCATGTCGTAGATCGCGCGTGCGGGGAAAATGCCGCCGTTGGCCTTGGCGAGCCGGGTCAGGTCGGCCGGCATGACCGAGAGGGACTTGGCCTGCGGTCCATCGCCTTTGCCATCGAGCCCGTGGCACGGCATGCACGCGATCTCGTATTCGGTGAGGCCGATCGGGTCCTCGCCCTCCTCGTCGTCGGCCGCCAGAGCGGAGCCGATAAGCAAGGCCGTTGCGGCGAGGGCGATTGCAAGGCCGCCCGATGCGATGAGGGATCGGTGTGACATGACATTTCTCTCCTAGACCGGGAAGGCGCGGCCCCCTTCGTGGTCGAGGACGTCGACCGTCTTGCGGTAGAGCGCCTCGGCCCGCTCGTGGGTCTCGCCGATGGCGACGATGCCGAGCTTGCCGTACTCGGACAAGGCGCCGATCAGATGAAAGGCGACGCCCTCGGCCCTCGCGGCATTGAAATGCAGCTCGTTCATGACGGCAATGTCGATGAGGTCGTCGGGCGTCAGGCCGCAATAGAGCGGGGATTCGAGATTGTCGGAGGCATAGTAGCAGCGCGGCCGGCCGGACGGCGTATGGAAGAGCCCGGTCTGCGGATCGTAGCGGCCATCGGTGAGGTACTGGAGCATGATGAAGGGATGGGTCGTTCCGCCTTTGCGCAGGTTGATCTCGATGGCGACGTGGCGCCAGCCGTCCGATTCCTTGACCGAGACGAAGTCGATGCCGAACCGCCCGAGCACACCCTTCGATGCGAGCACCGCGGCGGCTTTGAGGCCCTCGCGCTGGATGTCGAGCCGGTAGGCCTCGGCCGCGGGGAAGCGCGCGCCGAGAAAGATCTGGCCCGTCTTGCCGCCGAGCACCTGATCGTGCGTGGAGATCGCCTCGAGGGTCCCGGCAGGATCGACGCGGAACTGCACCGAGGGGCTCTCTTTCACGTCTCCCGGGATCCACTCCTCTACGATGCCGCCCATTGCGGCGAGCTTGCGCTGGTAGAGGTCGAACGTCATTCCCCGCGCTTCGAAGGCAAGGCAAGGCAACCGGTCTGCGATCCACGGCACCAGGGCCGGTCCTTGGGGCGCGCCGGCAAAATCGAACACGGCGTTGCCCTCGCCGGAGAACCCCTCGTTGATCTTCACGACGGCCTTCTTGAGATCCGGCTTCTCGCGCTTCAGCTCGGCGAGCGCGCGGGCCGCATCGGCGGCATCGTTGAGATCCTCGTACCCGGCCGGCAGGGCGACGCCCGCCTCGCGGAAGATCTTGCGCGAGCCGCTCTTGGAGCCGAGGTGCAGCAATGACGGATCGCAGCCGTAGATCGGAATCCCCAGGACGAGTGCCAGCCGTCGTTCGAGCTCGGAGACGGTGAAGCACGTCATATGCGCAATGGCGGCCTCGCCGATGGCCTCCCTGATGCGCGCGATGAGACGAGGCCGCGCGAGCACCTTCTCGGTGAGCGGCGCGGGGCTCGCATCGTCGCAGGCCAAGAGTGTCAGGCGCCGGCGGGCGTGCTCGCTCGGAATGCCGGGCAAAAGGTGAAGGTAATAGTCGATGATCGCGGCGGAGACTGGTGTGCTGGTGACGTAGACGAGGCGGGTACGCGGCAGGCGCAAGAGCATGAGCAGGCACAGCATCCGCTCCTCGTAATGCGCGACGCCGGAAACTTTCGCCATCACCTGCTGGTCGAGGCTGAGGCTCGGGATGACGAGCACCGTGCGCGGCCCGTTGGGATCGCGGAAGATGGTCTCGAACTGGGTGACGAGCGCGGCCTGCAGCTCCGCATAGCGTTCGCGGTCAGTCGCGCTCGGCGGATGATGCAATGCGTCGTCCATGGCGTCCTGCTCTGGCGGCCGTTGTCGGGCCGGTCGCGTCGATGGACCTGCGTCAGGGGCCGGCGGGCGTCCCGTCGCGTGCGATCCGGTGCATCAGGTAGCCGAGGCAATCAAGCTCGACGGCACGGCGATCGCGCGTCAGCATGGCCGGAATCGCCGCTTTGGCGAGGCGGATCGTGTCGCCGTGGTAGGCGAAGAAGTCCTCGACGTCCGGCCTCGTTCCGCCGGGGTGAACCTCAAGGCGGGCCGCCTTCGTGCCGCCGAGCGTGCCGAAGGCGACGCCGGGCTCGAGCTCGGCGAAGTTCAGGTGATCGAGGTCAGGGCGGAACTGGAGGTCGGCGGCGGAGCCGTCGAAGGAGAAGCTTGCGGACGCCGGCACCTTGACGATCGCGTGCGTCTGCATGAGGTCGAGGTCGCCGTCGGGCACGGGGTGCTCGGGGAAGTGGGAAAGAGACAGCGCGGCCTCGATGAACTCGGCGGCGTGCGCCACGCCGTCAGCCCCTCCGGCGCGTCCGCACTCGACGGTCACGGCCGGGCAGACCTCCGCCAGCGCCGCCGACTGCACGCCGAGCGGCCGCTCGAAATACACGACCGTGCGGCTGAAGAGCCGCGCCAGATGCAGGTAGGGCTCGGCAAGGCGGTTGACGCACGCATAGTGCGGGTTGTGGCCGGTGTTGTTGTGGATGTCGATGCTGGCGAACGGCCGATGATCGCGCACGGTCTCGACGACGGTGCGCATCAGGCGGGATTCGGGTGAGGCCGTGAGCAACGTGCCGGGCCAAGTGCGATTGTAGTCGGTCTGCTCCGGCAGTGTGCGGACGTTCACGCGCGCGGCGTCGAGGTTGCCGACGAAAAGCAGAAGCGTGCGCGCGAGCGGCCGGTTGACGTGGCGCTGGAGAACGGCCTTGACGGCCTCCCAGCCCGTATCCTCGTTGCCGTGCAGCAGGACCGTGACAAAGAGCGGCGGCTCCTGGCGGCCGGGTATCCGGAACAGGGTGGGGCCCGGAAGCTCGCGCCACAGCTCGAACGGGGCGGCGGCGAGCAACGGTGCGGGAAAGCCGTCGATGCGATGCAATTGAAGTCGGTCCGCGAGGTCGAGGTCCATGCTCAAGGTCTGCCTTATGATGCAATGCCGGGGCGACCCGGTCGACCCGCTTTCGCTCCTCGTGTGTTGCGTCGCCGGCTCCAAAAAACCTTGATTCCGATCAAAGGGGGCACTTGGTCCAACGCCACGCCGGTCAAACCGGCGCGGCATCGAGGACCAGTGCCTGGCGCCCGGCGAGGAAGGCGTCGAGCTCGGCGCGGGTCGGCAGGCCCGCCCGCGCACCGAGCCGCCGGCACTTCATGGCCGCCACGGCGGCGGCGACCGCCGCGCACGTCGCATCGGGATGACCCTCGGCGATCGCCCAGGCGAACGCGCCGTGGAAGGCGTCGCCGGCGCCGGTGGTATCGACAGCCGTCACGGCAAAAGCTGGCTGGCGGCCGATGCGTCCGTCGCGGTCCATCCAGGTGTAGCCCTCCGCGCCGCGGGTGACGCCGGCATGACGCGCGCCGCGCGCGATCAGGCTCGCGAGCCGTGTTTCAGTGTCATGGCCCTCCACGAAGCGTTCGAAGGCGGGCGCGGAGGCGATGACGTAGTCGGTGACGTCGAGCATGTCGGCGAGCCAGCGGCCGCTGCCGAGGTCGACGTCGACAAGCGTCGGCACGCCCTGCCGGCGTGCGGCCTCGAACGCGGCGCGCGTGCCCTCGAGCCACGACAGGTCGCTCAGCACGGCGCCGGCGCGCGCGATCTCGGCGAGCGGCAGCCAGTCCGCCGACATCGGCATCTCATGGTCGTCCTCGCTGACGATGAAGCGCTCGCCCGACGCATCGACGATGACGGCGGCGGTGGCCGAGCGGGCGCCGTCGTGAACTTTGACGTGCCGCGCATCGATGCCGAGCCGTTCCAGATCGGAGAGGATCAATCCGCCGGCCGGGTCCGATCCGACGCGGCTCCACAGCGCCACCTCGCCGCCAAGCCTCGCCGCGGCGGCCGCAGCGTTGGCGGCCATCCCGCCGCCGCTGGTGATGTGCTCGCGCGCCCGCAGCTTGATCGGCTGCGGCGGGAAGGCATCGATCCGATAGACGAAATCGAGTGCGGCGTGGCCGATGGTGATAATGCGCTTGCCGGGCATGCGGGCGCAGGCGCTCCTGGTCGATCTGGTGAGCGGGCGATGGGGCAGGATAGGCACGGGCAGGTGCAATTGCCAGCGCCGACCGGCCTGAGGCTCGCTGATCGGCCTTGATCAGACTTGGTCGCCAACGCTACACGGGGCCGGCATGCGAGATCTCTTGCTCCTCACCGTCCTGCTGGCGCCGTTCGCGGGCGCCCCGGTCGTGGCCCTGGCGGCGCAACGGTCGCGCCGGCTCGCCGCCTGGACCGCGGGGCTGGCGATGGCGGCCGGGCTTGCGGCGACGGGGCTGCTGGCGGCCGAGGTCTTCGCGGGCAAAGTCGTGCTCTGGAAGGTGGCGTGGCTGCCCGCGTGGGGGCTCGACCTTGCGCTGCGGTTCGATGGGCTTGGGCTCCTCTTTTGCCTCCTGATCCACGGCATCGGCCTGCTGATCGTCCTCTATGCGGCCTACTATCTTCCGGCGGGCGACCGGCTCGGATGGTTCTACGCGGCCCTTCTCTGCTTCGCCGGAGGGATGCTCGGCATCGTGCTGGCCGAGAACATCGTCCTGATGGTCGTGTTCTGGGAAGTGACGAGCCTGACCTCGTTCCTTCTCATTGCCTATAACCATGGGCAGGTGGAGGCGCGCATCGCGGCGCGCATGTCGCTGGCCGTGACGGGAGCCGGCGGTCTGGCACTTCTCGCCGGCGTGCTGCTGCTCGGACAGATGGTCGGCAGCTACGAGTTCTCGGTGGTCCTGGAGAAGGGGAGTGCGGTTCGCGCCGATCCCCTCTACCCCGCCGTGCTCGTGCTCTTTCTTCTCGGCGCGTTCACCAAGTCGGCGCAGTTTCCGTTCCATTTCTGGCTGCCGCAGGCCATGGCCGCGCCGACGCCAGTCTCCGCCTACCTCCACTCCGCGACCATGGTGAAGGCCGGCGTTTTCTTGCTGGCGCGCATGTATCCGGTGCTTTCGGGTACCGAACTGTGGTTCATGCTCGTGGCCACGACCGGCGCGCTGACGTTCGTCTACGGCGCCTACGTCGCGCTGCTGAAGCACGATCTGAAAGGGCTTCTTGCCTACTCCACGGTGAGCCACCTCGGCCTCATCACGCTGCTGTTCGGTTTGAACACGCCGCTGGCGGCGGTGGCGGGCGTGTTTCACATCGTCAACCACGCCATCTTCAAGGCCTCGCTGTTCATGGCGGCCGGCATCATCGACCACGAGACCGGCACGCGCGACATGCGGCGCATGGGCGGCCTTTTCCGGGTCATGCCGCGGACGGCGGTACTGGGCATCCTCGCGGCCGGCTCCATGGCCGGCGTGCCGCTCCTCAACGGCTTCCTGTCGAAGGAGATGTTCTACACTGCGGCGGTTGCGCATCGGCACGTTGACGGGTCCGCCAACTTTCTCCTGCCGGTCTTCGCGGTTGTCGCCGGCATGCTGTCGGTCGCCTACTCGGTGCGCTTCATCTACGACGTCTTCTTCGACGGCCCGCCGAGGGGGCTTCCGAGGACACCGCACGAGCCGCCGCGCTGGATGCGTCTGCCCGTCGAGGTTCTGGTGGCGCTGGTGATCGTCGTCGGATTCCTGCCGCAGGTGTCGGTCGGGCCGATCCTGACGGTGGCGGCCGACGCGGTTCTTCCCGGCGCGGTGCCCGCAATCTCCCTCGCGGTGTGGCACGGTTTCAACCTGCCCCTCGTCATGACCATCGTCGCCTTCGGGCTCGGGGTGCTTCAGTTCAGCCGCCGGCATGACCTCTATCGCCTGCAGCAGCGCTACGCGTGGTCGCTGACGAGTCCTGTCGCCTTCGAGCGCGTCTACCGTGCCGCCGCCCGCTTCTCCGTCGCGGCGCTCGGCCTCCTGGATACCCGGTCCCTGCAACGCAACCTCGCGCTGTTCTTTTCTTTCGCCTTGCTACTCGGCGCCTGGGCGTGGGCGACGTCGCCGGCAGGCCCGCTCGCCGGTCCGATCGCCATTGCGCCGGTCGATGCCGCAGCCGCCGCCGCCTTTGCGGTGATCGCCTTCGGATCGGTGTGCAGCGTCCTCTACCGGCGCCAGCGGGTGCTGGCGCTCGTGTTCCTGAGCGTGACGGGGCTCGTCGTCTCGCTGACTTTCCTGCGCTTTCAAGCTCCGGATCTCGCCTTGACGCAGATTTCCGTCGAGGTCGTCACGATCGTGCTCATGCTGATGGGCCTGCGCTACCTCCCGGCTGAGGTCGCGGCGCGAAGCGGGCGGGTCCGACGGTCACGGGATGTGCTGCTGGCACTCGGCGGCGGGGCGGGCGTGGCCGCCATGTCATACGCGATGCTGACGCGGCCTTACGAGTCGATTGCGGCCTATCACATGGCCCACGCCAAGCCCGACGGCGGCGGCACCAACGTCGTCAACGTCATCCTGGTCGACTTTCGCGGCTTCGACACGCTGGGCGAGATCACGGTTCTGGCGATGGCCGCTATCGGCCTTAGTGCGCTGCTCGATGGTCTTCTCTTGAAGGCGCATGCGGGGGAGGCCGGCACGAGGCGCGACCGCTTTCCGATCATGCTGACCGAGCTCATGCGGCCGCTCCTGCCGCTGGCGCTCGCCGTGGCGGTCTACATCTTCCTACGCGGCCACAACCTGCCGGGAGGCGGCTTCATCGCCGGGCTCGTCGCCGCCGTGGCGCTCATGCTGCAATACATCGCGAGCGGCTATGACTTTGCATCCGAACGGCTGCGCGGCAGCTATGTGCGCGTTCTCGGCGCGGGACTGGGGATCGCGGGCGCGACGGGAGCCATGAGCCTGCTCCTTGGCTATCCGTTCCTGACCTCGACGCACGGCCACGTGCATCCGCCCGGGCTCGCGGCGTTCGATCTCGCGTCCGCCATGGCGTTCGACCTCGGCGTGTTCCTCGTCGTGGTCGGCGCGGTGATGCTGACGCTCTCGGAGCTGGCCCTGCTGCGCCGCCGCGAGGCGAGGTCCGTCACGGCGGCAGGTTCAGCAACCGGCGCGGAGGGCGGCTGAAACCATGGAAATCCTCGTCGCCCTGGCTCTGGGACTTCTGACCGCCTGCGGCATCTTCCTGATCCTCAGGCCCACGACGTTCTCCGTCCTCGTCGGCCTCACGCTGCTGTCCTATGCCGTCAACGCGCTCATCTTCTTCGGAGCGCGGCTCAAGGCCTCGGCGCCTCCGCTCATGCTTGCCGGCCTGACGGGGCAGACCGACCCGCTGCCGCAGGCGCTCGTGCTGACGGCGATCGTCATCGGCTTCGGCATGACGGCCTATCTGATGGCGCTGGCGCTTGCGGCGAAAGGGGCAAGCGGAACCGATCACGTGGACGCAGGCGAGGATCGATGAGCCATCTGCCGATCCTGCCCGTTCTGATCCCGCTGGCGGCCGCCGTGCTGCTGCTTCTCGTGCCCGACGCCAGCGTGGCGGCCAAGCGCGCGATCTCGATGGCGGCGCTCGCGCTGCTCGGCCTTGCCGCGGCGGCCCAGATCGCGACGGCAAGCGCAGGCAGCGTGCACGTCTACCGCCTGGGAGACTGGCCGGCGCCTTACGGCATCGTCCTCATTCTCGACCGCCTGTCCGCGCTGATGGTGGCCGTGACGGCAGCGCTTGCGATCCCGGTGTCCCTCGCGGCGACGTCCGGCACCGATACGCGCGGCCGCCACTTCCACAGCCTGCTGCAGTTCCAGCTCATGGGACTCAACGGCGCCTTTCTGACGGGCGATCTATTCAACCTCTTCGTGTTCTTCGAGATCCTGCTGCTGGCCTCCTATGGCCTGCTCGTGCACGCGGGCGGTCTTCGGCGGCGACGGGCCGGCGTCGCCTACGTCGTTCTCAACCTCTGCGGCTCGGCGCTGTTCCTGATCGCGCTCGGATTGCTCTACGGCCTGCTCGGCACCCTGAACATGGCCGATCTCGGTTACGTCCTCGCCAAGGTGCCGGACG
This sequence comes from uncultured Hyphomicrobium sp., assembly GCA_964589785.1. Lineage (GTDB taxonomy): Bacteria > Pseudomonadota > Alphaproteobacteria > Rhizobiales > Hyphomicrobiaceae > JAGVSR01. Next base: position 255,629 of record CAZPUQ010000003.1, read on the forward strand.
CGGACCAGGGTGTCGTGCGGGTCGTTGCCGTGCTGCTCGTTGCCGTGTTCCTCCTGAAGGCGGCGATCCTGCCGATCGGCTTCTGGCTGCCCCACGTCTATACGGCGGCCACGCTGCCGGTCGCGGCCCTGTTCGTCATCATGACCAAGGTCGGCATCTACGCACTCCTGCGCGTCGCCACGATCGGGTTCGCGGCGGCCCCGTTCACGGCCGACGTGCTCCAGCCCTGGCTGCCGTGGCTGGCGCTCGGAACGATCCTCGTCGGCTGCCTCGGCCTGCTTGCCGCAGGCCGTCTCGGCCTCGTCGTGGCCAATCTCGTGCTCGTCTCGGGCGGCACGCTTTTGCTGGGGCTTGCAGCCCCCGATGCAGGCTCGATCGCGGCGCTGCTCTACTACCTGGTGCAGACGACGCTGGTGACGGGCTCGTTCTTCCTCCTCGCGGATGTCCTGTCACGCCAACGGGGTGCCGCAGGCGACCGGCTCGGCGACGGGCCGCGGCTCACGCATCCGGCCATGACGGGCGCGGCCTTTCTCGTGCTGAGCCTCGCCGCGGCCGGCGTTCCCCCCCTGTCGGGCTTCCTCGGCAAGGTGATGGTCATGCAGGCGCTCGGGAACAGTGCGGCGTGGCCTTATGTATGGGCGGCCCTGCTCCTGTCCGGGTTCATCGCCGCGCTCGTGCTCGCGCGCGCGGCCAGCCTCTATTTCTGGGAACCGGATGCGCCGCGCACCGGGGAGCGGACCGGCGCCGGCTGCCGGCCGCCGTGCGGATTGTCGGCGGCCCTGGTCCTCATGCTCGCGGCGGTGGCGTTCGTGACGGCGGCCGCGGCGCCGGTTTCGAGCTATGCCCGTGCCACGGCCGACCAGCTTCTCGACCGGGCGGCCTATGTGGCGGCCGTCCTCGGCGATCCGGCCGCCGTTCAACGGGAGCATCGTCCATGACGCCGTCCCTGACGCTTCTGCAGCGTGTTCTGCCTCAGCCTGTCGTCTCGCTTGCCATCGTGACGCTGTGGGTGCTGCTCGCCGCCGACACGAGCCCCGGAACCCTGCTCCTGGGCGCCACCCTGGCGCTTCTGATCCCCCAGTTCACCCGGACGTTCTGGCCCGACCGGCCGCGCACGTTCCGCGCGCTGCCGGCCATCCGGCTGCTGCTCGTCGTGCTGCACGACATCCTTGTCGCCAACATCGCCGTGGCGCGGATCGTCGTCGGACCGCTCGGCGGCATCAGGCCGGCATTCGTCGACGTGCCGCTCGATCTGGCGGACCCCTACGTTGCGACGATCCTGGGCAGCATCATCACGCTCACGCCCGGCACCGTCTCGCTGGATATCGATAGGGACGCGCGCCGCCTGCACATTCATGCCCTCAACGTGCCGGACGCGACGGCCCTCGTCGCCGAAATCAAGGCACGCTACGAGACCCCGCTGAAGGAGATCTTCGGATGCTGACGACAGCCCTGCTGACCGGCCTTGTGCTCGTCGGCCTCGCCACGGGGCTCACCTTGTGGCGCCTCGCGGAGGGCCCGTCGGTGGCCGACCGCATCCTTGCGCTCGACACGCTTGCGGTCGATGCGATCGCGCTCGTCGTCCTCGTCGACCTCGTGGCGGGCACCGATCTGTCGTTCGAGGCGGCCCTCCTCATCGCGATGATGGGCTTCGTCGCGACCGTGGCGCTGTGCAAGTTCCTCATCGGCGGCACCATCATCGAGGTGGAGCGGGAGCCATGATCGCCGAAGTCCTCGCCGCCGTCCTCATCGTCCTCGGCTCCGTCTTCGTCCTGCTCGGCTCGGTTGGGCTGGTGCGCCTGCCCGATCTCTTCGCCCGCCTGCACGGGCCGACGAAGGCGACGACCCTCGGCGTCGGCGCGATCGTCCTCGCTTCGGTGTTTGCGACCTATGCGGCCGGCGGCGGCATCAGCCTCAAGGCGCTCGCCATTCCGCTATTCCTGTTCATCACGGCCCCGGTCAGCGCGCATCTGATCGGCAAGGCGGCGCTCAAGGCCGAGGCGGATGCCAAGCGGCCGTCCGGCGCGGACTGAGGATTAAGCGACGGTCCAGGCACGAGGCCGATGCACCCCGATTGGGTATTTCCCGGCGGGCCTTTTCGCTTGCGAGCGGCGTGATCGGGCCGACACGGCGGTGGAGAAAACCCCACGGCGACGCCGGCGGCCGGGCCAAGACCCTTTTTCACGTCATGAGGCCCGCGCATACTGCCGGCGGGGCAGATTCGTCGATGGAGGATACAGCCATGATGACCGCCAGGCTTGCGAGCGTTGCCGCCGTGCTGACGGGATTGGTGCTCGCCGCCGCACCGGCAAGCGCCGATCATCACTGCGTTCGCGCGGGAGGAACCGCCACCGCCCTCACGGCGGAGATGGCGACCGCGCTCGCAAAGGAGTCCCTCTACCAGTCGAACCTGTGGTCGGGACGCAAAGCGCGGGGCCCCGTCAACGTGAAGTGCGCCAATGATGCCGGCTTGACGAAGTGCACCGCGCGGCAGGTGGCGTGCAAGTAGGCCCGCACGGCCTGCTTCTCTCTGGCGGCTCTTCTCGGCCGGCGTAGCGTTTTCGCCGGCGGAGGTGGTGTGCGCGAGGCCGCCCGCGAATGTGCCGCTGACGGCGCGGTGCGGTCTGGCAATCGGTGGGGTCGCCATGAAGCTCAGCAAGACGAACTTCCTCGCCTGGAGGGAGTGCCGCCACGACGCATGGTTCAAGGCTCACCTGCCGGACCTCTACAACGCCGAGCCCCTGTCGGACTTCGACAAGACCGTCATCGCCGCCGGCAACGAGATCGACGTGCTCGCGCGCGGTCTCTTTCCGGACGGCGTGACGCTGCCTCGCGGGTCGGCGGCGGAAACGGCGCGCTTCGTCGCGGATCGTGCCCCCGTGCTCTATCAGCCGGTCTTCGAGACCGACCAGTTCACGACCGCATGCGACATCCTCGTGTGGAACGGCGGGACCGGGGCCTACGATCTCTACGAGGTGAAGGCCTCGACCCGCGGCGAGAACAAGACGGCGAAGAACGACCTTTATGCGCGCGACATTGCGTTTCAGGCCGAAATCCTGCGGCGGAACGGCGTGCCGCTCGGCCGCCTGCATCTCGTGCGGCTCAACCCGGACTACGTGCGCAACGGGACACTCGACATCGAGGCGCTCTTCACGCGCGAGGATTTCACCGATGCCGCGGATGGGATCCGCGACGAGATGGCCGTCGAGATGGACGCGGCTTACGACGACCTGCAGCCCGATACGCAACCCGCGGGGCCATGCACGTGCATCACCAAGGGCCGCAGCGGCCACTGCCGCACGTTCGCGCTCAGCAATCCCGATGTGCCCGGCTACAGCGTGCATGACATCACACGTATCGGCAGCTCGCCGAAGAAGCTCGTCACGCTTATCGAGCGAGGTATCCTGAAGATCACGGAGTTGCCCGACGAGTTCCCGCTGAGCCCAAAGCAGAGAGCCCAGGTGCGGGCGGCGAAATCCGGGCAGGCGTCGGTCAACCACGCGGAGATCGGCGCCTTCCTCGACGCGATCCGATTCCCGATCTCGTTTCTGGACTACGAGACTTTCGCGGCGGCGGTGCCCCGCTTTCCCGGCTATCGCCCCTTCGACCACATCCCGTTCCAGTTCTCGCTCGATGTCGTCGCTGGTCCTGGGGCGGACTTCGCGCATCACGAGTTCCTGCACGCGACCGGCGAGAGGCCCGATGCGGCGTTCCTCGCTCAATTGCGCCGCTCCCTGCCGGAGACAGGCGCCATCGTCGTGTGGAACCAGAGCTTCGAGCGCGGGATCAACGACAAGCTCGCCGAGCGCAATCCCGATCAGGCCGATTGGCTCGCGGACGTGGATGCGCGCATCGTCGATCTCTTGGAGGTGTTCGACGCAGGCGCCTACGTGCATCCCGGCTTCAAGGGGCGCACCTCGATCAAGTTCATCCTTCCCGTTCTCGTGCCGGCGCTCTCCTACAAGGGCCTTGCGATCGGGGAAGGCGGCACGGCGTCGGCGCGCTGGAACGATATCGTGACAGGGAGTGTTTCTCCTGGGGAGGCCGCCGGCATCAAGGCCGACCTGCTCGCCTACTGCGGTCTCGACTCGCGGGCGATGCTGGAGATCTGGCGCGAGCTCGTGCGCGAGACGGAGCTCCTCAGCCGCACCGCCTGACCATTCCTTTCTTTCCTCGACCGACACTCCGTCTGCGCTTGCGCGGTTGAGCGCACACGGCCCGCCTTCGTGCGCGCAGCGGAACGGCGCGCAGGCGTGTGCCGCGGGGGACAGCAACAAATGCTGAAGCCGTGCGTTTATCTCATCGACGGCAGCGCGATGCTGCCCGAGTGCAAGACCGGCCTATAGCGAGGCGGTCATTGATCGACAGCGATGCGAAGACCTGGCGTCTCCCGGCGTCGGCGATGCGGCGTCGCTCCTCTCGGAAAGCCACCCATGCTGTACGATGCCTACCAGCTTCACGATGATGTTGCGTCCCATTACCGGGACCTGGCGCGGTTTGCGTGCAACCTGGCGCCGTGGCCGCTGTTCGCCGGTGTCCGGCGCTACGTCGATGCCGGGCTGGAGATGGCCTCGCGCTTTGCCCTGACACACACGCGGCCGGGCTTCGGCATCCGTTCCGTGATGGTTGGCGACCGGCACGTCCGCGTCGCCGAGGACATCGTGCTCGACCTGCCCTTCTGCAAGCTTCTTCGTTTCACCAAGGACACCGAGACGCCGCAGCCCAAGGTTCTCGTCGTCGCGCCTCTGTCGGGCCACTTCGCCACCCTGCTCTCGCGAACGATCGCGACGCTTCTGCGCGATCACGAGGTCTACATCACTGATTGGGCCAATGCGCGCGATGTACCGCTTGCGGCCGGGACGTTCGGCGTCGAAGACTACTGCGCCTACCTGATCCGCTTCCTGGAGGAGATCGGACCGGGTGCGCATGTGCTCGCCGTGTGCCAGCCGTGCGTGCAGACGCTTGCGGTCGTTGCGGTGATGTCCGAAGACGGCCACCCGGCAACGCCGCGCTCGATGACGCTGATGGCCGGTCCGATCGACCCGCGCACGAGCCCGACGGCCGTCAACCGCCTGGCGATCGACAAGCCGCTCTCTTGGTTCCGGCGCACGGTGATCCAGCGGGTGCCCCAGCGTCATTGCGGCGCCGGCCGGCGCGTCTATCCAGGCTTCCTGCAGCTCGCCGCGTTCATGGCCATGAACCCGGAACGCCATCGCGTCCAGCATCAGCGCCTCTACATGCATCTCGCCCGGGGCGAGACGGCTGAGGCGCAGAAGATCAAGGACTTCTACGACGAATATTTTGCCGTCCTCGACCTGACGGAAGAGTTCTACCTCGAGACCATCGATCGGATCTTCCAGCGCGTCGCCATCGCCACCGGGACCTTCACGTACCGGGGGCGCCGGGTCGATCCCGCGGCGATCACAGGCACGGCGCTGCTGACGGTGGAAGGCGGTCGCGACGACATCTGCGCCATCGGCCAGACGGCGGCCGCGCACGATCTGTGCCGGTCCCTCAGCCCGGATCTGAAGCGCCAACACCTGCAGCCGGACGTTGGCCATTACGGCACGTTCAACGGCAGGCGCTGGGAGAGCGACATCTATCCGGTGGTGCGCACCTTCATCCGCACGGCGGACAGCGATGGCAAGCGCACGGCCCGCGGCCGCTCATTCCCGGCGGCGGTGTCCGTCGGTTAGCTTTGCCAGTTGCCTCATAGTCCGCGAGCCCTCGCGGCGATAGGCCACGGTCCCCTCGCCACGTGCCGACGATACCTGAAGTGGCGGCGCTTGATCTGCCGGACGCACCCATCCAAGGCGACGGAAGGTGGCGTGTCTGCGGATCGGTGCAATGAAGTCGCCGCGCCGGACGTCTGCAATGAGGGTGATCCTTGACAACAGAATTCACGCCGCTCGCCTCGCTCCTCGGCGGAGCTCTCATCGGCGCCTCCGCCGTGGGCCTCCTTCTCGTCTCCGGTCGGATTGCCGGCATTGCCGGCATCCTGCGCCGGGCCCTGATGCCGGGCGCGCATTCGCGTCCTCTCGAGGCGATGGGCTTCCTCTTCGGGCTGGTGGCCGCTCCGGCAGCGTGGACGCTCTTGAGCGGTGCGGCTCCGGCGCAAACCGTGTCCGCAAACATCCCTTTGCTCGTCGCCGCCGGCTTTCTCGTGGGCGTCGGGGCGATCGTGGGAAGCGGCTGCACGAGCGGTCACGGCGTCTGCGGCCTTTCGCGTCTGTCGCGGCGCTCGCTCGTTGCGACGGGAACGTTCATGGCGACCGCCGTGCTGACGGTCTTTCTCGTTCGCCACGTCGTGGGAGGCTGAGCCATGCGCGTCATCCTCAACTTGACTCTCGGCCTCGTCTTCGGAACAGGTCTCATCCTCTCTGGCATGGTCGACCCCGCCAAAGTGCTGAACTTCCTGGACATCGCCGGCACCTGGGACCCGAGCCTTGCCTTCGTGATGGCCGGCGCCATAGCCGTCGCGGCGCCGGGTTACGCGCTCGTCCGGCGCGGCCGCGAGCATCCGCTTCTTGAGCCGGCGTTCGAGATCCCGCCCTCCAGGCCGATCACGGCCGAGCTCGTCCTCGGATCGGCGATCTTCGGTATCGGCTGGGGGCTCGGCGGCTTGTGTCCCGGCCCGGCGCTGACGGGTGTTGCCCTCGCGGCTCCCGGGACGCTGGCATTCGTTCCGGCCATGCTCGCGGGAATTGCGGCCGGCACCCTGGTCGTGCGCCACCTGAGGCGCCACGATCAAAGCAGCAAGTGATACGGACGCGGCGGTGGCGGCCGCTCCCTCGCGCACGGGCGTGCGCGGGGCGCGAAGCGTTTTTGCCGGTCAGGCCTCGTGCCGGTCGGTGCTGGCGTCGTCGCGCACGCGGGCCTCGGTGAGCTCCGCCGAGCACAGCGCAATGAAGCGGTAGGCGTAGCCGCGCAGGTAGGCGCCGCGGCGTACGGCGATGCGCGAGGTGTTTGCGGCAAACAGCGACCGGGCATCGAGCAGCCTGAGCTCCGGATCGCGGTCGGCGTTGAAGGCCTGGGAGGCGAGGATGCCGATGCCGAGCTCAAGCTCGACGTAGGCCTTGATCACGTCGGCATCCAGCGCGGTCATGACGATGTCGGGGACCACGCCTGCCTTTTCGAACGCTTCGTCGATGCGGCTGCGGCCGGTGAAGCCCGTCTGATAGGTCACGATCGGCCACTCGGCGATCGCCTCGAGCGACAGCCGCTTCTCGGTCGCGAGCGGATGCGATTTCGCAACGATGACGCCGTGATGCCAGGAATACCATGGGAAGGCGGCGAGCTCGGGCACGTCCTGCAAGGCTTCGGTCGCGATGCCGATGTCGGCGCGGCCGTCGAGGAGCATGGCGACGATCTCGGTGGGGCTTGCCTCGTGGAGCACCAGGTTGACCTTCGCGAACTCCTTCTTGAAGGCCGTCACCACGGGCGGCAGCGCGTAGCGCGCCTGTGTGTGCGTCGTTGCGACCGTCAGCTGGCCGCGGTCGCGATTGGAGAACTGCTCGCCGAGCTTCTTGATGTTCTGCGTGTCGAGCAGAATGCGCTCGACGATGCCGATGAGCTCCTGGCCGGGCTCGGTGAGACCGAGAAGCCGCTTGCCGCGCCGCACGAACAATTCAACGCCGAGCTCGTCCTCGAGGTCCTTGATGTGCTTGGAGACGCCCGATTGCGAGGTATGCAAGGCGTTGGCCGCTTCGGTCAGGTTGAAGTTCCGCCGGACCGTCTCCCGAATGATGCGGAGCTGCTGGAGGTTCACGTCCGACCACCCGCCTGCTGGTCATCGAACAGGCGCAGCCGCCTGCTCTGGAGGCGCACGCGCTGTCCAACCGCAAGCCCGAGGCGGGACAGCTCCTCGGAGCCCACCTCCACTTCGAAATAATCCTGGGCGCCTTCGCGGTAGGGGCCGTTCGCGACGAGCTCCACGCGCGAGACGCCGCCGCTGGAAAGCACCCGGTTGACGCGGGCCGCCACGCCTGAAGCGCCTGCGGCATCGGCCACGATCTCGGTATCGTGGGGTCGCGCATAGGCGATCACGGGCTGGCCCTCCTCCAGACCGCTCAGCGTGTGGGGCAGAAGATCGCCGCCGACGCGGACGAAATCGCCCTCGACCCGGCCGCGGAACGTATTGACGTTGCCGATGAAGGAGAACGCAAACGACGTGGCGGGATTCTCATAGATCTCGCGGGGCGCGCCGGCCTGCTCGACGCGACCCTTGTTCATCAGCACGACCCGGTCAGAGACCTCGAGCGCCTCTTCCTGGTCGTGCGTGACGAAAATGGAAGAGATGTGCAGCTCATCGTGCAGGCGTCTGAGCCAGCGGCGCAGCTCCTTGCGGACCTTGGCGTCGAGCGCGCCGAACGGCTCGTCGAGCAGGAGAACCTGCGGCTCGACGGCGAGCGCGCGGGCGAGCGCGATCCTCTGGCGCTGGCCGCCGGAAAGCTGGGCCGGAAAGCGGTCCTTCAGCCAGCCGAGCTGCACCAGATCGAGCAGCTCGCCGACCCGGCGCCGGATCTCCTTCTCCGGCGGGCGGACCTTGCGCGGCTTGACCCGCAAGCCGAAGGCGATGTTCTCGAAGACGGACATGTGGCGGAAGAGCGCGTAGTGCTGGAAGACGAAGCCGACCTCGCGCTCGCGGACGTGCTTGAACGTGGCGTCATCGCCGTCGAGCAGGATGCGGCCGCTGTCGGCCGTTTCCAGGCCCGCGATGATGCGCAACAGCGTCGTCTTTCCGCATCCGGACGGCCCCAGGAGCGCGACGAGCTCGCCGCGGGGAAGGCTGAGGGAGACGTCATCGAGGGCGCGGAACGACCCGAACGATTTGGTGATGTTCTGGACTTCGATGCTCATTCGTCGTGCTCCACCACGGCATTCCGCTCGGCCTGCCATTCCACGTAACTCTTCAGAACCAGCGTCACCAGGGCCAGAAGGGCCAGCAACGACGCGACCGCAAAGGCCGCGGCGAACTGGTACTCGTTATAAAGGATCTCGACATGCAGCGGCATGGTGTTTGTCTCGCCCCGGATATGTCCGGAGACGACGGAGACGGCGCCGAACTCGCCCATGGCGCGGGCGTTGCACAGGATGACACCGTAGAGCAGCGCCCACTTGATGTTCGGCAGCGTCACGCGCCAGGCCGTCTGCAGGCCGGAAGCTCCGAGGGTGATGGCAGCCTCCTCCTCGTCACGCCCCTGCGACTGCATGAGCGGGATCAGCTCGCGGGCGACAAAGGGAAAGGTCACGAAAATGGTGGCGAGCACGATGCCGGGCACCGCGAAGACGATCTTCAGATCGTGCTCCTGGAGCCAGGGGCCGAACCAGCCGTGCGCGCCAAAGACGAGCACGTAGATGAGACCGGCAACCACCGGCGACACCGAGAACGGAAGATCGATCAGCGAGGTCAGGAGGTTCTTGCCGGGGAACTCGAACCGCGCGATCGCCCAGGCGGCTGCGACGCCGAAGATGAGGTTCAGGGGGACTGCGATCGCGGCTGCGAGCAGCGTGAGCCGGATCGCCGAGAGCGCATCGGGGTCGATGAGGGCCGCGATGTAGGCCTGCCACCCCTTCCGGAACGCCTCGACGAAGACGAGGATCAGCGGCAAGAAGATGAAGACCGTGAAGAATGTCAGACTGAGGAGAAGGATTGCAGTTTTTACCCGGCCGCTGTCGCGCGTGGCGAGGCGCTGCTCGAACCGGGTTTGATGGACAAGCCGCCCGGAGAAAGTCGATACGGCGCCGGTCATCTAAGCGCTCCTCCGGCTGCCGCGGGACGTCCAGCTCTGCAGGGCGTTGATCAGGAGAAGCAGGGCAAAGGAGACGATAAGCATCACCGACGCGATGGCGGTGGCGCCCTGGTAGTCGAACTCCTCCAGTCGCGTGATGATCATGAGCGGCGTGATCTCCGACACGTAGGGGATGTTGCCGGCGATGAAGATCACCGAGCCGTATTCTCCGACCGCGCGGGCAAAGGCGAGGGCGAAGCCGGTGAGGAGGGCGGGAAGGAGGGCCGGGAGGACGACGCGGCGCACGGTCTGCCAGCGGCTGGCGCCCAGCGAAGCGGCCGCTTCCTCGAACTCGGCGTCGAAGTCCTCCAGGATCGGCTGAACCGTGCGCACGACGAACGGCAGCCCGATGAAGACGAGCGCCACCAGCACGCCCCAGGGTCCGAACGCGATCTTGATGCCCAACGGCTCGAGGATTTGTCCGAGCCAGCCGTTCGGCGCATAAAGCGCCGTCAGCGCGATGCCGGCGACGGCGGTCGGAAGGGCAAACGGAAGATCGACCAGTGCGTCGATGATCTTCTTGCCCGGGAAGGAGTAGCGCACGATCGCCCAGGCGAGCAGGAGTCCGAAAACCAGGTTGATGGCGGCGGCGAGCAGCGAGGCCCCGAACGTGAGCTTGTAGGACGCCACGAGGCGCTCGTTTGCCACGGCCGACCAGAACCGCTCGAAATCCATCGTCGTGGCTTTCAGAAAGACGGCCGAGAGCGGAATGAGGACAATGAGCGAGAGATAGGCAAGCGTGAAGCCCAGCGAGAGACCGAAGCCAGGGAGCACCTTGTGCGCGCGCGGCATGGCTCGTTCCGTCAGCCGAGTGTGAGCGTGGCGACGGTGGCGAGCGAGGCGAGGAGGGCGCCCCAGGCGAAGAGCCTCTCGAGCTGTTTGGCGTTCGGCAACATGGCGGATAACCCTGCGATCCTGTACTGAGGGTGCGACTATGACGGAGGCGCCGGAGCGCCCAAAACAAGAAGAACTGGATTGAATATCGGAAATTGCGCTAAGGCCCGCGGCTCTGCAGCGGGCTCTCTCGAGCCGGGCTCAAGGGCGCCCATTCCGGTGCGAGGTCACGACAAGGTAGAGGATGCCATCCTCATCGCCTCTACAGGCAATGACATGCGCAATGGCCGCCGAGAAGAAAATTGCATCCCCTTCGGCAAGATGCACCGGCTCCCCGTCTCCGATGATGATATCGACGCTGCCGCGGGCAACGACGAGGCTCGCGCGCCCCAGTTCGCGCCTCGGCGCAATCGTCTCGCGATGTCCGGCCGCAATGCGGATCTCGCTGAAGGTGTGATCGGGGGCATTGTCCGCCGGCGCGATCGGGCGGCTTTCGAAGCGCCCGGCGGTCGTTGCGGTCGGCCGGGCCTCGTCGCGCCGGGCAACGAGGAATTGCGGCGCCTCCAGATTGCCGACGAGCTGCGCCACGGGCACGCCGAGCGCGTCCGCGATCTTCCACAGCACGGTGATCGTTGGAACGCTCTTTCCCGTTTCGATCTGGCCAAGCATGGCCCGGCTCACACCCGAGGCAAGGGCGAGCGTGTCGAGCGAATGTCCCTGCCGCCGGCGGTACTCGCGGAGGCTTTCGCCCACGATCTTTGCCACGCGGGCGGCTGTTTCGGCCTTTTTCGGCCTCACGGAGCCGGGGCGGCGACGGAAAGGAGACATCGCGGATGGCAGTGGCTGATAGGGGCTGGCATCGGTCATGCGACGACCGTAGGTGACGGGGGGACCGGCGCGAACGAATAAGTTCTGCTGAGCTTATGAAGAAAGCAGACGCGGCTTACCGATCGCAAACGCGAAAGCCGCACCTCGCGAGAGATGCGGCTTCCGCTTCCGGTCCGGCCGTTTGGGAGAAGGTCGGGACTAGAACTTGATGATGCCGCCGGCAGTGACGACGTCGATGTCCTCGAGGCTGACGTTGGCGGACGATCCCGTCGCAACGCCGCTGCTGACGCCGACCAGAGTCAGATCCGGCTCGTAATGACGGTAGGTCAGATAGAGCACCAGGGCTGCTGCATCGATGCCCTGCGCCACGCCGACGCCGTACGAGGTCAGGCCCGTGTCGAGAATCGCGGCCCGCGTGGTGCCGGCGTTCGTGATGGCAAGGCCCGACTGGATCGGGTCCAAAGCCGACGAGCTTCCCGGCTGGCGTGACAGCGAGCTGCCGTCGAGGTCGTAGTATTCGCCGTAGATCGTCGTCTTGCCGAGGGGATGCCACTTCCTCTCGATGCCGGCCTGGAGCGACCAGAACCAGGACTCCTTGTCCGGACCGACGTCGCCGCTGAAGAGGGCGATCTCGTTGAGGCCGTCGTCCTCCTTCGCACCGGCGCCGAAATTGAGGAACAGTCCGGTCGCGGTGTGGATGGCGCTGAACGAGCCGCCCCACTGCCTGGCATCGGCGTGAGTGCCCGAGAACCCGGTGGTCAAGGTCTGAATGCCGTCGGTGATCTCGCCGTAGCCGATGCCGGCGACGAGCTGCACGCCGGCAAAGTCACCCTTGTACCTCAGCGCGACGTCCCAAATGTCGTCGTTGCCCCAGGCGGCGGAGGCCGTGAACCCGGCGAACTCCGGAGAGACATACTTCACCGCGTCGGCGCGGCGCTCGCCTTCGCCCGGCTGATCGCCGCCGTCACCGATGAGACGGCGGGTTTGGAGCGTCGTGGAGAGCACGCCGTCGGTGCGGCGCAGGAGCAAGCCGAGACCCGTATCCTCCTGGTCCGAGTACTTGGCGAACTCGGCGGTCTGCGTCAGGTTGAGCTCCGTGATCTGGTCCGTCGCCGACGCCTGGCGGCCAACCGATCCCGTGCCGAACGTCTTGCTCTTCAGGTACCAGTAGCTGTCGCGAATATCCGTACCGGTATCCGGATTGCCATCTGGGTTGTCCTGCGTGAACCGCTTCGAGTTCGCGCTGCGCACGCCGATCTCGAGTCGATAGCCGGCCTCCCAGTCGCTGTCGATCTTCGCCTTGCCGCGAAAGCCGAAACGCGTGCGCGAGTTGTCGTTCGTGTAGACCCCCGCGTTCGATTCGAACCCGTCGTCCCAGAACAGGATCTCCTGGTTCACCTGGCCGTAGATCTCGAGCGACACCTTGCGGTTGCCCTTGCGCGCCGTCGTGGCCTCGAGCTCCGCAATCCGCTCCTCGAGGTCCGCGCAGCAGTTCCCACCCAGGTCTGCCGCGTGCCCCGCCGCGGATACCGCCGCCAAGCCGGATGCCAGCGCGAGCGCTGCCGTCGAAGCCTTGATCATTCGTCCCCCGTGCATTGTCCCATCTCCGTCATGCTGGAGTCAGCTCTGCTCTAACAGACTGACTCGCCACGTTAAAATCTATGCTTGGTTGAGTCGGCCAGGGGTATCAACCCGGCTGGTGGCCTGCTGCGTCTAATGCGAGTGGACGTGTGTCCACGCGCATCACACGCAGCAGGTGCCGCCTAGCCCACCCCCAGGCGGTTAGCCGACCCGAACGCCGTACGGCGCGGCGACGGGCCTTCGCCGGCCCCACCGGACGCTTCCCTTCGCCAAGCGGCCGGAAGAGTACGCACGCCGGACGGGACACGACTTCCGCCCGCGGCCGCATGGTCCGATCGGCGCTGCAGCCGGTCCAGAAGGGCAAGCCCTTCCGGCCACGCGCCGAAGCCCGACTCCGCATTGATGTGGCCGGCCTCGCCCAGGTTGACGAAGTCCGCACCCCAGCGATCCGCCCACTCGGCGGCCTTCCAGAGGCTCATCCATGGGTCATTGCTGCTGGCGACGATGACGGCCGGAAACGGCAAGGGCCGTTGCGGCAAGTCGGCGGCGACGCCGAACCTCTCCGGATCGGCGGGTGCCACGAGCAGGGCGCCGGAGATGCGGTCGAAAAACTCCCGCGCCGCGTTGACGGCGGCGAGCACGCCGAAGCTGTGTCCGATGAGGATGTGCCAGCCCGGGTTGCGGGCGATGTCGCGGCGCACGCGGCGCGACCACTCGGGCAGGTCGGGTTTCGCCCAGTCACTCTGGACGACGCGGACGGTGCCGGGCAACTGCTGCTCGAACCAGGTCTGCCAGTGGTCGGGCCCGCTCGAATGAAGGCCGGGAATGATGAGAGTCGTCGTCATGGTGTTCTCTCCGAAATGTCGTCAGGTCAGCGTCGCAAGGGACGCGAGAAGGTGGGGCGCCGAGGAGACGAGGCTCGACAGAGCGCCGGGGACGGCATGGAGAGAGGACACATCTGCTGCAGGAGCGCTTGCCCGATTGCGCGCGGCAACGCTTCGACGAGGTGGCAGGTCGCGATGAGGCCGCCCCTGCTGTCGCGTGTGCTGTCGCGGGCCATGGTGAGCTCCTGTGACTTGAGTGGTTCCGGTGGAAAGCCGCCCCGCCCTGGAGGAAGTGCGGGTAAGTGCGCGGGGCGGCTTCCGGTGACGCTCGCCTGATCAGCTCTTCTTGCCGTAGATCTGATCGAAGATACCGCCGTCCTTGAAATGGACTTCGGTGGCCGCGGTCCAGCCGCCGAATACCTCATCGATGGTGAAGAGCTGCACCGGCGAGAACTGCGCCTTGTACTTCTCGGCCACCTTCGGGTCCTGCGGGCGATAGAAGTTGCGGCCGGCGATGTCCTGGCCCTCGGCGCTGTACAGGTACGACAGGTACGCCTCGGCGAGTTTGCGCGAGCCCTTCTTGTCGACGTTCTTGTCGACCACGGTCACCGGCGGCTCGGCGAGGATCGAGACCGAAGGCGTCACGATCTCGAACTTGTCGGGGCCGAGCTCCTTCGTCGCCAGATGGGCCTCGTTCTCCCACGAGATCAGCACGTCGCCGATGCCGCGCTCGGTGAAGGTCGTCAGCGATCCACGCGCGCCGGAATCGAGAACCTTGGTGTTCTTGAAGATCCGCGTGACGAGATCCTTTGCCGTCGCCTCGCTGCCGCCCGGCTGCTTCAGCGCATAGCCCCAGGCCGCCAGATAGTTCCAGCGTGCGCCGCCCGACGTCTTGGGATTGGGCGTGACCACCTCCACGCCGCCCTTGCCGAGATCCGCCCAATCCTTGATGCCCTTGGGGTTCCCCTTGCGCACGAGCAGGACGATCGTCGACGTGTAGGGCGAGGCGTTGTTCGGTAGCCGCTTCTGCCAGTCGGCGGGAATGAGGCCGCCGTTCTTGTAGAGCTGATCGATATCGCCCGCGAGCGCCAGGGTCACGACGTCAGCCGCCAGGCCGTCGATGACGGCGCGAGCCTGCTTGCCCGAGCCGCCATGCGACTGCTTGATCGTGACGTCCTCGCCGGTTGTCGCCTTCCAGTGCTTGGCGAAGGCCGCGTTGTACTCGGCGTAGAGCTCGCGCGTCGGATCGTAAGAGACGTTCAGGAGCTCGGCCGCGCCGGCCGCGCCGGCCAATCCGGCAAAGCCCGCGGTCGCGCCAAGGATGAGCGCCGTGCGGCGGGTGATGTGAGACAGTGACATCGATGTCCTCTTTGACAGGTGTTAAGCCTGTTGCCGACGCTATCGACGCCCAACCTCCGGACGAACCAAGAAGAACTGCTGAGCTTATGAGGAGTTTCCGGACCGGGCGGTTCGGACTGGCAAAAAATCCAACGGTCTCAGGGCTCAGGCTGCCCGAGTGGGCGTGCGGGTGGGCAACGGTGCGGCGCGGTCGAACGGGAACAACGGGCTTCGGGCAGCAGCCGCGCTTCAGCCGGAAATCAATCCGATATCGAATTGTCGGAACCGGACGGGGCCGTTCGTCTTAAGAAGTGCAAGCCGACGGCGCACGGTGAGGCCGCGCCGAGAACCAAGCTTCAGCACCACAGGAGATTGTCCCATGAGAGTCATGGTCATCGTCAAAGCCAGCAAGGAGTCCGAGGCGGGCAAAATGCCGGACACGGCGCTACTGGCGGCCATGGGCGCCTACAACGAGGAGCTGACCAAGGCGGGCATCATGCTGGCCGGCGAGGGCCTGCATCCGACGAGGCTCGGCAAGCGGGTCCGCTTCTCCGGCAAGAAGCGCACCGTCATCGACGGCCCCTTCACGGACACGAAGGACCTCATCGCCGGCTTCTGGATCTGGCGCGTCAAGTCGATGGACGAGGCCGTGGAGTGGCTGAAGCGCTGCCCCAATCCCCATGACGAGGAGACGGAGGTCGAGATCCGCCCCATCTTCGAGGCCGACGACTTCGGCGAGGAGTTCACGCCGGAGCTGCGCGCGCAGGAAGAGCGCATCATCGCCGAGGCCGCACGCAACAGCCGCCGCTAGGACATTGCACCGCCGAGGCAAGCCCATCCGGGACGTCACAACAACCAGCACAGGAGGTCAGTATGAGCGGATTTGTCGATGTATTCGTGACGCCGGTGCCCAAGGAGAACATCGCAGACTACCGGGCCCATACCGAACAGTTCGCCAAGATCTGGCTTGAGCACGGCGCGCTCTCCTGCATGGAGGTCGAAGCGGAGGATGTGCCGGCCGGCAAGGTCACGTCCTTTCCGCAGAGCGTCGCGCTGAAGCCCGACGAGACGATTTTCGTCGGCGTCGTGACCTACAAGTCGCGCGCGCATCGCGACGAGGTTCACGAAAAGGGAATGAAGGACCCGCGCATGGCGGAGATGACCATGCCGTTCGACGGCATGCGGATGTTCTGGGGCGGCTTCAAGCCGTTCGTTGCCGCCTGAGACGCGCCCGCGCCGAAGGCCCTTGAGCGAGAACGTCCGTCAGCAAGGAGCCCGGATCCATGATGGTGCAGCCCTATCTCTTCTTCAACGGCCGCTGCGAGGAGGCCATCACGTTCTACCAGACGGTGCTCGGCGCTAAGATCACGCATCTCATGCGCTTCAAGGACAACCCGGAGGGCTCCTGTCCCGACAACACGCCGCCCGGCTCGGCCGAGAAGATCATGCACTGCAGCCTGCGTATCGGCGATGCGGAGGTCATGGCGTCGGACGGCAATTGCTCGGGGCGGGCGGCCTTCCAGGGCATGTCGCTCGCGCTTCTCGTGACGGACGAGGCTGAAGCGGATCGTCTTTTCAACGCGCTCGGTCAGGGCGGCGCGGTCGAGATGGCGATCGGGAAGACTTTCTTCTCGTCCCGGTTCGGCATCGTCACCGACCGCTTCGGCGTTTCCTGGATGGTCGTGGCGCCGCCCGCATCCTAGGCGGCGGCATCCGGAGCGCATTCATCTCATCGCGGAGGCCGAAGAATGCTGACGATTCTCTCCCTGCTCGTTGTCGCCTTGGCGGCCGGAGCTGCGGTGGTCGTGGCCTACGCCATGACCAAGCCCGACAGCTTTGAAGTGCGCCGCAGCGTGGGCATCAGCGCCCCGCCGGAGACAATTTTCCCGCTCATCAACTCGCTGCGCAGCATGAACACGTGGAACCCGTTCGTGGAGCCCGACCCGAACATCAAGATCTCCTACTCGGGTCCCGAGAGCGGCAAGGGTGCGGCGCACGAGTGGAACGGCAACCACGAGGTCGGCGCAGGGCGGCTCGAGATCACCGACTCATCGCCGAACTCCCATGTCGCGATGCGGCTCGACATGGCGCGCCCCATGGAGGCACACAACACGGTCGATTTCACGCTCGAGCCGTCCGCCGCCGGCACCCATGTGACGTGGGCCATGCGCGGAGAGCAGCCCCTTCTGGGCAAGGTCATGTCCGTCTTCATCGATTGCGAGAAGATGGTTGGCAACCAGTTTGAGAAGGGATTGGCCAGCCTGAAAACGCTCGCCGAGAACGGATGAAGCGGTCCGATTGTCCTCGAATTCCGGTGCTGCCCAGGCGTGAGCGAACTGAGAGAAAATGGCGCCCCGTAGGGGACTCGAACCCCTGTTGCCCACGTGAGAGGCGGGCGTCCTAGGCCACTAGACGAACGGGGCGTCCGGCCGGAGCGAGACGTGTACGGGAACGGGTGAGCCCGATCAAGCCCGATCTTGGGGGTTGCCGGGGTTTCCTGGTCGCAGGATAGAGTAGGCCCATCCCACCGGCGATACGGCTGGGGTGGCACGGCATTCCCGGCTTTCTCTTCGGATCACGCCTTGGACACGGACAAGACGAGCACGGCTGGGCCCGGCGCGGCTCCGGCTACCCAAATCGGCTCGGGCCCGGGCGCGGTCAGGCTCGCCGTGGACGCAACCGGCGACGGTCAGCGGCTCGACCGAATGCTCGCGGCGGCCCATCCGGCGCTCAGCCGCGCCCGCATCCAGGCCTTGATCCGCGCCGGCCACGTGACGGTCGACGGCGCGCCGAGCACCGATCCGGGATTGCGGCTACGCGCCGGACAGGCGATCGCGCTCATATTGCCCGCGGCGGTCCCCGCCGAGCCGTCTCCGGAGGCGCTGCCGCTTTCCATCGTCTACGAGGACAAGCATCTGATCGTCATCGACAAGCCGGCCGGGCTGGTCGTCCACCCGGCCGCCGGCCATCAGAGCGGCACGCTCGTCAACGCGCTCCTCGCCCACTGCGGCGAGAGCCTTTCGGGGATCGGCGGCGTCAAGCGGCCGGGCATCGTGCACCGGCTCGACAAGGATACGTCGGGCCTGCTGGTGGTGGCCAAGACCGACGCGGCCCACGCGGGCCTCTCGGAGCAGTTCGCGGCCCACGGCTCCGACGGCCGGCTCGAGCGGGCCTACCTCGCCGTCGCCTGGGGCGTGCCTCCGCGCGGCAAGGGCGTCATTGACGCCCCCCTGTCGCGCTCAGCGGCCAACCGCCTCAAGATCGCGGTCGTGCGCGACGGGGCCGGTCGCCGCGCGGTGACACGTTACGAGGTCCTCGACACCTTTCCCGACCGCGACGGGCAGCCGGTCGCCGCGCTCGTCCGCCTGGTGCTCGAGACGGGTCGGACGCATCAGATCCGCGTGCACATGGCACACATCGGCCATCCGTTGATGGGCGATCCCGTCTACGGCCGGGGCTTTGCCACCCGGGCCGCGCGGCTCGGGGAGGCGGCCCAGGCCGCGCTGCGCGATCTCGACCGTCAGGCGCTGCACGCAGCCGAGCTCGGGTTCGAGCATCCCTTGACCGGCGAAGCGCTGTCGTTCCTGTCACCCTTGCCGCCTGACCTCGACCGCCTCGTCTTGGCCCTGCGCGAAAGGAATGCGCGGCAGGCGGGCCCGACTGTCCGCGGTACGCGCAAGACCCGTCGCCGTTAACACGTTGTTCGCCACGACCGCATGTCCGCGACAGCGGTCTCAGCAGGCCTTAACTCAAAACCCGGTAGAACGGGGCTGCCGGCGCGTTTCGCGGCCGCGCCGGGATGCGCGTCAACGGAGGAGCACACGATGGGCCTGCGCTTTCCCATTCTGGCGTCGCTGTACATCATCGCCATCCTGGCCGCGAACGACAGCAGCATCGGCCTCATCAGCGACGTGACCGGCGTCATCGCCGCGCTTGTCGGATTGCTCATCCTGTCGGTTGCCGCGCTGTGGCCCAATGCCTCGCGGGCCGACCGGGTGGACCGGCGCGTCGACGGCAGCTCCTGGGCCGACCGCATCGACATCGAGTCGATCGGGCGCCAGCGGACCGACCACGACCGGTAAGGGTGTCGTGCCGCATCGGACGCAACCCTGAGGCGCCCGGCGGCGTTGCCCCGTGCATCCCGGGCCTCGCTATGGCATGATGTGCAACCCGCAGCCCGGGTTAATTCGGTGTAATGATGGTTTACAGCGCGTGGAGCGCCTCCCATCTCTTAAGTTGGGTTAAAGGGAGCCGGACGGCGTCCGTTGGAGTGGGTCGTCCGTATATCGATACATGAGCGCGAAGGGTCTTCCAGTTCTTGCCGGTGGCTCGCAGGGTCTTGCCAGATATCTGGACGAGATCCGCAAGTTCCCCATGCTCGAGCCGCATGAGGAGTTCATGCTGGCCAAGGCCTGGCAGGAGCACGCGGACGCCGAAGCGGCCGAAAAGCTGATCACGTCGCATCTGCGTCTCGTCGCGCGCATCGCGATGGGATATCGCGGCTACGGGCTGCCGATCGGCGAAGTCATCTCGGAAGGCAATGTCGGCCTCATGCAGGCCGTGAAGCGGTTCGATCCGGACCGCGGCTTCCGGCTTGCCACGTACGCCATGTGGTGGATCCGGGCCTCGATCCAGGAATACATCCTGCGCTCGTGGAGCCTCGTGAAGGTCGGCACCACCGCGGCGCAGAAGAAGCTGTTCTTCAATCTGCGCCGGGCCAAGAGCCAGCTCCAGGCGCTGGAGGAGGGCGACCTCAGGCCCGAGCACGTCAAGGCGATCTCCAAGAAGCTCGGCGTGAGCGAGGACGACGTCGTGTCGATGAACCGCCGCCTTGGCGGCGACGCATCGCTCAACGCGCCCGTGCGCGCCGACATGGAAGCCGGTGAATGGCAGGACTGGCTCGTCGACGAGACGCCGGACCAGGAAGAGCGGCTCGTCGAAAGCGAGGAGGCCTCCCGCCGCCGCTCGTTCCTCGTCAAGGCGCTCGAGACGCTCAACGAGCGCGAGCGGCGCATCTTCGAGGCCCGGCGCCTGTCGGAGGATCCGGCGACGCTTGAGGATTTGTCGGCCGAGTTCGGCGTCAGCCGCGAGCGCATCCGCCAGATCGAGGTGCGCGCCTTCGAGAAGGTGCAGAAGGCGGTGCGCGGCGCCGCCCACAGCGCCGAGGCCGTCTGACACTCTCCATGTCGATGCCGGACGCGGCCCGTGGCACTCACGTGGTCGGGGCCGCGTCCCGTTTGCCACGGATTGCCGGGCAGGCAGCGCCCGGCTCAAGAACGGTCATCGGGCCTGTGGACGAATCACTTAGGATCGAGTTCCGCGGGGGAGCCTCGCAGCGATGTGATCCGGCGCGCCGGGTCCCGTCGAGCAGGGTGCGTGCGTCGGAGCTTTGAGGGCCAATACCCCTTGATCACTCTGTGCCAGTCAAAAACCACTGGCGACATGCGCCGGTCGGACGTGGAGCGGTCCTGGACGGGGCGGCTCGAGGGAACGTCGGGCCGGATCGCACCAAGTCCCATCCGCAGAGCCGTCCAAGACCGCCGCGTCCCTTCCAGCAGACCAACCGAACAGCACTCGTCGCGCCGGACTCACCCGTCGTCCGGGCGGCGTGCGTGGCTGTTCCACTGTTCCGAAGGGGGCCTGCACGAAGCCCCATGGCGCGGTGTTACGACCCTCGAGGGAGTGCCTGATGAAGATGCACTTTCGTCCAAGTCTCGCAGTCGTGTCGGCGTCCCGGCCACACCGCTTGTTCGCAAGGAGGCTCGATCTCGAATGGCTCTTTCTTCTGCTCTGGCGACTTAAGCCCGCATACCCTCCAAGTACGGCGTGAGTGACGAAGGCCGCGCCGGGTGCGATCCGTGACGGCGGCACGAAATCAAAATCAAAGGGCCGGTCAGGCGACCGGCCCTTCTTAATTTGGGCGGCCGCCTACATCGGCAGGCGCGCGATCTGGTGGCTGAAGTAATTCTCGACCGCCGTGGTGATGCTGTCGGCGACCTTGCCGCGCCAGGCGTCCGACTTCAGGAGCGCGGCGTCCTCCTTGTTCGTGACATAGGCGAGCTCGATCAGCACGGAGGGGAACTGCGCCGTCTTCAACACCCGGAAGGCGGCCTGCTGGTCGGGCTTCTCGCGCAGGTTCGTGGTCTCGCCCATGTGCTCGATGACGGAGCGCGAGAAGATGCTCGTCCGCTCGCGCGTCGTCTCGACCTCGCGCTCGGCGAAATCCGCCAGAATGTTGCGGACGGCGGAGACATCGCTGGCCCCGCTCGCCGTCTTCACGGCCGAGATCTCGCTGTCGGACAGGACGTGCTCGGACACATCGCCCTTGGCCGAGCGCTTCAGCGAGTTGGCGACACTCTCGCGGAGCGAGTAGATGGTTGCGCCGCGCGCAGCCGTCTTCGCGTAATCGGCATGGACGGCGATGAAAAGGGCCGCCTTGTGCTTCTCGCCGTAGGCGCGGCGCTCGTCGAGGTCGACGAACACGTCGGTGTCGCGGGTCATCAGGACACGATAGCGCCCGGTCTTCTCGATCTTCTCCTTGAGGACGCGCGCGAACGCCAGAACGACATCCTTTTCCACGGTCCCGTTCTTCATGGCTCCCGTGTCGTGGCCGCCATGGCCCGGATCGATGACGATCGTCGGCTTGTAGGCGGACTGGGCGACCTCGGCGGGGCGCTTGGCGGGCTGCGGGAGCGGTGGCTGAATCCCGGCCGCGCCGAGCGCGAACGGCGGGCTCTTCAATGGCTTGCGCGCCGTCTTGACGACCGCGTCCGCCGGCACGATCTCGATGGCGAGATGTAGGCCCCGCCCGTCGCCGGCCTTCTCGATGCTGGTCTTGTCGATGACGACCGGCTCGGTGACCTCGATCACGACGCGATTTTCACCCGGTGCCGATTGGCCGCTGCGGATCGTCTTGACGAGGCCGACCGGCGTCTCGCCAGGATCGGGCGGGAGCCGCAACGGCACGCTCGGCAGGTCGACGACGACGCGGTTCGGGTTGGTCAGCGCGGAGACGGTATAGCCCACGGACTTGTCGAGGCCGATGAGGAAGCGCGTGCGGACGGGCGGGCGCGGGGCAGGGGCCTCGGTCGCAGCGCGTCTCAATTCCGCGTCCGGCTTCGTCAGCGTCGCGAGATCGACGCTCTCGCCAGCCGTCACCTCGCCGGCCTGGACGGGAGCGGCGCCAAGCATGGCGAGAACCAACGCGCCGGCGCAGAGCCGGCTCGTTTCGCACAGGGCGCGCGACCACGTTCTGCCTTGAACCATTCCCTCTCGACCCCCGACAACGCATTACGGTTCAACTGACGGGCAAGTCTGCAGCTTTGCCGGCAAAGATGGCGGTTTCCGGGTCGCTGTCAGGCGATGTTATGGAACCCTAAAGGTTAGCAAAGTGCTAACGGCGCCGGGCAGGTCCGCAACTGCTGCGTCAGCCTGCCGAGCGAACAGTCTGACACAGCGGCAGAATGAGGGGACGGGCTTTTTCAGCGCGCAGCGCCGCTTTGCCAGCGGCGGACGAGCGTATCGTCGCTCTCGCGCGCTTCGACCCAACCGGTCTCCCCGTCGGCGAACGTCTCCTTCTTCCAGAACGGGGCGCGCGTCTTCAGGTAATCCATCAGGAACTCCGCCGCCTCGAAGGCGGCCGTCCGATGGGACGATGCGGTGACGACGAGCACGATGTTGGCGCCCGGCTTCAACTCGCCCACGCGGTGGACGATCAGGCTCGCCTGCAGCGGCCAGCGGGCGTGCGCCTCCGCCTCGATGCGGGCGAGCTCCGCCTCCGTCATGCCGGGGTAATGCTCGAGCGTCAGGGAGAGGAGCGGCCGGTCGCCGGCCCTGCTGCGCACCGCCCCGGTGAAGGTGACGATCGCGCCGATGTCCGCATGCCCCCGCTTCAGGGCGGCGATCTCGGCGCCGATGTCGAAGTCCCTTTGCTCAACGCGCACGCTCACGCGATCAGCCTCCGGTCACGGGGGGGAAGAAGGCGATCTCGCGCGCCCCGCCGATGGCGGTGTCGGCCTTCACGTGGCGCTGGTCGAGAGCGGCGCGGATGACGGCAGGGCGCCGGAACGCCTCCTCAAACTCCGGTCCGCGCGTCGTGAGCCACGTCATGACCTCGCCGACCGTGCGCACCGACGCCGGCAGCGTCACGCGTTCCTCGGCGCGTCCCGTCTTCTCACGCACCCAGGCGAAGTAGCGCAGCGTGATCGCGGGCTCGGCGGTCATGTCGCCCCATCCTCCAACTGCCATATGCTGCCATATGCACCTCACATAAGCGGGGCGCTTGGCGCCTTAAAGACCACCGGCGGTCAGGGGCGTCAATGGGCGGACCGGCGCCGGCCTCAGGACGCAAGGTGCGGGTTTCGTTGGCGGTCCTCGCGATGGCCGGGGCGGCGGACTGGCGGCCATCATCCCCGCTCGTGGAAGAAGTCGTAGACCTTCTGCGCCATCTCTGCCGAGATGCCCTCGACGGCCTTCAGATCCTCGATGCCCGCTTTCGAGACGGACTTCGCGGAGCCGAAATGGTTGAGCAGCGCCCGACGCCGCGCCGGCCCGATGCCGGCAATCTCGTCCAGCGGATTGGCGCCGAGCGCCTTCGACCGCCGGGCGCGATGCGTGCCGATGGCGAAGCGATGGGCCTCGTCTCTCAGCCGCTGCACGAAATAGAGCACGGGATCGCGCGGATCGAGCATGAACGGCTGGGGGCGGCCGGGCATGTGGACGTGCTCGCGGCCGGCATCGCGGTCGGGGCCCTTCGCGACGGCGACGAGGGGGATATCCTCCAGCCCGACGTCGGCCAGCACCTCGCGCGCGACGGCGAGCTGCCCGGCGCCCCCGTCGAGGAGCACGAGATCGGGCCGATCGGGGAAGATCGGCTCGGGGTCGGTGCCGGCAACGGCGGGTGCCGGGACGGCCGTGCATTCCGACAGCCGGCGGAAGCGGCGCGTCAGCACTTCGCGCATCATCGCGTAGTCGTCGCCCGGCGCCAGGTCGGGCGTGCGGATGTTGAACTTGCGGTAGGCGCTCTTCACGAAGCCCTCGGGGCCGGCGACGATCATGGCGCCGACGGCGCTCGTGCCGGAGATGTGGCTGTTGTCGTAGACCTCGATGCGGCGCGGGGTCTCGGCCAGGCCGAAGCGTTCCGCCACGCCCTCGAGCAGGCGCGTCTGCGAGGAGGTCTCCGCAAGCTTGCGGCCGAGCGCCTCGCGGGCGTTGGCGAGGGCGTGCTCCACGAGGCCGGACTTCGTGCCCCGGCTCGGCACGCGGATCTCCACCTTGCGCTCCGCCTTCGTGGAGAGGGCTTCCGCCATCAATCCCCGATCCGCGAAATCATGACTGAGGAGGACGAGGCGCGGCACGGGCTTGTCGTCGTAGAACTGGGCCACGAAGCTTGCCAGCACCTCCTCGACCGGCACGGACCTGTCGGCCCTGGGATAGTAGGCGCGGTTGCCCCAGTTCTGTCCGGCGCGGAAGAAGAAGACCTGGATGCAGGTCTGCCCGCCTTCCTGGTAGGCGGCGAAGACGTCCGCCTCCTCGATGTTGTCCGGATTGATCGCCTGGTCTGCCTGCACGTGGGCGAGCGCCCACAGTCGGTTGCGGTAGCGCGCCGCGCGCTCGAATTCGAGGTTGTCGGAGGCTTCCTGCATGAGCCGCTGGTACATCTCGCGCACGGACTGGCTCTCCCCGCGCAGGAAGCGCACGGCTTCGTCCACGAGCGCTTGGTAGTCCTCGTCGGGGATCTCGTGCGTGCAAGGGCCGGCGCAGCGCTTGATCTGGAACAGCAGGCAGGGGCGCGTGCGGCCCTCGAAGACGCTGTCGGAGCAGGAGCGCAGGAGGAAGGCCCGCTGCAGCATGCTGATGGCGCGCGAGACGGCGCCGGCGGAGGCGAACGGCCCGAAGTAGTCGCCCTTGATGGCGCGCGCGCCGCGGTGCTTCAGGATCTGCGGCGCGGGGGTGTCGCGGCGGATCAGGATGTAGGGGAACGACTTGTCGTCGCGCATGAGCACGTTGAAGCGCGGCTTGAAGCGCTTGATGAGGTTGGCTTCGAGGAGCAGCGCCTCGGCTTCCGTGCGGACGGTGACGAACTCCATCGCATGGGTGAGCGCGATCATGCGCGCGATGCGGTTCGAGTGGCCGGCGCCCCGCGCGTAGTTGGAGACGCGGGCCTTGAGGTTGCGCGCCTTGCCGACGTAAAGCACCGTGCCCTCCGCATCGAGCATGCGGTAGACGCCGGGCTGGGAGGTGAGCGTCTTCAGGTAGCCGGCAATCACGCCCGGCCCGGCCGGCGGTCCGGCGGGTGCGGCCGGCGCGGCCGCCTCTTCGGGCGGCGTGTCGGACATGGGGCCTACCATGGGGCCTACATTGTCCGGGCGGCCGCCGAGGTCAAGGCGTTGCCGGGCGGGCTCGCCGATGCCGTGCCGCGGTTCCCCGCAGCGCCACAAAACCGCCATGGCGCGGGGCGCCTGTGGGCCCGCTCCGCTGCGGGGGATAGGTTCATGCGTCGTCTCGCGCGACTGGCCGTTTTCCTGATGCTTCTGGCGCCGGTCGCTTCGCTCGCGGCGGGCCGGAAGGAGCGTGCGCCGGAGAACCCCTTCCCGCGCTCCGAGGCGGTCCTGAAATGGATCAACGGCTACCGCGCCAACCCTGAGCCACGAAAGTTGCCCGCCGCCGTCCGCGCGATGGGCGAGCACGGTCTTTTGCGCGATCTCGATCAGGCGGGATTGCAGGTCGGGTTCATCGCCGGCGTCCTGGCGACCAATCCCGAGACGGCGCCCCGGCTCATCGCCGAGATGTTCCCGATGCCGCCCGAGGACCAGGTGATCCTCATCAAGGCGATCGCGTTCTCGGGCCTTCCCAACTGGAAGGAGCTCTTGTCCGCCTTCAGCGAGCGCATGCCGGCGCGCAAGGTGCTCATCGAGAAGTACGTCTACGGCGACGGCAAGACGCTGTTCGAGCTGCCGCTGGAGGAGGGAGCGTTCGTCCTCGACAGCCACTGGGGCTACTACTTCGGCAGCGGCTCGCAGCCCGCGATCGGGCGCATCGCCTCCGCGCTCGCCTGGATGAAGGAGGGCGACAACGTCGAGAAGCTCACCATCGCCGCCATGGCCAAATGGACGCTCGCCACCAACGCCACGCGCGACAAGGAGCTGCTCGACGTCCTGAAGGAGCAGATGAACCTGCAGCCGAGCGAGATCGCGCGCACCAACCTGCGCGAGGTCATTCTCGCCGCCGAGACGTTCGAGACGGCCAAGATCCGCCGCGATGCGCTGGCCGCGATCGACGAGCTCAAGGCCAAGGGTCCGGAGAGCAAGCGCAACTACGCGTGGTGGGGACAGGCCGGGCAGACGGTGTTCGCGTTGGGCTGCGTCGCGGCGAGCGCGATGGGGCAGGTGCAACTCGGCATTCCCTGCGTCGTCGGCGGCGCCGTCTCGACGGCGGCGCTCAAATACCTGACGCCCCAGTAGGCGTTGCCGTGGACCCGCCGCTTGCCTGCCTGCCCCCGGTGCGATAACCAAAGCAGCAATTTCCCCCATCACGACGTGAGGCAGGACGAAGCCATGGCGCGCGCTGAGACGGCCAATGCCAAACCCTCCAAGCTCATCCACGGCGCAACCGGCGACTGGGAGGTCGTGATCGGCATGGAGGTCCACGCCCAGGTCGCCTCGCGCTCGAAGCTGTTCTCGGGCTCGTCGACGGCGTTCGGGGGCGAGCCCAACAGCCACGTCTCGCTCGTCGATGCGGCCATGCCGGGCATGCTGCCGGTCATCAACGAGGAGTGCGTGGCGCAGGCGGTGCGCACGGGGCTCGGGCTCAAGGCGAAGATCAACCTGAAGAGCGTCTTCGACCGCAAGAACTACTTCTATCCGGACCTCCCGCAGGGCTACCAGATCTCGCAGTATAAGCAGCCCGTCGTCGGCGAGGGCGAGGTCGAGATCGAGGTCGACGGCGACCCCAAGACGGTCGGCATCGAGCGCCTGCACCTGGAGCAGGACGCCGGCAAGTCGATCCACGACCAGCACCCCGACTACTCCTATGTCGATCTCAACCGCTCGGGCGTGGCGCTCATGGAGATCGTGTCGAAGCCCGACCTGCGCTCGGCCAAGGAGGCGCAGGCGTACGTGACGAAGCTGCGCACCATCCTGCGCTATCTCGGCACCTGCGACGGCGACATGGAGAAGGGCAACCTGCGCGCGGACGTGAACGTCTCCGTGCGCCGTCCGGGCGGTGCGCTCGGCACGCGCTGCGAGATCAAGAACGTGAACTCGATCCGCTTCATCGGCCAGGCGATCGAGGCGGAGGCGCGCCGGCAGATCGATATCCTGGAGGACGGCGGCGCGATCGACCAGGAGACGCGGCTCTTCGATGCGAACAAGGGCGAGACGCGGTCCATGCGCTCCAAGGAGGAGGCGCACGACTACCGCTATTTCCCCGATCCCGACCTGCTGCCGCTCGAGCTCGATTTGGCGTGGGTGGACGATCTCGCCCGGCACCTGCCCGAGCTGCCCGACGAGAAGCGTGCCCGGTTCATGAAGGACTACGGGCTGTCGGCCTACGACGCGGGCGTGCTCGTCGCCGAGCGCGAGAGCGCGGACTATTTCGAGCGCGTCGCGAAGGGGCGCGACGGCAAGCTCGCCGCCAACTGGGTCATCAACGAGCTGTTCGGCCGCCTCAACAAGGAGGGCCTCGACATTCAGCACGCGCCGGTGTCGGCCGACCAGCTCGGCGGCCTCGTCGGGCTCATCGCCTCGGGCGTCATCTCCGGCAAGATCGCCAAGGACCTGTTCGAGATCCTGTGGACCGAGGGCGGCGATCCGGCCGAGATCGTCGAGACGCGCGGCATGAAGCAGGTCACCGATACCGCGGCGATCGAGAAGGCCGTGGACGACATTCTCGCGGCCAATCCGGACAAGGCGGAGCAGGCGAAGTCGAAGCCGAACCTTCTCGGCTGGTTCGTCGGCCAGGTCATGAAGGCGTCGGGCGGCAAGGCGAACCCCGCCGCCGTCAACGAGATCCTGAAAAAGAAGCTCGGCATCGCGTAACGCGCTGCTCCGCCCCCTCTCCCCGTAAGGACGGCGAGAGGGGACACGCAGCTATCTCTTCACGCCCACTTATCCCCGCCGCTTATCGCGCACTCTAGACTGGCTGACCTGCATCACTCGGGGGCGCTGTCCGGAGGCGTCTTGGCAGCGCGATGCGGGGGCGGGTGCGGGAGGACCTCCTCGGCTTTACGCGAGCCAACCCTTCCGACTTTATCTCCATGCCCGGCGGTAACGCAGGGTCCGGATGATGTGCCGGTTAAAAATGGGAGCCGGCAGACCTGGGGTAATAGCGAGCCCAGGCGACGCCCGTCGAAGCGGGGCGCCACGGCGCTTCATTCTAGATCCTTGCGGACGACCGCAGCACCGCTGCGCCCCGCTCCCCGAATGCGTTCCCTCCGGTGCGAAGGCACGCGGAGATCTTGTGTCTTCCCGAGCTCCCTATCCCACGATGCCGCGTGAGAGCACCGCTCCTCCCACCGTCACCCCCGCGAAGGCGGGGGTCTGCGCAAGCATTGGATGGAGTGCATTGAAATGGCTTGCGCGGATCGCGGCCTGCGCCGCGATGACGTCAGGGGTTGGGAGGGGCGCCGGCCTCTCCCAAGGGACGGACGCACGTTTCAATGTGCGCGACGCGGCGGGCACACTCCCTCTCCCTTGCGAGAGGGTCGGGGTGAGGGAGGCGTTCTGCGGGTTCGGAATCGCCCAGTCTCAGGCGGCCTGCACGCCGCCAAGCCCCGGAGGCGGATCGGCATTCTTCAGCGACTGCAGCACCGCAGCCCAATCGCGAGAGGGTTGCACCTCAGGCCTTGGCCTTTGCCGCGCGGGCCTTGCCGGAGAGCTTTTTCAGCCGCTTGCGGGCGGCGGCCGTGTTGCCCTGGATGCGCGTCGTCTTCGGGCGGGCGATGGCGCGGCGCGCCTTCTTCTTCTGCGTCTCGATGTTGCGCAGGCTGCGGGCGGTCATCGGATGGTCCCCTTTGCGAGATGG
The DNA here is from genome assembly GCA_964589785.1 of uncultured Hyphomicrobium sp. GTDB lineage: Bacteria > Pseudomonadota > Alphaproteobacteria > Rhizobiales > Hyphomicrobiaceae > JAGVSR01. Next base: position 284,847 of record CAZPUQ010000003.1, read on the forward strand.
TGCCGGGCCTGAGCCGCCCGGCCGTGAGCGCCTCGTCTAGGCCAGGAGCCCCAGGCTGGCAAGGGCTACGACCCCATGATCGCCTGGACGACGGGGACCGGCGCAATGAGGACCGCGGTCCAGATGACACAGGAGACGAGGCTGACGAGCGCAAACGTCGCGAAGGGGATGCTGTCGGCACCCGCCGCCAGCGGGGCGAAAGAGCGCAGCGTCGTGTGGAACTTCGACGGGATGAGACCGGCCGCTCCCCGGCGCGCCATGAAGGCGACCGCCTGACCGGAGGAGTCCGGGCTCCAGCTATTCGGCCAGACGGTGTGCAGCTCGCCTTTGTGTTCCTTGCCCGAGCGGTAGGCCATCAGGTCGCCGAGGAAGGCGCCGACGAGCCCGGCCGCGCCGCCGAGCAGCGGATCGCCGCCGGCCAGAAAAAAGATCGCGGCGAGGACGACGAAGAGAATGAGGGTCGGGATGGCCATGAGCGGCATGGGGATGCTGTTCAAATACGCGGCCGCGAACAGCAGCGCGGCGACGATCAGTTGATGCTCGCGCACGAAGGCGACGATCTCCTCGCGGAAGGTGACGGCGAAAAAGCTCGGCGCGATGATCCCCACCGACCAGATGAAAGCGCTGATGACATTGGCGATCTGGAACGGAAGCTGGCGCATGCGGAACATGCCGGCGACGACCGGGATGACCGCGCGCACGGGGCCGAAGAAGTGGCCGAGGAACACGCCCCACCCGCCCCATCGGGCAAAGAACGTCTCGCCGTGGCGGATCAGCTCGGGCCGCGCGCTGAAGGGCCAGATGTTGGGAATGCTGTCCGTGAAGTAGCGTCCGATCCAGTAGGACACGGCATATCCCAAGGTGCCGCCGAGGCCCGCCGCGATGATCGCGGGCAGCAGGATCGACTGATCCGCTCCGCTCGCGGCGAGAAGGGCCGTGATGCCGACGAGGATCGCCGTGCCGGGCCACAGGATCGACAGGAAGCAAAAGCTCTCCGCGAACGCGACCAGAAAGGCGACCGGCACGGCCCACCCTTCATGCGTGCGCACGAAGCTGACAATCAATTCCACGAAGTCCTGCACGCTCATCGGTTGGCTTTCACGTCTGGGGCCGGACCGCCGGCCGATCGCCTCGCTGTGGCGATCGTGCCCGTGGTCCCCCGGGTTGAAAAGAGGACAAGCCGCTCAAGACTTGCTGCACCGGCGGCTCAATTCCCGGCCAAGCTCGCGGCTCACCTCGCCGGCCAGGATGACACCGCGCGATATCTGGGAATGCGTGAGCCCGTTTCCAGGGGCGCGCAGGATCGCCGGCCCCGCGTCGGCCTCCTGCTTGCCGGCTCGAAGCTCGCTACAGCTCAGCTCCTTCTTCTTGGATTTGAAGGCGAAAAGCCGCACGCCCGAGGCGTAGGCCGTTGCATCGGGGCGTTGGTGGATCCAGGCCCGCGCCGGATCGTCGACGATGGCCTTGAGCGTCGTCTTGCGTTCGGCCACGCACGCCGGGCTGTCGTCGACGCATTTGAGACCCGCGCCCGGCGACGTCACCGTCACGCCGTTGCCGCTGCAGGCGCCGAGCACGACCGCAGCGGCGAGCGGCAAGGCCGGTACGGCCAGGGCCCGGCGGCGAGCCGGCGGCAGTCGGTCGGTCGGCATAGGGCTCCTGGCATTTGTTTCAAGGTGCGATTATGGGTCGGTCGTGGCGAGGTCAAGGCACACTGGCGCCGGCGCGGTTTCCTGTGACGATTGAGCCTCATAGTATCGGGCAGCATGACGGCGGCAGGCCGGGCGCAGCAGGGAGCGGAGCGATGGTTCACGCGATTCGGTTGCACGCTCACGGCGGCCCGGATGTGCTGCGGTTCGAGCCTGTGGAGGTGTCCGCGCCCGGCCCCGGCGAGGTTCGCATCCGGCAGCGCGCGGTCGGCCTCAACTTCATCGACATCTATCAGCGGTCGGGCCTCTACAAGCTGGCGAGCCTCCCGGCCGTGCTCGGCATGGAAGGCGCCGGCGAGGTCGTTGCGACGGGCGAGGGCGTGACGGCCTTCAAACCGGGTGACCGCGTGGCCTATGGGACCGAGCTCGGCGGCTATGCCGAGGAGCGCACTATCCGTTCGAACCGTCTCATGCCGTTGCCCGACGCGATCTCCTACGAGACGGCCGCGGCGATGATGCTGCAGGGCATGACGGTCCGGTATCTTCTCCGCGAGACGTTCGACGTGCGTCCCGGCACCGTGCTCCTGTTCCATGCGGCTGCGGGCGGCGTCGGCCTCATCGCCTGCCAGTGGGCCCGCGCGCTCGGCGCGACGATGATCGGAACCGTCGGCTCGCCGGAGAAGACCGCGCTTGCCCGAGCGCACGGCTGCACGCACGTGATCGACTACAGGCGCGAGGATTTCGTCGCCCGCGTGCGCGAGATCACCGGCGGTGCGGGATGCGACGTGGTCTACGATTCCATCGGTCGCGACACGTTCCCCGCCTCGCTCGCCTGCCTGAAGCCCAAGGGGCTCTGGGTCAGCTTCGGCAACGCCTCGGGGCCGGTCCCCCCCTTCGACCTCACCGAGCTCAAGGGATCGCTCTATGCGACGCGGCCGTCGCTGATGGCCTACACGGCGACGCCCGAAGCGCTGCGCGCCAATGCCGCCGATCTCTTCGCGCAAGTCGCGGCCGGACGCATCACGATCCCGGTCAATCAGCGCTATGCGCTCGCGGACGCTGCCGAGGCGCACCGGGCGCTGGAGGCGCGCCGGACGACAGGATCGTCCATTCTCATTCCCTGAAGAGGTGTCCGATGTCGAAGACGAGACATGCCAAGCCGATCGACCTCTACTTCTGGCCGACGCCCAACGGCCACAAAATTTCGATCGCGCTCGAGGAGCTGGAGCTGCCCTACGTCGTCCATCCCGTCGATATCGCGCGCGGCGACCAGTTCAAGCCGGGCTTCCTCGCCATCTCGCCCAACAACAAGATGCCGGCCGTCGTCGATCCGGACGGGCCGGACGGCGATCCGGTGTCGATCTTCGAGTCGGGCGCGATCCTCCTCTACCTCGCGCGCAAGACGGGCGAGCTGCGTGGCAAGGGCAAGCGCGCTCGCATCCTGGTCGAGCAGTGGCTCTTCTGGCAGGTGGCGGGCCTCGGGCCTATGGCGGGCCAGGCGCATCACTTCCGCAACTACGCGCCGGAGAAGATCCCCTACGCCATCGACCGTTACACGAACGAGGTGGCGCGGCTCTACGGCGTGCTCGACCGGCAGTTGCAGGACCGCCCGTACATTGCGGGCAAGTATTCGATCGCCGACATCGCGTCCTATCCCTGGGCGCGGCTGTGGGACCGGCAGGGCCAGGACATCGACCAGTTTCCAAATGTGAAGGCGTGGCTCGACCGGGTAGGACAGCGGCCGGCCGTGGTGCGCGGCCTGGAGGCGGGCAGCGAGCTCGCGGCGAAGGCCGTCGACCTTGCGACCGACAAGGACGCCCAGCGGATCCTGTTCGGCAACAAGCCGGCGGCGACGTGAGGCTGCGGGCTCAGCGATCGAGGAGGCTGGCGGGATCGACGGGGACGCCGGTGACGCGCTCGAACACGATGGCCGAGAGGACCTTTCCCGACGAGACGCGGGGCTCCATGGACTCCGGCTCGGCCGCCCGTTCGGCGCGTGCCTCGGCGGCCCCGAGGTAGGACGGGGCTGCCGCGGACTGAAGCGTCGGTGAGATGGAGCAGCCGGAGCCGAGAAGCGCGGCCGTGAGGATGAGGCCCGCTATCGAAAGCGAACCGCCGGCCTGTGACCCCCGTGCCCGTGCCATGATGTGCGTCCCGTTTCCCGCTCTTGCCGGTGCGATGCACGCATCCGGCACTTCATCTGCGGACATTGATGCACCGCGCCGTCTGAATGGCACCTGAACGGTCGCACGAAGGCCTTTCTGCGAACAAGGTTAGCAGGTCATTTCCCCACATCTTAAGCGCCGGTGGCGAGGCGCTCGTCATCGCAACAGTCGGTTCGAAAGCGGACACAGGAAGAGGACAATGTTCACACTTGGGGCCTTCTGCACGATCCGGTGTTAACCCGTTTTCATCTCAATGCTGACAGTCTTTACCTCGATTGCAGATGCCGACGATTGCGGCGCGCGAAGCCTGAAGCGGCTCTTATAGCGCGACGCTCGCAGCCGACCGGCATCGGACACGGTCTTGCGTTACGGAGTGACGGCGATGGCGCGATTGGAGATCGCAACCAACGAGACGGTCGAGTTCGCATGTCAGGGCGGCGCCCCGGATGCGCTCTTCGAGCTCGGTCTCATGTACTGCGCGGGGCGGGACGTTCCCCTCGATCTCGTGCAGGCCCACAAGTGGTTCAACCTCGCCGCACAGCGCGGCAACGCCGACGCCAGGCGCTACCGGCTCGAGCTTGCGGCGGAGATGTCGAAGCACGAGATCGCCGAGGCGCAGCGCCAGGCGCGCGAGTGGCTCGCAAAGCACTGAGAGAATGCCGGCCGGCCTTGTGATCGCCGCCGGCGCGCGTGCCGCCGCTCTCAGCAGTCGGTGAAGAACGATGTCACGCAGTGCCAGCTCTTCTTGGCGGCCTCGTTGATCGCGCTGCCGGCCCCCTGCATCTGATCGCCGGCCTTCTCCGTCTGCTTCTTGACGGCGCCCGCGACATCGTTGAGACCCTGCTTCGTCGACTCCACCGTCGTCTTCGCGAGGTCTTCGACCGTGCGCGGCGGCTCGGCTTGTTCCGGCGCATCCGGTGTGCCGGGCCGAAGACCGGGCTTGCTTCCCGGCGTGACCGGGGCAGGGTCGGTCGTCTTCGGCTCGGCCGCAGGACGGTCGGGACGTGGCCGCACCGGCGCGGTCGCGGCGTCTGTCTCCTTAACTGCCGGAGGCGGCATACCGGGAATGGCGGCGGGCGGAGGGGCCAATGGAACGACGGCGGCCGACGGCTCGATGATCCGCTCCACTCCCTCGCAGCCTGACGTGGAGAACCGCTCGACGCTGCAGCGCGCGTGTCCGCCCGTCTTGGCGAGCTGCTTCACGCACTGGATCTGGTTGCGCGGATCGGCGGGCGCGGTCTCGAGCGTGCCGGCGATGAGGCAGCGATAGACGGCGTCGGGACCGAAGCAGGCGACGCAATAGCTCTCCGCCCAGACCGCGGCCGGGGCCGCCGTCAGCAGTCCGAAGGCCAGAACGGTTCGGGCAACGCGGGTCATACGGGCCTGCATCTCTGTATTCTGTGGCGATTGTGCGGTCCCCGCCGGTGGGCCGCGGCCGGTGGCCACGCCGGTCCGGGTCCGGGGGTCCGGTCCAGGGGGCCGGGCCGCCGTGATAACCGGGCGCAGGCGCGAATGCACCCGCCTAGCCGTGATCTGCATCAGAACCGGGGGGGCGCGAAAGGCCGGCGGGCAGCGGCGTCGCAGTGAGGCGAACGGCTTGCCATCGCCCGGCCCCCCCACTATACGGGGGCTTCCGCACGCGGGGAGACGTGGCCGAGAGGCTGAAGGCGGCGCTTTGCTAAAGCGTTATACGTGCCAAAACGCGTATCGAGGGTTCGAATCCCTCCGTCTCCGCCATAACTTATTGATTATCCATGTTATTTTGTGTTTCTGAGGCAGGATTCGAACTCTGTCCGTAGTTGCTGCGGGTTACGCTCGCCTGGACTGTGCGACGGGTCGCAGAGACGCCTTGGGTGCCGGTTCCGCGGCGCTCGTCCGGCGAAAGTCTCCTATCGGGTTTTCGGTGGTACCGTTGGCGGCAGGTTGCGCGCGCAATCGGCTCCGTTGATGCACCCAGAAACGGCGGACGCGCCGTCGAGCACCGCAGCGCGTTGGAAGAGATCGACGAACCGAGGGCTCAGTCGAAGCCGAGCTGGCGGCGCTGATCGGGCCAGCGTCGCGGGAGCCGACCGGCGCGCAGGAGCTTGATCGCGCCGCGCCTGCGCAATGAGCCGCTGCAGGCTGCGGTCGTGTTTCCTTTGCGGCTCACTATTGAGCGCACCCTGGACGAGCAATGTCATCTCCATGCCGGTCCTCTTGAGCCGGGCCGGCACGGACAGCACGAGGGGTGTTCCGTCCGAAGGCGCCGGCAATCGCCGGATGTCGAGGTCGGGCGTCACGACAGCGGGCAGCGCTCCGGACCGGACAGATAAAGAGACTGAAAACCGCCGGATTCTAACTTAGAGTCTGGCACCGCTTCGAGGGGCAGGCTATCGCTGCGTCCTTCACGGCGGGCTGCCGCTAGTGCGCCGTCCAGCCGCCATCGACCGCGATGGCGGCGCCGGTGATCGAGACGGCGGCGTCGGACGCAAGGAACGCGCAGAGCGCGCCCACTTCGTCCGCCTTGGCAAAGCGTTTGTTCGGTTGCTGCGCAAGGAGGACGTCGCGGATGACCTGTTCGCGCCCGATGCCGTGCGCATTGGCTTGAGCGTCGATCTGGGCCTCCACAAGCGGCGTGTAGACATAACCCGGGCAGACGGCGTTGCAGGTCACGCCATGCTCGGCCACCTCGAGCGCCGTGACCTTGGTGAGGCCGACAACGCCATGCTTGGCGGCCACGTAGGCCGATTTGTACGGCGACCCGACAAGGCCGTGCGCCGAGGCTATGTTGATGATCCGGCCCCAATGGTTGGCGAGCATGCCCGGCAGGGCGAGGCGGGTGGTGTGAAACGCGGCGCTCAAATTGATTGCAATGACGGCATCCCATTTCGCCTGAGGGAAGTCCTGCAGCGGTGCCACATGCTGGATGCCGGCATTGTTGACGAGAATGTCCAAGGCGCCGAATTCCGCGTGCGCCCGGCCGATCATTTCCCCGATCGCAGCCGGATTCGACATGTCCGCGCCAGCATATGCGACCGTCACGCCAAAATCCGAGGCAAGCTCGTCCTGTGCCCCGCGGATGGCACCGACGTCGCCGAACCCATTCAAGATGATCGCTGAGCCCGCTTCCGCGAGCGCGCGTGCGATGGCGAGACCGATGCCGCTCGTTGATCCGGTCACGAGAGTCACCTTGCCATGTAACGGCAGCCTGGCCGCGCCTTCGTGCTTCGACATGACGAGGCGCATGGCCGCTGCGCTCGTTGATCCATGCCGCTTCGTCAATCGATTGCGCCGCTCTGCGCTCGTCGGGCGATCAGACGGAGACGAACCGGTACGTGCAGTCATAACGCCCTCCTTCGCCAAGCTCCTTCAACTCCGTTTCTACCCGGCAATCGACGCCCATCTCTTCCGCGATGCCTTCAAAGAAGGGTGTCAGCTCGGGCCAGGTCAAATGCTGCTCGATATCTAGCTTCTTTGCGATGCGGTCATATCGGGAGGTGCCGAAGACGCGGATCGCCGTATCTTCCGGCAGGTACTCGAATACGTGGAAGCTATACTCCGGAGAGGCGGAGTGCACGGCCGTGATGAAGATCATCGCAAGCGCCCGGCAATCGCGGGGAACGTCGAGGCCGGTTTCGAGGGCTTCCCTCGTCTTGAGCCTGCCGAGCTCGCGGAAGACGCCGCGCGAAAGCGGATCGACCTCATTCCAGCCGAAGCGCTGCCCGGCGTGCTTCAGCATGAGGCCGTAGAATGCGGCCGTCACCTGGGAAAGCCGCACCGTCATCTCCTCGGCGCTCTTGGGGAACGACTTATCGACCAGGTACGCCTTCGCTTCCTCGTCGGGATATAAATCGCCGGCGCGCAGGCCCTGGATCTCGCTGTAGATCCGGCGCCCCGTGATCGCCATGACGGCGGCGGAGAATTCATGCACTCTCGACGTGAGCCGTCTGATCGTGCCCGCCTGCTGCCTGAGGAGCGCCTGCGCCACGAGCGGCTCGCATGACAGCAGGTCTCGAAAGGCAGCGGAGGGCATGGCGGCGATGAGGCATGCCGTCTGGGCCTCGACCCTGGCGCTGCGGGGTCCACCGTCGATTGCGGGTAGCTCGCCAAAGGTGTCTCCCGGACCGAGGTCGCGGAAGCTCACGACTTGCCCGGAATGCGCGTAGAGAAGCACGCGCGCAGCGCCCTCGACGATAAAGAAGACCTCGTCGGAGGGGTCGAGATATTCGAGAATGGCTTGGCCGGGCTCATAGCGGCGCCACGAGCACTGCCGCTCTATCTGCTCCAGCGATCGTGCATCAAGCCCAGCGAGGAGAGTGAGGCCCTCCAGCGAAGGGCGAGACTGGACCGTCTCGGGCTGCGCCATGGCCGCCTCCCGCGGCCCCCGTCACAGGTACTATAATACACGTCGGGACCAAGTACCATGTCGAACTAGGCGCGCCGTTCCCTGTCCGATGGCCTTGGGAGGTTACGCCCGGCGGTCTCCATGGTGCCGGGCTGCTCAGAGGAAGCGGGCCTCGATGTCGGCCGACGACTGCTTCCCGATCTTGTCGAAATGCAGCCTGAGGAATTCTTCGCCGCGGTGGCGCCCGAGCTCAAAGAGCCAGACCAGGAATTCCCATTCGACATTGAGCTTGCTTGAAACGCCGAGGCTGCGCATTTCGGCTTCGGCGTCGATACAGTGCATAAAGATCTTCTTGAGGCGCCCTGCATCGTCAAAGCCTTTGTCTATCAGGCGTCCAACGAAGGCAATGGCCCGCATTTCGCGCATCAGGCTGGAATTGAAACTCACAGAGTTGATGCGGTCGAGGATGGCTTGGGCGGATCGCGGCACCTCCTCGATCGTGATCGGATTGATGACAACCAGGATCACATCGCGCGATTGGCAATTGTAAATGACAGGAAAGATCGGCGGATTGCCCATGTATCCGCCATCCCAATAATGCTCGCCGTCAATCTGGACGGCCTGAAAGACGGAAGGTAGGCAGGCGGACGCCAACACGACATCGGCGGAGGCCTCGTTGCGCTCGAAAACGCGCAGCCGATTGGTCTTCACGTTCGTGGCGCAAATGAAGAGTTTGACCTTGTCGGTCTGGCGCAAGCTCGCAAAGTCGATCTGCTGCTTCAGGATCTCGCGCAGAGGATGATAGTTCATCGGATTCCACTGGTAGGGCGACCACATGCGCGAGAACGCATCCATCATGTTCCAACCGGGCGAGAAGTCGAGGCTCCCGGGCCGCACCATCCAATCCATCCAGGATGACCGCATCGCGGAGAAGGCGCCCGCATTGGACACCGCCTTCCAGAAGCCTCGCAGCGCAATGCGCGCCTCGGCATTGCCGCCGTGCGCGAGCCCCGAGGCGAGCACGGCCGCGTTCATGGCCCCGGCACTGGTTCCCACGACGCCCTCGATCGCAATTCTCTCATCCTCAAGCAGGCGGTCGAGAACGCCCCAGGCGAACGCGCCGTGTGAGCCGCCACCTTGCAGGGCGAGGTTGACGACCTTTTTTTCTCTCTCCAACCTCGCACCGCCTCGAAAGATCTTGCGCGTCCGTTCTCATTCAAGGACATCTGCCTCCGGAGAGGCAACAGGCACCTGCAGCCTTCGTCAATCTCTGCCCCCTCTGCGGCACGAGGCGCTTGCCCACTCAGGCGCCGGTGCGTCGCCTGGATCGGCCGCGCCCGAACACGCCTGAGCATGCCCCGGAGAGGTGCGGGCCCCATCCCTTCCGCTGTGTGCCGGCCGGCGCGATGGGATTGAAGGACGGCAGCCCTGTCAGCGGACTACAAACAACTTTTTTCCTCGCGGGGCTAAGACCGCCATGGTAAGAACGAACTCTGATTTCTGAAAGATTTTCCCCATTTGAATATCGCCAGTGGCTGTCCCGAGAGGGGTATGCTGATGAGCGGCAATCTTCACTGGAACATTCTCGGCCTGCGCCGGCACAACGTCCCCTCTTCGCCCTCCAAGTCCGAAAGCCTGGATTCCGCGGAAGGATTGAGTGCAACGCACGCGCGGCTGCAGCACATGCTCGCCGCCAGTCCGGCCGTCATCTACACCACGATGGCGACGGGTGACTTTGCCTGCACCTTCGTCAGCGACAATCTCCGGACGATCTTCGGCTATGCGCCGGAGGAAATGACCACTGATCCCAAGCACTGGCCCGCCAATCTGCATCCGCTGGATGCGGCCGTGGTCTTCGATAAGATGTGGGAGCTCATCGAGCGCGGCGGAGGCACCGTCGAGTATCGCTTCCGGCACCGGGATGGTCACTACATCTGGGTCCAGGACAGCTTCAAGGTCATGTACGACGATGATCGCCGGCCGCTGGAACTCGTGGGCGCCTGGGCCGACATTTCCGAACGCAAGCTTGCGCAGGAAGCGCTCCAGAAGGCCTACGACGAGCTGGAGCGGCGGGTCGAGCAGCGCACCAGCGAACTCAAGACCGGACGCCAGCGGCTCGAATATGTTCTCTCTGTCAGTCCCGCCATCACGTATGCCACCAAAGCCTCGGGCGACTTCGGGTGTACGTTCGCCAGCGAAAGCTCGCGGCAAATTATGGGTTACACCGCGCAGGAGGTGCTTGCCGATCCGAATTTCTGGATTTCCCGACTGCATCCGCAAGACGCCAATTCCGTGATGACGGATTTCTCGCGTCTCATTGCGCAAGGCGGGGGCAACCTCGAATACCGATTCCGCCACCGCGAAGGCCACTACCGCTGGTTCCAGGATACCTTCCGGGTCCTGCATGACGAGGCGGGCCAGCCATCCGAGATCGTAGGATCGTGGGCCGACATCACCCATCGCAAACTGGCGGAGGCCGCCCGGGAGCTCTACTCGGCAAGCCTCGAGCGCCAGCAGCCTGTCTCGCTCAGCAAGCTCGACAGCATTCTCGAACAAGGACGGGAGGTGCTGCACCTCGACCGCATCAGCATCCTGCGCGTCGACACCGAGCACAAGTGGCTGCAGGCCATCGCGACGACGGCCAACGACGAGCCGCTTGAATCGATCCGCCTTCCAGTCGGGCCCGAAGGTGGAGGGCTGTCCCGGTGCTATCTGACGAAAGAGTCCGTCGTCTGGGACGGTTTGGCACCTGTGCCCGAGGAGCTGCGCCTGCACCCGCCTTACGATCAGATCAAGGCCTTGCGGTCGCGGGTCTTCGCCATCCTGCCCCTCATCATTCAGGATCAGGCGATCGGGGTTCTGGCGGCCGATCGGAAGATCAAGCGCGCGCCCGTCGAGCCGGCGACCCTGGAGGCGCTCCAGGGCTTGGCGACGCAAGCGGCACTCGCTCTGGAGCATGCCCGGCTCTATGCGGCGGCGCAGCCGGTACTCAGCCGATCCCTGCATCTGTCGGTCGTCTATCCGGCCTTTGCGCGGGCGGTCAGGGCGCTGCTACCCTACAATCGCATCGGCGTCATCGTTCCGGAAGGCGATCAGCTGCTCATGGCGCTGTCGGTCGCCGACCCGCCGCTCGCCTCGTGGGAGGGCCAGTCGTGGCCACAGGCCGAGGGCACGGCCGTCGACTGGGTCTTGAAGAACAGGCGGCCCATCGTCGTGCGCGATCTGGCGGCGGAGCAGAGGTTCTCGGACTTCGCATTCGCGGCCCAGGAAGGGATCAGGGCCAGCCTGCTGGTGCCCCTCCTCGTCGGTGGGCAGGCAGTCGGCGCCTTCTTCCTCGACAGCCTGACGCTTGGCGCTTACACCGACCGGGATATCGAGCTCGTCGATCCCGTGGCCCAGCAGCTTGCACTAGCTATCGACAATACGCGCCTGTTCCAGGAGGCCGAGGCGAAGGGTCGCCAGCTCGAGGTCGCCAATGCGCACAAGTCCCAGTTCCTGGCTCATGTGAGCCACGAGTTGAGGACCCCGCTCAACGCGATCCTCGGCTACACCGAGCTGATCCTGGACAACGTCTATGGCGAGGTACCGGAGCAGGTCCGCAGCACCCTGACGCGCGTAGAGAAGAACGGACGCCATCTCCTGGCCCTCATCAACGACGTGCTTGATCTTGCCAAGATCGAGGCGGGCTCTCTTAAGCTGACCCATATCGACTACTCCTTGAACGATGTCGTGCAGGCCGCTGTCAGCGCTGTCGAACCCGCGGTGGCAGAGAAGAAGCTGAGCCTCAAGGTCTCGATTCCGCCGGATCTGCCGCGCTCCAAGGGCGATGAGCGGAGGATCATGCAGGTCGTCCTGAATCTGCTTGGCAACGCGGTCAAGTTTACCGACGCCGGCAAGGTGCTCTTGAAGGTCGCAGCCGACAACGGCGTCTTTCATGTCTCCGTGACCGACACGGGTCCGGGAATCTCCGAAGGCGAGCAGGAGAAGATTTTCGAGGAGTTCCATCAGGCCGAAAGTGTGCGCACATCGCGGAAGGGCGGCGCGGGATTGGGCCTGCCGATCTCCAAGCGCATTGTCGAGCTGCATGGGGGGCGCATGGGGGTCGAGTCGAGCCCCAGAAGCGGGTCGACGTTCTGGTTCATGATTCCCATCCGGGCCGACGAGCGCGGAGAGGGGACATGAGCAAGCTCATCCTGGTCGTGGAGGACCACGAGGACAACCGGCGCATCGTGCGCGACCTCCTGACGAGCGCCGGCTACGACCTGATAGAGGCCGTGACGGGCACGCAAGGCGTCGCGATGGCCAAGGCGCATCGCCCCGATCTCATCCTGATGGACATCCAGCTTCCCGAGATCGATGGCTACGAGGCGACCCGGAGGATCAAGGCCGATCCGATCCTGCAGCCGGTCCCGATTATCGCTGTCACCTCGTTTGCGCTGAGCGGCGACGACGCGCAGGCCTACCGGGCCGGCTGTGCGGCGTATGTGACGAAGCCCTTCAGTCCGCGCCAGCTGCTGGCGACGATCCGCGAACAGCTGGCGTCGGCTGACGCAAAAAATGCAAGAGGAGACTGCAGTGAGGACGCCAGCCTGCATCCTCATCGCTGACGACAACCCGGACAACATCGAGATATTCCGGACGCGTCTCGCGGTCCATGGGTACGAGATCATTACGGCCGTCGATGGGGAGGATGCGCTCGCGGTGGCGCGGCGGGAGCAGCCGGATCTGATCCTTCTCGACGTCATGATGCCCAAGATGGATGGCGTGGATGTGTGCCGGTTGCTGAAGTCGGATCCCTCGCTGCCCTTTACGCCGATCGTCATGCTGACCGCGAAATCAGGCGCGCAGGACGTCGTGACCGCCCTCGATGCCGGCGCCGACGAGTACCTGACCAAGCCTGTGGATCACGGGGCGCTGGTCGCGCGCGTGAAATCCATGCTGCGCATCAAGGCGCTGACCGACACGGTGCGCGAGCAGAGCGCAAAGCTAACCGAGTGGAACGCAACGCTCGAGCGCCGGGTCGCCGAGCAGGTCGTCCAGCTCGAGACACTTCAGCGACTGAAGCGCTTCTTCTCGCCGCAACTGGCGGATGCCATTCTGGCCGGTGGAGCCGCCGATCCCCTCGCCACGCACCGGCGCGAGGTCGTCGTGGTGTTTCTCGATCTGAGGGGCTTCACCGCCTTTGCGGAGACCGCGGAGCCCGAGGAGGTCATGGGGGTCCTGCGCGAATACCACGCGGGCATGGGCAGGATCATCTACGAGTACGAGGGGACACTCGAGCGCTTCACCGGCGACGGCATGATGATCTTTTTCAATGATCCGGTCGTCATTCCCAACCCGACGGAGCGAGCCGTTCACATGGCCCTGGCCATGCGTGAGCGCGTGGCGTTCCTGACCGAGACCTGGCGCAGGCACGAGCATGATCTTGCACTCGGAATCGGCATCGCCAAGGGCTACGCGACGATCGGTGCGATCGGCTTCGAGGGCCGCATGGACTACGGCGCGATCGGGACGGTTACGAATCTCGCCGCCCGCCTGTGTAGCGAAGCCGAGGGTGGACAGATCCTGATCAACCGTAAGGCCCTGAGCGACGCCGAGCATCTGGTCGAGGCCGAGCCGGTCGGCGAGCTGACCTTGAAGGGCTTCGCCCGACCCGTCTCTGCCTTCAGCATCCTGGCGCTGAGGCGTTAAACGGGTTTCTCCCAGCGATGCACGACGAGAGACGAACGCGGCGACCGGGCTGAGGCTGCGGCGCGTTTGGTGTCGATCCTGCGTCAGTTCAAGACCGGCCGTGGCGAACACAGCGTCATCGGCACGCTCTATCCTTTGCGTGAACTGATCAGGCCCGAAGATCTCGATGAGTTGTTGGACGCATCCGGCGAGCTTCTGCCTGAGCATGGCAGGGACTCCGTCGAGCTCGAACATCTTTTCAAAGACTGGATGATCGAACGGCTCGCGGCGCCCGCGCCGATCGAACCGTCGCACCTGCTGCGCTGGCTACGTTCGATCAAGCCGCATCAAAGCGATGGAGATGTTGACAGCGCATTGGTGACGCGATTCCGGAATGATCCGGCCCTGTTCGGCGCGCTGTTTGACGCCGCAGTGCAACAGGCAGTAGCCCCGCGTCGAGATGACGACCGCCTTGTTGTCCTTGGTGCGGACACCGTAAAGCCGCGGCCCCGCGAACACGTCCATGGAATACTTGTGCTGGTTCGGGTCGCTCCAGATCGAGGTGCAGGAGATCCCGAAGTCGAGAACCAGCGGCTCGCCCTTGTAGGTGTACTCCGCCGTCATGCGGTAGTAGACGCCGAGGTCGCGGTCTCCCAGCGGGTTCTTCTTGGCTTCTTGGGGTGTGCCACCTCCAAGCACGTACCAGCCCGCAGCCGCCAGCCCGAGCGCGACGGCGGCGCCCGCCCAGCCGATTTTCCCAGTCATGCCCCCTCCGCTTTGATCGCCGGATTCGTCGTCCGAGCGTTTCCGGCTATAGCGAACGGGTTGCGATGTGGCGAGCGCCGGCGTGCGGGAGTGATCGACCTACCAGACGGACATTCACTCGTCCCGCGGCACAGATGTTTCGCCGGGACGGCGCTGCAACGCTCGCAGGCGGGAGTTAATCGGGCGCGCCGCTGCCGACCTCGTCCGACCTCGACAGTGGATTGGGTCCGAGGATCTCGATGTGGTACCGGCGGCCGATCTCTTCGATCGCAGCCATGTCGCGCGGCACTTCGAGCTTTGCGTCGAACACGGCCTCGAAGAAGCCTTCGAAGCCGCCCGGGCGCATGGTCACCAGCAAATGCCCCAGCCCACGACCGCAATTCAAGAAGGTGTGCGGCGCTCCGCGCGGTACAAGGACAACGTCGCCCGGTCCCGCCTCGATGACGGTCTCCCCGCATATGAACTTGAACGTCCCGGTAACGATGGTGAAGATCTCGTCCGCGTCGTGATGGACGTGCAGAGGCGGTCCGGCGCCGGGATCGTTGTGGTCCTCGAAGATGCTGAGCGCACCGTCGGTGACCGCGGCTGGCAGCATGATGCGCAAATGCACGCCGAACACGGCGAGCACGTCGGACTCCGACTTCTGGCCGTGGAAGGGCTCGGACATGGCAACCTCGCTACGCGCGTCAACCCGTCATCAAGGCAAAGTTTACCGCCTCCTCCATGCGTTTGACCAGCCTTGAGCAAGACCCGCTTCTCGAAGACCGATTGAACCATCGACATCGTGGCAGGCCGCGAAGGACGCAGCGACAATCAGCCGGCCTCATTCCGCGAAACCGAGCTCGAGCTGAGGCAGGGTCTCGCTTGCACTTCTGAGCTTCGAAACCGACACCCCGACCTCGACCGGATACACGGTCCGCACCAACGCGATGCTCAAATCCCGCAGCAGGGCTTGCGAGGTGATTGGCGTCATCACCGTCTTGCTGCGCGTCGCTTGCCGGAACGTGGCGAATTTCACCTTCACGGTCACGGTGTGGCCGTAGATGCCGTGCTTTTCGCACCATGTCCACACGTCGTCCGCCATCCTGATGACGCCATCCTGATGACGCCGGCCTCGATGTCGTCCGGCAGAAGCAGGTCATCGTCGAAGGTCGTCTCGCTGCCGGATGATTTGCGCGGCCGGTTGGGCTGCAGCAGCGCCAGCGCGAAGCTTGTGGCGTGCCACGCTCGATGGCCGCGAAGACCTGGGCAAATGCAAAAGCGCCGCCTCTGTCGCCAGCCTCTAGAGACCGAGTTCCGAAAGTCCCGGATGATCGTCCGGACGCCGGCCGAGCGGCCAGTGAAACTTGCGCTGCGACTCGGTGATCGGGAGGTCGTTGATCGACGCAAAGCGTCGCTGCATCAGCCCATCAGGAGCAAACTCCCAGTTCTCGTTTCCGTAGGAGCGGAACCATTGCCGACTGTCGTCATGCCATTCGTAGGCGGCGGAACGAGAGCGGTCATCTTGGAGCATCCTCTTGAACCGATCGCCTTGGACCAAACGAACAAGTTGACTGATGCGACCGACCCGTCAACTGAGTGCGTGTGACCTTCGCCCCTCCGGGAGCCGATCAACAAACGCTTTGCAGCCAGGTTGAGGTGCTGGGGCCGCCGGCGCCGCATTGGTCAGGCGCTCGCCCGACGAAGGCGCGCACCGGAGTGTGCTGCTGCGCGACCTGATCGCAACTTTGCTTCGGCCATACCGAGAACCGCAGCTCAACGGACCGGACATCCTTGTTGGAGAAAAGTCGATTAATAGCGTGGCGCTCATGTTTCATGAGCTTGCAACGAATGCGGTCAAACACGGCGCGCTGGCGTCCGGCAAAGGCCGCATACTCGTGGAGTGGACGATCGAGCAGAATGATCTGCGCCTGACATGGCGCGAAGTCGACGGCCCGCCGGTCGATCGGCCGAGTACGACAGGCTTTGGCTCCGAGCTGATTACGGGCACAATCGGCATGCTGGGGGGACGCATCGAGATGCAGTGGCCGGTCGGTGGACTGACAGCGCAGTTCGTCATGCCGGTGAAGAGCATCGCAGGCTGAGCGGCCCGGCCGGCTGTCGCACCAGCGCGTCGACGAAGACTGGTTCCCGGGTCCCTGAGCACAGCGATCTTTATAGAATTTCTATAAGCGAGCTCCGGCACGGGTCTCGATTTTTTATGCGGTTCAGCCCTAGTCCAGCGCTCGGCGGACGCGACGTCTCGGTCGGCGATCCCGCGGATCCCGGTCGCTAGGAGCGCATCATGTTGGATTTGATCCTGATGGCGACGGCTATCGGCTTCTTCGCCGCGTCGGTCGCGTACGCCTACGGCTGTGACCGGCTTTGAGGAGCGTCCCATGCTTGTCGACTACGTGCTCGGAGGCGCCGTGGCGGCGCTTCTGCTCGGCTACCTCGTCTACGCCCTGATCCGGCCCGAGCGGTTCTGAGAGGCGCCCATGACGTCGAACGGCTGGCTGCAGATTGCACTCTTTTGTATCGCCGTGCTCGCGCTCGTGAAGCCGCTCGGCTGGTATATGACGCGCGTGTTCGCGGGCGAGCGCACGGTCCTGTCGCCTGTGCTTGGCCCGGTAGAGCGAGGGCTCTACCGCATCGCCGGCACGAGCGCGACCGAGGAGCAGCATTGGACCACCTACACGATCGCCATGCTGCTGTTCAATCTCGCAGGCGTCGCGGCGCTCTATGCACTGCAGCGCGTCCAGGGCGCTCTTCCGCTCAATCCCGCCGGACTGCCCGGCGTGCCGCCGGAGCTTGCCTTCAACACCGCGGTCAGCTTCGCCACCAACACTAACTGGCAGAACTACGGCGGCGAGAGCACCATGTCCTATCTGACGCAAATGGCGGGACTTGCGGTGCAGAACTTCGTCTCTGCCGCCACAGGCATGGCCATCTCCATCGCCCTGATCCGCGCTTTCTCACGCCAATCCGTTAAGACGCTCGGCAACTTCTGGGTCGATCTCACCCGGTCGGTCCTTTACGTGCTGTTGCCGATCTCGATCGCCGGCACGCTTGTCCTGGTCTGGCAGGGCGTGCCGCAGAACCTCGACGCCTATACGGTTGCGACCACGCTCGAGGGTGCCCAGCAAACCATCGCGCAGGGTCCCGTCGCGTCGCAGATGATGATCAAGCATCTCGGCACCAACGGCGGCGGGTTCTTCAACGCCAACGCGGCGCATCCATTCGAGAACCCGACGGCGCTCACCAATCTGATCCACCTCACCGCGATCTTCGCCATCGGCGCGGCGCTGACCAATGTCTTCGGCCGCATGGTGGGCAACCAGAAGCAAGGCTGGGCGATCCTCGCTGCCATGGGGATCCTGTTCGCAGCCGGCGTTGCCGTCTGCTACTGGGCCGAAGCGGCCGGCAATCCGCTGGTCCACGCGCTCGGCGTCGAGGGCGGGAACATGGAGGGCAAGGAAACGCGCTTCGGAATAGCGCTTTCGGCGCTCTTCGCCGTCGTCACCACGGCGGCGTCGTGCGGAGCCGTGAACGCCATGCACGGCAGCTTTCTGGCGATTGGGGGCATGGTCCCGCTGATCAACATGATGCTCGGCGAGATCATCATCGGGGGCGTCGGCGCCGGTCTCTACGGGATGCTGCTCTTCGTCGTCGTAGCGATCTTCATCGCGGGCCTGATGGTCGGCCGCACGCCGGAATATCTCGGCAAGAAGATCGAGACCAAGGAGGTCAAGATGGCCATGCTTGCGCTGCTGATCCTGCCGCTGGCGATGCTCGGCTTCACGGCGGTGGCCGTGGTGCTCGAGACCGGGGTCGCCTCGATGGGCAATCCCGGACCGCACGGGTACTCCGAGGCGCTTTATGCCTACGTCTCCGCCACGGCCAACAACGGCTCTGCCTTCGGAGGCCTCACCGGAAATACGCCCTGGTACAACATCACGCTCGGTCTCGCGATGCTGGTGGGGCGCTTCTGGATGATCGTGCCTGTGCTGGCAATGGCGGGCTCGCTCGTGGAGAAGACGTCGGTTCCCGAATCCGCCGGCACGTTCCCGACGACCGGTCCGCTCTTCGTCGGCCTCCTGATCGGCGTCGTTGTGATCATGGGCGGGCTTGAGTACTTCCCCGCGCTCGCCCTCGGACCGATCGTCGAGCACCTGGCAATGCTCCAGGGCCAGACGTTCTGACGGCCGTGGCACGGATAAAGATCACTGCATGCTGGAGTCGCTCATGAGCCAGTCCAAATCTGCGAGCCTGATGGAGCAGCGCATCCTCGTCCCCGCGCTGAGAGGAGCGTTCACAAAGCTC
Source organism: uncultured Hyphomicrobium sp. (assembly GCA_964589785.1). Classification (GTDB taxonomy): domain Bacteria; phylum Pseudomonadota; class Alphaproteobacteria; order Rhizobiales; family Hyphomicrobiaceae; genus JAGVSR01. The sequence goes on from CAZPUQ010000003.1 coordinate 303,719, forward strand.
GATCCGCGGGCACTCGCCAAGAACCCGGTCATCTTCGTCGTTGCCGTCGTGTCGCTTTTGACGACGGTGCTGTTCCTTCGCGACCTGATGGCCGGCGGTCCCGACCTCGGGTTCTCGTTCCAGATCGTTCTCTGGCTCTGGTTCACGGTGCTGTTTGCAAACTTCGCCGAGGCGGTGGCGGAAGGCCGCGGCAAGGCGCAGGCGGATGCCCTGCGCAAGACACGCACGGAAACCCAGGCCAAGCTGCTCGGCGCCGACGGCAGGGATTTCAGGCTGGTGCCCGGCACGAGCCTCAAAGTCGGCGATGTCGTGCTGGTCGAGGCCGGCGACATCATCCCTTCGGACGGCGAGGTGATCGAAGGCATCGCCTCGGTGAACGAAGCGGCGATCACGGGCGAGTCGGCGCCCGTTATCCGAGAATCTGGCGGCGACCGGTCGGCCGTTACCGGCGGCACGCAGGTGATCTCGGACTGGATCCGCGTGCGCATCACGGCGGCGGCCGGCTCGACATTCCTCGATCGCATGATCCGGCTGGTGGAAGGCGCCGAGAGGCAGAAGACCCCGAACGAGATCGCGCTCAACATCCTGCTCGCCGGCATGACTCTCATCTTCGTGTTCGCGACGGTGACGATCCCGAGCTTTGCAAGCTACGCCGGCGGGTCCATTCCCGTCATCGTGCTGGTGGCCCTCTTCGTCACCCTGATCCCCACGACGATCGGCGCGCTGCTGTCGGCGATCGGCATCGCCGGCATGGACCGCCTGGTGCGCTTCAACGTGCTCGCGATGTCGGGGCGCTCCGTGGAAGCGGCCGGCGATGTCGATACGCTCTTGCTCGACAAGACGGGTACGATCACGCTCGGCAACCGGCAGGCGACCGAGCTGCGCCCGATCCGGGGCGTGGCCGAGAGGGAGCTGGCGGATGCGGCGCAGCTTGCGTCTCTTGCCGACGAAACGCCCGAGGGCCGCTCGGTCGTCGTGCTCGCCAAGGACAAGTACGGCATTCGCGCCCGCGACATGGCGAGTCTCAACGCCCGCTTCGTGCCCTTCACGGCCCAGAGCCGCATGAGCGGCGTCGACCTCGACGGCGCGTCGATCCGCAAGGGCGCCGTGGACGCGGTGCTGAAGCACATCGAAGCCGCCGCGTCTGCGAGCGGCGACGCCAGGCGCGAGCTGCAAGGCATCGCCGGCGCCATCGCCAAGGCCGGCGGCACGCCGCTGGCAGTGGCGCGCGACGGGCGTCTGCTCGGCGTCATCCACCTCAAGGACATCGTCAAGGGCGGCATCAAGGACCGCTTTGCGGAGCTGCGCCGCATGGGCATCCGCACGGTCATGATCACCGGCGACAATCCGATGACGGCCGCCGCCATCGCGGCCGAGGCCGGCGTGGACGACTTCCTTGCAGAGGCGACGCCCGAGGCCAAGCTGGCACTGATCCGCGAGGAGCAGGCCAAGGGCAAGCTGGTCGCGATGTGCGGCGACGGGACGAACGACGCGCCGGCGCTGGCGCAGGCCGACGTGGGCGTCGCCATGAACACGGGCACGGTCGCGGCGCGCGAAGCCGGCAACATGGTCGATCTCGATTCCGATCCCACGAAGCTCATCGAGATCGTGGAGATCGGCAAGCAGCTCCTCATGACGCGGGGAGCGCTGACGACCTTCTCCATCGCCAACGACGTCGCGAAGTACTTCGCCATCATCCCGGCGATGTTCCTCGCCTTCTATCCGCAGCTCGGCGCGCTCAACGTCATGGGACTGGCGACGCCGCAGAGTGCCATCCTGTCGGCGATCATCTTCAATGCCCTCATCATCGTGGCGCTCATCCCTCTGTCGCTCAAAGGCGTGAAATACCGGGCCATCGGAGCGGGGGCGCTCTTGTCCCGCAACCTCCTCGTCTATGGCCTCGGCGGCATCCTCGTGCCGTTCGCCGGCATCAAGGCGATCGACCTCGCCATCACCGCCCTCGGCCTCGCATAGGGACCACCATCATGCGCAAGCAACTGAAACCCGCAATCGTGCTGCTCGTCGCCATGACGGTCATCACCGGTCTCCTCTATCCCCTGGCCATGACGGGTGTCGCGCAGCTCCTCTTTCCGCACCAGGCCGGCGGATCCCTGATCGAGCGGGACGGCAAGGTCATAGGCTCGGAGCTGATCGGGCAGGCGTTCACGGGCGAGCGCTATTTCCATGGCCGGCCGTCGGCGGCCGGCGACGGCTACAACGCCGCGAGCTCCGGCGGCTCCAATCTCGGTCCGACCAACCCGAATCTCATCCAGCGCATCAAGGAGAGTTCGGAGCCTCTGAAGGCTGAGAATGCCGGAGCCCCCGTGCCCATCGACCTGGTGACGGCGTCGGGAAGCGGGCTTGATCCTCACGTCTCGCCGCAAGCCGCGGCGTTCCAGGTGCCCCGGGTCGCGAAGGCGCGGGGACTGGCCGAAGAGGACGTGCGCCGGCTTGTCGAGGGCCACACGGAGGACCGGTTCCTCGGCATCCTCGGCGAGCCGCGCGTCAATGTGCTGGCCCTTAACCTTGCCCTGGATGCTCTTTCAACGCGATGATGGGCGCCGCGACGATGGCGAATTGCTTCGCCCGCACGAGATAGTGGCTCATGCCCGACCCCCGCCACGGTCCAGATCAACGTCCCTCGCCGGAGGCCCTTCTGGAGGCGGCCCGAAGGGAGGAGGGCCGCCTCGGCAAGCTCCGGATCTTCGTCGGCGCGGCGCCCGGCGTCGGCAAGACCTACGAGATGCTGCGCACGGCCCGCGCGCGCCGCAAGGATGGCTACGACATCGTCGTCGGCGTCGTCGAGACGCATGGGCGCAAGGAGACGCAGGCTCTGCTGCGCGGCCTCGAGATCATTCCGCGCCGGCGGATCGACTACCGGGGGCAGACGCTCGAGGAAATGGACCTTGACGCCATCCTCGCGCGCCGGCCGCAGATCGTTCTGGTCGACGAGCTGGCCCACACCAACGCATCCGGCAGCCGCCATCCCAAGCGCTATCTCGACGTCGAGGAGATCCTGAACCAGGGCATCGACGTCTATACGACGGTCAACATCCAGCACATCGAGAGCCTGAACGACGTCGTGGCGCAGATCACGCGCGTACGCGTGCGCGAGACGGTGCCCGACTCCGTCTTTGACCGGGCCGATGCCGTTGAGCTCGTCGATCTCACGCCCGGAGATCTCATCGAGCGCCTGAAGGCCGGCAAGGTCTACATTCCCGAGCAGGCCGAGCGCGCGCTCGAGCACTTCTTCTCGCCCGCCAACCTGACGGCGCTGCGCGAGCTCGCGCTGCGCCGCACGGCCGAGCGCGTCGACGACCAGCTCCTCACCGAGATGCAGGCCCGCGCCATTCCGGGGCCTTGGGCCGCGGGCGAACGCATCCTTGTCTGTGTCACCGAGGATCCGCGGGCCGCGGGACTGGTGCGCTATGCCAAGCGCGCGGCGGACCGCCTGCGCGCGCCTTGGACCGCCATTTCGATCGAGACGCGGCGCAGCTTGCGGCTCAGCAGCGAGGAGCGCGGCTGCGTCGCCGATACGCTGCGGCTGGCCGAGCGCATGGGCGGCGAGGCCATCACCGTGCCCGGCGGCTCGCGGCGCATCGCCGAGGACATCATCGCGTTCGCGCGGGCGAACAACGTGACGCAGATCATCGTCGGAAAATCCGGACGGCCGCGGTGGTTCGAGGTGGTCAACGGGTCCGTCGTCCACGACCTGCTGCGCCTGTCCGGCAACATCAGCGTTCAAGTCATCAGCGGAAACGCCGGGCCCGACGAGGCGGACGCCAGGAAGACGGTGCGTACGGCGACGCCGCAGCAATCGTTCAACCTATGGCCGTACGTCGCGTCGCTGGCCTCGATTGCAGGCGGGCTGGCGATCAGCTGGTATCTCTCCCCTTGGCTCGGCGTCGAGAGCGTCGACCTCGTGTTCATCACGGCCATCGTGGGCATCGCGGTGCGCTATGGGCTGACGCCGTCGCTCATCGCCAGCGTTGCGGCATCGCTGTGCTACAACTACTTCTTTCTGCCGCCGCTCTTGACGTTCACTATCACCGACGGCACCAACCTTGCGGCTTTCATATCGTTCGCGATCGTCGCCGTGATCGTCTCGAACGTCGCCGGGCGCATGCGGAGCCAGGCGGTGATCGCCGTCAATCGCGCCAGCACGACCGAATCCCTCTATGCGTTCAGCCGCAAGCTGGCCAGCGCCGTCAGCCTGGACGACGTGCTGTGGGCTACCGCCTATCAGATCGCCTCCATGCTGAAGGTGCGCGTCGTCCTCCTCCTGCCGGAAGACGGCGGCATTGCCGTGCGGGCCGGCTATCCGCCGGAGGACACGCTCGAGGCCTCCGATCTCGCCGCGGCCACCTGGGCGTGGAAGAACGACCGCGCGGCGGGCCGGGGCGCCGATACCCTTCCCGGTGCCCAGCGTCTCTTCCTGCCGATGCGGACCGGCCGCGGTGCGGTCGGCGTCGTCGGCATCGACAGCGACACGCCCGGACCGCTGCTCACGCCCGACCAGCGGCGGCTGTTCGATGCGCTGATCGACCAGGCGACCCTTGCCATCGAGCGCGTGCATCTGGTCGAGGATGTCGAGCGGACGGCCCGCACCATGGAGACGGAGCGGCTGCGGTCCGCGCTCCTGACCTCGATCTCCCACGATCTCAAGACGCCGTTGGCCGCCGTGCTGGGCTCGGCGAGCGCCCTGCGGGATCTGTCGTCAAGTCTCGATGGCGCGCAGAAGGCGGACCTGCTCGGGACCATCATCGATGAGGCCGAGCGGCTGAACCGCTTCATCGCCAATCTTCTGGATATGACGCGGCTCGAGTCGGGCGCCATCGTGCCCAACATGTCCTTGCACGACCTCAGCGAGATCGTGGGCAGCACGCTGCGGCGGGCGGCACGCATCCTTGCGCACCACGAGGTCCGGGTCGATCTGGCGCCGGACCTGCCGATGATCCGCGTCGATCCGGTGCTCTTCGAGCAGGTTCTTTTCAACCTCCTCGACAACGCTGCCAAGTATGCATCGGAGGGCACTGCCATTGCCATCGAGAGCCGGCTTGACGGTGATCGGGTCCGGCTGAAGGTTCTCGACGAGGGCGACGGCATTCCCGCGTCCGACCTTGAGCTGATCTTCGATAAGTTCTACCGGGCCCAGAAAGGCGACCGTGTCCGTGCCGGAACGGGACTTGGCCTTGCCATCTCGCGCGGGTTCGTCGAGGCGATGGAGGGAACCCTTGCGGCGGCCAATCGCAGCGACGGCAAAGGCGCGGTCTTTACCATCAGGCTGCCCGTTCCGATGGGCTTCGAGCACCTGGATACCGCCGCATGAGCGCCCAGCCCCTCAAGGTTCTCGTCATCGACGACGATCCCCCCATCCGCAAGCTCTTGCGGATGGGGCTCACCACCCAGGGCTACACCATCCTCGACGCGACCAACGGCAAAAAGGGGCTTGAGCTTCTAAGCCAGCAGCCCGACCTCGTCATCCTGGATCTGGGCTTGCCGGACGTGAGCGGCCTGGACCTCCTGTTGCAGATCCGCGAGCGCGACGAGCGTGTTCCCATCGTCGTCCTCTCGAGCCGCGACGACGAAACCGCAAAGGTGCGCGCTCTCGATCATGGCGCGGACGACTATGTCACGAAGCCGTTCGGGATGGAGGAGCTTCTGGCCCGGATGCGCGCGGCGGTGCGCCACCAGCTCCAGGTTCAGGGCGAGCGTCCCGTGTTTCGCGCCGGCGATCTGTCCGTCGATCTCGTGCGGCGCATCGTGAAGGTGGGCGAGAAGGAAGTGAAGCTCTCTCCGAAGGAGTATGATCTCCTTCGCCTTCTCGTGCAGCACGCCGGCAAGGTGCTGACGCACAAGTTCCTGCTCAAGGAGTTGTGGGACGAGACGACCGATACGCAGTACTTGCGCGTCTACATGAGGCAGTTGCGGCGCAGGATCGAGGCAGACCCCGAGCGCCCCAAATACCTTCTGACCGAGACCGGCATCGGGTATCGGCTGCAGGCACCGGACTAGCCAGGTGTCCTGACGCAGGCGACCAGGAGCGACAATGGAAATTCGAGACTTCCTGAGAGAAGAGGATGTGGTGATCGACGTCCGCGCCGCGGACAAGAGCTCGCTCCTCAAGGGGCTTGCCGTACGCGCCGGTGCCGCCCTGCAACTGCCGGCCGAGGCGATTGCGAACGCCTTGGAGCGGCGCGACGACCTCGGATCGACGGGCATCGGCGGTGGCGTCTGCATCCCGCATGCGCGATTGCGCGAGCTCCGACAGCCGTTCGGGATGTTCGTCCGGCTCAAGCATCCGGTCGGCTACGATGCGATCGACGGCGAGCCGGTCGATCTCGCCTTCTTGCTGCTGCTGCCGGCGTCCTCGCAGCTCGACCAGCTCAATGCGCTTGCCGCCGTCGCCCGCAAGCTGCGCCTCCCCGAGACGCTTCAGCGCCTGCGCAAGGCCGACAGCGAGGCCGCGTTCTATCAGGCGGTCGCCGGATGAAAAGACACGGCGCCGCTCCTATGCGGTCGCGCCGGCTCCCCTCTCGAATCTTTATGGCGTGCGTCCTAACTTCGTCGGCAAGGAGATTTCGGCTTGCCATGAGCGGTCCGATGCACACGGTCGATCGAAATGCGATACCAACCGCCGACGGAGAGGACGGCGAGCTGGCGACGGTCCACCGTGCCGGCCGCATGGCGCTGATCGCGGGCCTCGGCGTTCTGGCATTGACCGGCGCCTTGGTGCTGCTGGTCGAAACGCCCTCTTCGGTGACCGTTTCGGACTGCGCTGCGATCGAGGACGCCGGTCTGCGGCTCGGCTGCTACGACAGCATCGCGCGCCGCCCGCCCTCGCCCCCGGCGCGCGGAGCGCTCGCTCCGAAACTCGATTGACGCTTCCGTGTGTGGTCACCCTCGCTTTGGAACCATTGGCGGCCGAACGGTGTTGCCAATCGCTCAATAGATCGAAAAGCGCGGCACCCTCAGCCGCCGAGAACGGAAGGGATCCCCATGCCCAAGATCACGGACGCGAACGTACTCATCATCTCCGCGGACGGCTTCGAGCAATCCGAGCTCGAGGTCCCGCGCGACAAGCTGAAGGAGGCGGGAGCGAAGGTCACACTGGCGACACCCGATGGAAATGACGTGATGGGATGGAAGGGTCGCGATTGGGGCCGCAAAGCCCCCGCCGACGCCGCGCTCGAAACGATCGACCCCGATAAGTTCGACGCACTGGTCATTCCCGGCGGTCAGATCAACCCCGATCTCCTGCGCGTCAATCCGAAGGCGGTGTCGATGATCCAGGCGTTCGACAAGGCCGGCAAGCCGATCGCTGCCATCTGTCACGGACCGTGGCTTCTCGTCGAGGCCGGGATTCTGAACGGACGGCGGGCGACCTCCTACAAATCGATCCGCACCGACGTCGTGAACGCGGGGGCCGAATGGCAGGACAAGGCGGTCGTCGTGGACGACGGGATCATCACGAGCCGGTCGCCCGGCGATCTGCCCGCGTTCGTCGCCAAGATCATCGAGGAGATCGAGGAAGGCCGGCACGACCGCAGCACCCGCAAATCTCAGGCTGGTCAGGCGGGGCAGGGGCTCGCGTGAGGGGCCGCAATGCCGGCGATTGACGAGCAGGCGCGCGAAGTCGCTTTCCCGCCCGACACGGCAGAGCCGCGGACGCTTGCCGAGCTCAACGCCATCATCCTGGCGGCCCGCTCCCGCTCAGCAAGCGCATCGCGGCCCGTGTTCGGCGGAAGGTCCGGTCGGCGCGCCGATGGCTCTGGTCGGCGAGCAGCCGGGGCAGGAGGAGGACCTGAAGGGCCGCCCCTTCGTCGGGCCCGCGGGCCAGCTTCTGGATCGCGCGCTCGCCCAGGCGGGGATCGACCGGGAGCGGGTGTACGTCACGAATGCGGTGAAGAGCTTCAAGTTCGAGGAGCGCGGCAAGCGGCGCCTCCACAAGTCGCCCTCGGCCGGCGAAGTCAAGCATTACCGGTGGTGGTTGCGGAAGGAGCTGGCGCTGGTGCATCCGCGCGTGGTGGTTGCGCTCGGCGCGACGGCCGTGCTTGCCCTCACCGGCAAGCGCCTGCCGATCGGGCGCTTCCGTGGACCGGCCGATTTCGATGGGCAGGCTGGCTATATCACCGTCCATCCGTCCTACCTGCTGCGCCTTCCGGGAAAAGAGGCGAGGGCACTCGCGTTTCAGTCCTTCGTCTCCGATCTGCAGGAGGCGCATGCACTGGCGCGGCATCAGCAGCGGCAAGGGCTCGTTCGACACAAGTAGACCGGCGTTCCGTCCCGACGTTATGCTTCGCCCGTAAGCCGAGTACGATGCATCTCGCGTCGGGTCCTGGCTCGCTTGCCGTGAGAGGTTCCCTTGGATCTGGACGCCGCGGATGTCGTGCTGAGACTGACGGCGGCCGCGGGAGCCGGCGCCGTCGTGGGTATCGACCGCGACGCGGAGGGAAAGCCGATCGGCGCCCGCACGCTCGCCCTGGTGTCGCTGGCCGCGGCGGCCTTGACGGTGGCCACGATCCAGGTTCCGGGCCTCTACGAGAACAAGGATGCGCTGAGCCGGGTCGTGCAAGGGCTGATCCAGGGCCTGATGGCCGGCATCGGGTTCGTGGGCGCCGGTGTCATCATCCGCAAGCCGGACGTCAATCTCGTAAAGGGCCTGACCACGGCCGCCACGGTGTGGCTCGCAGCGTCGCTCGGCATCTGTTGTGGGCTCGGTCAGTGGACGGTCGTGGTCGTGTCCGTCGTGCTGGGGCTTTTCATCCTTGTGGTGGTGCGGAAGATCCTCGATGCCTCGCACATCGATTCGGACTAGAACGGTGCCGATTGCGCCGGACGTCGGAGAGGAACGGAGCCGAGCCCATGCCCGATCCATTGCCGGCCGTCGTTCCGTCCATCTTTGCAGGCCGGGCGGCCGCGCTCGGCGCGCGCGGACAGGTGAGTGCCATCGACAAGAGGCCGGCGCCCGGTCCGTGGCAGATCGAGCGCACGGGCCTCGTCGGCGACGAGCAAGCCGACAGCCGGCATCATGGCGGCCCCGAGAAGGCCCTCCATCACTATCCTTTCGATCACTATGGCCGCTGGCGCGAGGAGCTTGGGGCTGACGAGCCCGGCGGCCACGTTCTGTTGGAGCGGCCCGGCGCCTTCGGCGAGAACATCTCGACGCACGGCTGGACGGAGGAGACGGTCCACGTCGGCGACATCGTGCGCCTCGGCGCCGTGCTGCTGCAGGTGAGCCAGGCGCGCCAACCCTGCTGGAAGCTCGATGTCCGGTTCGGCGTCGAGGGCCTGGCGAGGCGCGTGCAGGCAACGGGCCGGACCGGGTGGTATTACCGGGTGCTGCAGCCCGGCCGGGTCGACCCGGGGTCGGTTCTCACCTTGGAGCATCGGCCGCAACCCGCCTGGCCCCTGGCGCGCGCTCTGCGTCTCCTGTTCCGCGACGTCGAGTCCTACGGGGAGTTGCAGGACATGGCCGCGCTGCCGGAGCTCGCCGACGGCTGGCGCCGGCTCGCCGCGCGACGCGTCGCAACCAGAGCCGTGGAGGACTGGACCTCACGACTCGAGGGCGGCGGTCCGTGAGCCGTCCGCCAGGCTTCGCCCCCAGACTTCGCCCTTTGTCGGATTGACCCGGCATTGTGCGGTGCGGCGGAGCCATTTATCTTCTGGGCTTCTGGAACTGGAACTGCCAACAGGGTCGTTCGACCGACAATGGCCATCGTCTACAGCAGCGTGCCACGGCACCCCGAAAAGGCGAACCGTCCGGCTTCGGTCCCGCTGCCGAAGCCCGACTGGATCCGCGTGCGGGCCGTCGGCGCCGAGGTGCGCGAGACGACGCGCGCGATCGTGCGACGGCACGGCCTCGCGACGGTCTGCGAGGAAGCCGCATGTCCGAATCTGGCCGAATGCTGGAGCAAGCGCCACGCAACATTCCTCGTGATGGGCGAGATCTGCACGCGGGGCTGCGGCTTCTGCAATGTGCGCACCGGCGTACCGGCGCCTCTCGATCCGGGCGAGCCGGCGCGCATCGCCGCCGCGGTGCGCGATCTTGGGCTCAGCCACGCCGTCATCACCTCCGTCGATCGGGATGATCTCGCCGACGGCGGGGCGGCGCACATCGCCGCCGTCGTCGCAGCCGTGCGCGCGGCCGCACCGGCAACGACCATCGAGTTGTTGACGCCCGACTTTTTGAAGAAGCCGGGGGCGCTTCAGGTCGTCGTCGCGGCGGCGCCCGACGTCTTCAATCACAATATCGAGACGGTGCCGCGGTTCTATCCCTCCATCCGCCCCGGCGCGCGCTATTTCCATTCGCTGCGGCTGTTGCAGGCGGTGAAGGAGCAGGCGCCCGCGATGGTCACGAAGTCCGGCCTGATGCTCGGCTTCGGCGAGACGCGCGACGAGGTCATCCAGGTAATGGACGATTTGCGGTCGGCGGATGTCGATTTCATCACGATCGGCCAGTATCTCCAGCCGACGCTGCGGCATGCGCCGGTCGTGGACTATGTCACGCCGGCGGCGTTCGAGGCCTATGCCAGCCTGGCACGCGGCAAGGGCTTCGCCATGGTCTCCTCCTCGCCGCTGACGCGATCGAGCCATCATGCGGGCGCCGACTTCGAGCGCCTGCGCGCAGCCCGGGCGGCGATGTCCGCGGGCGGGATCCGATAGCGGCGCGCGTGCGGCCGGTCAGGGCCCGCGCAAGCCACGTCGTCCAGGATCGCGGCATGTATCTCGTTGTTCGCGACAACAGGGAGGAGGCACGGCCCACACCATGGACGTCCGGTATCTCGACAGCATCCGGCGCTTCGAGGGTTTCACGCCTCGGGCGCAATGGGACTATGCGCAGCACACCAACGGCTATGGCACGAAGGCGCGGCATGCCGGCGAGGTCATCACGTCCGGCGAGGCCGAGCGCAGGTTCCGCGACGAGGTTGGCAGGGCGGCGGTGATGGTGGAGCGCTTCGCGCCCCATCTCGACGCCGGGACGCGGGCGGCGCTGACGTCGTTGACGTTCAATGCCGGCCCACGGTGGATGCAGTCGGGCCTCGGTGCCGCGATCAAGGCCAACGATCTCGCCGGCGCGCGGTCAATCTTCGTGCAGTACGCGAAGGCGGGCGGCGAGGTCCTGCCGGGTCTCCTCGCGCGCCGCGTGGAAGAGGCGGGCTGGTTCGGAAGCGAAGGTGCAGAGGCGCCGGCAACGTCACCGGCCGCGCCGCGCGCTGTGGCGGCGGAGGAGGGCCTTGTCTTCGCCGGCCGTGAGCCACGCGAGGCGACGCCCGGCCTGCCGACGGAGGTTCTCGCGCTTTGGGAGCAGATCCGGATCGATCACGTCCGGATGCTCACGCTGCGCAAGGGGGAAGAGGCGAGCGCGTGAGCGTCATCCGCGCCGCCCACCGCTGCGTGGTCTCTGCGGCGCCGGAAATTCATCGACGAGCAGGACGCTGAGGCCGTTGCGGCGCCAGGCCCGTTCGAGCTGACCCTCGGCGCGCCGATCGCGGTAGCGGGCGATCGCGGCGCGGCGGACGGCGACGCTCCGCTCTGCCCCGAGCTGACGATCCCCTACGTGACGCGCACCGTCGCCATCCTCGAGCGCGGGCTCGCCGTCCTGGCCGAGCAGAAGGCCGACGCGCTGCAGCGGCGCGAGAGAATGGAGCAGGCCGTCCAGAGGCTCACGGATCAGGCGCGGGAACGCGCTGTGGCGGCGGAGCGGACGCAAGCCGAGCGGGCGATCGGCGAGATCCTCGCCGTGCGCCGCCCGTCGCTGGCCGACAAGGCCGATGCAAGCGAGCCGTCGTTAGCTCGGGCCGTGCCACCGGTTCGGAGCAAGCGATGAGCACGTGCCATGAGACTTGACGCCGTCAACGATGCGTTTCCGGTCCGTGCGCGCGCGGCCTCGCCGCGTCACGGCGCGCGCGCCGACGAGGCCGGCACCTCGTTCACCGCCGTGGCGCAGGCCTTGGACGAGAGCCGCGGCGTGCCACCGGTCTCCGGCTCGGACCGGCCCGGCGATGCTGCGGCGGCCAAGCTGATGGAGCTGCTCTTGGCCCACAGTCTCAGGGAGATGCTGCCGGACACGGGTGAGGGCGAGGGAGGGCTTGCGTTCGCGATCTGGCGGGGGCTTCTCGCCGACGTCCTCGCCGAGAGGGCGGCGCCGGCGATGGCCGAGGGTCCGTTCGGGGCGAGCGTCGCAAGGGCAGGCGGAGCCGGTTCGCAATGAGCCGGGGCAATAATGAAACGTCGCGCGCCGCGGACCCGTTGACGAGTCTCATCGATGCGACCATCCGGCTCGTCGATGAGGAGACGGAGGCCATCCGCAGGCACGGCCCGCGCGAGATCGAGCGCTACGCCGAACGCAAGGGCCAGGCGCTCGTGCATCTTTCGCGCAGTCTTCAACCCGGCTCGCGGCACGTGAGCCGGCGCGATGCCTTGGACCGGCTCGACGCGCTGCGCACGGCGCTGGAGAGCAACCGCCGCGCGCTGCGGGTCCACATGGACGCCGTGTCGGAAGTGTCCCAGCTCATCGTCCGCTCGCTTGAGCAGGCAAGCTCCGACGGGACCTATGCGCACCCAAGAGGCGCCGGCAGGCCCGCGGGATGCTGAAGCTCATCCTCATCGGTGTCTGGTCGGTTGCCGTCACGGCCGGAACCTATGCCGCCGTGACAGGGCTCGGACTTCTCGATTTTCTTGCGGCCCGCGACGAGGTCGCCTCGCGCATCGAGACGCTGGCGACGAACGTCATGCGCGTTCCGATCATGGCGGAGGAGAAACCGGCCGGATATGTGCTCCTCGACCTCGGCATCGATTACGACGCTGCCGCCACCGCCTCCCTCAGCGGCAAGGTCGCCGATATCGCGGTCGATGAGTCGTTCCGGGCCGTTTACGAATCCGTGGCGGTGGATTTCCGGCAGGCGAAGAAGACCGATCTCACGGCGCTGCTGCAGGACATCGGCGAGCGGCTCAACCGGCGGATCGGCGAGGGCGCCGTGAAGGAGATCCGGGTGAAGGAGTTCATGTTCGTTCCACCGCGCAAGAGCAGCAACTAGCGGCCAGCCCGTCGCCGCGATGTTGCGGCCGGTCGACCGGTTCGACGAGAAGGCATCGATGCGATGACGACGACGCGGAGCGGGATTGAGCGACCAGGCCGACCGATTGCGGACCTCGTGTCCGGCGTGCCCGTGCTGGCGCGGAGGCTGGCGCTGTGTGTCAGCGGGGCGGCGCTCGCCCTCTCCGCTCACGCCTTCGGCGTCGGCGACCATGTCCTCATCGCCGGGACGACGGCGCTGGTCGCGGTGTTGACGGGCGTGGCCGCCGACCGGCTGCTGTCGCAGGACGCGCATGTGTTGCGTCTCGAGCAGCGTCTTGCCGCACTCGAGCAGGAGATAGCGGCCATGCGGACGGCCGCGTCTGGCACGCCGCGGCGGGCACCAAACGAGTCTCCGCGTAGCGCGCCCGCTCTTCCGCCGGGTGCCAGCGTCGCCACCATCGCGCAGAGGCCCGGCATCGTCTTCAGCGACGGCACCGTCCTCGTCCAGACGCTCGCCGGATACCGCCAGTTCGCGAGCGTGGCCGACGCGCAGCTCTACCTCGGTACATCGCGCGGCAAGGGCAGCCGGCTCGCGTCGTAGCCCTGTCTTGAGACGGCCCAGTCATGGTCCGCCCGATGGGACGGCAACTGTGGAAAACGTTGCCGGCTCGGCGGCTATCTCTGGCCGCCTTCAGCGCCTCGTGCCATATCGGCATTTCAATCCAGGGTTGTGCGTCATGGACGAGAACAAGCCAGGGTGCATGTCGTGCGGAACGAAACGGCCGTCGAACAGACGCGATTGCTGACCCCCCAGCCGCTCTACGGGCAGGTCCGGCAGGCGTTGCTGGATCACATCCGGAAGGGCGAATGGATGGTCGGCGACCCGCTGCCGAACGAGGCCTTCCTCGCCAAGCGGTTCGGCGTGAGCATCGGCACCGTCCGCAAGGCGATGGAAGCGCTGGAGTCGAACGGCCTCGTGAAGCGCATCCAGGGGCGGGGGACGTATGTGGCCGGGGTCGGCTCGCACGTCCTCAAGGAAAAGTTCACGCGGCTGCGGGGCATAGACGGGCAACCCGTCGAACTGGCTTACGAGCTGCTGATGGCGGCCCGGACGCGGACTACGACCGCCGCCGCCGCGGCGCTCGGCCTGCCGGAGGATGCGGATGTTTTCGAGGTCCGGCAGCGGCTCAAGTGCGCGGGCGGCGTTGCGGGCGTCGAGGTGTCCTACCTGCGGTCCGGCGATCTGCCGAATTTCCTGACGCAGGTGAAATTCGGGCAGGACCTCTATCCCCTCTATGCGGACTACGGGCTGATTGTGACCCATGCGAGCGAGCACCTGTCGCTCACTCCCGGCACGCCGGAGCTTGCCGAGGCGCTGGAGCTTGCGCCGTCATCGTTCGTCTGGACGGCGGTCCGTCTCGCCTACTGCCTTGACCGCCGGCCGCTCGAGTACCGCATTGCGCACTACCGCGCGGACCGCGTCACCTATGCGGCCCTCGTGGACTGAAGGAACACCTCAGCCCGCCTTAAGGCTGCCCGCCGACTCGTCCTAGAAGGGAGGCATGAGGATCCTCCACACCGCCGACTGGCATATCGGCCAGACGCTAACCGGCTACAGCCGCGAGCACGAGCACCGCGCCGTGCTCGCCGAGCTCGTGGCCGTCGCGGCCGAGCGGGAGATCGATGCGCTCATCGTCGCCGGCGATGTCTTCGACCATCAGAATCCGTCCGGGGAGGCGCAGCGGCTCTTCTACGACACCCTCGTCGCGTTGAAGCGTGCACGCCCCGCGATGACCGTCGTCGTCACGGCCGGCAACCACGACGCGGCCGGGCGGCTGGAGGCGCCGCGTGCGCTCCTCGACGCAATGGACGTGCGCGTCATCGGCAACGTACGCCGCATCGACGGTAAGATCGACGCCGGGCGACACCTCGTGCCGCTGCGCACGCCGGACGGCGAGATCGCCGCGCACGTCCTCGCGGTCTCCTATCCGACGCCCGCCTGCCTGCCGTCCTTCGCGCGGCTCGATACCGAGGACGGCCGCTCGCCCATCGTCGCGGCGACGGCGAGCCTTTACGAGGAGCTCTACGAGCGCTCGGGCGCCGGCCGGACCGGCCTGCCGTTCCTCGTCACGGGGCACCTCCACGTCGCGGGCGGCATCGAGTCGGAAGGAGCGGAGCGGCGCATTCTCGTCGGCGGCCAGCACGCGGTGCCCCACACCGTGTTTCCGCCGCAGGCCGCCTACGTTGCGCTGGGCCACCTGCACAAGGCTCAGAAAGTCGGCATCGATACGGTGCGCTACAGCGGCTCGCTGCTGCCGCTGTCGGCGACGGAGCTCGGCTACGCGCACGGCGCGACCCTGCTGACGCTCGATGGCGGCGCGCCGTCGCTCGAGCATATTCCTCTCACGCGCCCGGTGCCGTTCCTGCGCCTGCCGGAGACGGGCGATATGCGGCTCGATGCGTTTGCCGACCGGCTCGCCGCGCTCGAATTGCCGGGCGACCTGCCGATCGACTGGAGGCCGTTCGTGCAGCCCTGGTTCGCGCGCGACGGCTTGCCGGTGGGATACCGCGCCGAGGTCGATCACATCGCCGAGAAATTTCCGGTTCGTATCGTCGATCCGCGGGTGTCGGGGAAGGAGGCGGCGGAACGTGCAGCGGAGACGGTGACGCGGCGGCTCGGCGAGATCGACCCCGAGGATCTCTTCCGTGAAGCCTTCGTGCGCCTGCACGGGAGCGAGCCTCTGCCGGCGCACCGTGACGCCTTCCATGCGGCCGCAGCCGCCGCGGCGGTCGAGCCCTGACATGCGCATCCTCGCCATTCGCGGCGGCGGCCTTGCAAGCCTCGCGCAGCCGTTCGAGATCGACCTGACGCAAGAGCCCCTTGCGGGGACGGGCCTGTTCGCGATCACGGGCGAGACGGGCGCGGGCAAGTCCACGATCCTCGATGCCCTCTGCCTGGCGCTTTACGGCGACTATCCGCGCGCCGCCATCGACAAGCGCGAGAAGGTGAACGATCCGAGCGAGGTCGTCCTCCAGGCGTCCGATCCGCGCAACATCCTGACGCGCGGCGCGGGAGCGGGCCACGCCGAGGTCGATTTCATCGGTGTCGACGGCGTGGCCTACCGCGCGACGTGGGCCGTCCGCCGGGCCAAGAACAAGCCCACCGGCAGGCTGCAGGCCGTCGAGCGCAAGCTGGAGCGCTGCGACGGCACGGCGACGGTCGCGACCAGCATCGAGCCGGTGAAGGCGGCGGTCATCGAGAAATCGGGCTTCACGTTCGAGGAGTTCCGGCGCTCCGTGCTGCTCGCGCAGGGCGAGTTCGACGCCTTCCTTCTCGCCGACGAGGCGCAGCGCGCCGCGCTCCTGGAGAAGATCACCGGCACCGAGCTCTATTCGCGCATTTCCATGCAGGTCTTCGCGACGACGGCCGAGCGCCAGCACCAGCTCGACCTGCTCGCGGCGCAGCGCCAGGCGATCGACCTCAGGCCGGAGTCCGATCTGGCCGTCGAGCGTGCCGAGGAGGCGGCCGCCATCGCGGCGCAAGGTACGGCCGAGGCGGAGCGGCAGCAGGTCGATGCCGTGCTGGCGGCAGCGTCCGAGCTTGCGAGGCTGGGCCGTGCGGCCGCTGAACGGTCCCGCGAGGTGGAGGAGGCGGGCCGGGCTGTGCACGAGGCGGGGACAGCTCTCGAACAGGCCGAGCAGGCGCGCGACGACGAGGCCTCGGCCCTCGGCCGGATCGACGCGGAGATCGCGGAGCTGGAGCCGCTGTGGCAGGAGGCCGCGCGGCTCGACGACCGGCTCTCCGATGCCGGGCAGCGCTGCGCCGCCGCGACCGAGGCTCTCAAGGACGCACGGGGCGCGGAGGCCGCAGCAAAGGAGCGCCTCGCCGCGCTCGACGGCGAGCGGCACAGCGCCGAGGAGCAGCAAGCGACAGCGCTGGTGGCCCTCGCGCGCGATGCGGCGCATGCCGTGTTGGCCGAACAGGAAGCGCGCTTCGTTGCGGGGCTCAAGGCCTATGCCGGTCTGGCCCTCCGGTTCGAGACCACGCGCGAGGAGGCGCGGCGCGCCGAGGTCGAGATCGAGCGCCTCACGGCCTCCATCGCCCACAGCGAGGCGGCCCTCGCGGCCGACCGCAGCGAGAGGACCAGGATTGCCGACCTCGTCGCGGCGCGCCGCACGGCGCTCGAGGCCATCGACGATCCGGCGCTAAGTTTGCGCG
The DNA here is from genome assembly GCA_964589785.1 of uncultured Hyphomicrobium sp. Classification (GTDB taxonomy): domain Bacteria; phylum Pseudomonadota; class Alphaproteobacteria; order Rhizobiales; family Hyphomicrobiaceae; genus JAGVSR01. Next base: position 320,959 of record CAZPUQ010000003.1, read on the forward strand.
AGGCCGATCTCCTCGCGGCCGACGCCGACATCGGCCAGGCTCTGGAAGCCGTCCGCGAGCGGGATCGCGGCGACGCGGTGCTCGCCTCGGCCCGGACTGAGGCGCAGGCCGCCTCCGCGGAGGAGGCGACGCAGGGCCGTCGCGCGACGGAGGTTCGGGCCGCGCTGCAGGAGCGCGCAAGGGCGCGCGAGGAGCTGTCGCAGCTCTGCGACATGGCCGATGCGACCCTTTCGACGGCCGCAACGACGATGCGCAGCGTTCTTATCGAGGGTCAGGCGTGTCCGGTGTGCGGCGCGCTCGAGCATCCCTTCGCGCACGCGGACGATACGGCGACGGCCCTGGCGCGCGACATCAAGCACCGGCGGACGGTCCTCGACCACGAGATCGCAGCTCTGACGGAGACCCTGACCGAGGCCGAGACGGCCCGCAGCCGAGCTGCCGGCGCCGTCCGGCAGGCGTTGGACACGATCGCAGCGGCCGAGCCGCACTTGGCCGAGGTGCAGAGCCGATTGACGCTGCGTCATGCCGGCCTCGTTCGCCATGCTGTGCTCCTCGGCACGGCTGCGGCGATGCCTGACGACGCGGGAGCGCTGACCGCAGCGACGCTCGAGGCCGTGCGCGCCGCCTGGGCCGCCACCCGGCGGTCGGTCTCGGACGCACGGGGCCAGGCGCGGGCGCTCCACGCCGAGATCGAGGAGCTGCGCAAGGCCGAGGCCCGGGTCGCGGATCGGATCGAGGAGGCGGTCGTCGCGGGCGACGCGGAGCGCCAAGCGCTCGCCGGCCTCGCAGGAGCAGCGACCGCGCGGCGCGATCGCGTGGCCGACCTGCGCGAAGAGATGGCAGGGGCGCTTGACGAACTGGCGCCGGCGCTCGCCGCGGCCGCCATGACAGCAAGCGATGTCGAGCGCGACGTCGCCGCCGCCCGGCAGCGCCTGCAGATGCTCGCCGGGTCCTACCGTGACCAGATTGCCGAGCGCGACCGTGTTGCGGAGCGGCTCGCCAGACTGAAGGGCGCGATCGACCTCGCCGCGAACGATCTCTCTCACGCTTCGGCGAACCTGGCGCGGGCCGAGGAGCAGGATACGCTCTGCCGTGCCGGCGCGGAACAGGTTCGCACCGCGCGGTCGGCCCTTCTCGGCGGCGTCGCGACGGAGCCGCACCGGCAGGCGGCGCTTGCCCGTCAGAGCGCGGCGCGCGAAGCCATGCAGACGGCGGCGGAGGCTGTCGTTCAGGCGAAACTGGCGCTGGCCCGCGCCCAATCGGGTGCAGCGGCGGCTGCGAAGGCGGAGGAATGGGCGACAGCGGCCGCTGCCGCCGCAGCGGTCCGGCTGGAGCACGCCGCCATCGTCGCCGGCGCGGAGCCGGCAACGGTCGAGCGGCTACGGGCCGAGGTGCCCGAGGCACTGTCGGGCTTTGCCGAGCGGCGGCACCGTCTCGATCAGTCGATCGATGCAGCCAAGGCGAGGCTCGTGCTGATCGCGGATGCCCGCGCCCGCGATGCCGAGGCGCGCGAGAAATCGGTTCGGCTTGCCGCCGACTACGACGCGAAAGCCGAAGACCACGCCATCTGGCAGGCCGTGAACGCCGCCATCGGCCAGGCGGACGGCGCGAAGTTCCGCCGCTTCGCACAAAGCTTTACGCTGGATCATCTGATCGATCTCGCCAACCTGCAGATCGCGGCCCTCAGCCCGCGCTACCGGCTGCGCCGCAGTACGCTGGCCGATCTGGCGCTCGATGTCGTCGACCGCGACATGGGCGACGAGATCCGCTCGCCGCGCAGCCTCTCGGGCGGCGAGCGCTTTCTCGTCGCGCTCGCGCTCGCGCTTGCCCTTTCCAGGCTGGAAGGCCGGCAGACGTTCGTCGATACGCTCTTCATCGACGAAGGCTTCGGCAGCCTCGACGGCGACACGATCGACCTCGCCATCGGCGCGCTGGAGAGCCTGCAGGGTCAGGGCCGCAAGGTGGGCGTCATCACCCACGTCGCGGCCATGGTCGAGCAGATCGCGGTGCAGGTAAAAGTGGAGAAGCGCGGCAGCGGACGCAGCGTCGTGCGCATCGTCGACGGCGGTGCGGGGACGTTCTGAAAAAAAAAGGGCCCTCCGGGCGGGATGGGGGGAGACCCGGAGGGCGATGCGCCGGGCGACGAGGAGGGGGCCCGGCACGGGGTGGCGCGAGAGGGTTCGGGGGAGGAAGCCGGACCGCTGTCGATGAAGCTACTCTGCCAGCGTGCCGGCGCACGCGCTGTTCCCTTCGAGACAGGGCAGCGAACTCAGCGCTGGGCAAGCGCAAGCGGCCGCGTCGCCGGTTCGGCATCAGCGGCGTGACGCGCGCGGAGCGGCGTGCTGTTGCCGGCTAGGCCGCCACGTCAGCCCTTGTCGCCGGCAACGGGCGTTTCGGGCTTGCCGACGATGGTCACGATCATGTTGTTCGTGTCGAGCAGGCGCCGGGCGACGCGCTTCGCATCGTCGAGCGTGATCGCCTCGATGAGGGCGTTGCGCTTGTCGACGTAGTCGGGGCCGAAGCCCTCCTCCATGAGGCCCAGGAGCTGGGTTGCGATCTTCACGTTGGTGTCGAAGCGCAGCGCATAGGAGCCGATGAGGTAGCTCTTGGCGTTCGCGAACTCGGCCTCGCTCGGGCCGTCGTTGGCGACCTTCTCGAGCTCCTGGCGGATGAGCCCGATCGAGGTCTTTACGGCATCGTTGCGCGTCGCCACGCCGCCGGAGAAGATCGAGGTGCTGCGCATGGGCTGCAGATAGCTGTAGACCGAATAGGCGAGGCCCCGCTTCTCGCGCACCTCCTCCATCAGCCGCGAGGCGAAGCCGCCGCCGCCGATGAGCTGGTTGAGCACGAAGGCGGTGAGGAAGTCTGGGTCCTTGCGCGCCATGGCGCCGAACCCGAACACGGCGACCGACTGCGGCACGTCCATCTCGATGATCTTGGTCTTGCCGCCGGTGACGGGCGCGACCTTCGGCACCGGCACGAGGTCGGCCGTCTCGGGCAGCGCGCCGAAGACCTTGTCGAGCATGGCGCCGAGCTCGTCCGCCGTGATGTCGCCGACCGCGACAACGCGCAGATTGGAGCGTGCAAAGACACGCTGGCGATAGCTCTTGAGGTCGTCCGCCGTGATGGCCCCGACCGTCGCCTCGTCACCGTTCGCCGGCCGGCCGTAGGTGTGGCCGTCGAAGGCGAGCGCGAACCACTCCTTCGAGGCGACGCGATCGGGGTCCTTGGCGGCATAGACGAGGCTTGCAAGGATCTGCTGGCGGATGCGCTCGATGGCGTCGGCCTCGAAGCGCGGCTCGTTGAGCGCCAGGCGCAAGAGCTCGGCGCCCGCGTCGCGGTTCGCCGTCAGGGTCTCGAAGTTGCCGTAGAAGGCGTCCTGCGAGTCGGAGAAGCTGAGGCGGACGGCGAGGTCCTCCAGCCGTTCCTGGAAGGCGGCGGCGTCAAGCGCGCCCGCCCCTTCGTCGAGCATGGACGAGAGGAAGTTCGCAAGCCCGTCCTTCCCCACCGGGTCCTGCGCGCTGCCGCCCTCGAAGGAGAAGCGCATCGCCATCATCGGGTTGGAGTGGTCCTCGACGAGCCAGGCTTCGATGCCGCCCGGGCTTCTGACGGTCTGGATCTGCATGGCTTCTGCCGGCCTGTTGGATGCGAGAAGAAGGAAGAGAGCCGCGAGGACGAGCGGCACCGCGACGACGGCCTTGAGTGATGCAACGGATTGCCGCTTCGCGGCAAGGGCGCGGGCAGGGATCGGCCGGAGGTTCACGAAAAAGGGCATGTCGGCTCCACGCAAGAGAGGACGTTCCGCGGATCAGGACCGGGTCTTCGGGACCGGCGCGTCGCCGCGGTTCGCGACCGGGGCCTTGACCGGCGTCAGGACGCCGGTCACCGAGCGTCGCGCATCGAGATAGGTGGTCGCCGCCTTCTTCACGTCGTCGAGAGAGACCTTGCGGATCTCGTCCGGCCAGCCTTCGATCTCGGCAATCGTCTGGCCGAGGGCGAGGCCCCAGCCGTAGCGGCGGGCGAGCGAGGCCTGATTGTCGTTCTCGTAGATATAGTCGGCGATGTAGCTGTTCTTTGCCCGCTCGAGCTCGGCGGCCGTCACGCCGGTTGCGGCGACGTCGGCCAGCACCGCATCGAGCGAGGCTTCGACTTTCGCAAGGTCCGTGCCGTCGGCGGCGACGGCATAGATCGACAGCTTGCCGCTGTCGAGGCCGGAGCCCGAGTAGCTGCCGCCGGCGGACGAGGCGACCTTCTCCTCGACGACAAGCTTCTTGTAGAGGCGGCTCGTCGGGCCGTCGGCAACGATCTTGGCGAGGATGTCGAGCGCCTCGGCCTCGAGCGGCGCGGCCGTGATGTAGCTCGGCACGAGGTAGTCGCGGTGGATCGACGCCTTGCCGGCGCGCGGGTCCTCCAGCGCCACGCGCCGCGCGACGCGCTGCGGCGGGTCGGCAGGACGCACGGCGCGCGGGGCCTGCGGGTTGGCCGGCAGCTTGCCGTAGGTCTCCGACGCGTGCTTCTTCACCTCGTCGACGGTGACGTCGCCGGCGACGACCAGGATCGCGTTGTTGGGCGCATAGTAGCGCTTGTAGAAGGCCATCGCGTCGTGGGGCGACAGGCGGGCGATCTCGTGCTCCCAGCCGATGACCGGGATGCCGTAGGGATGATGCAGGTAGAGCGTCGCGTCCATCTGCTCGTCGAGGATGGCGGACGGATTGTTCTCGATGCGCGAGCGGCGCTCCTCGAGGATCACGTCGCGTTCCGTCAGAACCTCCTTGTCGACGAGCTTCAAGTGCGCCATGCGTTCGGCTTCCATCTCCATCACCGTGCGCAGGCGATCCTTCGAGATGCGCTGGAAGTAGCTCGTCACGTCATGGCCGGTAAAGGCGTTGTCCTGCCCGCCGAGACGGGAAACGATCTTGGAGAACTCGCCGGACGGGATGTTGTCCGTCGACTTGAACATCAGGTGCTCGAGGAAGTGGGCGATGCCGGACACGCCCCGCTGCTCGTCGGCGGCGCCGACCTTGTACCAGACCATGTGCGTCACGACCGGCGAGCGGCTGTCGGGGATGACGACCACCTGCATGCCATTGTCGAGCGTGAACTCGCTGACGCGCGGAGCGGCAAACGCGGAGGGAGTGGCTGTGGCGAGTGCGAACATGCTGGCGATCACCGTGAGACAAAGAGTGTGGGCGGTGCGAAGCGTAACGGCCATGGAATCCTCGAGGCGCGAGCGCATGCCGAAGGTGTGGCTTGCAGGGTGACAGATGTCGGCTCGGGGGCGGGCATGTCAAATGACAAGCGGTTCATGCCCGCTAAGCGGGCGGACGCTTCATGCCTTCGTGCGGCCCAAACCGTTCATGAGGGGCCGTTCATGCCGGGCGGTTCATTGGGCGCGGCTCTGGATGGCCGCCTCACGGGCGCCATGACGTGAAGAGAGAAGCCGGTATCCCAACCCGTCGTGGCCCGGGTTCAACCCGGTCATCCAGGGGCTGCTTGCTCCTCACGGAGAGGCATGGTGGACCGGTCCGCGCCTACTCGCCCTCTTCGGCCGGCGCGCCCTCGTTCCACTTCTTGACGGCCGTCAGGACCGAGGCCCGGCACGGCCCGAGCGGTCCTTCGGCGAGACCTGCATCGTTGTCGCCGTGGGCTTTGGCCAGCTCGTAGTTCTTGCGGCAGTACTCGTCCTGCTGGCGCTGCAATTCGGCCTTGTCGATGACGGCCTTGCGGTCGGGATCGTTCAGCGCCGCGGTTACGTCGACGGCGGCTGCTTCGGCCGGCATGCCCGGCGTCGGCAGCCTGTCGGTGGCCGGCGGCACCACGAGCGGCGCCCGCGCGGCGAGCTTCGGCTCGGCCGCCTTCTCCTGGTTGGACCCGATTCCGAGCGCGTTGAAGACACCGCCGTTGAGCTCGACGTCGTCCATGGAGCAGCCGCCCGCAGCCACGGCGAGTAGGGCGGCGAGCGCCAGGTGCCGGGCAGGCGTCGGTCTCGTGCGGTCCATCGGTCGGTTTCTCCGCTCCGGTCCGGGAATCGAGAAGGCCCGGATTACATGGCGTTACGAGGGCTTTGCGGCGTCTTTGCGACTCGCGATGAAGGAGTCGTACAGGAGGGCGATCACCCCGGCAACTATGGCCACGTCGGCGATGTTGAAGACATACCAGTAGAAGCCGAAAGCGTGCAGCGAATAGAAATCCGCGACGCCGCCGAGCCACAGTCGATCGATCGCGTTGCCGATCGCTCCGCCGATGATGAGGCCAAGCCCTGAGGCCATCAGGCGGCTTTCGCCGGCCCGGGCGAGCCAGATCCACAGGGCGGCGGACGCTGCCAGGGCGAAGGCGGCCAGCGCTATCTGCCAGGAGGGGCTCGAAGAATCGAACATCGAGTAGCTGACGCCCGTGTTCAGGACGAAGACGAGGTCGAGGAACGGCGTCACCCTGACGCGGCCGAGATCCTGGATCCGATAGGACAGGAGCATAAACAACTTATTGGCCTGATCGAGAACAAGGGTCGTCAGCGCGACCGTCGCGCCGAGTCCGGAAAGGGGTCCCCAGAGCCAGCCGGACAGCCCGGTCCGGGACTCGGTCGGCGCATCGGGCAGGGTCATCGGAATCTCGCGGCTCGCTCCTCACGACACCGGTCCCGCCGGCGCGGCCCATCCAGAGCGGTATTCGCGGCCGGAAGTCAAATCCCCCCGCTTGGCGCCGGATCGGAAGCCACGCGGGCGGGGTTCCCCCGAGGGTTGTCAGGCGCCCTGCGATGCCCCATAACCCCCTGGGCTGGCGGCGGACGCATCCCTCGCCAACCGGGTCAGGTCGGGAACGAAGCAGCCCTAACGATCAGGACGCGGGTCGTCCGCCAGCCTTTAGTGTCGTTCATGCGCCGTTTCGCGCGCCGTTGTCGCGGTGGCGCTCCGCGGGGGCGCGACTCGTCGCGGGTCGCCTTGCTCCCCGGCCCTTGGGGCCGACGACGCGACCTTGCCCTGCGGACCTTGGAAGGGAGCCGATGGCAAAGAAGAAATCCGACGTTGCCGAGAACGACGCTGCGCGGCTTGGCGCAGGCGCGCCCTACGTGGTGCTGGCGCGCAAGTACCGGCCGCAGACGTTCGACGACCTCATCGGCCAGGAGGCCATGGTCCGAACTCTCGGCAACGCGTTCGCCTCGGGGCGCATCGCGCAGGGCTACATGCTGACGGGCGTGCGCGGCGTCGGCAAGACCACCACGGCCCGCATTCTCGCCCGCGCGCTCAACTATGAGACGGAGACGGTCGCCAAGCCGACGATCGACATGCCGGGGCTCGGCCGCCACTGCGCCGAGATCATGGAGAGCCGCCACCCCGACGTGATCGAGATGGACGCGGCGTCCAACACCGGCGTCGACAACATGCGCGAGATCATCGAAAGCGCGCGCTACCGGCCGATCCTCGCGCGCACGAAGGTGTTCATCATCGACGAGGTCCACATGCTGTCGAAGGGGGCGTTCAACGCGCTCCTGAAGACGCTGGAGGAGCCGCCGGAGCATGTGAAGTTCATTTTCGCGACGACCGAGATCCGCAAGGTGCCGGTGACGGTGCTGTCGCGCTGCCAGCGCTTCGATCTGCGCCGCGTCGATGTTCCCGAGCTGTCCGCTCACCTTGGCGCCATCGCCGCCCGGGAAGGTGCTGGCGCCGAGCCGGATGCGCTGGCGATGATCGCCCGCGCGGCCGGCGGCAGCGTCCGCGACGGCCTGTCCATCCTCGATCAGGCGATCGCGATGGGATCGGGCTCCGTTTCGGCCGACACCGTGCGCGCCATGCTCGGGCTCGCCGATCGCGGCCGCGTCTTCGATCTCCTCGAAAGCCTGCTGGCCGGCACGCCCGCGGCCGCGCTCAAGGCCTTCGCGGCGCTTCATCACGACGGAGCCGAGCCCGGCCAGCTCCTCGCCGATCTTGCCGAGGCGGTGCATCTCGTGACGCGGTCGAAGGCGCTCGGCGCGGACGCCGGCAGCGAAGGCGTGCCCGCGGAGGATCGCCGCCGTGCGGCCGCGCTTGCCGAGCGGATGTCGATGCCGCTCCTCGCCCGGGCCTGGCAGATGCTACTCAAGGGATTGGAGGAGGCCGGCAAGGCGCCCGATCCGCTTGCCGCCGCCGAGATGGTCCTGGTTCGCATCGCCTACATGGCCGACCTGCCACCGCCGGACGAGATCATGAAGGCGCTGGGAGGGGGCGGCACCGTCGCGCGACGGACCGCGCCGGCCGGCACCCCGCCGCCCACCGAGCGCGACACGCGCGTTCCGCTGAACGAGGCCTCGGCGGATGAGCGCAGCGATGAGCCGTGGCCGCCCGCGCCCGCGACGGCCCCCGACGAGGCCGCGCCGCTGGCGTTCGCGGCGTCCGACGAGCCGCCGCCGCTCGAGGCCTACGGCGATCTCGTCGAAGGCCTGGGCGACGAGGACGACGCACCCTCCCGGCCGGCGGCGGGCATGACGCGTCCGCTGGTCACGTTCGCCGACGTGGTGGAGCTTGCCGGAGAGCGGCGGGATGCGCGCCTGCGCGCCCACCTGGAGGAAAACATCTCGCTTGTGAAATTCGACGGCGCGGCGGGATCGATCGACATCTTCATCCTGCCCGGCGCGCCGCCGGAGATCGCCAACGACCTGCGCGAGAAGCTCAACCGCTGGACCGGGCGGCGCTGGGTCGTGGTGCTGTCGAAGACGCCCGGAGAGGCGACGCTCGCCGCGCAGCGCCGCGAGCGCGAGGCCGCCGAGATCGCGGCGCTGAAGCGGCATCCGGGCGTGTCGGCGATCTTCGAGGCCTTCCCCGATGCGCAGGTGGCCGCCGTGCGCACGACGACGCGGCGCGACGACGAGGCGGGCACCGGCTGAGCCGTTCCCAATTTCCCCGCGGCAGGCTGCCTGCGTCACTCCCGGACAATCCGGTCATCGGCGCAAGGCCGCCCTTCAAGAAGGAATCGCAATGAAGGACATCATGGGCATGATGAAGCAGGTGGGCCAGATGCAGGCCCGCATGCAGAAGATGCAGGAGGAGCTTGCCGCCGCCGAGGTCGAGGGACAGTCGGGGGCCGGGCTCGTCCGCGTCACGCTCAACGGCAAGGGCGAGATGACGCGGATCGCCATCGACCCCAATCTCATGAAGCCGGGCGAGGCGGAGATCCTGGAGGATCTTGTTCTGGCGGCCAACCAGGATGCGCGGGCCAAGGTCGAGAGCCTCATGCAGTCGAAGATGGCCGAGGTGACGGGCGGGCTGCCGCTTCCGCCGGGGCTGAAGTTGTTCTAGCCTTTCCCGAGGGCCCTTCTACGGCCCGGAGGGGATGGGCACCCGACGCTTGGGAGCCCGAGGGGAGGGTGCATGACGGGGCCGTCGCGGACAGGGCCGGCGGGTTCGCAGGCCGGCGCCAGCCGTGCCGTCGCCTGGTCCGGCGGGATTGCCATCCTGGTGCTGCTGGCGGCTGTGCTGTGGGTCATGGGCCGCACGCCGTTCTGCACCTGCGGCAGCATCAAGCTCTGGCACGGCGTGGTGCAGAGCGCGGAGAACTCGCAGCACATCGCCGACTGGTATACGCCGAGCCACGTCATCCATGGCTTCATCTTCTATGCGCTGCTGCATGTCCTCATGCCGGGGACGTCGTTCGTCGCGCGCCTTCTCGTGGCGCTCGGAATCGAAGCCGCCTGGGAGATCATCGAGAACACGAACGCCACCATCGAGCGCTACCGCACCGCGACCATCGCGCTCGACTACTACGGGGATTCGATCCTCAACTCGGTCTGCGACACGCTCGCCATGGCTGCGGGGTTCTATCTGGCCTCTGTCCTGCCGGTCTGGCTGACCGTGGCGCTCGCGGTCGGAGCGGAGCTCTTCACCGGCTACATGATCCGCGACAACCTCACCTTGAACGTCCTCATGCTTCTCTACCCCCTCGAGGCCATCAAGGCCTGGCAGTCGGGTGCCGGCGAGGTGCGCGGAATCGGACTAAGCGCTGCCGCCGGACCCATGCTAACAGTCCTGCGATGTCGAAGAAGATCGCAGGACCCGAGATCGAGCGCCTCGTGCATCTCCTTGCCCGGCTGCCGGGGCTCGGGCCGAGATCCGCGCGCAAGGCCGCGCTCGGACTTCTGAAAAAGCGCCAGGAGCTTCTCGTTCCCTTGTCCGAGGCGCTGCGCACGGCCGTCGAGCGCATCGTCGCCTGTCCCACCTGCGGCAACCTCGATACCGTTGCGCCGTGCACGATCTGCCAGGACCCGCGCCGCGACCCCTCGCTCATCGTCGTCGTGGAGGAGGTCGGCGATCTGTGGGCGCTGGAACGGGCCGGCGTCGTCAATGCGCGCTACCACGTGCTTGGCGGCCACCTCTCGCCGCTCGATGGAATCGGTCCCGAACAGCTCAACATCGCCTCGCTCGTCGAGCGGGCGGCCGCGCCCGAGGTGAGCGAGATCCTGCTCGCGCTCAATGCCACCGTGGAGGGCCAGTCCACCGCGCATTATGTGATGGATCAGTTGGCCGGATCGAGCGTTACGGTTTCTCGCCTCGCCCAGGGCGTGCCGATCGGCGGCGAGCTCGACTACCTCGACGAGGGAACACTCGCCGCCGCGATCAAGTCGCGCCGGCGCGTGTAAAGGCCACCCGGATGAGATCGACATGAAGCCGGCGGACAGAGCCGAGCCCGGAGCCCGTCCCGCAAAGCCTCCTCCGCGCTTCGTCACGGGCTCGCTCCTCGGCCACATCCTCGTGATGACCGGCACTGGGGCCGTGGGCCTGGTCTCGATCTTCATCGGCGACCTCGCCAACATGGTCTTTCTGTCCTGGCTCGGCGACGAAGCCGTGCTCGCCGCCGTCGGCTACGCGAGCTCGATCCTCTTCTTCACGACCTCCATCGGCATCGGCCTGTCGATCGCGGCGACCGCGCTCGTCTCGCCGGCCGTGGGAGCAGGCGAGCGGCTGAAGGCGCGCCGGCTCGCCGCGAGCGCGCTGATGCTCACGTTCGTGGCGTCGGTCGTGCTGACGGCAATCGTGTGGGCGGCGGTCTCTCCGCTCCTGACGCTGCTCGGCGCCGAGGGCCGGACGTACGATCTCGCCCGGGACTACCTCCTGATCCTCGTGCCCTTCCTGCCGCCGCTTGCCCTTTCGATGACTGCGACCGGGATCCTGCGCAGCGTCGGCGATGCGCAGCGCGCCATGCACGTGACGCTGATCAGCGCGGCGGTGAACATCGCGCTCGATCCGCTCCTGATCTTCACGTTCGGACTCGGCATTCACGGCGCGGCCATCGCCTCGGGGATTGCGCGGCTCGCCATGGTCACCTATGCGCTCCACGCCGTCGTGCGGGTTCACGACATGGCCGACCGGCCCTCGCTGCCGGCTCTGAAGGCCGACTGGCCGCTGCTTCTCGCGGTGGCGATTCCGGCCGTTCTGACGAACGTCGCAACGCCGGTCGCAAACGCCTACGTGACGGCGGCGATCGCGGTCCACGGCGACAGTGCGGTGGCGGCGTGGGCGATCATCGGGCGGATCATGCCGGTCGCGTTCGGCTCGATCTACGCGTTGTCGGGGTCCATCGGACCCATCATTGGCCAGAACTACGGGGCCGGGCAGGACGCGCGCATGCGCCATGCCTTCACTCTGTCGCTCGCCGTCAACTTGGCGTTCACGCTGGCCGCCTGGCTGGCGCTCTGGCTCGGAGCGGACGTCATCGTCTCGTTCTTCAAGGTGACGGGCAACGCGGCGGAGCTGATCCACCTGTTCTGCACGGTGCTGGCGCCGCTGTTCGTCTTTCTCGGCGCGCTGTTCGTCGCCAACGCTGCGTTCAACACGCTGGGCCGCGCCCGCCTCTCGACATGGCTCAACTGGGGTCGGGCGACGCTCGGCACCATCCCGTTCGTCGAGCTCGGCTCCCGTCAGGCCGGCGCGGAAGGCGTGCTGGCGGGCAACATGATCGGCGCCATCGCCTTCGGCAGCCTCGCGGTCTGGCTCTGCTACCGTTTGATGGACCGGATCAGGGAGGACGCGGCCCGCTAGCCCGTTGCGCGGCCGTCTCGCCCCGTTCGTCTCGCCAAGAATCAGTTGCTGAAGTATGCGGACAACCGCGGCGTCCCGTGCCGCTCCGAGCGAGCCGATCATGACTGCCCCAGCCCGTGCCGCCAAACCGTTGAAGCGCATTGCTCTCGTCGCGCCCTCGCTCGCCGGCGTGCTGCGCGACCGGGCGAACCTCATCGCCGCGCTCCGGGCCCGTCGGCACGAGGTCCTCGTCCTCGCGCCCTCGCAACTGGCGGGCGAGATCGCAGCCTTGCATGCGCTCGGCGGCGAGCACCGCAACTTCGAGCCGCGCCCGCCGGGCGTCGCCTTTCTCGCCAACCGGCGCCTGACGGTCGCGCTGCGCGACCTGATGGCCGCCTGGCGCACCGATAAGGTGCTCGTCACGGGGTCCTCGCTGGCGTCCGTCGCCGCTGCCGCCGCCCGCAAGGCCGGCGCCAAACGGATCGTGACGACGATCGCGGGGCTCGGGCTTGGCAGCGAGGACGCGCGCGCGGCGAATGCGTCGGCCTACCGTCGAGCGGCGAAGGTTTCCGATGCCGTGGTGTGCCACAACGTGGAGGATGCGCGGACGGTCGCAGCCACGCTGCAAGGAGCCGTGGCCGGCGCTCCGGTGGTGACGGCGGGCGACGGCGTGGACCTCAAGAGCTTCGTGCCGGCGCCGTTGCCCGACGGCGCCCAGCCGCTGACGTTCCTGATGATCGCGTGCCCGGACGAGCGGGCCGCACTCGAAGCCTATGCGGCGGCCGCCGGCGAGATCGGCAAGCGGGGCCTGCCGGCGCGCTTCCGGCTCGCGACCGACCGGGAGGCCGCGCAGGACCCGTCGCTGCTGACTGCCGCGGGGATCGAGTTTCTGGGCCGCGCCGCGGACCCGTGCCAGTTGCTCGCTGCCGCCGACGTCGCCGTGCATCTCTCCACCGACGATGGCTCGCCGACCGCGCTGAAGCAGGCGCTGGCGTGCGGCCGCCCCATTCTCACGCTCGATGTTCCGGGCTGCCGCGAGATGGTCGATCAGCGCGTCAACGGCTGCCTCGTGCCGCCCGGGGATGGGGAAGCTCTCGTCGCGGCGCTCGAAAGCTTCCTCAAGCACCGCGACCTCCTGGTCTCCGAGGGCCGTGCCAGCCGGGCCAAGGCCGAACGGTGCTTTGCGGCCGAGACCGTGCTGGCCCCCTACCTCGCAGCCCTCGAGGCCTAGACATTGCCCACCTGCCGGTCCTGACCGGGCCCCGCCGCTCCCTTGCGAGAGCGATTGACCCTGCCGGGCCGCTCTCCTATTTGAGCCAGATGGCCAAGCTTCCTATCATCACCCTGCCGGACCCTCTCCTGCGCCAGGTTTCTGCGCCCGTGGAACGCGTGGACGCCGACATCCAGCGGCTGGCGGACGACATGCTGGAGACCATGTACGAGGCGCCGGGCATCGGCCTTGCCGCTATCCAGGTCGGCGTGCCGCGCCGCCTCGTGGTGCTCGACTGCGCGGGCGAGGACGAGCCGCGCGACCCGCGCGTGCTGATCAATCCCGAGATCCTTCAGCTCGGCCCCGAGTCGCGCGTATACGAGGAGGGCTGCCTGTCTATCCCGGACTTCCGCATCGACATCGAGCGGCCGTCGACCCTGCGCCTGCGCTACCTCGACCGCGAGGGCCGCGTTCAAGAACACGACGCGGAGGGCCTGATGGCGACCGCCATCCAGCACGAGCTCGACCATCTCGAAGGCCGGCTGATCATCGACTTCCTGTCGCGGCTGAAGCGCGACATGGTCGTGCGCAAGTTCAAGAAGCTCGCGCGCCAGGACGGGCCGCTGTGAGGGCGTCGCGCCGGCCTTCGGGCCGCGCCGCCCGCTCCTTCTCTTTCGCGTCGGGGTCGGACGTCCGATGACGCTCAAGCTGGTTTTCATGGGTACGCCGGACTTCGCTGTTCCCTGTCTCGATGCGCTCGTTCGCGCCGGGCACCAGGTCGTGGCGGTCTACGCGCAGCCGCCGCGTCCGGCGGGCCGCGGCATGGCGGACCGCAAGTCGCCGGTGCACGTCCGCGCGGAGGCGCTGGGTCTACCCGTGCTGACACCGAAGAGCCTCAAGGGCGCTGTCGAGCAGGCGGCGTTCGCGGCGCGCGGCGCGGATGCGGCGGTGGTGGTGGCCTACGGGCTCCTCTTGCCGCCGGCTGTTCTCGCCGCTCCGCGGCATGGATGCTTCAACGTTCATGCCTCCGCGCTGCCGCGCTGGCGGGGTGCCGCGCCGATCCAGCGCGCGATCATGGCCGGCGACCGGAAAACAGCCGTCATGGTCATGCACATGGAGGAGGGCCTCGACACCGGACCGGTTTGCGCGACGGCCGTGGTCCCCATCGGTCCGTGCACGACCGCCGGCGAGCTCCACGATCAGCTTGCCGAGGCGGGCGCGACTCTGATCGTCTCGGCGCTGGCAGACCTCGAGACAGGCCGACTCGTCGCCGTTCCGCAGCCTGCCGATGGCGTGCTCTACGCCGCCAAGATCGACAAGGCCGAGGCGCGCATCGATTTTGCGCGTCCGGCTGCCGAGGTCCACAACCACATCCGCGGGCTGTCGCCGTTCCCCGGGGCCTGGTTCGAGGCCGTGGGTCCCGGTGGCGCCGTGGAGCGCATCAAGGTCCTGCGCTCGGAGCTTGCCGAGGGACAGGGCACCCCAGGGACGGTCCTCGACGGCAACCTTGTGATCGCCTGCGGCACGGGGGCCGTCCGCTTGGTGGAGGTGCAGCGGGCGGGCAAGCGGCCGATGCGGGCCGACGAGTTCCTGCGCGGGTTTCCGCTAGCTGCCGGTGCAACTGTTAAGCAATCGTAAAGATCGCCGCGACCGCCGGCGCCTGGCTGCTCTACCATTCCTCCCGACACGTTTTTCGTCGCTCGTGGAGGAGCCCATGTCGTTCCGCGTCTTCGCCCTCGGCACCGCGCTGAGCCTTGTCCTTGCCGCTCCGGCCGCTCTTGCGGAGGGCGGCACGATCCGCATCGAGCCGCGCCCCGTCTACGGCGCGACCGTCACCATCGAGGAGGGCGTGCGCGTCTACCGGCCGCTGCCGGCCGACCGCTACGTCATCGTCAACCCGGGCGGTGCCACGCCCTTGAACCTCGGCCTCTCCGAGACGCGCATCACCGAGCGCCGGACCTCCGTCAGCCGCAACGTTCACGAGCACCGCTACTATGGCCGGCCGTTCTTCGGCTACTCCCGCTGCATCCCCGCAGTGGGCAGCAGCTGCTGATCGCAGCTCGGGCTTGAGACGAAAGCGGTTCGTGGCATAAGGGGGCACCGCCGCGCGCGGTGCCCCTTTTCTCTTGGCTCAGCCCGGCCGATGCCCCGCTATCAGCTCGTGATCGAATACGACGGCACGCCCTTCGTCGGCTGGCAGGTCCAGCCGCAGGGCCCGTCCGTGCAGGGGGCGCTGCAGGAGGCCGTCCGGCGTTTCACGGGCGAGCACGTGACGGTGAAGGGCGCGGGCCGCACGGATGCGGGCGTGCATGCGCTGGGCCAGGTGGCGCACGTCGATCTCGAACGCGACTGGCCGGCGGGGCGCGTGCGCGATGCGCTGAATTTTCATTTGAAGCCGGCGCCCATCGCGGTGCTGTCCTGCGCTGAGGTGCCGGCCACGTTCGATGCCCGCTTTAGCGCGCTCCAGCGCCACTACGTTTATCGCATCCTGACGCGCCGCGCGCGTCCGGTCCTCGACCGGGACCGCGTCTGGTGGCTGACGCGCGCGCTCGATGCGGAGGCCATGCGCGCCGCCGCAGGCCACCTTGTCGGGCGGCACGACTTCACGACGTTTCGCGCGGCGCAGTGCCAGGCCGCCTCGCCCGTGCGCACGCTCGACCGGCTTGATGTGGTGCGCGAACGCAGCGAGATCGTGATCCGCACCTCGGCACGCTCGTTCCTACACAACCAGGTGCGCTCGATGGTGGGCACGCTGAAGCTCGTCGGCGAGGGCCGGTGGCGGCCCGACGATGTCGCCGCCGTGCTCGCCGCGCGGGATCGCGCCCGGTGCGGGGCGATCGCGCCCGCGTGCGGGCTCTACCTTGCGCGTGTCGATTATCCGGCGATGGAGGCGCTCGCCACGCCGCCGGCGGATGGTGGAGATGATCAAGGAACCGGTCCCAGCGGTTAGGACGGGCGCTTCGCTCGGCCTGACCGATGTCTTGCCCGGCCCGGCCCCACCTGCTATAGGGCGCCCTCCCGGACGCCCTCGGCGCCGGCCGACGGTCTTGGGGGATCGTCTAATGGTAGGACTGCAGACTCTGACTCTGCCTGTCTAGGTTCGAATCCTAGTCCCCCAGCCACACACCAACTCTCTGATATCACTGCATATTTTTAGATTTCCGCAGGCGGAAAATCGCCGCCATTTCCGCGGCTTGGCGACATGCTTTTTGAGGGTGCGAGCGAACAGCGGCGTCTCTCGGTGACGTTCCCCCGCTCATAGCCCACTTTATCTCTGTGGGGCCTTTTTCGGCCCGTCAGAGCGGCATCGCTTTCGGGACTTCTCGGGGCATTAAAGCGTCTCGATACCGAGGACTGCGCGCTGGTGCTGCCAGTCGTGCGGCAGGTCTTTGCACCGAGAGAGAAGGCCCGCCGGCGTCAGCCCCTCGGCGGGCCGCCCTAGGACGAGGGCGCGGACGATATCCGGCGCTAGATATGTTAGCCGCATCTGCGCCGACAGGATGTCTCGATCGATGCCGAGCCTTCGCGACATGGCATCGATGGTCTCGTCGCGTCCCGACATCAGGGCCTCGCGGGTCGCGTGTGCGTCGCGCAATAGGGCGATCATCTGTGCGTCAGGCTTCGCAGCCACACCGCCCCCGACCACCAATCGAATTCCTTTCCCGGCGCGGCGCAGCTTGGCATCGATGGTCAGCTCAATCATGCCGGGCTGGTGAGCCTCTCGAATATAGCACATGTCGCCCAGCAGGATGGTTGCGACCTCCGCCGGCTTGAGCGACGCAACAACCCTATCGTCATCCACCGTGATGGTCTCGACGACAGTGCGGACCAGTTCCCGGAGCTTGATCGGCGGCAGGTTCGCCCAGCCTTCGACGAGCTGGCTGGCCTTCATCATGGCCGATCGGACGGCCGAGGCGTCGAGGTCGAAGCGTGACAGCGCTTCACCGATATCACGTTCGGACGCGAGGAATGCGCGAAGCCGGTCGAGAACAAGAACCTCGATATCTCCCGCGGGGATGCGCCAGCCCTTGGCATGGTCGGACCGCGTGCCGGAGATGAGTTGCGTCGAGACGTAGTACCGGTAGCGTCGGCCCTTCTTCACAGCGTGCGTCGGCGTCATGCGCTGTCCGTCGCCGTCCACGATCAACCCGGCGAGCAGGCTCGGCGCCTCCGCGGTTCCGCCGAGCGCTCGAGCCTGTCGGTTGCCGGCCAGCTTGTTTTGGACGAGCTGCCAGAGGTCAGCATCGATGATCGCGTCGTGCTGACCGGGGTAGACGTTGCCCTGGTGCCTGATCTCGCCGCAGTAGATCGGATTCTGCAGCAGTGTATAGAGTGCGCCGCGAGAGAAGCGGTTGCCGCCTGCGAGAACGCCACCTGCCCCCTCGCGGCGCTTGCTGACCACACCGAGCCGATCGAGTTCGTGGCCGAGCAGCCGAACCGATCCCAGCTGTGCATAGCGCTGAAAGATCATGCGCACCGTCTCGGCTTCCGCATCATTGACGATCAGCTTGCGCTCACAGACGTCGTAGCCGAGCGGAACGTTGCCGCCCATCCACATGCCTTTGGCCTTCGAGGCCGCAATCTTGTCGCGGATGCGCTCGCCGGCAATCTCACGCTCGAACTGGGCGAAAGAGAGCAGCATGTTGAGCGTCAAGCGACCCATCGACGTCGTGGTGTTGAACTGCTGCGTAACCGAGACGAACGAGGCGCCGTGCGCATCGAGCACGTCGACAATCTTGGCGAAATCAGCCAGCTGAGCGCGTCAGCCGGTCGACCTTGTAAACGACCACGATCTGCACCTTGCCGGATTTGATGTCAGCGAGCAGCCGCTTGAGCGCGGGACGCTCCATCGTGCCGCCGGACAGCCCCACCGTCGTCGTAGAGGTCCCGAACCGCGACCCACCCGGCGTGCTTCTGGCTCGTGATGTAGGCTTCGCACGCCTCTCGCTGAGCATCGAGCGAGTTGAACTCCTTCTCGAGTCCCTCCTCGGAGGATTTGCGGGTGTAGATGGCGCAAGCGATGCGGATCATCCGAGCCGCCTCCGCAATCGCTGCAGTCGCGCGAGACAAGCTTCCAGCAGCGCGATAAGGCGATCGCACGATCGTATCGCTGACGCGATGCCAGGAGCGACCTGTCCCTCTGCCGCGAACCTCGTCGCGTCCTCCAGCGCCCCGGTGACCTCGGCGAAACCCTTTCGCGCGGCCTCGACACGCTCTGCCTCAGTCATCGGCGCGAGCCTGATTGAGGCCGAAGAACCGCGGCCCGGACCAATGTGCGCCGGTGATCTCGCGCGCGACAACCGAAAGCGATCGGTAGCGCTGGCCACGCCATTCGACGCCATCGACCAGGATGACGACCGTGTGCGTGATCCCGTGCCATTCGCGCACGAGGCGCGTCCCCGGCTTGAACGACGGCCGTGGCCGGCACTTCTTGGCCGGGGACGCTTCGCTGAGGGCGGGGGTCTGCAACTTGCGGAGAATCGCCTTCGACAATCCGCCGAACGCGTTCTCCTGCATCTTGTACGTGATCCCACGCAACAGGATGTCCCGACTCAGACGTTTCGGCGGCGGTGTCTGATGAAGACGCCGCCATTCCCCGCGCAGACGATCGAGCGCGAGGTTCTCGAGCCGGATGATCTCCGCCGCAATATCGAGGGCTGGCTTTGCCATGTCACCGGCCTCGGCGCGTCGCGATCCGATATCGGCGAACATCGCCTTCGGCCTTGGTCGAAGTCAGCGCGAGCCCCATTTTCTTCTTCACCGTGCCGGCCAGAAACCCGCGCACGCTGTGCTGCTGCCACGCCGTCACTTGCATCATGTCCTCGATGCTGGCGCCCTCGGGTCGGCTTAGGAGCTGCACGAGCTGCGAATGCTTGGTGACGGGTCCTTCGACGGGAGGCCGCTCCGGAAGCGCTTCGCGCTTGCGGATGCCGGTCGTGGCGGCGACCGGAGCACGCGCCGATGCGGTCTTGCTGCCTGCGACCTGCCGTGCGGCGGCCGATCGGGCGGACCTGGCGGGTTTGTCTATTGCCTTGGTGGTCATGTTGGGGCTCCGTGGGTTTCGGAGCGACGTGATTGACGCTCCGCGTTGGCCCGCTTTCAACGGTGCCACCACCCAAAGCCCCGCGTTCCGCGAGGCGAGCCCTGTGTTTCCGGTCGGGCCCTACCGATGCCCGCCTAAACGACACGAATGCGTGGTTCTGCGGAGAAGTCGAGGGCTGATTTCGCTACGGAAGAGTGAACAGCTCGTTTTGGGTGAACACGGCATTGAAGTTCGCGTGGAGCGACGACGT
The DNA here is from genome assembly GCA_964589785.1 of uncultured Hyphomicrobium sp. Classification (GTDB taxonomy): domain Bacteria; phylum Pseudomonadota; class Alphaproteobacteria; order Rhizobiales; family Hyphomicrobiaceae; genus JAGVSR01. The sequence goes on from CAZPUQ010000003.1 coordinate 340,446, forward strand.
TCTTGCGAACTTGTCCGCGATTTCTCACAGGGGTGCGATTCCGCTCTGGTCTACAACCCCTCACGCGGTCTTCGGTCCCAGCAGCCACTTGCCGAGGAGCCTGACCGCGGGACGGGCGATCAGTCGTCAGCGGCGCCGACGTCTCGATCCTCTCTGATCGTCCTCGCGCTGCTGATCAGCCAACCGGAGCATCTTCGCTTCTTCGAGACTGGCTTCAATCCGATCTCGTAGCCTGGCTCCGATGTCTGGCTTGCTGATGTGGATACCAATTTCCCCCCAAGGATTGTCGCGCCGGGTGCCAGCGGACGACCAGTTCAAGGAAGTGATCACGACATTATCGTTGTCCCAGATCAAGAACTTCCCATGCAGAACGCCCTCATCGACTTCGCACAACTCGACGCTGCTCTCTTCTGCTCGGAAGCGCATGTCCTCCAGGTCTTCGTCCGAAACGGGAGTGATCGTTGCGAAGCTCCGGCAGGCGGATGACCGCCTACAATCTGATCCGGATGCCGAAGCTGCTCGGATGGGCGGCAGCG
>CAZPUQ010000004.1:0-297000 GCA_964589785.1 uncultured Hyphomicrobium sp.
GGCGGTCTCATCAACTACTGATCCCGTCAATCTCCCATCTGGTCGAAGGCCGCCCCAAAAGGGCGGCCTTCTTCTTTGAAAGAACCCGTACGCAACACAGGCGATTGCCTGCTTCTCCTCGCGGCGCCATCCCTCTAGATTGCCGTCATGCTCACCAAGTTCTTCGCCGAGCTGCGCTCAGCGCGCCTGCCCGTGTCCGTGAAGGAGTATCTGGCGCTGCTGGAGGCGATGGAGGCCGGCTGCGCCTCGGGCAAGGTGGAGGACTTCTACTATCTGGCGCGGCTGACGCTCATCAAGGACGAGCGCCACTTCGACCGCTTCGACCAGGTGTTCGGCCATGTGTTCAACGGCCTCGACCTCATGAGCGAGGCCGTCACCGCCGAGATCCCCGAGGAGTGGCTGCGCGCCGTCTCGGCCCTCTACCTCACCGACGAGGAGAAGGCGAAGATCTCGGAGCTCGGCGGCTGGGAGAAGATCATGGAAACGCTGCGCCAGCGCCTCCTCGAGCAGAAGGAGCGCCACCAGGGCGGCAACAAATGGATCGGCACGGGCGGCACGTCGCCGTTCGGCGCGTATGGATATAACCCTGCCGGCATCCGCATCGGCCAGCACGAGAGCCGGCACCGGCGCGCCATCAAGGTCTGGGACAAACGCGAGTTCCGCGACCTCGCCGACGACGTCGAGCTCGGCACGCGCAACATCAAGGTTGCGCTGCGCAAGCTGCGCCGCTTCGCGCGCATCGGCGCGGCGGAAGAGTTCGATCTGGCGGGCACGATCCGCGGCACGGCGGAAAAGGGCCACCTGGACATCCACATGCGGCCGGAACGGCGCAACGCGGTGAAGGTGCTGATGTTCTTCGACGTCGGCGGCTCGATGGACTGGCACATCAAGGGCGTCGAGGAACTGTTCTCGGCCGCGCGCTCCGAGTTCAAGCACCTCGAATACTACTACTTCCACAACTGCCTTTATGAGCGCGTCTGGCGCGATAACGCGCGCCGGTGGACCGAGACGTCGCCGACATGGGACGTGCTGCACACCTACCCCGGCGACTACAAGCTGGTCTTCGTCGGCGACGCGTCCATGAGCCCCTATGAGATCACGCACGTCGGCGGCTCCGTCGAGCACATGAACGAGGAGGCGGGCCGCGTCTGGCTCGGCCGGGCGACGGCCACCTACCCGCATGCCGTCTGGCTGAACCCCATCCCGCGCGAGCACTGGGGCTGGACGCCGTCGATCGGCCTCATCCAGCGGCTGATGGAAGGCCGCATGTACCCGCTGACGCTCGAAGGCCTCGACGGCGCCATCCGGGAGCTGCTGCGCTAGACGGCGAGGGTCCGGCCTTGTCCCCGCCGTAATCGGAGTATCGGATTGACGCGGGGGCGAGAAACGTACCAAAACTGCGTATCTCGCGGGGGGATTCGGGGCGCGACGGTCATGTCGGGGCGGAAAATCTTTCTGTTGGCCATGGGACTCGCGGGCGGGGGGCTCGCGGTCGGCGGCTGTTCGACCGGGTCGGGCCTGTCCACCGGCTCGCTGTTCGGCGGCGGCACGCCCGCGGCCACACCGGCTGCGGCCGCCAACCCCGCCGGCGATCCCACCTCGCGGGCGTTCCAGGTCGGCTCGATCTCCGCGCGCGCCGTCAAGTGCGGCTATAACTTCGATCCCGTGAAGCTGCGCACGAGCTTCCTCGCCGCCGAGTCGGCGAGCGTCCCGCCGGCGGACCTGCCACGCGTCGAGAAGGTCTACGACACGGCTTTCAACGGAATCACGAAAGCGGTGGCCACCCAGGCCGGCTACTGCACGCCGGAAAAGACGGCCGACATCAAGGCGAGCCTGACGCGCCACCTCGCGGGCGACTTCACGCCGGCCCCTGCCAAGCCTGTGCCCAAGGACGAAGGCTTTTTCTCCAACTGGGGCGGCGCCGGCAGCAGCGGCCCGAAGTTCGGCAGCGACGAGTGGTGGTCGAAGCAGAACGACGCCGTCGGCGGCTGACGTCCCGGCCCTTGGCCACGATCCGCGGCTCTCACTTACTCTTTGTTAGCCTCCCCGCCCGGTTCAGGCCGCACGCCCTCGCGCGGCGGCTCCTATGGCACCGGCCTTGCTCGTGATTGGCCCGTCCCTGGCCCACGGCAGCGAGGCACCGGCCCATGACCGTCTTTCCTATGACCGCCTTTACCGTTGGCGCGTCTCCCTTTGCGACACCGCGCGCGACGTGCGCGGCCCTCGGCGTCCCGTTGCGAGACGACAGCCCGCGGACGGGCACGGCCGAGGTCATCGCGCCCGCCGAAACCCTGTCGCTCGCTCTCGTCACCGACCGCCTCGGCTTCAACGCGCTGGAGGGCGAGTGGACCGAGTTCTTCGCACGAGCGGGCCGCTCCACGCAGCTCTTCCAGTCGTTCGCCTGGCTGTGGCACTGGTGCAATCACTTCCTCGCGGCCGGCGATCGCGCGCAGTCGCTGGCCATCGTCACCGGTCGCCGCAACGGGCGGCTCGTGCTGGTCTGCCCGTTCGTCAAGGCGACGTCGGGCGGGTTGTCGTCGCTGTCGTTCATGGGCGATCCGGTCAGCCAATACGGCGATGTGCTCGTCGAGGACGGCCCCGATGCCGCCGCCGACCTTCGCGCCGCGTGGGACTTCGCGCTCGAGGCGACCGGCGTCGACTGCGTGCACCTGCGCAAGGTGCGAGCCGATGCGGCCCTCGCGCCGCTGCTCGCGGCCGCCGGCACGGCCGTCAGCGAAACCGAGAGCGCGCCCTATGTCGCCTTCGACGGGCTCAGCGACTATGCGGATTTCGAGCAGCGCTACCCCAAGGCCGCGCGCAAGAACCGCAAGCGGCAGCTCCGGCGGCTCGAGGACTGCGGCTCGACCGCCTTCGAGCGGCACGCCGCGGGCGAGGCGGCGCGCGAGCACGTCGGCCTTGCGATGGCCCTGAAGCGGGCCTGGCTGAAAGAGCGCGGCCTCGTCTCCGCCGCCGTGAGCGACCCGCGCACGGATGCCTTCTTCCGCGATTGCGCCAGCGGCCGCGGCCCCGCGGCCGGCGTCGAGGTGGGCCTCGTCCGGACGGGCGGCGAGATCGCGGCGATCGAGATCGCGGTCCGCTGCAAGGAGCGCGTGGCGGTCCACCTCATCGCCTACAATCTGACATTCGAGCGGATGGGGGCCGGCGCACTGCTCATGGAGGACAGCGTGCGGCGCGCCTGCGAGAGCGGTTGCGCGACGCTCGACCTCCTGGCTCCCGGCGCCGGCTACAAGCTGGCCTGGACCGACCGTGCGGTCGACGTGGCCGATCACGCGCTTGGCCTCACGGGCGCCGGCAAACTCTACACGGCCATCTATCTGCAGCGCATGCGGCCGACGGTGAAGAGCGCCATCGAGCAACTGCCGATGACCGTGCGCCGCCACCTTTCGACGGTGCTCGGGCCGCTGATGGCGGTCGCAACCTGACGGCGCGCCAACGCGTCCGTCCCGCCGCTACGCCGCCTCACTTGACGCCGAGCTTCTTCTGCAGGCTGGTCGAGGAGGTCGTGTACTGGAAGATGACCTTCTTGTTCGGATAGACGATCTTCTGCGCCGCCTGTGCCATCAGTGCCGCCTCGTGGAAGCCCGACAGGATGAGCTTCAGCTTGCCCGGATAGCTGTTGATGTCGCCGATGGCGAAGATGCCCTTCTCGCTCGTCTCGAACTTCTCCGTATCGACGGGGATGAGGTTCTCCTCGAGGTTGATGCCCCAGTCGGCGATCGGCCCGAGCTTCATCGTCAGCCCGAAGAAGGGCAGCATCGCATCGACGGCGAGCCGCTCCTCGCCGGCCGCCGTCTTCACGGTCACGCCCTCGAGCTGGTTGCCCGTGCCGTGCAGCTGGGTCACCTGTCCGATCAGGAGCCGCATCTTGCCCTCGCTGACGAGGCGGCGCATCTCGGAGACGGAATGAGGCGCGCCGCGGAAGTCGTCGCGCCGGTGCAGCAGCGTCAGGCTCTTGGCGATCGGCTGCAGGTTCAGTGTCCAGTCGAGCGCGCTGTCGCCTCCGCCGACGATCAGCACGTCCTTGCCGCGCAGCGTTTCCATGCGCCGCACCGAATAGTGCACCGACGTGCCTTCATACGCCTCGATCCCGTCGAGAGGCGGGCGCTTTGGCGTGAACGAGCCTCCGCCGGCGGCGATCACGACGACCTTGGCTAGAAAGCGCGTGCCCTGGTCGGTCGTCAGCAGGAAGCGCCCGTCCGCCTGGCGCTGGAACCCGTCGACGCGCTCGCCCAGATGGAAGACCGGATCGAAGGGCTTGATCTGCTCCATGAGGCGGTCGGTCAGCTCCTGCCCCGTCACCACGGGCAACGCCGGCACGTCATAGATCGGCTTCTCCGGATAGAGCTCCGAGCACTGGCCGCCGGGCTTGTCGAGGATGTCGATCACATGCGCCTTGAGGTCGAGGAGGCCCAGCTCGAACACCGCGAACAGCCCGCACGGCCCCGCGCCGATGATGACGACGTCGGTCTCGAAGGGCTCGGAGCCCTGTCCGTCGGCGCGTTCCATAACCGTCATCAAATCGATCCTCCCGGCGTCCTTCGCGACGCGATCAGAACTGCTTGGCCGGCACGCGCAAGACGAGGCCGTCGAGCGCGGACGTCACCTTGATCTGGCAGCTCAGCCGGCTCTCCTCGCGCACGTCGAAGGCGAAATCGAGCATGTCCTCCTCCATGTCGGAGGGGGCGCCCGTCTTGTCGCACCAGTCGGCATCCACGTAGACATGACAGGTGGCGCAGGCGCACGCCCCGCCGCACTCCGCATCGATGCCGGGCACATCGGCCATCTTGGCCGCCTCCATGACAGTGAGGCCCTCCTCGGCGGTCACGACCTGCGACGTGCCGTCGGGCTGAATGAACGTGATCTTGACCATCGCGCCTCTGTCGACTGTCCGGAACGGCGTGCGCCGGCGCCCGCCCTTGGGTCAAGGCCTTAGACGGCGGGACCATCGAATTCAAGGCCGTTCAGCCGGACGCTTGAGCCGCCTCAAGCCGGCGCGGTCAGGCTGCGGATATAGGCGAGCACGTCGCGGACGGTGACGTCACACTGGGCCACCATCTCCGCCTTGCCGATCGCATCGTAGACGACGAGCGGGGTCGCTTCGGCGGCCAGCGCGGCGCGGGCAACCCGCCAGGCCCCGACCGCCCGCGCGGACCCCTTCAGCGTGTGCGCCGCGGCCTTCCACTCCAGATCGGTCGCGGCCGACCGCAGGCTGGCGAGAGTCCGCGGCAGCTCGCCGGCAAAGAGCCCCAGCACCTCCATTTCGAGTTGCTGATCCCCCATGGTGTAACGCCGCAGGTGCTCGTGATCGATCGCCAGCGGCGCGACGCGATCTGACGCAGCGTCCACCGAGATCGTGCCGTTCGCCTCGCGCCCGATGGCCGGCATGTGACGCTCTCCCGTAACGCTCCTTGCACGCATGACCAACCAAGAATGGCAGCCCGGTCTCTAAATGGACGTAAAGGGTTGCGCAGAAGTGCTGACAAGGTGAACAAAGCTTTGCCGCTGCGCATCCACGCCACGCCTCTATTTTCCCTCGTCCGATACGGCGAGTTCCGTCGCTTTTTGGGCGCGCGCTGCGCCGAACGGAGGGGTGGGCGAAAGCCAATTCGCATTTGTGGCGTCCCGCGGATTTGGGCTATCAGTGCGATGGGGAAAACGCCGTCCGGCGCGCGGGGGAACTGACCAGACAATGGCTCAGGACAACACAGCATCGCGAGAGCCTCCGGGCTTGCCGCTGCCGCCCCCGCTCGCCTCCCCACAAGAGACGGCCGAAGCCGCCCCCGAGCCCGCCCCCCCTACCCCGCCGCCGCCTACCCTGCCCATGCCGCCACTGATGGCGGGCCCGCCGCCGCTGCCGGCGTCCGAGGAACGTCCGCGCAAGTCCCGATCCGGCGCTGGCGCAGGAGTTGCATCGGCGGCGCCGGAGCCCGCAGCCGCGGGCGAGCCCGGACCCGCCCCGCAGCGCCGCACCGCCCGCCGCCGCCCGGCCGGCCCTCCGCGCGGCAAGATCGCCGCCAACGACGACGTGCCCTCCATCGGGGGGCTCATCTACGCACTCGACCAGAAGCCGGACAGCACGCCCTTCCGCTATGCGATGATCGCCAGTGCCGGCTGGTCCGTCGTCACCGTCCTCTTCGGCTGGATGATCTTCTCCGCCAAGGTCTCCGAGGGAGCGGGCCTCTTCGGCATCCTGTCGGACCCGTCGACGTTCCTCTTTGCGGCGGCCCTCGTCGTGCCCATCGCCGTCATGTGGTTCCTGGCGCTTCTCGCCTGGCGGGCGGAGGAGCTGCGGCTGCGCTCCTCGACCATGACCGAGGTCGCGATCCGCCTCGCCGAGCCCGACCGCATGGCCGAGCAGTCGATCGCCTCGCTCGGGCAGGCGGTCCGCCGGCAGGTGTCGTTCATGAACGACGCGGTCTCGCGCGCGCTCGGCCGCGCCGGCGAGCTCGAGGCGCTCGTCCACAACGAGGTCGCCGCGCTGGAGCGATCCTACGAGGAGAACGAGCGCCGCATCCGCGGGCTCATCCAGGAGCTCTCCGGCGAGCGCAGCGCGCTGCTCGGCACGTCGGAGCGCGTCACCGATACGCTGCGCTCGCTCGGCACCGAGATTCCGCAGCTCATCGACCGCCTGTCGAGCCAGCAGATCAAGCTCGCCAGCATCATCCAGAGCGCGGGCGAGAACCTGACCTCGCTCGAGTCCGCCGTCGGCGCCAGTGCGGACCGGCTCGAGACCACGCTCGGCCAGCGCACGGAGGACATGCACAACGTCCTCATCGGCTACACCTCGGCGCTCGCCGATGCGCTCAGCGCGCGCACCGAGACGATCCAGACCGCGTTCACCGAATACCTCGACAACCTCAATCACTCGCTCGACGGGCGCACGCAGAACCTGCAGACCGTGTTCGAGGAGTACGCCCGCGCACTCGACAGCTCGCTCGCCAACCGCGCCCAGATCCTCGACGCCCAGCTCATCGAGCGCACGCGCGCCCTCGACAATGCCTTCAGCGAGCGCCTGGCGCTGTTCGACCAGTCGATCCAGCGCTCCGCGCAGGCGATCGACTACGCCGTCAACGAGCGCTCGCACGCGCTCACCTCGGCGCTGGAGAACCACGCCCGCGTCTTCAGCGAGACGATCCAGCGCCAGACCGTCGATCTCGACGAGCAGCTCGTCGCCGGCATCAGCGCCGTGCGGCGCTCGTCGGAGAACATCACGCGGCAGTCGCTGAAGGCCATCGAGGGTCTATCCGGCCAGTCCGAGATGCTGCGCAACGTGTCGGAGAACCTGCTCGGCCAGATCAACGCGGTCACCAACCGCTTCGAGAACCAGGGCCAGACGATCATGCGCGCCGCCAACGCGCTCGAGGCCGTCAACTACAAGATCGACAGCACACTTCAGAACCGCCACACGGCGCTGTCGCAGACGCTCGACAACCTCTCCGGCAAGGCGGAGGAGTTCGGCCGCTTCGTCCAGGGCTATTCCTCCACCATCGAGGGCTCGCTGTCGGATGCGGAGCTGCGCGCGCGCGCCACCGCGGAGGAGATCCGCCTGCAGGCCGAGACGACGAAGCGCAACGCGCTTGCCGATCTCGACCGCCTCAAGGCGGAGACGGACGCGGAGAGCGGCCGGCGCCTGGAAGAGCTGCGCAACCGCTTTGCGACCGTCTCGACGAGCGTCACCCGCGAGCTCGACAGCCTCTCCTCCCGCGTCGATGCGACGGCCGACGAGGTCCGCCAGCGTGCCCAGCGCACCGCCACCGAGATCGCCACGGAGCAGGCCCGCATCAAGGACCAGCTCGACAAGCTGCCGCTCGCCACGCGCGACAGCGCCGACCAGATGCGGCGCGCGCTGTCCGACCAGTTGAAGGCCCTCGACCAGCTTGCGAGCCTCACCCAGCGCACCATGCAGTCGCGCGACGTGACGCGGCCGATGGGCTCGCCCCCGCCCCCGGCCCCGCCGGCCGCTGCGGCCCTGCCGCCGCCGGGCGCACAGCCGACCCTGTCGCAGCTCACCCGTCCCGTTGCCACCGATCCGACGCGCGAAGGCTGGTCGCTCGGCGATCTTCTCGCCCGCGCCTCGCGCGACGAGGAGCACGGCGGCGGGCATCAGCCGCCGCAAGCGGCGGCCGCCAAGCCCGCAGCCCCGATGCCGCCCCCCGCGGCAGCGCCGGCGGGCGCCTTCCGGCTCGATATCGACATCGTCGCCCGCGCGCTCGATCCGGCGACGACGTCCGCCCTGTGGTCGCGGATCGCCGCCGGCCACCGCGGCGTGCTCTCGCGCGGGCTTTACACGACCGAGGGCCGCATTACGTTCGACGAGATCACGCGCCGCCTGCCGACCGACCAGGGGCTGCTGGCGACGCTCTACCGCTATCTCGACGACTTCGAGCGCATCCGCCGCGACCTCGATGCGCGCGATCCGTCCGGCCGCCTGACGCAGGCGCACCTCCTGTCGGATTCGGGGCGCGTCTACCTGTTCCTCGCTCACGCCACGGGCCGCCTGAGCTGACCGCGGCGACGCCAAGCGGACGCACCCTCGGATGTCTCAGGACCGCACGATCAGCGTGGCGATCGAAGCTTGGCCCCTGGCGCGCCCTTTCGTCATCGCGCGCGGCGCCAAGTCGGAGGCCGTGGTCGTCACCGTCACGCTGAGCCAGGGCGGCGTCGCGGGCCGCGGCGAGTGCGTGCCCTACGCCCGCTACGGCGAGACGCCCGCGGCAACGGCCGCTGCGATCGAGCGGCACGGACCGCCCGGCTCGCACGCGGATCTGCTGCATGCCCTGCCGCCGGGAGCCGCGCGCAACGCCCTCGACTGCGCGCTGTGGGACCTGGAGGCCAAGCTCGCCGGCCGCTCCGTCGCGGCCCTCGCGCGCCGGCCCGAGCCGCAACCGTGCGAGACCTGCTTCACGCTCAGCCTCGACACGCCGGACGCGATGGCCGAGGCCGCGCGCCGCGTGCCACACCTGCGGCTTTTGAAGCTGAAGCTCGGCGGACCCGGCGACGAAGCCCGCATGCGGGCGGTGCGCGCGGCGCGGCCCGATGCGCGGCTCGTCGGCGACGCCAACGAGGCGTGGGACGAAAGCCTGCTCCATCCGCTCCTCGCCGTGGCACGCGACTGCGGCTTCGAGCTGATCGAGCAGCCGCTGCCCGCCGGGGCCGATGGTGCGCTCGCCGGGCGCGACCGCTGCGTGCCGGTCTGCGCCGACGAAGGCGCGCATGTCGCCGCCGACATCCCCGCGCTGGCGGCGCGCTACGACGCCGTCAACATCAAGCTCGACAAGGCCGGCGGGCTCACCGAGGCCCTCGCCATGGCGGATGCGGCGCGCGCACACGGGCTCGACGTCATGGCGGGCTCCATGGTCTCGACCTCGCTCGGGGTCGCCCCGGCGCTGCTGCTCGCCCAGTCCGCCCGCTGGGTCGATCTCGACGGGCCGCTGCTGCTCGCCGAGGACCGAGCGCCCGCGCTGACGATCCGCGACGGCATCATCGCGCCGGCCGACCGCGCGCTATGGGGTTGAGCACGTTCACAGCGGATCCCGGCTCCATGTGACGCGAATGAAGAGCGCTGCGGCCCATGCCGCGATTGCCATTAGGCTCATGGCCGCATAGGCCCCGCCCGCGTAGGCCGCATAGAGCGGTCCCGACGCATAGGTGGCGAGCCCCATGACAACGCCGGAGGCGAACGTCGCATAGAGCGCCTGCACGGTCCCCGAGACCTCGTCCTTGACGGTACGCGCGACGAACAGGATCGCGCCGAGGTGGGTTGCGCCGTAGGTGAAGGCGTGCAGGAGCTGCAACGGCGCCAGCAGCGCGAGCGGCGGATCGAAGCTCATCGCCGCCCAGCGCACGACGGCCGCCGACGCACCGATGGCGAGCAGCGTATCGGGCGCCAGGTGGCGCAGCCGCACGCCGGCGAGCGCGAACAACGCGACCTCCGCCAGCACGCCGACGGCCCACAGCGTCCCGATCGCAGCGGCGGAGATGCCCTGGGCCTGCATGTGCAGCGCGCCGAAGGTGTAGAAGAGCGCGTGCGAGGCCTGCGCGGCGCTTGCTGCGATGAGGAAGGCGAGGAAGACGGGCCGGCGGAACAGGCGCATCACTTCCCGCGACACGGCGCGCGGGGCGGCGAACGGCGAGGCGGCGGTCGCCTCACCCCCGGGCAGAGGGACGGGCGGCCGCGGCAGGGCATGGGCTGCCGCGACGGTCAGCGTCGCACCGGCGACGAGCACCCACAGCGCGGCCTCCGAGCCCAGCCGGTCGATGAGCGCGCCGACGATGAGCCCCACGAGCACGAAAGTGAGCGAGCCCCACAGCCGCATGCGGCCATAGTCGAGCGAATAGAGCCGCACGCCCCGGACGGCCAGCGCCTCCACGAGCGGCATCATGGTGGCGGCGGCCAGCGACAGCGGCGCGGCGACGGCGAGGATCGCCCAGAAGCCGTGCATCCGCCCGAGCAGGAGGGCGGCCGCGAACGCGATCCAGGCCGAGGCGATGATGAAGCGGCGGTGCGCGCCCCTCCGGTCGGCCGCGATCGCGGCGGCCGGGGTCACCGCAAGGCGCAGGAGGAACGGCAGCGCGGTGACGACCGCCACCTCGCTCGCGCCAAGGCCGCGCCCGTCCAGCCAGACCGGCAGGAATGGGATCAGCACGCCGTAGATGAGGAACATGGCGCCGTAGTAGAGGGCGACGCGCTGGCCGTAGGACGCACCGAGGTCGCGGTCGGCGGCCGGGCTGGCGGCGGGAGGCGGGATGTCGGTCACGGGCGCTCAAAATCTCGATCGGGGCCTCGCCTGGCCGCGCTACGCGAAAAAGGCCGGCGCGGCGGCCGGCCTTGTCCTAGCTTGCAACGGCCTCGGGCAGAAGGCCCGACCCATCAGAGTTTCGAGCGTATCCCGATCGAGACGATGTCGACGGCCGACTCCGTGCTGCCGGTGAACAGCGGCGCGGGCGCCGAGGCCGGATGGCGCTCGAAATCACCCTCTTCCACGAACACATGGGAATAAGCAAAATCGACCGTGGCGTCTTTCAGCAGTCCCATGAGATCGCCGACTTTGTAGCTGGCACCGGCGCTCAGCCAGTAGCGGTCGTTGTCGGGAAGCTGAACAAGGCGCTTCGTTGGATCGTCGATCGGCGAAATCTCGTAGGCAAAGCCGGCGCGCAGCGTCAGTTGCGAGCTGTAATCGTACTCACCGCCGACAGCGAAATACCAGCCGTCGTTCCACTGGAAATCGAGGTTGGTCGCAACGGGCGCATCCTCGACAGGAATGACGCCGAGACGGCTCCAGTTCGTCCATTCCACGGTGGCATGGGCGCGCAGGCCTGGCATGATGGCTTGCGTGAGGCTGGCGGTCACCTTTTCGGGAAGGTCGAGATCGGCCGCGATCGGGAACGAGGCCCCGGGAACTCTGAAGTCGCCATCGAGGTCATGACTGATCGATGAGCGGTAGCCGATTCCGATGGATGTGCCCGCGAGCGGCGTGAGATTGAGACCCAGCGTGTAGCCGAATCCAAAGTCGTCGCCGTCCAGCGTTGCGGTCGGGCCTCCGGGGGACGTTGCCGTCCGGAAGCGCATCAGGTCGAGAAACTGGACCTGCAAACCGGCGCCGACCTGCACGCCAGGCGCAATCTGGTAGGCGATCGTCGGCGCGGCGTTGACACTGAAGAGCTTCGAGGTTCGACCGAGGACGTCGCCGGCCCACTCGTAGCTATCGGGCTTGGTGCCGAGTCCGAACTGCGAGTTGATGCTCATGGCGACGACGAGGTCTTGGCTCAAGCGATAGGCCATGTAGCTCGCCGGAACGACGGCGTCGCGACCGACATCGACCGACGGATCGAGGCCTGGAAGCGCAACGCCCACGGGAAAGCCGTTCACTTCTTCGACCGTCACGTCCGCGCGCGGCAGGATCAGCGAAAAGGTGGTGTCGAAGGTGATGCCGTCGCCGACGTAGCCTGCCGCCGCGGGATTCCAGAACATCGAGCCGAGCGACGTGCCGCCCGCCGCGGCGCCCGCGAACGACATGCCCTGGAAGAGCGCCGACTGCTCGCGCACGTCGAAGCCGCCGGCGACGGCAGGTCCGGCCGCCGCAGCGAGGGCCGCGAGCGACACGGCGGTCACCCGTGCGGCGCGGAACATTGCGATGTTCGTCCTCATGCCCACTCCGATACCGTTACAATGTCTGCCCTGCCTAGCCTGGAGTTAAACGGTTGGCGCGCCGCCGCTCAATGAAGGAGTGGGAAAAGTGTGCGTGGCGGGCGGCATATTGCAGCGCGGTGTGGCGCACAAGTGACGTCTACGGATCGCTGGTCGGCGCGGGTGTCAAAAAGAAAACCGGTCCGGAGATCCGGACCGGTTTTCACCCAAGCCTGCAGCAGCGTCCCTGAGCGCCGCGCGGCTCTCCCCCCGACGAGATAGCTCCCCCGAAATCTCGTCAGCGGCGGCAAGGTTGCAGAAACTTCCTGTCGCCGCAAGCGCCGACTGCCCGCCGCTGTGCATCGTCAGTCAGCGCTGATGCGGATTGAACACACTTGCGGCAGCGTGAGGAAAATGGACGGCGTTCCATGTGATGCAGATCAACGGCGTAGCGTGTGAAGATGGTCGACGGGACCGGAACCTCGGCCCACGCGCAGCGCACGGCCGGCATCGAGCGCCTGCGAGAGATACTCCTTCGCCCGCGCCACGGCTGCATCAAGCCGCGTCTCGCCCTTGGCGAGTTCGGCCGTGATCGCCGCCGACAGTGTGCAGCCGGTGCCGTGGGTGTTCGGCGTCTCGATGCGCGGCGCGGCGTGCTGGGACACCTCCCCCGCCGTCACGAGAACGTCGATCGCCATATCGCTTGCAAGGCCGCTCGCCATGTCGCTCGTCATGTGGCCGCCTTTGACGAGGGCCGCCCGAGCACCCCGCTGCACGAGCCGACGCGCCTGTGCCTCCATGGCCTCCACGGTCGTCGCCACCGGCTCGCCGAGAAGGCACGCGGCCTCGTGCAGGTTCGGCGTGATCAGGTCAGCGAGCGGCAGGAGGCGGTTGCGCACGGCAGCAATGGCGTCGGGAGCGAGAAGGACATCGCCGCTCGTCGCCACCATGACGGGATCGACGACGAGCGGTCCGAAGGAGTACCGCTGCAGGATGTCGGCGACCGCCTCGACCGTCGCCGCGTCGGCGAGCATGCCCGTCTTGACAGCCGTCACCTCCAGGTCGGCGGCCAGCGTCTCCGCCTGCAGGCGGATGAAGTCGGGCGGGACCTGGTGAATGCCGGCCACGCCCTGCGTGTTCTGTGCCGTGAGCGCCGTCAGCACCGTCGCACCATAGACCCCGAGGGCCGAGAACGTCTTGAGATCGGCCTGGATGCCGGCGCCGCCGGACGGGTCCGAGCCTGCGATGGACAGCGCGATCGGTGTTCTTGGCAACGAGGTCGTCACGGCTGCCTCCCTGACATCAGGAGCACATCGGCGGGCTCATTTCCGCCTCAGGATCTCATCCTGGAGGCCGGACGGCGTAAAGCGCTCTTCCAAGGTCGTGAGGCCCGGGAACGTTTCGATGATCCACTGCCCGAAGGCGTTGATGGAGAACCAGTCGAACACGTTGAGGAACGCGATGCCCGTCACGACGAGCAGCAGCCCCATCAGCTTCTCCATCACCGCGAGATGGCCCTTGAAGCGGTTCATGAACGAGAGGAACGGCCGGATCGCCACGGCGGCCAGCACGAACGGCACGCCGAGCCCCAGCGAATAGACCGCGAGCAGCCGCACGCCGGCACCGAGACTGTCCGTGTTGGCCGCGAGCGCGAGCACGGTCGCCAGGATCGGGCCGATGCACGGTGTCCATCCGAACGCGAACGCCAGCCCCAGGACGTAAGCGCCCGCGAAGCTTGCCCCGTCGACGTTCGCGTGCAGGCGCCTTTCCGAGTAGAGCAGCGGGATGCGCACGAGGCCGAGGAAGTGTAGGCCGAACAAGATGATGATGAGGCCGGCCGCGAAGCCGAGCTCGGCCCGGTAGGCCTGGACGAGCTGGCCCAGCGCCGAGGCGCTCGCGCCCATGGCGACGAAGACCGTCGTGAAGCCGAGGACGAAGAAGAGCGACGCGGTAACCACGCGCCGCCACACGCGCGCCTCCAGACCCTTCTCCGCCGTCAGGCCATCGATCGTCGTCCCGCCGATGTAGCCGAGGTAGGGCGGCACCAGCGGCAGCACGCACGGCGACAGGAAGCTCACGAGGCCCGCGAGCGCGACACCGGGATAGAGCTGGGCTTCGGCAAACATGATGGGCTCTAAGGCTCCCGTTCCACTCGCCCTCAGCTAGGCCGTCAGGCCGACGGGCGCAACGGCGAAATGGCCCTCCCGCGCCCAGTGCGCGAGAAGGGCCGTCACCTCGCCAAGATCTGAGGCAACCCTGTCGGCCCCGAGGCTTTCGGCCGGCCGCACCTCGTAGCCCTGCCGGACGACGATCGAATGGCATCCCGCGGCCCGCGCGGCCGCGATGTCGGCGTGGCTATCGCCTATCATGAGGGTAGCATCGGGCGCGACGCCGAGCGCTGCACACACGCCGAGGAGGCAGGCCGCGTCCGGCTTCAACGGCTTGCCGGGCTCCGCGCCCCACACGACGGCGAAATAGCGGGCCAGGTCGAGCGCGCCGAGGATGAGGTCCGTCAGGGCGAGCGGCTTGTTCGTGCACAGGGCGAGCGTCATGCCCTGGCCGTGCAGCGTCTCGAGCAGCGTGCGCGCACCGGGATAGAGGCGCGTGCGCGCCGCGGGCTCGGCCGCGTAGCCGGCGAGAAAGGCTTGAAGGACACGCTCGACCTCGGCTGCGGGCGCCGCCTCGCCCAACGCCCGATGGACAAGCTCGCGCGCCCCGCCGCCGACGAGACGCGCCACACCCTCCTCCGATATCGGTGGCCGGCCCGTGCGGGCCAGGCTCGCGTTGAGTGCCGTGGCGATGTCGGGCACGCTGTCGATCAGCGTTCCGTCGAGGTCGAAGATGACGGCGCGGATCGGTCTCACCGCGCGAGCGCCGCCACGCCCGGCAGCTCGTTGCCTTCCAGCCATTCCAGGAACGCGCCGCCGGCCGTCGAGACGTAGGAGAAATCGCCCGCGACCCCCGCAGCGTTGAGCGCCGCCACGGTGTCGCCGCCGCCCGCGATGGAGAGAAGCGTGCCCGCCTGCGTGAGCTTCGCCGCCTCGCGCGCGAGCGTGAACGTGCCTTCTCCGAACGGCGCGATCTCGAAGGCACCCATCGGGCCGTTCCACAGGAGCGTGCGGCACTGGCGCAGGTGCGCCGACATGGCGGCGATCGAGGCCGGGCCGATGTCGAGGATCATGGCATCGGCGGGCACGCTCTGAATATCGACGGTCTCGGCGGCCGCGCCGGCACGGAACTCGCGCGCGACCACGGCGTCCGTCGGCAGCACGATCTCGGAGCCCCGCTTTGCGGCCTTAGCCATGATCTCGCGCGCCGTCACGTGGAACTCGGGCTCGGCCAGCGACCGGCCCACCTCGACGCCTTGAGACTGCAGGAACGTGTTCGCCATGCCGCCGCCGATGATGAGCTTGTCGACCTTGGCGACGAGGTTGGTGAGGATCGGGATCTTGGTCGAGACCTTGGCGCCGCCGACGACGGCGACGGTCGGCCGGCGCGGCGCCTCGAGCGCGGCTTTCAGCGCATTGATCTCCTCCATCATCAACGGACCGGCGTAGGACGGCAGGTGATGCGTCAGCCCTTCGGTCGAGGCGTGCGCCCGGTGCGCCGCCGAGAAGGCATCGTTGACGAAGATGTCGCCGAGCTTGGCGAGCTCCGCGGTGAACGCGGGGTCGTTCTTCTCCTCGCCCTTGTGGAAGCGCGTGTTCTCGAGCACGGCGATGTCGCCCGGCTTCATGGCGTCCACGATGGCGCGCGCGTGCTCGCCGATGCAGTCTCCAGCGAGCGACACGTGCCGGCCGACGAGGCGCCCGAGCTCGGCGGCCACGGGCGCAAGCGAGTTCTCCTTGTCGGGCCCCGCCTTCGGACGCCCGAAATGCGACAGCACGATCACCTTGGCGCCGCGCGCGGCGAGCGCCTTGAGTCCCGGCGCGACGCGTTCGAGCCGCGTTGCATCCGTCACGGTCCCGTCCTTGGCGGGCACGTTGAGATCGGCGCGATAGAGCACGCGCTTGCCGGTCACATCGACGGCGTCCGTCGTCTTCAGGTTATCGAGGTTCATTGCTCGCTCTGCATTCGAGTTCGTGGCGGTCAGGCGTCGAGCACGGCCCGGGCGGCCTCCGCCACCTTCGCGGCGGTGATGCCGAAATGCTCAAACAGCTTCTTTGCGGGTGCGGAGGCGCCGAAGCCCGACATGCCGACGAAACGGTCGCCCGGACGCAGCCACTCGTGCCAGCCCTGCACCACGGCCGCCTCGATGGCGACGCGCGGACCATGGCCGAGCACGCTGTCGCGGTAGAGCGCGGGCTGCTCGCGGAAGAGCTCGAAGGACGGCATGGAGACGACCGCCGCGGTGATCCCGTCCTTCGCCAGCAGCGCGGCCGCTTCGACGGCGACCGCCACCTCCGAGCCCGACGCGATCAGCGTCACGGCGCGGCCGGTCCCGCCGCTGACGACGTAGGCGCCCTTGGCGGCGAGGTTCTCCTCCACCGGTCCCGCCCGCAGCTTGGTCGGCACCGCGTCCCGCGTCAGCGCGATCACCGTCGGCTTCGTGTTGGAGGCGAGCGCGATGTGCCAGGCCTCCGCCGTCTCCAGCGCGTCCGCCGGGCGCAGCACCTGCAGGCCCGGGATGGCGCGCAGGGCCGCCAGATGCTCGACGGGCTGGTGCGTGGGCCCGTCCTCGCCGACGCCGATGGAGTCGTGCGTCATGACGTAGATCGCGCGCAGCCCCATCAGGGCCGACAGGCGGATGGCGGGCCGGCAGTAGTCGGTGAAGACGAGGAAGGTGGCGCCGAACGGGATAAGCCCGCCATGCAGCGCGATGCCGTTCATGGCGGCTGCCATGCCGTGCTCGCGGACGCCGAAATGGATGTAGTTGCCGGCGAACGATCCCGGCGCCACCGGCTTGTAGTGCGAGGTCTTGGTGCCGTTCGACGGCGTCAGGTCCGCCGAGCCGCCGACAAGCTCCGGCACGGCCGGGATCAGATGCTCGAGCGTCATCTGCGACCACACGCGCGAGGCGCGCTTCGCCGTATCGGCCGCGAACTCCTTCTTGGCCGCCTCCACGGCATCGACGAGCGCCCGGTCGTCGACGTGCAGATCGTGACTGCCCTTGAAGGTTGCGGCCTTCGCCCGCCACTTGGCGCCGAGCCGGTGGCCGCGGGCGCCGACCGCGCGCCAGGCGTCGAGGATCTCGGGAGCGATCTCGAACGGCGGCGAAGTCCAGCCGAGTGCCGCGCGCGTGCGCTCGACCTCCTCGGCGCCAAGCGGGCTGCCATGGGTGTCCTTGGTGCCCTGCTTCGTCGGCGCGCCGTAGCCGATGATCGTCCGGCAGGCGATGAGCCAGGGCGCGGACGGATCGACCTTGGCCTTCCTGATCGCCGCTGAGATCGCCGCGTGGTCGTGGCCGTCGATCGCGATCGTGTTCCAGCCGGAGGCCTGGAAACGTTTGATCTGGTCGTCGGACACCGAGAGACTCGTCGGGCCGTCGATCGAGATCGCGTTGTCGTCCCAGAAGACGATGAGCTTGCCGAGCTTCAAGTGGCCGGCGAGCGAGATCGCCTCGTGGCTGATGCCTTCCATCAGGCAGCCGTCACCGGCGATGACATACGTGGTGTGATCGACGACATCCTCGCCGTGGCGCGCCGCGAGCATGCGCTCCGCCAGCGCCATGCCGACGGCGTTGGCGAGCCCCTGCCCGAGCGGGCCCGTCGTCGTCTCGATGCCGGGCGCGTGTCCGTGCTCGGGGTGGCCCGCCGTCTTGGAGCCAAGCTGGCGGAAATTCTTCAGCTCCTCGATGTCCAGGCCCGGATAGCCGGTGAGATAGAGCAGCGAATAGAGCAGCATCGAGCCGTGGCCCGCGGAGAGGACGAAGCGGTCGCGGTTGGGCCACGTGGGATCGGTCGGATCGAAGCGCAGCGCCTCGGCGAAGAGAACGGTGGCGACGTCCGCCATACCCATCGGCATGCCGGGATGGCCCGAATTCGCCTTCTGCACCGCGTCCATCGAGAGGACGCGGATGGCGTTCGCCATCTCGCGGTAGCCTACCGCCGTCGTCGCATCCGCCATCCGCACGCTCCCCCTTCATCCTTGACCGGACGACAGCTTTTTCCGCCGGCGGGGCAGGTTTAGCGACGGCAGGCGGCCGCGTCTACCGCGCGACCCGCCGCAAGCGGGTGAAACGCCGGCCCGGCCGCGCGAGACATTCTTTTCCTGTGGAACATCAGCCGGTTTCTGACATCGCGGGTACGGCCGGGCGCTCTCACCCGGCGGGGCTTGCCCGGTCGCCCGCCGCACCCTCCACCGCCCGGGTCTCGCGGTCGTCCTCCTCGAACAGCTTCTCCAGCGTCGCCGCGTCCGATCGCGCCTTGGCCTGCATCTTCTCGAGGTCCGTGTAGTGCCGGTAGTCCTCCGCCAGACGCCGCTCGTCGTGCGTGCGGAAGGTGGCGAGCGTGCGGTCCGCCGCCCGCTCGGAGTAGCCGAGGCCCTTGAGAAGTTGCCGCGTCGTCTCCAGCGCGGAGAGGAACGTCTCGCGCTGGATCATCGTCACGCCCAGATCGAGCAGCCTATGGGCGTGATTGCGGTTGCGGGCGCGGGCATAGATCGGAACCTTCGGCCAGCGCGCGGTGACGAGCTCCGCCGTCCTGAGCGAGGCCTCCACGTCGTCAATGGCGAGGACGAAGGCGCGCGCCTCCCCGGTCTTCGCCGCCTCCAGGATATCCGGACGGCTCGCATCGCCGAAGAACGCCTGCGAGCCGAACCGCCGCACGAGCTCCACCTGCTCGGCGCTGATGTCGAGCGCGGTGAACGGGATCCGGCGCGCCCTCAGCACGCGGGCGACGATCTGGCCGTAGCGTCCGAAGCCCGCGAGCACGACGTGGCCCGCGTTGTCGGGAATGGTGTCGTAGGAGGGAGCGGCCCGCTCCGTGCGACCGAGGCGCTTATCGAGGAGAAGCAGCAGCGGCGTCGCCGCCATCGACACCGTGACCACGAGGACAAGGAGCGCCTGCATGTCCTTCGTCAGCACGCCCGCGGCAAAGCCCGCTGCGAAAAGGACGAACGCGAACTCGCCGCCTTGGCTCAGCGACAGGCCGAGCCGCCGCGCCGCGCGCCCGTTGAGACCTTGCCAGCGGCCCAGTCCGTAGAGCACCACCGTCTTGACGAGGACGAGCAGGCCCGCGAGCAGCACGACCTCGCGCCAGCGCTCGGCGAGCAGGGCGAAGTCGAGCGACATGCCGATGGCCGTGAAGAACAGCCCGAGCAGCAGGCCTTCGAACGGCTGGATGTCGGCTTCGAGCTGGTGGCGGTAGGAGCTCTCGGCCAGGAGCGCGCCGGCGATGAAGGCGCCGAGCGAGGCGGAGACACCGGCCCACTGCATGACGGCGGCGACCGTCACCACCGTCAGCAGCGCGGCCGCCGTCATCGCCTCGCGCACCCGCGTCAGCGCCACCAGCCGGACGAACGCGTCGAGCACCACCCGGCCGACGAGCGCCACGGCGAGGATGATGGCGATCGCCTGTAGTCCGCCGGCAAAGCTCATCTGCGGCGCCTCGGCCACGAAGGCAACCGCAAAGAGCGGGGCGAGCGCGATGAGGGGAATGGCCGCGATGTCCTGGAAGAGGAGCACCGCGAAGCCGAGCCGGCCGTGCCGCGTCGACAGCTCGCCGTTCTCCTCCATAACTTGCAGCGCGAACGCGGTCGACGACAGGGCCAGCGCCAGTCCGATGAAGAGCGCGCTCTTCCACGGCAGCGCCAGGGCGACGCCGACCGAGGCCAGGATCGCCGCCGTGATCGCCACCTGCGCGCCGCCGAGGCCGAAAATCGATCCGCGCATCGACCACAGGCGCAACGGCCTCAGCTCCAGACCGATGAGAAAGAGCAGGAGCACCACGCCGAACTCGGCCAGATGCAGGATTTCCTTTGCCTCGCCGATGGAGAAGAGGCCGCCGAGGCCGTCCGGCCCGACGAGCGCGCCGGCGGCCAGATAGCCGAGCACGGTTCCGATGCCCAGCGTCCGCGCGATCGGGGCGGCAATGGCGATCGCGGCGAGCAGGACGGCGACCGAGCTCAGTTGTACGTCGTGCATGGGATGTTGCCTCGCCTCCCCAAATTGGCCGGCTGCCAGCCCGCGCCCCTCCGCCGGCCTCAAGTTTGGCATCGGAGGAAGGCTTAAGCTATGGTCCGGGCTCCGGAGCGCGCATCGATCCCGGCGCCCTTCCCGTGCCGAACCTGAGGACCATGTCCGACCTTTTGCAGAAAGTCGCCAAGAGCCGGGATATCGAGGCCTTCCGCAAGCTGTTCGAGCTCTACGGGCCGCGCGTCAAGGCCTACATGATGCGCCAGGGCGCCGATGCGACGACCGCCGAGGATCTCGCCCAGGAGACGCTGCTCACCGTGTGGCGCAAGGCCGAGCTCTATTCGGACGGCAAGGGCAGCGCCACCACGTGGATCTTCACGATTGCCCGCAACCTGCGCATCGACCGTCTGCGCCGCGAGGTGGCCTGGCTGCCGCTGCCGGACAGCCGCACCGAGGAGCCGTCGGAGTCTCCGGGCCCCGAGGAAGAGGTGACGGAGCGCGAGCGCCGCGAGAAAGTGCGCGCGGTGCTTGCCACATTGCCGCCCGACCAGTCCGAAGTCGTGACCCTCTCGTATGTTGAAGGTCTGTCGCACAGCGAGATCGCCGAGCGCCTCGGTCTGCCGCTCGGAACCGTGAAGTCGCGCATGAGGCTTGCCTACCGGAAAGTCAAGGAAGCGGTCGAGGACATCCGTTGAGACACCCGTGGAGACCATGACGATCACCCACCATCTCGACGATTCGACGTTGATGACCTGCGCCGCCGGCAGCCAGCCGGAGGCGCTCGCGGCGGTCATCCTCTCTCACCTGTCGTTCTGTCCACGCTGCCGGGCGGAGGTGAAGACCCATTCGTTGATCGGCGAGGTGCTGTTCGATGAGCTTAGCCCCGAGCCCGTCAGCCGCGAGGCCCCGGTCATCGCGCTGCGCGCCGGCGAGGCCGACGCCGGGCCGGCCGCCGACACGAGCGATTTGCCGGCCCCGCTGAAGGCGGCGCTTGCCGGCAAAGTCGATGCCATCCGATGGCGGCGCCTCGCGCCGGGCGTCTGGCATGCGCCGCTCGCGCTGTCGGCCGGCGCGAGGGGCGATTTGCGTCTCTACAAGCTCGCGCCCGGAGTGACGCTGCCCGAGCACGGGCATGGCGGCACCGAGCTGACGCTCGTGATCGACGGCAGCTACACGGACGCGTTCGGGACGTACTGCCGCGGCGACATCTCCGACCTCGGCGACGATGCCGAGCATCGCCCGGTGGCCGATCCCGAGCACGGCTGCATCTGCGTCGTCGGCACCGATCGCAGGATGCGCTTCAAGGGCCTCCTCGCCCGCCTGCTGCAGCCCTTCACGCGCCTGTAGCCCGTAGGAACGAGGGAGCGCGCCCCGATGCGCTCGCCGTGAGAGCGGCGGCTGAACGAGGCGCCATGACGGGACCGCGGCGAGCGCATCGGGGCGCGGTCAGTCCTTGCGGCTCGCCTTGGCCGCGAGGCGCTTGGCCACGGCCTTGGACACGAACGGCGAGGGGTCGCCACCCATCAGCGCCACCGTCCGCACCAGATTGGCCGCGATGTGCCGAACGCGCGGCGAGGCGGCCACGAACACGGTCTCGATCTCGTCCGCCATCTCGCCGTTCATGCCGGCCATCTGCATCTCGTAGTCGAAGTCCGTGCCGTCGCGCAGGCCGCGGACGATGACGGTCGCATCGTGCGTACGCGCGGCCTCGACCGCGAGCCCCTGGAAGGTCACGATCCGGATCTTGGTGCCGGTCCGGCTGGCGATCGCGCGCGTCTCCTGCTCCAGCATCTCCACCCGCTCGCCCGCGGTGAAGAGCGGCGCCTTGCCCGGATTGGTGCCGATACCGATAACGAGGCGGTCGACGAGCCGGCACGCCCGGCCGATGACGTCCGTGTGGCCATGGGTGACGGGATCGAAGGAGCCGGAATAGAAGCCGATGCGGATCATGGCGTGCATCTAATCCGGGTCCGGAGAGACCCGCAAGCGGCACCGGATTGCCCTTTACCGCCCCCGGGCCGCCGGGGCACTCTCCGGACCAGGAGCGGGGATGGGACGGGCACCATGAAGACAGCGGGTCCTTTACACGCCGGCCTCACGGGGTCGGCGTCGATCATGGTCGAGGAGACCCACACAGCGGCTCACGTCGGCAGTGGCTGCGAGGCCGTGCTCGCGACCCCGGTAATGATCGCGCTCATGGAGATGGCCGCCGTCGACTGCACCGAGCATCTGCTCGAAGCCGGCCACACGAGCCTCGGCATCCGCGTCGCCGTCGATCACACCGCGCCCACGCCGGTCGGCCGCACGGTGACGGCCACGGCCGAGCTCGTCGAGATCAAGGGCCGGCGCCTCGTCTTCCGCGTGACGGCCGAGGACGGCCAAAGGACCATCGGCTCGGGGGAGCACACACGCGCGGTCGTCGCCGTGGACGAGTTCCGCCGCCGCCTGGCGCAACCCCCGTAGCGGCTGCGGGTTCCCACTCTCGATCCGACACCCCCTAAGCCGGAGACCTGCCCGTCGTGTGCTTCTCAGCGCCTGCAAGTTTCATGGCCGCCGCCATCGCCGGAGCCGCGGGGGCGGCGGCCATCACGCGCGTCCGCAACCGGGCCGACGTGCCGCTCGCCGCCATGCCGCTCGTCTTTGCGGTCCAGCAGACGATCGAGGGGTTCCTGTGGCTGAGCCTCGCGACGGTGCCGCATGGACAGGCGGCCGCCGACCTCACGGCCGCCTTTCTCCTGATCGCGCTGGTCATCTGGCCAATCTACGCACCGCTCGCCGCGCTGACGGCCGAGCCGAGCCGGAACCGGCAGCTCGCCATCGCGCTCTGTCTCCTCGGCGGCATTGCCGTGGCGATCTACTTCGCCGCCGCGCTCGGCGCGGTGCCGCGGACTGCCAGGATCAGCGAGGCGCACATCGCCTACAGCTCCGACCCGGATCTGCCGGCGGCGATACGGATCCTCTACCCGGCGGCAACCTGCCTCTCGCTCATGCTGTCCTCGCACCGCGCGATCGCGCTCGCCGGTACGGCAATCCTCTTGGGCTCCCTCGTGTCCTACTGGATGTACTGGAACGCCTTTACGTCAGTGTGGTGCTTCTTCGCGGCCATTGCGAGCGCGCTCGTTCTCTTCCACTTCGAGAGCGCGCGGCGCGGGGCCCTCGCCGAGGCCGGGCGGCCCTCGCCCGGCTGAGGGACTGAGCAACGGGGAGGACGCGCGGCGCGCGTGCTGCCACCCGCCCGCTTGCGATGAACCGAACCCTGGAAGATGCGCCCGCGGCCCTATTCAGCCGCGAGCGCCGCCGGCTTTCCCGCGCCGATCCTGTCGAAGCCGAGCGACGCGGCCACCGCCTGGTGCATGATGCGGCCGTCCTTGACGTTGAGCCCGGCGGCGAGATGCGGGTCGCGGTCGAACGCGGCAAGCCCCTTGTCGGCGAGCTTCAGGACGAAGGGCAGCGTCGCGTTGTTGAGCGCCTGGGCCGACGTATTGGGCACCGCGCCCGGCATGTTCGCCACGCAGTAGTGGATGATGCCGTCGACCTCGAAGGTCGGGTTGGCGTGCGTCGTGGGCTTGGAGGTCTCGAAGCAGCCGCCCTGGTCGATGGAGACATCGACGAGCACCGCGCCCTTCTTCATGCCGCGCAGCATGTCGCGGGTGACGAGCTTGGGCGCGCTCGCGCCGGCGACGAGCACCGCGCCGATGACGACGTCGGCCGCCAGGACCTCGCTTTCGACCGTCGCCATGGTGGAGGCGAGCGTGCGCACGCGGCCCTGGAACTGCTCGTCGAGCTGGCGCAGGCGCGGCAGGGACTTGTCGATGACCGTCACGTCGGCGCCGAGGCCGGCCGCCATGCGCGCCGCATGCGTGCCGACCACGCCGCCGCCGAGCACGACGACCTTTGCGGGCTTCACGCCGGGCACGCCGCCCATCAGCAGCCCGCGGCCGCCCGTGGGACGGCGCAGCGCCAGCGCGGCCGCCTCGATCGACAGGCGGCCGGCAACCTCGCTCATGGGCGCGAGCAGCGGCAAGCCGCCGCCGGCATCCGTCACGGTCTCGTAGGCGATCGCCGTCACGCCGGAGGCGAGGAGGCCCTTCGCCTGCTCCGGATCGGGGGCGAGGTGGAGATAGGTGAAGAGGATCTGGCCGGGACCGAGCCGCTCCCACTCCGCCTTCTGCGGCTCCTTCACCTTCACGATCATCTCGCTCTCGGCGAAGACGGAGGCCGCATCGGGCAGGATGCGGGCGCCCGCATACTCGTAGGCGGCATCGTCGGCGAAGATGCCGGCGCCGGCGCCCGACTGGACGCAGACGGTGTGGCCCCGGGCCGTCAGCTCGCGCACGGAACCCGGCACCAGGCCGACCCGGAACTCGTTGCTCTTGATCTCGGTGGGAACGCCGATCCGCATGGTTTCCTCCTGTCGGATACGATCACCCGAATGTGCGCGCGTCGCCGGTTGTAAGGTCGGCTTTCGTCGTTGAAAAGCAGCGCAGCATTGGCGATAATCTGCGATCCTTTCGCTGCCGACGCAGAATAATGGCGTTAGAAGACCTCGACACGCTGGATATGGCCATCCTGGGCGCGCTCTCCGGCAACGGACGGCTGTCCCAGGTCGAGCTCGCCGAGCGCATTCCGCTCTCCGCCACCGCCATCGCCCGGCGCATCCGCGCCATGGAGGAGCGCGGGATCATCGAGGGGTATCAGGCGCGCGTCAGCCGGCAGGCCCTCGGCCTCACCATGATGGTCCTCGTCCAGATCAGTCTCAAGAGCCAGAGCGAGGATTTGCTGGCCGCCTTCGAGAAAGCGGTGGCCGCCGCGCCGTCCGTCGTCTCCTGCCACCTCATGTCGGGCGACGACGACTACGTGCTAGTCGTCCTCGCCCGCGACCTCGCCGATTACGAGCGCATCCATCGCCAGGAGCTCTCGCGGCTGCCGGGCGTCACGCAACTGAAATCGAGCTTCGCGCTGCGCGAGGTGAAAGCGCGGGCGCTGCCGGAGACCATCCTGACGCGCCCGCGCGAGGTGCCGCGTGACTAGGCAACCCGCTTCTGCGTCACTCTCGCGCGATCCTGACGCCGAAGGGGTGACGCGGCGGGCCCGCCGCCCTAGTGTCGGCCGCTTTCGCGACTCCACCGCCGTTCAAACAAGCGGGAAGACATGAAGACCGACACGCCGCGCCCGATCCGCCTGGAGGACTACCGCCCCTCGGCGTACCTCATCGATACTGTCGATCTCGAGATCGCGCTCGATCCCCGGCAGACGCAGGTCCGCTCGCGGCTGAGGGTCCGTCCCAATCCGGCCCATCGCGGCAAGCCCGGCCCGCTGAAGCTCGACGGCGAACACCTGGCGCTGAAGAGCCTCAAGCTCGACGGCACGCCGCTGGAGGCGGGCCGGTACCGGCAGACGCGGACGCACCTCACCGTGCGCGGCGTGCCGGACCGGCCCTTCATGCTCGAGACGACGGTGACGATCGATCCGGAGGCGAACACCGCCCTGCAGGGCCTCTACCGCACGCGCGGCGTCTTCTGCACGCAGTGCGAGGCGGAAGGCTTCCGCCGCATCACCTTCTTCATCGACCGGCCGGACATCCTCTCCGTCTACACCTGCCGCGTCGAGGCGGAGACGGCGATGGCGCCCGTCCTGCTCGCCAACGGCAACCCGGTCGAGGCGGGCAGGCTCGACCGCGGTCAGCGCCATTTCGCGGTCTGGCACGACCCCCACCCCAAGCCGTGCTACCTGTTCGCCCTCGTCGGCGGCGATCTCTCCGCGATCCGCTCCTCCTTCAAAACGAGGTCGGGGCGAAACGTCGATCTCGCCATCTACGTCGAGCACGGCAAGGAGGCCCGCGCGGAATGGGCCATGGATGCCCTGAAGCGCGCCATGGCCTGGGACGAGACGCGCTTCGGCCGCGAATACGACCTCGACGTGTTCAACATCGTCGCCGTCTCCGACTTCAACATGGGTGCGATGGAGAACAAGGGTCTCAACATCTTCAACGACCGCCTCATCCTCGCCTCGCCGGACACGGCGACGGATGCGATGTTCGAGGCCATCGAGAGCGTCGTCGCGCACGAGTACTTCCACAACTGGACCGGCAACCGCATCACCTGCCGCGACTGGTTCCAGCTCTGCCTCAAGGAAGGCCTGACCGTCTACCGCGACCAGGAGTTCTCCGCCGACGAGCGCGACCGCACCGTCCAGCGCATCCACGACGTGCGGCTGTTGAAGGCGACCCAGTTCCCGGAGGATGCGGGCCCGCTCGCCCATCCCGTCCGCCCCGACAGCTACATCGAGATCAACAACTTCTATACGCCGACCGTCTACGAGAAGGGCGCCGAGCTCGTGCGCATGATCGCGACCCTTCTGGGCCCGGACGACTTCCGTAAGGGCATGGACCTTTATTTTGCGCGCCATGACGCGCAGGCCGCGACGATCGAGGACTTCCTCGCCTGCTTCGCGGAGGCGGGAGGCCGCGACCTCGCCCAGTTCAAGCTGTGGTACTCCCAGGCCGGCACGCCCGAGCTTGTCGCCTCGCTGACGTGGGACCGCCCGAGCAGGACCGCGACGCTCAAAGTCGATCAGGTTCAGCCGCCGACTCCCGGCCAGCCGAAGAAGGAGCCGCTGCACGTTCCGCTCCGCCTCGCGCTCTTGAGCGCCAACGGCCAGCCGATCGAGTTGAAGCTCGACCGCGGCGGAGAGCTCGCAGACGGGCTCATCGAGATCACCAAGCGGTCGGAGACATTCCGCTTCGTCGACGTGCCCTCCCGCCCCGTGCCCTCGCTTCTGCAGGGCTTCTCCGCTCCGGTCCGCCTGACGCTCGATCTGCCGGACCGCGACCTCGAATTCCTGATGGCGCACGATGGCGATCTCTTCAATCGCTGGCAGGCGGCGAGCGTCTACGCCATGCGGACGCTCGTTGCGATCGTGAGGCTGTTGCAGGATGGCAAGCGCGCCGCGCGCGGGGGCGCCTTCGCCAAGGCCCTCGGTGCGGCGATCGCCGACGCCGATCTTGATCCCGCCTACCGGGCCGAGCTCCTGCGCCTGCCGAGCCAGGCGGACGTCGCGCG
Source organism: uncultured Hyphomicrobium sp. (assembly GCA_964589785.1). GTDB lineage: Bacteria > Pseudomonadota > Alphaproteobacteria > Rhizobiales > Hyphomicrobiaceae > JAGVSR01. The sequence goes on from CAZPUQ010000004.1 coordinate 27,284, forward strand.
CGAGATCGGCCGCAACGTCGATCCGGCGCTGATCCACCGCGCCCACACGCAGCTCTCGCGCCTCGTCGCCACGACGCTCGGCGACGAGCTGGAGGCCATCTACGCTGCCTTCGCCGCGCGCGGGCCTTTCTCGCCCGATGCCCGCAGCGCCGGCCGGCGGGCGCTGCGCAACGCCGCGTTGACGCTCCTTGCGCAACGGGGCGACGTCCGCGACCTCACGCGGGTTGCCGATCACTTCCGCAAGGCCCAGTCGATGACCGACCAGGCGCACGCCCTCGTCCTCATCGCAAGCCTTGACACGCCGGAGCGGGACGGGGTGCTGGCGGCATTCTTCGAGCGGTGGAAGCACGATCACCTCGTGATCGACACCTGGTTCGCCGCGCAGGCGCAGTCGGCGCTGCCCGACGCGCTCGACCGGGTGCGCGCGCTCACCCGTCATCCGCTCTTCAGCCACGCTGCACCGAACAAGGTCCGCGCGCTGATCGGAAACTTCGCCCTGCAGAACCCGCTGCAGTTCAATCGGGCCGACGGCGCGGGCTACGCGTTCGTCGCCGCCGAGGTCCTGAAGATCAACGCCCTGAACCCCCAGATCGCGGCCCGCATGCTCGCCTGCTTCCGCTCCTGGAAGGCGCTCGAGCCGGGCCGCCGCGCGCACGCGCGCAAGGCGCTCCAGAAGGTGGCGAAGGCCGAGAACATTTCCCGCGATGTGTTTGAGATCGTGACCAGAATGTTGGACGCCTGAATAAAACGACGTACGCGTCTTGACCGCAAATAATCTCCCTCGACAGCCGAGTCGCGAATCAGTGATTCTCAGGTAAGCGAATCGGCCTGCGTACCGGCCGGCTCGCGCTGGGCAAACTTGACGACATATCGGGGCGAGGGGGTTGGGATGGCGCGGATAACGTCCGCCTGTCCGCGGGAGAGGTCTGCGTTCGCGCAGACTGCGCTCACCGGGCTGGGCAAGAGGCTGGGACTCACCCGATCCGGCAGTCAGCTCGGCTCCGAGCGCGGCCTGCAAGCCGCCGCCGGGCTGCATCTCATCGCCATCGCCGCGGCCGTCCTCGGCCCGTCAAGCCCGCCGCTCCCGATCTTCCTGACGGTCACGGGTCTTGCCCTCGTCGTGCTGGCGCTGACGCGGACCGCGCCGCCCGCCGACGCCCACGGGCATGCCGCCTCCCGCGACGATCACGATCCGCACCTCCTCGCGCTGGAGCGCCAGTCGCAGCGGCTCGTCGAGATCGCCGATGCCGCGAGCCGGGCGCGGCGCGAGGCGGAGATGCGCAGCCAGCTCTGGGCGGAGCTCACGGCCCGCATGAGCCACGAGCTCAGAACCCCGCTCAATGCCGTCATCGGCTTCTCCGACCTCATGAGCGCGGAGATCTTCGGACCCCTCGGTCACGACCGGTACCGCGACTACACACGCCACATCCGCGAATGCGGCCGCAGCCTTCTGAAATGCACCGAGGACACGCTGGCTCTGACCTCGACGCTGGCGAAGACGCCGAGCGGGTCCACCTGCCGGACGCTCACGCTCGGCGATCTCGTCCGCGACGCGATCGCGTTCCACGACGCCGAGGCCAAGGTCCGGCGCATCGAGGTCGGCACCCGGGTGACGGCGGGCCTCGAGATCGTCGGAGATGCGCGGCCGGTCCGCCAGGTCCTCGTCAATCTCATCGCCGAGGCCATCGAACGGTCGCGCGCAGGCAGCGCCATCGTCATCGCCGCCGAGGACGACGGCAGCGTGGTGTCGCTGACGCTGACCGTGAACGGAGCCATTCCCCGCGCCGACGTCGGCCAGGCATCGCTGGCCGTCTGCATCGCCCGCGTCCTGCTCGAGCAGCAGGGCTCCGGCCTCATCGACGCCGACGATCACGAGACGTGGCAGGTCACGACCTTCTTCGAGCGCGCCGTCCAGGCCGATTTCTTCAACGCCGCGGTGCGGGCCGAGGCCTCACTCCCGGCAGCCTGACTCCCGACAGCCTGAGGCCGACGCGTCATGGAGGTCCGGGCGGACTTGGAGGACCTGGCGGGCCGGGCGGACCGTCAGGCGCCGCATCGCCGTCAAAGCCGTCCTTGCCGTGCCGATGGCGGCGGCCCTCGCCCGCCTCCAGGCGCCGCGTCCAGGCGTCGGCGAGCTTCGCCCGCTCCTCGGGCGTCAACTCGGCGATGCCCTTCATGAGAGCCTCCGTTCCCGCCGCCCGCATGCGGTTGTCGACGTCGGCGACGGCCGCCATGGCGGCGGCAAGCTTGTCGGTCGAGTAATCGGGTGTGCGCAGCGCCTCGACGGCTTTGCGTCGCGCGTCGCGCAACTCGCCGCGCAGCGCGCGCAGCGAATTGCGCGCCTCTTTCAGATGCCCGCGCACGGCCTCCCGCCGCTCCGGCGGCAGGTCGCGCGTGAAGCGCATGAGACCGAACGCCGTCGGCGACGCGCCCCAGTGCGGCCGGCCGTGCGGCGGCCCCTTGATCCAGAGGCCCGCGAGACCTCCGATCACGAGCAGGTTGAGCGCCAGCGATGCCACGAGGAGCCAGCGCCACCGGCGTCCGCAGGGGGCAGGCGCGGGCGGCTGAGTGGTCTCGGTCACAGCAGGTCCTCCTCGGAAAGCCCCTCACCTGCCGTGCCCAGCGCGAGCTCGCTGATATCGTCGCTGTCCGTAGCGGCACTCGTGGCCGACGACGTCAGCGCCGTCAGATCGAGGCCGCTGCCTTCGATGAGCCCCTGCGTGCCCGTGAAGATGCCGATGAGCAGGGCGGCCGCGAGCACTGCGGCCTCCCGCCAGAGACTGCGATCGGGCGCCACGGCCGGCCGCGGCACCGGCCGGCGCTCGAAGGGAACGATCCGGCCGCCGCCCGGTTGCGGCACGCCGGCCGCGTCGCCTTCAGTCTCGAGGCGGGACAAGAGGCTGTCGCGCGCGCGCGCCACGCTCGCCGCCGGCGCGTCCGTCGCGGCCGCCGCCAGGACGGCATCGAACGCCGCGTCGTCGGCGAGGAGCCGGCGCGCCTCCGCATTCGTTGCGACGAATTCGGCCAGGGCGTGCCGCTCGGCCGCGGGCCAGCGTCCGCTGTCGGCGCCATACGCCGCAACCACGGCACGAAGCCGGGCCATCAGGTCTGCCATGTTCATCCGCTCTGCCATTGCCGCCGCTCTTCCAATCTCCAGTCGGGGCTGCCGATCAGCCGTTCGTCGTCCGGTCCTGCTTCAAGGCCTGCCACTCGGCCGCCAGCAGGACCTTGAGGGCCCGCCGCGCCCGCGCCAGCAGCGATTCGACGGCCTCGGCGGATGTCCCCATCATACGCGCCACCTCTTCCATGCTGTGGCCTTCGTAGTGGAACATCGTCAAGGCGAGCCGCTGCCGGTCCGGCAGCCGCCGCAGCGCCTCCTCGACACGCCCGGCCAGCTCCTGGCTCTCCAGCCGTCGGAGCTGGTCGGCCTCCTCGGCCTGCTCGGGGACCTCGTCCGTGACCTGAAGCCGGCCGCGTCCCCGCAGCCGATCGATCGCCAGGTTGGAGACGACCCGCTTCAGCCACGGGCCCAGCCCCGGCGGCCCGACCTCCAGTCCCGCCCCCTGGCGCCAGAGCCGCAGGAACGCCTCCTGCGCCACGTCCTCCGCCTCCGCCTCGTCGCGCAACAGGCGACGGGCCACCAGCAGCAGGGACGACATGTGGCGGTCGACCAGAAGCCGGAACGCGGCCTGGTCGCGCGCGAGGGCGCGCACCAGGAGCGCTTCGTCCTCCCGGTCCCCGCCCCGCCGCCCCGAGCCGGGCTTCATGCCCGGTGTCGCATCACCCGCCACCACCAACTCCAGCCAACGTCCCGACGCTCCAACGGTCGCGGCCACTGTTGCACCCTCAGGGGCGGCCGCGCCAGAGGCCATCGTCAGCCGCCGGACCGTCCGCTCACCGGCTGGACCAGCGCTGCCGCTCGATGGGCGGAAGATCGGCCGCGGTGATGCGTCCGTCGCGGTCGAGATCGAGGCGCAGGAAGCGGAAGCGCGCATCGGCCGTGTACTCCTCCAAGGTGACCTTGCCGTCGCCGTTGCGGTCGAGCGCGTGCATCGTGCGTCGCCGGTTGAAGTCCTGTTCCTCCGCGCGGCCCGCCTCGTACTCGCTCATCTCGAGCGTTCCGTCGGCGTTGCGGTCATAGAAGGCGAAGAGGCGCTTCTGACGCTCGATGGCCCGGGCGGACGCCGGCTTGCCGTCGCCGGCCGCGAGGCGCGAATCGCGCTCGAACTCCGCCCGCGTCAGCTTGCCGTCCTTGTCCTCGTCGAGGCGCTTCAGAAGCGTTTCCATGCGCCGCTCCTGGCGCGCGAGGCGCCGGCCCGGAGGAGCCTCGCTCAGCTCGGCCGCATCGAGCGACCCGTCCGCGTTCTTGTCGCGCTTGGCGAAGGCTTCCGTCCGCCGCTTCAGGAATTCCTCGATCGTCACGGCGAGATCGTTGTCGCCGTCGAGGCGCTTGAGGCCGAAGCCCGCCCCGCCCTCGCGCATCCCCTTGCCGCCGGCCCGGCCGGGCCCGTCGCCCACCGCCGCCATCACGCCCGTCGCCCCTGCGGCGATGAGAAGCCCCGTCATCACGATCCCTGCCGTCCGACCCATACACGCCTCCACCGGCTGAAACGGAGCCCCGTGCCCCGCCTGCAAGTGTGGAAACGGCCGGAGCGCAAAAACCCGTCGCGCCAATGTGCGGCCAGGCTCTGCGGTCACACGACGAGGCGCTCGAACCGGGCGTGGCCGGCGGCCAGGACGTCCTTGAGTTTTATCTCCAAGGCTTCAAAGGAGGGGCAGTCGCCGGCGCGCGCGGCGAGCTCCTTCAAGCCCCTCGGCGCGGTGGCCGGATCGAAGGGCCCGTCCTGGCAGAGCCGCACGACCTGGGTCAGGTCGTGGATGAGGCGCGTCGCGGCGATGAGCGCCTCCGCGTCGCCCGCTTCGAGGCAGCCCGCCTCGCCGAGAAGCTGGAAGGCCCGGCACGTGTTCTGGCTGAGGACGCCGGGGTGGCTCGCGGCATGGATGAGCTGCAGGTACTGGGCGATGAACTCCAGGTCGACGAGCCCGCCGCGCACCTGCTTCAGGTCCCACAGCTTGTCGGTTCCCTTCTCCGCCGCGATGCGCCCGCGCATGTCGCGCACGTCGGCCGCGACCCGCGTCCGCTCGCGGGGGATGAGGAGCGTCTCGCGGATGGCGGCTTCCACCTTCGACCGGAGCCAGAGCGGCCCGCTGACGACGCGGGCGCGCGTCAGCGCCAGGTGCTCCCATGTCCACGCCTCCCGCGTCTGGTACTCGACGAAGCCCGCCATCTGCGTCGCCACCGGCCCCTTCTGCCCGGAGGGGCGCAGGCGCATGTCCACCTCGTAGAGCGTTCCCTCCGCGGTCGGTGCCGACAAGGCCGTGATGAGGCGCTGCGTGAAGCGGGCGTAGTACTGGCTCGGCGGCAGGGGCCGCGCCCCGTCGGACTGGATCGCGTCAGGGTCGTAGTCGTAGACGACGATGAGATCGAGGTCGGAGGAGGCCGTCATCTCGCGCCCGCCGAGCTTGCCCATGGCGATGACGACCGCCCCGCCGCCCGCAACGTGCCCGTGCGCCCTGGCGAGATCCTCGGCGACCACTTCATGCAGCGCCGCGATCATCCGGTCGGCGACGAGAGCATACGCCCCGCCCGCCTGGCTCGCGTTGATGCTGCCCGAGAGCACGCGCACGCCGATGAGGAAGGACTGCTCGCTGCCGACGACGCGGGCGCGGTCGAGGATCTCCTGCTGATCGCGCGCGGTCGAGAACTCCGCCGCAATCGCCGCATCGATCTCCGCCGCCGACGGCAGCACGGCGAGCGCGCGCGGATCGATGACGGCATCGAGCAGGCGCGAGCGCTTGGCAAGCACGCGCGCGAGGCGGGGCGCGGTGCCCATGATGTCGGCGACGAGGCGGAGCAGACCGGGGTTGGCGCGGAGCAGCGAGAAGAGCTGCACGCTGCCCGGGAGCGCGGCCAGAAACCGGTCGAAGCTCGCGAACGCCCCGTCCGGATCGGCCGTCTCGGCAAGCGCGACGACGAGGGAAACCTGCACCTCCGTCAGCAGCTCGCGCGCGCGCGCAGAGCGCACGGCGGGATAGCGCCCGTGGTGCCAGCCGCGGATCGTCGCCAGCACCTGCGGGGGCTGGGAAAAGCCCATGCGCTTCAGTTGCGCCACCGTTTCGGGATCGTCGTCCTCACCGGCAAAGACCATGTTCGCCCCCGCCTGCGTCAGCTCCGGTGCGCTCTCGAACAGCTCTCCGTAATGGCGCTGGACGCGCGTCAGGATGGCGAGATAGTCGCGCGCGAAGGAGGCGGCCGTTGTAAAGCCCGCAAAGCGTGCGAAGCGGTCGAGGCCCGCCTCGTCCGAGGGCAGCTCATGCGTCTGCTCGTCGGCCATCATCTGGACGCGATGCTCGATGCGGCGCAGCTCCACGTAGGCCGCCGCCAGATCGGCGCGCACCTCGGGCCTGATCCAGCCCCGCGCCTCCAGGCACAGAAGCGCATCGAGCGTGCGCGGCACGCGCAAATCCTTCTGGCGGCCGCCCGCGATCAACTGCTGCGTCTGGGCGAAGAACTCGATCTCGCGGATGCCGCCGGGGCCGAGCTTCACGTTGTGGCCGGCGACGCCGATCCCGCCGAAGCCCCGGAAGGCGTGGATCTGCCGCTTCATGGCGTGGATGTCGGCGATCGCCGCGAAGTCGAGGTAGCGGCGCCAGACGAACGGGGCGAGCTCGGCCAGGAGCTGCTCGCCGGCCTCAAGGTCGCCCGCCACGGGACGCGCCTTGATGAGGGCCGCGCGCTCCCAGTTCTGGCCGAAGCTCTCGTAGTAGAACATGGCCGTCTCGGTCGACAGCGCCACCTGCGTGGCGCCGGCGTCCGGCCGCAGCCGGAGGTCGGTGCGGAAGACGTAGCCGTCGGCGGTGCGCTCGTCCATGAGGCGCACGAGGTCGCGCGTCAGGCGCACGAAGAACGGCGAGGCCTCGATGTCGGCTTTGAGCCGCGCGCGATCGCGGTCGTAGAAGACGATGAGGTCGATGTCGCTGGAGTAGTTGAGCTCGCCGGCGCCGTACTTGCCCATCCCGAGGACAATGTAGCCGTTGCCGGCACACGTCGGATCGGCGGCGATGTCGCCGCGCGCCGTCGCCATGCGGAGCAGGAAGTCGACCGAGCCGTTGAGCGCGGCGTCGGCGCATTTCGTCAGCTTCTCGGTGACGGTCATGACCGGCCATACGCCGCTAAGGTCGCTCAGGGCGACGAGCAGCGCCACCTCGGACTTGTAGATGCGCACCAGACGCATCGCAGCCGCCATGTCGGTCGTGGCCGCCATGTCCCGGCCGAGCGCTTCGGTGAGCGCCGCGAAGTGCTTCTCCGGCGGCGACGACAGAACGCGCTGCAGGCGCAGGGGATCGCGGCGGATCAGGGCCTTCAGATACGTCGAGCCGGCAAACACTCCGGCCAGAAAGGCTGCGAGGCGCTCCTCTCCGATGAGGCCGTGCAGCAGGGCGAGATCGGGGCTCCCCCGCACCTCCTCGCGCAAGGCCGCGATGTCGTCGCGCGCCGTGCCGGCGGGGTCGTCCAGCGGGCCGGAGCGAATGCGCTCCGCCAGCGTCTCGAGCGGCACGTCTGCTGCCTGCACCACGGGTCCCCTCCGGCTAGAGGGCCGGCGACGTCAGGCGCCGATCCCCTTACGCGCCCGCGGCAGCACGAGAACGGCCCGCAGCCCCGGCGCATTGTCCTCAAGACGTATCGTGCCGTGATGCAGGCGCGCAACCGCCGCGACGAGGCTCAAGCCGAGCCCCGTTCCGGGCCGCGTCCGGCTCGCCTCCAGGCGCACGAAGCGCTTCAGCGCCCGCTCCCGGTCCTGGGCGTCGATGCCGGGTCCGCGATCGGCCACCGTGATCTCGACCTCGTTGGCGAGCGCACGGACGGAGACGGCGAGCGCCGCGCGCTCCGGTCCCGATGCCGGCTGCGGCCGGCTGTACTTGATGGCGTTGTCGATGAGATTGGCGACCGCCTGGCTGACGAGGTGCCGGTTGGCGACGATCGCCGGCCCGTCGCCCGCATCGACCGTGAGATCGAGCCCCTCCTCCTCCGCCACGGGCTCGTAGAACTCCGCCACATCGCGCACCAGCGCGCCGAGATCGAAGGTCTCCGTCTCGCCGTCGAGCGCACCGGCCTCCAGCCGGGCGACGAGCAACAGCGCGTTGAAGGTCTTGATGAGCCCGTCCGCCTCCTCGATGATCCGCTCAAGGCCCTCGCGGTAGCTGGCACAGTCGTTGCCGTCGCGGAGCGCCGCCTCGGCCCGGTTGCGCAGCCGGTTCAGCGGCGTCTTCAGATCGTGCGCGATGTTGTCGGAGACCTCGCGCATGCCGACCATCAACTGCTCGATGCGGTCGAGCATCGCGTTGAGGTTCTGGGCCAGGCCGTCGAGCTCGTCGCTGCTGCCGGCCAGCGGAATGCGGCGGGTGAGATCGCCGGCCATGATCGAGCGGCTCGCCGCGCTGATCTGATCGATGCGGTTGAGCAGCAGCCGCCCGGCACCGAGCCCTCCGAGAAGGCCCGCAATGGCGAGCAGGCTGAAGCCCAGGAGGAAGACCGTGCGCATCCGGTTCGCGAAGGTGCGCTGCTCCTCGATGTCGCGCCCGACGATAAGCTGCGTGCCGTCCGAAAAGACGACGGGCAGCGCGACGGCCAGGCGCTCCTGGCCCGCCTCTCGCTCGTAGCGGAACGTACCGCCGCCCTCGCTTTCGATCTCCGGCGGCAGGCGGCTGAGGTTGCCGGCGCGCTTGCGGCCCGAGCGGTCGGCGACGAAGTAGAGCCCGGGACCCTCGGGCCGCGCGCGGGCCTTCACGGCCTCCGCGACGGAGAGGGAACCCGCGGCCGCCTCGATATGGCGCAGCTCCTGCAGCTCGGCGCGCAGCGAGGAGAGAACCTGGTCGGTCAGGAGGTTGTTCGTCTGCCAGAACAGAAAGCCGACGATGCCCGCGGCGGTGAGGAGAAAGGCCGCGATGCTGAGAGCCGCCAGCCGGAACGGGGTCGACGTCCAGGCGGACGCTCCGAGCCTATCCAGCACCGTCGCGCACCATGTAGCCGGCGCCGCGCACGGTATGCAGCAGCGGCTTGTCGAAGTTCTTGTCGATCTTGGATCTCAGTCGCGAGACGTGCACGTCGATGACGTTGGTCTGCGGGTCGAAGTGGTAGTCCCACACGTTTTCCAGAAGCATCGTGCGCGTGACAACCTGGCCCGCGTTCTTCATCAGGTACTCGAGCAGGCGGTATTCGCGCGGCTGCAGCACGATCTGCTCGCCCGCACGCGACACGCGATGCGACAGCCGGTCGAGGACGAGATCGCCGACGACGTAGCGCGTCACCTGCTCCTCGGGGATCGCCCTGCGGGCCAGAGCCTCGATGCGGGCGAGAAGCTCGGTATAGGCATAAGGTTTTGTGAGATAGTCGTCGCCGCCGGCGCGCAGGCCCTTGACCCGGTCGTCCACGTCGCCGAGCGCGGACAGGATCAGCACCGGTGTGCGCACGCCTTCGGTGCGCAAGGTCTTGACGACGGTCAGGCCATCGAGCTTCGGCAGCATGCGATCGACGATCAGGACGTCGTAGACCGCGGTCTCCGCCATCGACAGGCCGGTCTCCCCGTCGCCGGCGAGATCGGCCGCGTGCCCGCTCTCCTTCAGCGATTTCTGCAGGAACTGGGCCGTTTCCCGGTCATCCTCGATCACCAGCACGCGCATGCGTCTCGTCTCCCGCCCGGCAGTCGTGCCCGGCCTTCCAATGCGGCAACCTTGCCATGACCCGCCCCGATGCGTCGAGGCGGCCGGAACCGTCTGCAGGGTCTCCGGCCGCCTCATACGCTGTCCTCATGTCCGCCGCGGACGGCGCCCGCGGGCGAGGGCCAGGACTCAGCCCTTGTCCTTCTTGATCTGCACGGCCACGAAGCGCGTGCGATCTTGGGACTTGATGCTGAGCATCACGGCCGAGCGGCCCATCTCCTTAACCTTCTGGACCTGCATGGCGACGTCGGCCGGCTTGCCCACCGCCTCGCCCTGCACCTGCAGGATGACATCGCCCGCGCGCAGCCCCTTCTCGGCGGCGTCCGACGTGGGCTCCACCTCGGTGATGGCGACACCCTCGGCATTCTCGCCCTCAGCCGGACCGAGTGTCAGGCCGAGCATCTCCAGCGAGGTCTTCTCGGCAGGCTTGGCGACCGGCTTGCCCTGCTCGAGCTTGGCGATCTCCTCCGACGAGCCGGGGAACATGCCGAGCCTCACCTTGACCGTCTCGGCCTTGTTGTTGCGCCAGACCTTCACGTCGACGGTCGTGTCGGGCGCGTAGTCGGCGATCTTGCGGGCGAGGTCGCGGCTGTCGGAGATCGCGTCCTGGTTCACCTGCATGATGGTGTCCTGGACCTTGAGGCCGGAGGATTCGGCCGGCCCGTTGGGCGTGATCTCGCTGACCAGCGCCCCCTTGGCACCCGGCAGGCCGAGGGCGGCGGCCGTGTCCTCGTCCACGTTCTGGATCTTCACGCCGAGCCAGCCGCGGCTCACCTTGCCCTTCGACTTCAACTGCTCGATCACCTCGGTCGCGGTCTTGGCGGGCACGGCGAAGGCAATGCCGACGTTGCCACCCGAGGGGCTGAAGATCGCCGTGTTGACGCCGATCACCTCGCCCTCGAGGCTGAAGGTCGGACCACCGGAGTTGCCGCGGTTCACGGCCGCGTCGATCTGCAGGTAGTCGTAGGGACCCGAGCCGATGTCACGGCCGAGCGCCGACACGATGCCGGCCGTCACCGTTCCGCCGAGGCCGAACGGGTTGCCGACCGCGATCGCCCAGTCGCCGACGCGCACCGGCTTGTCCGCGAACTTCACGTGCGGGAACGTCTTGCTGGACTTGATCTTCAGAAGGGCGAGATCGGTCCTGGGATCGGTGCCGATGAGCTCCGCATCGAGCTTCTCCTGGTCGTCGAAGCTGATCTGGATCTTGGTCGCCCCGTCGATGACGTGATTGTTGGTCACGACGTAGCCGTCCGCGGAGATGACGAAGCCCGAGCCCTGCGCCTGCTGCGGCGGACGCGGCATCTGCGGTCCGCGGAACTCCTTCGGCAGGCGCTTGAAGAACTCGTAGAAGGGGCTGTCGGGCGGAATGTCGGGGAAGCCTTCGGGCAGCCCGCGCTCTTCGTCCGAGTTGTCGGCGGTCTTCTGGCCGCCGGCCACGACCGAGATCGACACGACGGAGGGCTTCACCTTCTCGATCACGTCCGCGAACGAGAGCGGCGCGCGGCCCATCGGCGTCTCAATCGTCGGAGCGTCGGGCTTGAACTGGGCGACGGCCGGCGAGAGGGCGGGCACCCCGAAGGCCAGGAGCCCTAGGCCCGCGGTGGCACCGGCGACGCCCAGCAGCCGGCGGCGCGTGCGGCCCGCGACTGGCGCGGGACTTGCTGAACGGGAACCAGGAGCATTGGCGGGATCGGGTGTGAACATAGGCAGACCTCCATCGTGCGCGCCGCTGCGGGCGTCTGCTCGGATTATGGTCTGGGGCCTTACGGCCGCCTTTCGGCTGCCTTAAGAGTTGTTAATGAAGGAGCGATGCGTGGCGAGCGGGCAGGTGCGAGCGTGACAGCCATGGTCCTTCGGAAGCCGGCGCCCGCCCGGCGGGACAAGCGTGCGATCGCCGCCGCGGCCCTCCTCGCCGTCGCGCTTCTCGGCGCTCCGGGGGCCGCCCCGGCGATCGGACCGGCCGCCGTCCCGGAAGAGGACGACCGCGCTCCGCTGGTCCGCCCCGCGGCCGTCTTCGGAGCCGACGACCGGGTCCTGCTGCCGGCGCGGCTCAAGGCGCTCGAGGGCCGGATCGGCCTCCTCTACGAGCCGCGCAGCCGCTCCGTCTGCACCGCGTTCTGCCTCGACGAGGCGACCGTCGCCACGGCGGCGCACTGCCTGTTCCGGACCCGCGGCGAGCGGGCTCTGCCGCTCGGCGACATCACGTTCCGGCTGGCCACGATGGGCCGGCGTTCCGGCGTTCCGATTGCCGGGGCCGCCCGCGGCGCGGCGGAGCAGAACATCGTCGCCGGCACGACGAGCCTGTCGACGCGGCCGCCCATCGACGCGACCCGCGACTGGGCGCTCGTGCGGCTCGCCAGGCCCGTCTGCCGCGACGGCGGCCTGCCCTTGAGTCCCCGTCTGCCGGCCGAGCTGTCCGCGGACGCGACCGACCGGCGCGTGTACCAGGTCGGCTACCACGGCGATTTCGGCAACTGGCGCCTCGCCTTGAGCCCGCCCTGCGCGCTGCGCCGGACCGCGCAGGGCCACGGCGGTCGCACCATCGCCGGCGACTTCGCCGATGCGAGCGCCCTCCTCCTGCACACCTGCGACACGGGCGGCGCGTCGTCCGGCTCGCCCCTGCTTATCGACGGGCCGCGCGGACCGGAGGTGATCGGCATCAACGTCGGCACCTATCTCCAGTCCCACGTGCTCACGCAAGCCGGCGAGGTCGTGCATCGCTACCGGTCCGATACGGTCGCCAACACCGGCGTCAGCGCGCGGGCCTTCATCGACCAGCAGGCGATTTTCGCCCGCACGACCGTTCTGAGTGAGCGCTCTGAAATCCGCCGCGTGCAGGCCGCCCTATCGGCGACGGGGCATTACCGGGCGCGGCTCGACGGCCGCTACGGCCCGGAGCTGCGCCGCGCCATCGAGGCGTTCGAGACGGACGAGCGCCGGACACAGACCGGCCTTGCGAGCGTGGAGCTCCTGCGCCGTCTCGAGGCGGTGCTGGCCGAACGCCGGAGCGGACCGGGCTTTGCGCCCTCCGCGCACGAGATCGAGACTGGCAGCGTTCCGCGCCCCCGCCCGACCGGCCGCTAGCCGCCTTTCGACTGGGGATCGCGGGCCTGCTCGATGAGGCGGCTCAGATCCTTTTCCTCGCTCGCCGACAACGGAGCCTCAGGCACGGTCGCCGCCGGGCGCCGCAAGACGCGGCGGGCCGCGATCACCGCGGCACCGAGGACGAGAAGGGGCGCGAGCCACAGCAACAGCGTGTGGCTGTTCACGGGCGGCTTCAGCAGCACGAAATCGCCGTAGCGGGCGACAACGTAGTCGATGACCGCCGCGTCGCTGTCGCCGGCGACGAGGCGCTCGCGCACCAGGATGCGCAGGTCCTTGGCGAGCGGCGCGTCGCTGTCGTCGATCGACTGGTTCTGGCACACGAGGCAGCGCAGGCCCGCCGACAGCGCGCGCGCCCGCTTCTCGAGCGCGGCGTCCGACAAGACCTCGTCCGGCTGCACGGCCGCCGCCGGAACACTGAGCAGCGACACGCCGACGAGGACCGCGCCAAGTGCGCGAAGAAGGAGCGAAGAGGTTCTGGGTGCGGGCATGCCGTCACTCCGCCGGCACGGGCGCGGCCCGGGCGCGGGCCCGCTGCGGGGCCCCGACCCTGAGCCGCCGGTCGCTCAGCGACACCAGGCCGCCGATGAACATGATCACCGCGCCGATCCAGATGAAGCGCACGAACGGGTGGAAATAGAGGCGCAGCGCCACCGCGCCGCTCGGCTGCTCGTCGCCGAGCGCCACGTAGAGATCGCCGGTCCAGGCCGGATAGATCCCGGCCTCCGTCGTCGGCTGGGGAGGCGCGGTGTAGAGCCGCTTCGACGGCAAGAGCGTCGTCACGGGATGGCCGCCGCGCGTCACCGCGAACTCGGCGACCTGCTCGGAATAGTTCGGCCCTTTGGACGGCGTCAGGCCCTTGAACAGAAGCTCGAAGCCCGCCACCTCCGCGCGCTCGCCGGGCTTCAACGCCAGGATCTTCTCGGTCTGATAGGCGCTCGTTCCGACGATGCCGAGCACCATGACGCCGACGCCCGCGTGCGCCAGCGCCGTGCCATAGGCCGAGCGCGGCAGGCTCGTGATGCGGCGCCCGAACTCCGCGGCGCTGACGGCGCCGAGACGCGCCCGGCTCATGAGATCGGTGATGGCGCCGAGCACGACGAAGAGCCCGAGGGCGACGCCGATCGGCGCGAGCCAGGGCCCCGCGCCCGATGTGGCGGCGACAACGAGGACGCCGAGGACCGCAAGCCCCGCGGCGAACGCGAGGCGCTGCGCCGCACCGGCGAGGTCGCCCCGCTTCCAGGCGAGCAGCGGACCGAAGGGAAGCGCCAGCAGCAGCGGCAGCATCAGCGGCACGAACGTCATGTTGAAGAACGGCGGACCGACCGAGATCTTCTCGCCGGTAATGCCTTCGAGCGCGAGCGGATAGAGCGTGCCGACGAGCACCGTCGCGCACGCCGTCGAGAGAAGCACGTTGTTGAGCACGAGGCTCCCCTCGCGGCTTATGGGCGCGAAGAGTCCGCCCTGGCGCAGCGCGCCCGCGCGCCAGGCGAAGAGCGCGAGGCCCCCGCCCGTGAAGAGCAGCATGATCGTCAGGATGAAGACGCCGCGCTCGGGATCGACGGCGAAGGCGTGCACCGAGGTCAGCACGCCCGACCGGACGAGGAACGTGCCCATCAGCGACAGCGAGAAGGTGATGATCGCGAGCAGGATCGTCCACACCTTCAGGGCCTCGCGCTTCTCCATCACGAGCGCGGAATGCAACAGCGCGGTGCCCGCGAGCCACGGCATGAAAGAGGCATTCTCGACCGGGTCCCAGAACCACCACCCGCCCCAGCCAAGCTCGTAATAGGCCCACCAGGAGCCCATCGCGATGCCGAGCGTCAGGCACATCCACGCCGCCAGCGTCCACGGGCGGACCCAGCGCGCCCAGGCCGCATCGATGCGCCCTTCGATCAGCGCCGCGATCGCGAACGAGAAGGCCATCGAGAACCCGACGTAGCCCGCATAGAGAAACGGCGGGTGGAAGGCCAGCGCCGGGTCCTGCAGGATCGGGTTGAGGCCGCGGCCCTCGAACGGCGCCGGATCGACCCGGTCGAAGGGGTTGGAGGTGAAGAGGATGAAGAGGAAGAAGGCGACCGCGACGCAGGCCTGGACGCCGAGCACGTTGGCCTTGAGCGTGACGGGCAGATTGCTGCCGAAGAGGGCGACGGCGGCGCCGAAGAGGGCGAGGATCAGCACCCAAAGGAGCATCGAGCCTTCATGGTTCCCCCACACGCCCGAGATCCGGTAGAGGAGCGGCTTGTCCGAGTGGGAGTTCTGCGCCACGTTCAAGACGGAGAAATCCGACGTGACGAACGCGTGCGTCAGCGCCAGGAACGCAACGAGGAGAAGGGCGAGTTGCACGACCGCCGCGCTGTCGCCCACGGCCATGAGACGGGCATCGCCGGCATACGCCCCCCGGAGCGGCAGGATCATCTGCACGAGCGCGGCGAGGAGCGCGAGGATCAGCGCGAAGTGTCCGATCTCGACGATCATGCGCGTGTCTCCGGCGAATTCGGACTCATGGCCTCTGTCTCATGACGTGTCTCACGGACCATAGGGCGCCCCGCCCTTGTGCTGCGCGCCGGCGCCGAGCTTGACTCCCCGCTCCTCGAGCGACTTCGCCACCTCGGGCGGCATGTAGTTCTCGTCGTGCTTGGCGAGCACGGAATCGGCGACGAAGAGCCCGGCGGGATCGAGCTTGCCTTCGGTGACGACGCCCTGCCCTTCGCGGAAGAGATCGGGCAGAATACCGGTGTAGGTCACGTCGACCTTCGCCAGCGTATCGGTGACGGCGAACCTGACCGTCGTGCCCTCGCCGCGCTTCACCGAGCCGTCGGCGACGAGACCGCCGAGCCGGAAGCGCTGGCCGGCGGCAATCTTCTTCTCCGCGACGTCGCTCGGCGTGTGGAAGAACACGATGCTCTCCCGGAAGGCCAGCATGACGAGAATTGCGGCAACCGAGAGGATGGCCACGCCCGTGCCGATGAGAACGCCGCGCCGCTGCTTTCGCGTCATTTCCTGCCTTCCCCGGTCTCAACGCCAAGGCCCGCCGCCGCGCCGTTGACTTCGTCCAACGCCTTTGCATCCTCGGCGAGCGCCTTGCGTGCCGCCAGGAGGGCTTGCGCGGCCTCGTCCTTGCGCCCCATCACCATATAGGAGCGCATGAGCTGCACCCAACCGGCCGGATCCTTGCCGTCCGCGGCCAGCCGCGCGGCAAGCCGCGCCACCATGCCCTCGATCATGGCTGTCTGGTCCTGGGCCGTCTGATCCTGGGCACTCGACGGCTGAAGAGGCGCCGGCGGCGTCTCGCTGCTGGCGGCCGCGCCTCCGGCCGGCGGTGTCACCGTCTCGCCGCGCGCCAGACGCTCGACGATGCCGATGCGCAGCTCGATCGGGCCGCGCATGGCGTCCGTCATGCCGGGTGCGTTGAGGAGCGACCGGTACTCGGCCAGCGCCGCCTCGAGCTTGCCGTCCTGCTCCTTGGCCAGCGCCAGCCAGAGACGCGCGTCCACACGCCCCGGCTCGAGCGCGAGCAGGCGCTCCGCGGCCATCCGCGCATTGGGGTTGACGACGCCGTTGTTGGCGAGGATCTCCGCCTGCGCGAACCCGGCCAGCCGCTTCGGCGTCTCGCCCAGCAGGCGGTTGGCGTTGGCGAACGCCTCCGCCGCGTCCGCGAAACGGTCGAGGCGCAGGTAGATGGGCGCGATCACGTCCCAGCCGTTGCCGTCCTGAGGCGCCTCGCGCAGGCGTCTCTCGACCTGGGCGATCATGACCTCGACCTGGCTGCGCGCCGCCGCCGCCGGCGTGCGGCCCGCGTGGGGCTGGTCCGGCAGGCCCGGCGAGCCCAGCAGGGCGTAGAGCCCGAGCGCCAGCACCGGGATCGACAACGCGAGCGCGGGCACGAGGCGGTCCTGACGGCGCGAGGCCGTCTCATCGGAGGCCGCGCGCCTCAACTCCGACGCCGGCACCCGGCTCAAGAGACGCCGGCCGACCTCGGCCCGCGCGGAGGCGGCTTCCTCGCCGGACAACAGGCCCCGCATCCGGTCGGCCTCGATCTGATCGAGCTGGTCGGCATAGACGGCAACGTCGGCGCGCGCGGCATCGCCGGAGACCGCCTCGGCGTGCCTGTAGGACCAGAGCAGCGAGCCCACGACGGCCGCGGTCAATGCCGAAAAAACCACCCAGAGAAGCATCTGTCATCCACGAGGCCGGCACGGGGCCGAGACGAGGTTCTGGAATAGGTGGCGCCCTTCCGGGTGACAAGGGCGAACTCTCGCCGCCGTCCTTCTGTCGCGGCTGCCGATCGCCGGCCGCGTCTGCGCACGAGCGCGCGCTCAGACCCACGCGCGCCAAAAATACAAAGACCGCCGGAGCCCTGGGGCTCCGGCGGTCAAAAAATGCCTTTCACACGCAGGATCGCGTGTTGTCGCGTCAGGTCACGTTGGTCCAGGTGCCATCCGGATTGCGGCAGGCGGTGCCCGTCATCGACTGCGGCCGGCCGTCAATGAAGATCTTGTGCGTGTAGTCGCGGCAGTCGGCACCGGCACGCTTGTAGGGACGGCTCGGGACCACTTCGCCGTAGCGGCCGTTGTCCGGATTGCGCCACTGCTTGGCGACGCCCGACTGGCCGCGCTCGAGCGCGTCGAACTCCGCCTGCTGAGCAAGCATGCGGTCCTGCTCGTCCATGCTGCGGCCGATCTCGCTGCCAACGATGCCGCCGATGACGGCGCCGATCGCGGTGGCTGCCACGCGGCCCGAGCCCTTGCCGACCTGATTGCCGAGAATGCCGCCCGCCAGCGCGCCGACCGCCAGGCCCGTATCGGCCTTGTTGGGCCCCTCGCCGCTGCATGCGGCGAGCAGCACGGGCACCAGCGCCAAACCAACGAAGCGCTTCATGCGCATACCCCGTCCCCTCCTGCCCACCCGGTCGCACGGGATGGAGCGTCCATGCCCGTCCTGAAGCGGACTCACGGCTTTGGTGTCAAGCAGCGATTTCCACCCCGATTCGGGCGAAAGTTCGACCCCTCCGACCCCGGCCGTCCCCGGTTATGCAGATGATTCAGCCGGCGGCCGGCAGGTCCAGCCGCGCCTTGAGGCCCCCTGATGTGCTTTCCCCGAGCTCCAGGCGGCCCCGGTAAAGGCTTGCCAGGTCCGTGACGATCGACAGCCCAAGCCCCGAGCCGGGCTTGGTTTCGTCGAGCCTCAGCCCGCGCTTGCCGAGCTTGGCGCGCTGATCCGCCGGCAGCCCGGGGCCGTCGTCGGCGACCGTGACGGAAAGGGTTCGGGTGCCCGGGCGCGTCTCCGGGCCCGGCTCAACCGCGACCGAGACCTCGACCGTGGACCGCGCCCACTTGCAGGCATTGTCGAGCAAGTTGCCCACCATCTCCTCCAGGTCCTGCTTCTCGCCCTGGAACTTCGCGCCCTCGGGGCACGCGAACGCGATTGCGATGCCGCGGTCCCGGTTGATGCGTTCCAGCGCCCGGACGATGGGTTCCACGGCGGGCCGCACCTCCGTGGCGCGGCCGATGACGCCGACGCGCGCCGCCATGCGCGCCCGCTCCAGGTAGAGATTGATCTGGTCCCGCATCAGGTCGGCCTGCTCGGCGACCTTGCCGCCGATCGCGCTCTTGTCGTCGCGCGCCTCGTTGGTGATGACCGCGAGCGGCGTCTTCAGCGCGTGGGCGAGATTGCCGACCTGCGTGCGCGCGCGATCGACGATGTCCTGGTTGGATCGGATGAGGGCGTTGAGCTCGGACTGCAGCGGCTCGATCTCCGCCGGCAGCGCGCCTTCCAGGTGCATGGCATCGCCCGACCGGATCGCGGCCAGGCCCTGCTCGATCCGCTGTAGCGGCAAGAGGCCGAACCGCACCTGGAAGAGCGTTGCGGTCACAAGCCCGAGCCCCGTCAGCGCCAGAGCGATCGACAGCCGCGTCAGGAAGCTGCGGTTGCGGCTCTCGAGCCAGGCGACGGGGCCGGCGACGCTCACCGCATAGCGCGGCGCGCCCTCCTGGTGGCCCTTGGTGTCGATCACCTCGATGACGCGGATGGGCTCGCCGACCGGGCCTTTCGCATTCATCCAGCGCTGGCCGAGCCGGTCGGGAGCGATCTTGTCCTGGAACGGGGAGGGCAGCGCGCCGGTCGCAAGCGAGTCGGAGACGAGGCGCAGGGCGGCGGGATCATCGAGCGGCTTGATCTGCCAGTACCAGCCCGAATGCGTCTCCTCGAACAGCGGCTCGTAGCGGTTCAGCGGCGCCACGGGCTCCGAGCCGCCGCTCAACAGAGAATCGACCGCGATGGCGTTGACGAGCTTCTCGAGCCGCTGATCGAAGCTCGCGCGCACGTCTTCCGTATAGAGCTTGAAGATGATGTAGCCCGCGATCGGCAGGACCGCCGCGAGCCACGCCGCCGATGTTGCGATCAGGCGGAAGGCAAGCGAGTCAAGCCTCATCGCCGCCCGTTCCCATCCGGTAACCGAGGCCGCGAACCGTCTCGATCACCTCGGTGGGAAGCTTCTTGCGCAAGCGGCCGATGAAGACCTCGATGGTGTTGGAATCCCGGTCGAAGTCCTGCTCGTAGAGGTGCTCGACGAGCTCCGTGCGCGAGACGACGCGGCCGCTGTGATGCATCAGGTAGGCGAGCAGGCGGTACTCGTGCGAGGTGAGCTTCACCTGCTGGCCGGCGCACGTGACGCGCGCGGTCTTGGTGTCGAGGCGGATCGGGCCGCACTCAATCTCGCTCTTGGCGTGACCCGAGGCACGGCGGACCTGGGCGCGCACGCGCGCGAGCAGCTCCTCCATGTGGAAGGGCTTGGCCACATAGTCGTCCGCGCCCGCGTCCATGCCGGCGACCTTCTCGCTCCAGCGGTCGCGTGCGGTGAGGATGATGACAGGCATCGTGCGGCCGGACCGCCGCCACTGCTCCAGCACCGAAAGGCCGTCCTTCTTCGGCAGGCCGAGATCGAGGATGACGAGATCGTACGGCTCCGTATCGCCGAGGAAATGCCCCTCCTCGCCGTCGAGCGCGGCGTCGACCGCATAGCCCGCGTCGCCGAGCGCCCGGACGAGCTGCCGGTTCAGATCCTTGTCATCCTCGACGACCAGTAGACGCACCGCAGCGGATCTCTCTTTTTCAGTTGTAGGGCGGCGCCACCAAGGGCCCGCGCCGCCCGACGAAGTATAGAGGGGAATACGGCGTTTCCTAGCGCCCGAACGGCTCCTTCGCATCGACCGTCAGCCGCGTGTGCTTGCCGCCCGCGTCGCGCACGACGAGCCGGTAGACGTAGCGCGCCCCGTCCCGGCAGAGCGTGACCTTGACGACATCGCCCTTGACGCGGGCCGCCGCGAGCTTGGTGACGGCCTCCACCGTGGCCAGGCCCTCAGCCTTGACCACGGGAGCGGCCGTCGACCAGTCCTCGATGCACGTATCGGCCGCCCATGCGCCGGCCGACCCGAGGACGGCGGCGGCAAGCGCCAGCATCGTAGCGAGAAGGGAAGTACGAGCGGTCATGTCAGGGATCGTACGCTGTGCCAAGCCATGCGGTCCAGACTATAGCGGCGCCCTGAACCCGGCATGAACAGCCGGACGCCTCGTCCTTCAGAGCTTGACGCTCACATCGCGCCGCACGAGCGGCACGGTCGCGCGGGCCCGTCCGTAGAGCGTCATGAGCGTCCCGATCGTTCCGGCGAGCGCCTGCACGATGCCGCCGATGTCCGCACCGATCTCCATCTTCTCCAGGAGACGATCAATGATGCGGTAGAAGCGCTGGTGGCGCTCCTCGTGCGTCTCGGCCGGGCGCGTGACGCGGCGGCCGCGGGGCAAGCCGCTGCCGCGCCGCCCGCGCTCCGAGCGCAGCGTCCACGCCTCGCGGGCGGCACGATCGTAGATGGCGGCGTAGGAGATCCCGTACATCGAGGCGACGCGCCGGACCGGGAGAGTCCCATACTCGAACTCGTATCGAACCTCGACCCACGTCGCCTCGTCGAGGTCCGCGCCCATGCCGCCCCCTTCAACTGCACAGCGATTTCAGGAATTGCGAAGTCGCAAATCGAACTGGCGCGAAAGCGCGAACTCCTACCGGAGTGAAACTCGAGTAGCGACGCTGCCGCACAGCAGCACCCGCGCAACTCTCGCACCATATGGAAAAACTACTCCGCCAGCGTCGCGCTGTCAAATGCTAAATTGATTTTTTATTAGTTTTTTCAACGTGTTATAGCGCTTTTCGCCAGTCCGACCCACCAGGATATCCTCAACTCGCACCGCGGGGACAACCCGTAAACATCAAGCCTGTCCCGCGCGGGACAGATCGCGCCGCGCGATCGTGGAATGGTCGCCCATCACCAAGGCGTTTCCGCCTTGCGCCGGATCGATCCACGAACGGAGCCAAACATGTCCGCGCCCACCCTCTCCTCGAAGGCGACTGCAAGCGTCGTTGCCGTCATCGCCGCCGTCAGCGCCACTCTGGCCCTCAGCGGCACCGCCGAAGCCGGATGCGGCGGCAGCCACGGCTATTCGCGCGCCTACAGCCCGACCCCGTCGCACGCGGCGCAGCTCCGCGCCCGCAAGGCCGCCGAGGCGCGCGCGGTTGCCGCCGCCAAGCGCAAGAAGGCCCTAGAGGTTGCTCGTGCGCGCGGGCAGGCGAAGGCGCGCACGCTCGCCGCCGCCAAGGCCAAGACCGCGACGCCCGTCGTCGCCACTGCCGAGCCTGCCGCGACGGAAACGAAGGCTTCGCCGATCGCGAGCACCGAGCAGCCGGCCGCCGCTCCGGTCGAGGTCGCCGCCGTGCCCGCGACGTGCTTGCGGTTCGTGCCCGCGACGGGGACGACCGCCGAGGTGCCGTGCTCCGCCGAGTAACAACAGCGCCACCTTGAAAACGTCATCCTCGAACGCGTGAGCGCAGCGAGCGTGTTCGGTTCCGGGCCCTCGAACGTCCCACTCCCGAAACGTCATCCTCGAACGCGTGAGCGCAGCGACGCGCGTTCGGGGATCCAGCGTAAGACTCGTCGCAGACACCGTCCTCACTTGATTTCGGGCGCCTCCGGCGCAACCCTCACGCTCGATCCCCGGCCGGCGCTCGCCTGGCTCCCTTGGCCGAGGATGACGTCGAGGAGGAGAGCGGCGCGGAGGACGGCTATTCGACGTCGATACGTAGGCGCTTGAACTCCTCGCGCACCACGCTCAGCGTCCGCGCCTCGGCCCGCCGGTAGGCGGCGGCGACCTGACGGCCGAACTCCGTCAGACGCGCGCCGCCGCCGTGCGCGCCGCCGACGGCCGAGATGACGACCGGCTCGGGGAACATGCGGTTCAGCGCGTCGACGAGCTGCCACGCCCGCTTGTAGGACATGCCGAGCGCGCGGCCGGCCGCCGAAATCGAGCCGCTGCGCCCGATCTCTTCGATGAGATCGACCTTGCCGGGACCGAGCACGAAGTCGCGGCCGATGCGGATGCGCAGGCGCGGGCACGTATCGTCGCCGGCCGGGGGCGCGGCCTTGCTTCGCGGCGTGCCGGATGTCTTCGACGTCTCCGTCCGCTTTGCCATCCTCATCCCTCTCCCTGCCGGGCGCACCTTACCGGCCCGGCCGCCCACATCAAGCCGGGCAGTGGAGCGGGGTGCATCCGGAGCGATCCGGTTCGCCACACTCGATCCGGCGGGCTGTCGGGCACGCTCTCGGCGTCCGACTTCGTCATCGTCTGAGGTCCCGCCGTTCCGTCACGCCGCCGCGTCGGGCTCTCCATCGCCCTCCAGGTCTGCGATGATGTAGCGAGCGAAATTGTGCGCCGCGATGCCCTTCTCGGAGCGCGCGAAGCTGCGGACGGAGATGCCCGCTTGATGCACCGTCTCCGGATCGCCCGAGACGAGCGGGTGCCACCAGGCAAGCCCGCGGCCTTCCTTTACCCGGCGATAGCCGCACGTCGCCGGCAGCCAGCGCAGCGTGCGGACCTTGTCGGGCGTCAGGCTGATGCAGTCGGGCATGCGCTCGAAGCGGTGGGCGTAGTCCGCGCACCGGCAGCGGCCGACGTCCAGCAGCCGGCACGCCAGTCGGGTCAGCACGACCTCGCCCGTATCCTCATCCTCGAGCTTGTTGAGGCAGCAGCGGCCGCAGCCGTCGCACAGCGATTCCCACTCCGCGGGAGTCATCTCCTCCAGCGTCTTCGTCTCCCAGTAGGGCCGGGAGGCCACGTCGGGCCCGCCCTTCGCGCGTGAT
Organism: uncultured Hyphomicrobium sp.; assembly: GCA_964589785.1. Lineage (GTDB taxonomy): Bacteria > Pseudomonadota > Alphaproteobacteria > Rhizobiales > Hyphomicrobiaceae > JAGVSR01. Next base: position 50,356 of record CAZPUQ010000004.1, read on the forward strand.
CTTCCACCCGCCCCTCGCGCGGCAGGGGGCAGGAGTGCTAGATCTGCCGCAGCGGAACGTGTGCGATTCCGGCGCTCCCGCCCCATCTTGGCCATTTCGTGTTGCCTTCTGGTGTGGCCGCGGGCCGGGGGTACCGGGACCGCGGCGGGTCGGTCTGGTCGTGCTGCGTTGCGCAGCAACGTCATAGTCGAGGCAGACGGGTTTGAGCGACTGGTTTTTCAGGCAGGGCGGGCGCGACAAGCTGTCGAACCTTCTGGGTCTCGACGCCAAGATCGATTCGACCCTGTCGGAGATCTGGTCCCGCGTGCGCGACGCCTGGAATGCGGGGCAGACGTTCTTTGCCCGCTTCCAGCTCACGGGCTGGAAGCGGCTGCTCAACGAGTTCGCCTCCGAGGGGCTGACGTTGGGAGCCGGCGGCTTCGTGGTCCTCTATGCGCTCGCGATCCCCGCCTTCAACGAGTTCGACGAGGGACGGTTCCTGACCGGCCAGTACAGCGTCAAGTTCCTCGACAAGGACGGCAACGAGATCGGCAAGCGCGGCATCCTGCACAACGATGCCGTGCCGCTCGAGGAGATCCCGGCCTCCGTCATCAAGGCGACGCTCGCGACCGAGGACCGCCGCTTCTTCGAGCATCTGGGCATCGACGTCTTCGGTACCGCGCGCGCGCTCGCCGAGAACCTGCGCGCCAACGATGTCGTGCAGGGCGGCTCGTCGCTGACGCAGCAGCTCGCCAAGAACCTGTTCCTGTCGTCCGAGCGCTCGCTCCAGCGCAAGATCAAGGAGCTGTTCCTGGCCTTCCTCCTGGAAAGCCGCTTCACCAAGCGCGAGATCCTGAAGCTCTACCTCGACCGCGCCTACATGGGCGGCGGCGCCTTCGGCGTGGAGGCCGCCGCGCAGTTCTACTTCGGCAAGTCGGTCCGCGAGGTCACGCTCGCCGAGGCGGCACTGCTCGGCGGGTTGTACAAGGCGCCCACCAAGTACGCCCCGCATATCAACCTGCCGGCCGCGCGCGCGCGGACCAACGAGGTGCTGCAGAACCTCGTCGAGGCCGGCTTCTACACGGCGGCGGAGGTCCATGAGGCCCGGCTCAACCCGGCCAAGATCGTGGAGACCCGCGTCACCGACAGCCCCGACTGGTTTCTCGACTACGCCTTCGAGGAGGTCCAGCGCATCGCCGAGGGCAAAGGGCAATACGTGCTGACGGCGCGCACGACGATCGACTTGTCGCTGCAGAAGGCGGCCGACGATGCCATCGTGCCGTTCATCCGCCAGCGCGGGCGCAGCCTGCGGCTCAACTCCGGCGCGCTCGTCGCCATGGAGACGGACGGGGCCGTGCGCGCCATGGTCGGCGGGCCGGACTACGGCGAAAGCCAGTTCAACCGCGCCACGCACGCCCGCCGCCAGCCGGGCTCCTCGTTCAAGGTCTACGTCTACGCCACGGCGCTCGAGCGCGGCTACAAGCCCGAGACGAGCGTGCGCGACAGCTCGCGCTCGTGCGGGCGCTGGAGTCCGTCGAACTACGGCGGCGGCGGCGGCTCGGGCGCGCGCATGCCGCTGTGGCTGGCGCTCGCCAAGTCGCTCAACACGGTCGCCGCCGAGCTCTCCTTCGCCGTCGGCCGCGAGAACGTGATCGAGATGACGCGCCGCCTCGGCATCAAGGGCATCCGCAAGACGTGCTCGATGGCACTCGGCGACTACGGCATCACGCCGCTCGAGCACACGGGCGGCGTCGCGACCTTCGCCAACGGCGGCAAGCGCGCGGCGCCCTATGCCATCACCGAGCTCTACAATTCCAAGGGCGACCTCATCTACAGCCGCGAGCGTGACGAGCCCGCCGCGCCGCAGATCGTCAAACCGGAGGTCGCCGCGGGCATGAACCGCATGATGCACCGCGTCGTCACCGAGGGCACGGCCCAGCGCGCCATGCTCGACTTCACGCATTCGGCCGGCAAGACGGGCACGAGCTCGGGTCCCAACGACGTGTGGTTCGTCGGCTTCACGGGGCGCTACGTCGCCTCCGTCTGGCTCGGCAACGACGACAACCGGCCCATGGCCCACGGCAACACCGGCGGCCAGCTCGCCGCCCCCATCTGGCACGACTTCATGGCCGTCGCCCACCGCGACATGAACATTCCGACCATTCCGGGCCTGGAGCCGCATCCCGTCCAGCTCGCGGAAAAGGAGCGCATCGCCGCCCTGCGCCTCACCGATCCCGCGTTGGCGGCGGAATTGTCCGGCGAGGCGGAGGCCGCCGCCAAGGCTTCGCGCAAGCTGCCGGACGCCGCGCGCGAAGTCCTGCGGAAGATGGTCATCGACCTGCGCAAGGCGGCGGGCCTTGGCGTCAGGCCGGGCGAGAGCGATCAGCCGGCGCCCGCCAAGCCGGGCGATCGCGCCGCTCTTCCGCCGCCCCCTGTCGGCCGCGCGGCCGGCGCCGGCTCGGCAGACGGCGGTGTCGTGCAATGATCCGCTCCGCCTTCGGCGCCAGCTTTCTTCGCCATCAGATCAAGAAGCGCGTGGCCGAGCTCATGCGCCTCCTCACCGACTGGGCGCTCTTCATCCTCGTCGTGCTCACGGGCGGCCTCGGCACCGCCTGGTACATGATGGACCGCGGCTCCGGGCTCACCACCCTCAGCACCGGCCCGTGGACGATGTGGACGACGGCGGCCCGCGCCGATGCCGATCCCTACACGCGCGCCCACTTCGCCCGCCTCGGCGCCCTGCCGCTGTCGACCGACATCGGCGACACCTACATCGCGCGCGAGGATTCCGGCGGCGGCGCGCTGCATTCCTCCTGCGACTACGAGATCGCGGTGCGTCCATCGCCGTCGGCGTGGTGGAGCCTCGCCGTGTTCGACGGCGACGGCAGCCTGATCGCCAATGCGGCCGAGCGCCATGCCTTCACCAGCGAGACCGCCGCGCTCTCGCCCGACGGCCGCTTCATCGCCTCGCTGTCGCGCTCGGCCAGGGCCGGCAACTGGCTGCCGACGGCAGGCGCCGGCAAACTCAGCGTCGTCTATACGGTGATCGACATGAGCGTCGCCACCGGCACCGGCGACGAGCCGGACGACATCGCCGACCGGCTGCCCGTGATCGAAGAGAAGGGCTGCCGATGAAGGCCTACCTCGCCCGCCTCGGCCGGCCCGACCCGCGCCTCATCCTCGCGGCGGCGTTCTCGATCGCCATTCTGCACATCTGCACGACCTTCGCGGCGCCGCAGATGGCGCTGTCGAGCGCCTACCGCCGGCTCGCGCCGGCGCTGAAGTCCAACACGATGGTCGTCTTTCCGGCCATCACGCCGGAGAGCCAGCCGCTGCCCTACCTCGCGCCCGACGTGCGGATCGCCGTCTGTCATTTCGACACGCGGGCGGGCAAGGTCGCGATGACGGCCACGCTGCCGGGACCCGGCTGGAGCCTCACGCTCTACGATCCGCAGGGGATCGCGATCTATACGGCCGGCGGGCGGGACGACCGGGCGACGACGGTCTCCTTGCTGCTGGTGCCCGACGACGACCGCTTCATGGGCCTGTCGCCCGAAGCACAGGGGCGAACCTCGCCGCGGCAGGCGCAACTGCAGGTGCAGGCCCGGAAGGGATTAGCCGTCCTGCGCGCTCCGGATCAGGGCTATTCGTATCGTGCGCGCACGGAAGCGGCGCTGCGCAGCGCCACCTGCGCTCCGGCCCCCGGCATCTGAGCCGCCGATGACGGCAAGAGCCGTTTTCCGAGAACCGCCTCGAGACAGAGTTAACGCGATCGATGGCGCATCTCTCCAAACGTCATGGCTGCCCTCGAGGCGGCCATCCAGGAGCCCAGGCTCGACTGCTGGCGGCTGTGGTCCTGGATGGCCGGGTTGAACCCGGCCATGACGTGGGGAGAAAGCCGCGCGACCGGGGCCGGGATAAGATGACGTAGGGGTGAGGTGCTGACCTCATCCCCTCTCCCAAAGGGGAGAGAGAGCAGGCCAGCGCCGCGGGCGGCCTCAAAGCGGCAGAGGCGCGTAGCTGCCGCGCAGATCCGGCGGGGTCGCCTCGTCCTTCAGCGCTGACAGCGCCGCATCGAGCCCAAGCACGGCCTGGTCCTGCGAGCCCAGGCGGCGGACCGAGACCGTGCGCTCCTCCGCCTCGCGCTTGCCGACGACCAGGAGGACCGGCACCTTGGCGAGCGAGTGCTCGCGCACCTTGTAGTTGATCTTCTCGTTGCGCAGGTCCGTCTCGACGCGCAGGCCCGCCGCCACGGCGAGCCCGGCCACCTCCTGCGCATAGGCGTTGGCATCCGAGACGATGGGCGCGACGACGACCTGCAACGGCGCGAGCCAGAGCGGGAAATGGCCGGCGAAGTTCTCGATCAGGATGCCGGTGAACCGTTCCAGCGAGCCGAACATGGCGCGATGGATCATCACCGGCGTCTTCTTCTCGGAATGCTCGTCGATGTAGAACGCGCCGAGGCGGCCCGCCAGGTTGAAGTCCACCTGCGTCGTGCCGCACTGCCATTCGCGGCCGATGGCGTCCTTCAGCACATACTCGAGCTTCGGACCGTAGAAGGCGCCCTCGCCGGGCTGCAGCGCCGTCCGGATACGCCCGTTCGAGCGCCGCGTCACCTCGTCGAGCACGTCGGAGAGCGCCGTCTCGGCCTTGTCCCAAAGCTCGTCGGCGCCGACGCGCTTCTCGGGCCGCGTCGAGAGCTTGATGAAGATGTCCTCGAAGCCGAAGTCCTTGTAGATGGCGAGCATCAGGTCGTTGATCTTGAGGCATTCCTCCATGATCTGGTCTTCGGTGATGAAGATGTGCGCGTCGTCCTGGGTGAAGTGGCGCACGCGCAGCATCCCGTGCAAGGCGCCGGAAGGCTCGTAGCGGTGCACCTTGCCGAACTCGGCGATCTTCAGCGGCAGGTCGCGGTAGCTCTTGAGGCCGTGCTTGTAGATCTGCACGTGGCCGGGGCAGTTCATCGGCTTGCAGCAGAAGACGCGCTCGTCGGGGAGCACGGTCGTGAACATGTTCTCGCCGTAGTTCTCCCAGTGACCGGAGAGCTCCCAGAAGTGCTTCTCCATCATGTCGGGCGAGTTCACCTCCATGTAGCCGGCGCGGTTCTGGGCGCGGCGCATGTAGGCGATCAGCGTCTGGAACAGCGTCCAACCCTTGGGGTGCCAGAAAACGGAGCCCGGCGCCTCCTCCTGGAAGTGGAAGAGGTCCATCTCGCGACCGAGCTTGCGGTGGTCGCGCTTCTCCGCCTCCTCGATCTGGTGCAGGTAGGCCTTGAGCTCGTCCTCGCTCGCAAAGGCGGTGCCGTAGATGCGCTGGAGCTGCGGGTTGTTGCTGTCGCCGCGCCAGTAGGCGCCCGCGAACTTCATGAGCTTGAACGCCTTGCCGACGGCGCCTGTCGCGGTCATGTGCGGGCCGCGGCAGAGGTCGAACCACTCGCCCTGCTTGTAGATCTTGACGTCCTCGTCCGCGGGGATCGCATCGACGAGCTCGATCTTGAACAGCTCGCCTTTGTCGCGGAACACCTCCTTCGCCTTGTCGCGCGACCACACCTCCTTGGTGAAGGGCGCGTTGCGGGCGATGATCTCGTGCATCTTCTTTTCGATCCGCCCGATGTCGTCGGGATGGAACGGCTCGTCCTTGGCGAAGTCGTAGTAGAAGCCGTTCTCGATGACGGGACCGATCGTCACCTGCGTGCCGGGCCACAGCGCTTGCACGGCCTCCGCCATCACGTGCGCGCAGTCGTGCCGGATGAGCTCCAGCGCGGCGGGGTCCGTGCGCGAGACGAACTGGATGGAGGCGTCGGCAAGGATCGGGTCGGCGAGGTCGGCGAGTGCGCCGTCGAGCTGCATGGCGACGGTCCGCTTCGCCAGCGAGGGAGAGATCGATTTCGCCACCTCGAATCCGGTGGTGCCCCGGGCGACCTTGCGGGCGGCGCCGTCGGGAAACGTCAACGTGACGTCGGTCATCTTTCTCTCCTGTTGCTCACTCGCCGCCCACGGGCGCGGCGTAAGACATATGCCGGCGGTGTCATGCCGCCGGGGGAGCCTCGATGTCAAGATGAGGAAGTGCGGCGGGCGAGTCCGGACGCCTCAGATCGGCCGTCAGAACGGCGGGCGCGCGCTCAGGGAACAGGCTTGTCCGCCAGGCGGGACGCGGTCACCTGGGCGCGGGTCAGGCCGCCGCATCGAGGACGACGCGGCCATCGGAGGCGAAGGCGGCGATGTCTCGGTTCAGCTCTTCGCGGTGGGTATAGAAGAGCCCGTGAGGGGCGTTCGGATAGATCTTGAGCTCGGCGCTCGGGATCAGCTCGGCGGCGCGCTTGCCGCTGGCCTCGATGGGCACCGTCGCATCCGCATCGCCGTGGATGACGAGGACGGGAACGTGGATCCCCTTTGCCATGCCGCGGAAGTCGGTGGCCGAAAAGGCGCGGACGCAGGCGATCGTCGCGACCGGCGAGGCGTGCATGGCGAGCTCGCAGTTGGCGGCGAGCATCGGCATGCTGACGGGCGACGAGAGAAGGCCGACGCTGAAGAACTTTTCCGTGAAGTCGGTCAGGAACCCCGGACGGTCCCGGCGCAGGCCCGCAATCATGTCCTCGAACGCCTGCCCGTCGACGCCCCCGGGATTGTCGGGCGACTTCAGCAAGAAGGGCACGATCGAGGAGATCAGCATCGCCTTGGTGACGCAGCCCGTGTTGTGCCGCGTCAGAACTTCCATCACCTCGCCGCCGCCCATCGAGAACCCGATCAGCGTGACGTGGTCGAGGCCGAGCCCGTCGATTACGGCGGCGACGTCGGCGCCCATGGTCTTGTAGTCGTAGCCGGCGCCCGGCTTGTCGGAGCGCCCGAAACCGCGGCGGTCGATGGTGATGCAGCGAAAGCCCGCCTCGACGAGGGGGACGACCTGGTATTCCCACATGGCCCCGGACAGCGGCCAGCCGTGAATGAAGACCAGCGGCGGGCCATCGCCCACATCCTCGTAATAGATGCCGGTGCCATCGCCGGACTGTACAAACGCCATAGCCCACACCTCTGCCTCTAGCGAACGCCAGACCGGTAACGCGGGCATCGATGGGAGGTTCCAAGCCGCCGCCCGGAATAGCCGGGATGGCGGCGCGGGTCCCGCCGATCGGTAAAATTCAATGCAATCCGCGCCCCTTTCCTTCACCGATGTCGCCTAGGGTCGGCTGTTGCCCGTGCGCCCCCTTCCGCACCGGCCTGCCGGGGATGATGACATGCAGCCGCCGAAACTCCTGATCCGCAAGGGCATGGTGATGATCCAGGGCCGCAGCCGGCCCTGCATCCAGGTGCTCGCCATCGTCGATCCGACGGTCAAGGCGCGGCTCGAGGAGAGCTTCCAGGGCGAGAACCTGTTCAAGCGCTCGGCCTACGCCACGGGTTTTCCGGCCGGCTTCCCGACCCCGTCGGCCTCGCTCGCGCCCCACCTCGGCATCCTCATGAAAAGCGACGCCTGCCCCGAGGTCACGGTCAAGACGATCCTCGGCGGCCAGCTCTACCAGGCCGGGTCGCTGTGGGAGATGAAGGCGTTCGAGTTCATTGCCCGCCGGGCTTTCGACGCGCTTGTCGACCTCATCGAAACGGTCCTGGAGCTCGGCCGCGAGACGACGTACCTGCCCGCCGAGGCCCAGCGTCTTGCCGAGACGACGGAATTGGCTGCCGAGCCGGCGCGTGTCCCCGCCGACGACACGGTCGCCTCCGCCGCGTGATGCTCGCGCGGCCCAACCACCCCCACATCATGTCGGGTTCAACCCGGCCATCCAGGGCTACAAGCGCGAACAGTTGAGCATGGGCTCCTGGATGGTCGCCTCACGGGCGGCCATGACGTTGGGAAAGAGGCGTTCGTGCCCGCGCGCGCCGCTCAGTCCTCGGCGATGAGGCCGGCGCGATAGCGCTTCCAGTTCGCGACGTAGCGGCCGGCGCTGGCCTTCAGCCGCGAGCTCTCCTCCTCGGAAAGCTGGCGCACGAGCTTGCCGGGGGAGCCCAGCACCATCGAGCGCGGCGGGAACTCCTTGCCCTCGGTGATGAGCGTGTTCGCGCCGATCAGGCTGCCTTCGCCGATGCGGGCACCGTTCAAGATGATCGAGCCGATGCCGATGAGGCTGCCGCTGCCGATCGTGCATCCGTGCAGCATGACCATGTGGCCGATCGTGCAGTCCTCGCCGATGTCGAGGGGGAAGCCGGGATCGGTATGCAGCACGCAGCCGTCCTGCACGTTCGAGCGCGCGCCGACGCGGATGAGCTCGTTGTCGCCGCGCAGGACGGCGCCGAACCAGACGCTCGCATCCTCGCCGAGCTCGACCTTGCCGAGCGCCACCGCATTGGGCGCGACCCACGCCCGCCCCTCCCCCGGCGTGACAACCCGGGCCTCGCCCAGACGATAAATGGTCATGGCGCGCAATCCCGGTCCGCTTCAAACCTCTTCCAGATCGACATCGAGGATCGCCATCTGGAATTGGTAGGAGACCTCGCCCTCCTCCTCCTCGCGGAACAGGACGGCCACGAAATCGTCGCCGATATAGACCTCCGCGCTGTCGTCCTTCTTCGGACGCGCGCGCACCGACAGGTTCTTCGTGCCGAACGTCTTGCGCAGGTAGGCTTCCACCTTCGCGATCTCTTCTTTCTTCACGTCATGTCTCCGCTTGTCTCGAAGGGGCCGGCCGGCGCTGCAAAGCACCGAGCATCACAGCATGCTGTAGTCGTCCGGGCCGAGCATCTGATCCATGCTGCGCGCCGGCTCGGCGCAGGTCACACGGCCGACGATCTTCGCCGGCACGCCGGCAACCGTCATGTGCGGCGGCACATCCTGCAGCACGACGCTGCCGGCGGCGACGAGCGCGCAATTGCCGACGTGGATGTTGCCGAGGATCTTCGCTCCCGCGCCGACGAGGACGCCCGCTCCGATCTTGGGGTGGCGGTCGCCCGTCGCCTTGCCGCTGCCGCCGAGCGTGACGGCATGCAGGAACGAGCAGTTGTCGCCGACGACCGCCGTTTCGCCGACCACGAAGCCGGTGGCGTGATCGAGCATGATGCCGCGTCCGAACCGCGCCGCGGGATGGATGTCGGTCGTGAAGATCTTCGAGGACTGGCTCTGCAGGTAGAGCGCGAAGTCGCGCCGGCCCTGCCGCCACAGCTCATGCGCGAAGCGATGGGTGACGAGCGCGTGGAAGCCCTTGAAGAACAGGATCGGCTCCAGATAGCGGTTGCAGGCCGGATCGCGGTCGAGCACGGCGGCGAGGTCCGCCCGGATCGCCAGCGACAGGTCGGGCTGGCTGTCCATGACGTCCTGGAACGTCTGCAGGATCAGGCCGGCATCGACGTCGGAATGATTGAGCCGCTGGGCGACGCGGTGGGCGATCGCGTCCTCGAGCCGCGTGTGGTTGACGACGGTGGCGAAGACGAAGCCGGTCAGTGCCGGCTCGGCGGCCATGGCGTCCTGGGCCTCGCGCAGCACCTGCTCCCAGACGGGATCGGCAGACGCCACGCCATGCGCCTTCAGCCGTGGCTTGGCGCCGCCGCGCGATGCGGCGACCGGAGCATTCTGCGATCTGGAACCCGACATGGCTCTGATCCTTCGGTGGGCGGCCGCAGGGTCGCTCCCTGCTGCGATGCACCATCGCCTATCGGGCCGCCCCTGGAGCGTCAATCTAAACCTCCGCACGACCGGAGGGTAGCGGTTGCCGGGCGTCCTCTTGCGCGGCCTTCCCGTCTAAAGGACCGCCACGTTGCATGACCACTGCGGAGCGCCGCGCGACGAGGGGCCCGTTGTCACGGCCCGGCCCGAGCCCTTAAAAGCAAGCCTGGTGCCGCTGAGCGACGAGATGAAAGATGAAATGAGATGGCCGACGACAGGTCCCCCCAACTGCGGCTTGAACGGGACGGCGGGCTCGCCACGCTGGTCATCGACAATCCATCCCGGCTCAACGCGCTGACATCGGCCATGTGGGCAGCCGTCCCGCGCCTCCTCGCCGAGGCCGAGGCCGATCCCTCCGTGCGCGTCATCGTCTTGAAGGGCGCCGGCGGCAAGGCGTTCTCGGCCGGGGCCGACATCTCCGAGTTCGACACCGCCCGCACGGGAGACGCCGCCAGCGCCTACGACGCTCTCAATCACGCCGCCTTCGAGGCCCTGCTCGGCGCCCGGAAACCAACCATCGCCATGATCCAGGGCTTCTGCCTCGGCGGCGGCCTCGGGATCGCGGCCTGCTGCGATCTGCGGCTCGCCGACGAGGCGGCAACGTTCGCCATCCCCGCCGCCCGGCTGGGCCTCGGCTACCATCCCCGCTGGGTGCGCACGCTCTTGCATGTGGCGCCGCCCGCCTTCGTCAAGGAGCTCATCTTCACCGGCCGTCGCTTCACCGCCCCCGAGGCGCTCGCCATGGGACTTGTCAACCGGGTGCTCGCGACCGACACGCTCGAGACGGAGACGCGGGCGCTCGCCGGCACCATCGCCGCCAATGCGCCGCTCACCATACGGGCCGCGAAAGCCGCGATCGACGACCTGACCCTCAGGCCCGAGACGGCCGACATGGCCCGTCTCGAGGGCCTCGTGCAGGCCTGCTTCGACAGCGACGATTATGCGGAGGGGCGCAAAGCCTTCGCCGAGAAGCGCAAGCCCCACTTCGCGGGACGCTGAGCGATGTCGGAGGCCAATTCCGGGCGCGCGTCCGGGCGCACCGTGGCAGCCGCCCTCATCCTCTTCGGCGCCTTGCTTCGCCCGGCGCAGGCGGGCGAGCCTGCGACGCTGCGCGACCGCTGCTGGTCCCCGGCCGCCCTCTCCGGCTCGGCCGACGAAAAGAAAAGCGTGAAAGGCAACCGCGCCTTCGACACCCCGCCCCCGCCCACCGAACTGGCACCTTTCTCCCCCGTGCCAAAGGCGCAGCGCGGCGTCATCCGCCGAGTCTCGCTGCCGCCGGGAAAGAAGCTCGTCGCGCTCACGTTCGACCTCTGCGAAATGACGGGCGAGGTCGCCGGATATGATGCCGCGCTCGTCGACACGCTCCGCGCCAACGGCGTGAGGGCGACGTTCTTCGCCGGCGGCAAGTGGATGCGCTCGCATGGCGAGCGCACGCGGCAACTGATGGCCGATCCTCTGTTCGAGATCGGCAGCCACGCGGAGGCCCATCGCAACCTGCGCCTCCTCGACGGCGATGCACTCGCAGCGGAGATTATGGGGCCGCAGCGAGCCTACGAGACGGCGCGCGCATCGCTCGCCGCCCAGCAGTGTGTTCGCGGCGAGGGCGAGGAGGATCTCGTCGCGGCGATCCCGCGGCGCATCGGGCTCTTCCGCTTTCCGTTCGGCGCGTGCAATGCGACGGCCGTGCGAGCGGTCAATGACGCGGGCCTGCTCGCCATCCAGTGGGACCGTTCGACGGGCGATCCGAGCGCGGCACAATCGGCCGAGGCCATCGCGGACGCCATGCTGGCCGCCAAGCCGGGCGCGATCGTCATCGCCCATGCCAACGGCCGCGGCATCCACACGGCCGCGGCTCTCGCCGTCGCAATCCCGCGGATGAAAGCGAAAGGCTTCGAATTCGTGACCGTCAGCGAGCTTCTCGCCCAAGGAACGCCAGAAATTTCCGCCACGTGCTACGACACGCGGCCCGGCGACACGGACAAGTACGATACGTTCCTTACGCCGCGCGCCGCAAAAACCGACAGCCCCGCCGCGGAGACGACGCATGAGCCAGCAGCCCCCGCCCGTTGAGCGCTACGAGACGGCCTTGTTCGGGGGCGGCCGGCCGGATCTGACGCTGCGCGGCCTGCCACCGGGAGAGCCCGCGCGGCTCGGCCCCTTGTTCGCCGCCATCGATCCCTGGGCGCGTCTCGGCTACGCGCCCGCGGCGCTCACCACTTATCTCGGCACGCTGGAGAAGACCGCGCCGCGCTATGCGATCATGGCCGGCAACGAGGTCGCGGGTGCGGTAGGCCTGCGCCTCAACTGGCTGCGCGGTCCCTACCTGCAGTTCCTCGGCATCCTGCCCGCCTACCAGAAACGCAAGCTCGGCAGCGCCTTTCTTGCCTGGCTCGCGCACGAGGCGCGCCGCCACGGGGAGCACAACGTCTGGGTGCTCGCCTCGTCGTTCAACACCGGCGCGGTCCGCTTCTACGAGATGAACGGCTTCGAGCGGACGGGCGAGATCGCCGATCTCGTGGCCCCCGACACCGCCGAGGTTCTCCTTCGGCGGCGGCTCTGAGGACCTGTCACAAAAATTCGATGCGGCAGCGCAAAGAGCGCCGCCGGCTGCGCGCGACGGTTGCACTCGGAATGCGGCAATGCTGTCGCCGTCGGCGGAGGCAAAGCGTCCAAGGCGCTGTTTTTGCGATCCCGATGCCCCGCCGTGATCGGCATCATATGTCCACGCCGCAGGCTTGGCCCGGTGGCGCGCCGCTTTGATGCAACGCAAGCCGGAGGCCCGCGACGACCGACGGCCTTCGCGGTCGCGGAATCGTTTTCTGTTGCGGGCCGGGCTTTTACCTTCCTAACTCCCTCTCCGCGCGAGCGTCCCGCACGCCGCGCCAAGCCAACGACAGCGGGGCGAGTGCTGGGTGTGGAACAAGTGGTCCGCCACAACGTTCTCGACCCGTGACCATCGCTAGGGAGGCACCATGGGCATTGCGACACCATTGAACGTGCTGGCCGCCTTCATGTCGTTTGGATTCATCGCGGCCATTTGCTTCGGGCTCGTATAAGAGCGCCACGACGCGCCGTCCCGACAGCATCAAATGAAAAAGCGCGGAGAGGGCTCCGCGCTTTTTCCGTTCCCGGTTGAACTCGGGCCGGTCGAACGGCGCTCAGCGCTGCTTGGCGAAATATCCGAGCACGGCGCCTGCAAGCACCGCCCATTCGTCGGGCACCTTGGACCAGGGCAGGTCCGGGACGAGGCCGGGACCGAACGTCCAGATCAAAGCCATGACAAGCGCCAGCACGAGCGAGGACGACAGCGCCCCGCCATGCGGAACGCCGACGTCCTTCACGACCTGCGCGGCGACGACACCGATCAGGAACACGATGACCGAGACCACCACGGCAAAGACGAACAGCGACAGCTCGCCTTTGACCGGGATGTAGCCCATCGCCATCTTGCCCAGCACGAAGCCGCCGACGATCTGCAGCAGCAGAAGCACCAATCTTCCCAGCATATTTTGCCCCCGAGTCGCGAAGATCGTGGGACGCTAGCATGGGGCTCTGCCCGGGAAAACAACGGCCCGGCGACAATAGCCGGAAGATGATGGGACGGTGCGGGGCCTAGGCCACTTTCGTGCGGGCGGCGGACACGTCGTAGTTCAGGACCGGCGCGAGCCACCGCTCGCACTCCGCGATCGTCCAGCCCTTGCGGCGGGCATAGTCCTCCACCTGGTCGCGCTCGACCTTGCCGACGCCGAAGTAGTGGCTTTCCGGATGGGCGAAGTAGAGGCCCGAGACCGAGGCGCCGGGCCACATGGCGAAGCTCTCGGTGAGCTCGATGCCGGTATGGCGGCGGACATCCATGAGCTTCCAGAGCGTCGCCTTCTCCGTGTGGTCGGGCTGCGCCGGGTAGCCCGGTGCAGGCCGGATGCCGTGGTACTTTTCCAGGATGAGCTCGTCGTTCGACAGCCGCTCGGACTTCGCATAGCCCCACAGCTCCTTGCGCACGCGCTCGTGCAGGCGCTCGGCGAACGCTTCCGCCAGGCGGTCCGTCAGCGCCTTCAGGATGATGCGGCCATAGTCGTCGGTCTCCTTGATGTGCGCCCTCAGCGCCTCCTCCTCGCCGACGCCGGTCGTGACCGCAAAGCCGCCGATATAGTCGTTGAGCCCCGTCTCCTTCGGCGCGATGAAGTCGGCGAGTGCCGTATGCGCGCGGTCGCGAGCCGGATCGCGCGCGATCTGCTGGCGTAGCGTGTGCAGCGTGGAAAGCCGCGTATGGCGCGGCTCGCCCGTGTAAAGCTCGATGTCGTCGCCGACGCTGTTCGCCGGCCAGAACCCGACGACGCCGTTCGCCGTCAGCCACTTCTCGGCGACGAGCCGCTTCAGCATGGCCTGCGCATCGTCGAAGAGCTTGCGCGCCTCTGCGCCGACCTTGTTGTCGGACAGGATCTGGGGATAGCGGCCGGTCAGTTCCCACGTCTGGAAGAAGGGCGTCCAGTCGATATAGGGAACGAGCTCGGCGAGATCGTAAGTCGGAAAGGCCCGCGGCCCCATGAAGCGCGGCTTGGGCGGATTGTAGAGCTTCCAGTCGATCTTGAAGGCGTTGGCGCGGGCGTCGGCAAGCGGCACGCGGCGCTTCTTTGCCTCGTTCGCCAGATGGGTTTCGCGCACCTTCTGGTACTCCGCCCGCGTGCCGGCGACGAACGAGGTCTTCTCCGTATCCGACAGCAGGTTCGAGACGACGCCCACCGCCCGGCTCGCATCGAGCACGAAGACGGCCTGGCCGCGGTTGTAGTTCGGCGCGATCTTGACGGCGGTGTGGACCCGGCTCGTCGTCGCGCCGCCGATGAGCAGCGGCACGTCAAAGCCTTCGCGCTCCATTTCGGCGGCAACGAAGCACATCTCGTCGAGCGAGGGCGTGATGAGACCCGAGAGGCCGATGATGTCGACGTTCTCTTTCTTCGCCGTCTCCAGAATTTTCGCGGCCGGCACCATGACGCCGAGGTCGATGACCTCGTAGTTGTTGCACTGGAGCACGACGCCGACGATGTTCTTGCCGATGTCGTGGACGTCGCCCTTGACCGTCGCCATCAGCACCTTGCCGGCGGCCGGCCGCGCATCGACGCCCGACGCCTCCTTCTCCGCCTCCAGGTAGGGCTGCAGATAGGCGACCGCCTGCTTCATGACACGGGCTGACTTCACAACCTGCGGCAGGAACATCTTGCCGGCGCCGAAAAGGTCGCCGACGACGTTCATGCCGGCCATCAGCGGGCCTTCGATGACCTGCAGCGGCTTGTCGAGCTTCTGGCGCGCCTCCTCGGTATCGGCCTCGATGAAGTCGGTGATGCCGTGGACGAGCGCATGCGTCAGCCGCTCCTCGACGGGCGCATCGCGCCACTTCAAGTCCGCCTCGGCCTTCTTGACGCCCTCGCCCTTGAACCGCGGTGCCGCCTCCAGCAGGCGGTCGGTGGCGTCGTTGCGCCGGTTCAGCACCACGTCCTCACACAATTCGCGCAGCTCGGCGGGGATGTCGTCGTAGACCGCGAGCTGGCCCGCGTTGACGATGCCCATGTCCATGCCGGCCTTGATGGCGTGGTAGAGGAAGACTGAGTGCATCGCCTCGCGCACCGGCTCGTTGCCCCGGAACGCGAACGACAGGTTCGACACGCCGCCTGAGATGTGCACGCGCGGCATCCTCTCCTTGATCCGGCGCGCGGCCTCGATGTAGGCGAGGCCGTAGCCGTTGTGCTCCTCGATGCCGGTCGCGACCGCGAAGATGTTGGGGTCGAAGATGATGTCCTCGGGCGGGAAGCCCACGACCGAGGTCAGGAGCTTGTAGGCACGCTCTGAGATCGCGACCTTGCGCTCAACGGTGTCGGCCTGGCCCTCCTCGTCGAAGGCCATGACGACGACGGCGGCGCCATAGCGCAGCACCTTGCGCGCCTGCTCCAGGAACGGTCCCTCGCCTTCCTTGAGCGAGATCGAGTTGACGATCGCCTTGCCCTGGACGCACTTCAATCCCGCCTCGATGACCGACCACTTCGAGCTGTCGATCATGATCGGCACGCGTGAGATGTCGGGCTCGGAGGCGATCATGTTGAGGAACGTCGTCATGGCCTTCTCCGAATCGAGAAGGCCCTCGTCCATGTTGACGTCGATGATCTGCGCGCCGCTCTCGACCTGCTGGCGCGCGACGGACAGCGCGGCCTGGTAGTCGCCGGCCTCGATGAGCTTGCGGAATCTCGCCGAGCCCGTGACGTTCGTGCGCTCGCCGACGTTGATGAAGGTCTGTGCTGCGGAAGTCATGTGCTTTTCTTTTCTGCCACGCTTCTAGTGCTTGGAGCGCCTCTCCCCGTCATCGCGGAGCGATGCTTCGCATCGACATCGCGGAGCGATGCTTCGCATCATCGCGAAGGGAGAGGGAACCGCCAAATGTTTGGCAGCGACCATGGTCTTACCCCGCAACGAACGGCTCGAGGCCGGAGAGGCGCAGCCTGGGCTCGATGTCTGGGATCTTGCGCGGCCCATAGTCCTTTACGTGCTCTGCGATATGGCGGATGTGGTCGGGCGTGGAGCCGCAGCAGCCGCCGACGATGTTGACGAGGCCGTCCTTCGCCCACGGCTCCATCTTGCAGGCCATGTCGTCAGGCGTCTCGTCGTACTCGCCCATGGCGTTCGGCAGGCCCGCGTTCGGATAGGCGGAGATGCGGCAGTCCGCGACGTGGGCGAGCTCGGCGATGTAGGGCCGCATCAGCTCGGCTCCCAGCGCGCAGTTGAGCCCGATGGAGAACGGCTTCAGGTGGCGCATGGAATACCAGAAGGCCTCCGCCGTCTGGCCCGACAGCGTGCGACCGGACCTGTCGGTGATGGTGCCCGACAGCATGACCGGCAGCTCGACGCCGAGCTCGTCGAAGACGTCGAGCGTCGCGAAGCCGGCCGCCTTGGCGTTGAGCGTGTCGAAGATGGTCTCGATCAGGATGATGTCCGAGCCGCCGCGGACGAGGCCGCGCACCTGCTCGGCGTAAGCTTCGCGCAGCTCGTCGAACGTGACGTTGCGGAAGCCGGGATCGTTGACCTGCGGCGAGATCGAGGCCGTGCGGTTCGTCGGACCGACGGCGCCGGCGACGAAGCGCGGCTTGCCGGGCGTCCGCTTGTTGTACGTGTCAGCGGCCGCGCGCGCGAGCCTTGCCGCCTGCAGGTTGATCTCGTAGGCGAGCGCCTCCATGCCGTAGTCGGCCATGGAGATCACCTGCGCGTTGAAGGTGTTCGTCTCGATGATGTCGGCGCCGGCCTCCAGGTACTGCTCGTGGATCTCCTGGATGATCCGCGGCTGCGTCAGGACGAGCAGGTCGTTGTTGCCTTTGACATCGCGCGGCCAGTCCTTGAAGCGCTCGCCGCGATAGTCGGCCTCCTGCAGCTTGTGGCGCTGGATCATCGTCCCCATGGCGCCGTCGATGATGAGGATGCGTTCCGAGGCGGCCTTCTCGAGGGCGGCGAAGCTGGGGAGACGCTTCATGGACAGTCTTTCCGTTCGTTCGATTGAAATCACCCTCTCCCCGTCAGGACGGGGAGAGGGGCCTATCAGGCGATCATGGTGCGGCGATCTTCCAGCGGCGCCGCCTTCAGGGGACGCAGGCCGAGGAGATGGCAGATCGCATAGACGAGGTCGGCGCGGTTCAGCGTGTAGAAGTGGAAGGTCTTGATGCCCTCGTCGACAAGCTGCATGACCTGCTCGGTGGCAATCGCCGAAGCTACCATCTTGGTCGTCTCGGGATCGTTGTCGAGGCCCTCGAAGCGGCGCGCGAGCCACGCCGGCACGGAGGCACCGGCGCGCACGGCAAAGCCCGCAACCTGGCGGAAATTGTGGATCGGCACGATGCCGGGCGTGATCGGGATCCAGATGCCGGCAGCGCGCGCACGCTCCAAGAAGCGTAGATAATGCGCGTTGTCGAAGCCGAACTGCGTGATGATGCGGTCCGCGCCGGCGTCCACCTTGGCCTTCAAATTGTCCATGTCGGCCTGGAGCGTCGGGCTCTCGGGATGCTTCTCGGGATAGCCGGCGACAGAGACCTCGAAGTTCGCGATCCGCTTCAGCCCCGCTACGAGCTCGGCGGCGTTTGCATAGCCGCCGGGATGCGGGGCATAGGCCTGGCCGACGCCCGTGGCGGGGTCACCGCGCAGCGCGACGACGTGGCGGACCCCCGCGTGCCAGTAGGCGCGCGCGACCGCGTCCACCTCCTCGCGCGTCGCGTCCACGCACGTCAGATGGGCGGCCGGCCGCAGCGCCGTCTCCTTCAGGATGCGGGCGACGGTGGCATGCGTGCGCTCGCGCGTCGTGCCGCCGGCGCCGTACGTGACGGAAACGAACTCGGGCGCGAGCGGAGCCAGCCGCTTGATCGACGCCCAGAGCTGCTCCTCCATCTTGTCCGTCTTGGGCGGAAAAAATTCGAACGACACGGCGATCTCGCCGGTGCCGAGCAGCCGGCTCTTGCGTTCCTTGCCCTCGACCATCACTGCGCCTCCTCGATCAGGCGGACCTTCCCGCCTGCTTTTTGCACCGGAACCGTTCGTGCCTCGGCGGGCCGCCGCGCGACCCACAGAGAAACCGTCAAGGCAGGCTCGTCCGTCCCGCTCTCGCGCGTCAACTGCGCGGCATGCTCGAGATGAAGGCCCGCCGCGCGCGTCCACTGCTCGACCGCATCGGATGCGATGCCGAGGCGCTTGTGGGCGTGCTCCTCGCGCAGGAACTCCAGATCGTGGGGCGCGAAGTCGACGATGAGCAGCCGGCCGCCGGGAGCGAGGATGCGTGCGGCCTCCTCGATGGCGGCGCCGGGCTCGGTCAGGAAGTGCAGAACCTGATGCATGACGACGGCATCCGCCACGCCGTCCTGGAGCGTCAGGTCATAGAGGTCGCCGTGGCGGACCTCGGTGTCGGCGAGATCGCCGGCCGAGAGCTTGCTCTGCGCGTAGGCCAGCATCGACTGGTTGAGATCGAAGCCGAGGCCGCGCGCATAGCGCCCCGCGAACAGCTCCAGGATGCGGCCCGTGCCGGTGCCGAGATCGACCAGAAGCCGGAACGGCCCAGGGCCCAGCGCCTCGAGCATGGCAGCCTCTACGGCGCTCTCCGACACATAGAGACCGCGGATGCGGTCCCAGTCGGCGGCGTGCGCCTGGAAGTAGGCCTGCGCCGCCCGCTCGCGGTCGCGCCGGAGCGCATCCGCCCGCTCGCGATCGCGGCGGGCGACCGGATCGGCCCCCTGCACCGCGGCGATGAGACGGCGGGCGAGATGTCCTCCCGCCGTGCGGTCGGAGACGTGGAAATAGACCCAGCTCCCGTCGCGGAACCGCTCGATGAGCCCGGCCTCCGTCAGCAGCTTCAGGTGCCGCGAGAGGCGCGGCTGGCTCTGGCCGAGGATCTGCGTCAGGTCCTTGACCGTAAGCTCCCCGCGCGACAGCAACAGCAGAATACGCAGGCGCGTCGGCTCGGCGGCCGCCTTGAGCGCCGTGACGAGATCGGGCAGGGGCAGGGCTGGGGTCATGCGCGTCTCCGCAGGGGTTCTCTAGACATAAAGATATCTTTATGTCTGTCAAGCGATAAGTGGCCCGATGCAACGAGCCCCGCCCGCGCCACCTAATCCTGGCCCGCCCGTTGTCACAAAACGGCTCCGCGCAAGCCTCCGATTAACCCGGTGTCAAGTCTAAGACGCCTAAGGTTGCAGCTCCGAGTTCCGAGGCCTCGCAACTCGCCCATTTCGATTTCGCTGGACCCTCCTCATGCGCCTTGCCGCCGTAGACCGCATGTCGCCGCCGATGCCCGACTTTTCCGGCTCCACAATCCGCATCGAGCAGCTGCCCGCGCGCCGGTCGGTAGGCGTGCTGCTGGCCTTCCTGGTCGCCGTCGCCGCGGTCCTCTTGTTTCCGTTCTATCTCCTCGCCTCGAGCGCGCTCGCCGACCAGGGCCTGCGTGCGGTCGTTGCCACCCGGCCGCTTGCGGCCGCGCAAATTCTGACCGGTCTCGCCTTCTGGCTGCTCCTGGTCGGCTTTCCGATCACGCGGCTCGTCGATACGCTGACCCGCAGCCGCAGCGTCGAGATCGCCGGCGGGCTCGTCACCGTCAGCGACCGCGCCTTCGGCCGCTTCGCCACCTGGCAGGCGCCCCTGTCGGAGTTCTGCGGCGTCGTCCCGTACCTGCGCGCGTCCCTCTCGGGCGTCCGCCACGAGCTCATCCTTCTTCATCCCGACCGCGACCGCTCGGTGCTGATCGCGCTCGCCGACCGGCTGCACCAGTCCGACGTCGACCGCATCGCGGGCGCGCTGGCGCAGCCCGAGCTGCCTCCGCGCGCCCTCCACGGCCGGAACGGCGGTCGCGCGCCGTCACCAACGCTGGCCCGCACCGAGACCCCTGTCGCTCCGGCTACACCCTATCGGCGTCCGGTCCCGGACGGCGAGGTCCGGGGCGTTCGGAGCATTTGACGGCACCCGTGCCCGCGTGCTGTACGGTGACCGGAAGAGGGCAGACGAGGCCACCGGCGTGCCGCATTCGGCGGCCATGGTCACGCAGAACGAACCCCGCCCTGAGGGCCATCAGCGAGCCAGTCCGTAATGCAGACTATGACCCCACTCTTCCCCCTCGCGCGCCTCCCTGTCGCGCGCGCGCTGTTCGCCGGCGTGGCGATGGTCCTGTCCGCAACCGCGGCTGCGGCCGAGACCCCGGCGGCCTACATGCAGCGCGTTGCCAACGAACTCGTGGCGGCCTCGCGCTCGCGCTCGCCCCAGGCCTTCGCCACCGCCCTGCGCAGCCATGCCGACCTGCCCGGCATCGGTCTGACGGCGCTCGGGCCCTACGCCCAGCGCCTCTCCAAGGCGGACCGCCCGGCCTACTACTCGGGCATGGTGAACTGGATCGCCGGCTACGCCGCCAAGGAGGCGCCGAAGTATCCGGTCGCCAAGGCCATCGTGGTCGGCCAGTCGCAGCAGACGCCGGGCGGCGCCTACGTCGACACGGTCGTGACGCTGCGCGACGGGTCCTCCTACGACGTACGCTGGAAGCTGATCCGCCGCGGCGAGACCTACAAGGTCCGCGACGCCGAGATCATGCTGTTCCAGATGACGACGGTGCTCGGCAACCTATTCCAGGACTACATCAGCAAGAACCAGGACAACCCGCGGGCGCTCGTGGCCGCGCTCAACCAGTAGCCCGCCCGCGGCAGCGTCGAGCCGGACACGAGCATCGCGCCCCAAGTCGCCACACAAACGTCAAAGGCCGCCCCGAGGGGCGGCCTTTTTTATTAGTGCGGGTCTCCGCTCGGAACGAGACGGGTGCGCCACCTCAGATGCGGAAGACCGCACCCGAGACCGAGCGGGCGCGCGTGCGCACCGCGCCGCCGTCGTTGCCCGACTTCACGATCCACTGGCCGTTCGCGGCGCGGCCGACGATCATGCCGACGTGGTGACGCCACACGACCACGGCACCGACCTGCGGGCCGGACGGTGAGCCGTACTTGCGCCAGTTCCAGGCGACGTTGTACTCGGGACCGCCGCCCTTCTGGGTGCGCATCCACCAGCCGCACCACTTGCCGGGGCGGGCTCCGACGCCGGAACGCCGCGGCGCGCGCTCGACCTGCTGCGCATAGCGGGCCTGACGGACCTTCTGGCGGACACCGCGGCGCGCGGGCTGGCCGGCTTCGGTCTGCTGCCAGCCCTGCGACTGGCTGGGGTCATACGGTTTGGCTTCAGCGGAGGAGACGAGGGCCATGCCGGCCAGGGCCGCAGCGGCGGCGAGGAGTGGTCTGCTCATGTGATCGGTCCCTGCTTCTGTTTCTCTGAACGGCGCCTTTAGCGCACGATTATTGCGGCAGAAGCAAGATGAGCCTGAAAGGCCAAGCCCAAGCTGGAGAACGACAATTCGTCGCCTGCGACCGTATAGACCACACGCGGAAGGCGAGCCGGTCCTGAGCTGGAATCGGCAACAGATTGATTCTCAAGATATTTCTAAATTCTGGAGGGCCGCGCCTGCACTGGCCGACGCTGAACGCGGTTCGAATTGCGGCCTTCGCCGATAACACCGCGATCAGGGCGACCCGGCCGGGCGCCCGGCCCGGTCCGCCCGTGCCTGCCACGCAGCATAGCTCGCCGTGAAGCGATCGCGCTCGCCGGTGAGCCAGGCCCGGAACGCCTGGGCGGCCGCCGTCAGCCGCGCGCCCTCTGCATGCACCAGGAAGTAGGCGCATTCCTCGACGACGATCCCGAACGGCCGTACCAGACGCCCCGCCATCAGCGCGTCGCCGGCCTGCACCGCGTCGGCGAGCGCAAAGCCGCTGCCGGCCTCCGCGGCGGCGATCGCGAGTTCGCCGCGGACCTGCGGACCGACGGGCGGCACGGCAAGGCTCACCCCGGCGGCCGCAAGCCACAGCGGCCAGTAGTCGTGCCGGTCCTCGCGGATGAGCGCCGCCGTTGCGAGGTCCGCCGGCACGCGGACGCGCGAGGCGGCAAGGAATTTGGGGCTGCACACGGGCGCGGCGGCGGCCGGAAAAAGCTTCGTCGCCGACACGCTTCGCCAGTCGCCCTTGCCGTAGCGGATGCCGATGTCGGCTTCGCCCTTGGCATAATCGACGAGCCGCGGGCTCGGATCGATGACGAGGTCGATGTCGGGATGGGCCGCCAAAAACGACTTCAGTCGGGGCACGAGCCACAGCGCTGCGAACGAGACGTCGCTGCTGACGACGAGGCCCCGCCGCTGTCCGGACGCCTTGAAGCGGTCGACGGCGGCGGCGAGCCGATCGAAGGCGGCGGTCAGGTCGGCGGCAAGGGTCGCGCCATCCTCCGTCAACGCAACGCCGCGCCCGGTCCGGTGAAACAGCTTCGTGCCGAGCCAGGCCTCGAGCTCGCGGACATGGCGGCTCACGGCCGCCTGCGCGACATTGAGCTCAGCCGATGCGAGCGTCAGGCTCCGGTGCCGCGCCGCCGCCTCGAAGGCGCGGAGCGCGTTGAGCGAGGGAAGTCTGCGAGACATCACACACACAACATGGCGTTATGGGCACCCAGCCCCTTTGTTGTTTGTTCTTAGCCGAGACGGAGCGCATCGTCTCCCTATGCCGCACGGGCCAGGAGATGCTGCCATGATGCTCGCAATCACGAAGCTCGTCGAAACGATCGAGCGGCTGCTCTTTCCCAGAAGGCGGGAGCGCGGCTCATCCGGTTCCAGGAACCGCAGGCCGCAGCACCCGGCCCCTACCGCTCGAAGCGCTTGAACTTGATGCGGTGGGGCTCGACCGCGGCCTCGCCGAGGCGGCGCTTCTTGTCCTCCTCGTAGGCGTCGAAGTTGCCCTCGAACCATTCGACGTGGCTGTCGCCCTCGAAGGCGAGGATGTGGGTGGCCAGACGATCGAGGAAGAAGCGGTCGTGCGAGATGACGACGGCGCACCCGGGGAAGTCCTCCAGCGCCGCCTCCAGCGCACCGAGGGTCTCGGTGTCGAGGTCGTTCGTCGGCTCGTCGAGAAGCAGGAGGTTGCCGCCCTCCTTCAGCATCTTGGCCAGATGCACGCGGTTGCGCTCGCCGCCCGAGAGCAGGCCGATCTTCTTCTGCTGGTCCGGCCCCTTGAAGTTGAACCACCCGCAGTAGGCGCGCGAGTTCATCTCCTTCTTCTCGCCGAGCTTGATCATGTCGAGGCCGCCCGAGATCTCCTCCCAGACCGTCTTGCGGTCGTCGAGGTGATCGCGGCTCTGGTCGACGTAGCCGAGTTTCACCGTCTCGCCGAGGCGGATCGAGCCCTTGTCGGGCTTCTCCTTGCCGGTCAGCATCTTGAACAGTGTCGTCTTGCCCGCGCCGTTGGGACCGATCACGCCGACGATGCCGCCCGGCGGCAGCTTGAAGGAGAGGTCGTCGATGAGGAGCCGGTCGCCGAAAGCCTTGGAGAGGCCGTCGACCTCGACCACGACGTCGCCGAGGCGCGGCCCCGGCGCGATCTGGATCGTGGCGCGGCCCACCTCCTCGCGACCCGCCTGCTCGACGAGCTTCTCGTAGGCGGTGATGCGGGCCTTGGACTTCGCCTGGCGGGCCTTGGGCGAGGAGCGGATCCATTCCAGCTCGCGCGAGATCGTCTTCTGGCGGCCTTCCTCGGCGGCTTTCTCGGCCTCCTGACGCTTCGCCTTCTGCTCCAGCCAGCTCGAATAGTTGCCCTGCCACGGCACGCCGTGGCCGCGGTCGAGCTCCAGCGTCCACGCCGTGATGTTGTCGAGGAAGTAGCGGTCGTGCGTGACGAGGATTACGCAGCCCGCGTACTCCTTCAGGAACCGTTCGAGCCAGGCGACGCTCTCCGCGTCGAGATGGTTCGTCGGCTCATCGAGGAGCAGGATGTCGGGCTTCGACAGCAAGAGCCGGACGAGCGCCACGCGGCGCTTCTCGCCGCCCGACAGCCTGGTCACGTCCGCGTCCCCCGGCGGGCAGCGCAGCGCGTCGAGCGCCTGCTCCACCTGCGTGTCGAGGTCCCAGAGGTTCTGGGCGTCGATCTGATCCTGCAGCGCGGTCATCTCGTCGGCGGTCTCCTCGGAGTAGTTCGCCGCGATCTCGTTGTAGCGGTCGAGGATCGCCTTCTTCTCCGCCACGCCCTCCATCGCGTTGCCGAGCACATCCTTGTCGGGGTCGAGCTGCGGCTCCTGCGGCAGGTAGCCGACCTTGATGCCGTCGGCGGCCCAGGCCTCGCCGACGTAGTCGTCGATGTCGCCCGCCATGATCTTGAGCAGCGTCGACTTGCCGGAGCCGTTCAGGCCCACGACGCCGATCTTGGCACTCGGCAGGAACGAGAGCGAGATGTCCTTCAGCACCTGCTTGCCGCCCGGATAGGTCTTGGACAGCTTGTGCATGTGGTAGACGTACTGGTGGGCTGCGGCCATGGGAGGCGCCTCTCTTAGGATTCGCACGGGATGGGATCGGGCGGCTTTCTAGCGGAACCCGCGTCCGGGCTCAACTGCCGCGCGGCAGGGCCGCGGCGGTTCGGCCGCTCACACGTTGGCGACGCCCGTGAAGAAGTAGCGTCCGAGCCCGATCGTGAACACCATGGCGCCCCAGAGCGTGTGCTCCAGGAATACGGCCCAGAACGAGCGCGTCTCGGCGTAACGGGCCGCGAACAGAAGGCCCGTCACGGTCGTCGCGACGACCGCGAACGGCTGGCCGACGACGATATGGGCGAATCCGAAAAGAAACCCGTTCGCGGTGATGGCGGCGCCGCGCGATGCACCGAACAGGCCGCCGTAGCGATGAAAGAAGAACGTGCGGTAGACGATCTCCTGCGCGGCGACGGAGGCGAAAGGGTAGGCGATCAGGATCGTCAGCCAGACCCGGGGACGGTTGCGCGGAAACTCGAGCAGCCATTCGGGGTGGGCCTCCTGCAGCCAGGCGGCGACGCCGAGCGTGCCGGCCGCGAAGACGAGGAGGATCGACAGCAGCGTGCGCCAGCCGAAGCCGCGCGCGACCTCCTGCCTGAGCGAGAACGTCCGGTCGAAGGCGAGGATCGCGAGCACGACGAGGAGCACCGGCACGAGCGCCACGAACAGAGGCATGCGCGCCTGATGCACGGCGGCGTGCATCGCCAGCGGGGCGGCCAGGAACAGGAGGCCCATCTCGGCGACGAGCCAGGCGGCACCGAGGCCCGTCAGCGGCGCCCGCGCGAGCGTGCCGCCGGCACACACCGCCGCCGGAGCGGCAGCACGAGGGACGGCAACGGATCGGGACCCCTCGGACGAGGTCCGGCCCCTCATCGCAGACCCCTCCTCACACCGCGCTCAGCGTCAGAGATCGTCGGTGCCGAACGTATCGCAGGACTGCATCTGGCCCGACTTGTAGCCGGTCGTGAACCAGCGCATGCGCTGCTCCGCCGAGCCGTGCGTGAAGGCGTCCGGCACGACGTAGCCCTGCGTCTTCCGCTGGATCATGTCGTCGCCGATGGCATTGGCCGCGCGCAAACCCTCCTCGATGTCGCCGGGCTCCAGACGGGCGTTGAGCTGGTGGTTGAGATTCGCCCACACGCCCGCGAGGCAATCGGCCTGCAGCTCCATGCGCACCTGCAGCGCGTTGGCGCTGCGCTCGTCCATGCGCTGCTTCATCGACTGCACCTTGTCGGCGATGCCGAGCAGCGTCTGGACGTGGTGGCCGACCTCGTGCGCGACGACGTAGGCCTGCGCGAAATCGCCCGGCGCGTTGAAGCGCCGCTTCAGCTCCTCGTAGAAGGCGAGGTCGATGTAGATCTTGCGGTCGAGCGGGCAGTAGAACGGGCCCATCTGCGTCATGCCGACTCCGCAGGCCGTGCGCGTGCCGCGGTCGAAGATGACGAGCTGGGGCTCCTGATAGTTCTCGCCGAAGCTCTGGAAGACCTTGTTCCACACCTGCTCGGTGTCGGCGAGCACGCGGCTGATGAAAACCTTCATCTCGTCGTTCGATGCCGCCGTCCTGCCGGCGCCTCCGGGCAGCCCCGGAATGTCGGGCCCGCTGGTCGGGCGCTGCGTCGTCTCGGTCCGCGGCATCTGCGGCATGTCCGGGAAGTTGCGCCCGCCGCCGCCCAGCAGAAGGTCGAGCGGGTTGATGCCGAAGAGCAGCATGATCGCGCCGATGATGAGAAGCGACGTCAGGCTCACGCCGCCGCGCCCGCCGATCGGGATCTGGATCCCGCCGCCGCCCGGGAAGCCGAAGCCGCCGCCCTGGCCGCGCCGGTCCTCGACGTTCCTGCTTTCCTGGTCCCGCTCGTCGTAGCGCATACGCGTCCTCTATGCCTCGTCCGACAGCCGCGCGGCCGTCGCGTGTTGAGCAGCCCGCCGCACGCGGCCGCCTCCTTTCCATACTGTGCCCGCGTTGCGGAGTAAACGCGCGCGCCGGAGGAACGCGACCGCCGCCCGCTGCCACGGGCCGACCGCCCGGCCGGTCCGCCGCCCGCGCAGCTTCGAGGCGGCGGTCGCGCCCCGGCCAGGACCGGCTAATCCGGGCCACCCGCCGGTGCGCCCATAGCGGCCCATCCGCCCCCACCGCATCGGCGTTAACCCTTTGTCA
This sequence comes from uncultured Hyphomicrobium sp., assembly GCA_964589785.1. Taxonomy (GTDB): domain Bacteria; phylum Pseudomonadota; class Alphaproteobacteria; order Rhizobiales; family Hyphomicrobiaceae; genus JAGVSR01. The sequence goes on from CAZPUQ010000004.1 coordinate 77,015, forward strand.
ACCATGCCGGCCCGAAGAATCGGGATCGCCAACCGTTGATTTGGCCGCGAGGCGCGCCGTGGACGATCTCGATTTAGCCCCCAGGCTGACCTCCACCTTGAACGAGGTGACGAACGACACCGGCCGCATGGCGTTCTGCGGCCCCTACGTGCTGTCGGCGATCACCGGCTATCCGATCAGCAAGGTCGAGCGGGCGATCAACGCCTACCGCGAGCTGCCGCCCGACCTGAAGCTTGCGGTGAAGGGCACCTACGCCGACGAGGTCGAGGCGGCGCTGGCCATGTACGGCTACGCCATGACGCTGAAAGAGAGCCACATGCACCTGGAGCGCCGCAAGCGCCCCACCGTGTGGACGTGGATGCAGAAGCCGCGCAACGCCTGGGCGCACTACATCCTGGCCATCCACAAGGGCAAGGACGGCCACTGGATCCTGATCAAGGGTGTCAAGATGTGCGACACGTACACGGAGGGCCAGTGGACCTTCGTGTGCGACGGGCCGCATCGCGGCTGCCGCATCATGGAGGTCTTCGAGGTCAAGCGCGCGATCGACGCGTGAGTCGTCGCAGCCTGCGCCGCTGCACGGTGGAGCCTGCGCAACCTCTGGAAAAGCAAAGGCCCGCTCATCCGAGCGGGCCTTGCCGTATGCTTGAGCCTGTGACGGAACGGGGACGACCCCAATCCCTCACTTCAGCGGCGCTTCCGCGTGCCGTGCCCCGAAGATATCCGAGAGGTTGAAGCGGTAGCCGACACCGACCGAGAAGATCCAGGGATCGAGCTCGACGTTGAAGTCGGCGCCGAGCGGACGCACGCTCACGTCGTGATCGATCCAGGTCTTCTTGACGTCGGCGTTGAGGTACCAGCCTTCGCCGAGCTCCACGTCGAAGCCAGCCTGCAGCGTGAAGCCGAGCGCGTCGTCGACCTCCACGTTCTGACCGGCCAGAGCGCCCGTACCTTCCTCGCTGAAGGGGAGGATGTACTGGATGCCGGCGCCGACGTAGGGCTTGAAGCCGCCCATGCTGTCGAAGTGGTACTGCAGCGTCAGGGCCGGCGGGAACACCCAGAACTCGGCGACCTTGCCGGCCCCCTCAAGCTCCGCATCCATGTTGGCAAAGCAGCAGAACAGCTCGACCGCGAGATTCTTGTTCAGGAAGTAGGTCAGCGTCGCCGTCGGAATGAATTCATCGTCAACCGAAAGCCCCGCCGGGCTGCTGTCATCGCCCGGGGCAACGTACGTCCCTTGCACGCGGACCATGAAGTCGCCGCTGTAGTCGCCAGCCGACGCCGGAATGGCTGCTCCGGCCACGCCTCCCATGACGGCAAAGCCCGTCAGCCACGCCTTGATACCCCATCCAGTGTTCATCATGGTCATTCCCCTATTAAGACGGCTTGGCAGCTCACGTGTCCCACCCGCCATTCCCGCAACCATCCATAGGGGGTTCCCCAGAATGTCCCAGCGCGGCGAGGGCCCGACCGCTGACCCGCGTCAGCAGCATTCGTCCGCAGGCTGCCATGTTGCGTTCAGGACACGCGCCAGTTGACAGAGGTCAATGGCGCCTGCGGCATCCCGGAAGATGGCGGACGCACGGCGTCGCACCCCGGCGATGGTTGACGTTGGTCAATGCAGTGACGAGTCGAAGCACGGAGCGTGGTCCCAACATTCCCGGGGCGGACGCGCCCCATGCGATCGGATCGGATCAGCGATGGCCATCAAGGATCGGGAGCGGCCTCAGAACGGCATGCGGCCCCAGGCCGGCGCCGCTGCCGGGCGGACCAACGGCGCCTTCCTCGGCCGGCTCGATCCGCACGAAGTGCAGGCCGCGCAAATCAAGTTGCGGCCGCGCCAGCGCATCACGCTGGCGCCAGGCCAGGACGATCTTCTCTACGCTGTCCAGTCGGGCGTGCTGTTGGCCCGCGCCGAGATGAGCCAGGGCGACGCGCGCTTCCTGGCGCTGGCGTTCCCAGGCGACGTGATCTCGGCGGGAGCCGTCCCGTGCTTTTCCGACCGGGCGATCGTCGCGGCGACGCCGGTCGAGGCGCTCCGTTTCAAGGCGAAGGCCCTGGCGCGGCTCCTCCATGCCGACGGCGATCTCCTCTCCGCCTACGACCGCCTGCGCGACCGGCAACTCGCCCGCGCCGCCGTCCACGCGTGCGCGCTGGCCAACCTCGACGGCCCGCAGCGGCTCGCCGCCTTCCTGATCGAGATCGCCCTGGAGGTCGGCGTCCCGATCGGCACGACGGTCGCCATCGAGCTGCCCCTGTCGAGGACCGAGATCGCGCAGTACCTGGCGCTCAACGCCGATACGCTGTCGCGGCTGATGTCACGCTTCAAGGCCGAGGGCCTCATCTCTCAGAAGAGCCGGCACCAGATCACGCTGCGCAACTGGCCCGCGATCGCGGAACTCTGCCCGATCACGCCCGCGCTCACCGCCATCGAGCGCAACCGGCCCTCGCCGCTCGCCTGATACGTAGCCCGTCGCAAGCCGCTGCGGCGGCTACCGGGCGCGGGCTCAGTCGTCCTCGCTCTCCGCCTCGCCGTCGTCGCCCGGCTCCGATATCCGCTCGACGGAGACGACGGCCTCCTCCGCGTCGGTCTTGAAGATGCGCACACCCTGGGTGTTGCGGCCGGCGATGCGCACATCGTCGACCGGGCAGCGGATCAACTGTCCGCCGTCGGTCACGAGCATGATCTGATCGGAATGCTCGACGGGGAAGGCCCCGACGAGGTTGCCGTTGCGGTCGTTGACGACCATCGCCACGATGCCCTTGCCGCCGCGGCCGCTGGTGCGGAACTCGTAGCTCGATGTCCGCTTGCCGAAGCCGCGCTCCGACACGGTCAGCACGAATTGCTCGCGCGCGCCGAGCTCCGCGTAGCGCTCGGGTGTCAGCTCGGCATTCTCCTCCGAGCCCTCCTCCGTCTCCGCCTCGCTGTTCGCCCCTTCCGCCTCCTCGTCGCCGGTCGCGCGGCGCAGGGCTGCGGCCTGCTTCAGGTAGGCGGCGCGCTCGGCGGGCGAGGCCTCAACGTGGTTCAGGATCGCCATGGCGATGACCTCGTCGCCCTCTTCGAGACGAATGCCGCGAACGCCATCGGAATCACGGCCCTTGAAGAGGCGCACCTCCTCCCCGATGAGGAAGCGGATGCACTGGCCTTGCGCGGTCGTCAGCAGCACGTCGGCGCCGGGGCTGGCGATGGCGACGGAGACGATCCGGTCGCCGCCGCTCCCCCACTCCGCGTCGAGTTTCATGGCGATCTTGCCGTTGCGATTGATGTTCTCGAAGTCGGAGAGCGCGTTGCGACGCACGTTGCCCGAGCGCGTCGCGAACAGGAGCTCCAGCGAGCCCCACGTGCGGTCGTCCTCCGGAAGGAGCAGGATGGAGGTGATGACCTCGCCCTCCTCCAGCGGCAGCAGGTTGACGAGCGCCTTGCCCGGCGACTGCGGGGTTGCGGCCGGCAGGCGCCACACCTTCATGCGGTAGCACATGCCGCGCGAGGAGAAGAACAGCACGGGCGTGTGGGTCGAGGTCACGAACATCTGCGTGACGAAATCCTCCTCGCGCGTCGCCATGCCGGAGCGGCCCTTGCCGCCGCGGCGCTGCGCCCGGTAGGTGGAGAGCGGCACGCGCTTGATGTAGCCCTTGTGGCTGACGGTGACGACGACGTCCTCGCGCTGGATCAGGTCCTCGTCCTCGACCTCGCCCTCGATGTCGACGATCTCGGTCTTCCGCGGCGTCGCGAACTGCGCCTTGATGTCGGCAAGCTCGGTGCGGATGATGTCGAAGATGCGGGCCCGCGAGGAGAGGATGTCGAGGTAGTCGCGGATCTCGGTCGCGAGCTTCTTCAGTTCATCGGAGATCTCGTCGCGGCCGAGCGCGGTGAGGCGGGCAAGGCGCAGCTCCAGGATCGCCTTCGCCTGCTCCTCCGACAAACGGTAGGTCTCGTCGGCCGCCAGCCGGTGGCGGGGATCGGCGATGAGCTCGATCAGCGGCGCCATGTCCTTGGCCGGCCAGTCGCGCGCCATCAACTGCTCCTTGGCCTCGGCCGGTGAGGGCGCGAAGCGGATGAGCTTGATGACCTCGTCGATGTTGGCGACCGCGATGGCAAGCCCGACGAGCACGTGGGCGCGCTCGCGCGCCTTCGACAGCAGATACTTCGTGCGCCGCGTCACCACTTCCTGGCGGAAGGAGGTGAAGGCGTCGATCATGTCCTTGAGGTTCAGCTGCTCCGGGCGACCGCCGGTCAAGGCGATCATGTTGGCGCCGAACGTGGTCTGGAGATCGGAGAAGCGCCAGAGCTGGTTCAGGACGACGTCGGCGATCGCATCGCGCTTCAGCTCGATGACGATGCGCATGCCCTCGCGGTTCGATTCATCCCACAGGTCCGAGATGCCCTCGACCTTCTTCTCGCGCACGAGATCGGCGATCTTCTCGATCAGGACCTTCTTGTTCACCTGATAGGGGATGGCGGTGACGATCAGCGCCTCGCGGTCCTTGCGGATGTTCTCCGTGTGGACCTTGGCGCGCATGACGATCGAGCCGCGCCCCTTGTGGTAAGCCGACAAAATGCCGCCGCGGCCGAGGATCATGCCCCCCGTTGGGAAGTCGGGGCCCGGCACGATCTGGCACAGCTCGTCGATCGTGATCTCGGGATTGTCGAGACTCTGCAGGCAGGCGTCGATCACCTCGCCGAGGTTGTGGGGCGGAATGTTCGTCGCCATGCCGACCGCGATGCCGCCGGCGCCGTTGACGAGGAGGTTGGGAAACTTCGCGGGCAGGACCGAGGGTTCGAGAAGGCGGTCATCGTAGTTCGGCTTGAAGTCGACCGTCTCCTTGTCGAGGTCGTCGAGCAGCGTCATCGCCGCCTTGGTCAGCCGGCTTTCCGTGTAGCGCTCGGCCGCCGGCGGGTCGCCGTCGATGGAGCCGAAGTTGCCCTGCCCGTCGACGAGCGGCACGCGCATGGAGAAGTCCTGCGCGAGGCGCACGAGGGCGTCGTAGATGGCGAGGTTGCCGTGCGGATGGAAGTCGCCCATCACCTCGCCGACGACCTTCGCCGACTTGATGTGCTTCTTGTTGGGCTCGAGCCCGAGCTGGCTCATCGCGTAGAGGATGCGCCGGTGCACGGGCTTCAGGCCGTCGCGCACGTCGGGCAGCGCGCGCGAGATGATGACGCTCATCGCGTACTCGAGATACGAGCGCTTCATCTCGTCGGTGATCTGCACCGGGCGGATGTCGCTCGGCGGCTCGGAGCCCGGCGTGTCGTGGTCGCGATTGTCTGCCAAGAGCTGTTCCTTGTCGCGCCGGAGGTGCGCTGTTCCCTATCGCACCGGAGGTGCGCTGTTGCCTGTTGCACCGGACGGCCGCACACGGGCGCGCGCGTCGGCGACGCTCGTCCGGGCCGTTCCATCCTGGGGCCTCGTCTCGTCTAGCCCCTCCGCGGAGGCCCGGCAACCGCGCGCGATGCCGCCGCGGGCGGTTCTCAACAGGGCTGGCGAGACCGGATTCCCTATAACTTTCTATATATTAGCTTGCAGCAGCCGGCAAAATTCATCAGCCGTCAGATGGTGACTTGCTATGGCCATACTCCGGCCCTATCTGACGCACCATCGTCCGGGGCGGACCAGCGCCCAAAGTCACGCGACGAGGTCGCCCGTTCATCAGAAGAGCGGCCAGATTCCCAAGGGGTAGACCAATGAAAAAGCTCATCTGCGGCGCCGCCGCGCTCGTTGCGCTCGCCTCGGCTGCGGTCGCTGAGACCGCGGTTCCGGCCGGCGTCTTCATCAAGAGCCAGTCGGTCGACGAGTACCTGGCCAAGGATCATCTCATCGGCGTCAAAGTGAAGGGTCCGGACGGAACCATCATCGGCGACATCGAGGATCTGATCGTCACCGACGGCAACACGGTCATCGGCATCGTGATGGGCACCGGCGGGTTCATGGGCATCGGCGAGAAGAAAGTCGGCGTATCGCTTTCGGCGCTGAAGTTCGAGGATTCGGCGGGCGCGCTCAGCGTCTCGCTGCCCGAGGCGACGCCCGAGGTCATCGCTGCGGTCGAGCCCTACGAGCGCGCGCAGCCCAAGAAGTCGCTGCTCGAGCGCGCCAAGGAGAAGGCCCTCGAACTGAAGGACAAGACGTCGGCCACCACGAAGGACGCGGTGGAAAAGGCCAAGCCCGTCCTCGAGGACGCCAAGAGGAAGGCCGAGGAGGCCTACGAGAAGGCGAAGGAGGCGGCGGGTCCCGCCTACGAGAAGGCCAAGGAAGCGGTGCAGGGTGCGGTCGATGCCGCCCAGCCCGAGGGGACCCCGGCGCCTGCTCCGGCCGCACCGGAAGCCCCGGCGCCGTCCGCGCCCTGATCGGGCTACGCGAATGCAGGCAACGAGAAGCCCCGCCGCATCCCTGCGGCGGGGCTTTTCCATGGCGTGGTCTACCCTGTCGCGAAACGGTCGCGATCTAGAACGGGATCTCGTCGTCGAGGGCCTTGTCGAATGACTTCTTCGCGCCGCCGCCCGACCGCTTCGGCGCGCTGTCGTAGCCGCCCGCCGCGCCCGAGCCGTAGCCGGCATCGCCGCCGTACTCCACGCTCGGCTCCGCCATGCCGCCCGCCGCGCCGCGCGCACCGTCGAGCATCGTCAGCGTGCCGTTGAAGCCCTGCAGGACGACCTCGGTCGAATACTTCTCGACGCCCGCCTGGTCGGTCCACTTGCGCGTCTGCAGCTGGCCTTCGACATAGAGCTTGGAACCCTTGCGCACGTACTGCTCGACGACCTTGCACAGGTTGTCGTTGAACACGACGACCCGGTGCCACTCTGTCTTCTCCTTGCGCTCGCCGGTGGTCTTGTCGCGCCACGTCTCGCTCGTCGCCAGCGACAGGTTCGCGATTGCCCGGCCGTCCTGCGTGCGGCGGATTTCCGGGTCCTTGCCCACGTTACCGACGAGGATCACCTTGTTGACCGATCCGGCCATGTCGAACTCCTTTTCATTGCCAGCCGCGCGGGGCTTGAGCTGCCGGTGGGCCGCACGTCCCCGGTCCACGGCACCCTGAGGCTGCCCCACGACAGAATCGAGTTGCAGAGACCCTAGCCCGTCGCGCGGAGCTGCCAGCTATCCTATGCCTGCTTGTCCACCGCTTTGATGCCTCAGGCCGTGGCCCTTGCGAATCGCGGTTCGGCCCGTGGCGTTCTTTTTTTGTTCACTCTAGCCCGCGGACGCCCGCCGGGCAAGACCCTGTCTCACGTCTCGTCCCCGGTGCTCGTGATCTCCGTGTGGCCCGTCTCGTGATGCCAGAAGAAGATCTGCCGGTCGGGCAGCTCGCCTTTCAGCCGCCGCGCCAGGGCGATGCCTTCCAGGCGATGCGCCTCGTACTGCGCCTCGCTCCAGTTCGGCTTGTCGAAATCCTCGAAGTTGAACGATCCGTCGTAGCTTCGCGCCCACGCCACGAGGTCGGCGATCAGCGCCTCCGACAGCGGCAGGTCTCCCGGCGGGATCATGCCGCTTGGCTCGGACTCGTGCGTCCACAGCGGATCGCAGCCGTAGTCCGCCATCACCACGATGCGGCGGCTGTCGTGGGGCGGCCGCGCCGGCGCGGCCGCGTCCTCCTCCGCCCCCTCAATCTCGTCCCCGCCTGAAGCCCGGCTGCCGAGACCCAACGCCTCCGCGGGCCGGGCGAAGGGATACCAGTAGCGCCACAGGCCGTAGAGCAGTGCTCCACCCGACAGAGTGAGCGCACCGAAGACGAGCGGCCAGCCCACGCGGTCCGGCGTCATCAGGCGGCCCGTCCCGTAGGCCCACAGCACGAAGGCCGTGGCCGCCGCGTAGAGGATGAAGGCATTGACCGTCTGCCGGCGGCCCTGAGCGTCCGGCGGGTCGTGCGGATCGAAGAACACTGGCGCAACGAGGAGCAGATAGAGCGCCTGTGCCACCGCCGAGATGACGAAAGCCCACGCGGCCCATTCGAGCCGCAGGATGAGCAACAGCCCGCCCGCGAGCACGGGCACGGAAAAGACGAGGAGCCAGAGGCCGCGCGCCATCTCGGCCCACGGCACAGGCTTCATGGAGATTGCCGCGATTGCGACGTCGAAAACGCGCCCCTGCACCGCCATCCGGATCCCGACGAGTCCGGCGAACGTATAGAACGCGCCGATCAGGATCAGGAGCGGGTGCGAGATATCCAATGAGCCCACGCTGCGTCCCCCACGCGTCTGGCGCCGCGCCGGGTTGCCCGTGACCGGCAGCTCCCACGGCCAGCCCCTCCGATGGGCTGAGCGGGATCGAGCGTCAAGGCAAACTTTCTCGGGTGCAAAGCTGCGAGGGCGCCGTCGAAAAGCAAGCGACCGGCGCCGTGCCGGCACCGGTCGCTTGGGAAGGGACGGCGCAAACGCTGCCGTGCGCCCACTCCGTGCTACTTCAGCGGGACGACGGGCTCCTCGCGGGCGAAGCCGAAGCGGTAGTCAAGCGACAGCCGGATCGTCTGGATATCGGGATCGAGCTCGGTACGGACGAGTTCGTTGATCTCGGGAAACACGCCGGGAAGGAGACGGACCGCGTCGCCGTCGGTGTTGGTATAGCGATACTCGGCCTTGAGCGAGATGGAGTCGGTCAGCTTGGCCTCGACGCCCGCGCCGAGGAACCAGCCCGAGAACGAGCCGTTGTCGGCAAGCGTCAGGCTGAGCGAGTCGCCGCCTCCGCTCGCCGAGAGAACGGTATCGCTGACATCGATCCAGGAGTAGCCAAGCGTGCCGAACAGAAGCGCGTTCGGGGTGACGAGATAGCCGAGCCGCGCGCCGACGGAGAGCTCGTCGCGGATGTCGAACCCGATGCGCCCCCGGATCGAATCTGGCGGCAGTGATAATCTGAGAGACGCTTCCGTCTCCGCGTCGTGCCACGTGTAGTCGACGAAGGCGCCGAGCACGAACTTGGAATCGAGCTGGTGATCGTAGCCGGCGCCGAGGGTGAACGCGCCGCCCTGGCCGCCGAGTCCGTCGAGGCTGGCGCCGAAGTCGACGAGGCCGGAAAGAAGCGGCCCCTCGCTGAACGACAGCTCGTTGTTGGCGAACGCATAGCCGCCACCGGCGCTCAGGTAGAACTGGCTCCACGAGCCGACCGGGGCGTCGGCGACGGGCTCGGGCGCCGCATGCGCGCCATGGCCGAGGCCGAAGCGATAGGCGAGCGACAGGCGGGCGGTCTGGATGTCGGGATCGAGCTCCGTGCGCACAAAGTCATTGATCTCTGCGAGCCCCGTGCCCGGGAACAGCCGGATCGTCTCGCCGTCGAGGTCCGTGTAGCGGTATTCGGCCTTGAGCGAGATCGCGTCTGTAATCTTGAGCTCCGCGCCGCCGCCGATGAAGTAGCCGTCGAAGGACCCGACCGCGGCGACCACACCGCCGCCGAGCCCGCTGACGTTGAGCGTCAGGTCGCTGACGTCCGCCCGCGAATAGCCGGCGGAGAGGAAGAGCAGCGTGTTGGGCGTCAGCAGATAGCCGAGCCGGCCACCGACCGACCACATATCCTCGACTTCGAGGCCCGCCCGCGCCGAAAGGACTCCGGCGACGCCGAGGCCGAGCTCGGTCTCCATGCTCATCCAGTCGTAGTCGAAGAAGGCGCCGATGAGGAACTGCCGGTCGATCTGATAATCCGCGCCGACGCCGAGCGTGAAGAACCCGCCATCCGCGCCCAGGCCATCCAGAGAGGCCGCGAACGCAGGAGGCGGAGGGAATTCCGGGCCATTGCTGAAGGACAGCTCCTGCACGGCCGCACCGTAGCCGCCGCCGATGCCGATGTAGATCCCCGTCCAGTCGTCGGCTTGCGCCGTCGGAACGCCGGACGCCAAGATGCCGGCGAGGACGGCCCCGGTTGTCAATGCGCGCATGACGTGCCCCCACAAATACTGTTAAGAAATGATTAAAATGATATTCATGGCTTGGTGGGAGCTCCTATGCCCAAACGGCAACATTCCCTCGCAAACGGACTCTGATGGGCTGCTGCCGGCGCAAAGGGACCTCGCCGTGGCCCGGTCGCTACACCGCCGCGCAACACAGTCCGCGGTCCTCTCCGTCAATCCCACGCCGGCCTTGACGCGAAGCGTCCTTCCTCTATTCCGGGCCCATGCTGCGCGCGCCGCGCTTCTCCCGCGCGGCTCAAATCCCCGACCGGCGACCGACCGTCATGGCTCTTTATAACTGCCTGAATTGCCCGGGATACTGCTGCTCGTATCCGGTCATCCCGCTGACCAAGCGGGATGTGGAGCGCCTCGCCCGCCATCACGGGCTGTCGTTCGCGGAGGCGAAGGCGAAGTTCACGAAGGAGGCGCACGGGCACAAGTACATCATGCGGCGCAAGAAGGACGGCATCTACGGCCGCATCTGCCGCTTCTTCGACACCCGCGAGCGCCGCTGCACGATCTACCACGCGCGCCCCGCGACCTGCCGCAGCTATCCGGGAACCGGCCGATGCGGCTACTACGACTTCCTCATGCACGAGCGCCGCTGCCAGAAGGACGGCACCTTCGTCGCCGTCACCAACCACGACGAGGATTGATCCCGGCAGGGTTTTCCTCTTTCGCACCGGACATCAAGGAAACACTGGAAAATCAGAATGTTCGCTCACGATCATATGATCGGTCGAGCGGCAATAGGCGTTGCCCGCGCCCGTCGCGGGTGCTCGGCTGCGACGCGCGCCACGCTCATGCGACGCGCATCCATTCGCGACTTCATGCATCGATAGGACATGCCATGCTCAAGCCCATCCTCGCAGGCCTCGCAGCCGTGCTGGCCACCGCGACCTCCGCCAGCGCGCTCACCGTCGTCAACAAGAGCAGCAAGGAGATCTCCATCGCCGTCAGCGAAGGCCAGAAGGCAACCGTGCACAAGATCGCGGCCGGCAAGTCCGCCACGTTCAAGACCGAGTGCGCGACCGGCTGTGCCGTGACCGGCCCGTGGAACTTCTCATGGTTCGCCAAGACGGGCGACACCATCGAGACCGACGGCACCTGCCTCTCCTGCGCGCCCGCCAAGAAGTAAGATGGCTTGGCGCGGCCGGCGGCGGCGCTCGTTCGTTCCGGTCTGCAAGCGAAGCGGGCGGCGAGGTATCTCGCCGCCCGCTTCGCCTTTCCGACGTGCGCAGCCGGTCAGCCGCACGGCGTGCTGCACGCCACCTCATCGCGCCGCTCCACCGTTCCCTTCATGGGCGACAGGATCTCCTTGAAGCACTTGCCGCCTTCCTTCACGACGCGGACGACGGTGTTGCCGCGGATCGACTGGCAGACGACCTCGAGGCCCTGCGCGACCTGGAACGGCTTTTGCGGCGCGTCGGCCGCGCGGGCGGCCGAGAAGAGGAGATCGATGAAGCCCGTCGCGTGCGGCTGCTCACCCGGCTTCTGCAGTTCGTTGTAGGCGATCCACTGATAGGCCGCCTTGCCGTCCGGCGAGGACAGCTTCAGGGCGATGTCGCCCGTGCTCGGGCAGGCCCCCACGTCGACGCGCGTGCCCTGCGCGGTTGCGAGCGCCTTGTAGTCGATACGGCAATCGATGTTCTTCACCCACAGGTCGTATTGCGCGAGGCGCTGCGGAACCTGGCTGAACGGCACGCCGAAGGTATAGGCGTGGTAGGCCGTGATGGCGGTCGGCACGGCGCCGACGATGGTCACAACCAGGGCGATATTCTTCAATAGCGAAATCAACCGGCCGTAGTCGCCGCCCGAATGCGCGGGGGCGGGGACGCTGCTCTCGGACATAGGGTACCCCTCCTCAAAGGTCGTCGTCGCGTGGCTCATGGTCGGTCGCTCCGGTGACGGCGATATGGCGGAGCTTGTCCCATGGAGCGCCTGAACCGCCCTTGAGCGGCCGGTTCATCCGCCGTTCAGTCGGCGGGCGCAACGTAGGCCGACGATATCCCATCGCTCGCGCTGCCTCAATGTAAATGCCATGAACATAGGCCGGGGAGCCCGGCCGTGCGGCCTGCGGTTCCGCCGTCCAAGAGACACATTGCCGGCCTGACCGGGGCCGGGCTACCTAGCCCCATGAGCAAGCCGTCCAAGTCCACCGCCAAAGCCGTCCGGCTCGCCGAGACGCACAAGACGATTCACGTGCGCGGCGCGCGCGAGCACAACCTGAAGAACGTCGATCTGGAGATCCCGCGCGATGCGCTGGTGGTATTCACCGGCCTGTCGGGATCGGGCAAGTCCTCGCTCGCCTTCGACACCATCTATGCCGAAGGCCAGCGTCGCTACGTGGAAAGTCTGTCCGCCTACGCGCGCCAGTTCCTCGAGATGATGCAGAAGCCCGATGTCGATCACATCGACGGCCTCTCGCCCGCGATCTCCATCGAGCAGAAGACGACGTCGAAGAACCCGCGCTCGACGGTCGGCACCGTCACCGAGATCTACGACTATCTGCGCCTCCTTTTCGCGCGCGTCGGCGTGCCCTACTCGCCGGCGACCGGCCTTCCCATCGAAAGCCAGACCGTCTCGCAGATGGTTGACCGCGTGATGCAACTGCCGGACGGCACGCGGCTGATGATCCTGGCGCCCGTCGTGCGCGGCCGTAAGGGGGAGTACCGCAAGGAGCTCGCCGAATGGCAGAAGAAGGGCTTCCAGCGCGTCAAGATCAATGGCGAGGTCACCGAGATCGGCGACGCGCCGAAGCTCGACAAGAAGTTCAAGCACGACATCGACGTCGTCGTGGACCGCATTGTCGTCCGCCGCGACATCGCAACGCGACTGACGGACTCATTCGAGCAAGCCTTGAAGCTCGCCGACGGGCTCGCCATCGCCGAATTCGTGGACAAGCCCTTACGACCCCCTCACCCTGACTCTCTCCCCAAGGGGAGAGGGGACGTGCGTGGGCAAACGCCCTCTCCCCCTGGGGAGAGGGCTGGGGTGAGGGGGCAGTCATCGGACAAGGATGTCTTGCGAAACAAAAACGAAACCCACGAGCGCATCGTCTTCTCCGAGCGCTTTGCCTGTCCCGTCTCGGGCTTCACCATCGAGGAGATCGAGCCGCGGCTCTTCTCGTTCAACGCGCCCTCCGGCGCGTGCCCCCAGTGCGACGGCCTCGGCACGCAACTTCAGTTCGAGCCCGACCTCGTGGTGCCCGACGGGTCGCTCTCTCTCGCCGACGGCGCCGTCTATCCGTGGGCGAAGACGGGGGCCACCTCGCCCTACTACGAGCAGACGCTGGAGAGCCTCGCCAAGCACTACAAGGTGTCGATGCGCACGCCGTGGGAGAGGCTGCCCAAGCACGTGCAGCTCGCCATCCTGTTCGGGTCGGGCGACGAGGAGATCGAATACACCTACTGGGACGGCGCGCGGAACTACAAGACCCACCGGGCCTTCGAGGGCGTCATCGGCAACATCGCGCGGCGCTGGAAGGAGACCGACAGCGAGTGGGTGCGCGAGGAGCTGTCGCGCTACCAGTCGGCGCATCCGTGCGACGCCTGCAGCGGCTACCGCCTCAAGCCCCAGGCGCTGGCGGTGAAGGTCGGCGGCCGGCACATCGGCGAGGTCACCGAGATGTCGATCCGCGCCGCCAACATCTGGTTCGACGAGCTGCCCGCGACCTTCTCCAGGCAGCAGACCGAGATCGCCGCGCGCATCCTGAAGGAGATCCGCGATCGCCTGAAGTTCCTCGTCGACGTGGGCCTCGACTACCTCACCCTGTCGCGCGCGTCGGGCACGCTGTCGGGCGGCGAGAGCCAGCGCATCCGGCTCGCCTCGCAGATCGGCTCCGGCCTCACGGGCGTGCTCTACGTCCTCGACGAGCCCTCGATCGGCCTGCACCAGCGCGACAACGACCGCCTGCTCGGAACCCTCAAGCACCTGCGCGACCTCGGCAACACCGTCATCGTGGTCGAGCACGACGAGGATGCCATCCTCGCTGCCGACCACGTGGTCGATATCGGCCCGGGCGCCGGCGTGCACGGCGGCGAGATCGTCGCCCAGGGCACGCCGGCCGAGATCATGGCAAACCCGAGGTCGCTGACGGGCGAATACCTCACCGGCGCGCGTCTCGTCTCGGCGCCGAAGGTCCGCCGCCGGCCCGACCGCTCACGCGCGCTCAAGGTGATCGGCGCGCGCGGCAACAACCTGCAGAACGTGACGGCCGAGATCCCGCAGGGGCTCTTCACCTGCATCACGGGCGTCTCCGGCGGCGGCAAGTCCACGCTCTTGATCGACACGCTCTTCAAGGCGGTGGCGAGGAAGCTCAACAACGCGCGCGAGCATCCCGCGCCCCACGACCGCATCGAGGGGCTGGAGCTCTTCGACAAGGTCATCGACATCGACCAGTCGCCGATCGGGCGCACGCCGCGCTCCAACCCGGCGACGTACACGGGCGCCTTCACGCCGATCCGCGAATGGTTCGCAGGCCTGCCCGAGGCGAAGGCGCGCGGCTACGAGCCCGGCCGCTTCTCCTTCAACGTCAAGGGCGGCCGGTGCGAGAAGTGCCAGGGCGACGGCGTCATCAAGATCGAGATGCACTTCCTGCCCGACGTCTACGTGACCTGCGAGGAATGCAAGGGCAAGCGCTACAACCGCGAGACGCTCGCCGTCACGTTCAAGGACAAGTCGATCGCCGACGTGCTCGACATGACGGTCGAGGAGGGCGCGGAGTTCTTCAAGGCCGTGCCCTCGATCCGCGACAAGCTCGAGACGCTGAGCCGGGTCGGCCTCGGCTATATCCACATCGGCCAGCAGGCGACGACGCTGTCGGGCGGCGAGGCGCAGCGCATCAAGCTGTCCAAGGAGCTGTCCCGCCGCGCAACCGGGCGCACGCTCTACATCCTCGACGAGCCGACGACGGGTCTGCACTTCCACGACGTCGCCAAGCTGCTCGAGGTGCTGCACGAGCTGGCGGACGCCGGCAACACCGTCGTGGTGATCGAGCACAACCTGGAGGTCATCAAGACGGCCGACTGGATCATCGACCTCGGGCCGGAGGGCGGCGACGGTGGCGGCCGGATCGTGGCGACCGGCACGCCGGAGGACGTGGCCAAAGTGCGCGAGAGCTACACGGGACAGTATCTGAAGGGGCTGCTGGCGAGGCGCCGTGCCGGTCCGGCAACACCGCCGCGGGCCGCGGCGCGCAAGCAGGCCGCAGGCTGAGACTCGCCAGCGCCGTGCGCGCGGCCCTCTCCGCGCGACCGAATGCGGTGACGGGCGTCGCTCCTCGCGCTGGATCCCCGGCCTGCGGTCGCGGCGCTCCCTTGGCCGAGGATGACGTTCGCGAGGGACAGGACGCGCGGGCACGAGGCCTCCGGCAGACGTCGCGATGCTCTCGCCACCCCGAACCGTCATCCTCGAACGCGTGAGCGCAGCGATGCGCGTTCGGGGATCCAGCGTGAGACTGGCGCCGCAGGCGCCCCAAGCAATCTCCGTCCTGCACGGGGAGCGGGGGCACTGTCCTGATCTCGGCAGTCAGACGATGAGCACGGACCGGATCTGTTCCTCGTACTGCTGCACGGCCTCGAGCGCGCGCTTCTTCATGGCGGGATCGGCGTTGGTCGCGGCCGTGAAGCCCTCGATCGCCTCGCGCGCATTGGACATGATGCGCCCGGCGGCGCCCTGCGGGTTGAGCTCGCGCTTGCAGTTGGATTGCAGCAACTGGGTCAGGATCACGCCGGTCGCGAGCGCAAGGCCGTTGAGCTCGGCGTTCTGGCGCTTCAAGTCCTGGATCTCAGCGGCAAGCGCGGCGAGGTCGGCCATGGTCTCTCATCCCTTTCGAAGGCATCGGCTTAAGACATCCTGGCGCGTGCTAAAGCCATCGGCGCGAAAGTGCAAGCCTGGGCCTGCGCCCTCGCATGGTACCTGGCCCCGCCCCCTCACCGGGCAAAAGGACGGCCGCGCGCCCCAAGGGTGCGCGGCCTGCCGATTATAAGCCGCAGTCGTGAGCCGGGGTCAGTCGTACGGCCCGTAAGGCCCGTCGTCGTAGTCGGCGTCGTCGTCATAGTCGTCGTACTCGTAGACGTCGGGGCCGTATCCGGGACCGACGTAGACTCCGAACGCCGGGCCGCCGACGACGTAGCCGCCGCTCGTGTAGCCGTCGTCATTGCTGCCGTAGCGGCGCAGGTTCTCGACGTCCTGGCGCGACAGCGCGCGACCGGCACGCTCGTTGGCGCGGGCGCCTTCCACGGCGCCGACCGAATTGGCCGAGACGTCCGAGACGGCGACGGTCCCCAACGCCGCAAGGCCGGCGGCGGCGGACAATGTCCATGTCCTCATGATCGGCTCCTTTTTTCCAGCCCGGCCGTTTTTCGTCGGCGCTGCGTCTCAGCGCATCCATCGATGATGAGAAACACGCCAGCGCCGAGGTCGTTCCCGGCACTCCGACCCCGGAGCGCCGGTCCGTCGCGAGGCTGCGCGTGTGTCCCGGCGGCACTTGCGCCCGCCCGGCGGCGGGCGCACCGTCCGCGCCCTTATAGAAGAAAGGAGCCGCCCATGATGATCCGCTCGCCCGTCCTCCTCCTCGCCGTTGCTGCCAGCCTCGGCCTGTCGAGCGCCGCGTCCGCGGACTGCAAGCTCTACGGCGGCATCGGCAACGGCGTGACCGAAGGCATCGCCAGGTTCATGGCCGAGGCGGCCGTCAAGAACGTCATCGAGAACAAGGGACTGAAGCCGACGGGCGAAATCAAGCATACGTGCAAGGCGGCGACGCTCGGCAGCGAATGCACGGCCCGCCAGCAGGGCTGCAAATAGGCCGATCCGAGATATCTCGCCCGTGCCGCGGAATGAACACGCGACCCGGCCGTTGTCGCGGATGGTAGGCGTCAGGCATTTTGCGGACAGAGGGAACGAGGGAGACCATCCATGAGATTGACCGTGCTGGCGATCTGCGTCACCGCCACGCTGTTGGGGGCGTGCCGGCGGGAGGAAGCCGTTCCGGTGCACGAGCCCATGAAGCTCGGCGCCACGGCAGCGCATCAGCTCGACGAGGCGCGCTGAGGGCGAATCTGCAAGGGAGGCATCGCCTCGAGGGGCCGGAGCGGCGACGCATCCGGCCCTTCGCTTTTTTGGGTTTCGGCCGCTGGAACGCCCTTTGCGGCAGGCTCCGACGCAGCCCCGCCGCCGTTCCGTTCCGGCACGGCCTTGTCCCGAAAGCCGACGACCATGCGCGAGATGAGCCCACAGTCCCGTGTGCCACAGTCCCGCGTGCCACCGTCCCGCATACCATGGGTCGATGCCGCCAAGGGCGTGTGCATCCTCCTCGTGGTGCTCATGCATGCCACCCTCGGCGTGGAGAAGGCGACCGGCACGCCGACGGTCCTCAACGGCTTCATCGAATGGGCCAAGCCGTTCCGCATGCCGGACTTCTTCCTGATCTCGGGGCTCTTCCTCGCCGCCCGCATCGAGCGGCCATGGCGCACCTACCTCGACACCAAGGTCATCTACTTCGCCTACTTCTATGTGCTGTGGCTCACCCTCCAGTTCGCCACCAAGGCACCCGGCATGATCGCGGCCGACGGCCTCGAGGCGACGCTCGCCGGCTACCTCGTGGGCCTCGTCCAGCCGTGGGGCACGCTCTGGTTCATCTACCTGCTCGCCGTCTTCTTCGTCACGGCCAAGCTTCTCGACCGGCTTCCGAGGGCCGTCATCTGGACCGCGGCCGCCCTCCTCTACCTTCTCGCCCCGCACACCGGCTGGCTGCTCGCCGACGAGTTCGCCGCACGGTTCGTCTTCTTCTACACGGGTTACTGGGCGGCCCCGGCCGTCTTCGCCTTCGCCGCTTCGGTTGCCGAGCGGCCCGTCGCGCTGGTCGCAGCAGGGCTTGCGGCGTGGGCGGTGCTCAACGCCGCCGCCGTCGCGAGCGGGCTCGCCTTCGCGGCAGGTCCCGATCTCGCGGTCTCCTATGCCGGAGTCGCGGCGGTCGTCGCCTTCGCCGTTGTCATCGCGCCGACGCGCCTCGGGCAGTTGCTCGCCGCCTGCGGGCGCAACTCGATCAAGATCTATCTGGCGTTCCCGCTGTTCATGGGTCCGGCACGCATCGCGGCCCTGAAGCTCGGGGCCCTCGTGCCCGACTGGGGCGTCGCGCTGATGTCGACGGCCGCCGGGGTCGGCGGCGCCCTCGTCCTGGCCTCGCTCGTTGCGGGGACGCGGTTGGCCTTCCTCTTCGAACGGCCGGCGGTGTTCACGCTTGCCAAGGCCCCGCGCACTCCGTCGCGGCTCGGCCAGCGTGTCGCCGCCGTGACCCGGACCGCCCCGCTCGCCGAACCGCGAGGCTAGCCCGGCGGCGGCGCGGCCGGCTCCGGCGGGGCCGCCTCGGCGACCGCTTTCAGACTGGCGAGGCCCGCCTCGTAGTCGGCGCCGATCATCGCGTCGATGTCGGAGCGGACGACGGTCGCCAGCAGCCGCTGCACGAAACCCTGCCGGCCCGTCATCGTCCACGTGACCCGGGTCCCCGTCCCTTCGGGCACGAACCGGAAGCCGACCTCGCTCGTCTCGTCGAAGGGCCGCACAAGGTCGAGCCGGATGCGCAGCGCCTCGGGAGGCATGGCCTCGGTGATGGCCATGGCGCCTTGCCCCACCGTGTCGTTCCCGTCCCAGCGCATGACGGCACCCGGCCCCGACGTCGGCCCGATGAACGAGACCTTGGCATTGGGATCGCGCTTCGCCCACGGCGACCACGCCTGCCACTTCGCGAAATCGTAGACGTGCGCGTAGACCGCCGCGGGCGGCGCGGCGACGAATCCCGAGCGCGCGACGCGGAACTCGGCCGGCTGCAGGCCGACCCACACGAGAAGCGCGGCGGCCGCGACCGCCACGATGAGACCTACCTGACGCACTTCGGACCGCTCTCCTCGGGTTTGCGCGACGGGATGGACGACTAGCATGCTCCCTTATCGGCATGGAACCGGCCAATTCGTGGCGCCCGCGCCCGGGCGGCCGGAGGCTCGCTCTTGGATCCTGCCCGCCCGGCCCGGCCGCCAGCGTCGAGACGCTTGCGCTCTCTGAAAAAGGGACGCTTGCGCTCTCGGGGAAAGGAGAGTTTTCTGCGCCGCCCCCGGATGGCGGCGGCCCGGACTGAAGAAGCGCCCAAATCCTCCGGCATATCTGCCCGCTCCGGCCCGTCTGCCGCGATGCCTGACCTGGAGACCCCGATGCCGACACCGACCCGCTTGCCGTTGATCCGGCTCGACGCCGCCGTGCTGCTGACGGCATTGCTCCTCGCCGTTGCCGCCGCTCCGGCGTTCGCGGACGGGTTCGCCGGCACGTGGGCGGCCGACCTCGCCCATTGCCGGTCGCCGCAGAGCAGCGCCGACGCCCCCCTCGTCCTGACCAGCAAGGGCTACGATCAGCACGAGGCCCATTGCACCTTCGAGGGCCTCAAAGCCAAGGGGGCGGCCGAGTGGGCCGGCCAGGCAGTGTGCCGCGTCGAGGGGGACCGCCAGTCGATCGCGGTCAACCTGACGGTGTCGGGCGACACGCTCACGCTGACGGAGGACGGCTCGGCCCGGGACCTCCTGCGCTGCCCCTGAGGGGGCTCCAGCGGCCTTCGTCCTTCCGTGCAAGCCTCCCCCTCCCGGGGGCTCTCGCAGGCCGCTTCGAGTTGTGGCATGAAGGGGGCTGCGGCTGCATGGCGCAGTTGCTTTGCCAAGTTCCCTGCGGAACAGCTGAAACCACCGGCCTGAAGGAACGTTGCTTAACCGTCTGTCGCGATTGCAGAGATTGCGACTTGATTGTGACGTACTCAAAGCCCACGTGGTGCCTGTGTTGTATGGAGTAACAGGATGATGCTCGCTGTTCACGGGCATTACGGAGAGACGACAGCCGCCGAGGCGCCGACGGAGTCCGTGCGATCGCTGGATCGGGACCGGCTGGCGATCCGTCATGGCGAGCACCTGTTCGGTCCGGGCGATCCGCGCCGGGTCGCCTACCGCGTCCTCAGCGGGGCCCTCTGCCACTACATGATCTGGCCCGACGGCAGCCACGATGTCATCGAGTTCGCCTTTCCCGGCGACGTGATCGGGCTTGGCCACTTGGGCGAGCACATTTCCACGGCACAGGCCATGGTCGATACGTCCGTCGCCATCCTCGATGATGCGCAGGTGAATGCCGCGCTCGACAGCGATGCGGAGTTGGCCGCGCGCATGGCTTCGGCGGCCGATCGCGAATTCGAGTTCGTGCGCCGCCGCTCGCTCGGCGGCGGTCGCCGCACGCCGCTCAACCGCGTCGCGGCCTACATTCTCGCGGTTTGCGACCTGAAGTCTCATGCGGGCGAGACACCGGCGCATGAGACAGGCGGCCTCGTGGCCGAGTTCGAAGAGGGGCCCGCGCTCGCCAATCTCCTGGAGATCGCCGCGCCCGACCTCGCCGCAGCAGTGACGGAGCTCGCCGCCCGCAAGCTCATCGCGCGGCGCGACGACGGCCTCGCCGTTCTCGATCGCCGTGGCCTCGAAGCACTCGCGGCCTGAGCGCTCCAATAATCTCGGACGTATTGGACGCGTTGAGGGCGCCTCACGCGTTGCTGCCTCTCCCCCGAAACGAACCACACCTCCCAACGTCATGGCCGGGTTGACCGGCGGCCATGACGTTGGGAGAGATGCGCCATCGATCGCGTTGACTCCGTCTCGATGCGCCCCTCGGAACGACCGCGTCACTCCCTCTCCCCGCACGCGGGGAGACGGGATCAGGCCGGCGCGGCCTGACGTCGGGGGCGAGGAGTTTTCAGAATTCAGTCAGCACCCAGTCGGTCGGGCAGCGGTGCCGGCGCATCATGTCGGCGATCCGGTCCTGGTCGCCGCGGCGGCCCGTCTCGTAGAACATCAGCTTGGCCATCTGCCAGTGCTCGCAGGCCGACGTCATGTCGCCGTCGGCGCGCGCGAGCTCGGCGAGCTCGATGCGCGCCTCTGCATGCGCCTCGGGGAGCCCCGTGCGGCGCGCGACCATCACCGCCTTGCGCAGCAGCGCCTCGGCTTCAGGGCGCGCGCCCCGCGCCAGCAGGAGCCGCGCCAGCGCGGTGCTGTCGCGCGTCAGTCCGACCGCGTCGTTCTCGCACTCCGCGTCTTCGAGGGCGCGCATGAGCCGCAACTCCTCGCGCGCGTCCGACTCCGGCGCGGGCGATGGCGCGGGGGCAAAAGTCTCGCGTGCCGCAATAGCGTCGGGAAGAGCCTCGGGCGGCAGCGACCTGGGGAGCGCCGGCTGCCTCAGGTCGTGCGCCATGTCGCCCGCCCGCATGGCGCGCCAGGCCGCAATGGCCAGAAGCAGCCACGGCAGGGTGAGCAGCACCGCGCCGCCCGCGCCGTCCATCGTGTCGCGAATGTCCATGGCGCCTCGGTCCCCCTGTGGTTCGTCCTGCCGCGCGGCGGACCGAAGCCCTCTACCGGAATGCGGGCGACGACATCAGCCCGCCCTTGCTCCAGAGGTTGTTGGCCCCGCGCGGCAGCTTCAGCCGCGACCGCTCGCCGAGCGTGCGGTCGAAGATCTCGCCGTAGTTGCCGACCTGTGCGATGATTCGCTCCGTCCAGTCGGCCGAGAGGCCGAGCGGAGCGCCGAGGGCCGCCTCTTTCCCCAGGAATCTGCGCACGCGCTCGTCGGAGCTGTCCTGCTCCTCTTGAACCGTCTCGCTCGTCAGCCCGATCTGCTCCGCCTCGATGAGCGCGAGCAGCGTCCAGCGCACGAGCGTCAGCCAGGCCGCGTCGCCCGCGCGCACCATCGGGCCGGTCGGCTCGTGCGTCATCGTTTCCGGCAGCAAAAGATGATCGTTGGGCCGCGCCATGCGGCTGCGCTCGTGCGCGAGGCTCGTCACGTCGCCGGTCAGGAGCGTGCAGTTCCCCTCGCGATAGGTCTTGACCGCCTCGTCCCACTTGTCGGCGAGCACGAGCTGGTAGCGCATGCCGCGCTCGTCGAAGTAAACCGCCACGGCCTTCGCCGCGCTCGTGCCCTTCTGGACGCAGATCGAGGAGCCGGAAAGCTCCAGCGCGCTCGAGACGCCGAAGGCGCGCTGGACCAGGAGCCCCTGGCCGTCATGGAAGAGAACGCCGGCGAAGCGCATGCCGAGCTCGGCCTCGCGCGACAGCGTCCAGGCGGTCCCGGCAAGCAGCACGTCGATGTCGCCGCTCGCCAGCACGCGCGCGCCGTCCGCGGTGGTGACGGGCCGGAACTTGACCTTGTTGCGATCGCCGAAGACGCTGGCGGCCAGCGCGCCGCAGAACTCGATCTCGAGGCCGCTCCAGCGGCCCCGCTCGTCGACCGCGGACAAGCCGTCGCGATGCTCCGACACGCCGCACACGAGCTCGCCGCGCTCGCGGACCGTTCCGATCGTGGCCGCAAAGGCCCGCTCCGGAACGGCGGCCATCAGAGGTGCGGCCGCCGCCAACAGGACGGCGGCCCGCAGGCGGGCTTTCCTCAAGGCTGTCATGGACGTATCAAATCCTCGCGCACGGAGGCTCCGAGGGCATGGGGACACCCTCCCGCAGCCGGTCGCATGCGCCGAGAGGGCGCAAGGGCCGGCGCTCCGGACGCGTCCTTGCCGAACTCGGGCAACGCGTCGAGCGGCGCCAGACAAGCCCAAACCCCGATGCGGGGTCAAGGCCTTGACCCGGGAGGCGAGTTGCGCCACACGGCCCTGATGGTGTGCGCCGGGGACTGACGAGACATGGGCAGCGATCGCGACGAGGACGCCCCCCCGAAAGCTCCGGCGACGGAGGTGGTCCATTCCGGCCGCGCCCCGTTCGACCACCACGGCTTCGTCAACGTGCCGGTCTACCGTGGCTCCACCGTCCTCTACCCGACGCTCGACGCCCTCGAGGCCAAGACCCAGCCCTACAGCTACGGGCGGCGCGGAACCCCGACCGTCCGCGCGCTCGAAGAGGCGATCACACGCCTGGAAGGCGGTGCCGACACGAAGCTCGCCGCGTCCGGCTATCAGGCCGTCACCACCGCCCTGCTCGCGTTCGCCAAGGCCGGCGACCACATCCTGATGGTGGACGCGGTCTACCAGCCGACGCGCCAGTTCTGCGACTACCTGCTGAAGCGCCTCGGCGTCGAGACCGAATACTACGATCCCCTTGCCGGGGCCGACATCGCCAGGCTCATCCGTCCCAACACGCGCCTCGTCTATGTCGAAAGCCCGGGCTCGCAGACCTTCGAGATGCAGGACATTCCCGCCATCGCGGACGCAGCGCACGCCAGGGACCTCTGGGTGCTCGCCGACAACACGTGGGCGAGCCCGCTCTACTGTCAGCCGCTGGCGCTCGGCGCCGACGTCTCGATCCAGGCGGCGACGAAGTATCTCGTCGGTCACGCCGATGCGCTGCTCGGCTCGATCACCTCCAATGCACGCGCGGCCCGCCATGTGGAGCGCGCGGCAGGCACGCTCGGCGTATGCCCGGGATCGGAGGAGACCTATCTCGGCCTGCGCGGCCTGCGCACGCTCGATGTGCGTCTCGCGCGCCACCAGGAGACGGGCCTGCGCCTCGCCCGATGGCTGCAGGCACGGCCGGAAGTCTCGCGTGTCCTCCATCCGGCGCTGCCGGGCGATCCCGGCCACGCGCTCTGGGCGCGGGACTGCAAGGGCGCGACGGGTCTCTTCTCCGTCATCCTGAGGCCCGTCCCGCACGCCGCGCTCGCCGCCTTCCTCGACGGGCTCAAGCTGTTCGGCATGGGTTACTCGTGGGGTGGCTACGAGAGCCTCGTCATTCCGTTCGACTGCCGGGCCTACCGCACGGCGACGCGCTGGCAGGCCGAGGGCCCGGCGCTGCGCTTCCATGCCGGCCTGGAGGCGTTCGAGGATCTGACGGCCGATCTCGCCGACGGGTTCGCCCGCATGGCCGCCGCAGCCGCAGCCTGACGCCTCAGCGCACGCCGCCCATCCAGCGCTTGACGAGCGGGGTCAGCGCGAGGAGCAGAAGTGCCGCCGCGGTGACGAGCACGGCCTGATCGAGGAAGAAGCGCGCCAGGCCATCCGCATCGGTCGACGTGAAGCCGGCGCCGAGGACGCTCGCGAGCTTGTTGCCGAAGGCCATGCCGAGGAACCAGCCGCCGAGCACCAGTCCCGTCGCGCGCACGGGAGCAAGCTTGGTCATGGTGCTGAGCCCGACCGGGCTCAACAGGAGCTCGCCCACCGTCTGCAGGAAGAAGAGACCGACGAGCCACAGCGGGCTGACACGGCCGTCGGCCGTCAGCCACGCGGCCGGCATCATGAGCAGGAAGGACGAGGCGAGGAACAGGAGGCCCAGCGCGAACTTGAACGGGCTCGACGGCTGCCGCGGCCCGAGCCGCGTCCAGAGCACCGAGAACAGCGGCGCCAGCAGGATGACGAACAGCGAGTTGAGCGACAGGAACCAGGCGGACGGGAACGGGTGGCCGGCGATCTCCGTGCGCGTCAGGTGATCCGCGAAGAGCGCGATGGAGAGGCCGGCCTGCTCGAAGATTGCCCAGAACACTACCGCCGCCAGGAAGAAGACGAGGATGGCGGCGATGCGGCGCTGCTCCTCGCTCGGCCGCGTCGCGAACCAGACGATGCCGAGAACGGGGGCTGCCAGCAGCAGGTAGCGCAGCCAGGCGTAGCCCTCCCGATCCGACGCCAGCATGACCGCCGCGAGCACGCCCGTCCCGGCGACAAGGAGCGCCATGTCGCGCCAGGATGCGGGCCGGTCTTCTCCGGTCGCGTGCCGGATGTCCTCGGCGAGCCGGAACGTGCCAGCCTGCTTGCGGAACACCCACAGCCCGAGCGCCATGCCGAACCCGGCCGCCGCGAAGCCGTAGTGCCAGCTTGCCGAGGGAGCAAGGCCAGCAGCGGCGAGCCCGGCCTTGAAGCCCGCGCCCTGTGCCAGATACCCCGTGACCAGCGGCGCGAAGAACGCGCCGATGTTGATGCCCATGTAGAAGATCGAGAAGCCGGCGTCGCGCCGCTCGTCGCCCGGCGCGTAGAGCGTTCCGACGAGCGCGGAGATGCTCGGCTTGAAGAGGCCCGTTCCGAGTGCCACGAGCACGAGGCCGGCATAGAACGTCGCCACCGTCGGCACGGCCAGCGTGAAGTGGCCGAGCGCGATAATGATTCCGCCGATGAGAACCGCGCGCGTCGCTCCGAGCCAGCGGTCCGCGAGGTAGCCGCCGGGGATGGAGAGCATGTAGACGGCCATCGTGTAGTTGCCGTAGACGACGGCGGCCTCGACGGTGCTGAACCCCAGCCCGCCCTGCTCAGGCGGCGCGACCATGAACAGCACGAGCAGGGCGCGCATGCCGTAGTAGGAGAAGCGCTCCCAGAGCTCGGTGAAGAAGAGCGTGCGCAGGGCCGGCGGATGCCCCGCCAGGCCGTTGGCGGAGAGATGTCCGCTCGCCACGCCGTCCGCTGTCATGTCCGCCCCCGTCGCATGGCGCGACTGTCAACGCCGCGCGCGGCCGATGCAAGCCGGATGTACTCCGGGCGAGCCGCGGCGTTCCGGCAAGAGCCCGTCTGTTGCCACGAATGGCGCCTATACTGAGAGTGTTGATTCGCCGCCGCCCCGTGCTTCGTCCGCGCGCGAATCGGGCATGCGTGGGAGCGCCTCCCTCAGGCGCCCACTGCACGCGACACAGGCACGGGACATGCGCATGACATCACGCGAAAAGCTGCTCCTCACCGCGCTCTGCGCCTTCGCGGCGCTGGCCGGCGGAGCAGGCGTCAACCTGTTTGCGGCGCGCTCGCCGTCGGAGAGACCTTCCGATCCGTTGCCGGCGAAGGCCCGGTCGAGCGTCGGCGAGACAGCGGTCCGCACCGCCTCCCTTGCCGATCCCGGACTGCGCGGTCCCCTGCCGCCCGATCCGCTGTCGCACGCCGACCCTGCCATCGACCTTCGCCCCATCGACATGGCCGAGCGGCTCGCCTTCATCCCCGGCCATGCGGTGCGGCCGCTGATTGCAACATTGTCCGACAGCCACGAAAGCGAAACGCTTGCGGACTGGCTCGCGGATACGACCGTCGCACCGGCGCCGCCGAGCATCGTGCGACTGCCGGACCCGGCCGCACCGCGCCTGCCCTGGCAGCAGGCCCAGCCTCAGGGTCCGGCGCGGGTCTACACGCTGGCCGAGCGCCTGAAGGAGATCTCACCGGGGGCGGACGCACGGCTGAAGGAGAAGTTCGATGCTGCCCATGTGAGCTGGCGGCCGGCCGAGATCGCGCTCGTGGCCATCAAGGATGCGAAGACGCTCGAGCTTTACGCGCGGCCGGCCGGCGGCGCCTGGACGTTCATCCACCGCTATCCCGTGCTCGCGGCGAGCGGCGGCTCCGGCCCGAAGCTGCGCCGCGGCGACAAGCAGGTTCCCGAAGGCCTCTATCGGGTCTCGTTCCTCAATCCGAACAGCCGCTACCATGTCTCGCTGCGCGTCGATTTCCCGAACGCGTTCGACCGCCGGATGGGCGCGCGCGATGGCCGCAAGGACCTCGGCGGCGACATCATGATCCACGGCAAGGCGGCCTCCATCGGCTGCCTCGCGGTGGGCGACGCGGCGGCCGAGGAGCTGTTCGTGCTCGCGGCGGCGACCGGGCTGCCCAACATCCGGCTCATCATCGCGCCGACGGACTTCCGCAACGGCGGCGTGCCGCCGATCGAGCCCGGCCAGCCGGCCTGGCTGCCCGGTCTCTATACCGAGGTCGCAAGCGCCATGTCCGAGTTCAAGGCGCCACCCGGCGGCGGCCTGCTCTCGTTCTTCTCGTACTGACGCCGACAGTAATGGCGACCCCGGCTGGATTCGAACCAGCGACCACTCGCTTAGAAGGCGAGTGCTCTATCCAACTGAGCTACGGGGCCGACCGGAAACGGGATAGGTGAGCCCGCCCCCGATGGCAAGCGCGCTCGACTTGCGTGCCGGTGAGGCCGCACATCAGCGCCGCAGCCCGCCCGGCGGGCGCAGGGCGGCCAAGGCTCAATGGGTCCAGTTGTCGGGCCGGCCGAACTTGAAGTTGTCGGCATATGCCTTGCGCACCGGCGTACGCGGCGTCGGCTCGCGCACCGTGTAGGCCAGGCCGTTGCGGGTCGCGTACGCGATCGCCTCCTCCTTGGTCGCGAAGGTGAGACGGACCTGCTGGCGCGTATCGCCGGACGAGGTCCAACCCATCAGCGGATCGATCTGGCGCGCGGCTGCCGGCTCGTGCTCCAGGACCCATTCGTGGGTGCGGCCTTCGCCGGACTGCATCGCGGTCCTGGCGGGCTTATAGATGCGAACCGTCATGGGCTGGTCCCGGATGTTTGCGCGCGACGACGAGATTGGTCGGGGCGACATGATTCGAACACGCGACCCTCTGCTCCCAAAGCAGATGCTCTACCAGGCTGAGCTACGCCCCGACTGCCGACCTCTGTCTGCCGCTTCGCCCGGTCTTGGTCAAGGCGGGGCTTCGCCCGGCCTTGGTCAGAGCGGGGCTTCGCCCGGCCTTGGTCAGAGCGGGGCTTCGCCCCGACGGGGGTTCAAGCGACCCCGGCGGCGCGCGGGCTGCGCTCCCCCATGCCGCGCCACTCATGGCACCGTGGCGGTGCCGAAATGGCGGTGACGGACCTTGTCGCCGGGTTTCAGCCCCAGCCGCGCGGCCGATCCGCCCGCGATCTCGAGCACGGCGGAGACCGGACCTCGCGACGGGATGATCTCCTCCGAGTGCGGCTCCGTCATCGCCGCGATGCGATGCACCGTGCCGTCGGCGCGAATGAAGACCATGTCGAGGGGAATGTAGGTGTTGCGCATCCACATCGACAATTCGCGCGACCCGTCGTGCAGGAACAGCATGCCCGCGCCGGGGGGCAATTGCGTGCGGTACATGAGGCCCAGCGCCTGCCGCGCCGGCGTATCGGCGATCTCGATATCGAGCGTGACCGTGCCGCTGGCCGTGGCGATCTCAAGCTTTTCGGTCGCGGCCTCGACAGCGGGCTCCGCCTGCGCGCCGCCGGGTGGACCCGCGGCGGCGGCCAGCCCTCCAAACAAGGCGAGGGCCACCCCTAGGGCAGCCCTCGTCGAATGCCTGTCCCCCGTCATGCCGTCATCCCATCAGTGCGGGGACGGCGGCACTCCCTGTGTCGGCCCGTCCGGTCTCAGCTCGGCAGCCATAACGCCTTTCGAGCCGTAACCCCAGCGGACCATGACCGACTGTCCCGGACGCAGCTCCGTGAAGCCGAACCGGCGTAGCGTCTCCATGTGGCAGAAAATGTCCGGCGTGCCCTCGCCGCGGGTCAGGAAGCCGAAGCCCCGCACCCGGTTGAACCACTTCACGGTCGCGCGCTCCCACTCGCTCTCGGCCTGCACCTGCACGTGGGTGCGCTGCGGCAGGAGCGAGGGGTGGATCGCGGTGCTCTCGTCCATGGAGAGAATGTGGAAGGCCTGCATGCCCTTGGGGCGCTTCAGCACCTGGCAGTGGACGCGCGCCCCTTCGTAGGCGGTCTGATAGCCCCCGGCGCGCAGACACGTGACGTGCAGCAGAACGTCGGTCAGGCCATTGTCGGGAACGATGAAACCGTATCCCTTCGACACATCGAACCACTTGATGGTGCCGGCGATTTCGAGAACCTCGACCCCATCCTCCAGACGGCCGGCCTCTACTGCGGCCGCCTGACCGGCGACGCCCGTCACCGGAGGTCCCTTGGTCTCCCCCATGAGTGTACCCCGCTTACTTGTGCTCTCAAGAACTGCTTCGCCCCGATGGAGCGGCCGCTCCAGCCCACCCCCTGCCCTCTCTGCGTAGGGGTGACCGCGACGGCTTGTTAACTATGCCAGTGCGCGCGTCCGCTGCTAGCCAATTTTTTCCCCACCTGACCCTCCCGACGGCCTTGTTCACAGCAGCTTGAACCGAGAATAAGGTTGATCTCGAAAGGCTTTTTCAGGTCCTCCCCAAGCGGCGACTTTCTTGGGCATAGCGGGTTGAAACAATGTTCACAGCCGTGATTCACGTTGTTCAGACGTCGGTCAATCAGCGAATCGGGGCCTTTGATTCGTCGCGGCGACCGTCGATTGGCGACGCCCGGCTTGCGTTTCCGATGAACCGCTTGGCAAGGCGTCGTCCCCCGGCTATCCACAGGCGGGTTCAGGGTCGAGCCGCGCTGGCGCCTTGACGATTGGCCAATCGGCCACAGGTAGGTCCTCGACGCCACACCCACCCGCACCGACGCAGGATACCCGTTGCCATGCGCTATCTGCATACCATGGTCCGGATCGCCGACATCGAGCAGAGCCTCGCCTTCTACTGCGGCCTGCTCGGGCTCGTGGAGGTCCGCCGCGTGGACAACCCGGCCGGGCGCTTCACGCTCATCTTTCTCGCCGCGCCGGACGACACGGCGCGCGCGACCGCGGAGAAGGCGCCGCTCGTCGAGCTGACCTACAATTGGGACCGGGAGGACTACGGCTCGGCGCGCAACTTCGGCCACCTCGCCTTCGAGGTCGACGACATCTACGCCACCTGCCAGCGCCTGCGCGACGGCGGCGTCCCCATCAACCGGCCGCCCCGCGACGGACGCATGGCGTTCATCCGCTCCCCCGACCGCATCTCGATCGAGCTCCTGCAGAAGGGCGGCGCCCTGCCGCCGACCGAACCCTGGGCCTCGATGCCCAACTCCGGCACGTGGTGAGCGTGGCGGAGCCCGCCGTAGCGGCACCGCCGCAGCATGTCGCCGTGATCGGCGCGGGACCGGCCGGACTTGCCGCCGCCGAGACGCTGGCCACGCACGGCGTGCGCGTCACCGTCTTCGAGCGCATGCCGTCGCCGGCCCGCAAGTTCCTGATGGCCGGACGCGGCGGCCTCAATCTCACCCACGCCGAGCCGCTGCCGCAGTTCTTGTCGCGCTACAGTCCAACAGCGGACCGTGTCGCGCCCTGGATCGAGGCGCATCCCCCTGCCGCGGTCGTCGCCTGGGCCGAGGGACTGGGCCAGGAGACGTTCGTCGGATCGAGCGGACGCGTGTTCCCGAAGTCCATGAAGGCGTCGCCGCTGCTGCGCGCCTGGCTGCAGCGGCTCGCCGGGCTCGGCGTCGACATCAAGACGCGGCACGCCTGGCAGGGTTGGGATTCCGCCGGCGCGCCGCTCGTCAGCACCGACGGTGGCCCGCCCGCTGCCGTCGCCTGCGACGCCCTCGTCCTGGCGCTCGGCGGCGCAAGCTGGCCGCGCCTGGGCTCGGACGGCAAATGGACCGCGATCCTCGAGGAGGCGGGCGTTCCCGTTACGCCGCTCACGGCGTCGAATGCCGGACTGACCATCGGCTGGAGCCGCCCCTTTCGCGACCGCTTCGCGGGCGAACCCCTGAAGCGCATCGCCGTCACGTGCGCAGGCGAGACCGCTCGCGGGGAGGCCGTCGTCACGCTGCGCGGCCTGGAAGGCGGCGCGGTCTATGCGCTGTCCTCCCGCATCGCGGCCGCGACCGGCAGCGGCTTGCCCGTCACGCTCTGTCTCGACCTGAAGCCCGACGAGCCGCTCGCCGTGCTCGTGGCGCGCCTTCGACGGCCGCGCGGCAAGGACTCGGTCTCGACCTGGCTGCGCAAGAGCCTGAAGCTGGCGCCCGTGGCGGTGGGACTTCTGCGGGAGGCATCGCGCAACCTGCCGCCGGCGCCCGACGATCTCGCGCGCCTCGTCAAGCACCTGCCGCTCGCCGCAACCGGAACGGCCGGACTCGAGCGCGCCATCTCCACGGTCGGCGGCGTCGCGTTCGCCGGCGTCGGCTCCGACCTCATGCTCAAAGCGCGTCCCGGAACTTTCATCGCCGGCGAGATGCTCGACTGGGACGCACCGACCGGCGGCTACCTGCTGCAGGCGTGCCTCGCCTCGGGCGTGGCGGCGGCACGGGGCGCACTCGCCTATCTCAAGGCACCACGCTGAGCCCTGCGCTCGGGCCTGCGACCGAATGGTTACAGCAGCCGGGGACACCATTGCGCGCCTTGACCTATGGCAAAAATATTCTCCCATGGCGCAGCGATCGCGGGGCATGCCGTTCTTTTTTCTAAGAACCCCTTCATTTGCGGATTTCTTTCGCTTACGTTGCGGCCATTCGGAGGCCTTCCATGACCCGACCCTCGATCGACACGCGCCCCCCTGGGAGCGCGCGCCAGCCCGGTCCGTCCGAACCCCTTCGCGGCCCGTCTCTGGCGGCGGCGCTCGACAGCGCCTTGACCGACGCCTCGACGCTCGAGGAGCGTCTCCACCTCATCGCCGCAAGCATTCCGGGCCGGGTCGCCTTCTCGACCAGCCTCGGCATCGAGGACCAGGCCCTGTTTGCGGCGATCGCAGGCGAGGAACTGCCATTCGACGTCTTCACCCTCGACACGGGCCGCCACTTCCCCGAGACGCTGGAGACGCTGGACACGACCGAGGCCCGCTACGGCCGCCGCATCCGCGTCGTATTTCCGGATGCAAAGGAGGTGGAGGATCTCGTCGCCCGCGACGGCATCATGGGCTTCCGCCAGGCGATCGAGAACCGCAAGGCCTGCTGCGACATCCGCAAGGTCCGGCCGTTGCATCGCGCGCTCGCGGGTGCCGCCGGATGGATGACCGGCGTGCGCCGCAGCCAGTCCGCCGGACGCGCGGACGTTCCGTTCGCCGCATGGGACGGGGAACACAACCTGGTCAAGCTGAACCCGATCGCCGACTGGTCGCTCGAGACGCTCGAAAGCTACGTGGATCGGAACGCCGTGCCCGTCAATCCGCTGCATGCCCGCGGCTTTCCCTCCATCGGCTGCCAACCCTGCACGCGCGCCATCCGCCCCGGCGAGGACATCCGCGCGGGACGCTGGTGGTGGGAGAACGAGGACGGCAAGGAATGCGGCTTGCACAGCCGCCCCCAACGCAAGGACGCCGCCGCATGACGCCGCACTTCTCGCATCTCGATCTGCTCGAGTCTGAGAGCATCCACATTTTTCGCGAGGCGGCGGCGCAATTCCGCAAGCCCGTGCTGCTCTATTCGATCGGCAAGGATTCCACCGTCCTGCTTCATCTCGCGCGCAAGGCCTTCTGGCCCGGCAAGCTTCCCTTCCCCGTGCTGCACGTAAACACGACGTGGAAGTTCAAGGAGATGATCGCGTTCCGCGACCGCGCGGTGAAGGCGTTCGATCTCGACCTCATCGAGATGATCAACCACGATGCCCTGAAGCAGGGCATGAATCCTTACGACTATGCGCCCTCCGTCTACACGGACGTGATGAAGACCCTGCCGCTCAAGGCTGGCCTCGACCAGTACGGCTTCGACGGCGCCTTCGGCGGCGCCCGCCGCGACGAGGAGGCGAGCCGCGCCAAGGAGCGCGTCTTCTCCTTCCGCGCCGAAGGGCATCGCTGGGATCCGCGCAAGCAGCGCCCGGAGATGTGGCGGCTCCTGAACGGCCGCCTCGGCGCCGGCGAGACGGCGCGCATCTTCCCCCTGTCCAATTGGACCGAGCGCGACATCTGGCGCTACATCCTGCGCGAGAGGCTCGAAGTCGTGCCGCTCTACATGGCGGCGGTCCGTCCGACCATCGAGCGCAACGGCCAGATCCTCATGTTCGACGACAACCGCCTGCCGCTGAAGCCGGGCGAGGTGCCCGTCATGCGCAAGATCCGCTTCCGCACGCTCGGCTGCTGGCCGCTGACGGCCGCCGTCGAGTCGGACGCCACGACACTGGAGGACGTCGTCGCCGAGACGCTCGGCGCGCGCACCTCCGAACGCTCGGGCCGCCTCATCGACCACGACCAGCTCGGCGCCATGGAGAAGAAGAAGCAGGAAGGCTATTTCTGATGACGGCACACTCCGCCCTCAAGACCTCCGCGCTCGCCGCGCCTCCTGCGATCGACCCGGCCGCCGAGCTGGCCCCCGAACTGTCGGGCATGCTGCGCATCCTGACCTGCGGCTCCGTCGACGACGGCAAGTCGACGCTGATCGGCCGCCTGCTCTGGGACGCGACCGACCTCTTCGACGACCAGCGCGACACCCTGCAGCGCGGCCGCAAGGTCGACGGCGGGCATCCGGATTTCTCGCTGCTCATGGACGGTCTCGTGGCCGAGCGCGAGCAGGGCATTACGATCGACATCGCGTGGCGCTATTTCGATACACGGACGCGCCGCTTCGTCGTCATCGACAGCCCGGGGCACGAGCAGTACACGCGCAACATGGCCTCGGGGGCCTCGCACGCCGACGTCGCCATCATGCTCATCGACGCGCGCCACGGCATCAAGACCCAGACGCGCCGCCATGCGGCGATCCTCGACCTTGTCGGCTTGAAGCGGGTCATCCTCGCCGTCAACAAGATGGACCTCGTCGGCTGGTCGGAAAGCTGCTTCCGCCAGATCGAGCACGAGTTCCGCACGCTCATGTGGCGCTTCGGCTTCCGCGAGGCCGTTGCGATCCCCGTTGCCGCCGTGTCGGGCGACAACGTGGCGTCCCGCTCGGCGCACATGCCCTGGTACGACGGCCCCTCGCTGCTCGAGCACCTCGAGGAGATCCCGAGCCGCGGCACGGAGCCGGTCGGCGCCTTCCGCATGCCGGTCCAGACGGTCCTGCGCGACAGCCGCGCCGATTTCCGCGGGCTCGCCGGCACCATCTCGTCCGGCACCGTGCGCGTCGGCGAAACCGTCGTCGACCCGGTGAGCCGCCGCTCGGCCCGGGTGCAGCGCATCGCAACGATGGACCGCGACTACGAGGAGGCGGTGCAGGGACAGGCCGTCGCGATCCAGCTCGACACCGACATCGACGTGTCGCGCGGCTCCGTGCTCGCCGCGCCCGAGGCGCCGCCCGTCGTTGCCCGCACGCTGGAAGCGCGTTTCGTCTGGCTCTCCGACACCGCCTTCGACCGGCGCGGCAGCTACCTCGTTCGCACCGCCACCGACCTCGTGCCGGTGACCAACATCGAGATCAAGTCACTGCTTGACCTCGATTCGCTCGCCATCCACCCGTCCCACGAGTGCAAGGTGAACGACATCGCGATCGCCAACGTGGCGCTTGGCCGCGCCACCGCCATCGACCGCTTCGCCGAGGCGCAGGAGACGGGCTCCTTCATGCTCGTCGATGCGATTTCGGGCGCGACCATCGCCGGCGGCATCGTGACGGCGGCGAGCCCCGACATCGAGGAGCAGGACAATGTCTTCGTGCTGACGCGGGCCATGCTCGCGCGCGGGCTGTGCGCCGATGTCCCCGACACGCCGGCGGGCGAGGCCGAGTTCCGCCGCCGCACGAACGAGGTGGCGCTGCTCTTGCGGTCGGCCGGCGTTGCCGTCGAGATCGAGAGCCTGCCGGATTATGTGATCTAGCAATAACGGACGAACGCGCTAGGATCGCGGAAACTCAGGGGGCCGCGAGCTAATCATCTATGACCGAAGACATTCTGCTATTCGTCCTCGTCGGCTTCCTGGCCCAGATGGTGGACGGCGCCATCGGCATGGCCTACGGCGTGACCTCGACGTCCGTTCTCTTGAGCCTCGGCGTGCCGCCGGCGACCGCGAGCGCGTGCGTGCACGCGGCCGAGATGTTCACGACAGGCGCCTCGGGCGCCGCCCACTGGAAGCTCGGCAACGTCGACAAGCGGCTCATATGGCGGCTCGCCGTTCCTGGAGCTATCGGCGGCGCGCTCGGCGCCTACCTCCTGACGAACATTCCGGGCGACGTCGTGAAGCCGTTCATCAGCGCCTACCTTCTGCTGGTCGGCGTCTTCATCATCTACAAGGCCGTCCACAAGCGGCATTCCTTCGTCGACGATCCGCCCAACAATGTCGCTCCTCTGGGTTTTGTCGGCGGCTTCGTCGATGCCATCGGCGGCGGCGGTTGGGGCCCCATCGTCGCCTCGACGCTCCTCGGCCAGGGCGCCACGCCGCGCTACGCGATCGGCTCGGTCAACCTGGCGGAGTTCTTCGTGACGCTCACGATCTCCGCCACCTTCATTCTGACCATCGGCCTCGATCTGTGGCCCATCATCGCCGGTCTCGTCGCCGGCGGCATCCTGGCCTCGCCGTTCGCCGCGCTCGCCGCGAAGCACTTCCCGCCCAAGCTCCTCATGACCCTCGTCGGCCTCGTGGTGATCCTCCTGAGCACCCGCACGATCTATCTCGCCCTCAACTGAGAGCCGGACCGGTCGGGCGCCCATGGAACTCGTTCTCGGCAGTGTCGCGTTGCTCCTCAGCGGCGGTTTCCTCATCGGCTTCCTGATCGGCATCACCGGCGTGGGGGCGGGTTCGCTCACGACGCCGCTTCTGATCTCGGGCGTCGGCGTGCCGCCACCGGTCGCCGTCGGCACCGACCTCCTGTTCGCGGGCATCACCAAGTTGAGCGCGGCCTGGCGCCACCAGCGGCTTGGCAACGTCGAGTGGCCCATCCTCGGCTGGCTGGCGGCGGGCAGCCTGCCGGGCGCAGCCGCGGTGCTGCTCTGGCTTCTCGTCGTCGAGCCCGACACGGCGCTGGTCGCCATCTATGTCAAGAAGGCCCTCTCGATCACCCTCGTCGCCAGCGCGGCGGCCGTGCTCGCTTTTCCCGTGCTCCGGCGCACGCAGTCGCAGGACTTCGACGGCGCCGCCGGCGCGACGCCGTCGCGGCCGCTGGCCACGCTGCTCTTGGGCGTCGTGCTCGGCGCGGCCGTCGCGCTCACGTCCGTCGGCGCGGGCGCCATCGGCGTCGCGGCGCTGACCGGCCTCTATCCCTTCATGATGGCCCGCCGGGTCGTCGGGACGGATATCGTCCATGCCGTACCGCTGACGCTGGTGACGGGCCTGGGACACGCCGGCATGGGGCACGTCGATGTGCCGCTCTTGGCGGCCCTGCTGTGCGGGTCGATCCCAGGCATCCTCATGGGCTCGCGCCTCACCGGCCGACTGCCGGACTGGCTGCTGCGGATCGGCCTCGGCGCCATCCTGCTCTTCGCCGCCTACGCGCTCCTCGGCCGGTGAGGGCCGCGTCGTCTTGCCCGCTCCGCGGCGCCCGCCTAGAATTGGCGCCCCGCAAGTGGACCGTGCCCCACGTCCATGCCCCGAGACAGAGACGGCCCGCAATGATCGACGAACTGGCCCTCACCCGCGTCGGCGCCGTCGCGAATTCCTTCGCGGCGGGCCAGAAGGTCTTCCTGCAGGACGAGCCAGCCGCGCGCATGTTCATCGTGCGAACGGGACGCGTGCAGATCGTCACCTACGGCACGGTGCTGGAGAACGTCGGTCCCGGCGGGGTCTTCGGCGAGATGGCGCTCATCGACGACGAGCCGCGCAGCGCGGCGGCACTCGCCGTCGAGCCGACCGAGGTCCTGGAGATCGACCGCGACCAGTTCCTGGCCCTGATCCGCGAGCGGCCCGAGTTCGCGCTTCATGTCATGGCGACGCTGGCAAACCGCATCCGCCGGATGAACGCGAGCCTGTGACCGCGGCGGATCGGAGGCTCAAACCGCCGCCAGCGCCACGTCGGCGTGGAACGTGTTGCCCGCGGTCGTTGCCTTGACGACGCCGGCGCGGATGACGAAGTCGCCGAAGTGCTCGCCGTCGTGGCGCTCGCGGGCGTAGCGCTTGAAGAGCGGCTCCAAGAGCTTCAGGATCTGCTCGTGGGTCACGTCCTGGGCGTAGAGCTTGGACAGCCGCGAGCCGTCGAACGCCGCGCCGAGATAGAGGTTGTAGAGCCCGGGCGAGCGCCCGACGAGCCCGATCTCCGCCAGATACGGCCGCGCGCAGCCGTTCGGGCAGCCCGTCATGCGGATGACGATGTCCTCTTCACGAAGACCGGCGGCGTCGAGACCGTCTTCCAGAGCCGTCACGAGGTCGGGCAGATAGCGCTCGCTCTCGGCAAGCGCCAGCGCGCAGGTCGGCAGCGCCACGCACGCCATCGCATTGCGGCGCAGTCCCGACGAGGTTGCAATCGCGACGCCGTGCCGCTCGAGCAGCGCCTCGATCTTCGGCTTCGCCTTGGGCGCGATGTTGGCGATGACGAGGTTCTGGTTGGCGGTCACGACGAAATCGACGCCGCCGGCCGTCGCGATCTCGCGCAGCGCGGTGCGAAGCTGCGTCGCGGCCGTGTCCTTCACCCGCCCGTTCTCGATGTAGAGCGTCAGGTGCCACTTTTTCTCGGACGCCTTGCCGTCGAGCGTCTGGCGCCAGCCGATAGGGTCGTTCGTCGACGTGAACGTGAAGGGGCGCGGCGCGCCGAGCTTGAAGCCGAGCCGCTTCTCCACCTCGGCGCGAAACGCCTCGAGGCCGACGCGCTCGATCGTATACTTGAGGCGCGCATTCTTGCGCAGCGCGCGGTTGCCCCAGTCGCGCTGGACGGTCACCACCTTCTCGGCGACGGCGATGGCCTCTTCGGGCCGGCAGAAGCCCATGAGGTCGGCCGTGCGCGGGAACGTATCGGTCTCGCCGTGGGTCATGCCCATGCCGCCCCCGACCGTCACGTTCCAGCCGGCAATCTCGCCCTTCTCGACGATGGCGATGAAGCCGAGGTCGTGGGCGTAGATATCGACGTCGTTGTCGGGCGGCACGGCGAGCACGATCTTGAACTTCCGCGGCAGGTAGTGCGTGCCGTAGATGGGCTCGCTGTCGGGCTCCGCCTCTCCCGACCCCTCGATGACCTTCTCGTCGTCGAGCCAGATCTCGTGATAGGCCCCCGTGCGCGGCCGCAAGTGCTCGCTCAAGGCCTTGGCGAGCGTCTCCGCTTGCCGGTGGGTCTTCGACAGGAACGGGTGCGAGGCCGACACCACGTTGCGGTTGACGTCGCCGCACGCCGCGATGGTGTCGATGCAGGCGGCGTTGATCGCCTGCATGGTGCGGCGCAGGTTCGACTTGATGACGCCGTGATACTGGAACGTCGCCCGCGTCGTCAGCCGCAGCGTGCCGTTGGCGTAGGTGCCGGCGATGTCGTCGAGCCGCAGCCACTGGTCCGGCTTCACGACGCCGCCCGGCAGGCGCAGGCGGATCATGAACGAGTAGGCCTTCTCGAGCTTCTTTTTCGCCCGCTCGCCGCGCACGTCGCGGTCGTCCTGCATGTAGGAGCCGTGGAACTTCAGGAGCTGCGTATCGTCGTCGGCGATCGCGCCCGTCTCCACATGCGTCAGTCCCTCCGCGATCCCGCCGCGCAGGAACCGGCTGTTCTCCTTGATGGTCTCGTTCTTAGATCGGGTCTCGGTCATGATCTTCTCCGGCCCCCCGGCCATTTCCCCCGCTCCCCGTGAGGAACGGGGAGAGGGGACGTTCTCAGTAGACGTCGCGCTGGTAGCGGCCGGCCTTGCCGAGCTCCTTGAGCTTCTGGCGGCCGGCCTCCTCGTCGCCCTTCAGCGGCCCGGCGAGGATCTTCACGAGCGTGCTGTCGACGTCCTTGGCCATGCCCTTCTCGTCGCCGCACACGTAGAGGTGGGCGCCGTCCTCGAGCCAGGCCAGGATGTCGTCGCGCTGCTGCCACAGCCGATGCTGGACGTAGATCTTCTCCGGCTGGTCACGCGAGAAGGCGACGTCGATGCGCGACAGGGCCCCCGACGCCAGGTGATCCTGCCATTCGAGCTGATACAGGAAGTCGTTCGTGAAGTTGCGCTCGCCGAAGAAGAGCCAGCTCCTGCCCTTGGCCCCGGTCTCGATGCGCTCCTCGATGAAACCGCGATAGGGGGCGACACCCGTCCCTGCGCCGATCATGATGATGGGGTGGCTGCCGTCGGCGGGCAGCGCGAAATGCCGGTTCGCCTTGACGTAGACGCGGACCGCGTCGCCGACCTTGCGCCGGTCGGCAAAGTAGGTCGAGGCGACGCCGCCGCGCTTGCGGCCGTGGCTCTCCCAGCGCACGGCTCCGATGAGCAGATGCGCTTCCCCCGGATGGGCCTTGAGGCTCGACGCCACCGAATAGAGCCGGCCCGGCAGCGGGCGCAAAAGACCGAGAAGCTGGTCTGGGCTCAACTTCTCGGGGAAGGCGGCCAGAAAATCGACGAGCTGACGGTCGCTTGAGAATTTCGCCAGCGCGTCGCCGTCGAGAAGCCGGGCGGCGTCCGTGCGGCCCGTCAGCTTAGCGTAGGCGTCGACCGTAGCACGCGACAGGGTGGTGATGTCGAAGCCCTTGGCGATCCTGAGGACGAGCGCGGCATCGCCGTCGAGGCCGACCGCACGCGCCACGTCGGCGGCGAGCGCCGTATCGTTCTCCGGCAGCACGCCGATGGCGGCCCCCGGCTCGTAGGCGAAGCCGTCGGCGCCGACGGCCAGCTCCACATGCCAGGTCTCGCGCGAGGATCCCGTGCCGTTGAGGTTGACAAGGGCCGCGATCTCCCCTTCGCACGGGCTCTCGGCGGTGTAGAGCGGCTCGGCCGGCTCCTCGTCCGGCGCCGCGCCCTTGAAATCGACGTGCACGACGGTGGCGGACGGCGCGTCGATAGCGGGCGAGAACTTCTCCAGCACGGCGTCGGTCCAGGCCGCGGCGGCCTTGGCGTAATCGAGATCGAGGTCGATGCGGTCGGCGATGCGGACGGCGCCGAGCTCGGCGAGCCGCGCGTCGATCTTCCGGCCCGTCTCGCAGAAGTTCACATACGCGGTGTCGCCAAGCGCCAGGACGGCATAGCGCACGCCGTCGAGCCGCGGGGCCTTGTCGCTCATCAGATCCTTGTAGAAGTCGACGGCGCGCTGCGGCGGATCGCCCTCGCCCCACGTCGAGATGTAGACTGCGAGGTTCTTCGCCTTCGCGAGTGCGGCGACGTCCGTGTCGCTCATATCGACGACCTTGGCATCGCAGTTGAGCTTCACCGCCGATTTCTTCGCCTTGAACGCCAGTGCCTCGGCATTGCCGCTCTCGCTGCCGTAAAGGATCGTGAGCGGCACGCGCGGGCGCTGCGCAGGTACGGCCTGCACGGCCGCGGCGGCACCCGCACCCTGCGCCGCATCGAGACCTGCGAGGAAGCCGGACAGCCAGCT
The DNA here is from genome assembly GCA_964589785.1 of uncultured Hyphomicrobium sp. GTDB lineage: Bacteria > Pseudomonadota > Alphaproteobacteria > Rhizobiales > Hyphomicrobiaceae > JAGVSR01. The sequence goes on from CAZPUQ010000004.1 coordinate 116,745, forward strand.
CCGCTGCAGCGGCGTCGAGCGCTGCACGAGCTGATTGAGAAACGCCAGGTCCTCGGCATTGAAGGGGGCGTTCTTGGGCAAGGGAGGTAGGTTGGCCACGAGGTCTCTCTCCTTAGAGCCTTTTAGAGCCTTGCGAGGGCGTCGGACGCGGTTGCCGCAAGCGGGGCCCCGTCCGTGCGGGCCAAGGGCGCGCTGTAGACGTTCACCTTGTCGGGCATGGTGAGGTTGGCGTCGCTCCACGCGAGCCCGCCCAGGATGATGGCTGGTCCGGCGATGCCGAAGGCGGCAATGGCATCGACGAGATCGCGCAGCGTGGTGGCGACGGCGAGCTCGTTCGGGCGCGTGCCATTCTCCACGATGACGATCGGCAGGTCGGAGTCGGCGCCGGCGGCGAGGAGCTTCTGCCGCAGGCTGCGCGCGGTGCGCACCCCCATGTAGATCGCGAATGCCTGACGCGGCTCGGCAAGCGCCTTCCAGTCGAGCTCCGGCTCGCCCTCGGCCGTCGCGCCTGTGACGAGCGAGAAGCGGCGCACGCTTTCGCGCAGCGTGAGCGGCAGGGCGATGCTCGCTGCGCACGCGTGTGCGGCCGTGATGCCGGGCACGATCTCGACTTCGAGGCCGGCCGCGCGCACGGCGGCGATCTCGTCCGCCGCGCGGCCGAACACGAAGCCGTCGCCGCCCTTGAGGCGCGCCACCCGGCGGCCGTTCAGCGCTTCCCTGACGAGGATGCGGTTGATCTCGGCCTGCGCCGTCGAGGGCCCGCCGGGCTCCTTGCCGACGGCGATGACGCTCGCCTCGGGCCGCGCGAAGGCCAGCACGCCCTCGCCGACGAGCCGGTCCACAACCAGCACGTCGGCTTCGCCGATGTGCTTGACCGCACGCACGGTCAGAAGATCGGGACTACCCGGACCACATCCGATGAGCACGACGCGGCCCGCCGTCGTTCCCGCCGCATTGGAGCCTGCCATTCGTTAACCTCTCTCCAGCGGCGCTGACGGCCGATCCCATCGCTTGGACGCTGCCACGCGAAGATGACCAATCCTCCAAAGCCGGGCCGGAAAATCAGCGGCGCCGCAAACCGCCGTTCGCGCGCCGCACCCCTTGGGTTGTCCGCGCGAACATATCACAGCAAAAATATGCTTCAAGTAAAAACAAAATGGCTAGATCATGAGAACAATATTCCTATTTTAGGCATAGAATTGGGATTTTGTTCTGAAAACATCGCCGATCGAGGACCTCTCCGCCGCTGGATGGGAGCCGCCGGACTTCGCCCGCGCCGCCACCGGGTCTCAGGCCGTCTTATCGCCAGCTAAAGTTTTGCTAGGTCACACGCTTTCGTGACCCCAAGTGACTTGATGTAGACGGCCTGATCGTGTTCTTAGAATGCATCGAGAGTGGCGTGAAGTGCCAGTCTTGGCGATGCCGGCACGGGAGAGCGGGCAGCGCCGAAGAGCCCCGATGGGGCGCTCGATCAAAGGAAAACGAACGAAAGACCGCATTGGAGGAACATTCATCATGAAAACCTGGACCAAGCCCGCCGTCCGCGAGCAGGAAGTCGGCCTCGAGGTCACCTCGTACCTGCCGGCTGAGATCGACGTCATCTGAGTTTCGGATATGCGGCTCGCCGCCATCCTGGAAGGCGAGCCCGATCTGGCGCGGCGGCCCTGAAACAGGCCGCCGTCGTCGTTTCCAGCGCCCGACCCCTCGGGCGTGATCGCTCAATTGCGTCGGATATCATGCTGATCAAGGTGCTTGGGGCGTCCGCCGGCGGCGGATTCCCGCAATGGAACTGCAATGGCACGATGAGTGCCGGCGCGCGAGCCGGCAAGCCGGGGTTCAACGCGCGGACCCAGTCGTCGCTCGCCGTCTCGGCGGACGGCAAGCGGTGGGCGCTGCTCAACTGCTCGCCGGATCTGCGCCAGCAGATGGCCGCCACGCGGGAGCTGTGGCCGGACCCCAAGGGGCCCTTGCGCAACTCCCCGGTCAAGGCGGTCATCGTCACCAATGCCGACGTCGACCACATCATCGGGCTCATCAACCTGCGCGAAGGCACGCCGTTCACCATCTACGGGTCGGACCGCGTGCTGGCGACGATCAATGCCAACTCGGTCTTCAACGTCTGCAACCCCGAGATCGTCCCGCGCATCGAACTCCCCCTCGACCGGCCGATCCGGATCGAGGACCACGGCGAGGATCTCGGTCTCACGATCGAGGCCTTCGCCGTGCCGGGCAAGATCGCGCTCTTCCTGGAGGACGCCGCGGACGAGGCATCCTTCGGCAGCCGCGAAGGCGATACGATCGGGCTCAAGGTGACCGAGACGGCGACGGGCCGCTTCTTCTACTATATCCCTGGCTGCGCTGAGGTGGACCCGCCGCTGGCTGCACGCCTCGAGCGGGCGCCGCTCCTGTTCTTCGACGGCACGCTCTACACCAACGACGAGATGATCCGGCAGGGGCTCCTGAACAAGACCGGCGCCCGCATGGGCCACATCTCGATCTCCGGGTCCGACGGCTCGATCGCCGCGTTCAAAGATCTCGATGTGACGCGCAAGATCTACGTCCACATCAACAACTCGAACCCCGTGCTCGACGACAACTCGCCCGAGCGCAAGGTGGTCGAGAACGCCGGCTGGGAGGTCGGCTTCGACGGAATGGAGATCAGGGTATGACGGACATCGCGCTCAAGGGCGCCCGGCGCGCCGACGAACGGCTCTGGTCGCCTGCGGAGTTCGAGGCGGCCATCCAGGCCGTGGGCGCCGAGCGCTATCACGACAAGCATCCGTTCCATAAGCTTCTGCATGGCGGCAAGCTCAGGAAGTCCCAGGTCGCGGCATGGGCCCTCAACCGCTACTGCTACCAGTCGGCCGTCCCGCGCAAGGACGCCGCCCTCGTCAGCCGCGTGCTCGACCGCGAGCTGCGCCGCGAGTGGATCCACCGCGTGCTGGAGCACGACGGCTACGGCGACGACGACGGCGGCATCGAGCGCTGGCTCGTCCTCACCGATGCGCTCGGCCTCGATCGCGACTACGTCCAGTCGATGCAGGGCGCGCTGCCGGCCACGCGCTTTGCAGTCGAGGCCTATGTCGCCTTCGTGCGCGAGCAGCCGCTGACCGTCGCCGTCGCCTCCTCGCTGACCGAACTGTTCGCGCCCAAGATTCACAAGGAGCGCATCGCCGGCATGCTGGAGAACTACGATTTCATCGACGACAAGGTGATGGGCTACTTCAAGAAGCGGCTCGTGCAGGCTCCTGCAGACGCCGATTTTGCGCTATCCTACATCAAGGAGCACGCCGCGACGCGAGCCGAACAGGAGGCCTGCGTGGATGCCGTGCGCTTCAAGTGCAACGTGCTATGGGTCCAGCTCGATGCGCTCTATCACGCCTACGTCAACGGCAACGTCCCGCCGGGCGCGTGGCGAGCGGAGGACATGACATGACGACCGGTACCGAGTCTCGCGCCGCGCCGCGCACCCGCATCATCGTTTCCGGCGCGACCCGTCCGGCGATCCCGCGCTACGTCAAGCTGCGCCACGACGCCGGCCGCGGCCGCTGGGTCATCCTGGCGCCCGAGCGCATCTTCAACCCCGACGAGATCGCCGTCGCCGTGCTGCAGCAGTGCGACGGCAACCGCTCGGTCGCCGAGATCGCGGCGCTGCTTGCATCCGAATACCAGGCCCCCGTCGATGTAATCCTGAAGGACATCACCGAGATGCTTCAGGATCTCGCCGACAAGGGCGTCGTCGACGAAAGCCAAACACCAAGCCCCTAGCGGAGTGCTGCTCCCATGAACGAGGTCACCCCTGTTGCCACGTGTGCCGCTCAAGAGATCGCGCCGTCGTGCGCGCGCGCGCCCGTCGGCATGCTGTGCGAGCTTACCCACCGCTGCCCGCTGCAATGCCCCTACTGCTCCAACCCCACGGAGCTGGAGCGGGTCAACACCGAGCTGACGACGGCGGAATGGCAGGACGCCATGCGCCAGGCCGCCGAGCTCGGCGTGCTCCAGGTGCATCTCTCCGGCGGCGAGCCGACGATCCGCAAGGATCTGGAAGACATCGTGCAGACCTGCACGGAGGTCGGCCTCTACACGAACCTCATCACGGCCGGCGTCACGATGAACCGCGACCGCATGATGCGGCTCGCCGATCTCGGCCTCGATCACGTCCAGCTCTCCGTGCAGGACGTGGACGCGGAGAACGCCGACCGCATCGCCGCCTACAAGGGCGGCATGGCGAAGAAGATCGAGGTATCGAAGTGGGTGAAGGAGGCGGGGCTCGCGCTGACGATCAATGCGCCGGTCCATCGCCAGAACATCCACAACGTGCCGCGCATGGTCGACTTCGCCGTCGAATGCGGGGCTGGCCGCGTCGAGATCGCGCATGTGCAGTACTATGCCTGGGCGCTTGTGAACCGTGCCGCCCTGATGCCGACGCGCGAGGACTTCATGAAAGCCGCACGCCAGGTCGAGGAGGCGCGCGAGAAATACAAGGGCGTCATCGTGATCGACGCCGTCGTCCCCGACTATTACGCCAAGTATCCCAAGCCCTGCATGGGCGGGTGGGCCCGCGGCATCGTCAACGTCACCCCGTCCGGCCGCGTGCTGCCTTGCCATGCGGCGGAATCGATCACGCATCTCACCTTCGACAACATCAAGACGCGCCGCCTTGCCGACATCTGGCTCAACGGCGACGCCTTCAACAAGTACCGCGGCACCGAGTGGATGAGGGAGCCGTGCCGCTCCTGCTCGCGGCGCGAGATCGATTTCGGAGGCTGCCGCTGCCAGGCGTTCGCGCTCACCGGAAACGCGGCGAATACGGATCCGGCGTGCTCGCTCTCCCCGATGCACGAGGAGTGGGCGAAAGTTGCAGAGGTCGAAAGTCACTCGGCCCCGCCGGAGTTCATCTACCGCCGCGTCGGCGGAGCCAAGGTGACCGTCGGGAGTGGCTAAGAGCCACTGGTCGAGCCCTAGCACTCGGTGTAAAACACGGATCGGCTGAAATCGTCTCCGCCGTCGCAAGCGGAGTCGTTTCACCGGGTCTCGGGGTCCGTTCACCCGGGGTTCAGGTGGACTTTGGCAGAACAAAGCTGGGGTCGAAAAAATTGTGGTGCCGCAGCCCGTCAACCAGGATTGCGTGCCACCCTCTGGAGGAAATGCAGATGATGAAGTGGGTTATCGCCGCCGGTCTCATGCTGGCTGCTCCGTTCGCCGCATCCGCGCAGGATGCCGAAGCCGGCAAGGCCGTGTTCAAGAAGTGCGGCGCCTGCCACCAGTTCGGCCGTAATGCCCTGGGTCCAAACCTCGCATGCATCTCGGGTCGCTCCGCCGGCACGGTCGAGAGCTTCGCCGGCTATTCGGACGCGCTCAAGAAGTCGGGCATCACGTGGGATGACGAGAAGCTGCTCGCCTGGTTCGAGGCCGACGACAAGGTCGTGCCTGGCAACAAGATGATCTTCCCGGCCGGCGTGAAGGACGCGACGGATCGCGCCAACCTGCTGGCCTTCCTCAAGAGCGAGTGCAAGCAGTAGCGCCGGCGTTTCCGCCAGACCTTCAACCGCCGCCGGGCCTCCGGCGGCGGTTTTGTTTTGTGGTATCGCGGTGGCGGATGCGCCACGCGCAGCCTTATCAAGGATCAAGGTCCACCGCGCGCCGGAAAGCGCGGGCGAGCGGGCTCACCCTCTGCCTCAGCCGCTGTCGAGCGGCACGCACGCGCCGGTCTCGACCTCTCGCGCGAGATCCCGCACGCGCCGCCCCCGCACCACCTCATCGGGCGCGATCTCGAGGAGCGGCAGCAGCACGAACGGGCGCTGCTCGATGTAGGGATGCGGCAGCGTCAGCTCCGGCGTCTCGACCGTCTGCCCGCGATAGGTCAGCACATCGACATCGACGAGCCGAGGTCCCCACTTCTGCCGGCGGACGCGGCCCATCCGGTCCTCCACGTCCAGGCAGCGCCGTAAGAGATCGTGCGGCGATAGATCGGTCCGGACGGACGCGGCCGCATTCACGAACCAGTCCTGATCGAGGACGCCCCACGGGGCCGACCGGTAGAGGCGCGAGGTCGCGACGAGACGCACCGCCCCGTCGGCGCACAGAAGCGCAACGGCGCGCTCGACGTTCGCCGCCTTGTCGCCGACGTTCGAGCCGATTCCGATCAGCGCGTCGTAGGCCGGCGGAGAACCTGGCTCAGTCATACTTGATGTAAGCGAAGCGGGGATCGGACGGCGTGCCTTCGAGCGTATTGCCGGTCTCGCGGCCGGGCTGCCACTGAATGACGTCCTCGATCTTTCTTGCCAGCGCCAAGTCCTTGTCGGTGATGCCCTTCGCCGTGTGGGTCATGAGGCGCACCTCGACCCAGGCATAGGATGCCGTGATGTCGGGATGGTGCCACGCGGCCTCGGCCAGGTGCCCGACGGCATTGATCACCATCAACGTGCCCTTCCAACTGTTCGTCTTGTAGGTCCGCCGGATCCAGCCATCCTCGAGACGCCAGCCGGGCAGGTTTGCCTTCAGCCACGCCTCGACCTCGGCCTCGGTCATCGCCTTGTCGCGGGGCTGAGCCATTTCGCCACCTCCAGGGTGTTCCAGGGATTGACTTTTCCAGCGTCACCGTAGATCGACTGGGGTCGCGCTTCAATTGCCCTGTCCGCACCGCCGGCGCGCGGGCTCACCTCATCAACCCTAGCGGGCTCATGGAACCGATGCGGGCCATCCACGTCAGCGCACCTGCCCGTCTGCATCTTGGGTTCGTCGACCTCAACGGTTCCCTCGGCCGCAAGTATGGCTCCCTCGGCCTCGCCGTCGACCGGCCCGCGACCGAGCTCGTCGTCAGCGAAACCTCGGAATTCTCAGCCGAAGGTCCTGAAAGCGCGCGCGCCGGCGAGATCCTGCGTCGGTTCGCCGGCCTTTATGCTCCGGGCAAGTCCTTTTCCGTCAAGGTGCAGCAAGCGATCCCGGCGCACGCGGGCCTGGGCTCCGGCACTCAGCTTGCGCTCGCCATCGGCTCCGCCGTCCTGAAGCTCGCCGGCAGCCACGCGTCGGCCCGCTCGCTGGGCGAGGTCGTGGACCGCGGCGCCCGCTCGGCCATCGGCATCACGGCCTTCGAGCGCGGCGGCTTCATCGTCGATGGCGGCCGCGGCGCCTCCACGCGCCCGCCGCCGACCGTCGTGCGCCTCGAGTTCCCGCCCGCCTGGCGCGCCATTCTCGTGCTCGATCCGAGGGATGTCGGCGTCCACGGCGAGAAGGAGACCGCCGCATTCTATGCCCTGCCGGCGTTTCCCGAGAGCCTCGCCGGCCATCTCTGCCGGCTGACCCTCATGCGTCTGCTGCCGGGCCTCGTCGAGCGCGACCTTGCCGCCTTCGGCTCGGCCCTGAGCGAGATCCAGAGCATCGTCGGCGACCACTTCTCGGCCGCGCAAGGCGGCACGCCCTGGTCGAGCCCACCGGTCGGACGCATCGTCCGGCGCCTCGGCGAGGCTGGCGCGACCGGCCTCGGCCAGAGCTCGTGGGGGCCGACCGGCTTTGCCTTCCTGCCCGACGAGGCTGCGGCGCAGCGTCTCTATTCTTCCTTAGTCGAAGAGGCTAAAGCGGAAGGGCTCGAGCTGACAATTGTGCAGGGTCGCAACACCGGAGCCGTCCTCGGCGCCGCCTGATCCCTCTCACGCCGAACATCCCACCCTTGGAGACAAAGAAGATGAGCGAAGCGACACCCATCCTGCACATGCTGGATCCGCGCAAGCACGTAAGCCCGTTCGACGTGAACATGGCCGCGGACGCGGGCTACAAGGTGATCGTTCCCTACACCAACGTCGAGCTCGCCGACGTCACTCCGCTCATTCAGGACGCCATCTTCTCGCGCCCCCCTGATTACGGCGTGCGCACCGGCTTTTTCATGGGCGGCAAGGACGCGATCATGGCGCTCGACATGATTGCGGCCGCGCAGAAGGCCATGGTGCCGCCGTTCCAGTGCTCCGTCTTCGCCGATCCGGCCGGCTCGTTCACCACGGCTGCCGCGATGGTCGCCTGCGTCGAGCGCGTCCTGAAGCTCAAGTTCGGCCGCACGTGGAAGGGCACGAGAGTCGCCGTCTTCGGCGCCACCGGCGTCGTCGGCTTCGCCTCCTCGATCATCTCCGCGCTCGAGGGCGCCCAAGTGCAGCTCGTCGCCCATCGCGGCGTCGACCGCGTCATCAAGAGCGCCGCCGTATCCAAGGAGCGCTTCGGCGTCGATCTTGAGCCCGTCAACGGCGAGACCGTCGAGCAGCGGGGCGAGGTCATTGCCAACGCCGAGGTGATCTTCGCCGCGGCCGCCGCCGGCGTGCAGGTCGTCTCTAAGGAGCAGCTCAAGACGGCCAAGAACCTGCTCGCCATTGCCGACGTCAATGCCGTGCCGCCTCCGGGCGTCGAGGGCATGGAGCTGTTCATGGACGGCGCGCCGCTGCCCGACGGCAACGCGCTCGGCGTCGGCCCGCTCGCCATCGGCGACATCAAGTACAAGACCGAGTCCGGGCTCTTCAAGCAGATGCTGGCCTCCGACACGCCGCTCGCCCTCGACTTCCGCCACGCCTACGCGATGGCCAAGCAGCTGACCGGCCTCGCCTGAGCCGTCCAATCCCCTCTCCCCGCGAATGAGGAGAGGCCCGTCCAATCCCCACTCCCCGCATGCGGGAAGGGTAGGGTGAGGGGCAGCCGCTTGGTCCGTCAGCGATGCTGCCCCTCACCCCGACCCCTCCCCATTGCCAGAGCCATGGGGAGAGGGGAGAACCATGGCATCTCCAGCAGCTCGCAGCCCGCCCGTCCTCATCGCCGCATTCTCGGGTCGCGCGCTGGCGCAGTCCGCGCGCCGGGCCGGCTATCTCCCCCTCGTCGTCGACTGCTTCGGCGACCTCGACACGCGTGCCGCGGCGCACGACCTCGTCTGCCTGCCCGCGCGCGTGCAGGTCGGCTTCGTCAGGCGCCCGCTGCTTGCCGCCCTCGACCAGCTCACGGCGCGCGCGCCGAGCCCGGCGGTCGGGCTCGTTCTCGGCGCCGGCTTCGAATGCAATCCGCGCCTCGTCGCCGCCCTCGCCGCGCGCTTCCCCCTTCTCGGCAACGACGCGGAGACGATCCGCCGCGTCAAGCACCCGGTCGATTTCTTCGGCGCCCTCGCGCGCCTTGGCATCCGCCATCCCGAGACGCAGCTCGATGCGCCGCCTCGACCTGAGGGCTGGCTGATGAAGCGCATCGGTGGCAGCGGCGGCCTGCACATCCACTATTGCCCGGCGACGGTCGAGCCCGATCCGCGCCGCTATTTCCAGCACGAGGAACCGGGCGAGGCGATTTCGGTGCTCGCCGTTGCGAGCCGCCGCGGAACGGCGGTGGCGCTGTCGCGCCAGTGGGCCTCGCCGCGCAAGCGCCGTCCCTACCGCTACGGCGGCGCGGTCTCCGGGATCGCCGTCGATGCCGAGCTTGAAACGCAATTGATCGAGACCGCGCTCACCGTCATCGCCGAGTTCGGGCTGAGGGGGCTCGTGTCGCTCGATTTCGTCGTCCACGACGGGGAGCCGCTGCTGTTGGAGGTGAACCCCCGTCCGGGCGCCACGCTCGACGTGCTCGACGACACGGCCGGCAGCCTGTTCGCGGCGCACGTCGCAGCCGCCGGGGGCGAGGATCCGGCCGACCTGCTCAAGGCGCGCTGGTCGCCGCCCCGCGCCGCCGGCGCTGCCTACCTCTATGCCGATGCCGGTGCGATCACCGTCCCGGCGCTCGACTGGCCCGACTGGGTTGCCGACCGCCCGGCTCCCGGCTCTGAGATCGGCCGCGGCCAGCCGCTCGCTACCGTGACGGCCGAGGCTCAGACCTGTGCCGCGGCCGAGGGACTTTGCCGCGAGCGCTTATCGATCCTCGCGGAACTCGTGTATGAAGGCTCAAGAAGGGAAGGAAACCTCGCGACATGACCACGCACTTCAACCAGGCGCCGAGCGTCAACGCCCGCGCGGCCTCAATTGTGGAATCGATCGTCTCCAACGCTGAGGCGCTGCGCTGCGCCGTCTCGACCGGCGACAACGGCGAGCGTCTCGTCGATCTCGGCGCCCATGTGCCCGGCGGTCTGGAGGCCGGCCGGCTACTCGGCGAAGTCTGCATGGGCGGCCTCGGGACGGTGCAAATCACGTCCGCATCGGGCCTCGATCGCTGGCCGCTGGGCGTCGTCGTGCACTCCTCCAACCCCGTCATCGCCTGCCTCGGCAGCCAGTATGCGGGATGGACGATCACCGAGGAGGCGAGCGGCTTTTTCGCGCTGGGCTCTGGCCCCGCCCGCGCCCTGTCGCGCGTCGAGGAGCTCTATAAGGAGCTCGCCTACGTCGATCACCACAACAAGGGCGCTCTCGTCATCGAAGGCGACAAGGCGCCCCCCTCGTCGGTCGCCGCCAGCGTCGCCACCGCCTGCGGCATCCCCGCGTCCAATCTCACGATCCTCTATGCGCCGACGGGCAGCCTCGCCGGCACCGTGCAGATCGCCGCGCGCGTGCTCGAGGTCTCGCTGCACAAGGCGCACGCGCTGCACTTCCCGCTCGAAAACATCGTCGACGGCTACGGGGTCGCGCCCATCGCTCCGCCGATCCCGGATTTCATCAAGGCCATGGGCCGCACCAACGACGCCATCATCTACGGCGGCCGCATCCAGCTCTTCGTGAAGGGGTCGGATGAGGAGGCCAAGAAGCTCGCCGACGCGCTGCCCTCCAGCCAGTCGACGTCGTACGGCAAGCCGTTCGCGGAAACCTTCGCGGAGGTCGGCGGCGATTTCTACAAGATCGACGCCATGCTCTTCAGCCCGGCGCTCGTCACCGTTTCAAATCTCGACACCGGCACCTCCTTCCACGCCGGCAAGCTCGCCCCCGAGATCGTCGAAGCGAGCTTCAAGTAATGCAGATTCCCCTCTCCCCGTTCTTACGGGGAGGGGGTTAGGGTGACGGACCGCCGCGCATGCGGGCAGCCATCGAACGAACGGGCAGGACACCAAAGAACCCATGACGACGCCGCCGTTCTCGATCACCGCACGATCGCCCGGATCGCCCGGCCCGCGCATCGTCCTCTTCGTCGAGGACGGAGGTGGGGACTGGCATGCGCGGCGGCTGCGCGAGGCGTTGCAGGCGCGGGGCGCGCAGGTCGTCACCACGTGTCTCAAGTTCTGCGCCTTCGACACGCGCCTTCCCTCGGGGATCGCCATTCCCGGCTTCGACGGCGAGTTGCCGGACGGCGCCTTCGTGCGCTCCGTCTCGACGGGCACCCTGGAGCAGATCACGCTGCGGCTCGGCATCCTGCATGCCCTGCGCGACAGCGGCGTCAGGGTGTGGAACGACGCGCGCGTCATCGAGCGCTGCGTCGACAAATCGACCGCCACGTTCCTGTTCCAGAAAGCCGGGCTGCCGGTGCCGGTCACGCGTGCCGCCGAAGGCATCGAGGCGGCCCGCCGGTTTATCGCCGACGAGGGTCGCACCGTCGTCGTCAAGCCGCTCTTCGGCAGCCAGGGCAACGGCGTGCGCCGGGTCGACGATGTGCCGCAGCTCCCCGATCCCACCGAGGTGGGCGAGGTCTATTACGTCCAGCGCTACCTGCGCGGCGATGCCGACACGCGCTTCGAGGACTGGCGCCTCTTCGTCTCGCGCGGCCGCGTGCTCGCCGCGATGGCGCGCGTCGGCCGCTCCTGGATCACGAACGTACATCAGGGCGCCGAGCCGGTCGGCATCGAGACTAATCCGGAGATGACGCATCTGGCGCTGGAGGCGGCGCGCGTCATCGGGGCCGACTACGCCGGCATCGATCTCATCCGCGACGCGGCCGGCCGGCTCCTGGTCCTCGAGATCAACTCGAACCCCGCCTGGAAGGGTCTGCAGAGCGTGACGGACGTCAACATTGCCTGGACGCTTGCCGACGATTTCCTGGCCGCGCTCGCGGAAAGATCGCCCGCATGAGGACTGAGCTTCCGCGCGACGTGATCGCGGAGGCTTATGTCGCGGCGTGCCGTCTGGAGGTGCGCAGCCTGAAGCCCGGCAACGTCCATATCTTCGCCGGCGGGCACCGCATGACGGTCGCCGACTTCGACCGCAGCGCGGAGGTCTCGGCCCCGTTCATTGCCGACAACGCGCTCCGCGTCGGACACCGCATCCGCCGCGCCGTGGAGGCGACGTTCGATGCCGTCGCCACGAACACCAACCTCGGCATTCTCCTTCTGTGCGCACCACTGGCGGCCGCGGCCGCGCGCGCGGGTGGCTCGCTCGATGAACGTCTTCGCGCGGTGCTCGACGACCTCGATCACGACGATGCGCGCGAGGTCTATCGCGCCATTGCCCATGCCAATCCCGCCGGTCTCGGCTCCGACAGCGCGGGCGACGTGCGCGCCGATCCGCCGGCCGGCTGGACGCTCGGCGACGCCATGCGCGCGGCCGCCGGGCGGGACATGGTCGCTGCGGAATACGCTTCGGGCTTTGCCGGCATCTTCGCCAATGCCCGCTCCTATGCAGCCGACCGCGCGGCCGGCGCCTCGCCGGAGGATGCGGTCTCGGCCCTCTTCCTCAAGCGCCTCGCCGAGCGGCCCGACACGCACATCGTCCGCAAGTACGGCCCCGAGCTGGCCGAGCGCGTGCGCCTCCTCGCCGCGGGCACGCTCATCGACATCGGACCGGCCGCGGCCTCCGCCCTCTCCGAGCCGACGAACCACACCCGACTTCTGATACTCGATGCCGAGATCAAGTCGCTCGGCGCCAACCCCGGCTCGCTCGCCGATGTCGTCTGCGCCAGCATCTTTGCGGCGAGCCTCGAGGCCGCCCTGCGCGATGCTGCAGATGCGTCATAGGTGCGTTCTGATCTTCACCAGGACGACGGTCGCGGCGGCCGATCCCCGCTGCGGGACCGCTGTAGCAACCGTCTGTGCGACAATGGCTATCCGACCGAAGTTGGACTAAAGGCGGATCGCCCCTTGTCGAACCGGGGCCTCTGTGGCTAATAGGGCCCGGTGCTCTAGGCGCGCCGCTATCTGGTGATCCGGTCCGGTGTCGCTTTCACCGTTCCCTGCCCTCACCTGTAGCTTGGGACGAGCGTAGCCGGCGCTCACCGGGTTCCCCGGGGCGTGCCGGCTCACATTGTATGTACGAAACTGGGAGGAACCCCACTTATGGCCAAGATCAATCGCGTACTGGTTGGCGAGTCGCTCGTCGGCGACGGCAACGAGGTCGCCCACATCGACCTGCTCATCGGCCCCCGCGGCAGCGCCGTCGAGACGGCTTTCTGCAACTCGCTCACGAACAACAAGGACGGCTTCACGTCGCTCCTCGCCGTGATCGCGCCGAACCTCCCCTGCAAGCCCAACACGGTGATGTTCAACAAGGTGACCATCAAGGACGCTCGCCAGGCCGTCCAGATGTTCGGCCCCGCCCAGTACGGCGTCGCCAAGGCCGTGCAGGACGCTGTTGCCGAGGGCATCATCCCGGCGAACGAGGCTGACGACGTCTACGTCTGCGTCGGCGTGTTCATCCACTGGGAAGCGGCCGACGACGCCAAGATTCAGGATTTCAACTACCGCGCCACCAAGGAAGCGATCGCCCGCGCCGTTGCCGGCAAGCCGACCGCCGCCGAGGCCACCGCTCAGCGCAACTCGGCCGCTCATCCGTTCGGTGCGAAGACTTGAAGCGGACACCGTCCACAGCAGGAAAACACCAATAACGCCCCTCCTATGAAAGCGGGTCTGCTGCAGCGATTGGGTAGAATACTCTCTGGCCGTTGGAACGGCTGACACGTCGAGTGGGCTCCCCAAACCACTCGCACAGTGTGGACTTCAAACTTCAAGCCGGCGGTCTTTCGAGATCGCCGGTTTTTATTTTGCCCTCGTGCAGGGCGGTGGCGACGAGGACGCCCGACGCGCCGGCGGCGGCAAGGGCGCGCGCGTCGTCCATATCGCGCACGCCGCCCGCGGCGAAGACGCGCCGCTGCGCGCCGGCCAGCGCCGCGATCGAGGCGACACGCTTCAGGTCGGGCCCAGCGCCGCGTCCCACGCTGGCGAGCGTCATGACGATCACGGTGCCGGGCCAGGCCGACGGATCGGCCAGGAGCTCCGGCGGGCCGAGGAAGGCTGAGCCGCGGAAGTCGAGCGACAGGATGGCGCTCGCATCGATCGGCGGGCCGAACGGCGGCGCCCGACAGACGCCGGCGGCGAGCAGCGTCTCCGAGCCGATGACGGCCCTGAGGCGCGGGTGATAGGACGGTGCGACAAGGCTCCCCGCATCGAGCCAGACCTCGCCGCTGTCCCAGGCGTCCGCAATGCGGCGATGCTGCGCACGGTCGCCGCCGCGCCCTTCGATACCGTCGAGGTCGGCCACATAGAGCGTGGCGAAGGGGAACACCGCGCGGTAGCCGCGGGCGAGGTCAACCGGGTCGGCGCTTGCCGAGATGGGGGTCGCGACCGGCTGGTAGAAGGCCCGCTCGCCGGCGACCGCGCGCACGGCCACGCCCTCGCGGATATCGATGACCGGAACGATCTGCACTTTTCCTTTCCTCTCCGGGCGAAGTGGTGGAACAAGGCCGGGCAAAGTTCAAGGGAGACCGAGATGACGATCCGCGCAGGCCTCGATGTGGGGGGCGCCCACCTGAAGGTGGCTTTGGTCGAGGACGGGTGCGTGCGCGACGTGCGCCAGTATCCGTGCCGCCTCTGGATGGGGATGGAGCACCTGGATGCAGCTCTGCGCGAGGCCGCACCCCTGCTCGCCCCTGCCAGCACCTTCGCCGTCACCATGACCGGTGAGCTGTCGGACGTCTTTCCGGACCGCCTCACCGGCACCGAGACCTTGATTGCGCGCCTCTCCGCCGCGTTCGGACCCGCGACGCGGTTCTGGATGGGCGCGCGCGGCTTCGGCTCGGCGGACGAGGCGCGCGCGCACCCGCGCGACGTCGGCTCGACGAATTTTCTCGCGACCGCGGCGCTCGTCGGACGCCGGGCGGGCGACGCGCTCCTTATCGACTTCGGCTCGACGACGGCCGATATCGTGCCCATCCGCAACGGCGTCCCTGCTACCGTCGGCCTGACCGATGCCGTGCGCCAGGCCACGGGCGAGCTCGTCTACACGGGCTTCACGCGCACCGCCGTCATGGGTGTCGCGAGCCGCGCCCCCTTCGACGGCTCGTGGGTCAGTCTCTCCCGCGAGTACCTCGCCACCATGGCCGACGTGCGCCGCGTGCTCGGCATTGACATTGCCGAGGTCGACCAGCACGCGACTGCCGACGGCAAGGACAAGTCGCTGCCCGCGAGCCTGGCGCGTCTCGCCCGCATGCTCGGCCGCGACGCGTCCGACGGCAGCGCCGAGGCGTGGCGGGCCGTGGCCGCGTCCGTGCGCGAGGCGCAGTTGCGCTCGATCCACGACGGCGCTCAGCAGGTGCTCTCGCACACCGCGCTTCCCGACGAGGCGCCCGTCATCGCCGCCGGCATCGGGGCGGCCGACGTCGCCGTCGTCGCGGGGCGGCTTGGCCGGCCGAGCATTGCGTTCTGCAATCTCGTCGGCGCGCCGGCCGGCCTTGAACTCTGGACGACGGCGTGCGCACCGGCGGTTTCGGTCGCTCTGCTCGGCGAGTGAACATCCGTCCTACTTGAGATTCGAAGGCCAAATTCGGAGGATTGTTGCCGATGGGCCGCACCCTGCGCATTGCGGTCATGACCGCGCCGGGCCTACAAAAGGTCGGGACGCGACGCCATCCGGGGGGATGAAGCTCATGCACACGCACGCAAAGGCGACGGCCGCACTCGCCCTTCTGGCCCTTCCGCTGGCCGGCTGCGCGCAGATGCTGCCCGACGCGAACGCGACGCTCACCGCCGGATCGATCGAGAAGCATCCCCAGCTTCTGCCCGGCGTTCCGAACGGCTTTGAATGCCCGCTCATCCCGAACGGGTTCGATCCGGCCGGCTCGATCTACCGGCTCGACAAGACCGGCACGTTCTACCGGGTCACGGCCTACGGCGAGGATCCGGCCGTGCTCGGCATGAAGGGCTATCGCCGCGACATCAAGATCGCCGACTACGCCTTCACCGACGAGCAGAAGTCGAGCGCGGGCGTCTCCTTCGCCGTGCTGCAGAATGCCCTGCCGGGGCTTACCGCATCGGCCAATGCCGACTTCAAGAAAAACCTGAAGGTCGACGTGGTCGTCTCCGACATGCGGGCGGAGTCGCTCGACGATCAGGTCGCCGACCACATCCTGGAGCGCTTCAAGACCGACGTGAAGGTGAAGTCCGGCAGCAAGTACTATCTCGTCCGCGAGACGATCCGCGCCGGCGCAGTGAGCTACGCGCTGAAGCGCGACGATCTCGCCAAGCTCGGCAGCGCCGCCGAGGTGGAGAAGCTCGCGAACGGCAAGGCTGACGTGACGTTCAAGGACAATAATGGCCTCTTGGCCATCACCCAGAAGTTCCTGCCCGACCGGGTGCCGGTCTGCGTGAAGGCGGCCGAGATCGTGGTCGAAGGCGCCCGCGGCGAAACCCCGTCGGTGACGCTCAAGGACGCGCGCGATACGGAGCTTCCCGCGATTACAAAGATCGGCGCCGACGAAGCCAAGGCGAAGGGCTGAGGCACCGCAGCACGGCGGTCAGGATTTTGCCATCGCCACGCGGCGCGGGCCGAGAAATTTGACCCGCGCATTTGATCCCGCGCAAGGTACGGCCATCGCCTCCGCACCCTATCATCAGGGTCACGGCTTTCCATTCGCCGTCCGTTTCTCGCCCGCGCCAGTCCCCAGGTGAGGCCCATGTCCAAACGATCGGCTGCGGCGGACGCACGCCAGCGCATGGTTACGGAGCAGCTTGCCGCCCGCGACATCCGCGACCCGAAGGTGCTCGACGCCATGCGCCAGGTGCCGCGCGAGCGCTTCGTACCCGAGGAGCGCCGTCACCTCGCCTACGAGGACCGTCCGGTCTCCATCGGCGCCGGGCAAACCATCTCGCAGCCCTACATCGTTGCCTACATGATCGAGGCGTTGCAGCTCACAGGCGGGGAGACGGTGCTCGAGATCGGCGCCGGCTCGGGCTATGCGGCCGCGGTCGCCGCCGCCATCGCCCGCCACGTCTTCGCCATCGAGCGGATCGAGGCGCTCGCCACCCTGGCAAAAAGCAACCTGGCCGCGGCCGGGATCGCCAACGTCACCGTCCGCTGCGCCGACGGCACGGACGGCTGGCCCGAGGAGGCGCCCTTCGACGCCATCCTCGTGTCGGCGGGCGCACCCGGCGCGCCCAAAACGCTCCTGCACCAGTTGAAGACCGGCGGCCGCATGGTCGTGCCCGTGGGCGAGGACCCGACGACGCAGGATCTCGTTCGCATCACGCGGACCGGACCGGAGTCCTTCGAGCGCGTCTATTTGACGAGCGTGCGCTTCGTCCCGCTCATCGGTCACGAAGGCTGGAAGCCCGACGAGACAAGCTGATCGCCCCGCCCGCCCGGCTACGGCGCAACCGCGAGGCCCGTCGGGCGCGCGGCGACGTCCTGCCCGCTGTCGAAGGCGGTGGCGTCGCGATTGTAGAGGTCGTTGCGGAACTGCACGACGCCGTTGTCGACCCACGCCGTCAGATAGATGAAATGCACCGGAACGGGCACTTTCAGCTTGATCGTCGACTGCTGGCCGGCCGCCACCCGCTGCTGGAGGGCGGCCCCGGAGAGCCCGTCCTGGCCGGCGAGAATCCAGTCGGCCACGGCCCAGAAATTCTGCAGCCGCACGCAGCCCGCGCTCACCGCCCGCTCGTGGTAGTCGAACAGGTTCTTCATGGGCGTGTCATGCATGTAGACGATATGCTTGTTGGGCATGTCGAAGCGCAGCACGCCGAGCGCGTTCTGCGGGCCGGGGTCCTGGCGGAAGACATAGCGGTCCACCTCCGGCCCCCACCAGTTGACGGCCGCCGCGTCGATTTCCTCGCCGCCGAAGCTCGAGAAGACGCGGATGCGCTCCTTGTAGAGGTAGCCCGGGTCCTTGCGGATCATGGGCACCAGCGCGGCTTTCGCGATCGTCCCCGGCACGTGCCAGTAGGGCAGCGTGTTGAGCGCCTGGACCTTGGCCGAGGTGACCGGCGTCGGCGTCGCGCGCTTGCCGGCGATCGTGCGGCTCGTCACCGCCACCACGCCTCCCTCGATGCCCTGCAGCTCGAAGCTCGCGGCATTCATGAGGATATAGCGCGGCTCGGACGCGATCCGCGGCAGGACCTCGCGCATGCGCTGCAGGTTCAATTCAAGCTGGCGCGTGCGCACCGCGATCGGCACGTTGAGCAGCCGCTGCGTGATCCCGTAGACGACACCCGTGGGCTCGACGCCATTGCGCGACTGGAAGCGCTTGACGGCGTTCTCGACGTCGGCATCGAACTCGTAGGCGTCGCCGCGCGCACGGGGGGAGAGATCGCCGGTCAATATGAGGCGGGACCTCAGATCCGCGACCGGCTGGCCGGTATCGCCGGCCCGGAGCGTCCCCTTGCCGGGCAGGAGTGGCGGCTCGGGCCTCGCGGCGAGCTGACGGTAGTAGCCGAGCGCTTGAGCCAATTGCGCCTCGGCCTCGACGCTCACCCACGGCGTGCGGCTCGGCTCCGGCGGCGGCATGCGCTGCCGGGACGAGCCTGCCCCGGCGGCCGGCATGGGCAAGAGAAGCATCGCGCAGGCCAGCAGCGCTGCGGGCGTCGGCCACACGCGATCGGACACAGGCCGGCTGAGAAGACCCATCATGGTGCGCGTCCGCCTTACCACATCGGCGGCGCGTAGAGGACGCCCCCGCGCTTCCACAGCGCATTGATGCCCCGCTCCATGCCGAGCGGACTGCCCTTGCCGAGGTCGGCGTCGAACATCTCGCCGTAGTTGCCGACCGCCGCCACCACGTCGCGCAGCCACGACTTCGACAGTCCCAGCGTCTCGCCGCTCTTGCCGGCGCCCTCCACCAGCCGCGCCATGTCGCCTGCCAGCGGATCGGCTGCGGTCGCCTTCGCCTTGTCGAGCCCGACCTCCTCCGCGTTGATGAGACCGGCGAGCGTCCAGCGTACGATCTCCAGCCACTCGCGATCGGTCTGCAGGACGACCGGCCCCAGCGGCTCCTTCGAGATCACTTCGGGCAGAACCGCATGCCGCTCCGGCTCGGAGAAGCGCGCCCGGTCCGAGAACAGGCCCGTCCGGTCGCCCGAGACGGCATCGCACTCGCCGGCCTCGTAGGCCTTCAGCATCTCGGCGCGGCCGGGATACGACTTCGCCTCCACGTCGATCTTATGGGTCTTGAAGTAGTAGGCCATGTTGGCTTCCGACGTGGTGCCGGATTCCACGCACACGCGCAGTCCGGCGAGCTGCTGGGCCGAGACGAGGCCGCGCTCGTCACTCGTCATGAACCCCTGGCCGTCGAGATAGAGAATGCCCGCGAAATCGAGGCCCATGGCGACGTCGCGGTCCATGGTCCACGTCGTGTTGCGCGCGAGGACGTCGATTTTGCCCGAGGTCAGCGCCTCGAAGCGCGCGGCCGTGTCGACGGGCACGAAGTCCACCTTGCTTGCGTCCCCGATGACGGCGGCGGCGACGGCGCGGCAGAAGTCGACATCGAGGCCGACCCAGCTCCCGGCCTCGGTCTGCTTGGCGAAGCCCAACAGATCGGAGTTGATGCCGCAGGCGAGCTTGCCGCGCGCCCGCACGTCCAGGACCTTGCGCGTGACCGGAATGGCACCGGTTTCGATCGCGGGCGCCGCGGATGCGGGCCCGGTCTCGGCTGCCGCGGGCGCAGGCTTGGCCGTTGCGGCAGTCGCGTCCGGCGATGCGGTTGCGGCGTCGGCCGAGCCGGCGGCAGGGGTCGCAGCCGCCGGAGCCGCAGGCGCCTTCGCCGACGCCGCCGGCCGGCAATAGCGGCGGCTCACCGTGACGAACTCTCCCGGTGCGCCGCCCTTCACCTCGCACGAGCACGGGCCGTTCGGCCCGTCGCGGAGCGCACAGAGGCGGTAGCTGTTTTGAGCAGAGGCGCCGTCGGGCCCCCACCCCAGTGCCGCGACCACAAGTGCGACCGGCCAAATACGCAAAGCGACCCCCATCTTCCCCATCCTCTTGCCCGTTCCCCGGTGCCCGTTCCCATCGAAAGGCCTTCGGCTCGCGTGCCGCCGCCCCGTCCGGGCATGTTTCTCAGCCGAGCATAGGCCGAAACCTGAACGCGAGAAAAGCACACATCGCGACGATGGGACCGCAACCCACGGCTCTTTGCGTCAAGGGCCCCGGCTGCTATGTACGACATGACGGCCAAGGGAATGAAACGGCATGAAAATCGCCGCGGTGATCTATGACATGGGCGAAGCCTACGCGGTTGACGCCCTGCTCGCCTCGCTCGCGACACGGCTGAAGGATGACGGCCACCGCCTGGCCGGCGCCGTGCAGCACAATACCCTGGCGCCACAAAGCCCCTGCTCCGAGATGGTCATCGAGGATCTGGCGACCGGACAGCGGAACAACGTCTCCCTGTCGCTCGGCGACGCCGGCGGCGGCTGCCGGCTCAATGCCGCGTTGCTGGAGGACGTCGTGGGGATCGTCGCGGCGGGCCTCGACGGGCCGGTCGAGCTCGTGGTCATCAACCGCTTCGGCAAGCAGGAGATCGCCGGCCAGGGTTTCCGGGCCATGATCGAGGCGACGGTTGCGCGCGACATCCCGCTGCTCATCGCGCTCAACAGCGTCTATCGAGATGCGTG
Organism: uncultured Hyphomicrobium sp.; assembly: GCA_964589785.1. GTDB lineage: Bacteria > Pseudomonadota > Alphaproteobacteria > Rhizobiales > Hyphomicrobiaceae > JAGVSR01. The sequence continues at coordinate 137,425 of CAZPUQ010000004.1, forward strand.
GCAGGACTTCGCAGCCGGCCACGGCACCCTGCTCGCGCCGACGGAGGACGCCATCGAGACCTGGTGCCGTTCGGTGCTCGCCGAGCCCGCCACACCTTCCGCATCCGCCGTCCTCTGACCTCATCCCCACTCCCCGCGTGCAGGGCGCCGGCCCAATCCCCTCTCCGCGCGTGCGGGGAGAGGGATAGGGTGAGAGGTAGACGTGTGTGAGGGGCAGCCGCTTGTTCTCGCCATCAACGGAATCTCCAACGTCGCACGCACCCCGCGTGCGGCCGCACCGGAGGGAGAGACACCGTTCGGGGAGCGGGGCGCGGCGGAGCCGCGGGTCGTCCGCAAGGATCTAGAATGAAGCGCCGCGGCGCCCCGCTTTGACGGGCTTCGCCTGGGCTCGCTCTTACCCCAGGCCTGCCGGCCTCCACTTTTCACCGGTACCCCACCCGGACCCTGCGTTACCGCGGGGTATGGAGATAAAGTCGGGAGGGTTGGCCCGCGTCGAGCCTCGAAGGTCCTCCCGCACCCGCCCCTGCGTCGCGCGATCCAGACGCCTCCGGACGGCGCCCCCGAGTGATGCAGGTGCGCCAGTCTAGGGCGCGCGATAAGCGGCGGGGACAAGTTCGCTCTAAACGTCATGGAGCCCATGCTCCACTGTAGGCGGCTGTCGCACTGAATATGGCCGGGTTCAACCGGCCATGACGTGGGGGGCCGTTTCAGAATCCCCGGCGGCCCCGTAACGCTGGCGCGTGCGGGGAGAGGGGGTGAAGCGGCACTGACCTCTGAGCTCGCGCATCGCCGGGCAGAGCGTACGTCGCGCACTTGCGAGCGGAACGACGCTCAGCGAGGCGCGTGAGCCTCGAGCCGCGAGACCTTGCCCATGGCGACCGGCTCGGAGGCGGAGGGCGGCGCCGGCGCGCCCTCGGCAGGCGGCGGCTCGGGTTTGTTTTCCGACGGAGATGCGTCGGGCGGGGTCACCGTGTCGGCGGCCGGGATCGGCTCCGGTGCGGCAGCGGGCACGTCAACCGGCGCCTTGCGCCATTGCTTCGCCTTGCCCACGCGCATGCCTTCCTCGAACAGGGCGCGCTGGTAGTTGAGGTCGAACTTCTCCTCGGACTTGAATTCGAACGCGGGCGGGATCGAGACCGAATTGAAATCGGCGCCGGCGTCCTTCGCCATGCGGTAGATGCGGTAGTTGTCGCCCTTGTGCTGGTAGAGCATGAGCGCGTTGATGGACTGGCCGGCGATCTGGTAGGTCGACGGCGTCACGGCGCCGTACTCCGGCGTCATCTTGCCGTTGTGGACGAGGAAGAGGCGCCGGTTCGGCGGCTTGGGATAGAGCGCGTCGAAAGCCTTGAAGGGCAGGTTCACCGGCGTGACGTAGATCTGGCGCGTGACGCCGCCGTCGACGTGCATCTCGTCGTAGAGCTGGCCGTCGACCTTCACCTTGATGTTGACCGGCGGGAAGAGCCCGGGGATCGCCGCAGAGGCGACGATCACGTCGCGGAAGAGCTGCACGGCCGCCGGGTTGTCGTAGTGGCGCGCGATCGCGCCCATGTTCCACACCACGGGACGCTTGGCGTCGAGATTGGTCGTGCCGACCGTGAGGAGCCGGCCGCGCTCGTACTGCTTGGCGACCTTCTTCAGGAAGTCGCGGTCGATGTAGTGCGCCACGAGCTTCTTCAAGGGTCCGGTATCCGCGAGCGCCTCGCCGCCAAGGAGGCCCGTCACGATCTGCGGCACCACGAGCTGATCGGTCTGGTACTGGGTCCAGATCTCCCTGAGCTGCGGGTCGTAGTCGGAGCCCAGATAGGCGAACGGCGCGATGATGGAGCCGGCCGAGACGCCCGTAACGTGCTCGAACTCGGGCCGGTCGCCGCGCGCCGTCCAGCCGGTCAGGACGCCAGCGCCGAACGCGCCGTCGGAGCCGCCGCCGGACAGCGCCAGGATATCGATCTGCATCCGGCCGTTCACCATTGGCGCGCTCGCACCGAGCTGCGGTACGCCCTGGAGGTTGACACGCGTGGATTTCTTGAGGTCCTTCGGGGCCTCGTCGGCCCAGACCCGGACGCCGGGAAGGTCGGGCACGGCCGCCTTCTCGGCGGCGAGGGCCGTCGGCACCGGCGCGCGTTCAATCGCGCATCCCCCGCAGGCGACCGCAGCGGAGACGACGATCCACAGGGCCGACAGCAGCCGCAAGACTTCCCCCGATCGATCCCGATCCCAGTTGGCCCATAGCACAAGGGCCCGGTGCAACAAATCCCGCGAATTCGGCCAGAACACGACCGCCGGGAAGGGGATGCAAAAAAGCCACCCGAGTACGCCCGGATGGCTGGTCTGTTCTCGTCTCCGGCAGGCGCCGGCGGGCCGCTCAGCCCATCATCTGGTCCACGTAGTCCCAGTTGACGAGATTGTCGAACCAGGCCTCGAGGTATTTCGGGCGCGCGTTGCGATAGTCGATGTAATAGCTGTGCTCCCACACGTCGCAGCCCAGGATCGGCTGGGCACCGTGCATCAGCGGGTTCTCGCCGTTGGGCGTCTTCGCGACCTCGAGCTTGCCGTCGCGGATGGCGAGCCAGCACCAGCCCGAGCCGAACTGCGTCACGCCGGCGTTGAGGAAGTCGGCGCGCATCTTGTCGAAGCCGCCATACTCGGCGGCGAGCCGCTCCAGGCGGCCCGGAATCTTCTTGCCGCCGCCGTTGGGCTTCATCCAGTTCCAGAAGTGGGTGTGATTGTAGTGCTGGCCGATGTTATTGACGAGACCCGCGTTTTTGCCCGCATACGCGGCGACGCAGATCTCCTCGACCGATTTGCCTTCGAGGCCGGATCCGACGATGAGCTTGTTGCCGTTGTCGACGTAGGCCTGGTGGTGCTTGTCGTGGTGGTACTGCAGCGTCTCCGCCGACATGTGGGGGACCAGCGCGTCGTAGGCATAGGGAAGTTCGGGAAGCTTGAACGTCATGGGGCTATCTCCGGTCAGGGCGGGGGCGGAGGGACGGGATGGAACGATGGAGGATCGGCTTGGGCTGCGCAAGCTAGCCGCGCATCAGCGGCGAAACAAGGCTGCGGCCGCCGCGGTTCCCATAGACCGGTGGCACGGCTCCGGGGCCGGCCGGCGGCAACGACAAAGTGGCAACGACAAAAGGGGCGCCCCGACCCTGAGCGGGACGCCCCCGCTGGATCACGCCGGGGAAGCTAGGTTTCAGGGTGGCGGCAGCATGCGGCGGCGGTGCTGAACCCACTCTGAATGCGCCGTTCATCCGGGGTTCATCTCGACCGCGACGATAAAGTTGTTGCTGCGACCCGCACGGGCGCCCTTTGCTGTGCGTCACCGCCGGAGCGAACCCGGCGTGCGCGGTCTCCGGTCGCGGCTGACGCGGCGAGGGGATACGTCGGGGCCGAGGCCGGCCCGGGACGTTTGCGCCGCACCGCCGCGACGGGTTCCGGCACCCGGCCCGTTCTAGGGGTGCTACGATCCGACCTGCCTTGGTTCGGCGCGGCCACTCCCACGCCGGCCCTCAAGAGAGCCCGACCCGTCCATGACCACGAGCCGACTGACCCGCCTCTTCACCCTCGCCGTTCCCGTGGCCGTGGCGGGGGCCGCGCTGGCGTGGTTCCTCAACCTCGGCGCCCCCGCCCGGTCGCGGCTCGACTATGAGACGGTCACGGTCGAGAAGGGCCTGATCCGGCGCATCGTCTCGACCTCGGGCCCGGTGCGGGCGCTGGTGACGGTGAGCGTCGGCTCCTACCTTTCGGGTCCCGTCGAAACCGTCACCGTGGACTTCAATTCCGAGGTGAAGCCCGGCGACGTGCTGGCGCGCCTCGACCGGCGCACATTCGCGGCCAACGTGGCGCAAGCGGAAGCCAACCTCTTGTCGGCGCAGGCCGCGCTCACCAACCAGAAGGCCGCCCTCATCCGGGCCGAGGCCGTACTGCGCAACGCCGAGCGGACCATCGCGCGCCAGCAGTCGCTCGCCGAGAAGCGCTTCGCCAGCGAGCAGTCGCTCGACAATGCCGTCCGCGACCGGGACGTCGCCAAAGCCGACATCGAGGTCGCCAAGGCGCTGATCGAGACCGCCGACGCGCAGATCGTGCAGCGCAAGGCGGCGCTCGAGGCCGCGCGCGTCGACCTGGAGCGCTCCGAGATCAAGTCGCCCATCGCCGGCACCGTGATCTCGCGCTCCGTCGACCCCGGCCAGACGGTCGCCGCGAGCTTCCAGGCGCCGGAGCTCTTCAAGATCGCGCAGGACCTGTCGCGCATCCGCATCGAGGCGCAGGTCAACGAGGCCGATGTCGGATCGGTCGCGGAGGGCAATCCCGTGACGTTCACGGTCGATGCCTACCCGGACCGGGAGTTCGAAGGCCGCGTCACGCAGATCCGCCTTGCCGCCACCGAGATCAACAACGTGGTCACCTACACGGTCATCATCGAGGCGCGCAACGACGACCGGCATCTGTTCCCCGGCATGACAGCCAACGTGCGCATCGAGAGCGCGCGGCGCGAGGACGTGCTGCGCGTCTCCAACGACGCCTTGCGCTTCAGGCCGCGCGGCAGCGAGGCGGGATCCGACGGCGAGCGGCCCGGCAGCGATCCTGATCGGTGGTCGCAGCGCACGCTCGAACGCGTCAAGGGCGAGCTCGCGCTCACGCCTGAGCAGGGCCTGATGCTCGGCCGCGAGATCGACGCCATCGTCGCGGAGGACCGCGAGGCGGCGCAGACGGGCGGCTTCGGTCCGTCCCCGTTCGATGCCAAGGCGTCGCGCATGAAGCTCATGATGCGCCTCGAGCACACGATCGTGCCCACCATGAGCGAGGAGCAGCGCAGGACGTTCGAGCGCTGGAAGAGTGGCCGCGAGACCGCGCGCACGGCGGTCCTGTGGTCGCCGGGCGCCGACGGGCAGCCGCAGCGGCACGTGGCCCGGCTCGGCCTTGCCGACGACCAGTACACCGAGATCATAGGCGGCGACGTCGCACAAGGCGACCGCATCATTGTGCGGGTGCGCGAGGCGCGCAAATGAGCACGCCCGGCAGACAGGCCGCCGCCGCGCCTCCCCCGATCATCCAGGCGCGCGACGTCGTCAAGCTCTACCGGATGGGCGAGCAGGAGCTGAGGGCCCTCGACGGCGTCTCGCTCGACATCGAGGCCGGGGAGTTCGTCGCGATCATGGGCGCCTCGGGATCGGGCAAATCGACCATGATGAACCTGATCGGCGGGCTCGACACGCCGACGAGCGGCAGCCTCGCGATCGACGGACGCGACATCGGCCGCATGTCGGCCGACGATCTCGCCCTGCTGCGCAACCGCACCATCGGCTTCGTCTTCCAGCAGTTCAACCTGCTGCCCCGCACGACGGCGCTGAGGCAGGTCATGCTGCCGCTGCTCTACGCCCACCCGCGTCCGGCCGACATGGAGGCGCACGCCCGTTTGCGGCTGGAGCAGGTCGGACTCGGCGAGCGCATCCATCATCTGCCGCGCCAGCTCTCCGGCGGCCAGCAGCAGCGCGTCGCCATTGCGCGCGCGCTCGTCAACGATCCCAAGATCCTGCTCGCCGATGAGCCGACCGGCGCCCTCGACAGCCGCACCTCGCAGGACATCATGCGGCTCTTCGCCGATCTCAACGCCGCCGGCATCACCGTGGTGGTGGTCACGCACGAGCCCGACATCGCCGAATGGGCGCGCCGCCGCATCACCTTCCGCGACGGCCGGGTAATCTCCGACGTCGCCCAAGGGGCGCGCATCCCGGAGGCGGCCGCATGAACCTCAAGGACAGCCTCGCGGTGGCGCTGACGGCGCTGCGCTCCAACATGCTCCGGTCGATCCTGACGACGCTCGGCATCGTCATCGGCGTCGCCTCGGTCATCATCCTGGTTGCGGTCGGCAACGGCGCGGCCGGCGAGGTGAACCGGCAAATCACGTCGCTCGGCACGAATATGCTCGTCATCTTCCCGGATGCGATGCGCGTCATGGGCCGCTCGAGTGCGGCGGGCACCGCGCTGCCGCTCTCGGAGGGCGACCTCGCGTCGCTGCGCGACAAGGTCGACGGGGTCGTCGGCATCTCGGGCCAGCTCGACGAGTCGGCGCCCGTCGTCCGCGGCAACCTCAACTGGACGACCGCGATCGGCGGCGTGCACGCCGACTATCTGGACGTTCGCGACTGGCCCGTGAGCGAAGGGCGTGCCCTGACCGCGCAGGACATCCGCGCCGCGTCCCGCGTCGCCATCATCGGCCAGACGGTCGCGCGGCAGCTCTTTCCCGGCGAGAACCCGGTGGGCTCGGAGGTCCGCATCAAGAACGTGCCGTTCGAGATCGTCGGCCTCCTGTCCGTCAAGGGACAGTCGGCGATGGGGCGCGACCAGGACGATGTCATGCTCATCCCGATCACGACGGCGCGCAACCGCGTGGTCGGCAAGAGCGATGTCCAGGTCGACCAGGTCGGGCGCATCTACGTGAAGCTCGACCAGCACATCGACATCCGGGCGGCACAGGAGGAAATGGAAACTCTGCTGCGCCAGCGGCGCAAGAGCGGACCGAACAACGAGGACACGTTCTCTGTGCGCAATCTGGCGGAGTTCATGCGTGCACGCACGGAAGTGCTCTCGACCATGAGCTATCTGCTCGGCGCGACGTCGGCAATTTCGCTCATCGTCGGCGGAATTGGCATCATGAACATAATGCTGGTTTCGGTAACGGAGCGGACCCGTGAAATCGGCCTCAGGATGGCCGTGGGCGGCCGCAAGCGCGACATCCTGATCCAGTTTCTGGTGGAGGCGGTGACGCTGTGCTTGTTCGGCGGCGTAATCGGCATTGGCCTTGGAATTGGAATTGCCTGGTTGATTGCCTATATGGCGAGTTGGCCGGTGGACGTCAGCTTCGGCGTCATCGGTCTGGCAATGGGCGCTGCTGCGATCACCGGCATTGTTTTCGGTTATTTTCCCGCCCGGCGGGCGGCGAGCTTCAACCCGATTGATGCTCTCAGAAGTGAATGATCTTCAACAAATACGAGAATGTTTCCGGTCTGATGAGCACATGCCTGAGTATCGGATGAACCGGCCGGTTCAGGACATTGTCTTAATATGCATTGCCTTAGGTCATTCGATGTGGGAGTTTCGTCGCCGTTGCGCGACCTTGCACGTTCATGACATGTGATCGCAATTGCTGCGGCAAAAAACGCTCTGCCCGCGCCGCATGCGGGCGCTATACCTTGCCGGGCCACGTCAATGGGAAATAAGATGCCGCCGCTTAAGCGGCAGCACCAACAGGGAATGCTCGATATGGCCGCTGTAAACGTAGAGAAAATGTCTTTGAGGGAGATCAATGATCTCGAAGCCAAGATCGCGCGGGCGAAGTCAGCCGCACGCGAGAAGGCGAAGTCGGATCTGAAGGATCGCATTGATCGCCTCGTGGACGGTTCGGGGTTCACCATTGCCGAGCTCTATGGCTACGCGCCGCGCGGTCGTGGCCGTTCCAAATCGGCGGCCAAATATGCCAATCCGGAAAATCGCGGCGAGACATGGACCGGTCGCGGCCGCAAGCCGAATTGGCTGGTGGCGCGTCTGAAGAAGGGCGCCAAGCTGGAAGATTTCGCGATCTGAGCGCGGGCCCTTCCGGGGGCGGATCAACCGAACGTCAAGAGCCGCCGCAGCCCCGCTGCGGCGGCTCTTCCGTTTTCCGCAAGCGATCCGCTTCCGGCTCGTTGCGGTCGAAACGGGCCCAAAGGTCTTGAACCGGCCCCTGTGGCGCCCATGTTGAAACAGGAAGTACTGCAAAACAGGGAGGAGCGCGATGCAGGCCCTTGAGATACAGGAGCAGGCGCGGCAGTTGATGGCCGCCCTCGGCCCAAAGGCGATCGCGGAGGCCGCGCGCAAGGCGCAGGCCTTGGAGGCCAGCGGCCAGAAAGAGGAGGCCCAGGACTGGCGGCGGATCGAATCCGCGCTGGCGCTGATGATCGGTCCGCGCGCAACCTAGTCTATTCCGGTTCCGGTCTTCGTGACGCGGGCCCCTCGGTCCGCGTCAGATCTGGCGCCGCGTCAGGTGCGGACCGCGTAGATATGCTCCCACGCGAAGAGGCAGACCGCATAGGCTGCGGCCAGCACGAGGAATGTGTCGGCGACCTGGCGCGGTTCTGCGTCGACGAGCGCAAGCCAGTCGGGCGCATGGTGGGCGACGAGCGCAAGCGCGGCAAAGAAGACGGTGAAGCCGCAGAACACGATCTGCACGAAGCGCTGCGAGCGCAAACGCAGGTCGTCGAGGAATTCGTCCTCGGAGTGGGGATCGCTGTCGGGGAGCATGGGCCGTGCCTACGCGGGTACAATTGACAGGGCGGATGTAGCAAGCTGTGGGCCAAGCCTGCCGTAGACAGCATAACTCTGTCGGCCGGCGCCGCAAAGCTTTGATTTACGTCTTCTTAAGGTTGACGAGCGCACCGAGCCGCTCACGCACGAGCTCGGCGTCGTCGGGGAAGCCTGAGGCCATCCACCACTGGTCGAGAAGGCCGAGGATGTGTCCGACCTCGGGGCCCGGCGGCACGCCGAGCGCGATCACGTCGCGGCCGCCGATGGGCAGGACCGGAGCCGTCCACCAGTCGGCGAGTGCGAGACGGGCGCGGTAGGCGTCACCGGTGATGCCGCACGCCAGGTCGCGCGCCCAAGTGACGAGAAGCCCGTCGCGGAAGGCACCGGCGCCGCGCCGGTAGATGAGCGACTTGGCCCTGAGCTCGGGCTCGGCCGGATCGAAGGCGCGGTCGGGCAACGTGAGATCGGCGAGGCGCTCGTATTCCGCCTTCGACAGGCGCAGGCGGTCGCGCAGGTCGGCCGCCGCATCCGACGCGCACACGGCGAGCGCGTAGAGACGGCGGACAGCGTCCGGCGCAATCCCGTTGGCGCTCTCGATGGCCGCGAGGCGGGCGAGCGTCACCACGTCGCCGGCGCGGCCAAGAATACGCGCCAGGATGCCGGCCTCGTCCATTTCCGACAAGGCCAGCGGCGCGTGCGGGGCGATGAGAAGCTTCAGGAACTCGGCGCGGATGCGCTCGGCGGAGATTTGCTCCAGTCCCGCCTGCAAGGCGGCACAGGCGGCATGGCCCTGGCCGTCGATGCTGCCCTCGGCGTACTCGGCCGTGAAGCGGTAGAAGCGCAAAATGCGCAGGAAGTCCTCCGCGATGCGATCCTCCGGCCGGCCGATGAAGCGGACCCGATGGGCGGCGAGATCCTCGACGCCGCCGGTGAAGTCGTGCAGCGTGCCGTCCGGATCGCAGTAGAGCGCGTTGATCGTGAAGTCGCGGCGATGCGCGTCGCTCGCCCAGTCCTCCGTGAAGGCGACGGTCGCGCGCCGCCCGTGCGTTTCCACGTCGCGGCGCAGCGTCGTCACCTCGAACGGCCTGTGCTCGCAGAGGATCGTCACCGTGCCGTGCTCGATGCCGGTCGGGATGGCGGCAAGGCCGGCCCGTTCGGCCCGGGCGAGGACGTCCTCTGGAACCACGGACGTGGCGATGTCGATGTCCGTCACCTGCCGTCCGATGAGCGTGTTGCGCACCGCGCCGCCGACGATGCGCGCAAGCCCGCCGCCGTCCATGACGCACGCCAGCACGCGCTGGGTGGCGGGCGCTTTGAGCCAGGCCGCCGCGGCGAGCGCAGGATGGGGCGAAGGGAGAGGGCGCGGGGTCACGGTTCCGATCCGCTATTCGATGCGGCCGGGCTCGATGCGCCCGTCCTTGTAGACGGGCGGCACATAGGTCTGGCCGGGCTTGCCGCCCGATGTCGTGCCGAAGGCCACCAGCGCGGCGATGAGCAGGACCGTGCCCGCCGCCGCGAGCCAGAGAAGCGGCGCGTCGTTCAGCACGCGCGAGACGCGGATGCGGCCGTCGGGCGTGCGCTCGAGCGTCTCGGGCCGGGCGATCAGCACCCAGCCGACGTAAGCGGCGGTCGGCAGAAGGAAGAGAAGGATGTTTTCGATGACGACGCGGATCATGGACTGCTTTCTAAGGACGGGCCGCTCACGGCGCGAAGAGCCGGTCGTGCAGGTTCCTCAGGATGCCGGCCGTGGCACCCCAGATATAGCGCTCGCCATAGGGCATCGCATAGAAGCGCCGATCGCGGCCGCCGAGCATGTGGGCATGGATGACATGATTGGCGGGGTCCATGAGGAAGGCAAGCGGCACCTCGAAGACATCCGCCACTTCCTCCGTGTTGGGCCGGACCTCGAAACCCGGACGGACAAGGGCCACGACGGGGGTGACGGCAAAGCCCGTGCCGGTCCGGTACGTGTCGAGGAAGCCCAGCGGATCGACGAAGGCGCGCGCAAGGCCGATCTCCTCCTCCGCCTCGCGCAGCGCAGTGACGAGCGGGCCCGCGTCCTCAGGGTCGGGCTTGCCGCCGGGGAAGGCGATCTGGCCGGCGTGGGCGGGCAGGTGAGGCGTGCGCAGCGTCAACAGCACGGTGAGGTCGTCGCGCGCGACAACGGGCACGAGGACGGCGGCCGGGCGCGGCGGTGCATCGCCCCGCCAGTCGGCGAAGGCGGCCGGATTGAGGTCGAAATCGCTCGGCGGAGGCACCGGGATTGCGGGGCGCGGCGCGGCGGGCGGCTCGCGATTGAGACGCTCAGCCGCCAGCGCCCGGAACGCGTCCGGGGCGAGCGTGGCGGCGGGCGGAACGGGCAGCATGGTGGGTGTTGACTCACTTCGTCGCCTGGCCGGTCCGCGGCCGAGGCCGTCGGTCGGCCACTTCGGACCCGGTCTTGCCGCATTTCGCACGTGTTGGCATGCACAAAATACCGCGATTCAAGGATAACCGATCCCTTGCGGACGGGGTCGTGCGGGACAGGGTTGTGCGGGATCGGGGCAGAATGGCAGCGCGAACACGAAGCGGGGGCACCGGCGGGCTTCGCGGCGTCTTGGCCGGGCTCGTCGCCCTGCTTGTCCTTGGCGCCGGTCTGGCGGGACCGGCGGTCGCCGTCTCGCCCGAGAAGGCTTTCGCCTCGACGCTCGGGTCTGCCGAGCGGCGGACGTTCGAGACCTACATCGCCGCGCGCGCGTACCACGCCCTGACGGTCGACGAGTTCTGGGGCGAGGTGGAGGAGAAGCGCGCGCTGCGCCGCAAGAAGCGCGCCGCCGATGCGCCGGTCACCGCCAAGGACTATGTCCGCGGCCTCCCGCCCGACTACACGGGGCCGAAGCTGTCCGATGACTTGGCGCGGCGCTGGGAGAAGTTCAGGCAGGCGGACGAGAAGAAGAAGCCGCCGCCGGCGCCCGCACCGGGCATCGCGGACTTCCTCGCCCACGCCAAGGCCGAGTTCGGCTTCGTGCCCGATCGCATCCCGGAGCGCGAGTTCAAGCGCCGCTATGCCCGCGAGGCCCTCGCCGTGGGGCTGACGAAGCACCAGGTCGTGCGCGTCTACGCGCTCGAGACCAGCGGGCTCGGCACCGCCGACATGGTGGCGGGCGTGCATCCGATTACCAGAAAGGGCACGCCGATCTCGACCGCGCTCGGCTACGCGCAGCTCCTATCGGCGAACTCGACGAGCGAGCTCGTCAAGCACGGGCCCGGCTTCATCGCGCGCCTGAAGCGCATGGCGAAAGGGGCGCCGACGCCCGAGGCGGCGGCGCGCTACGAGCGCAAGGCGCGCATCCTGACGCGCATGCTCGCGGTGGCGCGCTCGGTCCCGAACGACTGGAGCCGCCACGTCGCGCTCGGCCGGACGGCGAAGGGCTACGGCATCCACGCCATCAACGTCGACGGCGACATCGGGCCGTGGCTTCAGGTCGTCAAGCTCGAGGGCCTGAAGACGCTGGCGGAAAAGAAGGGCCGCGCGCGGCTGTCGGGCGCGGAGATCGAGCTCATGAACCTCGCCGGGCCGGCCACGGGCCTGGAGATGATGACGCCCGCCGGCCGCGGCGCGACGACCCCCAACTTCTTCGAGCGCGGCGGCTACGGGCGCAACACGATCGTGCGCGGCAAGACGTCGGCCGAGCTTCTGGCTGCGCTCGACGAGCGCATGGACACCAACGAGAAGAACGAGGGCGCGGTGGTATTCACGCAGGTGTTCGACGAAGTCGCCGCCGAGATCGCGCGCCAGTAGAGGCGCGCGCCGCCGGCGGCATCGCTTCCGGACCACGGGATAGTAGAGATCGAACCTATTGCGCGACCTTCTCCAGCGCGGCGCTGAGGCGCTTCTGGGACGCCCCCGGCACTTTGAATTCCTTGACCTTGTCGAGGTTGACCGGCTTGCCGACCTGGACGACAGCGATCATGCCCATGCTGTAGTGCGGCAGGCATTTCACGGTGTACAGGCCCTCCTTCTCGGCCTTGAACACGACCTCGGCGTTGAAGGCGCCCTTGATCGTCGGCGCGCCGTCCGGCCAGATCTCGGTCACGCTCTCGACGTTGTGGCCCTTGTCGGTCGGAACGAACTTGACGGTGTCGCCGACGTCCACCTTCACGAACGACGGCTCGAACGCCATCGGCTGTCCTGCGTTGTCCTTGTTGCGCATTTCAATGACGTGCTCGGCCGCGTTCGCGGCGGCGCCTTGCATCAGGATCGCGGCAATGGCGATTATCGTTATGATGGCCGCGACGACGATCTGCTGCCGCGACGCGAGTAGGCGCATTCTCATGGTGTGCTCTCCTGGTTGTGACTCTGCCTTGCAGGCAGCCGCAAGCCGCGGCGATCGCCGTCAAGGGCTACGCCAGCTCTCGCGAGCCGGCAGGGAGGCGTGCTCCCATTCTCAGATCGGGGAATTGAAGACCCTGTTTGCCGCTGCCGACGCGCGCGCTGTCGGCTCAGCGCGAGGCTTTCCGGGCGACGCGATCCGGACGCAAGGGCGTCCTGCGGGTTTTGAGTTCGATTCGGCCGTCGCTTCGGCGACAGACCTTCGTCGTTTGCAGGTCACGGCCGCGTGGACCGCCGCTGCGGGATCGAATGCAGAGCATAGGCGTCTCCTGATCGACGAGGTTCAAGGCCTCGACATAGGGAATGCAGACCGCAAACCGGTCCGCACGCGCCGTCCTTATATCCGATGCAGCAAGTCGTCAATGAAAACGCTTGTGATCTCAGTTATTTAGAATTGGAATGGCTCTAGCATTCCGGCGCTCGCGACGGGTCCGGCTCAGGGCCATTTGACCACGGGCGGAAGGGAGGAAAGGATGCTTTCCACGTTGCCGCCGGTCTTGAGGCCGAACGTCGTGCCGCGGTCGTAGAGCAGGTTGTACTCCACGTAGCGCCCGCGGCGGACCAACTGCTCGTCGCGGTCGGCTTCGCTCCACGGCGTCATCCAGTTGCCGCGCACGATCATCGGATAGACGCCGAGGAAGGCGCGGCCCACGTCCTCGGTGAACGCGAACGCCGCGTCCCAGCCGCCGTCGGCCTCGGTGGGCGCGAGATAATCGTAGAAGATGCCGCCGATACCGCGCGGCTCCTTGCGGTGGGGCAGATAGAAGTACTCGTCGCACCAGGCCCGGTAGCGCGGATAGTCGGCAACGGCATGGCCTGCGCAGGCCCGATGCATGGCGGCGTGGAAGGCGAGGCTGTCGGCATCGGCCGGCGTTCGCCGCCGCATGAGCATCGGCGTCAGGTCGGCGCCGCCGCCGAACCACCACCGGGAGGTCACGACCATGCGCGTGTTCATGTGCACGGCCGGCACATGGGGGTTGCGCATGTGCGCGATGAGCGAGATGCCGGACGCCCAGAAGCGCGGATCGTCCTCGGCGCCGGGAACCTGCCTGCGGAACTCGGGCGAGAATTCGCCGTGGACCGTGGAGGTGTGCACGCCCACCTTCTCGAAGACCCGGCCGTGCATCATCGACATCAGGCCCCCGCCGGCGTCGGCGGCCGCGTCGCTGTCCGCCTCGACGGCCCGCCGCCAGGGTGTGCGCACGAAGCGGCCGGGCGCGTCGTCCGAGCCCGGCGCTCCCGCCGGCAGGTTTTCCTCCAGCCTCTCGAACGCGGCGCAGATGTCGTCGCGCAGGCCTTCGAACCACGCGCGCGCCTTGGCCTTGCGTTGGGACATGAGGTCGGAGTCGGCATCCATGAAGGTCGGGCCCTCTTCAGAACAAGGTCGCGGGGCCACGAGCCCCCGATCGCGCCACGCTTCTGGCACGATGCTGCCACAGCCGATAGTGTATTCGGGGCCACCCGGTCGAGGGGGATCGATTGCAGGCCGGGAGGGTTTCACCGTCCGGCCGCCCCGCATGGTGGGGCCCGCGCCCGCCCGCCAAAGCGAAAGGCCATAATCCGTTGTCACGGCTGTTCAAGCACTTTGAAAGGCGTATCGATCCCTTCGCCGGGGATGGGACCGTGCAGCCGCCGGGAACCCTTGCCGCCTTCTACTGGCATTTCGTCGGCCAGCACTGGCGGGCGTTCGCCGTCCTCCTCTTCATGGGGCTGTGCGCCGGCGTGCTCGAAGCGTCGCTGTTCGCCTTCGTGGGCACGCTCGTCGACCGGATGCGCGCGGCGGTGAACCCCCACACCTTCATCGCCGACAACGGCACGCTTCTCCTGTTCATGGCCTTCGTGGCCGCGATCCTGCGTCCGCTCGTGTCGTTCGCCCACGACCTCGTCAAGCACCAGATGATCGGCGGATCGTTCACGACGCTCGTGCGCTGGCAGTCGCACGCCTACGTTCTGCGCCAGAGCCTCGGCTTCTTCCAGAACGACTTCGCCGGGCGGGTGGCGAACAAGGTCATGCAGGCCGGGCCTGCCGTCCGCGAGAGCGTGGTGCAGGTAATCGACGCCGTCTGGTTCGTGGCGGTCTATTGGCTGACGGCGATCGTCCTCTTCGCGTCCGCCGACCTGCGCCTCGTCGGGCCGCTGGCGGCCTGGTTCGTCGCCTACGTGCTGGTGCTGCGCCACTTCATTCCGCGACTGAAGGCGCGGGCCATCCAGACGAGCGAGGCCCGCTCCATGCTGACGGGCCGCATCGTCGACAGCTACACGAACATCCTGACCGTGAAGCTGTTCGCGCACACCGAGCGCGAGGATGCCTATGCGAAAAGCGCCATGCGCGAGCTGCTCGACAAGCAGCAGATGCAGCTCCGGCTGACGACGCTCATGGAAACGTCGCTGTTTGCGCTGAACGGATTGCTGCTCGTCGCCATGTCGGGCCTTGCCATCGTGCTGTGGAGCCACGAGGCCGTCACGATCGGCGCCATCGCGCTCGTGATGGGCCTCACCATCCGCATCGTCAATATGTCGGGTTGGGTCATGTGGACGGTGGCCGGGATCTTCGAGAACCTCGGCATCGCGTATGAAAGCATGGAGACGATCTCGCGGCCCTGGAGCGTCCTCGACCGGGCCAGGGCGGCGACGCTCGATGTGACGAAGGGCGAGATCCGGTTCGAGAACGTGACGTTCCGCTACGGCCGTGCGCGTCCGCTCGGCGACGGCCACCGCGGCTCGGTGATCGACGGCCTGTCGCTCCGGATCGCGCCGGGCGAAAAGGTCGGGCTCGTCGGGCGCTCGGGGGCCGGCAAGTCGACGCTCGTCAGCCTGCTGCTGCGCTTCTATGACCTGGACGGCGGCCGCATCCTCATCGACGGGCAGGACATCGCCGCGGCGACCCAGGAGAGCCTCCGCGCGCAGATCGGCCTCGTGACGCAGGACACCTCGCTGCTGCACCGGTCCGTCCTCGACAACATCCTCTACGGGCGGCCTGAGGCAGGACTTGCCGCCGCGAAGATCGCCGCCAGGCGCGCGCACGCGGACGCGTTCATTCCCGAGCTCGAGGACCTGGCGGGACGCAAGGGCTTTGCGGCGCATGTCGGCGAGCGGGGGGTGAAGCTGTCGGGCGGCCAGCGGCAGCGGATCGCGATTGCGCGGGTGCTTCTGAAGAACGCGCCGATCCTCGTCCTCGACGAGGCGACGAGCGCCCTCGACAGCGAGGTGGAGGCCGCCATCCAGGAGAGCCTCAACGACCTGATGGAGGGCAAGACCGTGATCGCGATAGCGCACCGGCTCTCCACCATTGCCGCGATGGACCGGCTCGTTATCATGGACGAGGGCCGCATCGTGGAGGAGGGCAGCCACGCCGACCTCATCCGCAGGGGCGGTCTCTATGCCGCGCTCTGGAAGCGCCAGTCCGGCGGGTTCCTGGGCCAGGAGGCGGCGGAGTAGGCGGCGAAGTCGGGCGGGCCCGTTCATCGAGTGTGCACCGTCATGTTCGCCATCTTCGAAAAGCTCATCGACCCCTACCGGAGCGTTCCGCTGTCCCCGCCGCCGGCGGGCCTCATGGCGTTCATCTGGCATTTCGTCCGGCCGGTCTGGCCGGTCGTGGCGGCGATCACGGCGCTGACGGCGCTGATCGCGATCCTCGAGATCGTCATGCTCGACTACGTCGGGCGCTTCGTCGATCTCATGGCGAACGCAGACCGGGCGACGTTCTTCGAGGCCCACGGCGCCGAGGTCGGGCGGATGCTCCTGCTCGCGCTCGTGGTGCTGCCGCTGCTCGCGGTCATGTGGGAGTTCGTGTTCCACCAGTCATTCGCCGGCAACTTCCCGATGATGATCCGCTGGCAGGGCCACCGCTACATGCTCCGCCAGTCGCTGGCCTTCTTCCAGGACGACTTCGCCGGCCGCGTCGCCAACACGCTGATGCAGACGGCGCTGGCCGTGCGCGACGGCGTGGAGCGCGTCATCAACACGATCGTCTATGCCGTCGTCTATGTGGCGAGCGCGCTCGTCGTGCTGGCTGCGGCCGACTGGCGGCTCGCCATCCCGCTCGGGATCTGGATCGCCGCGTACGTGGGGGCGGGCGCCTATTTCATGCCGCGCCTGTCGCGCCTGTCCGAGGCGCAGGCCGATGCCCGGTCGGTCATGACGGGCCGCGTCATCGACAGCTATACCAACATCGTCTCGGTGAAGCTCTTCGCCCACACGGCCGCCGAGGATGCCTATGCGAAGGAGAGCATGGCCACCTTCATGGACACGGTCTACGCGCAGATGCGCCTCGTGACCAAGCTCAACATCTGCCTGCGGCTCCTGAACTACGGGCTGATGGCGTTGACGCTCATCGTCGCGATCCTGCTGTGGCGGAGCGAGTACGTCACGGTCGGCGCGATCGCGGTTGCAACGAGCCTCGCCCTGCGTCTCGATGCGCTGTCCGACTGGGTGCTCTGGGAGGTGGCAGGCCTCTTCGAATCGATCGGCGTCGTCCGGGATGGGGCGGCCACGCTGGCGCGACCCCTCGGCATCGTCGACCGGCCCGGCGCCAAGCCGCTGGCCGTGACGCATGGTGCCATCGCCTTCGAGAACGTGACCTTCCACTATGGCAAGTCCCGCGGCGTCATCGAAGGGCTCAATCTCTCGATCGCCGCCGGGGAGAAGGTCGGCATCGTCGGCCGCTCGGGTGCCGGCAAGTCGACGCTCGTCAACCTCCTGCTCAGGTTCTTCGAGCCCGAGGCCGGCCGGGTGACGATCGACGGCCAGGACATCCGCGACGTGACGCAGGAGAGCCTCAGGCAGGCGATCGGCGTGGTGACGCAGGACACCGCCCTGCTGCACCGGTCGGTCGGGGACAACCTCCTCTATGGGCGGCCCGAGGCAAGCGGGGCGGAGATCGCGCGCGCCGTGCGCCTCGCCGCGGCCGACCGGTTCATCGCCTCGCTCAGCGACGCGCGCGGGCGGGCGGGGCTCGCCGCGATGGTCGGCGAGCGGGGGGTGAAGCTGTCGGGCGGCCAGCGGCAGCGGATCGCGATTGCGCGGGTGCTTCTGAAGAACGCGCCGATCCTCGTCCTCGACGAGGCGACGAGCGCCCTCGACAGCGAGGTGGAGGCCGCCATCCAGGAGAGCCTCAACGACCTGATGGAGGGCAAGACCGTGATCGCGATAGCGCACCGGCTCTCCACCATTGCCGCGATGGACCGGCTCGTTATCATGGACGAGGGCCGCATCGTGGAAGAGGGCAGCCACGCCGACCTCATCCGCAGGGGCGGCCTCTATGCCGCGCTCTGGAAGCGCCAGTCCGGCGGGTTCCTGGGCGAAGAGGCGGAAGGGTAGCCACCGGGCTGTCGGGGTGGGCGCTTCTGCCCCGTCCGTTGTTGCGATGGATCAAGGAGCAGCGCCGAGGACGTGGCAGCCTCGTACCGGGACGGAGGAGGAGCGCCGGCGGGGCCGGCGCTGCAATCGACGGAGGACGGATCATGACGCGGCTCGCGACACTCATCTGGATCATGCTCGGCATCACGTTTGCCGGGATCCTGGGCCTCGTCGTCCTGGCGGTTCCCTCGCTCGCCACCGAGGCGGCCGAGACGCTGCCCTGGGCGGCGCTCGCGGGGTTCGTGCTCGCCGTCCCCGCCTCGGTGGTCATTGCGCGCAAGATTCTCGCGCAGACCGGCAGCCGCTGACGTCGGCGCGGCGAGGCGCGTACGCAACGTCAATCCGGTGTCAATCCGGTCCGCTGCCGGACGGAAAGCCCGCGGTCTGGCGGAGCGCTTCGCCAAGCACCATGGCTGCCGCCACCGCGACGTTGAGCGACCTGAGCGGGGGCATTATCGGAACGCGGACGACGGCATCGGCTGCCTCGCGCACGGGATCGGGGACGCCGGAGCTTTCCCGCCCGACGAGGAGCGTGTCGCTTGCTGCATACACGAATGCGGTGTGCGTGTCGGCGCCCTTCGACGAAAGGAGGATGAGCCGTCCCTGCTCTCCCTCGGCCTTGCGTCCGGCGAGGTAGCGCTCCCAGGAGAGATGGCGCGTCAGGCGAACGTGCGCGAGGTAGTCGAGCCCCGCCCGGCGCAGGTTCCGGTCCGAGATGTCGAACCCCGCCGGGCCGATGATATCCACCGGAATATCGAGGCAGGCGGCAAGGCGCAGGATCGTGCCGGTGTTCTGCGGGATGTCGGGCTGATAAAGCGCAAGACGCATGGATGAGCAAACCGGGCAGGGTCGGCGCACGCGTCCGCGGAGGAGGTAGCGCGGCCGGAAACATGTCTGTCACAGACCGGTGAGAGTGCTATTGAACAGGTGCGGCCAAACGATGCAAGACTTCACGACACGAGCCGGCCGGCGGGTCGTGGCGCTATAAGGAGCGTTGGTCTATTTGCGTAGCACCCGCGCCGAGTCGTCGGCACGGGCGCTGCGATTTTCCACGGCCGCCAAGGCCGTGGCAGGGGTTGGGCGGGAGAGCATTGGCCCGGCCCCCAAGCAATCTGGAGGATCACGTGGCTTCGATAGCAGAAGAGCCCCACCGCAGGGATTTCCTCGTCATCGCCGGCACTGCCTTTGCAGCCGTCGGCGGCGCGATCACCCTGTGGCCGTTCATTGCCCAGATGAACCCCGACAGCAGCGCCCAGGCGCTGGCCTCCGTCGAGATCGATCTCGCGCCGGTGAAGCAGGGGCAGGCCATCACCGCCATGTGGCGCGGCAAGCCGATCTTCATCCGCAACCGCACGGCGGACGAGGTGGAGCGGGCGCGGGCCGACGACAAGGCGAACCTGCCGGACGACCTGGCGCGCAACATGGGGCTGCCCGAGGGCGAGCCGGCGACGGATGCCAACCGGACCAAGGCCGGGCACGAGAACTTCATCGTGCTGATCGGCATCTGCACGCATCTGGGCTGCATCCCGAAGGGGCAGGCGATCGGCGACAGCCGCGGCGAGTACGGCGGCTGGTTCTGCCCGTGCCACGGGTCGCACTACGACACCGCCGGCCGCATCCGCAAGGGACCGGCGCCGCGCAACCTCGACGTGCCGCCCTACGATTTCGTCGGCGATAGCAAGATCAAGATCGGCTAAGGGAGCAAATCATGTCGGCTCACGAGTCGAACTACACCCCCACCTCGCGCATCGGCAAATGGTTCGACGAGCGCCTTCCCGTCATGCGGCTGATGCATGGCCAGTTCATCGATTTCCCGACCCCGCGCAACCTCAACTACACCTGGACGTTCGGCGGCATCCTCACTTTCTGCCTCGTGGCGCAGATCGTGACGGGCGTCGTGCTGGCCATGCACTTCCTGCCGAGCGCCGAGGGCGCCTTCAACTCGGTCGACCACATCCGCCGCGACGTCAACTTCGGCTGGCTGATCCAGCCGCTGCACGCGGTCGGCGCGTCGATGTTCTTCCTCGCCGTCTACATTCACATCTTCCGCGGGCTCTACTACGGGTCGTACAAGGCGCCGCGCGAGGTGCTGTGGATCCTCGGTGTCTTCATCCTGCTTGCGATGATGGCAACCGCCTTCATGGGCTACGCGCTGCCCTGGGGCCAGATGAGCTTCTGGGCGGTGACCGTCATCACCAACCTCTTCTCGGCGCTCGACAGCATCTGGGCGGGCCTCGGCACGGCGATCACCGAGTGGCTGTGGGGCGGATATGCGGTCTCGGGCGCGACGCTCACCCGCTTCTTCGCCCTGCATTACCTGCTGCCGTTCGTCATCTTCGGCCTCGTCGTGCTGCACGTCTGGGCCCTGCACGTCACCGGCCAGAACAACCCGACGGGCCTCGAGATCAAGTCGCGGTCGGACTGGGTGCCGATGTTCCCCTACGCGGTCGCCAAGGACGCGGTCGGCCTCTTCGCCTTCCTCATCCTGTTCGCGTGGTTTGCGCTCTTCATGCCCGACTATCTCGGCCACGCCGACAACTTCGTGCCGGCGAACCCGCTGGTCACGCCCCCGCACATCGTGCCGGAGTGGTACTTCCTGCCGTTCTACGCGATCCTGCGCGCCGTGCCCTCCAAGCTCGGCGGCGTCATCGCCATGTTCTCCTCCATCCTGGTGCTCGTGTTCGTGCCCTGGCTCGACACGAGCCGCGTGCGCTCGGCGAAGTACCGCCCGCTCTATAGGATTGCGTTCTGGCTGTTCGTGTTCACCTGCCTGGCGCTTGGCTGGCTCGGCTCCAAGCCGGCGGAGCAGCCCTACGTCTTCTGGGCGCAGTTCTTCACGATCGCCTACTTCGCGTTCTTCCTGATCGTCCTGCCGGTGCTCGGGCTCATCGAGACGCCGAAGCAGCTGCCGCGCTCGATCACGGAATCGGTGCTCGGCAAATCCGGCGGCGGCGCCGCCATTCCAGCCGGTGCGGCCGCCGCACCCGAGAAGCGCTAAAGAGGATCGAGCCATGACGGTGAAGAAAAAGGCATCGGCCCTTGCAGCGAAGGGACTTCTCGCCGCCGGTCTCCTGGCCGCGGGGATCGCGGTTGGCCAGCCGGCGCTCGCCGCCGGCGGCGTGGCCATCCCGCGCCAGGACTGGGCGTTCGACGGCGTGTTCGGCCAGTTCGACAAGGCCCAGCTCCAGCGCGGCTTCCAGATCTACCAGAACGTCTGCTCGGCCTGTCACGGCCTGGAGCGCCTGTCCTGGCGCAACCTCGTCCAGAGGGGCGGCCCCGAGTTTCCCGAGGCGGCCGTGAAAGAACTCGCCAAAGGCTGGCCGAACAAGATCATCGACGGCCCCAACGACGCCGGCGAGATGTTCGAGCGCGACGCCCTGCTGTCCGACCGGATCCTCGGGCCGTACCGCAACGAGCAGGCGGCGCGCGCGGCGCAGAACGGGGCCTATCCGGTCGATCTGTCGCTGATCGCCCGCGCCCGCAACCCCGAATACACGGGGACGGCACTCGGGCATGTGCCGCACATGCTGCGCGACGTCCTCACCGCCTTCCAGGCCGGCGGGCCCGACTACCTCTTCGCCCTGCTCACGGGCTACACGGACGTCCCGGCGTTCGTGGCCGACGACAAGGGGCACTTGCACCCGGTCGGTCCGGACGGTGCCGGCGACAAGCCGGTCAAGAACTGCGTCGCTGTCAACCACGGCGAGGAGGGCAAGCCCGACGAGTGCGTCGAGCTGGCCGACGGCATGAACTACAACGCCGCCTTCCCAGGCCACCAGATCGCCATGCCCGCGATCCTGGCCGACGGTGCGGTGCCGTACCCGAAGGGACCCGACGGTCAGCCGCTCGTGCCCGAAACGCTCGACCAGCACGCGCGCGACATCGCCGCGTTCCTGGCCTGGGCCGCCGACCCCAGCCTCAACCAGCGCAAGGCGACGGGCTGGCAGGCGCTGCTGTTCCTCATCGTGACGACGGTGCTGCTCTATCTCGGCAAGAAGCGCATCTGGTCGCGCATCGCGCACTGACGCTCGCACGCACCTCTGCCCGCGGTGTAATCCACCGCCACGTCATGGCCGGGTTCAACCCGGCCATGACGTGGGGAAAGATGCGCCGCCCATCGTGCGCCTCGACCCGTCATCGCGCAGCGATGCTCCGCATCGACGGGAGATGCGCACGCCACAGCCGGTCTCGTGGCCGGCGTGACAAAATCCGCCATCATCGCCAAGCATAACAGGCCCGCCTGTCACGGCGAGCCGTCGCTCCCCGATCAACATCCGGTTGCCATGCCCGTCACGCCCAGCACGTCCAGAGCGAGGGAGCGGCTGATCCGCCGGGTCGCGGGGCTCCTGGCCTTTGTCGTCGTGGTCCCATCGGCGGCGAAGGCTGAACCGCGCTATGCCTGGCTGCCCAAGGGCGCGGCATCGGAAACCCTCGCGCAGCGGTTCGCGCCCCCGCCCGGCTTTGCGCGCGTGCCCGCCTCGCCGGCGTCCTTCCAGGAGTGGCTGCGGGGACTGCCGATGAAGCCGGCCGGTGCGCCCGTTCTCCTGCACACGGGCGCCCGGAAGTGGCGGCAGGACGTCCACCTCGCCGTCGTCGACATCGACGTGGGACCGCGCGATCTGCAGCAATGCGCCGACGCGGTCATGCGTCTGCGCGCGGAGTGGCTCTACGCCCAGGGGCGCAAGGACGAGATCGCCTTCAACGACACGAGCGGCAAGCGCCTTCGGTTCGCCGCACGCCCGCGGCAGGACTATGCGGCGTTCCGGAAATACATGAACACCGTCTTTGCCTACGCCGGCACCTATTCGCTCGAGCGCGAGCTCGTCGCCGCCGACGTGTCCGATGTGAGGGCCGGCGATGTGTTCATCAAGGGCGGCTTTCCCGGTCACGCCGTGCTCGTCATGGACGTCGCCAAGAACCCGGCCACGGGCGAGACGCGCTTCCTGCTGGCGCAGAGCTACATGCCGGCGCAGGAGATTCACGTCCTCAAGAACCCGAACGCGGCGGACGGCTCGGCCTGGTACGGCACGAGCTTCGGGGACACGCTCGTGACACCCGAATGGCGGTTCACGCGCCGGCAGCTCAAGCGGTGGAAGAGCCCGTGAGCCGCTTGATCGCCAGCAGCGGCGTGCCGGACTTGGCGATCCGGTCGGCGGCCTCCGGCAGCGTCTCGACGACGGTCGCCATATGATGCGCGTTGGCGTGGAGCAGCATCAGTCCGTCGGACATGATGCCGACGTGTCCCTTCCAGAACAACAGATCGCCGCGCTGAAGCCCCTCGAGGTCGGGAGGGATCGCGATCTCCTGGCCGAGCTCGGCCATCTGCATGTCGCTGTCGCGCGGGGCCGCGACGCCGGCCGCCTGCAGGGCAAGCTGCACGAGGCCCGAGCAGTCGACACCGATGCGCGTCTTGCCGCCCCAGAGATACGGCGTGCCGATCAGCCATTCGGCGATTTCGACGTAGTCGCGTGCGAACCGGTCGACCTCGGCGATGTGGCGGTTCACCACCCAGGCGCCGATGTGCGTCCGGCTGAAGCGCTCGCCCTCCTCGACGATGGTGATCTCGGAGTTGATGCTCAGATGCATGACCGGCGCGCACTTCATGTCCGGCTCGGAATAGAGGAACGTGCCCGTCGCCTTGACGCGGTGCGTGGGCGCAACGATCGTCTCGGACAGTGCGCTCGCCGGGATGTAGCCGACGTAGCCGTCGCGATCGAGCTGCACCCAGGCCCAGCCGTCGGCCTCGTCAAACACGTGCACGCGCTCGCCGTAGAGCGCTTCGCTGTCGAGGCCGTCGGACGGCACGGGACGGCGGCGCAGCGGCACGGCGGGCCGGACGATCTGGCTCGGCTGGCCCGCAATGTAGCGCGTCGCCTCGAAGCGGCCGACGAGGCGCTCGTCGGCGAGGTCGGGCCGGATCGCGTTGCGCCGCGGATCGAGCATGTCGCCGGTCATGCTTCCGCTCCGCAATCCCGGCGCAGGACCTCCACGACCGCGCGTGCAGTCTGCACCTCGCCGCCCTTCGGCCCGAGCGGACGCGAGGCCGTGCGCCACCCGTAGAGATCGAAGTGCGCGAAACGCCGCGCCCTCTTCACGAAGCGCTTCAGAAAGAGGGCGGCCGTGATGGAGCCCGCGAACGGGCTCTCCCAGACGTTGTTCATGTCGGCCACCTCGCTGTCGAGGTTGCGGTCGTAGCCCGCCCAGAGCGGCAGCCGCCAGACGGGGTCGCCGATCGCCTGGCCCTCCGTCTGCAGCCGGGCGGCGAGCGTTTCGTCGTCGGTGAAAAGGGCGGGCAGATCGGGCCCCAGGGCCGTGCGCGCCGCGCCCGTCAGCGTCGCGAACACGAAAACGCTGTCGGGCGCGCTTTCGTCCGCCAGCGACAACGCATCGGCCAGCACCAAGCGGCCCTCCGCGTCCGTGTTGCCGATCTCGACGGTCAGGCCCGCGCGACTTTTGAGGACATCGCCCGGGCGGAAGGCCTCGCCCGAGATGGCGTTCTCCGCCGATGCGATGATGAGCTTCAGGCGGACGTCGAGGCCCTGTCCCATGATCATATGGGCGACGGCCAGCGCCGTCGCCGCGCCGCCCATATCCTTTTTCATGATGAGCATGGCCGACGCGGGCTTGATGTCGAGCCCGCCGGTATCGAACGTGATGCCCTTGCCGACGAGGGTCACGCGCGGGGCGTTCGCGCGTCCGCCGGGCTTCGTCCAGTCGAGCTCGATGAGACGCGGCGCCCGCGGGCTTGCGCGGCCCACCGCGTGGATCATGGGGAAGTTCTGAGCCACGAGATCATCGCCGACGACCGCGCGGACGGACGTACCGTGGACCGCGGCGACGGCACGCACGGCGTCCTCGATGTCGGCCGGTCCGAGGTCGCTTGCTGGCGTATTGATGAGATCGCGGCCAAGCCAGACCGCCTCGACCGTGTTGATGAGGCGCGCGCGATCGATCGTCTCCGGCAGGGCGAGGCGTGCCACCGGCGCCTCCGCCGCGGCTTCGGGCTTCGCAGACTTGTAGCGACGATAGCGATAGGCGCCGAGGCCCCACGCCAGGGCGGCAAGGTCGGCTTCCGCGAACCCCGACCCGAGCCGGTATGTTGCCGCCGGCAGCGTGCCCGCAAGCTGGCCGAGCAACAGGTCGGACGGGCCGCTGGGTTCGCCGGTGCGGCCGTTGCCGGCACCGAGCAGCGCCGCCGCCAGCGTGCCGTCGGCGCCGGGCACGAGCGCCTGGGACTTTGCGGCCCCCTCGAAGCCCACCGTCTTCAGCCACGTGCGGTCGCGCTCGGACAGGTCGAGGCCGGCCGCGGCACCCGACGGCACGAGGTGGATCGGCACGCCCGCGGACGTTGCGGAGGCATAGAGGCCCGCGGCCTCGCGGATCGCCGTCGCAGGCTTGGGATCGGCACCGGTTGTCATGGGATGGACGTCTCGCTCGCTCGTCTCGTTGTCGCTTGTCTCGTTGTCGCTCACGGCCTCACCGGCGGTGCGGGTGCCGGCCCGGTCCCGCCGAACAATCACTCTTGTGCCGCCCCTTAAGCCGCCCTAGGACCAGGGCAGGACCTAGCATAACCGCGTCAGGAAGGCGAAAGGATGCCCGAACATCAGTTGAGCCTCGTCATCGGAGACAAGACCTGGTCGAGCTGGAGCCTCAGGCCGTGGCTGGTTCTCAAGCACTTCCGCATCCCCTTCGAGGAAATCTCCGTCAAGCTGCGCCGCACCGACACCAAGCCGATGATCCTGTCGCACTCGCCGGCGGGCAAGGTTCCCGTGCTCAAGGACGGCGATGTGCTCGTCTGGGACAGCCTCGCCATCATCGAGTACGTCGCGGATCTCTATCCCGACCGCGCGATTTGGCCGCGCGAGCGGGTGGCGCGGGGGATCGCCCGGGCCGTCTCCGCGGAAATGCATTCGGGCTTCCAGGCGCTGCGCGAGAGCTGCCCCATGGACCTGTTCGCCGTGAAGCCGCTCGAGACGTTCTCCGAGACGGTCGAGCACAACGTCCGCCGCATCGTGCAGAGCTTTCGCGAGTGCCGCGCGACCTATGGCGGCGGCGGGCCGTTCCTCTTCGGCGCGTTCAGCGCCGCCGATGCGATGTACGCCCCCGTCTGCTCGCGCTTCCGCACCTACGTGCCCGACCTCAAGCGGTTCGGCGACGACGGGACGGCGGAGGCCTACGTCCGCGCGGTCTTCGCGCTGCCTGAGATGCACGAATGGGCCACCGGCGCCAGGGCCGAGGCCGCGGCCTGAGAGTCGCAGAACTCTGAGGCCGTCGCATCTGGTTCGAGCGGAGGCTCGAGTTGCTGGCCCATCCTCAGGCCCCGCCGTACCTTAAACCTTTATTGAGACCTGTCCCGGAAACTGACGCCCGCAACAGCAAAGGCAGGCCCGAGTGATTCGCTTGGAGCCGACGCGCGGGGGGCAGCACGATGACGGGCATGGCTGGCGTTCAAGGTCGCGGCACGCGGATGGCGCGGCGTATCGCCGTCCTCCTGCTCGCAACGCTCACGGGTGCCTGCTCCAGCGCCGGTGACGGCGGCCCCCTCGACATGCTGGCCTCGGCCCCTGCCCAGCCCGTTGCGGCCCCCAACGAAGGCGGCCCGCCGCTGACCGAGCTCGGCAAGGCGACCGAATACTGGGGCAAGCAGTACGCCAAGAACCCGAACAACGCCGAGGCCGCCGTCGCCTATGCCAAGAACCTGAAGGCGCTCGGCAACAAGACCGAGGCGTTCGCCGTCCTCCAGCAGGCCGCGCAGACGAACAGCGACAGCAAGCCGCTTGCCGCCGAGTATGGGCGCCTCGCGCTCGAGTTCGACAAGGTTTCGCTCGCCGCCCAGCTCCTGGAATTCGCCGACGATCCCGTGCGGCCCGACTGGCGCGTCGTCTCCGCGCGCGGGGCGGCGCTGGCCAAGCTCGGCAAGTACAAGGAAGCGGTCGCCCACCTGGAGCGCGCCAACACGCTCGCGCCCGAACAGGTCTCCGTCCAGAACAACCTCGCGCTCGCCTATGCGATGAGCGGCGATCCCACACGGGCGGAGGCGCTGCTGCGCCAGGCCGTTCAGCGCGACGGCGGCAACGCCAAGACGCGCCAGAACCTCGCGCTCGTGCTCGGCCTGCAGGGCAAGTACGACGAGGCGACCTCCGTCGGCTCCACCGCCGTTGCGGCCGATGTCGCCCGCGAGAACACCGCCCTCGTCCGCCAGATGGTGAAGCTCGATCCCAAGGTGTCGAAGCCCTTCCCCGCCCCGCCCGCGATTGCCGCCGCGCCTCAGGTCGTAACTCCGGACGCGGCCGTGGCCCCGGTCGCCTTCAAGCCCGCCACGATCGAGAACACGGCGGCCAGCACATGGGAAGCGGCCATCATCTCGGCAGCGGAGTGACGCGGCGGCCGCGGCGGGGACCGCTTGCCGGTCCCACGACGGTCATAGCCGCTTGAACCCGGCCACGAAGCGCCGGTCGATATAATCCTTCAGTCGCCAAGCCCAGCGTCCGGCCACGGCAAGCGAGCCGCGGCTGGCGATGGCCGATTTCTCGCCGAGCGAGATGAGGGTGAGGAACTTCCGCTGCGGCTCGAACGGGTCGAGAAGGCGCATGGCGAGATGCCGGCGCAGGTGCTCGGCGAGCACCGGTCCCTGCCGCACGGCAAAGACACCGGCCTTCGGACGCGGATGCACGATGACGCTGGCGCAGTCTCCGGCGGCGAAGATGTCGTCGTCGGTCAGGGTCTGGAGTGTGGGGCGCAGCGCGAGATAACCCTCCACGTCGCGCACGAGCCCCGTGTCCGCGAACCAGGCCGGCGCCTTGGCCTGCGTCGAGACGATGGCAGCGTCGGCGTCGATCCACCGTCCCGAGCGCAACCGGATGCGATCGGGCGCGATCTCGACGGCGGTGTCGTGCTCGATGACATCGACGCGAGCGCGGGCGAGCGCGGCGCGCGCCAGCCGCCGGGCGCGCGCCGGATGGGAGGGAAGCACGCCCATGCCCGCGACGAGGGTGAAGGAGAACGGCCTTTCGCTT
Source organism: uncultured Hyphomicrobium sp. (assembly GCA_964589785.1). GTDB lineage: Bacteria > Pseudomonadota > Alphaproteobacteria > Rhizobiales > Hyphomicrobiaceae > JAGVSR01. The sequence continues at coordinate 165,454 of CAZPUQ010000004.1, forward strand.
GCTGGGAGCGGAGCCTTTTCCCCGGTGAAGCGCCAGCGCGCGGCGAGGATCAGTTCGATGCCCGCGGCGCCCCCGCCGATGGCCACGATCCGGCGCGGACCGTCGGGCATGTTCGCGCGGTCGAGCAGGTCCTGCCATTTCGGCGCGAAGGCCGAGATCGGCTTGACGAGCAGCGCGTGGGCCGGCGCGCCGGCGATGCCGCTCGTATCGGGCGTGATGCCGACATCGATCGACAGCGCATCGTAGGCAAGACGCTCGCCGGAGCGCAGCGCAACGGTCCGGGTCCGGCGGTCGATCGCGACCGCCTCGCCCGCAAGCACCCGCGCATCGGCGAAGCGCGCGAGCCGCTTCAGGTCGATAGAGCAGTCGTCGAGCGCATAGTGGCCGGCGACGTAGCCCGGGAGCACTCCCGAATAGGGTGCCATCACCTCCTTGGCGATCAGCGTGATCTCCAGGTTGGGCATGGGCCGGCGGCCAAAAGCCCGGAGCACGAAGAGGTGCGCGTGCCCGCCGCCGAGGAGAACGAGACGCTGCGGCCTGGTCATGGGGAGTGACGGCGCAACGCGTCGCGTGCCGCAGCGATGGCGCCGGGGAGTACCTCGGCGAAGAGGTCGAGCTCGGCATCGAGCCCGCAACTGACGCGAATGCAGCGGTCGAGGGGCGGCACGGCGGGCTTGCGCACGAAGACGTCCCGCTCGATGAGCGCGTCGAGCAGCAGCCTGGCGAAGGTGCCGTCGCGCCCGCAGTCGATGGCGACGAAGTTGGTCGCCGAAACAAGTGGCAGAAGGCCGTTGTCGCGGGCGATCGCGGCGATGCGCTCGCGCGAGCGCGCGATGCGGCCGATGACGGTTTGCAGGTGGGCCTGGTCGCCCAGGGCCGCGAGCGCCCCGATCTGGCCGATGCGGTTGATGCCGTAGTGGTTGCGCACCTTGTCGAACAGCGCGATGAGCGAGGTCTCGCCGACCGCGTAGCCGATGCGCGCGCCGGCGAGCCCGTAGGCCTTCGAGAACGTCCTGAGCCGCAGAACCTGCGGGTTCGTCGCGTCGATCGGCGGCACGGACTCGGGCGGGGCGGTGTCGCAGTAGGCTTCGTCGAGCAGGAGCAGCAGGCGGTCCGGCAGGGTGGCAATGAGGCGTTCAAGTTCCGCAGCAGGCCACCACGACCCCATGGGATTGTTCGGGTTGGATACGTAGAGCACGCGCGCCTTCGCGCCGACGGCGGCGGCGAGCAGGGCGTCGAGATCCTCCCGATCGTCGCGGAAGGGAACCTTCACGAGCCGCGCACCCTGGGCGGCGACGTGGAAGTTGAAGGTCGGATAGGCGCCGTCCGACGTCACGACCGGGGTGCCCGGATCGGCGGCGATCTTCACCGCAAGGCCCAGCAGGCCGTCGATGCCCTCGCCGACGACGACATTGGCCGGCGCGACCCCGTGGAACCGGGCGATCGCCTCTCGCAGATCGTGGCTTTCCGGATCGCAGTATTTCCAGTTCCCCGCCGCGGCGGCCTGCATGGCCGCAACCGCGCCGGGGGCCGGTCCGAAGGCGCTCTCGTTCGCACCAAGCCGCGCCCGGAACGGCCGGCCGCGCAGGCGCTCCATCTGCTCCGGCCCGATGAAGGGAACGGTCGGCGGCAGGGCTTCGACGATCGACGTGACGACGGGCTTTCCCACGCGGACGCCAACCTTCCTCTTAGATGAGACCGAGCGCGGCCAGCTCCCGGCGCATGTGCGCCGGCAAGGCGCCGATGCCGCTGCCGGACACGGACCTGAGGTCCGGCGGCGCATCGTTCGGATCGAGATAGCGCCAGCCCTGGAAGGCGCGGCGTGGAACGGGGCGCACCGCCACGATCTCAGGATCGAGCAACAGCAGGCAGCATGGCGAGCCGTCCGCCTTCTGTCCCTCGTCAAACCCGACAAGGCGCTGGCGGGCCTGGATGAGCCCCTTGATGACCCAATAGAGCGAGCCGCCGTCGAGAAGCTCCGCGGTACGCTTCGGCGTCTGGAACGTCGTATGGAAGACGGCGGGCTTGCGGCCGACCTTGCGCCAGAACTGGCGGTTCGCCGCCTGCCAGGCCGCGTGATCCTCCACCGACTCCGATCCGACCGACAGCTTGACGAGATGGAGCGCCATGGCTCTCCGTCTCCCTCTCCGAGTTGCGCGCCCAAAGCGCACGATGGCATGCCGCCGGCATCATAGGGCCGCGACCCGATCGCGACTGGGGCTCATCCACAGGTTTGCGCGATCACTCGGCGGTGCACGTCCCCGTATATTGGCCGAACACGGGCTGGCCGAGGAGCCCCAGGTGGCGCGAATGCACGGCCGGATGGCTCCCGGTCTTGGGATCCTTGTCGTAGATCGTCGTCAGGTTGAGGAAGCCCTCGTTCACGACCTCGAGGAAGTGGTTGGCGTTGATCGCGCGCACGATGCGCACGGTGACCGGCTTGGCGTTCTCGCCTGCGATCAGCTCCGCCGACTGGCCCTCCAGATCGATGCGGGCGAGCGAGAAGGACAGCGGACTTGCGGCATTCGATGTGAAGGCGCCGGCCTCGTAGGTGACCGATGTCCCCGCGGCGAAGGTGCAGGCGAGCCGGGTCGGCTCCTTGTCGTCCTCCGCTGCGACGGCCGGCCATGCCGCCGCCGCGAGCGCCGCCAGCGCGACGGCCGCGAACCGGGCTGCGCCCTGCCTCATTGCCTTCAGTCCGACCGGTCGCATGCTGTCCTCGCAAATCCCTGGGCACCAATTGAAGCCGGGACCCGTGCTGCGACGCAAGCCGTCATTTGACCCCGGTCGCCCCGCCTTTCCGCCTTGCTTAAGCCGGGCTTTGCGGTCAGAGGATGACGGTTGCCCGCCTCGCCACAGGACAGAACCCCTTGTCTGTCTCCGTTCCCCGTTTGGTTCTTCTCGCCCTTGCGCTCGGCGGATGCGCCGGCGGCGGATTGCCGGGCGGGGGCGCTCCGGCGGCCTACACGCTGACCAAGGAGGAGACCGACCTCGACTGCCACCGGCTGACGGGACGGATGCAGGTGCGGCTCCTGTCGCTGCGCGGGGCGGAGTACAAAGTCGGCGCCTCCGAGGCGGCCGGCGCCATGCGCAGCGCCACGAGCGCCGCGCTCGGAACCGACACGGCGAAGAACGCGGCCCTGCGCGCGGCGAACGACCGGCCCCTGCTCGAAGCCTACAACCAGCGGCTCGTCGCGCTCGGCTGCGCGAGCTTCGACCTCGACAAGGAGCTTGCAGCGCGTCCCTCGGCGCCGACGCCGATGCCGACCGTCCCTGCGCCATCGAAACGCAAATCGTGAGCCGATCGAGTCAACGGCGGGGCCGTCCGGGGACACGGCCCTCGAACAGCGCGACCGTGCCCACCTGCCGCACGACGGCCTCGTCGAAGCGGCACCGGAACTCATGGTCGAGCTCCGCGAGGGTGTCGTCGCGGTTGGAGAAGATGCCCTTGGCGTTGTAGAGGTCCATCAGCGCCTGGGCCGGCCGGCTGCGGGGTGTGTCGCCCTGGACGATGGTCGCGCCGAACACCCGTCCGCCCGGCTCGACGGCATCGGCTACTCCATCGAACACGGCGGCCTTGGCCGACATCGGGCCCGGCAGACAGTGCAAGAGGTAGCACAGCCCCGCCGAGCCGAACCATCGCGGGAGGGGCAGAGGCCTCAGGGCGTCCGCGACGAGTGTCGATGGCCGATAGCGGCGGATGCGGTGCGCCGCCGCGGCGAGGCTGTTGGCGTTGAGATCGGCGAGCGTGATCTGCGGGTCCGGCACGGGAAAGCGCGCGTGGTGGAGGAAATAGCCCGTGCCGACGCCGATATCGAGATGATGCGCCGCGACGTTGCGGTCGTAGAGCGCGCGCAACTCGCGCGTCGGACAGCGCCAGAGAAGCGCGTTCGAGACGCCGAGAACCCACGCGTCGTAGAGCTTGAGGACAAGCGGCGAGTAGACGGCCTGGCCCGCATCCGTGCCGGACCGTGCCCCCTGATCGGACATTCTCTCCTCCACGCGACGGCGGAGCACGACGCCAAGTGCCGGCCGCTCCGGCTTGGTATAGGGTGCCTGGACGACGTTTGGGAGTGTCCATGCAGACCACACCGGCATCTGCCGCCGCGCGTCCCGGCCCGATCCCGTGGCCCCCGATCCTCTTGCTTGCCGCCGTGGCCGGCCCGATCGCGCTCGGCCGTCTCGTGCCCTTGCCGTGGCCCGGAACCGGCGACACGGCCGCCGGCCTCGTGGGCCTCGGCTTCGGCGCGGCGGGCCTCGCCCTCCTCGCGTGGGCCGCTCTCACGCTGCGGCGCCACGGCACGACGATCCTGCCGCATCAGGGCGCGTCCGTCCTCGTGACCGACGGTCCTTATCGCTGGCGGCGGCATCCCATCTACATCGCCGACGTGTTTCTTCTCTTCGGGGCCGCGGAATTGACCCGCAACGTCTGGTTCGTGGTGTGTGCGCTCGCGTTTGCCGGCCTCGTGACGCTCCTGCAGATCCGTCCGGAGGAGCGCCACCTCGAAGCCGTCTTCGGGGACGCCTGGCGGACGTACGCTGCGCGCACGCGCGCGCTGCTCTGAGCCGCCCATGGCCATCGACTACGCCGAGAAGGAACGCGAATTCCTGCAAGGCCTGCGGGAGGACACGGGCCGCGATCTGGCAGGTTGGATGGCCGCGATCGCAGCAACTGACCTCACCGAGCGCAATGCGATCATCGACTGGCTGCGCGCCCAGGGCTTTTTGTTCGCAAAGGCCTCCTGGCTGGAACGCATCCACCACAACGGCGGGCGGCCGATCTATCTCGATCCGGCCGAGATCGGTGCCGGTGCGCCGCGGGCCTCGCCGCCGGACCGGCCGGAGCCTCCCGCCATCCCATCGCCCGAACCGCTGCGTCCGCCGGACGCCATGCGGTCCTCTCCTGGTCCAGCCGGACAGGTGCCGCCCGATGCGTCGCTCGACACCCTGCTCGCCGAAGCCAAGGCCTACCGGCCCCTTGCCCAGCTCGTGTTGCGCGAGATCGAGAAGGCTGTGCCAGACGTGTCGTTCGTGCCCCGGCCCGACTCTGTGTCGCTCGTGCGCGGGACGGAATTCGGCGTCCTGACGATCGCGCCCAAGGAATTGCGCCTGGCGCTCGCGTTCGGGGACCGGCCCGCGCCGGCACCGTTCGTCAAGGCGCGCTTTGCGAAAAGCCATCCTGCAATGCCGTCGGCGATGACGCACATGATCGTGCTGACGGATGCCCGTCAGGTCGATGCCGTCCTCGTTGACGCGGTACGCGCGACCGCGCTCGCCCGGCGCTGAGCGGGCCGCCGGGGTCGCGGGGCCCTTGATGGTGCTGGCCGGCGATCACCATCTATTCGCCGGAATTCCGGCGTCTGACTGAGAAGATGGAGGGCTGTTCCATGACGCGTTCGCTGCTGCGTGCGGTGCCGTTGCGTCTCGTCTTGCTGCTGGCGGCACCTGCGGTTGTCGCCCTCGGCTGGGCCGAGTCTTCGGCTGCCGCCGGCCGTCCGGCCTCGATCGCCGAGCCCCTCGACACGCCGCCGGCTGGCGCCACCGCGGCCGAAGCGCCCGAAACCGCAGACCCGCGCGATGGCCGCAAAGATTACGAGCAGGCGCGCCTGCTCATGCGGGCAATCGAGGACGTGCTGGCGGACACCGCCGAGCAGCGCGGCGACATGACGAAGCTGCCGCGCAAGTCCGAGTTCGTGGTCCCGCCGCTGTGGACGGAGACGCGCGAGGATCGGGAGGCCCGCGTCGATGCCCTCCTGGACAGCGCGCTCGGCATCGTCACCGACGTGCCCGTCGTCGACATCCAGAAGAAGATCGAGACGCACCGCCGCTCCATCGAGGAGCTCGATGCCCGCATCGCGACGCTCAAGGAAAAGCAGCTCATGGCGCCTAAGGAGGCGACGCTGCCGGGCGTGCTCACCGATACGGTCGACAGCCTGGCGGCCGGCATCAGGGATCTCGAAGCCCGGATCGCCGAGAACAGGGCCGGCATTGCCGTCGCGAAAACGGAGGTCCGGGCCGCTCTGACGACGTCCGGCGTGGAGCTTTCCCCCGAGCAGCTTGATCTGTTGCTCGACGGTGTCCTGTCAGGCGACCTCGTGCGGCTCGTCGCAACCTTCGAGGCCGCCCGGCTCATCGACGAGCAACTGGCGCGCCTCGTCGAGGCTGCGGGCGAGAACGCCGGCGCGGCGCGCAAGTACTTCGCGATGCACGCCGCCCTCTTCGCCATGCTCGTCCACGCTCAGGATATGGCGATCGGCAAGATCGACACGCAGTATCTGCCGCGGCTCGACGCCGTCCTCAAGGACATCCAGAAGGCCAAATCGCGCACCGCCGAGCTGCTGCGCGCCGATAACCGGCCCGACCAGCGCCGGATCCTCGAAGCCAACCGCGAAAGCCAGAAGGTCGCCGAGGAGGCGGCGAAGGCCTACCGGCGCTATCTGCAATTGCAGCGGGAGCAGATCGCCCAAGCGCGCCAGCGCGCGGTGCACGACCTCAAGATCGCCGACAACACCTTCGAGACCGTCCAGGCGAGCTTCGAGCTCAACAATCTCATGCGCGACGGGGCGGCGTCGTTCGAGGCGCTGCAGAAGCTCGAGGCGCCGACGTTCGAGCAGATCTTCCGCAACGAGGAGCTGCGCCGCGAGTTCGAGGCGCTGACGCGCAAGCTCGACCGGCCGTCCAGCTAGCCGAGCGCGCCGGGACGCATCAGAAGAGCCAGATCGAGGCGAGGCCGAGGAAGGCGAAAAAGCCGACGCAATCCGTCACCATGGTGACAAAGACGCCCGAGGCGGGGGCGGGGTCGAGGTCGAAGTGGTGGAAGACGAGCGGGATCAGGATGCCGGCGACGGCGGCGAAGAACAGGTTGACGATGATCGCCGCCCCGATCACGGCCCCGAGGAAGCCGGACCCGAACCAGAGGAAGACGATACTGGCCATGATGGCCGAGAGCGTCAGGCCGTTCATGAGCCCGACAAGGGCTTCGCGCGTGATGACGCGCCGCGCATTGACCGCACCGAGCTTGCTCGTGGCCAACGCGCGCACCGTCACGGTCATGGTCTGAGTGCCGGCATTGCCGCCGATCGAGGCCACGATGGGCATCAGCACGGCGAGCGCCACCATCTGCTCGATGGTGGCGTCGAAGAGCTGGATCACGAACGAGGCAAGAACGGCCGTGCCGAGATTGACGACGAGCCACGGCACACGGCTCTTCACGGTCTGAAACACCGTGTCGGCAAGGCTTTCGTCGCCGACGCCGGCGAGCTTCTTCATGTCCTCGTCGGCTTCGTCGTCGAGAACCTCGACCACGTCGTCGACCGTCACGACGCCGACGAGGCGCTGGTTCTCGTCGACCACGGGCACCGAGAACAGGTCGTAGCGCTTGAACTGGCGGGCCACCTCCTCCTGGTCCTCGGTGGCCAGCACCACGTGCCGGTCGGTGTCCATGAGGGTCTCGACGAGCGTGTGCCGCTTGGCGCGCATGAGGCGCGACAGCTCGACGCTCCCGAGCACGCGAAAGGACGGATCGACGACGAAGATCTCGGAGAAGCTTTCGGGCAGGTCGTCGGCCTCGCGCATGTAGTCGATGACCTGGCCGACGGTCCAGAAGGGAGCCACCGCCACGAAGTGGGCCTGCATGAGGCGGCCGGCGGTCTCTTCGGGATATTCGAGGTTGCGCTCGAGAGCCGCGCGGTCGGAGGTCTCGAGCTGGCTCAGAACGTCCTGCTTGTCGCTCTCCTCGAGGCCTTCGATGATGTAGGCCGCGTCATCCGTATCGAGCTCGGTGACCGCCTTGGCGAGGAACTCGTTGGGGAGCGCCTCGGAGAGCTGGTCGCGCACCGTCTCGTCGAGCTCGGAAAAGACCTCGAAATCGAAGTTCGAGCCGAACGCCTGGATGAGCGCGATGCGCTGGTCGGGCTCGAGAAGCTCGATGACCTCGGCCAGATCGGCCGTGCGCAGGTCTTCGACGAGCTGGCGCGCGGCCTCCGGGGCGCCGGCCGCGAGGGCGGCGGCCACATCGTGCACCCGATCCTCCGGCGCCACACCGGCCGGCTCGGGATGCTGGGGGCTCGAACCGGTCTGCGACACGCGCGCGCTTCCCTTGCCCATGCTGGCGGAATCGGGGCCGCCGGAAGCGGCGCACTCCTCGGCGGGCCCTTAGCATACGATCGGCTGAGCGCCTACCATGATGCGCGAATAACACACGCTGGGGTTTCCCCGGGTTGCGCGCGCGAAAGCCCAGACGGTAATGTCCGACGCATGCGAACGGGGGCGAGGCCGATTCCGGCATGTCTCCCGTCATGGCCGCAGGCGCGGCGCCTCCCGGAGATGACACTTTCATGACGCGCCCCGGCCGTCTTGCCCTGTCGATTGCCGCCGCGCTTGCCGCATCGTTGTGGAGCGGCGATGTCGCGCTGGCACAAGAGCCCCGCACCAGGACGTCCCCCGCTGCGACTGGCGGCGAACCGCCGTCTTGCGCGGAGCGCACCGACGCGCTCGGCGTCGCGCGCGTCGCCGAGATCGACACCACCGGCGGCCCGCGCTTCGGCGTGCCGGGACCGGAGCCCTTCCCGCTGCTCGCCGACAAGGAGGTCGTCCTGACCTTCGACGACGGTCCGACCCGGCGCTACACGCTGCCGATCCTCGATGCGCTCGATGCCGAATGCGTGAAGGCCACGTTCTTCGTCGTCGGCCGCATGGCACTCGCCGATCCCGCGACGCTCAGGGACGTCTGGCAGCGCGGCCATACGATCGGAGCCCACACGTGGTCGCACAAGCGCCTCGACAAGATCGGTGCGGCGAAGGCGAAGGAGGAGATCGAGCTCGGCTTCAGCGCCATCCAGCTTGCGCTCGGGGAACCCGTCGCCCCCTTCTTCCGCTTTCCCTACCTGGGCGAAAGTCCATCAATGCGGACGCACCTGAAGGACCGCAGTATCGCCACCCTGGCGATCGACGTGGACAGCCGCGACTTCCTCACCCGCAACCCCTCGGTCATGCGCAAGACGGTGCTGTCGCAACTGGCGACGAAGGGCAAGGGCATCATCCTGTTCCACGACATCCAGCCCTCCACTGCCGCCGGGCTGAAATCGCTGCTCGCCGAGCTGAAGGCCAAGGGCTACCGCATCGTGCATCTCGTTCCCAAGGCGCCGGCGATGACGCTTGCGGCCTTCGATGCCAAGGCCGAGCACGAGGCCCAGCGCCGCAAGCTGGCCCTCACCATGCAGCCGCTTGCCAACCGGTCGGCCGTCTGGCCCATCGGGTCGGGGGCCCCGGAGCGCCTTCCCTGGGCCGCCGATCCCTCGCCCGCCCGGGCTCCGGCCACGGCTCCCTCGGCCCTTCCGCCGCCCGTCCGCCCCAACCTCAGACCGACGCTCGACGACGACAGTTGGGCGACCAATCCGCTCGGACGCTAGAGAGGCGCGAGGGCGTTGGCGCGAAACCGATGCCGCGAAGCCTCAGACGGCGTCGTTCCGACGGCACAGGGTTGTCGCAGCCGCTGAAATCACCGAAGCTCCGCCGGACGTGCGATCGGACCAGGGGACCGTGATGGGACAGGCATGATGCGGCACTTCGTCGAGACATTTGCAGTCGCTGCATTCGCGCTGGCCTGGCTTGCGCCCGGAACGGCGAAGGCCGAGGCGTGCGCTGCACCGGCGAACGCCCTCGGCGTGGAGCGGATCGTGGAGATCGACGCCGCGACAGGTCCGCTTTACGGCGATATTTCCGTCCTGACCCGCGAAGACACCTTCCTGAGGCCGCGGGAAGTCGTCCTCACCTTCGACGACGGCCCCATGCCCTGGATCACCAAATCGATCCTCGACACGCTCGATCGCTTCTGCACCAAAGCAACGTTCTTCTCGGTCGGCCGCATGGCGGTCGCCTACCCGGCGACCGTGAAGGACGTGCTGGCCCGCGGCCATACCCTCGGCACGCACACGTGGTCGCATCCGCTCAACCTGAAGCGCCGGTCTCTGGCACGCGCCATCGAGGAGATCGAGCGCGGCTTTGCGGCCGTCGCCATGGCAGCGGGACAGCCGATCGCGCCGTTCTTCCGTTTCCCCGGGCTCAGCGACAGCGACCCGATGCTGGCACATCTGCAGCAGCGCGGGATCGCCACCTTCACGGTCGATGTGGTCTCCAACGACAGCTATATCGGCGGCGCCGACCGGCTCGCGACCCGTACGCTGGCCGAGATCGACAAGCGCCAGGGCGGCATCGTGCTGTTCCACGACATCAAGAGCGCCACGGCCAAGGCCCTGCCCGTCATCCTCGCGGGTCTGAAGCAACGCGGCTACAGCGTCGTGCACATGAGGCCCAAAGCGCCGTTCGTCCCGCTGTCCGACTACGATGCGGAGCTCGCCGCCATCATGGCCAAGGCCACGCCGGCGGCGAAGCAGAAGACGGCGCCGCCAGTTACCGCTGACGCCGCGCCGGACGCGACGCACCTTTACCCCTTCTTCGGCTCACCGGCCGTGCTGAAGACGCTTCAGGGCGCCGATGCGGAAGTCACGATGCTCGCACCCCCGGCCCGCCCACGCGCGGCCGCAAACGGTCTCGATCATGCGGGGCGCGACGAAACGACCGCGCGGCCGGCAAAGAGCGAGCGGCGGGCGCAGCACCGGCCGCAGCGGTCGAAACCGGGCCGCGTCGGCCGCGCGACGGCGACCGAGCCCGCGCCGTTCTCGTTCTTCGGATTCTGACATTGGATCGTAGGCCGTCGCGCAGGGGCGCGCCGCATCTTGATCACGCGCGCACGCCAGCGCCCCAGCGCTCGCGCCCGACGGCCCGGCCTTCAAGACTTGCCGGGGCCGAAGCTGACGCGAACCACTAAGTTATTGGTGCGGTTGAGAGGACTCGAACCTCCACGGGTTGCCCCGCTACCACCTCAAGGTAGTGCGTCTACCAATTCCGCCACAACCGCTTGGGATCGCCCCGGCATCGTTCGACCGATGCGGGGACGAGCCGCGCAGCCTGCCCGCAGTGGGGCGAAGCTGCCGAGGCGACGGGAACTAACAGACGGCTTCGCCGATGGCAAGCCCATCCCGCGCCGCCCTCGAAAGCCTGACGAAACTGCGGCATCAGGCTCCGGTTGCAACCCCATCCCCCGCGCCGCAGAGAGCGCGTTTCCAAACATCCGGGCGGCTGGCAGAATGACGCCGCGCGCGGCCGCGATCGCAATCGCCTCTTCGCCGTCCTGGATGACATGTCACACCTCTCGCCCTCTCCGATCCGGCTTGCCGTCTCGGCGGACCTCGTCGCCTACCCCGACGCACTTGCGGTCATGGCGCATCAAGCGGACCTGATCGGCGAAGGCCGCGCGAGCGAGCTCATCTGGTTCCTCGAGCATCCCGCGCTCCTGACGCGGGGCAGCCGTGCCCGCGCCGAGCATCTGCGCGATCGCTTTCGCTTTCCCGTCTTCGACACGGATCGCGGCGGCGAGATCACGTATCACGGACCGGGCCAGCGCATCGTCTACGTCATGCTGGATGTGAGGCGGCGCACGAATGGCGACATCCGCGCCTTCGTCCGCCTGCTGGAGACAACCGTTATCGGTGCCCTCGATAGCCTGGGCGTGGCCGCCCACTCCGATCCGGCGCGGCCGGGCGTCTGGGTCGCGCGGCGCGGGCTGCCCGGCGGCGCGGCCAAGATCGCAGCCCTCGGATTGAAGGTCCGGCGCGGGATCAGCCGGCACGGCTTCAGCCTCAACATCGCGCCCGATCTGTCGCACTACGCCGCGTTCATCGCCTGCGGGATCGAGGATCGGGGCGTGACGAGCCTTGCCGCCCTTGGAGCCGCGACGGATCGCGAAACTGTGGATAACGCACTGATCGCGAGCTTGACCGAGCATCTGGGACCGCTCGTGCGCGTCCCCGAGCCCGCCGCGGCCTCCGCCTGACCGCCCCGACACAGCGACGCGCACCGCCCCGCGCCGGTGCCCGTCGAGCGGGGCCCCCAATGCAAAACGGCACCCGCGCCTGAAGGCCGGGTGCCGGATTGCAGTGCCTCGCTCGCTTCGCTACGGGCCGGGCTTGGAAGGCTGGCCGGTACCCCCCGGTGCGGGAGAAACCGACGGCCCTTGCCCTTCCGCGAAGAGATCGCCCCCCTCGATGGTCGTGACCTCCGAGCCCTCGAGCTCGTAAGGATTCACGTCGTCACCGTCGATGCGGAGACTGCATCCGCTCAGACAGACACCTTCAAGAACCTCGTCCTTTTTGAGGACATGGTCTTTGGAGGTGTCGCCCTCGATGATCGTGACCGTGTGGTCCATATCATCCCGGTTCGTGACCGATGCCGCTTGAGCGGCCGAGAGAACGGTGATCAGAACCGCTGCGGGAACCGCCGAAGCTCCGAGGAGCCGAATGACGCGGTTCCAGGGCACGAGACAGAAAACTCTTACTTCTTCTTCTTCTTCGCCGCAGGCTTCTTGGCAGCCTTCTTCGCGGCAGGCTTCTTTGCAGCTTTGGCCATGTGATTCGTCCTTCAGTTTATCGCACCATGCGTTCGTGCACGGCTCTCGACCCGACTCGTCGTCGAGTCGGTGGCAATGTGGTGAGAATCAAATCGCGCTTCAAACGGAATTTTCCGCTGACGACTATCGGATTTTTCGATAGATAGCTCGCAGCGCATTGCTCACCGCGCGAGTGCCCGATGGACATCAATCTCGCACGCACGTTCCTGATGGTCGCTGAAACCGGCAGCTTCATCGACGCCGCGCATCGCCTGAACATCACGCAATCAACCGTTTCGGCGCGCATCAAGGGCCTCGAGGACCTGCTCGGGCGTCCCGTTTTCGAACGATCCAAGACTGGCGCCGATCTCACCGCGGCGGGCGAGCAGTTCCACAAGCACGCGCTCGCTCTCGTGCGCGTCTGGCAGCGCGCCCAGCTCGAGGTGTCGCTGTCGGACCAGCACCGCGACCATATGGCCATCGGTGCCCCGGCCACGCTCTGGCATGGATTTCTGCTGCGGATGGTGTCGCGGCTGCGCTCCGAGGCCCCGGACATCGCCGTCTCCGCCACCGCGGCGCTGCGCGACGTGCTGACTCAGCGGCTGATCGAGGGGACGCTCGATCTGGCGGTGATGTATCGTCCGATCCAGCCCCCGGGGCACACGGTGGAGCACCTCTTCGACGAGGAATTCGTGCTCGTCACCAGCGCCCGGGCCGGCCAGCGCAAGGGCAACACCGACTATGTGTTCGTGAACTGGGGGCCGGACTTCCAGCAGGACCACGCCGCGGCCTATCCGGAGCTCATCAAGCCCGGTTTGTCGCTCGATCTCGGCAACATGCCGCTCGAATACGTGCTCGCCAACGATCTGTCCGCCTACTTCCCCATCCGGCTCGTGAAGCCCTACCTGTCGCGGGGACGGCTGAAGCAGCCCAAGCGCGCCCGGCGTTTCGTCTACCCGGTCTATCTCGTCTATCCGGAGGCCCGCGACGAGGAGGCCTACGAGCCGATCCTCGACCTCATGCGCCGCGAGGGGGCACGCTACGCGTCGGACTGAGGCTTCGACCGCTGCTGCGGCGACGCGCTCTCGCAGGTCCATAGAGAGAAGGCCGGCACGGGAGATCCGACGCCGGCCTTGCCTCACCGGTGTGGTTGGCCTGCGATCAGGCGAACTCGAGGATCACCGCATCGACGGCGAGGCTGTCGCCGGGCTTGGCGTTCACTTTCTTCACCTTGCCGTCGATCTCGGCGCGCAGGATGTTCTCCATCTTCATGGCCTCGACGATGGCCAGGGGGTCGCCGGCCTTCACGTCCGCCCCCTCGCCGACGTTGATCGCCTTGACGAGGCCCGGCATGGGGCAGAGCAGGAACTTCGACATGTCGGCCGCCACCTTCTGCGGCATCAATCCGGCGAGCTCCGCCTCGCGCTCCGTGAAGACGTGCACGGGAACCGTGATGCCGCGGTAGGACAGCGTCAGGCCGTTGAGGCGCGGACGCACCGTGATGGCGACTTCGCGGCCATCGACCTTGCCGTGCCAGACCGGCTCCCCGGGCGCCCAGGAGGACACGATCAAGGTCGTCTCGCCGCGTTTCTCCTCCTCCCCCAGCACGGTGACGGCGAAGGAGTGGTCGGCGCCCGTGACCTCCATCCTCAGGTGATCGTCGCCGATCTTGACGACGCGCGTCTTGGCGAAGCTGACTGCCGTGCCCGACATCTGGTGCGTGATCTGGCGCCGGCGGGCGTTCTGCTGATGATCGATGACGGCGGCGACCGCCGCCAGCACCTTGCGCTCCTCGCCCTCGGCCGAGCGGGGCTTGAAGCCGTCCGGGTACTCCTCCTTGATGAAGCCCGTCGAGATCTTGCCCGACCGCCAGCGCGGATGCTGCATCACGGCCTGCAGGAAGGGGATGTTGTGCTGGATGCCGTCGATGTAGAAGGCGTCGAGGGCCGCCGCCTGGGCCGCGATGGCGGCCTCGCGGGTCGGGGCGTGGGTCACGAGCTTGGCGATCATCGGATCGTAGAACATCGAGATCTCGCCGCCCTCGAAAACGCCGGTGTCGTTGCGCACGGCGGCCTCGCCGCGCTGGCCTTCCGCCGGGGGCCGGTACTTCACGAGCCGGCCGATCGACGGCAGGAAGTTGCGATAGGGATCCTCGGCGTAGACGCGGCTCTCCACCGCCCAGCCGTTGAGCTTGATGTCCGACTGCTTGAAGGGGAGCCGCTCGCCGGCGGCGACCCGGATCATCTGCTCCACGAGGTCGATGCCGGTCACCATCTCGGTGACCGGATGCTCGACCTGCAGGCGTGTGTTCATCTCCAGGAAGAAGAACGAGCGGTCCTGGCCGGCGACGAACTCCACCGTTCCGGCGCTGTCGTAGCCGACCGCCTTGGCGAGTGCCACCGCCTGCTCGCCCATCGCGCGCCGTGTCTTCTCGTCGAGGAGCGGCGAGGGTGCCTCCTCGAGGACCTTCTGGTTGCGGCGCTGGATCGAGCACTCGCGCTCGCCGAGGTAGACGACGTTGCCATGCTTGTCGCCGAGCACCTGGATCTCGACGTGGCGCGGATTCTCGATGAACTTCTCCACGAAGCAGCGGTCGTCGCCGAAGGAGGACTTGGCTTCCGAGCGGGCGAGCTCGAAGCCCTCCGCGGCCTCCTTGGCATTGTAGGCGATGCGCATGCCCTTGCCGCCGCCGCCGGCCGAGGCCTTGATCATCACCGGATAGCCGATGCCGTCGGCGATCTCGACGGCGTGCCGGGCATCGCGGATCTCGCCCATGTAGCCCGGAACGGTCGACACCTTGGCCGCCGCCGCCGCCTTCTTGGATTCGATCTTGTCGCCCATGGCGGCAATGGCGCCGGGGTTGGGCCCGATGAAGACGATGCCGGCCTTCTGCAGCGCGACGGGGAATGCCTCGCGCTCGGACAGGAAGCCGTAGCCGGGATGGACCGCCTCTGCGCCTGTCTCCCGGCAGGCCTCCACGATCCTGTCGATGAGGAGATAGGACTGGGCCGCCGGCGCCGGACCGATATGGATGGCCTCGTCCGCCATCTCGACGTGCAGCGCGTCCCGGTCGGCATCCGAGTAGACCGCCACGGTCTTTATGCCCATCTTGCGCGCGGTCTTGATGACCCGGCAGGCGATCTCGCCGCGGTTGGCGATCAGAATCTTCTTGAACATCGCGGATGCGGTCCCGTCCTGATTTTACGGTGGATTGGTGGGGAGGCGACGGGGAGTTCTAGACGCCTCTTCTGCCGTCGTAAACTGGCAACATGGCGCGTCAGCCACGCGCCCGCGCGTCTGCCCCTTCCGGAGCAGAGACGTCAGCCGCCGGTTCCGCGGGCGATAGGAAAATTCGATCATCCGGCACGGTTCGGCCCTTCGCGCCAGAACTGCCGGGCTCGGCACGTCCGTGCGGCGGCGATCGGTCGCTGACGGGAGCGCAGCGGATCGCGACCGGCTCGCCCGCCGGAAGCGCCGTCGTCCGAGGATCAGGCGGCGGGTGCGCAGCGGGCGAGATCGGCGAGGGCCGGATGCAGCGTCGTCGCCTCCCGGCCCAGGTAGTCGAGCAGCGCAAGTTCCGTCGGCGTCAGGCGATTGTCGCGGGTCAGCCGGTCGACGAGCCAGGACGCCTCGCCGTCGGTGATCTCCTCGTTGGTGATGATCTCGATGCGCTGGCGCTCCAGCCTGGCGAGCGCGCGCTCCTCGGGCGATTGGGGCGCGTAGCTGTCCCAGACGCTCGCGAGGCTTGCCGTCACCATGGCCGAGAGGAGCCGGCCGGCCGAAAGTTCGCCGCGGCGCTTCAGCCACGCCTCGGCGCGCAGCGCCTCCTCGCGGCTCGGCGGCGAATAGCCGGACGCCGCCAAGATCACGTTCGCCATGGCCTTGACGAAGAGATCCGTCCAGGCGGCACTCGGCGTACCGCCGCCGAGGCTCTCCTCGATCGAGATCAGGACCTCGGCCTCGGCGCGGGTGATGGCGATGTTGCCGTCGCCGCCGAAGGCGTAAAGGATGCGGCGGACGAGATCGACCTCCGCATCCGTGATCGTTCCCGTCTCGCGCGTGCCCTCAGGACGCAAGGGGCCGTCGCCCTCCACGACGGCGCGCCGTACCTCGTCGAGCGCGAAGCGCACGAGCCGCTCGGGGGCCCAGCGCGCGCTGTCGAGGACATGAAGCAGAAGATCGAGCTCGGTCTTGGAGCGCACCTTGCCATCACGGCTGATGGCGGCCATGAGCCAGTCCGCATTCGCGGCCGTCACGTACCCTTCGGGCTCGGTCTGGTTGACGATGTAGTCGCCGAGTGCCTGCACGAAGAACTGCGGCCAGGCGCCGTCCTGCACGGAGCAGGCCTCGTGCATGCGGAGAAGGTCCTGGGCCTCCGCCGCGGTGATGAGGCCGTCGTCGTAGAAGGCCTGCCGCATGCGCTGAACGTCCGGCTCGCGGATGCTGCCGCGCGCAATGATGTCCTCGACCGAGACGGACCGCAGAATGCTCATGAACGCTCCCCGCAACTAGACGAACCCAACGGCGAGACGGTAGGGGAAGGATGCTTACCAAACCGCTAAGCGGCGTGCCGATTCGTGCCGGCCCACGCATTCAGTTGCCGGTCTGCATCGACGGGCGGACGGACGGACCGGAATGAAAAGGGCCGCCCTGCCGGGCGGCCCGAGGTGGCAGAACGCGGGAGGAAGCGGGCGGTTCAGTTGCCGACGCGGGGCAGGAAGCGCCAGCGGCGGAGACGGTCGGTCTTTTCGGCAACGATGTGGCCCTCGGCGTTATCCTGCAGGCGATGCAGGATGCGCTTGTCGCGCGCCGAAAGACGGCCGTCGGCCTTCAGTGCCGACTCCACGCGCATGATCTCCGCCTGCTCCTTGCGCAGCTTGCGGCCCTCGGTCCACGTCAGGGCGCCGGTCTGACGCCCCTTCTCGATGGCGAGGCGCTGCTCGATCTGGCGGGCTTCGTTGGAATGGGCGGACGCGCCCGCCGCGCCGGTGACGACAAGGGCGGCAGCGAAAGCGGCGGCAAGCGGGATCGTGCGGATCATGGGTCTCTCCGTTGGGTCCTGGGGCGGGGCCTGTCACCCCGTCACGCGAGACACCCTAGGAGAGCACCGCTGAACCGGTTCTGAACCGCGTTTTCATGTGCCGTTCATCGCCGCGAGCGCGAAAGCGAGCCCCGAGGCCGACGTCAGCGGCGCCTCAGGCTGAACGTCGCCCGTCCCCCGCCGCCGGTGAGATAGACCGTCTGCCGGTTGCCGCTGACGGTGATGCGGATGCGGCCGGTGACGCCATATTCCGGGTTGTGGAACGTGCCGCCGTACCGGGAGCCCGAATACCGGCTGAGGACGGCGGTTTGGGAGACCTTGGCGGACGGCGTCGCGCAGGTGGCCGCCATGGCAACGGTGCTGCCGCCGGCCGGGCTGAACGACGCGCGGCAGCGCGCCTTCTCCTGGGCCCCGCTCGACAGCGTGACAGTGCCGCCGCCACTCCAGGCGCCCACGATGTCGGCGGCCGCGGCGGCCGTGCCCGGCACCAGCAGCGCTCCGGCCGACAGCCCGGCCACCACCGCGCTCCATCCGGTCCCGACGGGCCGACGGCGCGCCGGCGTGAACTTCGCAACGTTCGATTGATCCGGCATCGTGGTCTCCTCTCAGGCCGCGCTTTCCGGCCCAGGTCACCATCCTCCAACGAGAAAGATAGGAGCAGTCGCCCGCGTTCCACAATCTCGGACGACAAAAAAACAAAAACGGCGCGCCGCTCTCCCCCGGCGCGCCGATCCTAGCTTGAGTCGCCGGACCCTACGGGTGCCGGTCTGCGACGTTCAACCGTCAATCGTCCTTCCGCCGCGGCACGCCCGGCACGGAGCCCGCCGGTCGCGCCGGCTTCTCCTTCTTGTCCCTTGGCCCGGGAAGCGCCTTGCGCGGCGCAAGGTCGACGAGGGCCGTCTCCTGCTCGTCCTCATCGTCCGCCGACGCATCGGTCTTGCGGCTGCCGGGCGCGGCCGGAATGAACTCGAACGCCAGGTGCTTCTCCAGGCCCGTGCCCTCGAGGTCGATCTTGACCGTACCACCATGCTCCAGCTTGCCGAAGAGCAGCTCGTCGGCGAGCGGTTTCTTGATGTGCTCCTGGATTACGCGGCCGAGCGGACGCGCGCCGAACTTCTCGTCGTAGCCGATCTCCCCGATCCAGCGCCTTGCCGCATCCGTGAGCTCGATCGTGACCGAGCGCTCCGAAAGCTGCGCCTCGAGCTGGAAGATGAACTTGTCCACCACCCGCGCGATCACCTCCGGCGGCAGGCCGGCGAACGCGATGACCGCGTCGAGCCGGTTGCGGAACTCGGGGGTGAAGAGCCGGTTCACGGCCTCCGTGTCCTCGCCCTCGCGCCGGCCGCGCTCGAAGCCCATCGGCGGCTTGGCGAGGTCGGACGCGCCGGCGTTGGTCGTCATGATGAGGATGACGTTGCGGAAGTCGACCGACTTGCCCGCGTGGTCCGTGAGCTTGCCGTGGTCCATCACCTGCAGAAGGATGTTGTAGAGATCCGGGTGCGCCTTCTCGATCTCGTCGAGCAGGAGAACCGAATGGGGATGCTGATCGACCCCGTCGGTCAGAAGACCGCCCTGGTCGAAGCCGACATATCCGGGCGGCGCTCCGATGAGCCGCGAGACGGAGTGCTTCTCCATGTACTCCGACATGTCGAAGCGCAGAAGCTCGACGCCGAGCAGGCTGGCGAGCTGCTTGGCGACCTCGGTCTTGCCGACGCCGGTCGGACCCGAGAAGAGGTAGCAGCCGATCGGCTTCTCCGGTTCCCTGAGGCCTGCACGCGCAAGCTTGATGGCGGCCGACAGCGCCGAGATAGCCTTGTCCTGGCCGAACACCAAGCGCTTCAGGTCCTTCTCTAGGGCCTGGAGCACGTCGGCGTCCGACTTGGTGACCGTCTTGGGCGGGATGCGCGCCATGGTGGCGACCGTCGCCTCGATCTCCTTCACGGTGATCTTCTTCTTGCGCTTCGATTCCGTGACGAGCATCTGCGCTGCGCCCGTCTCGTCGATGACGTCGATCGCCTTGTCGGGCAGCTTGCGGTCATGGATGTAGCGCGCGGCCAATTCCACCGCCGCCTTGATCGCGTCGTTGGTGTACTTGAGCTTGTGGTACTCCTCGAAGTAGGGCTTCAGCCCCTTCAGGATCTCGATCGCGTCGGCCACGGTCGGCTCGTTGATGTCGATCTTCTGGAAGCGGCGCACGAGGGCGCGGTCCTTCTCGAAGTGCTGGCGGTACTCCTTGTACGTCGTCGAGCCGATGCAGCGCAGCGCACCCGACTGCAGCGCCGGCTTCAGAAGGTTGGAGGCATCCATGGCGCCGCCGGAGGTCGCACCGGCGCCGATGACGGTGTGGATCTCGTCGATGAACAGCACCGCTCCCGGATAGGCCTCGGCCTCCTTCATGACGGCCTTGAGCCGCTCCTCGAAGTCGCCGCGATAGCGCGTGCCGGCGAGCAGCGCGCCCATGTCGAGCGCGAAGATGGTCGCGTCCTTCAAAACCTCGGGCACCTCGCCGCGGATGATCTTGCGGGCCAGACCCTCGGCAATCGCCGTCTTGCCGACGCCGGGATCGCCGACGAGCAGCGGATTGTTCTTCTGGCGGCGGCACAGGACCTGGATCGTGCGCAGCACCTCGGGCTCGCGCCCGATCAGCGGGTCGATCTTGCCGTCGCGCGCCTTGCGATTGAGATTGACGCAGTAGGTGTTGAGCGCGTCCTGCTGGCCCTTCTTGTCCTCTGCGCCCTCGTTCTGCTCGCCCTCCTCCGCGCCCCTGACGACGCGCGGCTCCGACATGCCGGGACGCTTCGCGATGCCGTGGCTGATGTACTGCACGGCGTCGAAGCGCGTCATGTCCTGCTCCTGCAGGAAGAAGGCGGCATGGCTCTCGCGCTCGGCGAAGATGGCGACGAGCACGTTGGCACCCGTCACCTCCTCGCGGCCCGAGGACTGCACATGGACGACGGCGCGATGGATGACGCGCTGGAACCCCGGAGTCGGCGAGGCTTCCGCGATGCTCTTCGACGTGATCGACGTGAACTCGCTGTCGAGGTACTCCGTGATGCGTGCCCTGAGGCGGTCGAGATCGACGTTGCAGGCGCGCAGCACGGCCGCGGCATCGCGATCCTCGATCAGCGCCGCCAGCAGATGCTCCAGCGTGGCGTATTCGTGGTTGCGCTGGTTGGCGTGCTCGAGTGCACGGTGCAGCGTGATCTCCAGGTTCTTCGAGAAGGACGGCACGTCTGACCTACTCTTTCTCCAGGGTGCATTTGAGAGGGTGCCCGTGCTGGCGGGAGAAGTCCATGACCAATGTGACCTTGGCTTCGGCGACCTCGTAGGTGAACACACCGCAGACGCCGACGCCCTTGCGGTGAACCGTGAGCATGATGTCGGTGGCTTCGTGGCGGCCCTTTTGGAAGAACTTCTCGAGCACGTGCACGACAAATTCCATCGGCGTGTAGTCGTCGTTGAGAAGCAGGACCTTGTAGAGCGACGGCTTCTTCGTCTTCGGCCGCGTCTTGGTGACGATGCCCGTCTTGCCCCGTTCCCGGTCGCCACCCTGGTCCTTGTCCGAACCCGCCGCGCGCGGCTCAGCGCCGAACCTCTCGTGCCATCCGTCTCCCATGCCCTCGACCGCGCCCGTGTTGCCGGCTCCCTGGCCGTCGTTGCCGCCTATCGAATCGCGTGCCTGTCCGGCGCCCGCATCAACCAGAATATGTGTATCAGAACTCAAACTGCAAAACTCATCCCCGGCTTCCCCGCGCTATGCACACGTCTGCCCGTCCGGACGCACGAGCGGCGCAGACCCGCGCCTTGCGCGGGCGGATCAGTCTTGCGTTCGACTGCGACGCAAAAAAGGCCCGGGCTCGACGCCCGGACCTCGCCCGTTCCGACCGTATTCACCGTCAGCTGAGAGGCCTCAGCGGTTAGCCGGGAAAACGCGCTCGACCGGCTTGAAGGCGTCCTTGGCGAAGGACTGGTACATGGCGCCGATCTTGGAGAGCTGCTGCATGTAGTCCTCGTAGGCACGCTTGGCGTAGGTGGTCTGGATCTCCATCGCCTGCTCGACCGAGCGGGCGGCGACCAGCTTCTCGAAGGCGGCCGTGCCGTCCTCGAACGCGCGCTTGGAGTAATCCGTCATCTCGCTGGCAATCGCCTGCCAGCTCCTGTTCCACTCACCCATCATCTTCAGATAGCCATCCATGCCGGTCTGGCCGAGCTTCTGGAAATCCTGGAAATTGTTGATCATGGGTGACAGCCTTTCTTGGTTGAAGCCGGACGGGACGCATTCCGGTACGCCAGGACCGCTCACTGTCGAGCTTATTGAACAGTATAGCTGCAACGCACCATTACGGAAGGCCCTTTCCGCAGCGCAGCATGCCGGTTGCTCGTGCATGTCATTTACCCTAATGAAGCGGGTTTGCGCTAGCGTGGAAATCAAAAAAGAAGTGTCGCGCGACCGCGCCGGCCCAAAAGCCGCCCACAAGGCAGGCCTATGGTGACGACGATCGGGCACTGGGTTCCCTGGCCGCCGGGCCTTGTCCGGGCGGCCACCGGGCCCGAGGCGACACCGCGTTGAGGACAGGGTTTCTTCAGTTTTTCCATAGGCGTCCAGGCCGTGCGTCGTATTCGGTGGTGTTGCAGAGGACCGGTTGCCGGGGCCCTTCTGATGGCCCTGAGCCTGTCGGCCGCGCCGGCGGAGGCCGGCGGCAAGGCTGCCGCCCTCGTCATCGACGCCAACTCGGGCCGCGTGCTGCACGACAACGCCGGCTCGGAGCCGCGCCACCCGGCCTCCCTGACCAAGATGATGACGCTCTACCTCACCTTCGAGACCATCGAGGCGGGGCGGCTCAGCTTTTCAAGCTCCATTCCCGTCAGCGAGCGCGCCGCGGACGCCGCTCCCTCCAAGCTCGGCGTGGACGCCGGCTCCGAGATCGCCTTGCGGGACGCCGTCAAGGCGCTCATCGTCAAGTCTGCCAACGACATGGCGATCGCCATCGCGGAGAAGATCGCCGGCAGCGAGGACGACTTCGCCCGGCTCATGACGAAGCGGGCGCGCCAGCTCGGCATGGGCGACACGACGTTCCGCAACGCCTCCGGCCTGCCCGATCCCGAGCAGGTGACGACGGCTCGCGACATGCTCACGCTCGCCATGCGCTTGCAGGACGACTTCCCGCAGCATTACCGCCTGTTCGCAACCCGGACCTTCGCGTACGGCGGCAAGACCTATCGCACGCACAACGCGCTGCTCGGCCGCTTCCCCGGGGTCGACGGCATCAAGACCGGATATACCCGCGCCTCGGGCTTCAACCTCGTTTCCTCCTATCGTGCCGGCGGCAAGCATGTCGTCGCCGCGGTGTTCGGCGGCGCCAGCGCCGGCCTGCGCGACGCCCACATGCGCATGCTGCTGGCCCGCGCGATGGAAAAGGCGGCGACGAAGCGCACCCGCCCGGCCGGCCCGCAACTCGTTGCCGAGGCACGGCCTGCCACGCGTCCGGCCGCCAAGACGCGCGCCTCGCCGGAGCAGCCGGTCCGATCGCCGAGCCCGGCCGACGGGCCGCGCGACGCTCCCGCCGTCCCACCCGTTGCCGCCGCCGCAGCGCCGGCGGCCGACGCGGCCGCTGCCGTGGCTGCCGCCAGCGCGCCTGCGGCTGCAGCGCCCGCGGCCCGCATTGCCATCGCCAGGGTCAAGACCGTCTCGGTCCTCGTACCCTCCGCGCCGACGCCCGAGCCGGCCGACCCGATTGCGGCGGTCCTCACCGACGCCCCGGCGACGCCGGACTCGTCGGCCTCGGCTCCTCTCGCTTTTGCCGGCACCCTGCCGCGCCCCGACTTCACCGCGCTCAAGGCCGAGCTGACAGCGCGCGCCGCCGACGAGCCGAGTGCGGCGGAAGCCGCCCGCCGACCGCTCGCACCGGCGAGCCCGGCGCCCGCTGCCGAATGGCCGACCGGCGCGTCCGAAACGGTCCTGACGAAGCAATCGGGCCTCGGCCGCCCGCCGGGGACCCTCCAGGCCCAGCTCGCAAGCTTCGCCGACACCGGGAGCGATCCGAGCCCGGCATTCGGCTCTGACGGCGGTCCGACTCCGGCCTTCGCCGACCTGCCAGCCCCCGTCCCCGTGCCGGTCTCGATAGGCGTCGCACCCGTTCCCGCCCGGCGGCCACTCGCCGCTCCCGCTCGTCAGGCCCCGGCAACCGGCGGCGGCGGCTATCACGTCCAGATCGGCGTCTACCGGTCGACTGCCGAAGCCGAACGGGCCATGGCGGCCGCCAGGACCAAGGCCGCGCACGTGCTCGCCGACAGCGCGCCCCTCGCCATCCCGCTGACGAAGGGCGATCAGCAGCTCTACCGCGCCCGCTTCGCCGGCTTCGACAGCGCGTCCGCCACGAGTGCGTGCAACGAGCTGCGCCGCTCGGGCCTCGACTGCTTTGTCGCCCGGCCGAACTGACCGTCAATCGCCCAGCAGCACGTCCTTCGCCTCGTTGATCTTGGAGGCGAGATAGTTCGATCCGCCGCGATCAGGGTGGAGCTTCTTCATGAGCTCGCGATGCGCCGCGCGCACGGCGTCGTCGTCGGCGCCGTCGTCAAGGCCGAGGATCTGCAGCGCCTCGGCGCGGGTCATGCCGCGGCCCCTGGCACCTGCGCCTGCGCCGCCATGCCCGGGCTCGGAGCCGTCGGCCTGCCGCTCCAGATCGTCGCGCCATGTCGGATGCCGGCGGTCGAGGTAGGCTTCGAGCACCTGCGCCGACGTCGGATCGGCGAAGCTGTAATCCTGCCAGAGCAGCGCGACCTCGGACGGCGACAGAGTCTCGATCTCGCGCCCGGCGAAGCGGCCTTTCAGGACCCGTCCGCGAATGGCGCCCGTCTCGTGCTCGAGCTCCATGTCGAGGTGCTCGGTCGTCAGGCGCGAGCTCTGGCCTTGGCTCGGGGATCCGGAGCCCCAGCCGCCCCCGCCCCAGGGCAGCACGCCGCGACCCATCAGCAGGCCCCAGCCCGCGAACCCGAGAAGCAGACCGAGGTCCATGCGCCCCCGTAGAGCAAGGACCGCACCGGCGGCCATCAGGAGCACGCCGCCGAGAAAGCGCAACTGCCGGGCCATCACGGCGGGGTTGGCGTTGGCGACGCCGCGCACGAGAAAGAGGATCAGGACGAGCGCCACCAGGCCGGCAAGGAGGAAAGGCACCGCGTCAGTCTCCGGACGTCATCCGCTCGATGAGGAGCCGCGCCCCGCTTTCGCCGGAACGCGCGCCCAAGGCCAGGAGCGCCTTGCGGCCTCCCGAGGCATAGACGGCGACCGCGCGCAGAAGCGCCCGCAACTGCTCGGCGGAGCCCGCATCGAAGCGGCAGGTGGCGCCTTTCGTCAGACGCGCGATCTCGGTGAAGGCGCTCGTGACGTCCGGATTGCGGCCCTCCTGGAACAGGAACACCGGCACGCCGAGCAGGCCGAGCGCACCGGCCTTGGCGCACACGGCATCGATGTTCTCCTCCATGGCGTCGCCGACATAGACGACGGCGTTGATACGCCGCTTGCCCGCCTCCTCCTTGGCGTGCGTCAGGACGCGGGCGAGCTGTGTCAGCCCGCCGCGGCACGATACCGTCGTCATGAGCCGCGCCAGCTCCGCAGGGTCGGATACCCAGCGCGAGGCGCGGCATTCGTTGGTGCCGCGGAAGAAGACGAGCTGGACGTCGAGCCCGCCGACGTCCTTCACCACCGCGAACATGTCCGCCTGCAGCGACAGCGCCAAGTCCCATGTCGGCTGGCGGCTCATCGTGGCATCCATGGCGAAGACCAGCCGCCCGCGATCCCCGGTCGCCGCCGGCGCCTTCGCCTTCATCTTCGCGATGAAATCCTGCACGTCGCCCGCAGCGGTGGCGTCCGGCGCCGGCGGCGACGTGGCGCGCGAGGGAGAAACCGCACCGCCGGCGGGAGCGGACACGGCATCCCGGGCCGGCGATGGACGCTTATCCTTGGTGCTCATGGTCCTAGTGTGGGGGGCGCCTGCCGGAACGGCAAGACCGATCTCAGCCCTCGTCCTTGACGGCGAGCGTCAAGAGCTGAACGTTGCCGCCGGTTGCGGTGATGTCGGTCGTCCGCACCCGCTCCGTTGCGAACGCCTGGAGGTAGGATGGTCCGCCCGCCTTGGGTCCCGTGCCGGACAGGCCCTCGCCGCCGAACGGCTGGACGCCCGGCACCGCGCCGATCTGGTTGCGGTTGACGTAGAGATTGCCGACGCGCGCCTCGCGCGCGACCTGGTCCGCCACCGCCTCGATGCGGCTGTGCAGGCCGAGCGTCAGCCCGAAGCCGGTTGCGTTGATCGCGCGGATCACCTTGTCGAGCCCGCCGCGCGGGAAGCGCGCGACGTGCAGGATCGGTCCGAACACCTCCCTGTCGAGAAGGTCGAGCCGGTCAATCTCGTAGCACGCCGGCGAGACGTAGGTACCACCGCGCACGGCAGCGGGCAGCGGCAGGTCGATCAACTCCCGCGCCTGATCCTGCATCCGCAGCTTGTGGGATTCGAGCGCGTCCTGCGAAGCTTCGTCGATCACCGGTCCGATGTCGGTATCGAAGGCGAGCGGATCGCCGATCTTCAAGGCGGCGATGGCCCCCGTCAGCATGGCAACGGTCTTGGGCGCGATCTCATCCTGGACGAAGAGAACGCGGGCTGCCGAGCAACGCTGACCGGCGCTATCAAACGCCGAGCGGACGGCATCGCGCACGATCTGCTCGGGCAGGGCGCTCGAGTCCGCGACCATGGCGTTGAGGCCGCCCGTCTCAGCGATGAACGGCACGATCGCACTGCGGCGCGCGGCAAGGGCCTTCTGGATCGCCCACGCCGTGTCGTTCGAGCCGGTGAACGCGACGCCCTTGACGCGCGGGTCCTTGACGAGGGCGGCTCCGACGTCGCCGCCGCCCGGCAGCAGATGCAGCACGTCGGGGGGCACGCCCGCCTCGTGCAGGAGCTTCACCGCGAGGAAGGCGATGATCGGCGTCTGCTCGGCGGGCTTGGCGAGCACGGGATTGCCGGCGGCCAGCGCCGCCGCCGTCTGGCCGACGAAGATCGCCAGCGGGAAGTTCCACGGCGCGATGCAGGCGAACGGTCCCCGCGCGCGCCATTCGATGCTGCTCGTCTCGCCGGTCGGACTCTTGAGATCGGTCGCCTCGGAGAAGTGACGCCGCGCCTCCAGCGCATAGTAGCGCAGGAAATCCGCCGCCTCGCGCACCTCCGCAAGGGCATTCGGGACGGTCTTGCCCGCCTCGCGCACGAGCACCGCCATCAGCCGCGAGCGATCGTGCTCGATGAGGTCGGCCACCTGATCGAGGATCCTGGCCCGCGCGGGGCCGCCGAGCCGGTCCCAGGCGAAGGCCGCTTTCGTCGCAGCGGCGAGCGCGGTGTCGACCTGCGCCTCGGTCGCGGGGCGCACCGTGCCGATACGCTGGCTGCGGTCGTGCGGGCACAGAACAAGGCTTGCAAGCCCCGTTCCCGCCTGCACGTCGCCGGAGACGATCGCCGCCGCCTCGTATGCGGCACCAAGTGCGGCATTCATCTCCGAGTGGAGCCGCGCGCGAACGGCCGAGGTATCGAGCGCAAGACCCATGGAGTTGCGCCGCTCGGGCCAGAAGATCTCGCGCGGCCGCACCAGAGGCCGGGCGGCCTCGCCGCTCGCCCGCTCGCGCTCGGCCTCATCGACGGGATCGCGGATGATGCGCGAGATCGGCATCTCGTTGTCCGCGATCCGGTTGACGAACGAGGTATTGGCGCCGTTCTCGAGGAGACGCCGGACGAGGTAGCCGAGCAGATCCTCATGGTCGCCGACGGGAGCATAGATGCGGCAGGCGCGTGCGCCGGCGGCACCCGGGCCGCTCGATTTGAGCGCGCTCTCGTAGATGGCCTCGCCCATGCCGTGGAGGCGCTGGAACTCGAACGTCGTATGTCCCGCCGCTACCATGGCAGAAGCAATGGTGTGCGCGTTGTGGGAAGCGAACTGGCACCCGAACTGCTGCGGGTAGGTGAGCATAAACCGCATGCAGGCGAGGTAGGACACATCCGTGTTGCGCTTGCGGGTGAACACGGGATAGTCGGCAAGCCCCCGCTCCTGCGCCCACTTGATCTCGCTGTCCCAGTAAGCCCCCTTCACGAGCCGAACGGGAATGCGCTTGCCGCGCTCGTCCGCCAGCCGCCGCAGCCAGCGCAGCACGGGGATGGCGCGCCGCCCGTAGGCCTGGACGGCGAGGCCGAGCCCGTTCCAGGTGGCGACCGCCGGATTGATGAAGGCTTCGCCGAACATCCACAGCGTAGGCTCGAGTCGATCCTGCTCCTCGGCGTCCACCGTGATTGCGAGCCCGCGCGCCTGGGCGTGGACGACGAGCGCGTTGAGGCGCGGCAGCAGCTCCTTCATGAGCCGCTCGTCCTGCCCGGCCTCGAAGCGCGGATGGAGCGCGGAGAGCTTCACGGAGATCGACGGGCGCGGGACGATGGCGTCCGCGTGCGGCGAGGTCAGCGGACCGACCGACAGTCCCACCGCGTCGATGGCATTGACGTAGCGCTGGAAATAGCGCTCCGCATCGGCTTCCGACCGGGCGGCCTCGCCCAGCATGTCGTAGGAGAAGCGATAGCCCCTCTGCTCGTAGGGCCGGGCGCGAGCCAGCGCATCCTCGATGGTGCGGCCGAGCACGAACTGCTCGCCGAGGAGCTTGACGGCCTGGCGGATCGCCTGGCGGATGAAGGGCTCGCCGGAGCGAGCCACGAGCCGCTTCAGGGTATCGATGGCATTGGCGCTGCGGCGGTCCTTCAGCTTCACGAGCCGGCCCGTGAGCATGAGGCCCCAGGTGGAGGCGTTCACGAACAGGCTGTCGGAATGGCCGCGGTGCCGGTCCCAGTTCCCGTGCGAGATCTTTTCCGCGATGAAGGCGTCTGCCGTCTCGGAATCGGGAATGCGCAGCAGGGCCTCCGCGAGGCACATGAGGATGACGCCTTCCTCGCTCGACAGGCCGTACTCGCGCATGAAGGCATCGACGCCACCGTGCTGGGCCGGATCGGCGCGGGCCTCCTGAACGATGCGGCGCGCCGTCTCGGCGGTGCGGCGGCGCTCGTCCTCGGTGTAGACGGCGCGCTCGATGAGGCCGCCGACGAGGCGATGCTCATCGATCAGGTGGTGCTGGGCGATCTCGTCGAAGGGCGGCAGGCGGCCGAAGGGAGAACGGATCGTCGCTCCCGGTCCGGCTCCGCCCGTGTCCGGCGTCTTGCGCACGGCAACCATGGTCCGTTCTCACCGCTCAGCCCTGGCGGGCGATTCGATTTGATGAGCACACTACCAGATTGGGATGCCTCTTTGGGGCGGCAAGGCTCGCCTCGGCCGCCTCTTGACGGCCGGCGGCGCCGGCGCCTTCCTGTGCAGGCAAATCCGCCACACCGTCCTGCCGAGGACCTGCATGTCGCCCCCGCCCCGGATCGTCCGTACCGTCAAGCCCTTGCGCACCGTGATCGGGCGCTGGCGGGCCGCAGGAGAGAGCGTGGCGCTGGTGCCGACCATGGGCGCTCTGCACGACGGCCATCTGTCGCTCGTGAAGCTCGCCAAGCGCAAGGCCGACCGCGCGGTCGTCTCCATCTTCGTGAACCCGACCCAGTTCGGGCCAACCGAAGACCTCTCGCGCTATCCGCGCGACGAGAGCGGCGACCGCGGGAAGCTCGGCTCGGTCGGCGCCGATCTCGTCTGGGCGCCGTCGCCCGAGGACATGTATCCGGACGGGTTTTCGACGACGGTTGTGCCGAAGGGTGCGGCGCTGCCGCTCGAAGGCGAGTTCCGGCCGCACCACTTTGCCGGCGTGGCAACGGTGTGCACCAAGCTCTTCGGGCAGGTGACGCCCGACATCGCGATCTTCGGCGAGAAGGACTATCAGCAGCTCTGCGTCATCCGCCGGCTCGTCCTGGACCTCGACCTGCCGGTCCGGATCGTGGCCGCTCCCACCTCGCGCGAACGGGACGGCCTCGCGCGCTCGTCGCGCAATGCCTACCTGACGCCGGAGGAGCGCGCCGCCGCGCCGGCCCTCAACCGGGCCATCAAGGGTATCGCCGCGATCGCCGCCAAGGGCGGCCTCGTCAACAAGGCGATCGAGGTCGCCACCCACGACCTGCTCGCGGCCGGCTTTGCAAAAGTCGACTACATCAGTGTGCGCGACGGCGAAACGCTCGAGCCGTTTGATCCGAAGGCGCGCCGTCCCGGCCGGGTGCTCGCCGCGGCCTGGCTCGGCTCGACCCGCCTCATCGACAACGTCCCCGTCTAGCCCCGCGTCGCATAGGTGGCTGTACAGCCCGAAGATCCACCACGGCGGCCGACCGGCCTGCACGCGAACGACGCTTGCCCTCCACACCGTCACCCCCGCGAAGGCGGGCGCCTGCGCAAATCTCAGATATCAAGCCGTTGAACTGGCTTGCGCGGATCGCGGCCTGCGCCGCGATGACGGCCGCGGAGAGGCAAGGAACGCGCAATTCCGTTGGCCGGGAATGACGTTGGGCAGAGGCGCGCTCCGCACCCTCCACACCGTCACCCCCGCGGAAGCGGGGGCCTGCGCAAATCTCAGATATCAAGCCGTTGAACTGGCTTGCGCGGATCGCGGCCTGCGCCCATGACGTGCGGGGGCGACCCCGCTTCTCAGAGCGGAATGTTGTCGTGCTTCTTCCAGGGGTTCTCGAGCGTCTTGTTGCGCAGCATGTTGAGCGCGCGGCAGATGCGCCGCCGCGTGCCGTGCGGCAGGATCACCTCGTCGATGTAGCCGCGCTCGGCGGCGACGAACGGGTTGGCGAAGCGCTTCTGGTACTCGTCGATGCGCGCCTTGATCTTGTCCGGGTCGGAAAGCTCGGAGCGGTAGAGGATCTCCGCGGCCCCCTTGGCCCCCATCACGGCAATCTCGGCGGTGGGCCAGGCGTAGTTGATGTCGCCGCGGATGTGCTTGGAGCTCATCACGTCGTAGGCGCCGCCGTAGGCCTTGCGGGTGATGACGGTGATTTTCGGCACGGTCGCCTCCGTGTAGGCGAAGAGCAGCTTGGCGCCGTGCTTGATGAGGCCGCCATACTCCTGCGCCGTGCCGGGCAGGAAGCCCGGCACATCGACGAAGGTGACGAGCGGGATCTCGAAGCAGTCGCAGAAGCGCACGAAGCGGGCCGCCTTGCGCGAGGCGTCCGAGTCGAGCACGCCGGCGAGAACCATCGGCTGATTGGCGACGATGCCGACCGTCCGGCCCTCCATGCGGGCGAAGCCGACGATGATGTTCTTGGCGAAGTTCTCCTGGATCTCCAGGAAGTCCGCCTCGTCCACGACCTTCAGGATCATCTCCTTCATGTCGTAGGGCTTGTTGGGATTGTCGGGGATCAGCGTGTCGAGCGACCGGTCCTCGCGGTCGGGGCTGTCGGAGGTCGGCAGCTCGGGCACGCCCGACTTGTTGTTGGACGGCAGGAAGTCCATGAGCCGGCGCATCTGCAGCAGCGCCTCGACGTCGTTCTCGTAGGCTCCGTCGGCAACCGACGACTTCGACGTGTGCACCTTGGCGCCGCCGAGCTCCTCGGCCGTCACGGTCTCATTCGTGACCGTCTTGACGACATCCGGCCCCGTCACGAACATGTAGCTCGTGTCCTTCACCATGAAGATGAAGTCCGTCATGGCGGGCGAGTAGACGTCGCCGCCCGCACACGGCCCCATGATGACGGAGATCTGCGGGATGACGCCCGAAGCCATGACATTGCGGGTGAACACCTCGCCGTAGCCGCCCAGCGCATCGACGCCTTCCTGGATGCGCGCCCCGCCGGCATCGAAGAGACCGACGATCGGCGAGCGGTTCTTGAGCGCCATGTCCTGGATCTTGGTCATCTTGCGGGCATGGCTTTCCGACAGCGACCCGCCGAGGACGGTGAAGTCCTTGGCGAACACGTAGACGACGCGGCCGTTGATCGTGCCCCATCCCGTCACGACGCCGTCGCCCGGGGTCTTGTTCTTCTCCATGCCGAACTCGGTGCAGCGGTGCTCGACGAAGGTGTCGAACTCCTCAAACGAGTTCTCGTCCATCAAGAGCTCGATGCGCTCGCGGGCAGTCAGCTTGCCCTTCGTGTGCTGGGCATCGATGCGCGCCTTGCCGCCGCCGAGGCGTGCGTTGTCGCGGCGGCGCTGAAGCTCTTCGATCACGTCCTTCATGGATGATCCACCGTGCTGTGGGGCCGAACCCGGATTTCAGGGAGTTGCGGGTTCCATAGCACGGCGGATCAGAAGCGCAACCGCGACGAAGGGGACGGCTTACGCGGCCGCAAAGCCCGGTACCGACGCGCTGCCACGAGGCCGACGGGCGCAGGCTCACGCGGCCGCGGAGCGCTGGAAGCAGGCCGCAAGGTCGTCCGGTTGCATTTCCAAGGCCCCGGCCCCGTCCTTGTATCCCGGACCGGCGAGGTGGCCGAAGCGGCGCATCCAGGCGAGGCGCTCGTGCAGGAAGACCTGCAGCGGCGTCTCGATCACCAGCATGTCGCGCCAGGGCCCTTCGAGGCGCTGATAGGCTTCGCCGGGCTCGGCCCAGCACGGCAGCACGAGCACGTCCGGACGCGTCTGCGAGACGAGCAGCCCCGGCCCGAACGGCCCCTCCACCGTGAAGACGGAGCCGGACCTCTGCACCGAGCGCACGAAGGCCTCCAGGCAGGCGAGCCGCAGGCGCTCGGCGAGGTCGCCGGGGTCGAGCTCGGCGACGGGCGCGCGGCCGTCCCAGTCGAGCCCCACGAGACGGCGATGCTGGGACAGCCCGGGCAGGACGCTGGCCAGCATCTCGCCGAGATCGAAGCTCTTCACCCGGGGATT
This sequence comes from uncultured Hyphomicrobium sp., assembly GCA_964589785.1. Lineage (GTDB taxonomy): Bacteria > Pseudomonadota > Alphaproteobacteria > Rhizobiales > Hyphomicrobiaceae > JAGVSR01. The sequence continues at coordinate 197,763 of CAZPUQ010000004.1, forward strand.
GGTCGCCACCTTCGGGGCGGCCTGCGCCGCGGCGGCCTCGCTGGACCAAAGCAGCGAGACCTCACGGCCGCGCAGCCGCGACGAGGGCAAACGGGCCAGCCCCTGCTCGCCCACGACGCCGAAGACGCGGCGCGTGCGAGAGACCACGCCGAGAAACCGGTCGCGCTGAGCATTATTTTGAACGAGAGGCGGGACGAGCATGGGACTGACCAGGTGGACTGCGACAGGTGCAGGTGGCCTCACCCTACAGGTCTTCTTTTGCGGAACCGCCAAAACGTCCGGGCTAAACTTGTTCTAATTTAACGCGATCTTCCTACAGCATTTAACGCGAAGTCGCGAGCGCGGCCGCCGCGGCCCGGAAGTCCGCCTCGCGGAGCGCCCGGCGGGCATCGGCCTCCTCGTCCCGGCCCCACTGGGCAATCTGCCAGTCCTCATCGACATGGGCGGCCGCCCATACGGCGTCGGCGCTCACAAGGCCCTTGCACAGCGCCAGCGCCAGGATGGCCGACCCCGTGAGCGTCGTGGCGAGCTGGAGTCCGGCGAGCTTAAGGTCGGAGAGGCCCGCGATCGCAGCGCCGAAGCGCTCCAGGACGAGCGCCGGCTGGGCCGCGTGCATGACGCCCTCGGCGCGCACGAACCGGGCCCCGATCGCGGCCTCGACGGCCGACAGGATCGGGTCCCACAGGGCCGACTGCCGCGCCACGAGCCCCGCCGGCGCCGACGCGCGGTAGCAGAGCAGGTCGCTGCCGGCGAAGGCCACGACCTCGGCCGCGACCGCGGCCCGGTTGTCGGCGACCGTATCGACGGCGCTGTTGGCCAGACGCGTCGCTGGCATCGCCCCGGGGTCGACGACATCGCCCTGCGCTGCCCATTCCTCAAGGACGCGGGTCGCGAACCCCTCGTCCGCGATGACGAGGACGCGCTTGCGCGGCGTGCGAACCGGCCGGCCGTCGAGATGGATCTCGTGGCCCTGTCCAGGCCCGCGCGAGCCGAGGGCGACGGCCTTGTAGAACCGCTTCGGCAGCGGCGGCCGCAGCGTATCCTTGAGGGGACCTTTGGGTCCGCCGCCGGTGCCGGGAGGGCCGCCCGGCCCGTTATTGCTGGCGCTCGCCATCAGCTTCAACCGAGGTCCTGCAATTCGGCCCTGAGGCCGTCAGCGAGCCCCAGGCTGTCGGCGAGGATGCGGTGCGCTCCCGCCGCCTCGAGCTCCGCCACGGGATGATAGCCCCAGCCGACGCCGATGGCGCGCGCGCCCGCATCCCGCGCCATGCCGATATCGTAGGTCGTATCCCCCACCATCAGCGTCCGGTGCGGCACGGCGCCGACCTCGGCCATGGCGGCGCGGAGCATGGCGGGATGCGGCTTGGAGGGATGCGTGTCGGCGGTCTGAAGGGTGACGAACAGGTCGGTCAGCCCCTCGCGCTCGAGCACAGCATTGAGCCCGCGCCGCGACTTGCCGGTCGCCACCCCCAGCAGCACGTCCGGCGCGCGCGCCAGGGCCACGAGCGTCTCGCGGACGCCGGGATAGAGCGGCTCCAGATGCGCCCGGTCCTGCCTCAGCGCCGCGAACGCCCGCTTGTAGGCCTCTGCCAGCGCGTCCACGCCGGACGGCCTTGCGTCCGGCGCGAGCCGGCGCACCGCCTCGCCGAGCGACAGACCGACGACGCCGAGCACGTCGCTGCGGACGGGCCCGGGCAGGTCGCATTCCGCGAACGCGCCTTCCATGGCGGCCACGATCATATGCTGGCTATCGACGAGCGTGCCGTCGCAATCGAAGACGACGAGCTTCAACGGCCGCTCTCCAGACGGCGCTCGAGCCGCGCGATGCGCGCCTCGCGCATATCGACGAGCCGGCCGAGCAGATTCAAGCGACGGCGGCCCTCGAGCAGGAGATCGCCGAGGATCGCCGAGTAGGGCCGGCCGAAGGTGCCGCGCGTCTGCCGCTCCATCTGCCGGAGCACCCAGAAAGGAAGCGCGGCGACGGCGGCAGCGAAGACTGCGGCGAGAATGAGCGGCAGCGCACCGTCGGAGATCACCGGCCGCCCCCTCCGCCGCTGCCGCCCGAGGAGGAGCGCCGCGTCGTCTCGAGGCGCTGCAAGCGCGCTTCCTGGTCCTGCACGACCTTCTCGATGAGATCGTTCTGGCGGCGCATCTCCTCCAGGTAATCCTCGAGCATCTCGCCGTGGGTCTTGCCGCCGCGCCCCGTGTAGATGCTCTGACTGCGGCTTACGAAGTAGGCAAAGACCCCGATCAGCAGAAGGACCGGCAGCCAATCGATCAGCAGTTCCGCAATGCCCGCGCCCATCGCTTTATCCTCTGAGGCCGCCCCGGTCGTCAGTCGTCCGGGTGAGAATACTTGCTCGAATCCAATCCCAAAAGGTCCCAGGTGCGAAGCATATGAGGGGGGAGCGGCGCCGAGACGTCGATTTTGCCGCGGCCGGAGGGATGGGGAATGATGAGCCGCCGCGCGTGCAGGTGCAGCTTGGAGTCCATGTTCTCGGCCGGAAGATCGAGGCCGCCCTCGTACTTGGCGTCGCCGACAATCGGATGGCCGATGATGGACATATGCGCGCGGAGCTGGTGCTGGCGCCCCGTCACCGGCTTCAGCGATACCCAGGCCGCCTTGCGCCCGACCCGGTCGATCACGGCGTAGTGCGTCGTGGCGTGCATCGCCTCCTTTTGCTCGCCCGGCTCCGCCTTGCGTACGCGGTCGCCGTCCGGACCCGCAGCCTTGACGAGGGCAGCCTCGACCTTGCCCTGGCCCGGATGCGGCACGCCCTTGACGAGCGCCCAGTAGGTCTTCGCCGCCGAGCGTGTCTGGAACGTCCGGCCGAGCTTGGCGGCCGCCCCTCGCGTCTTGGCGACGAGCAGCACGCCCGAGGTGTCGCGGTCGAGGCGATGCACGAGGCGCGGACGCTCGCCGTCGAAACGATCGGCCATGCCTGCGAGAATGCCGTCGATGTGCCGCTTCGTGCCCGTGCCGCCCTGCACCGCGATGCCGGGCGGCTTGTTGAGCACGAGCACGTCCTCGTCCTCGTAGAGGATCATCTTCTCGATGAGGTCGCGGTCGCCCTTGGATACGCCGGGCGGCGGCTGCAGGCCGGGCTTTGCGGGCTTGGGCTGGCGGACGACGGCAGGAACGCGGATCTGCTGGCCCTCGGCAAGGCGATCGTTGGCCTGGGCACGCCGGCTGTCGACGCGCACCTGGCCGGAGCGCAGGAGCTTCTGCAGGTAGCTGTGGCCGACCTCGGGAAAGTGGACTCGGAACCAGCGGTCGAGACGCATCTCGCTCTCCGCCGCCGCGACCGTGATGGTTTCGACTTTCGCGGTCATCCGAAGATCCAGCGGGCGACCGCCATTCCGGCGACGAGGGCGCCGATGGAAAGCACGACCGATCCGACGATGTAGCCGACGAGCGCATTGGGCAGGCCGTGAACGTAGAGATCGACGGCATCGAGCGAGAACGCGGAGAAGGTCGTGTAGCCGCCGAGAATGCCGGTCATGATGAACGCCCGCATCTCGGGGCTGCCGTCGAAGCGCTCGGTGATCGAGACGGCCGCAAGTCCCATCAGGAACGAGCCGACGACGTTGACGGTGAGCGTGGCCGACGGGAACAGGCTCGATCCGCCGCGCGCCAGCAAGGCACCGGCGAACACCTGATAGGTGAGGAACCGCAGGACCGCCCCGATGGCGCCGCCCGTCGAGACCAGGAGCAAGAGCTTCATCGCGCCCTCAAAAAAACCGGCAATCGGGCGTCGTATAGCCCGGGGCGCGGTGTCAAGGCAAAGCATCAATCGTCGTCGGGCGTGGCCGACAGCGAGCGCCCCAGCGCCCAGCCGATGGTCCAGCCGATGAGCATGGCGGCGAGGTTGACCCCCATGAAGATCGCCGAATGCAGATCGGCGACCTGGTCGGGGCTGTCGAACTTCAGTTGATCCACCACCCACGTCGCAACCGGCGCGGCCAGGAACACCGTCGTCACGGCGGCGAACGCCGCGGCGAAAATCATGGCCACCAGATAGCGCATGCGGTCCTCCGAACGGATTGATGAGCGGCGTTTTCCGCCTCGGATCGAGGCGGGAGAGGAAGGCGACCGGTCCTACTTGACCTCCCAGAACCAGATCTCGCCCGCGCCGGCATAGTTGGAGTAGTAGCCGATCCAGGAGAACCACTCCATCAGCCACTTGGCCGACGACCGGTATCCGTTCCACACGTCGATGTGGTCGCCGGTGGCACGTCCCTGGTCCGTCGCGCGGTGCCAGTAGTCCTGGATGTAGATGATGCCGGTGCGCCCGAAGATCCGGGGATAGAACTCGGCCGCGTCGCTGCCCTTGATCTTCTCCACCGGCCCGATGCCGGCGATGTTCGCCTTGGCGATCGCGTTGGCGAGCTGGCTGGCGTTGATGAAGTGCATGTCCTGGCGCGGGTGCACGGCGCAGTGCGAACAGCCCGAGATCTGCGCCGGCTGCACGCCGGCCCGCCGCAGCGCCACGCCCATGCGGATGGCGCACTGGTTGGAGAACACGGGGAAGCCCTTCTCGACCTGCCGGCCCTCGAGATTGGTGATGAGCGCCGGCGCGAGGCACGGTGTCTGGACGCTGTGGTTGATCGGGTGTCCGTACCAGAGATCCTTGAACACGATCATCGCGACCCACTCCCCCGCGGCTCGTCTGTTCCGAGCCCGGCTCCCCTCGGCGAGCCGGACTATAGCATCCGCGCGCCGCTTGGCCAGACGGCCATCCGGTGCCGGACGCGCGGGCACGGCTGCGAGCGCCGGACGGTCCGGTCTAGCCGCGCTTCCTGCGCAGCGCGGCCCAGTAATCCAGGCGCTTGCGGATCTCGCGCTCGAAGCCGCGCTCGGGCGGATCGTAATACTGCGGGCGGCGTGTCATCTCGTCGGGAAAGTAGTTCTGGCCGGAAAAGCCGTCGGGGGCGTCGTGATCGTACTGGTAGCCCTCGCCATAGCCCTCCTCCTCCATGAGCTTCGTCGGCGCATTGAGGATGATCTTGGGCGGCGACAACGAGCCGTGCTCGCGGGCAGCGCGCAGGGCGGCCTTGAAGGCGACGTAGTTGGCGTTCGATTTGGGCGCAGTGGCCAGATAGAGGACCGCCTCGGCGAGCGCCAGCTCGCCCTCGGGCGAGCCCAGGAAATCATAGGCGTCCTTCGCCGCATTGGCGACGACGAGCGCCTGCGGATCGGCAAGGCCGATGTCCTCCACCGCCATGCGCACGAGACGGCGGGCGAGGAATAGCCGGTCCTCGCCGCCCTCCAACATGCGCGCAAACCAGTAGAGCGCCGCGTCGGGATCGGAGCCGCGCACCGACTTGTGCAGCGCGGAGATGAGATTGTAGTGCCCTTCCCGGCCCTTGTCGTAGATGGGCGCGCGGCGCTGCACGATGCGCACGAGGCCTTCGCGCGCGATGGGCTTTGCGCCCTCCGGCACGGAGGAGAGCACATCCTCTGCCAGGTTGAGGACGGCGCGGCCGTCGCCGTCCGCCATCTGCAGCAGCGCAAGGCGCGCGTCGTCGTCGAGAGGAAGCTTGCGGCCCGTCTCCGCCTCGGCGCGCTGCAGCAGCGCCTCGAGAGCCGCGTCGTCGAGCCGGTTCAGCGTCAGCACGGTCGCCCGCGACAGGAGCGCGGGATTGAGCTCGAAGGACGGGTTATCGGTCGTCGCGCCGACGAGCGTGATCGTGCCGTCCTCCATGTGCGGCAGGAAGCTGTCCTGCTGCGAGCGGTTGAAGCGGTGGATCTCGTCGATGAAGAGTAGCGTGCCGCGACCCTGCTCGCGGTTGAGCCGCGCCCGGTCGAAGGCCTTGCGCAGATCCTGCACGCCCGAGAAGATGGCCGAGAGCTGCTCGAAGACGAGGTTGGTCTCGCCCGCCAGCAGCCGCGCGATCGTCGTCTTCCCGCAGCCGGGCGGACCCCACAAGATAAGGCTCGGCAGCCGGCCGGCCTTGAGCAGACGGCTGAGCTTGCCGTCGGGGCCGACGAGGTGGTCCTGGCCGGTGACGTCGGAGAGCGTGCGCGGACGCAGCCGGTCGGCGAGCGGGCGGGGCGCGCTTTTCTCCAGGCCGGCGGCTTCAAACAGATTGGTCACATCGCTCCCGTATCGTCGGTCGTCATGGATGCGAGCAGCATAGGCATCAAAGCGGCTGCACGAAACAGCCCGGCGGCCAGGGCCGTCTAGCCCGGCACCTGCAGGATCATGGCCTTGCCGTCGCGGCGGATGCCGATGAGCCAGGTCCGCTGCCGGGCGGCCAGCGTCTGCTCCAGATCGGCAATGGAATTGATCGGCGTGCGGCTGATCTCGGTGATGACATCGCCGGGCTGGAAGCCCAGCCGCTGCGCAATCGAACCGGGCCGCAGGGAGACGATCGCCACCCCGTCGCCCTCGTCGATGCCGAGCTCGTCGGCAAGCCCGGGCAGGATGTTGGAGACGCGGGCGCCGTCGAAGGGATGCTGGCCGGCCAGATTGCGCACGTCGTCCTTGCCGGGCTGCGGCGGAGCGGCGAGCTTCAGATCGATCGTCACCGGCTGACGGTTGCGCAAGAGGTCGATGCGGGCCGCGTTGCCGATGCCGCGCGTCGTCAGCCGGTAATAGACCGCGCGCGGATCGGAGACCTCGAAGCCGTCGACCCGGGTGATGACGTCGCCCGCCTGCAGCCCCGCCGCCGCACCGGGCCCGCGGTTGGAGACGCGCGAGACGATCGCACCGGAAATGCGGTCGAGCCCGAGCGCATCGGCGATCTCGCGGGTCACGGGCTCCAGCACCACGCCGAGCCAGGGCCGCTCCACCTTGCGTCCCGCGGCGGTGCTTTCGACATAGAGCCGCACGAGGTTGGACGGAATCGCGAACCCGATGCCCTGCGATCCGCCGGTCTGGCTGAAGATCATCGTGTTGATGCCGACGAGCCGTCCCGACATGTCGATCAGCGCGCCGCCGGAGTTGCCGGGATTGATGGCCGCATCCGTCTGGATGAACACCTGGCTGTCGGAGCGACCGATCTCGGAGCGGGCGAGTGCCGACACGATGCCGCTCGTCACCGTCTGACCGACACCGAACGGATTGCCGATGGCGAGCACGAGATCGCCGACCTCGAGCGTGTCGCTGTCCTCGAACTCGATCACGGGGAAGCGACCGTCGCCGCCCTCGATCTTCAGGATGGCGATGTCGGTCTTGTCGTCCTGCATGACGACGCGGGCATCGAACTCGCGCTTGTCGGCGAGCGCGACGCGGATCTCGGTCTCGCCGCGGCCCCGGATGACGTGTGTGTTCGTGACGACGGTTCCATCGGGCGACACGATCACGCCGGAGCCGAGCGAGCTCTGGATGCGCTCCGAGGGGCGGCCGAAGCGCTCGCCGAAGAACTGCCGGAAGAACGGGTCGTTCGCGAACGGCGAGGAGAAGGCTTGCACGCGGCGGCGGACGTAGACGTTGACGACGGCTGGAGAGGCCCTGCGGGCGATCGGCGCAAAGGAATACTGGACCACCTCGCGCGAGGACGGCACCTGACGCTTCTGCGCGTCCGACGGCGCGGATGTTGCGAGAGCCATGAAGATGAGCGCAAGCAGGAGACCGGCAAGACCGATCATCGAAGGGGCGGCGCGGTTCGTCATGCGGATCCTCGGCGGCTGCCGGGCGAAACGAGGCTCCGGCTCTTCTGGCGCCCGATATAGGTCATGCCCCGGCCGAGAGAAAGGTCGCGCTGACCTTGTCCCCTCTCCCCGTCCTCACCGGGAGAGGTTGGGGTGAGGGGCAGCCACGCGTGAGAGGCCGCCGCTTGCCAATCCCTCAAAACGCAGGACGCCCGCCGGACAGGCCGGCGGGCGTCGCGCGGGGATCGGGGCTGATCCGGGGCGGCGTCAGACGGCGGCTTCCTCGCGGGCCTTCGCCTCGGCCTCGTGACGGGCCTTGTCGTCGGCGCCCTTCACACTCTCGTCGCGGTCGACGAGCTCGATGACGGCACGCGGCGCGCTGTCGCCGTAGCGAAACCCGGCCTTCAGCACGCGGGCATAGCCGCCGTTGCGCGACTTGTAGCGCGGGCCGAGCACGTCGAAAAGCTTCTTGACCATGTCCTCGTCGCGCAGGCGGGCAGCGGCAAGCCGGCGCGAGTTGAGATCACCGCGCTTGGCGAGCGTGATATACTTGTCGATGACGCGCCGCAGGTCCTTGGCCTTGGGCAGCGTGGTGACGATCTGCTCGTGCCGGATGAGGGCGGCCGCCATGTTGGAGAACATGGCTTGGCGATGGCCGCTGTCGCGGTTGAAGCGGCGTCCGAGATGTCCGTGTTTCATGTGTCCTTGCTTTCCCTTGCGTTGTTGGCGTGCGGGCTTCTGTGGTCCCGCTTGTTGTCACGGCCGCCGCTCGGTCGCCGGGCATCGGCCTCAGTACTGGTCCTCGAAGCGCTTCGCCAGCTCCTCGATGTTGTCCGGCGGCCAGTTCGGCACTTCCATCCCGAGGTGCAGGCCCATGGAGGCGAGGACCTCCTTGATCTCGTTCAGCGACTTGCGGCCGAAGTTCGGCGTGCGCAGCATCTCCGCTTCCGTCTTCTGGATGAGGTCGCCGATGTAGACGATGTTGTCGTTCTTCAGGCAGTTGGCCGAACGCACGGACAGTTCCAGCTCGTCCACCTTCTTGAGCAGCGCGGCGTTGAAGGCGAGCTCGGGATGGCGGGCTTCCTCCTGCGGCTTCTTCGGCTCCTCGAAGTTGATGAAGACGGCAAGCTGGTCCTGCAGGATGCGCGCGGCGAGCGCCACGGCGTCCTCGGCGCGGACCGACCCGTCGGTCTCGACCGTCATGGTGAGCTTGTCGTAGTCGAGGATCTGGCCCTCGCGGGTGTTCTCGACCCGATAGGAGACCTTCTTCACGGGCGTGTAGATGCTGTCGACGGCGATGAGGCCGATGGGTGCATCGTCCGGCCGGTTGCGCTCGGCGGGAACGTAGCCCTTGCCCATGTCGGCGGTGAACTCCATGCGCACCGACGCGCCCTGGTCGAGGTGGCAGATCACGTGCCCGGGGTTCAGGATCTCGACGTCGGAGGAGACCTCGATGTCGCCCGCCTTCACCGGCCCCGCGCCCTCCTTCTTGAGGACCATGCGCTTGACGCCCTCGGAATGGATGCGCAGCGCGATCTCCTTGATGTTGAGGACGATGTCGGTCACGTCCTCGCGCACGCCGGCGATGGAGGAGAACTCGTGCAGCACGCCATCGATCTGGACGGTCTTGATGGCTGCCCCCTGCAGCGAGGAGAGCAGCACGCGGCGCAGCGCGTTGCCGAGCGTCATGCCGAAGCCCCGCTCCAGCGGCTCGGCAATCACGGTTGCAAGACGCGTCCGGTCGCGGCCGGGAATGATCTCGAGCTTCGACGGCTTGATCAGGTCTTGCCAGTTCTTCTGGAGCACGTTGCTTGTCACGTTTGGCCTCTCTCAGGTCGCGAGCGTCGCATCCTCGCCCAAGGCGCGCGCCCCATTACCCAGGGGTCTCGGATCCGGCCCGCAACGGGGGGCATATCTGCGTCCGGAGCGAAATGTCCGCGAGCGGCGCCAGGCGCGGCCCGCCGGTAGAAAACTCAGACGCGGCGGCGCTTGCGCGGCCGGCAGCCGTTGTGCGGAATGGGCGTGACGTCGCGAATGGACGTGATCTGGAAGCCGACGGCCTGCAGCGCGCGCAGCGCCGATTCACGGCCCGAGCCCGGACCGCAGACCTCGACCTCGATGACCTTCACGCCATGCTCCTGGGCCTTCTTGCCGGCATCCTCGGCGGCCATCTGCGCGGCGAACGGCGTCGACTTGCGCGAGCCCTTGAAGCCCATCGTGCCCGAGGACGACCACGCGAGCGTGTTGCCCTGCGCATCGGTGATGGTGATCATGGTGTTGTTGAAGGACGCATTCACGTGCGCGATGCCCGACGTGATGTTCTTCTTCTCGCGGCGGCGCACCTTGCCGCGTCCGGCCTGAGCCTGCTCTTTCGCCATGGTCTTTCAAACTCCTGTCCCGCGCCCGGCGGGATCGTTTCTCGTCTGTGAAGCGGCCAGCCGCGCCGCCCGCACCATCGTGCGGGCCCGATGCGGCCGGCGCCTGGAAATCACGCCTTCTTCTTGCCGGCGATCGGCTTGGCCGGGCCCTTGCGGGTGCGGGCATTGGTGTGGGTGCGCTGGCCGCGGACCGGCAGCCCCTTGCGGTGGCGCAGGCCGCGGTAGCAGCCCAGGTCCATGAGGCGCTTGACGTTCATGGAGACTTCGCGGCGCAGGTCGCCTTCCACGATGTAGTCGCGGTCGATCGTCTCGCGGATCTGCAGCACCTCCGCGTCCGTCAACTGGTTGACGCGGCGCTCGGCGGGAATGCCGACGGCCTCGCAGATCTGCTGGGCAAATCTCGGCCCGATACCGTGGATATACTGAAGCGCAATGACGACGCGCTTCTGGGTCGGGATGTTCACACCTGCAATACGGGCCACGATCTTCTCCTGGGCTTTCCATTCCGTGCGCCGGGTCTCTCCGCTGAGAGCCAAGCCATTGATTTTACCGGCTAAAACGAAACGGACCTGACCTTGCGAGACAGCTTCGCCCGGCCAATCCGATCAACCCTGCGTCATGAAAGCGCGGTGTTGTAGCTCGGCAATACTCCTCCGTCAACCTTCCAAACCATCGTGTCACACCGAGCACGGAGCGCCGACGGCACCCCAGCCGCCCCGTCACGCCGTCGCGGCCTCCGCCAGGACGGCCTCGATCTGCGCGGAGACGTCCGCAATCGACGCCATGCCGTCGACCGTCTTGAGCTTCCGGTAGGCGTAGTAGTACCCGATCAGCGGCGCCGTCTCGCGGTAGTAGGCCATGAGCCGCGTGCGAAGCGCCTCGGCGTTGTCGTCGGCCCGCACCGTTCCGCCGGCGGCGAGCGTCTCGCGGGCGCGGGTCTCGATACGGGAGACGAGGATCGCATCGTCGACCTTGACCTCGACGACGGCATCGAGGTCCTTGCCCTTCGAGGCCAGCAGGCTGCCCAGCGCATCGGCCTGCTTCAGGGTGCGGGGGAAGCCGTCGAGGATGAAGCCCTTGGCGCAGTCCGGCGCATCGATGCGCTCGGCGATGATGCCGATGACGATCTCGTCCGAGACGAGCCCGCCGCTTTTCATGACCGCCTCGGCCTTTTTGCCGATCTCGGTGCCGGATTGCACGGCTGCGCGCAGCATGTCGCCCGTCGAGAGCTGCACGAGCCCATGCCTGGCGGCGAGCACCTGCGCCTGCGTTCCCTTGCCCGCGCCCGGCGGCCCCAGCAGGATCAGGTTCACCGGCGCCCCCTGTTGCTCGTGGCACCGCGAAGCTTGGCCTTCTTGATCAGCCCCTCATACTGATGCGCGAGCAGATGGCTCTGGATCTGCGCGACCGTGTCCATCGTGACCGACACGGCGATGAGGAGCGAGGTGCCGCCGAAGTAGAACGGCAGCGCGGCATGGGAGACGAGGAACTCCGGCAGCACGCAGACCGCGGCGAGATAGAGCGCGCCGACGAGCGTGATGCGGGTCAGAACATAGTCGATGTATTCGGCGGTCTTCTCGCCCGGGCGGATGCCGGGCAGGAACCCGCCGTACTTGCGCAGGTTGTCGGCCGTCTCCTTCGGGTTGAACACGAGCGCCGTGTAGAAGAACGCGAAGAAGATGATGAGGGCGGCCGTCAGCGCCATGTGCAACGGCTGGCCCATGCCGAGCGAGGCGACGATCGAGTTCAGCCACTCCGAGCCCTGGCCGCCGCCCGAACCCATGAACTGGGCGGCCGTGATCGGCAGCAGCAGGAGCGAGGAGGCGAAGATCGGCGGGATGACGCCGGCGGAGTTGAGCTTCAGCGGCAGGTGCGAGGATTCGCCCTGCGTCATGCGGTTGCCGACCTGGCGTTTTGGATACTGGATCAGCAGGCGGCGCTGCGCACGCTCGATGAAGACGACAGCGGCGACGACCGAGAGCATGAGGATCAGGAGGCCGAACAGCAGCGGCGTCGAGATCGATCCGGCGCGCGCCAGCTCGAAGAGGCCGGCGAGCGCGGCGGGCAGGTTGGCCACGATGCCGGCGAAGATGATGAGGGAGATGCCGTTGCCGACGCCGCGCTGCGTGATCTGCTCGCCGAGCCACATCAGAAACATGGTGCCGCCGACGAGCGTGATGACGGTCGAGAAGCGGAAGAACCAGCCCGGATCCCTCACGATCGCTCCGGCCGCGCCCGAGGAGGAGCCCTCGAGGCCGATGGCGATGCCGTAGGCCTGAAGCGCCGCGAGCACCACCGTCAGGTAGCGCGTGTACTGGTTGATCTGCTTGCGGCCGCTCTCGCCCTCCTTCTTCAGGGCCTCGAGCTTGGGCGAGACCGACGTCATGATCTGGATGATGATCGACGCGGAGATGTAGGGCATGATGTTCAGCGCGAAGATCGCGAGCCGCTCGACGGCGCCGCCGGCGAACATGTTGAACATGCCGAGAATGCCGGAGGACTGGGCCTTGAACGCCTCCGCGAACGCCGCCGCATTGATGCCCGGCAGCGGAATGAAGGTGCCCAGACGATAGACGAGAAGGGCGCCGAGCGTGAACCAGAGGCGCTTCTTCAGTTCCTCCGCTTTCGCGAAGGCGCCGAAGTTGAGGTTGGAGGCAAGCTGCTCGGCAGCGGATACCATCGTGATCTCTCCTGACCCTCGAAAGCCGGGCTGCGGATCAAGCGCCGCTCAAGCCGCGCCCGCCTCCCGGTCCTTGACCGGCCGGAGCGGTTCGCTCCGGCGCGACCGGGATATGGGCGCTGGCGCGCGACCTTGCCAGCCTAATCCTCCGACTTCGCCCCGGGCTTGACCGGGCCCGCCTTCTTGGCCGCCGACTTCTTGCGCTTGGCCTCGTCGGCCGCGAGGACCTTGACCTCGACGATCTTCAGCGAGCCGCCCGCCTTCTCGATGGCGGCCTTGGCGGACGCCGACGCGCCGTTCGCCGTGATGGCAAGCTTGGTCTTGAGCTCGCCCGTGCCGAGCACGCGCAGGCCGTCCTTGGGACGGCGCAAGACGCCGGCCTCGACGAGAGCGGCGACATCGACCGCCTGGCCGGCCTTCAGCTTGCCGTCCTCGACGGCCTTCTGCAGCGCGCCGACATTGATCTCGTTGAAGTCCTTGGCGCGCCATTTGTTGAAGCCGCGCTTGGGGAGGCGGCGATGCAGCGGCATCTGGCCGCCTTCAAAACCGCCGATGGCGACGCCCGAGCGTGCCGTCTGGCCCTTGCCGCCGCGGCCGCCGGTCTTGCCGAGGCCCGAGCCGATGCCGCGGCCGATGCGGACGCGCCGCTTGCGCGCGCCGGCGTTGTCGTTGATCTCATTGAGCCGCATGGGACGGGCGCTCCTCACAATTCGGGTCTGCCTCAAGCCTCGTCGACGACGCGGACGAGGTGGGGAATGGAGTTGATCATGCCGCGCACGGCCGGGGTGTCCTCCAGCGTGCGGCGGCGGTGAAGCTTATCGAGGCCGAGCCCGCGCAGCGTCTGCGTCTGCTTGCCCGGGCGGCGCGCGGCGCTCGCAAACTGCTCGACCGTTACGGTCTTCTTCTTGTCAGCCATGGAACCGTTCCTTCAGATCAGACGCGCCGCTCAGATATCGGCGCCGGCCTCGGAGGCGACCGAGCCGTCGCGCCGGCGGGCCACGATGTCGGAGACCTTCAGATTGCGGCGAGCGGCGACGCCGCGCGGATTCTCCTGGCCCTTGAGGGCGTCGAAGGTCGCGCGCACGACGTTGTAGGGGTTGGTGGAGCCGAGCGACTTGGCGACCACGTCATGGACGCCCAGCATCTCGAACACGGCGCGCATGGCGCCGCCGGCGATGATGCCGGTGCCGGCCGGAGCCGAGCGCACGACGACACGGCCCGAGCCGTGGCGGCCCTCGCTGTCGTGATGCAGGGTGCGGGCGTCGCGCAGCGGCACGCGGACGAGGTTGCGGCGGGCGGCCTCCGTCGCCTTGCGGATCGCTTCGGGCACCTCACGCGCCTTGCCGTGGCCGAAGCCGACGCGGCCGCGCAGGTCGCCGACGACGACGAGGGCCGCAAAACCGAAGCGCTTGCCGCCCTTCACGACCTTCGCGACGCGATTGATGTGTACGAGCTTGTCGGTGAACTCGCTCTCGACCTTCTCGCGATCGCGATCGCGTCCGCGCTCTTTCTGGGGTCCACGTGCCACGGTCAAATCCCTTTCATCAGAACTTCAGGCCGCCTTCGCGCGCGGCATCCGCGAGCGCCTTCACGCGCCCATGATAGAGGAAGCCGCCGCGGTCGAAGACGACCGTGTCGATGCCCGCCTTGAGCGCGCGCTCGGCGATGAGCTTGCCGACGGCGGCGGCCGCCGCCCGGTCGGCGCCCGTCTTCAGCGCGCCGCGCACGTCCTTCTCCAGCGTCGAGGCGGCGGCGAGCGTCGCGCCCTTCGCGTCGTCGATGACTTGCGCATAGATGTTCTTGCCGGAGCGGTGCACCGAAAGGCGCGGCCGGGTTCCGGAGTTCGCCTTCAGCGTGCGGCGCACCCGAGCGCGGCGCTTGGCGAAGATTGGATCGTGAGTGCCCATGGGTCGCGTCCTTACTTCTTCTTGCCTTCCTTGCGGAAGATGTATTCGCCCTGATAGCGCACGCCCTTGCCCTGGTAGGGCTCGGGCTTGCGCGAGGCCCGGATCTCGGCGGCGAGCTGACCGATGGCCTGCTTGTCGATCCCCGACACCGTCACCTGGTCCTGCTTGGCGCCGCCGACCTTCACCTCGATGCCGGCCGGAACCTTGATATTGACGTCGTGGCTGTAGCCGACCGCAAGCGTCAGCATGTCCTTGCCCTTCATCGCCGCCTTGAAGCCGACGCCGTGGATCTCGAGCGTCTGCGAATAGCCGTCGGTCACGCCCTTGATGAGGTTCTGGACCATGGTGCGCGACATGCCCCACATGGCCCGCGCCGCCTTGCTGTCGTCGCGCGGCGTGACCTCGATGCCGTCGGCGGTCTTCTCGACCTTGATCTCGTCCGGGCACGTGAACGAGAGCTCGCCCTTGGCGCCCTTCATCTTCACGGTCTGGCCGCTGACCGTCGCCGTGACGGCGGCGGGTACGGCGACCGGCTTCTTACCAATGCGTGACATGGGTTCGACCCCTGCTCTCGCCCGGCTGCCCGGGCGCCTTCATCAGAATACGTTACAGATGACTTCGCCGCCGACGTTCTCCTCGCGGGCGCGCGAATCCGACATCACGCCCTTGGGCGTCGACAGGATCGCGACGCCGAGCCCGTTGCGGACCGTCTTCAGCTCCTTGACCGGCGAGTATACGCGGCGGCCGGGCTTGGAGACGCGCTCGATCTCGCGGATGGCCGGCTGGCCGTTGTAGTACTTGAGCTCGATCTCGAACTCGGGCTCGGAGCCCTTCTGCTCGATGCGCGCATAGCCGCGGATGTAGCCCTCCTCGGCCAGCACGTCGAGCACGCGGGCACGCATGTTGGAGGCCGGCGTCGAGACCTTCGGCCGGCGGCGGAGCTGCGCATTGCGGATGCGTGTCAGCATATCGCCGATGGGATCGTTCATTGCCATCTCGTTCGTTCCCTTACCAGCTCGACTTGACGATGCCCGGAATGCGGCCCTGGCTGGCGAGTTCGCGAAGCTGGTTCCGGCACAGCTTGAACTTGCGGTACGTGCCCCGCGCGCGGCCCGTGAGCTCGCAGCGGTTGCGGATACGCGTCGGATTGGAGTTGCGCGGCATCTCGGCGAGCTTCAGGCGCGCGGCGAAGCGCTCCTCGGCCGGCCGCTTGAGATCGTTGGCGATCTCCTTCAGCCGCTTGCGCTTGGCCGCCGTGCGTGCGGCCATCTGGCGGCGGCGATTGTTCTTCTCGATCGAACTGGTCTTGGCCATTCAAATCCTCCAAAGGCCTTTCGGGCTGGTCAGGCGGGAAACCCGAGGTCCTCTAGCTGCGGAACGGGAAATTGAAGCCGCGAAGAAGCTCGCGTGCCTCGTCGTCGGTATTGGCGGTCGTGACCACGATCACGTCCATGCCGAGGACGGTCTCGACCTCGTCATAGTTGATCTCGGGGAACACGAGGTGCTCCTTCAGGCCGCAGGCGTAGTTGCCCCGTCCGTCGAAGCTCTTGGGGTTCAGTCCGCGGAAATCCTTCACGCGCGGCAGCGCGATCGTGATGAAGCGGTCCAGGAACTCGTACATGCGGTCGCCGCGCAGCGTGACCTTGGCGCCGAGCGTCATGCCATCGCGCACCTTGAAGGTCGCAATCGACTTCTTGGCCTTGGTCATGAGCGGCTTCTGGCCGGCGATGAGGGCCAGATGCGCGGCCGCGTTCTCGACCTTCTTGCGGTCCGCGGTGGCCTCGCCGACGCCCATGTTGAGAACGATCTTCTCGATGCGCGGGATCTGCATCTTGTTCTGGTAGTCGAACTTCTTGGCGAGCTCGCCGCGCACCACCTTCTCGTAGTGGACCTTCATGCGCGGCCGATAGTCGGCCGGGCGCGGCTTGGCGGGCGCAGCGGCTGCAGCGGGGGCGCCCTTGGCGGGCTTGGCGGCCTTGCCGGCGGGGGGGGCGCCCTGCGGCTTGCCGCCCTTCTTGTCTTTCTCAGCCATGGCTTAGTTCTTCTCCGGAATGACTTCGCCAGAGCGCTTGGCGATGCGCACCTTGCGGCCGTCGTCGAGCAGCTTGAAGCCGACGCGGGTCGGCTTGCCGTCCTTGGGGTCCTCGAGCGCGAGGTTCGACAGGTGAATGGCGGCCTCCTTGGAGATGATGCCGCCCTCCTGCTGGGCCGTCTGGCGCTGATGCCGGCGCACGACGTTGACGCCGCGCACGAGTGCCCGGCTCTCCTTCGGACGCACCTCGATCACCTCGCCGTGCTTGCCTTTGTCGCGGCCCGTCAGCACGATGACGTGATCGCCCTTCTTGATCTTCTGAGCGGACATCACAGCACCTCCGGCGCGAGCGAGACGATCTTCATGTGGTTCTTGGCGCGCAGCTCGCGGGTCACCGGCCCGAAGATGCGCGTGCCGACCGGCTCGCCCTGCGCGTTCACCAGGACGGCGGCGTTGCGGTCGAAGCGGATCAGCGAGCCGTCCGCGCGGCGCACGCCCTTGGCGACGCGCACGATCACCGCCTTCATGACCTGGCCCTTCTTCACGCGCCCCTTCGGGATCGCCTCCTTCACCGACACCACGATCGTGTCGCCGATGGTGGCATACTTGCGCTTGGAGCCGCCCAGCACCTTGATGCACTGGACGCGGCGGGCGCCCGAATTGTCGGCGACGTCGAGATTGGTCTCCATCTGGATCATCGCTGTCGTCCTTCCCTTAGTGGCCACCCGCGGGTGACCCGTATTCGATCTCTAAAGCCGGCTCGTCCGTCTCGCCCGCGCCGTCAGCCCGTCATCGGGGCCGGCGCCGGGTTCAGGCCTTCGCCAGAACCACCCAACGCTTGTTCTTCGAGATCGGCGCCGATTCCTCGATTTCCACCTTATCGCCGATCTTGAATGCATTCTGCTCGTCGTGTGCGTGGTACTTCTTCGTCCGGCGCACGGTCTTCTTCAAAAGCGGATGGGTGAAGCGGCGCTCCACCTCCACCACGATCGTCTTGTCGTTCTTGTCGGAAACGACCACACCCTCAAGGACGCGCTTCGGCATCGCTCAATCTCCTCAAGCGCTCTTCTGCGCGCTACCCGCCCGCTTGGCGCGGGCAACCGTCATCACGCGCGCGATGTCGCGGCGGACCTCGCGAATGCGCGAGGTGCTCTCGAGCTGCCCCGAAGCCCGCTGGAAGCGCAGGTTGAACTGCTCCTTCTTCAGCTTTGCGAGCTGATCGTCGAGCTGGTCGAGGGACATTCCCTTAAGCTCAGCAGCCTTCATCGTTCCGTCCTCACTCGTTCCATGTGCGCGGCCGGGCCATCAGGCGAGGCGCGTCACGATGCGGGTCTTGATCGGCAGCTTGGCCGCGCCGAGCTCGAGCGCCTCCTTCGCGATCTGCGGGTTGACGCCGCCGATCTCGAACAGGATGCGGCCTGGCTTCACGCGCGCCACCCACAATTCCACGCCGCCCTTGCCGGAGCCCATGCGGACCTCGGCCGGCTTCTTGGTGACCGGCAGGTCGGGGAACACGCGCAGCCAGATGCGGCCCTGGCGCTTCGTGTGGCGCGCGATCGCGCGGCGTGCCGCCTCGATCTGACGGGCCGTGATGCGCTCGGGCTCGACGGCCTTGAGGCCGATCTCGCCGTAGCTCAAGGTCGTGCCGCCCTTGGCGGCGCCGTGGATACGGCCCTTGAACTGCTTGCGGAACTTCGTGCGCTTGGGTTGCAGCATGGTCTTTTCCTAGTGTTCCTTAAGCCTCGCTGGGCGTCTCGGTCGCCTCGGGCCGGCCCGGACCGCCGCGTCCGCCACGCGGACCACGACGCTGATCGCGGCGCTCGCCGTCGTCGCGGCGCGGACGCGGACCAGCCGAATCCTGGGCTTCGAGCGAGCGCTTCTCGGCCGCCATCGGGTCGTGCTCGATGATCTCGCCCTTGAAGATCCAGACCTTGATGCCGATGACGCCGTAGGCGGTCTTGGCAAGGCCGTAGCCGAAGTCGATGTCGGCGCGCAGCGTGTGCAGCGGCACGCGGCCCTCGCGGTACCACTCGGTGCGCGCAATCTCCGCGCCGCCGAGACGGCCGGCGACGTTGATGCGGATGCCGACCGCGCCGAGGCGGAGCGCCGACTGCACGGCGCGCTTCATGGCGCGGCGGAAGGCGACGCGGCGCTCGAGCTGCTGGGCGATCGATTCAGCGACGAGCGTCGCGTCGATCTCTGGCTTGCGCACCTCGACGATGTTGAGGTGCACCTCCGACGAGGTGAGACGCGCGAGCTCGCCGCGCAGCTTCTCGATGTCGGCGCCCTTCTTGCCGATCAGCACGCCGGGACGCGCCGTGTGGACCGTTACGCGGCACTTCTTGTGCGGGCGCTCGATCACGACCTTGGAGATGCCGGCGGTGCGCTGGTGCTGCATGATGTGGTCGCGCATGACCATGTCTTCGTGCAGCAGCTTGCCGTACTCGCCGCGGGCGGCGAACCAGCGGCTGTCCCAGGTCCGGTTGATGCCGACGCGCAGGCCGACGGGATTGACTTTCTGACCCATTATGCGGCCCCCTTCCTGGGCTGACCGGCCTTCTTGCCGGCAGCGGGCTTGGCCTTGCCGGCCTTCTTCTTCGGCGCGGCTTCCTCGGCCTTCTGGCGAACGATGACCGTGATCTGCGAGAACGGCTTCAAGACCTGGAAGCCGCGGCCGCGGCCGCGGGCGGCGAAGCGCTTCATGACGATATTCTTGCCGACGTAGGCCTCCGCCACGACGAGCTCGTCCACGTCGAGACCGTGGTTGTTCTCCGCGTTGGCGACCGCGCTCATGACGCACTTGCGCACGTCCTGCGCGACCCGCTTGCGCGAGAACTCCAGGTCCGCCACGGCGTCGTGGACCTTCTTGCCGCGGATCAGCTCCGCGACGAGGTTCAACTTCTGGGGCGAGGTGCGAATGTTCTTCGCGATCGCCTTGGCCTCGTTGTCGGCGAGGCTGCGCTCTCGGCTCGGCTTGCCCATTACTTCCTCACCGCTTTCTTGTCGCCGCCGTGGCCATGGAAGGTGCGGGTCGGCGCGAACTCGCCGAACTTGTGCCCCACCATGTCCTCGGAGACGGAGACGGGAATGTGCTTCTGACCGTTGTGGACGCCGAACGTCAGGCCGACGAATTGCGGCAGGATCGTCGAGCGACGGCTCCAGATCTTGATGATCTCGTTGCGGCCCGAGGCGCGCGTCTTCTCCGCCTTCTTCAGAAGGTAGCCGTCGACGAACGGGCCTTTCCAAACTGAACGTGACACTTGCGTGATCTCCTCGGCGCTGGCGCGGCCTTACTTCGACTTGTGACGGCTGCGGACGATGAACTTCTCCGTCGCCTTGTTCTTGCGGGTCTTGTAGCCCTTGGTCGGCTTGCCCCAGGGCGTCGCCCAGTGCTTGCCGCCCTTGGTGCGGCCGCCGTTGGGATGGTCGATCGGGTTCATCGCGATCGAACGGACCGTCGGGCGCTTGCCGAGCCAGCGGGTGCGGCCCGCCTTGCCCGTGACCGTGTTCATGTGGTCCGGGTTGGAGACCGCGCCGACGGAGGCCATGCATTCGGCGCGGACCTTGCGCGTCTCGCCGGAGTTGAGCTTCAGCACGGCCCAGCCTGCGTCACGGCCGACGAGCTGCACAAACGAGCCCGCCGAGCGCGCCATCTGGCCGCCGCGCCCGGGCTTCAGCTCGACGTTATGGATGATGGTGCCGAGCGGCATGGCCGAGAGCGGCATGGCGTTGCCGGGCTTGACGTCGACCTTGGCGCCGGACACCACCGTATCACCCACGGCGAGCCGTTGCGGCGCGAGGATGTAGGAGAGCGTCCCGTCCTCGTACTTGATGAGCGCAATGAAGGCCGTGCGGTTGGGATCGTACTCGAGACGCTCGACCACGGCCGGCATGTCGAACTTGCGGCGGCGGAAGTCGACCCGGCGGTAGGACTGCTTGTGGCCGCCGCCGATGTGACGCGTCGTGATGCGTCCGTCGTTGTTGCGGCCGCCCGACTTGGTCTTGCCCTCGACGAGCATCTTGATCGGCGCGCCCTTCCAGAGCTGGCTGCGGTCCACCTGGATGAGGTGGCGCAGGCCTGGCGACGTCGGGCGGAATGTCTTCAGTGCCATGACGTTTTCCTCACAGGCCCGTCGTCACGTCGATGGAGTGTCCGGACTCCAGCGTGACGATCGCCTTCTTGGTATCGGAGAGCAGCGCGCGGCGGCCCTTGAACACCTTGTTCTTACCCTTGCGGACGAGCGTGTTGACGGCCTTCACCTTGACCTTGAACAGGCTTTCGACGGCGGCCTTGATGTCGGCCTTCGTGGCGCCCGGGGCGACCTTGAAGACCACCTGGTTGTGCTCCGACACCAGCGTCGACTTTTCCGTGATCACCGGAGACAGGATCACGTCGTAGGATTTGAGCTTCACAGTCATTTGAACCGGGCCTCCGACTTGTCGGCGAAGCGCGCTTCCAGCGCGATGACCGCGGCCTTCGTGAGCACGAGCTTGCGGCGGCGCAGGATGTCGTAGACGTTGATGCCCTGGATGGGCAGCAGGTCGATGTTGGGGATGTTGCGGGCCGCCCGCGCGAAGCCCGCATCGAGTTCCGCGCCGTCGATGATCAGCGCATTGTCGAGCGCGAGCTTCTCAAACTGCTGGCGCAGCGCGCCCGTCTTGCCCTCGGCCGATGCGGCTCGGTCGAGCACGACGATGTCGCCGGACTTCGCCTTGGCCGACAGCGCATGGCGCAGGGCCAGCGCCCGCACCTTCTTCGGCATCTCGACGGCATGGCTGCGCGGCTTGGGACCGAAGGCCTTGCCGCCGCCGCGCCACTGGGGCACCGACTTGTCGCCGTGACGGGCGCCGCCGGTGCCCTTCTGCTTGTACATCTTCTTGCCGGTGACCGAGACTTCCGAGCGGTCCTGGGCATGATGCGTGCCGGCCATGCGCTTCAGGAGCTGATAGCGCACCATGCGGTGGATCAGATCCTGGCGCGGCTCGAGGCCGAAGATCGCGTCGGCAAGTTCGACCTCGCCGGCCGATTTCGCATCGAGCGTCGTGACAGAGGCTTTCATCACGCCTGCTCCTTGTTATCGGCAGCCGCACGCGCCTTGAACGCGCCGGGCTTGGGCGCATCGGCGTTGACGGCCTTCTTGACGGCGTCGCGGACGATGACCCAGCCGCCCTTGGAGCCGGGCACCGCGCCGCGGATCATGATGAGGCCGCGGTCGGTGTCGATCTTGGCGACGACGAGGTTCTGAGTCGTGACGCGCTCGTCGCCGAGGTGACCCGCCATCTTCTTGCCCTTGAACACCTTGCCGGGGTCCTGGCGCTGGCCGGTCGAGCCGTGCGAGCGGTGGACGACGGAGACGCCGTGCGTCGCGCGCAGGCCGCCGAAGTTCCAGCGCTTCATGGCGCCCGCGAAGCCCTTGCCCTTCGAGGTGCCGGTCACGTCGACGAACTGCCCGGGCACGAAGTGGTCGGCCGTGATCTCGGCGCCGACATCGATCAGGTTCTCGGGCGAGACGCGGAACTCGGCGAGCTTGCGCTTCGCCTCGACCTCGGCGACCGCGAATGTGCCCTTCTCCGACTTCGTCAGCCGCGAGGGCTTGCGCGTGCCGGCACCAAGCTGCAGCGCGATGTACCCGTTCTTCTCGGCCGTGCGATGGGCAACGACCTGCAGCTTTTCGAGCTTCAGGACTGTCACCGGCACGTGCTCCCCCGCATCGGTGAAGATGCGGGTCATGCCGACCTTCTGTGCAATCACTCCGGAACGCATTGCGCGCATTCCTTCCTTCGTTGGGATCGTGGCGCCGCCCTTGAGGCCTTGACGTCAGAGGATCCGAAACCTCTAGAGCTTGATCTCGACGTCCACGCCGGCGGCGAGGTCGAGCTTCATCAACGCGTCGACCGTCTGCGGGGTCGGGTCCACGATGTCGAGAAGCCGCTTGTGGGTGCGCATCTCGAACTGCTCGCGGCTCTTCTTGTCGATGTGCGGCGAGCGGTTCACGGTGAAGCGCTCGATGCGCGTCGGCAGCGGGATCGGACCCCGCACCTCGGCACCGGTGCGTTTCGCCGTGTTCACGATCTCACGCGTCGACGCATCGAGAATGCGATGGTCGAACGCCTTGAGCCGGATGCGGATGTTTTGGCCGTTCATGTCGCTTAAGACCTACAAATAGGAGAGAGCGCCGCTTTCGAGACAACGACGCTCCCGCCAACCCCTCTCACTACTCGACGATCTTGGTGACGACGCCGGCGCCGACGGTGCGGCCGCCCTCGCGGATCGCGAAGCGGACCTTCTCCTCCATCGCGATCGGAGACACCAGCTCCACGTCCATCGAAACGTTGTCGCCAGGCATCACCATCTCCGTCCCCTCAGGAAGCGTCACCACCCCCGTCACGTCCGTCGTCCGGAAGTAGAACTGAGGACGGTAGTTCGTGAAGAACGGCGTGTGACGGCCCCCCTCGTCCTTCGTCAGGATGTAGGCCTCAGCCTTGAACTTCTTGTGCGGCTTCACAGAACCCGGCTTGCACAGGACCTGGCCACGCTCCACCGCATCCTTGTCGATGCCGCGCAAAAGGCAGCCCACGTTGTCGCCCGCCTCGCCCTGGTCCAGAAGCTTGCGGAACATCTCGACGCCCGTCACCACCGACTTCTGCGTGTCGCGAAGGCCCACGATCTCCACTTCCTCGCCGACCTTGATCACGCCACGCTCGATCCGCCCCGTCACAACCGTGCCGCGGCCCGAGATCGAGAACACGTCCTCGATCGGCATCAGGAACGGCTGGTCCTTCGGACGCTCAGGCAGAGGAATGTAGCTGTCGAGTGCCTCGTAGAGCTGCAGGATCGCCTCGTCCGCCAGCGGACCCTTCTCCCCGTTCAGGGCCTTGATCGCAGCCCCCCGGATGATCGGCGTGTCGTCGCCCGGGAACTGGTACTTCGACAGAAGCTCGCGCACCTCCATCTCGACCAGGTCCAGGAGCTCCGCGTCCTCCACCACGTCGCACTTGTTCAGGAACACCACGATCCGCGGCACGCCAACCTGACGCGCCAGAAGGATGTGCTCGCGCGTCTGCGGCATCGGGCCGTCCACCGCCGACACCACAAGGATCGCACCGTCCATCTGCGCCGCGCCCGTGATCATGTTCTTCACGTAGTCCGCGTGGCCCGGGCAGTCCACGTGCGCATAGTGACGGTTCGGAGTCGCATACTCAACGTGGCTCGTCGCGATCGTCAGGATCTTCGTCGGGTCGCGGCGGCCCTGGCTCTCCGATGCCTTCGCAACCTCGTCGTACGCGATCGCAGTCTGCGTCCAGCCCCGGTCCGCAGACACCTTCGTCAGCGCCGCCGTCAGCGTCGTCTTGCCGTGGTCAACGTGGCCGATCGTACCCACGTTGCAGTGCGGCTTCGTCCGTTCGAATTTTGCCTTCGCCATCGTCGGCTCTCCTTCGCTTCATCTCGTTTCCGGCGGCATCGGGGGCAGGCCCCTCGTCAAACCGCCGATAGCTCTTCGTTCTTTTGTTCCGGCCGACCCGCTGCAAAACGCGAACCCGCCGTCCGTCGATATCAACCTCAGGCGTACTTCGCCTTGACCTCTTCGGCCACGTTGCGCGGCACGTCGGCATAGTGCGCGAACTGCATCGTGTAGGACGCGCGTCCCGTCGACATCGAGCGCAACTGGCTGACGTAGCCGAACATGTTCGCGAGCGGCACGAAGGCGCGGATCACGGTGGCGTTGCCGCGCATCTGCTGGTCGCGGATCTGGCCGCGGCGGCCGTTGATGTCGCCGATGATGCCGCCGACGAACTCGCCCGGCGTCACGACTTCCACGTCCATGATCGGCTCGAGGATCTTGGTGCCGCCCTTCTCGAAGCCCTCCTTCATGGCCGCACGCGTGGCGATCTCGAACGCGATCGCCGAGGAGTCGACCTCGTGGAAGGCACCGTCGTGGAGCGTGACCTTGGTGTCGACGATCGGGAAGCCGATCAGCACGCCGCTGTCCCAGACCGAGTTGACGCCCTTCTCGACGCCCGGGATGTACTCCTTCGGCACCGTGCCGCCGACGATCTCGGCGGCGAACTCGTTGCCCTTGCCCGTCTCGTTGGGCTCCAGCCGCAGCTTGACGCGGGCGAACTGGCCGGTGCCGCCCGTCTGCTTCTTGTGCGTGTAGTCGATATCGGCGGGACGAGCGAGCGTCTCGCGATAGGCGACCTGAGGCTGGCCGACATTGGCGTCCACGCCATAGGTCCGCTTCAGGATGTCCACCTTGATGTCGAGGTGGAGCTCGCCCATGCCCTTCAGGATGGTCTCGCCCGACTCGCTGTCCACCGAGACGCGGAAGGAGGGATCCTCGATCGCCATCGTGTTGAGCGCGATCGCCATCTTCTCCTGGTCGGCCTTCGTCTTGGGCTCGATCTTCAGATTGATGACGGGCTCGGGGAACTCCATCTTCTCGAGGATGACGGGCTTGCCGGGATCGCAGAGCGTCTCGCCCGTGCGCACGTCCTTCATGCCCTGCAGGGCGACGATGTCGCCGGCGAACGCCTCCTTGATCTCCTCGCGGTCGGCGGCATGCATGAGATACATGCGGCCGGCGCGCTCCTTCTTGTCGCGCGAGGTGTTGGCGAGCGCCATGCCCTGCTCGAGCTTGCCAGAGTAGATGCGGCAGAAGGTGATCGAGCCGACATGCTCGAAGCTCATGATCTTGAAGGCGATCATGGCGAGCGGGTCCTCGTCCGACGGACGCCGCGGCGCCTCGTTGCCGGTCTTGGGGTCGATGCCCTTGTAGGCCTCGCGGTCGGAGGGCGCGGGCAGGAAGTCGACGACGGCGTCGAGGAGAAGCTGCACGCCCTTGTTCTTGAAGGCCGAGCCGCACATCATCGGATAGAAGGCGCGCGTGATCGTCGCCTTGCGGATGAGCCGGCGGATCGTCGCCTCGTCGGGCTCGTTGCCCTCCAGATAGGCCTCCATGACGGCGTCGTCCATCTCGACGGCGGCCTCGATCATGGCGGCGCGGAACTCCGCGGCCTTGTCGGCGAGATCGGCGGGGATCTCGCTCTTGATCATCTTGGCGTCCTTGCTGTCGCCGTCCCAGGTGACGGCCTTCATCTCGATGAGATCGACGACGCCCTTGAAGTTGCTTTCCGCACCGATCGGAATCTGCAGCGGCACAGCGCGCGCGCCGAGCTTGTCCTTGATGTCGGCCAAGCACATGTAGAAGTCGGCGCCCGTCTTATCCATCTTGTTGGAGAAGATGATGCGCGGCACGCCGTACTTGTCGCCCTGGCGCCAGACCGTCTCGGTCTGAGGCTCGACACCCTGGTTGGAGTCGAGCACGCAGACGGCGCCGTCGAGGACGCGCAGCGAGCGCTCCACCTCGATCGTGAAGTCGACGTGGCCCGGCGTATCGATGATGTTCAGGCGGCGCTTGCGGCCGTCGCGACCCGGCCAGAAGCACGTCGTCGCGGCGGACGTGATCGTGATGCCGCGCTCGGCCTCCTGGTCCATGAAGTCCATCGTCGCGGCGCCGTCATGGACTTCGCCGATCTTGTAGGACTTGCCGGTGTAATAGAGGATCCGCTCGGTCGTCGTCGTCTTGCCGGCATCAATGTGGGCCATGATGCCGAAGTTGCGGTAGTCCTCGATGGCGTATTGACGGGCCATGATGGTCCTCGAATTCCTGAAGTGCGGACGCCTTTACCAGCGATAGTGGGAGAAGGCGCGGTTGGCGTCGGCCATCTTGTGTGTGTCCTCGCGCTTCTTCACGGCAGCGCCACGGTTGGACGCGGCATCGAGGAGCTCGCCCGAGAGGCGGTCGACCATGGTGTTCTCATTGCGGGCGCGGGCGGCCGTGATGATCCAGCGGATCGCGAGAGCCTGGCGGCGCTCGGAGCGCACCTCGACGGGAACCTGATAGGTGGCGCCGCCGACGCGACGCGAGCGAACCTCGACCGCCGGCATCACGTTCTCGAGCGCCTGATGGAACATCGCCAGCGGATCGGACTTGGCCTTCTTCTCCATGGTATCCAGCGCACCGTAGACGATGCGCTCGGCGGTCGATTTCTTGCCTTCCTTCATGACGGCGTTCATGAACTTCGACAGCACGAGATCGGAGAATTTCGGGTCGGGATTGACCTCGCGCTTCTCGGCTTTGTGACGGCGGGACATCGCTTCTACCCCCTGGCTTACTTCGGACGCTTGGCGCCGTACTTGGACCGGCGCTGACGGCGGGCGGAGACGCCCTGGGTATCGAGCACACCGCGCAGGATGTGGTAGCGCACGCCCGGCAGGTCCTTGACGCGGCCGCCGCGGATCAGCACCACCGAGTGCTCCTGCAGGTTGTGGCCCTCGCCCGGGATGTAGCCGATGACCTCGAAGCCGTTGGTGAGGCGCACCTTGGCGACCTTGCGAAGCGCCGAGTTCGGCTTCTTCGGCGTCGTCGTGTAGACGCGCGTGCACACGCCACGCTTCTGGGGGCACTGCTCCATATGGCGCGACTTCTCGCGATAGGTCTTCGGGTTCCGGGGCTTCCGGATAAGCTGTTGTATCGTCGGCATCCGCCTCGTCCGTCGTTCTATGGCGCGCACAACCTCGCGCAAACGCCAAGCCGATCCTGCCTGGCCATGCATCCGCATGACCCGGCACGAAAAAACCAGAGGATCATCCAGCCCGCCTCGACGCGGCCCGGAGATCGTGGTCCAGAAATGTCCTCTGCTTAGAGACGACAGTGTTTAGGTCCACGAAGGCGCACGCAACGTGCGCAAGCGGCCTACGACCTGCCGTGAGAGTGGGGTGTCTATATACAGAGGCTAATGCCGGGTCAACACCCGGCGGCCGAACCGCTTCACTTTTTTGACCCTGTGCCGGGGGACCGCCGATCCCCCGTACCGCGGCCGAATGCAACAAATGCAACGGCCGCCCATGGGGCGGCCGCTGCGGTGATCACAAGGCGTGCGGACGCCGCAATCCTATTCGGCGACGCGGCGGCGGCGGCGGGCCGCCACACCGCCCTCGCCGGCGGGACCGGCGATGGCTCCGGTTGCATCGACCCTCGCCTTCTCCTTGGCGATGAGTTCGTCGCGCTTCGTCGCCTCCCGGCGCAGGCGCCGCAGCATGCCGCCCGTACCGGCCGGGATGAGCCGGCCGACGATGACGTTCTCCTTCAGGCCTTCCAGCGTGTCCGACTTGGCGATCACCGCGGCATCCGTGAGCACGCGCGTCGTCTCCTGGAAGGAGGCGGCCGAAATGAACGAGCGGGTCTGGAGCGACGCCTTGGTGATGCCGAGGAGCACGGGCGAACCGAAGGCCGGCCGCTTGCCTTGCTTCTCCGCCTTGGCGTTGATCTCGTCGAGCTCGATGCGGTCGAGCTGCTCGCCCTTGATGAGACCCGTCTCGCCGGGATCGGTGATCTCGACCTTCTGCAGCATCTGGCGAACGATCACCTCGATGTGCTTGTCGTTGATCATGACGCCCTGCAGCCGGTAGACGTCCTGGATCTCGTTGATGAGATAGTTGGCGAGCTCCTCGACACCCTTTACCGCCAGAATGTCATGCGGCGCGGGGTGGCCGTCGTAGATGAAGTCGCCGCGCTCGACGTGGTCGCCGTGCTGCACGGAGAGGTTCTTGCCGCGCGGGATCAGATACTCCACCGGCTCGACGCCCTCCTCATCGGGCGCAATCTGTATCCGCTGCTTGTTCTTGTAGTCCTTGCCGAACTCGATGGTGCCCGAGACTTCCGCGATGATCGCGTGGTCCTTCGGGCGCCGCGCCTCGAAGAGCTCGGCCACGCGCGGCAGGCCGCCCGTGATGTCGCTCTGCTTGGCGGAGGCGAGCGGGATGCGCGCGAGCACGTCGCCCGCCTTGACGTCCTGGCCCGGCTCGACGGAGAGGACCGCCTCCACCGGCAGCAGGTAGCGAGCGTCGCCGCCGCGGGCCACCTTGATCGGCTTGCCCTTGGCGTCCTTGACGACGATGGCCGGCTTCAGGTCCGCGCCGCGCGGCGTTGCGCGCCAGTCGATGATGACGCGGTTCGTCGTGCCCTTGACCTCGTCGGTCTGCTCGCGCACGGAGGCGCCGTCGATCATGTCCTCGAACTCGACCGTGCCGGTGGCCTCGGTGAGGATCGGACGCGTGAACGGGTCCCACTGGGCGAGACGCGTGCCGCGCTTGACGTCGTCGCCCTCGTCCACGTGCAGGCGCGCGCCGTAGGGCAGCTTGTGCGAGGCGAGCTCCTTGCCCGACTGGTCGATGATGACGATCGACATCGTGCGCGCCATGGCGACGAGACGGCCCTGGCTGTCCTTCATGACGGAGCGGTTCTTGATCCGCACCGTGCCGTTGAAGTTGGAATCGACGAACGACTGGTCGACGACGTTGGCCGCGCCGCCGATGTGGAACGTGCGCATGGTGAGCTGCGTGCCGGGCTCGCCGATCGACTGGGCGGCGATGACGCCGACCGCCTCGCCGATGTTGACCGGCGTGCCGCGCGCCAGATCGCGGCCGTAGCACTTGGCGCAGACGCCCGACACCGTCTCGCACGTGAGAACGGAGCGGATGCGAACCTCCTGCACCTCGTGCTTGGCGATGAGATCGGCGTGCCGCTCCTCGATGAGCTCGCCGGTCTTGACGAGCACCTCGCCCGTACCCGGCACCGTGATGTCCTCGGCCGCCGTGCGTCCCAGAACACGCTGCGCGAGGCTCACGATCACCTGGCCCGCGTCCACGACCGCCTGCACGTTGATGCCGCCGTCGGTGCCGCAGTCGTCCTCCAGGATGATCGCGTCCTGGGCGACGTCGACGAGACGGCGCGTCAGGTAGCCGGAGTTCGCCGTCTTCAGCGCCGTGTCGGCGAGGCCCTTGCGTGCTCCGTGGGTGGAGTTGAAGTACTCCAGAACCGACAGGCCCTCCTTGAAGTTGGAGATGATCGGCGTCTCGATGATCTCGCCCGACGGCTTGGTCATGAGGCCGCGCATGGCCGCGAGCTGGCGCATCTGGGTCGGCGAGCCGCGGGCACCCGAGTGGCTCATCATATAGATCGAGTTGATCGGGCGATCGCGGCCGTCCTTGTCCTTGCCGGCGCTCGAGATGCGGTCGATCATCTCCTTGGAGATCTGGTCGGTGCACTTCGACCAGGCATCCACGACCTTGTTATATTTCTCGAGCTGCGTGATCAGGCCGTCCTGGTACTGCTGCTCGAACTCGCGCACCAGCTCATTGGTCTTCTCGACGATCTTGGTCTTGGTCTCGGGGATCTGCATGTCGTCCTTGCCGAACGAGATGCCCGCCTTGAAGGCGTGGTGGAAGCCGAGCGCCATGATGCGGTCGCAGAAGATCACCGTCTCCTTCTGACCGCAGTTACGGTAGACGGCATCGATCATGCCGGAGATGGCCTTCTTCGTGAGAAGCTGGTTGACGAGCGCGAACTTCACGTTCGGGCGGCGCGGCAGGACCTCGCCGAGGATCATGCGGCCCGGTGTCGTCTCGTGTATCTCGACGACCTCCTCGCCCTCCGCTCCGACGGCGCGGAAGCGGGCCTTGATCTTGGCGTGGAGCGTCACCGCCTTGGCCTCCAGCGCGTGGCGGATCTCACCGACCGAGCCGAACACCATGCCTTCGCCGGGCTCGTTGTCGCGCATGATAGACAGGTAATAGAGTCCGAGCACGATATCCTGCGACGGCACGATGATCGGCTGGCCGTTTGCCGGATGCAGGATGTTGTTGGTCGACATCATGAGCACGCGGGCCTCGAGCTGCGCTTCCAGCGACAGCGGCACGTGGACGGCCATCTGGTCGCCGTCGAAGTCGGCGTTGAAGGCCGCGCAGACGAGCGGGTGAAGCTGGATCGCCTTGCCTTCGATAAGCTGCGGCTCGAACGCCTGGATGCCGAGGCGGTGCAGGGTGGGCGCGCGGTTCAGGAGGACGGGGTGCTCGCGGATGACCTCGTCGAGCACGTCCCAGACCTCGGGCTTCTCCTTCTCGACGAGCTTCTTGGCCTGCTTCACGGTGGCCGCCTGACCGAGCGTCTGCAGGCGCGCGTAGATGAACGGCTTGAAGAGCTCCAGCGCCATCTTCTTCGGCAGGCCGCACTGGTGCAGCTTGAGCTCGGGGCCGACCACGATGACCGAGCGGCCCGAGTAGTCGACGCGCTTGCCGAGCAGGTTCTGGCGGAACCGGCCCTGCTTGCCCTTCAGCATGTCGGCGAGCGACTTCAGCGGGCGCTTGTTGGCACCCGTGATGACGCGGCCGCGGCGGCCGTTGTCGAACAGCGCATCGACCGCCTCCTGCAGCATGCGCTTCTCGTTGCGGATGATGATGTCGGGCGCGCGCAGCTCCATGAGCCGCTTCAGGCGGTTGTTGCGGTTGATGACGCGGCGGTAGAGGTCGTTGAGGTCGGAGGTCGCGAAGCGGCCGCCGTCCAGGGGAACGAGCGGGCGCAGCTCCGGCGGGATCACCGGAACGTGGGTCAGGATCATCCACTCGGGACGGTTGCCGGACTCGATGAACGCCTCGATGACCTTCAGGCGCTTGCCGAGCTTCTTCGGCTTCAGGTCCGTCGTCGCCTCGGCGATCTCCTGGCGCAGCTCGTCGCGGATCTTCGGCAGGTCCATGCCCGAAAGGATCTCGCGGATCGCTTCCGCGCCGATGCCGGCCGTGAAGCTGTCGGGGCCGTGCTCGTCGAGAGCCTGGTTGTACTGCTCCTCCGTCAGGAGCTGGTGCTCCTTGAACGGCGAGATGCCGGGCTCGATGACGATGTAGTTCTCGAAGTAGAGGACGCGCTCGAGGTCTTTGAGCGACATGTCGAGCAGGAGGCCGATGCGCGAGGGCAGCGACTTCAGGAACCAGATATGGGCAACGGGGGCAGCGAGCTCGATGTGGCCCATGCGCTCGCGCCGGACCTTGGCGAGCGTGACCTCCACGCCGCACTTCTCGCAGATGAGCCCCTTGTACTTCATGCGCTTGTACTTGCCGCACAGGCACTCGTAGTCCTTGATCGGTCCGAAGATGCGGGCGCAGAAGAGGCCGTCGCGCTCCGGCTTGAACGTGCGGTAGTTGATCGTCTCCGGCTTCTTGATCTCGCCGAACGACCACGACAGGATATCGTCGGGCGAGGCAATCGAGATCTTGATCTGGTCGAACGTCGGCAGCGGCGCCTGCGTCTTGAAGAGGTTGGTGATCTCGTTCATCGGGCTCTTCTCTCCTCGGGGAGCGCTCGGGGAAAACGCCCCGGAAAAAATTCGGGCAGCATATTCGGCCCCTCCCCCCATCGAAGGCGATGGGGAGAGAGGAATGGTCTATTCGGCCGCCTGCGGCGGCAACTGCGGCTGCGGCTCGGAGGCTTCGGAGGACTCTGAGCTGCCGACCTCCGTGTTGATCAGCTCGACGTTGAGGCCGAGGGCGCGCATCTCCTTGACGAGCACGTTGAAGCTCTCCGGCACGCCGGCCTCGAACGCGTCATCGCCGCGCACGATCGCCTCGTAGACCTTGGTGCGGCCCGCGACGTCGTCGGACTTCACCGTCAGCATCTCCTGCAGCGTGTAGGCCGCGCCGTAGGCCTCCAACGCCCAGACCTCCATTTCGCCGAAGCGCTGGCCGCCGAACTGCGCCTTGCCGCCCAGCGGCTGCTGGGTGACGAGCGAGTAGGGGCCGATGGAGCGGGCGTGGATCTTGTCGTCGACGAGGTGGTGCAGCTTCAGGATGTACTTGTAGCCGACCGTGACCTTGCGATCGAAGGGTTCGCCGGTGCGCCCGTCGTAGAGCGTCACCTGCCCGGACGAGTCGAAGCCGGCCTGCTTCAGCATGTCGACGATGTCCGCCTCGCGCGCGCCGTCGAACACCGGCGTTGCGATCGGCACGCCGCGCTTCAGGAGGCTTGCAACCGAGACCAGCTCATCGTCCTTGAGGCCCGACTTGATTTCGTCGCGGCCGTAGATGCGCTGCATCTCCTCGCGCAGCGCCTTGGCCTGGCCCGAGGCATGGAACTCCTGCAGCGCCTCGTCGATGGCCCGGCCGAGGCCGCGGCAGGCCCAACCGAGATGAGTCTCGAGGATCTGGCCGACGTTCATGCGCGAGGGCACGCCGAGCGGGTTCAGCACGACGTCGACGTGGGTGCCGTCCTCGAGGAACGGCATGTCCTCGCACGGAACGATCATCGACACGACGCCCTTGTTGCCGTGGCGGCCGGCCATCTTGTCGCCCGGCTGGATCTTGCGCTTCACGGCCACGAAGACCTTGACCATCTTCATGACGCCGGGCGGCAGCTCGTCGCCGCGCTGCAGCTTGTCGACCTTGTCGACGAAGCGCCGCTCAAGGCTCTTCTTGGCCTCCTCGTACTGCTTGTTGATGGCCTCGACCTCGGCCTGCGCCTTCTCGTTGGCGAGACCGATCTCCCACCACTGGCTGCGCGGGATGTCGTCGAGGATCGCGTCGTCGAGCTTGGTGCCCTTGCGCGCGCCCTTCGGGCCCTTGGCCACCTCCTTGCCGAGCAGGGCCTCCTTCAGCCGCGCGTAGACGTTGCGGTCGAGGATCTGCATCTCGTCGTCGCGGTCTTTGGCGAGGCGCTCGA
This sequence comes from uncultured Hyphomicrobium sp., assembly GCA_964589785.1. Lineage (GTDB taxonomy): Bacteria > Pseudomonadota > Alphaproteobacteria > Rhizobiales > Hyphomicrobiaceae > JAGVSR01. The sequence continues at coordinate 230,907 of CAZPUQ010000004.1, forward strand.
TCTCCTCGCGCTCGATCGCCATCGCGCGCTCGTCCTTCTCCACGCCGTGGCGGTTGAAGACGCGCACTTCCACGATGGTGCCCGAGACCCCCGGCGGCAGGCGCAGCGAGGTGTCGCGCACGTCGGAGGCCTTCTCGCCGAAGATGGCGCGCAGGAGCTTCTCCTCCGGCGTCATCGGGCTCTCGCCCTTGGGCGTGATCTTGCCGACGAGGATGTCTCCCGGGTTCACCTCCGCGCCGATGTAGACGATGCCGGCCTCATCGAGGTTCTTCAGCGCCTCCTCGGACACGTTGGGGATGTCACGCGTGATCTCCTCCGGCCCGAGCTTGGTATCGCGGGCCATCACCTCGAACTCCTCGATGTGGATCGAGGTGAAGATGTCGTCGGAGACGACGCGCTCGGAGAGAAGGATGGAGTCCTCGAAGTTGTAGCCCATCCACGGCATGAACGCGACGAGCACGTTCTTGCCGAGCGCCAGATCGCCGAGATCCGTCGAAGGCCCGTCGGCGACGATCTCGCCGGCCTCCACGCGGTCGCCCACGTTCACCAGCGGGCGCTGGTTGATGCAGGTGTTCTGGTTCGACCGCTGGAACTTGCGCAGGCGGTAGATGTCGACGCCGGGCTTGGAGGCGTCCGTCTCCTCGGTGGCACGGATCACGATGCGCGTCGCGTCCACCTGATCGACGATGCCGGTGCGCCGGGCGGCGATGGCGGCGCCTGAATCGCGCGCCACCACTTCCTCCATGCCGGTGCCGACGAGCGGCGCCTCCGCACGGATGAGCGGTACGGCCTGACGCTGCATGTTCGAGCCCATGAGGGCGCGGTTGGCGTCGTCGTTCTCGAGGAACGGGATCAGCGCGGCGGCGACCGAGACGAGCTGCTTCGGCGACACGTCGATGTAGTCGACCTTGTCGCGCGGCACGAGCAGCACGTCGCCCTGGTAGCGGCAGGTGATGAGATCGTCGACGAGTTTGCCCTTGGCGTCGACCTCGGCATTGGCCTGGGCGACGTGGTGGCGCATCTCCTCCATGGCCGACAGATAGACGACCTCGTTCGTCACCTTGCTGTCCTTGACGCGGCGGTACGGGCTCTCGATGAAGCCGTACTTATTGACGCGCGCGAACGTCGCCAGCGAGTTGATGAGGCCGATGTTGGGGCCTTCCGGCGTCTCGATGGGGCAGATGCGGCCGTAGTGCGTCGGATGGACGTCGCGCACCTCGAAGCCGGCCCGCTCGCGCGTCAGGCCGCCCGGACCCAGCGCCGAGAGACGCCGCTTGTGCGTGATCTCGGAGAGCGGGTTCGTCTGGTCCATGAACTGCGAGAGCTGGGAGGACCCGAAGAACTCGCGCACGGCGGCGGCCGCCGGCTTGGCGTTGATCAGGTCCTGCGGCATCACGGTGTCGATATCTACCGACGACATGCGCTCCTTGATGGCACGCTCCATGCGCAGGAGGCCCAGCCGGTACTGGTTCTCCATGAGCTCGCCGACCGAGCGCACGCGGCGATTGCCGAGATGGTCGATGTCGTCGATCTCGCCGCGCCCGTCGCGCAGGTCCACGAGCGTCTTGACGACGGCGATGATGTCCTCCCTGCGCAGCACCCGCATGGTGTCGGGCGCGTCGAGCTCGAGGCGCATGTTCATCTTCACGCGACCGACCGCGGAGAGGTCGTAGCGCTCCGGGTCGAAGAACAGGCTGTGGAACAGCGCCGTCGCCGCCTCGATCGTCGGCGGCTCGCCGGGACGCATCACGCGGTAGATGTCCATCAGGGCTTCCTGATGGTTGGAGTTCTTGTCGATGTGCAGCGTGTTGCGGATGAACGGCCCGATGTTGACGTGGTCGATATCGAGGATCTGGAATTCCTTGATCTTCTGATCCTTGATCTCGGCCAAGAGCTTGGGATCGAGCTCGTCGCCCGCCTCGGCGTAGATCTGGCCGGTGGCGAGATCGACGACGTCCTCGCCGATGTAGCGACCGGACAGGTCCTCCGACGAGACGAGCACTTCCTTGAGCCCGCTCTCGGCGAGCTCGCGCGCTTTGCGGGCGGTGATCTTCTCGCCGGCCTTGGCGACGACGTCGCCCGACTTGGCGTCCACGAGGTCGCCGAGGGGCGTCATGCCGCGCATCTTGGCGGCATCGAAGGGCATCTTCCAGCCGCGCTTCGACTCCTTGATCGGAATCTGGCGGTAGAAGGTCGACAGGATCTGCTCGTCGTCGAGGCCGAGCGCGTAGAGCAGCGTCGTCACCGGCAGCTTGCGGCGGCGATCGATGCGCACGTAGACGACGTCCTTGGCGTCGAACTCGAAGTCGAGCCACGAGCCGCGATAGGGAATGATGCGGGCGGCGAACAGGAGCTTGCCGGAGGCGTGCGTACGTCCGCGGTCGTGGTCGAAGAACACGCCCGGCGAGCGGTGCATCTGCGAGACGATGACGCGCTCGGTGCCGTTGATGACGAAGGTGCCGTTCGACGTCATGAGCGGCATCTCGCCCATGTAGACGTCCTGCTCCTTAACGTCCTTGATCGACTTGGAGCCCGTCTCCTCGTTCACATCGAACACGATGAGGCGCAGCTTCACCTTGAGCGGCGCCGAGAAGGTCATGTCGCGCTGCATGCACTCGTCGACGTCGTACTTCGGCGGATCGAACTCGTAGCGCACGAACTCGAGCGTCGACTTGCCGGAGAAGTCGGAGATCGGGAAGACCGATTTGAAGACGGCCTGCAGGCCATGGTCGTCCGGACGGCCGCCCGGAGGCTCCTTGACCATCAGGAAGTCATCGTACGAGCTCTTCTGAACCTCGATGAGGTTCGGCATCTCCGCCACTTCGCGGATCGAACCGAACTTCTTCCGGATGCGCTTGCGGCCGTTGAACGTCTCAGCCATGTCCGCTCCTCGCTTCATGACGCGCGGGTCGCGATCCCGCGCTTCGTTGCTCATGTCCCCGCGGGTCCGCCGACCCCGCGCCGAAAACCGCCCTTGAAACGGCTCACCGGAGGTCCCGGGAGGGGCGCTTCGAGCCCCTCGGAACCTCCGGAGAAACGTTTCTCTCCCGCTCCCCCCTCTCCCCGCACGCGGGGAGAGGGGCGGGCGATGCCTTACTTCAGCTCGACCTTGGCGCCCTGATCCTCGAGCTGCTTCTTGAGCTTCTGGGCCTCGTCCTTCGAGACGCCTTCCTTCACGGTCTTGCCGCCGGCCTCGACGAGGTCCTTGGCTTCCTTCAGGCCGAGGCCCGTGATGGCGCGGACTTCCTTGATGACGTTGATCTTCTTGTCGCCGCCCGACACGAGCACGACCGTGAACTCGGTCTGCTCTTCAGCCGGGGCGGCGGCAGCGCCACCGCCGGCGGGAGCGGCGGCAACGGCGACGGCAGCCGCCGCCGAGACGCCCCACTTCTCCTCGAGCAGCTTGGCGAGCTCGGCAGCTTCCAGAACGGTGAGGGCCGACAGGTCGTCGACGATCTTCTCAAGCTTGGACATTCGATTACTTCCTTCCGGTTTGAACTTTTGCGTGCGGGCCTTCCGCGAAGAACCCGCGTGGATTGCTCATTCGACCGCTCTCATCAAGCGGCATCGCCCTTGGCTGCCTTCGCCTGGATGACGCGTGCGAGCTGGCCGCCCGGCTCCTTGATCGTGCGGGCGATCTTCGTCGCCGGCGCGTTCAGGAGGCCGATCAGCTTGGCGCGCAGTTCATCGAGCGACGGCAGCTCCGCCAGCGCTTTCACGCCGCTCGCATCAAGGCGCGTCTTGCCCATCGCGCCGCCGAGGATGACGAGCTTGTCGTTCCCCTTGGCGTACGTGACGGCCGCTTTGGCGGCGGCAATCGGATCCTTCGAGTAGGCCAGGATGGTCGGGCCCTTGAAGAGATCCGAGATGTCGGCAGTCGCGGTGTCCTTGATCGCGAGCTGCACCAGCTTGTTCTTGGCCACCTTCACGGCGCCGCCGGCGTCCTTGACGACGCGACGGAACTCCGCGGATTGGGCAGCCACCATGCCGGTGTTGTGGGCAACCACCACCACGCCCGTGTCGTCGAACACGCCGTGGAGCTGGTCGATGAGCTCACGTTTCGCGGCTCTATCCACTGCTCACTCCTTTTAGCGATCGGGCCGAAGGCCGTCTCGCGGGTTGCACCTGCTGCGCGTTGCCTCCGGTCTCCCGGACTTGCCGCGCAGCGCTTTGTCTGTCCTTCCGCGCGGCCTTCGATGCGAAGGACGACACGGTGCTGACCCAGAAGTCTCAAACCGGAATGGAAGGCGCGGTCGGCGCGTTCTTCATCCGGGTCGCTTCTGTCTCATGCGGGCCCGCTTCTTCGAACGGCGGTTCAAGCCGGTTGCCCGGCACCCACAGTCTCGGACAGTCGAACCGGGGCGAACGATCAAACGATCCTTCGCCCCAGGCCACCCGGGCTCGCGCCCGGATGCCGTTAGGGATCAGGCAGCCGCTCAGCCGGCCGCCGGACCCGAAGCCACAGAAGACGTCTCGATCTTCACGCCCGGCCCCATGGTCGAGGACAGCGAGACCTTCTTCACGTACGTTCCCTTGGAGCCGGCGGGCTTGGCCTTCACCACCGCGTCCACGAACGCCTTGATGTTCTCGACCAGCGCCTTCTCCGTGAAGCTCGCCTTGCCGACGCCGGCATGCACGATGCCAGCCTTCTCGACGCGAAACTCCACCGAGCCGCCCTTGGCGCCCTTGACGGCACCGACGACGTCCATCGTCACGGTGCCGACGCGCGGGTTCGGCATGAGGCCGCGCGGGCCCAGCACCTTGCCGAGGCGACCGACGAGGCCCATCATGTCGGGCGTCGCGATGCAGCGGTCGAAGTTGATCTGGCCCTTCGAGACGGTCTCGACGAGATCCTCCGCGCCGACGACGTCGGCCCCGGCGGCCTTGGCCTCCTCGGCCTTGGGACCGCGGGCGAAGACCGCTACGCGCGCGGTGCGGCCCGAGCCGTTCGGCAGATTGCACACGCCGCGGACCATCTGGTCGGCGTGCTTGGGGTCGACGCCGAGGTTCATCGAGATCTCGATCGTCTCGTCGAACTTGGCTTTCGCCCGTTCCTTGATGAGCTTCACCGCATCGTCCACCGGATAGGCCTTGGCACGGTCGATGCCCTTGGTGACCGCGAAGGCGCGCTTGCCGCCGGCCTCGCGGGTGGCCTTGATCTGAGCTGCGCTCACGTTGCTCTTCGTCATCGGATCACTCCACCACCTTGAGGCCCATCGAGCGGGCCGAGCCCGCGATCGTCCTGGCGGCCTGATCGAGATCGTCGGTATTCATGTCCTTGAGCTTGAGCTTGGCGATGTCGCGCAACTGCGCCATCGAGATCTCGCCCACCACATCGCGGCCGGGGTTTTTAGAGCCCGAGCCGGGCTTGCCGGTCGGCTTCATGCCGACGGCCTTCTTGATGAGGTACGTCGCGGGCGGCGTGCGCATCTCGAAGGTGAAGGAGCGGTCCGAATAGACCGTGATCTTCACCGGGATCGGGGTGCCCTGCTCGAGATCCTTCGTCTTCGCGTTGAAGGACTTGCAGAACTCCATGATGTTGACGCCGCGCTGGCCGAGCGCGGGGCCGATCGGCGGCGACGGGTTAGCGGCGCCGGCCGGGACCTGCAGGTTGATGTAGCCGTCTATCTTCTTTGCCATGTGTTCCCCTGGAACGTGACGGACAGACGGCCATGCGGCGCGCCATCCGAGGGTTAGCGGTCGAGCGAGCCCGTCGAGCCTTCGAGGCTCACGGGCTCTCCCGCGGGTCGTCCGCCGCGCCGGTCGGCTGACCGGCGGAGGCGGGTTTCATCCGGCACGGCGTGCCGGAAGCACGAAAACCGCTCGTTCGACGAGCGGCTCTGAAATCTCTAGCTGGCAACCTTCTCCACCTGCTGGAACTCGAGCTCGACCGGCGTCTTGCGGCCGAAGATCGAGACGCCGACCTTGAGGCGCGACCGCTCCCCGTCGACTTCCTCCACCTCGCCCTGGAAGGAGGCGAACGGACCGTCGATCACCTTCACCTGCTCGCCGATCTCGTAGATGATCGACGGGGCCGGACGCTCCACGCCGTCCTTCACCTGGTTGAGGATGCGCATGGCCTCCTCCTCCGGGATCGGCATCGGCTTGTTGTCCGCGCCGAGGAAGCCCGTCACCTTCGGCGTGTTCTTGATGAGCACGAAGGCCGGGTCCGTCATCTCCATCTTCACGAGCACGTAGCCCGGAAGGAACTTGCGCTCCGCGTGGATCTTGCGGCCGCGCTTCACCTCGATGACGTCCTCCGTCGGCACCATCACCTCGTCGATGAGATGGTCGAGGCCGGCCGTCCTCGCACGCTCCTTGATGGCGTCCGCCACCTTGCGCTCGAAGTTCGTATAGGCGTGGACAATGTACCAGCGCTTGGACATGTGTCGCGTGTTCTCTCGTCTCGTTTGGCGGAATCGAGCTAGCTAGTGCAAAGCGGTCAGCGTCCGAGACCGAGGACGAAGTTAATGAACCAGCCCAGGAGCTGGTCGGCGGCCAGGAAGAACAGCGACGCCAGGGTCACCATCAGGATGACCATGAGGGTGGTGACCCACACCTCTTTCCAGGTCGGCCAAGTGACCTTGGCGACTTCCTGCCGAACCTCTTGGATGAACTGCAACGGGTTATACATCGCCATCGAAGCCGTCTTCACCGGGCGCATGCGACAAAAGAGCACAGCGCCGCCAGAGGTTTTCTCCGGAAGCGCCGTCCCATCAGAACCGGCCCGGCGCCCTCGCCGCGGACCCGCTCGCACACATCAAATGGCAGGGGCGGCAGGTCTCGAACCTGCGACCTTCGGTTTTGGAGACCGACGCTCTACCAATTGAGCTACACCCCTGCAGGATCGCAAAACCGCCGTTTTCACGCCGGCGCGAACCAGGGCGGTCACGTCTAGCGGAAGTTTTCGGCTTTGTCACCGCCGTCGTGCCGACTTTTTTATGGCGCCTCACGCGGCCGGTTCGACCACGGCTGCCGTGCCGTAGGCCAGCACCTCGGTCACCGCCGAAGCGATCTCGTTGGCGTCGTAGCGGAAGGCCAGGATGGCGTTGGCCCCCATCTGCTCGGCATGCTGCACCAGAAGGTCGAACGCCTCCTGCCGGGTCTCCTCGGCCAGCTTCGTATAGACGCCGATATTGCCGCCAAAGAGGATCTGTATGGACGCGCCGAGGTTGCCGACCACGCTCCGGGAGCGGACGGTCAGCCCGCGCGCGACGCCGAGCGTGCGCACGATCCGGTAGCCCGGCAGGTCGTTGGTCGTCACGACGATCATGGGTGGGGCCCCCTTTGTGCTAGCGACGGCCAGAAAAGAGGAAGCCGGAGGTTTCGTCCACCCCCGGCTTTGCGCTCCGTTTCGCCGGCGCCGCGCATCCTCAAAGGTGAAAGACCGTCGCCTATTCGACGATCTTGGTAACGACTTTTTGGGCCTGCCTCCGGCAGGACGCCGGCGCCGGACCCAAACGCGGCTTGCCGCGTTTGGGAGTTCAACGATTGTCGGCGCCGCGCATCCTCAAAGGCGCGAGACCGTGGACTACTCGACGATCTTGGTGACGACGCCGGCGCCGGCCCAAACGCGGCTTGCCGCGTTTGGGAGTTCAACGATTGTCGGCGCCGCGCATCCTCAAAGGCGCGAGACCGTGGACTACTCGACGATCTTGGTGACGACGCCGGCGCCGACGGTACGGCCGCCCTCGCGGATCGCGAAGCGGACCTTCTCCTCCATCGCGATCGGAGACACCAGCTCCACGTCCATCGAAACGTTGTCGCCAGGCATCACCATCTCCGTCCCCTCAGGAAGCGTCACCACCCCCGTCACGTCCGTCGTCCGGAAGTAGAACTGAGGACGGTAGTTCGTGAAGAACGGCGTGTGACGGCCCCCCTCGTCCTTCGTCAGGATGTAGGCCTCAGCCTTGAACTTCTTGTGCGGCTTCACAGAACCCGGCTTGCACAGGACCTGGCCACGCTCCACCGCATCCTTGTCGATGCCGCGCAAAAGGCAGCCCACGTTGTCGCCCGCCTCGCCCTGGTCCAGAAGCTTGCGGAACATCTCGACGCCCGTCACCACCGACTTCTGCGTGTCGCGAAGGCCCACGATCTCCACTTCCTCGCCGACCTTGATCACGCCACGCTCGATCCGCCCCGTCACAACCGTGCCGCGGCCCGAGATCGAGAACACGTCCTCGATCGGCATCAGGAACGGCTGGTCCTTCGGACGCTCAGGCAGAGGAATGTAGCTGTCGAGTGCCTCGTAGAGCTGCAGGATCGCCTCGTCCGCCAGCGGACCCTTCTCCCCGTTCAGGGCCTTGATCGCAGCCCCCCGGATGATCGGCGTGTCGTCGCCCGGGAACTGGTACTTCGACAGAAGCTCGCGCACCTCCATCTCGACCAGGTCCAGGAGCTCCGCGTCCTCCACCACGTCGCACTTGTTCAGGAACACCACGATCCGCGGCACGCCAACCTGACGCGCCAGAAGGATGTGCTCGCGCGTCTGCGGCATCGGGCCGTCCACCGCCGACACCACAAGGATCGCACCGTCCATCTGCGCCGCGCCCGTGATCATGTTCTTCACGTAGTCCGCGTGGCCCGGGCAGTCCACGTGCGCATAGTGACGGTTCGGAGTCGCATACTCAACGTGGCTCGTCGCGATCGTCAGGATCTTCGTCGGGTCGCGGCGGCCCTGGCTCTCCGATGCCTTCGCAACCTCGTCGTACGCGATCGCAGTCTGCGTCCAGCCCCGGTCCGCAGACACCTTCGTCAGCGCCGCCGTCAGCGTCGTCTTGCCGTGGTCAACGTGGCCGATCGTACCCACGTTGCAGTGCGGCTTCGTCCGTTCGAATTTTGCCTTCGCCATGCCCGATCCTCGGTTGCTGGGTTGAGGGCACGAGGTGCCGCTGACCGGCCGGTGCGGCACCCGTGTTCGGGCGTGTGTCTAGTGGCTTGAACTGGGGAGTTCAAGTCCAAAGCAAACGCGCGATCGGGGCGCCGCAGGCCCCGTCCCGCCGCATGGAAGTCCTGCGCAAACCGCTGCCTTGGCGGGCCCGTCGCCCGGGACGCCGGAACCCCGGGCGCGAGGTCCGCGTTTGAGCCCTCTCCAACTGGAAAGGAGGCCCGAATGTTAGGCGACACCCAATGGCTGTGGCTGCTCGCGCTCGTCGGCGGCCCCATTCTTCTCGGCCTGCTGATGGCCCGCGGCGTTCGTCAGACCGAAGAGCGCAGGAAGCATGATCCCGCGGGCATCGCGCAAACCGAGCGGGCGACGCGAGACCTCTATGAAGAGGAAGAGCACCGCGGCGAGGCTCCGATCGTCGATCAAGACCCGACGGTCGATCCGGACAGGGTGGTCCGACGGCAATCCGCGCGGCGCTGAGCGGCAGGCAGCGGACGGTGACGGAGTTCGATGACGGACGGTGGAGCGGACGATGGGAATCGAACCCACGTATGCAGCTTGGAAGGCTGCCGTTCTACCATTGAACTACGTCCGCGAAACCCGCAGAGCGCGGGCCAGCGCTTGATAGCCGCTTCCGGTGTTCCTGTGAAGGGCAAGGCGCGAGGGTGACGTTTGGTCGTCACAAGCACCGCGCCCCGGAACGGCTCGGCCGTCCGGGGCGCAATGCTTCAAGGTAAAAAGTGCGTCGGTGCTACTCGGCCGCGACCGCCTGGGGACCGGGGACGGCAACGCCCATGCGCCGAGCCACGCCCGCGCCGTAGGCCGGGTCGCACTTGGCGAAATGAGCGACCTGACGCTCGACGATGTGCTTCGGCACGCCCTGCATCGCCGCGGCGATGTTATCCATGAGCCGCTCGCGCTCGGCCGGCGTCAGCAGACGGAACAGGTTGCCGGGCTGCGTATAGTCGTCATTGCCCACGCGATGGTTGTAGCGATCCGCGTCGCCCGAGATACGGAGTGGCGGCTCGCGGTACTCGGCCGCCTCCTTGGGGCCGCCGACCGAGTTCGGCTCGTAGTACGCATCCGGGTTACCGGTGTCGTTCCTGAAGAACCGCATCGCGCCGTCCTTGTGATAGTGATGCACGGGGCACTTCGGCTGGTTCACCGGCAGCGCCTCGTAGTGCGTGCCGAGGCGATAGCGATGCGCATCGGCATAGGCGAAGATGCGTCCCTGCAGCATCTTGTCGGGCGAGAAGCCGACGCCCGGGACGATGTTGGAGGGCGAGAACGCGGCCTGCTCGATCTCGGCGAAATAATTCTCCGCGTTGCGGTTCAGCTCCATGATGCCGACCTCGATCAGCGGATAGTCGGCGTGCGGCCACACCTTCGTGAGATCGAAGGGGTTGTAGGGCGTCTTGTCGGCGTCCGCTTCCGGCATCACCTGGATCATCATGCGCCACTTGGGGAACTCGCCGCGGTCGATCGTGCCGAACAGCTCGCGCTGATAGCTCTCGCGGCACTTGCCGATCACACCCTCGGCCTCGGCGTTCGTGTAGTGCCGGTGGCCCTGCAGGGTCTTGAAATGAAACTTCACCCAGAAGCGCTCGCCTTTCGCGTTGACGAGCGAATAGGTGTGGCTGCCGTAGCCGTTCATGAACATCGGCGCGACGGGAATGCCGCGGTCCGACATCAGGATCGTCACCTGATGCAGGCTCTCCGGCGACAGCGACCAGAAATCCCACATGGCGGTCGGCGACCGCAGATTGGTGCGCGGATGGCGCTTCTGCGTGCGGATGAAGTCGGGGAACTTGACGGGATCGCGGACGAAGAACACCGGCGTATTGTTGCCGACGAGATCCCAGTTGCCCTCCTCGGTGTAGAACTTGAGGGCGAAGCCGCGCACGTCGCGCTCGGCATCCGCCGCGCCCTGCTCACCGGCCACCGTGGAGAAGCGGGCGAGCATGTCGGTTGTCTTGCCGACCTTCTCGAACACCTTGGCGCAGGAGTACTTCGTGATGTCGTTCGTGATCGTGAGCGTGCCGAAGGCGCCCCAGCCCTTGGCGTGGACGACGCGCTCGGGGATGCGCTCGCGGTTCTGGTGCGCCAGCTTCTCGATCAGCTGGTAGTCCTGCATGAGCAAGGGGCCGCGCGACCCGGCCGAAAGCGAGTTCTGGTTGTCGGCGACCGGCGCGCCGGCGGTCGTCGTGAGCGTGATCTTATCGGTCATGGGGGACGGACTCCTGTTCCTGTGCTCAGCGTGGAATTAGGCGAGGCACGCGGCACAATCCAATTGGATTTCCTGGGTGCCATCATAAGGAAAACTGCGCCTTGATCGAAGTCATGCGCAGGATTTCTTATGCTGCGCCAGATCGCCGCCGGGCCGGAGCGCATCCGGTCCGATAGGCGCTGTCCGATCCGTTGCCGCCCGGCCTAGCTTTTCTTCGTCGCGCTCGCCTCACCGCGCCGCCACGCGTCGACGCGCTCCATGAGCCACTCCCACGCCTCCAGCTCGCGCGCGCCCGCCGTCTTGTCGATGGCGATCTGGAGGTAGCGCAGCTCCGCTTCGATCTTCTCCCGCGGCAGCATCCCGAGCCGCGTCGAGAGCACGGCGAGCTCCAGCACCGCGGCCTGGGCGCGGTTGAACCCGGGCCAGGGCCGGTGCGAGTCGGAATGCACGAGCTTGCAGTGGAAGCGCGGCCGCTCATGGTTGTCCGTCAGCCGGTCGACGCGCAGCTCCCAGTGCGAGACGGCGCTTTCGAGGCGCACGCCGCTGACGGTGTCGGCCGGCACCAGCGGCCAGTCGCGCCGCCCGGTGATGCAGCCGGCAAACACGCGCACGTCGTCCGTGTGGCTGGCGACGGCGAACGGGTTCACAATCAGATTTTCAAGCGTGCGCGAGGGGCGGAACGGCGCCACGATCCAGCCGGTGTCGTCGTCGATCAGCCCCAGGGGCGCAATGTGCGGTTCACCCTTGGCGTTCAGGGTCGTCACGATCGTCTCGACGATCCGCGGCATGTCGCCTCTCCTTCTGGGCTTTTCGTTTGGCTTCGCGTGCAGCCTGAACCGTCGAAGCCTCGGGCGCATGGCGCACGAGATCCTCCTGCTTCTTGTCGGCGGCGACGCCCCAGTCGAGGGGAGCGTCCTGAGCGTAGCGCTTGCCGAGCGCGCGGGCGATCTCCGCCTTGGCAAGCTCGTAGCCGAGGTAGAACGCATGCGCGCCGTCGGCGTCGACGCCGAGCGCGGGGAAGAGCTCGAACGGATCGTTTGCCACATGGTGGGCGTCGCGATTGTAGATGTGGATCCCGTCCTCCGCCGCCTCGATGCGGAAATTGGCGTCGCGGACGTCGCGCGCCCAGCGCCCGATCTCCTCGCCCGTGGCCGGATAGGGCTTCAGGTCGTGCAGAGACAAGAGGCCGCCGCCGAGCCCTTTGGGCAGGCTCTGGTCCTGCCGGGCGCGGTAGAGAAGGCGCCGCGCCGCATCGTGCTCCTCGATGGTGCGGCGCGTGTGCGGCGAGACCTGCACGACGAGCACGTTGCGGATGCGAAGCTCCGAGGCAATCCCCAGAAGCGCCGTCGTCAACCCCTGGCTGTCGGCGTCCGTCAGCTCGGTCAAGTTGCCGGTCCCCATCAGGATCTCGACGTCCGGCCGCAGGCGCCGAAGCTCGGCATAGCGCGCGATCGAGGCGGTGAAGCCGAAGTGTATGGGATCGAGGATCGGGTCGGCGATGTGCGGGATGCCGTTCTCCCTCGCCGCGTCGATGGCGCGGATGAGCGAGGGCAGATCGCCGTGCGGCTTCGGCACCAGAATCGGCACGCACGCCGTGCCGCGCACCGCATCGAGCGAGGTCTCGTCGAGCGACAGGACATAATCCGCGCCGGCCTTGGCGGCGCGCGCGAGCTCCGCGACGTCGCCCGAGTCGACGCTCACCTTGAGGCCGCGCGCCTTGAGCGCGGCGACGACCTCCTCCAAATGCGGGAACGGCACGTCGGGCTGGCAGCCGATATCGATGACGTCGGCGCCCTTCTCGCTGTAGGCGAGGCCGCGCTCGAGGATCTCCTCGCACGTCAAGCCCGGCGCATCGATGATCTCGGCGAAGATGCGCATGTCGTGGCGCGACAGATCCGGCGGCCGGCCGCCGTGGCCGAGGTAGGCAGGCAAATCGACGAGCTCGTCCGGACCGCGCTCGAACGGCACGCCGTAGTGGTCACGCAGAACCCCCAAATCCATGCGCACGCGGCCGGGCAGCACGACGCGGTCGGCCTCGAGCGGGCCCTTCAACCGGTTGCGGATGATGGCATCCGTCATCAGGGCCGCGACCTTGATGCCGATGTTGTGCACGCGCCAGCTCCCGTCCTCGAGCCCGATCCCGCGGATCGTCTCGAGAAGGCGGGGCTCGGCCAGATGGCCGGTCAGGAAGAGGAGCCGTTCAGCCATTTCAGCCGCGCATCGATTGCCCGTTCGAAGTCCTCGATCGTCTCGACCACGGTCGTATCCTCGAACGACCTCAGCTTGTCGGTGTTCTCCAGGTCGATGCGCCGCGGATAGACCTTCACCATGCCCTTCGGCGCCTCGGTGTCCATGACCGGGGCCGTATCGCAGGCGAAGACGATCACCGGCACGCGGCACTTGCCGGCCTGGGCAAAGACGTTGGTCGGCAGGTTGTCGGAGATGCCGGCGACGCACTTGGCCACCGTGTTCGACGTCGCGGGCCCGAGCACCAGCGTGTGATAGACGCCATAATAGAAGTTGCCGACGGGTGCCGCGCTGGCGGTGCGATCCTTGTAGACGCGCGTGCCCTTCGGCAGCACGAGGTCCTGCCGGTACATGCTCAGCACTTCCTCCGCGGCGCTCGACAGGAAGAGGTCGAGATCGGGCAGGCGCTTGATGAGGGCGAGGCTCTCCTTGACGAAGTGCCCCGAGCCGGTCAGCGCCCATCCCCAGCGGGGTGTCTTGACGGTGTCTTTGGCCATGGCGTGGGGCCTAACATGGGGCTCTTGCGGCGTCGATGGGGGGAACGCGGAAAAGTCAATGGGGTTCGCCGGATGCACCGCGCCCCAACGCCAGCAGCCGGGCGAGCCGTGCCGCATCGTCGGCGCCGACGATCGACCAGCGGAGGTGGTGCCGCGCGACGAGGCCGGCAAACAGAGGATCGATCACGTGTGCCGCCGCCAGCGCGCTGAGCGGGGCATCGGGATCGACGCGGCAGGACTTGACGAGGGCCACCTCTGCGCCCGGTAGCCGGGCGGCGAGCCATGCGGCCAGGCTGTCCGACGTCATGTCCCACGACGCCGGCACGTCCTCGGCCTCCCCCGCCATGTCCTCCGGCAGCCAGACCGGGACCAGTCCGGCGGCGAGGAGACGCGCAAAGTCGTCCGGCATGGCGGCCGGCGCGAAGAGCGGCGAGGCGGCGGCGATCAGGTGGGCCATCTGATGCATGGCGAGAAGGGCCATGCGATGCGCCGCCTTGTCGTCGAAGCCGTGCGCGCGCTGCGTCGCACGGACGGCGTCCGCGAATGGCCCGCCGCCGGGCACGATGACGAGCGGGCGCTCCCGCGCCGCGATGAGATTCACGATCGCCGGCAACCGGCCCGCCTCGAGAAGACTCCCGCCGAGCTTGAGGACGAGAAGCCCGCCCATGGCATCAGGCACCGCGGGCGCGATAGATCTCGACGCCGCGGATCGGACCCCGTTCGAGCTTCTCGACGAGAACCCTGACGCCGCCGATGCGATCGTCTCCGAGCAGCGTCGCGGCCAGTTCCTCGGCGAGCGTCTCGACGAGATTGATGTGGCCGCGCCCGGTGATCTCGGCGACCGCGTCGATGATGTCGGTGTAGGACGGCACCTCGACCATCTCGTCCACGGTGGAGCGCACGCCGGGCGAGAGAAAGGCATCGACCGTCAGCCGGATCTTCTGCGTGACGCCCTTCTCTTCGGCATAGACGCCGATGTTGCAGTCGATCACGTAGTCCTTGACGAAGATCTTGTCGTCCGTGTGCGGGGGGGAGGTGCCGTGCACACCCTTGCGGCGGTCGGTCAGGGCGCCGGGCGCGGACGACCGTGGAGAGCCTGTCACGGGATAGTCGGTCATGGGGCGGCCTCGAGGATGGCGTGGCGGGCAGCAGGGCGGCGTCCGAGGCGGCCGAGCTCCGCCGCAATGCCGCGGGCGGCGTTCTCGTCCAGCGGACCCTGCCGGCGCAAGCCGGAGCAGAGCGCCCCACGGAAGCCCAGGACATCCGGTGCGAGTGATGCAAGAGGCGCGATGTGCGCCGCCTTCAGCGACCCTGCAAGCCCGACGAAGAGACCGGCGTCGCGCGCCCGGACGATGAAGGCGCCGATGTCGGAGGCCGGCATCACATCCGGCAGCGCGCGCCCGTCCTTCGTGGCGGTATCGAGCATGATGCCGGCAAAGCCGGCCGCGGCCATCGCGTCCACGAGATCGAGCTCGGGCTCGCAGTCGGCGAGGAGAAGGCCGACGAGACGCGCGCCGCCGAGATCGAGCCCGCCAAGGGAGCGGATGCTCGCGGCCGCATCCCCGCCGGAGAAGAAGCCGATCTTCACGAGATCGACTCCGGTCGAGGCCATGGCTGCCGCCGCCTTGCACACACGGTCCGGGACCGGGACGAGATCGCCCACCGTCGCACTGACGGGAACGGCGCCACCGACGGCCGCCACGATGGCCCGCACGGTCGGCAGCGCAAGCGCGCCGAGCGCGCCTGCCGCGGGGTTCTTGCAATCGATGATCTCGGCGCCCGCCGCGGCTGCGGTCAGCGCTTCCTCCGCGCTCGTCACGCTGGCCAGGAAGCGCGGGCGACCGGTCGGGCCGGCCGGCATGGAGTTTATCAACCTTGTGAAGCGCCCGTCGTTGCGTCCTTGAAAATGCGCGTCACCTCCGCCGCGACCTTCTCGCGATCGGTGCGATCGGCGGGGCTCAAGCGCACGGTCTCGTCGGCGAGGATACTCGCAGACCCCGGCGCCAGGCGCAAGATTCGGGTTCCCAGCATGACCGCCTCCGACCGGTCGTGGGTGACGAACAGCACGGTCGTCGGACGGCGCGTCCACAGCGCGACGAGCACCTCGCGCAGGCCGTTCGCGGTCGGATCGTCGAGCGAGACGAACGGCTCGTCCATGAGCAGGATGTCCGGCTCCTGGATGAAGCCGCGGGCCAGCGCGGCGCGGCGCTGCATGCCGAGCGAGGTCCGCTCGGGATAGGCGTCCTTCGCGTCGGTCAGGCCGACAAGGTCCAGCATATCGTCGACGTTCTTCTGCCGCGGGTCGCCGTCGGGGAGCGAGAGCGAAAGGTTTTCCCGGATCGTGCGCCACGGGAGCAGCCGCGGCGTCTGGAAGATGAAGGTCATGCGCGGCGATCCCGGCCCCAGGTCGATCTCGCCCTCGAAGTCCGGGTCGAGACCGGCCACGATGTTGAGCAGGGTCGACTTGCCGCAGCCGGACGGGCCGGTGAGCACGACGAACGAGCGGGGCGCCACGTCGAACGACACGTCGCGCAGCACCGTCTGCGCCGCACGCCCGCCGACGGGCGGGAACGTCTTGCGCTTCACCTGCACGCGCACCGGGCTGCCGGCTCTGTCTAGCGTCGCCATCTGTTCACCCGCGCCTGGAGGGGCTGCAGCACGCCGAACTCGACGACCTGGATCACGAGGATGAAGGCGAGAGCGTAGGCGAGGATCGTCGGCACATCGTAGTTGCCGAAGGCGGCGTGGATCTGGTGGCCGACGCCCGTTGCGTGCCCGCCGAGCGCCTCGACGACGAGAACGATCTTCCAGACCAGCGCCAGGCCCGAGCGCGCGGCGGCCGCGGCGAAGGGAGCGAGCTGCGGCAGGGTCACGTGGCGCAGCGTTTTCCAGCGTCCGAAGCCGTAGATCGCCGCCATCTCGGAAAGATCGCGCGACAACTGGCGCGCGCCCTCGCGCATCTGCACGGCGACGTTGGGAATCTTGTTGATCGCCACGGCGAGGATCGCGGTCAGTTCCGTCGTTCCGAGCCAGACGTAGGCGAGCGCGATGATGACGAGCGCGGGAAGGTTCAGGAACAGCACGAGCCAGCTATCGAAGAACTGGTCGGCGCGCCGGTAGGAGCCGATGAAGATGCCGATCACCGTGCCGATGAACATGGCGAGCAGGAAGGCGCAGACGACGCGCACGAGCGTAATGCCCATGTTCGACCACAAGGCGCCCGTCGCCATCTCGTGGCCGAGCACGTCGAGCACTCTGCCGGGTCCTGGAAGATGCCGGCTGTCGGAAAGATGGGCGATCAGCGCCCACAGCGCGACGAACGTGGCGAGCGAGGCCGCGGTCCACATCGCCCGTTCTGCGGTGGCACCGGCTCGAGAGGCCCTAAACGCCGGGAGCATGGAAAGCCTTGGGATCGAAGCGCGTGCCCTTGCCAACGAGCTCTTCGTCGCCGCCGGCGACGAGGATCGCCATGATCTTCTCCGCCGACTTCATGTCGGCCTCGCTCCAGTAGCCGCGGATGCCGGCCCGGTAGCCGGCCCTCAGCGCCGCGAACTCCTTGTCGTTTGCGGCATTCATGATCGGCCTCAGCCGGTCCCAGGCCGCATCGCTCTCGCCCAGCA
This sequence comes from uncultured Hyphomicrobium sp., assembly GCA_964589785.1. Taxonomy (GTDB): domain Bacteria; phylum Pseudomonadota; class Alphaproteobacteria; order Rhizobiales; family Hyphomicrobiaceae; genus JAGVSR01. The sequence goes on from CAZPUQ010000004.1 coordinate 248,385, forward strand.
GCGTGTTGGCCTCGCGCGCGGCGGCGAGCAGTCCGTTGATGGCCGGCATGAGATCCTTTTCCGCGCTTTCCTTCCAGATGAAGCCGACGAGCGCCGGCTGGGGATCGATGCCGAGCGCGCTCAAGACGTCCGACATGGAGATGACGCGCCGGAAGCCCTGCGCCTCCAGTCGCGCCGTGAAGGTCCAGAAGTTCAAGACGGCGTCGAGGCGGCCGTCCTTCAACTGCTCGCTCAGCAGGGGGGCCGCGCCATACTGCGGCGTCACGAGCTCGGCGAGATCGGCGCCGAGCACGTTTTTCGCATGGGCGCGCAGCAGCAGCCAGCTCTTGTCGGTCGAAGACCCGGCGACGCCGAGCTTCTTGCCCTTGAGATCGGCGAACGTCTTGATCGGACTGTCCTCGGCAACGACGACGGCGCCGAGCGCACCGGAAAAGGGAGCAAAGCGCACCGCTTCGCCCATCGCGCGCTGGCGCAGCGCCCACGGCCAGTCGGTGACGACGACGTCCGCGCTGCCGCCGTAGAGGGCGATGGGGCTCGACTGGTTCGACGCCGTCTCGATGATCTCGAGCGTGATGCCGTACTTCGCGTCGAGCTTCTCGGCCTTGATGGTCTCGAGCAGCCAGGCGAGCGTGCCGAACTTGACGGATGCGACCCGGAGCTTGCGCGCCTCGGCCAGCGCCTCGAAGGGATGGACGGCCCGGCCCAGCAGTTCCGCGGCCAGCGCGCCCCCACAGGCTGCGACCAGGACGCGACGTGTGATCCTCATGGCTTGGCCTCGGAATTCTGATGCGCCGGGGTCTCGGCGGAGAGCCTGTTCTTCATGAGCCAGCGCACGCCGCGCATCCAGGCCTCGTCGGTGTTGCCCTGGATAACGACATTGCCGGCCCGCTTCAACTGGCCGCTCGCGACATCAATTTCCATGATGCGCATGTTGAGGAGCGTGTCGGACGCCTTGTCGACGATGCCCGTGTAGAGCACCTCGCCGTTTACCTTCTTCGCCAGATCGATTTCGCAGCCGTTGCAGTCGACGATCGGGGCGGCCGCCTCGATATCCTTGGCGATCGGCGCCAGATCGACGATCTCGTGCCGGCCGTCGGCCGCCAGGATGGTCTTCAATTCGGCATGGATGTCGGCAAGGCGTTGCTGCTCGGCGGGGTTGGGCTTGCTCGGCCCCATGAAGAAGTCTTCCTCCTTCTTCTGCAGCACGAGATCGAAGGGGAGCACCACTGTCCGGACGCCCGCGGCGACCGCAACCGTGCCCGTCGAACACCACGCCACCAGCGCAGATGTCATGGCCGTGCCCGCCAAGCCCAACATGGAAGTCCGTCGCATTGCCTCTCCCTTCATCAGCGTTTCTTTGCGTCGATCCCGACCAACGCTTATGATCCTACCCCGCATGAATTTTTTGCGTCTCGTCCCCTGAAAGTGGCGAACTTCGGGACATATTTCGAGTGCTTTGCCGGTACCGCGCATTCACACGTCATAACATTCCCGCGAACCCGCCCTCGCCCGACCTTGACATTTGGCCGAGGCGTGCGATCTCAGTATGGTATAAAGTAACAATTGGAAACGCCAAGTGACGCAGCTCGACCTCTGTTCTTCCCCGCCGCGCGCGGGGAGGCGGTTTTTTAGGGACCGCGCCCTCTGCCCCGCCGGCTGGCGTAACGGATTAGCCGTTGCGACGATGGCCGCGATGTGTGCAACGGCTGCCGAGGCCGGCGCTCCGCCGACACCCGCTCCGCCGGCCGCCTCTCCCGCCGCTCCGCCGGCTGCCGCTCCCGCCGCGGCGGAGGCGGCCTCCGACGTGCAGACGCTCAAGATCCTGATGGTTCGCCAGCTCCGACCGGACCGGCTGCCGCCCCTCTCCTTGCTCGACCTGCCGCCCAAGGACGACGGTCTCGCCGGCGCCCGGCTCGCCATCGACGACAACAACACGACGGGGCGCTTCCTCAAGCAGAACTTCGCACTCGAACTCATCGAAAGCGAGGACCCGGCCGAACTGATCGCCGAGACGAAGAAGATGGTCGCGGGCGGCGTCGGCTTCGTCATCACCGACCTCGACGCCAAGGTCACGATCGATCTTGCCGACGCCCTCAAGGGCCTCGATGCGGTGATCTTCAACGTGTCGGCCCCCGATGAGAACATCCGCGAGGAGGACTGCCGCGCCAACCTCAAACATACCGCGCCCTCGCGCGCCATGCTGGCGGATGGCCTGGCGCAGTATCTCGCCTGGAAGCGGTGGGGCAACTGGGTGCTCATCGTCGGACCGGCGCCCGAGGACAAGGCCTTCGCGGATGCCTTGCGCCGCAGTGCCCAGCGCTTCGGCCTGAAGATCGTCGAGGAGCGGACCTTCAACTACGATCCCGGAAGCCGCCGCTCGGACGGCGGCTTCGAGCAGATCCAGCAGCAGATCCCGACGTTCACCCAGAAGCTGCCAGAGCACGACGTGCTCGTCGTCGCTGACGAGGGCGAGCTCTTCGGCGAATACTTCCCCTACCGCGCCTGGGACGCGCGTCCCGTCGTCGGAACGGCCGGGCTCTTTCCCACGAGCTGGCATCCCGCGATCGAGCTGTGGGGCGGCACCCAGTTCCAGAACCGCTTCAAGCGGCTTGCCAACCGCCCCATGCGGCCGCTCGACTACAACGCCTGGATGGCCGTGCGCTCGATCGGCGAGGCCGCGACGCGCAAGCAGTCCGTCGAGACGAAGCCGCTCATTGAATACATGCTCTCGCCCGAGTTCGAGCTCGCCGCCTTCAAGGGTCGCAAGCTCACCTACCGCGCCTGGAACGGTCAGTTGCGCCAGCCGATCGTGCTCGCCACCGGCAAGATGCACGTGACGGTCTCGCCGCAGCCGGGCTTCCTGCATCAGCACACCGAGCTCGACACGCTCGGCGTCGACAAGCCCGAAACCAAATGCCGCGCCTACAGCAAATGATGCGGACCACCCGGACCGGCCGCGCGCCGTGTCTTCACCCCCAGCCCAGAGGTTACTTCGTGAACGGTACGACCAATCTTGCGACGCTTGCCGGACTGTCGCTGGCGTCTCTCATTCTCGCGGCCGAGCCCGCCGCCGCCTACAAGCTCTTCGTCTCCAACGAGAAGGAGAACACGATCAGCGTGATCGACAGCGAGAAGCTGGAGGTCGTGCACACCATCAAGACCGGCAACCGGCCGCGCGGCATCATCCTGTCCAAGGACGGCAAGTGGGTCATCGTCGCCACGAGCGACGACAACCGGCTTCAGGTCTACGACGCGCACACCTTCGAGTACGTCAAGGATCTCCCGTCGGGGCCCGACCCCGAGCTGCCGATCCTGCATGCCTCGGGCAATCCTCTCTACGTCTCCAACGAGGACGACAACCTCGTGACCGTCGTCGACATCCACAAGGGCACCATCATCACCGACATTCCCGTCGGCGTGGAGCCCGAGGGCATGGGCATGAGCCCCGACGGCAAGGTCCTCGTCAACACGTCGGAGACGACGAACATGGCGCACTTCATCGCCACCGACGGCTTCAAGAACCTCGACAACGTGCTCGTCGACAACCGTCCGCGCGTCGCCGAGTTCAAGAGCGACGGGTCGGAAGTCTGGGTCAGCGCCGAGATCGGCGGCACGGTGACCGTCATCGACGCCGCGACGCGCAAGATCAAGGGCAAGATCGGCTTCGATATCCAAGGCATCACGAAGGACGCGATCCAGCCCGTCGGCGTGCGCTTCAACAAGGACAACTCAAAAGCCTTCGTGGCGCTCGGGCCAGCGAACCGCGTCGCCGTCGTCGATGCCAAGACCTACAAGGTCGAAAAGTATATCCTGGTCGGCCAGCGCGTGTGGAACCTCGCCTTCACGCCCGACTACAAGCTGCTCTTCACCACCAACGGCACCTCCAACGACGTCACCGTCATTGACGTCGCGACGGAGAAGGCGATCAAGTCGATCAAGACCGGTCGTTATCCCTGGGGCGTCGTATCCACGATCGACGCGGCCGCACCAGCCCCGGCTGCGGCACCCTAGAGCCGGGAGCCGCGTCGTAACCTTCAGGCCTCAGGGCCGTTCGATTGGGAGTGCTGAGCGCTCCGGGAAAACGAGGTCATCGTGACGATACTCACAACCTCCGAGACGGCCGGCGTCCTGCCAACCGCGACCAGCGGCGCCGACGCCCTCGTGGTCGACGGGGTCAGCCATCGCTTCGGGGACAAGCAGGTGCTCGACGACGTCTCGCTGACGGTCCCCCGCGGCGCGTTCACGGTGCTGCTCGGGCTCAACGGCGCCGGCAAGTCGACCCTCTTTGCGCTCATCACGCGCCTCTACGACAACGTCTCCGGCGAGATCCGCATCCTCGACCAGGATGTCCGGCGCAAGCCGACGGCGGCACTGAAGCGGCTAGGCGTTGTCTTCCAGAGCCGCACGCTCGACAGCGACCTCACGCTGCAGCAGAACCTGCTCTATCACGCAGCCCTGCACGGCATCCGCAAGGCGGAGGCCAGGAAGCGCGCGGCCGCGGCCCTCGGCGTCGTCGGACTGGAGGACCGCGCGCACGACAAGGTGCGCAACCTTTCGGGCGGTCAGGCGCGGCGCGTCGAGATCGCCCGCTCGCTCCTGCATCGGCCGGCACTCCTGCTCCTCGACGAGGCGACCGTTGGCCTCGACATCGGCTCGCGGGAAAGCGTGCTGTCGATCGTGCGCGGGCTCGTCGAACGCGAGGCAATGGGCGTGCTCTGGGCGACGCATCTCATCGACGAGGTTGCCCCGACCGACCGCGTGGTCGTATTGCACAAGGGCCGCGTCCTTTATGCCGGCTCCGTTCCGGGCCTTCTCAGTGCGACGGGCCAGCCGAATGTCCGCGAGGCGTTCCGGGCGATGACGGGCGCGAACGAGGCCGCGGAGGCGGAATGAACGTGGAGATCCCAGTGCGCCCGATGGAGACCGAAGCCCCGCGCGGCCAGTCGGCCAGTGCCTACTTCGCCTGCTTTCGCGGCATCGTCTGGCGCGAGGTGCTGCGCTTCCTCTATCAGCGCGAGCGCTTCTTCTCCGCCCTCGTGCGCCCGCTCGTCTGGCTGTTCATCTTTGCGGCCGGCTTTCGGCAGGTGCTCGGCGTCTCAATCATTCCGCCCTACACGACCTACGTTCTCTACGAGACGTTCATCACGCCGGGCCTCATCGGCATGATCCTCCTGTTCAATGCCATGCAGTCGTCGCTCTCCATGGTTTACGACCGCGAGACCGGCGCCATGCGGACGCTTCTGGTGGCCCCATTCCCGCGCTCGTTCCTGCTGCTGTCGAAGCTGATCGGCGGCGTGGCGGTGGCGGTTCTGCAGGCCTACACGTTCCTCGTCATCGCCTACTTCTGGGACATCACGCCCCCCTGGCACGGCTACATCACGGTGCTGCCGGCGCTCGTTCTCTCCGGGCTCATGCTCGGCGCGCTGGCGCTGCTCATGTCGTCGCTCATCCGGCAGCTGGAGAACTTCGCGGGCGTCATGAACTTCGTGATATTCCCGATGTTCTTCGCCTCCTCCGCCCTCTATCCGCTCTGGCGGGTGCGCGAAGGCAGCCCGCTCATGTACGAGATCGCGCGGTTCAATCCGTTTACGCACGCCGTCGAACTCATCCGGTTCGCGCTCTACGGCGAAGTCGGCGCCAAGATCGATCCGACGATGACGCCGGCCGCGCCCGGCATCAGCCTCGACGGCGTCCTCGTGCCGCTGCGGTCGGGCGAGCTTCTTGATCTCACGCACCTTGTGGTCGTCATCCTGTGCACCCTGCTGTTCCTGGGGGCGGCCGTTTTCGCCTATAATCCGTCGAAGGGTCTCATTGCCCGGCGCGGCGGCCCCGGTGGCAGCGGCAGCGCCGGCTAACGGGCGCGGCTGACACGGCCGAGCCTACCCGGCACGACGCACCCACAAAAAGAACGAAGAGGAACCTCTCGTGACCTGCAAGCACCTCCCCCGTCACCTTTCCAGGGCGATCGCACTCGCCGCCGCCGGCCTGCTGGCCACGGCGGCCAGCGCCCTTGCGGCCGCCGATCCCGCCAACCCCGACTGGCCCTGCGTTCAGAAGAAGGTCGAGAACCTTTCGGCTTCCGCGATCTGGGACGGCCCGCCGATCGATGGCATCAAGGACTGGGCGGCCGACAGCAAGATCTCGGCCCTCGTCACCAAGCTTGCGTCGCGCCGCGTCCCGATGGAGACGGCGACGGCGGCGATCGACGAGTTCGCCGGCGCTCAGCCCGAGGCCGAACGGGATGCCGCGCTGACGAAAGTCTTCGCCGGCCTGTTCGAGACCGTCAACAGCCAGCGCCGCAGCATCATCGGCGGCATCGAGAAGTTCCAGCGCGCCCAGAAGTCACGCGCGGAAGAGCTCGAGAAGCAGGGCGTCGACATCGCCAAGCTCAAGGGTGACATCGTGGTGGACGACATGGGCGCCGTGCCGCCGAGCGAGGAGGAGGAAAAGCTCTATTGGGCCGGCCGCATCTTCCAGGAGCGACAGGGCAACATCCCGATCGCCTGCGAGCTGCCGGCGATCGTGGAGGAGCGGCTTTTCGAGCTGACGCGCCACATCCGCTCGAAGATGTCGAAGTAGCGCCTCTCACGTCGCGGCACGGGTGCCGGATCAGGGAACGGGCGCAGCCGGTGCGAGATCGTTGCCGAGCGCCTGCCATCCGTCCGTTCCCTCGGGAAACCAGACGACGGCGGAATAGCCCCACGCGACGGCGCGCTTGGCCGCATTCCAGGACATCCAGCAGTCCTTGAGGCAGAAGAACACGACCGGCCTCTTGGGGTCGTTGCCCGTCAGACGTTCCAGCCGCGTCCGGAAATAGGTCTCGAAGTCGGGCGAGAGCACGCCGTAGCCGACATTGGGAAGCCAGTGCGCGCCGGGAATGGTCGAGTGCGGCGGATCGCGCCACACGGTACCCGCCGGAAGGTTCGGCGGCTTGGGCGCGCGCGGATAGACATCGACGAACACCACCGTGCCATCCTGCCCCATCAGGCGCTCGGCCTCGTCCGGCGTGATGACCCTCGACCCCTTGAGCGTGCGTGGCACGGGCGTCCGGTAGTCGTCGGTGCGGTAGCCCTCCGGCTCGGGCACTTCCGCGGTCGCAACCGGCGGCGACACCGATTTCAGATCGACGTTGTCCCCGCCAAGGGCGGGAGCGGCGGCGAAGGCCACGAGCACGGCGAGGCAGCCAAGAGATCGAAAGCGGCCGGTGACGGATCGCACCGGCCGCGTCATTCTGTTGTCGGAGGCGCTCGAAATCGTCACGGTCGCGGGTCTCTACTTGCGCGGCTCGGTGATGGGCTTCATGTCCTCGTCGAGCAGGGGTACGTTGTAGCTCAGCAGTATCTGGTCGATATCGCCCTGGCGCTTCCTGATGATCTCGTTGAGCTGGCGCTTCCAATTCGACTCGTTGGCACGCACGCCCATGGTGATGCGGTAGTCGACCTTGGCCGTGCCCGGCACGTGCTCGGTGATCGGATGCACGGTGAGCTTGTCGAGATGCGGCTTCAGGAACCAGCCCGCGAACGGTCCCCACAGCACGCCGACGTCGATCTCTCCCTTCAGGACATCGTCGATGATCTCCTGCTCGGGATTGACGTAGCGGCGATCGACGTTGATGAGATAAGCCTTGGAATTAGGCATCAGGCCCGCCTTGGCGAGCTGGTCGCCGACCGGGCCGCCCTGGTTGCTCACCCGCTTGCCCTTCAGCCTCGGATCGGAGAAGGACGTGACGCCTTCCAGGTCGCCACCCTTCTTGTAAAACATCACATAGGTCGTGTGATAGTAGTGGTTGGTGTTCAGCGTGTACTCGTCGGCTTGCACGGTGCCGAGCACGAGATCGCATTTCTTGGCCGCGAGCGTGCGCCGGATGAGACCGAACCCGCCCGGGTACCACGTGTATTCGATCGGCACCTTGAGCTCGTCGGCGACCACCTCCGCGATCTTGTTCTCGAAGCCTTCGCCCTTGTCGTTGGAATAGGGCATGTTCTCCGGAATGGAGCAGACGCGCAGCACCTTGCGGTTGACGGCGTCCGCCAGGTTGCCGTCGGCGGCCACCGCAGGCGATACGGCCCCGAGCGACACGGCCAAGACGGCCAGCATGGACTTCTTCATCGGGCTCTCGTCAGGTTTTTCCGGCCTCGAACGGCCCGCAGCGGAGCGCGTCCGGCCGGTTGCTTCTCTTTTTGATCGGATCAGAGGCGGACCCCGCCGAATGGCCGCCTCCGGCTTGCGCCCACACATATAGGATCGTGGGACATCCGCTGCACATGAAGTTCTTGTCATGCGGTCGGCTGCGACCCGTCGCCGGGCGACCCAAGCCCACCGAGCCCCGGGGCGGATCGCAGAACGCAGTGCGGCGGCCCTGAGTAGAGCCGCCGCGGATGCTCGCTCGCTATGATCGGACGGTCAGTCGCCGATGCAGGCCTTCTCCGCCTCGATCGCTTCCTTCGGCTTGTCGGCGCGCTGGTCGGCGCTGATGCGACCGCCCGGCAGCGCGTCCGTCGCACGGGCCAGCAGATATACGTAGAGGTCGTCGACGTAGCACATGACGTTCTTGTTGTCGCCGAGCGCCGGCATGATGAACTTCGTGCCGCCCACGTCCCGCTCCTGGCCGCTGGCGACGACCTGCAGGAACTTCGCGTAGTCCATCGTCTTCAGCGAGTCCTTCAGCGCCGGAGCGTAGGTGGAGCCTTCCGCGTTCGGGCCGTGGCAGACGTGGCATTCGGCGTGATACCGGCGCCAGCCCGAGTACGTCATCCAGTCCACCTTCTTCACGACGTCGGTGTTGTCCGTCCCGCGCTCGATGTTGTAGGTCGGCGACCCGTCGGGCAGGACCCAGCGCCCGTCTTCCCACTTCTTGCCGTCCTGCGCGGCCGCATTGAGGGCCGGATCCGGAACCGGGCTTTCGGCACCCTCGGTTTTTTGCGTCGGAAGCGGAGGTGCCGGCGCGGGACCGGCCGCCGCATCAGCAGCCGGCGCTTCGGCAGCCGGAGCGGGCTGAGGGGCTTCCGCGGTCTGGGTTGGCGCCGGCTCCGGCGACGCTTCAGGAGCCGGTGCAGACTCGGAAGCGGGGGCTGGCGGCGTGGACTCCGCAGTCTGTGCGGGAGCCGGTTCGGGCGTCGACTCGGGAGCGGGCGTGGTGGCCTCCGGAGCCGGTGCCGACTCGGCAGCCGGTGCCGGCGGCGTGGACTCCGCAGTCTGCGCGGGAGCTGGTTCGGGCGTCGTCTCAGGAGCGGGCGTGGTGGCTTCCGGAGCCGGCGCGGACTCGGGAGCGGGGGCCGGCGGAGGGGACTCCGCCGTCTGTGCGGGAGCCGGTTCGGGGGTCGACTCGGGAGCGGGCGTTGCAGCCTCGGGAGCCGGTGCCGACTCGGGAGCAGGTGCCGGCGGCGTGGACTCCGCCGTCTGTGCGGGAGCCGGTTCGGGCGTCGTCTCGGGTGCCGGCGTTGCGGCCTCCGGAGCCGGCGCGGACTCGGAAGCGGGGGCCGGCGGAGACGACTCCGCCGTCTGTGCGGGAGCCGGTTCGGGCGTCGTCTCGGGAGCGGGCGTGGTGGCTTCCGGAGCCGGGGCGGGTTCGGGAGCAGGTGCCGGCGGAGACGACTCCGCGGTCTGTGCGGGAGCCGATTCCGGCGTTGCCTCAGGAGCCGGCGTCGCAGCCTCCGGAGCCGGCGCGGACTCGGGAGCGGGGGCCGGCGGAGACGACTCCGCGGTCTGCGCGGGAGCGGGTTCCGGCGTCGTCTCGGGAGCGGGCGTGGTGGCCTCCGGAGCCGCGGCGGCCTCGGGAGCGGGGGCCGGCGGAGACGACTCCGCCGTCTGTGTGGGAGCGGGTTCGGGCGACGGTTCCGGCGTCGCGGCAGGCGCCGGTTCCGGCGCGGGCGCAGCCTCGGGAGCTGGTGCGGGAGACGGAGCGGGCTCCGAGGGAGCGGTCGCGACGGGCGTATCCGTGGTCTTCGGCGTGTCGGCCTTCTTCTCTTCTTCGCCGCAAGCGCTGAGGCAGAGCGCCAGGGTCAACGCAGCCGCGGCGCCGGCACGCCGTGCATCAGTCCTACACTTCATCGCGTTTCTGCTCCCGTTGATGGCAGACCGCTTCCAACGCGGCCGTCGTTTTCTCGGGATAGTATGCCCGGGAAGTCGGCGATTGAAATAGGCCCTGGCGCAGTTTTTCGATCATTTCTATGATTTAATGGATAGGGCTAAAAGAAACGCGGCGGCTCTCGGAAGGGCCGCCGCGTTTGATTTGCCGGATGCTTGCCGTCGTCACGGCGGGGCGACCTCAGTCGCCGATGCAGGCCTTCTCCGCCTCGATCGCTTCCTTCGGCTTGTCGGCGCGCTGGTCGGCGCTGATGCGACCGCCCGGCAGCGCGTCCGTCGCACGGGCCAGCAGATATACGTAGAGGTCGTCGACGTAGCACATGACGTTCTTGTTGTCGCCGAGCGCCGGCATGATGAACTTCGTGCCGCCCACGTCCCGCTCCTGGCCGCTGGCGACGACCTGCAGGAACTTCGCGTAGTCCATCGTCTTCAGCGAGTCCTTCAGCGCCGGAGCGTAGGTGGAGCCTTCCGCGTTCGGGCCGTGGCAGACGTGGCATTCGGCGTGATACCGGCGCCAGCCCGAGTACGTCATCCAGTCCACCTTCTTCACGATGTCGGTGTTGGCCTCGTCGCGCGAGACGTCGTAGGTCGGCGACCCGTCGGGCAGGACCCAGCGGCCCGCCTCCCACTTCTTGCCGTCCTGGGCTGCGGCGTGCAGCTTCGGATCGGGAAGCGGGCTCTTGTCATCGTTGGCGACGGCCTGCCCGGCGCCGAAACCAACCGCCGAAAGCCCGAAGGCCGCGGCAGCCATCAATCCAAACCCAAGGCTCTTCACTCGTTTCCTCATTTTTTTGTCGATCGCGATCGATTGGTTGCGGAGCCCTGCCCCACGTTGACCGTGAGGTTTTGCAGGGCGCTCGGCATGCGTCACCCTGGTGTCGGCAGGGCAGGCCGCACTGATACATCGGCCGATGTGCGCCACTCCAGACCAGAAGCGGCATTCGGCAATCCGTGCGACAATACGCACGCGACGTGACAGCAGCGGCCCGGCACCGTCAGCTTCGGCGGCCACCACTTCCAAAGAGGACCGGTTTGCGCATGAAGAAGGCCGGCGCGGATGACCCGCGCCGGCCCTTATCTTTCAGCAAACCCGGCTACCGATTAGGGCAGCGAGTAGACCGTCAGCGTGCCACCGAGGTCGGTGTAGGACTTCAGACCGGCATAGTTGCCGACTGCGCCCAGACCATCCGTCGGCTTGTCGAGACCAGCCGCGAGACCGATGCCGGCCCAGCCACCGACGCCCGAGAAGAGGCCGAGGTACTGCTTGCCGTCGATCGCGTAGCTGAACACGTTGCCGATGGAGCCCGAGGGCAGACGATGCTTGAACAGCTCCTTGCCGTCCTTGGCATCGCGGCACTTCAGGTAGCCGTCCAGCGTGCCGTGGCAGGCGAGGCCGCCAGCGGTCGTCAGGACGCCCGACCACACCGAGAAGGGCTCGTCATGCTGGTGAACGATCTTGCCAGCAGCGCCATCCCAGATCGTGAAGTGGCCCGTGTTGGTCTTGCCCTCCGGCGGGAACATGGAGAGCGTGGCGCCGACGTACGGCTGACCAGGCGTGTACGAAACCTTGAAGGGCTCGTAGTCCATGCACACGTTGTTGACGGGCACGTAGAACAGGTTCGTCTGCGGAGAGTACGCAGCCGGCTGCTGGTCCTTGAAGCCAAGGGCCGCGGGGCAGATGTTCTTCGTGTTCACGTCAGCGCCCTGAACGAACGTCGACTTGGCGTCGAGAACCTTCGGGCGACCGTAGGTCGGCGAGTTCTTGTCGAGGTCGACGCCCGAAGACCAGTTCAGGTCCTCGTCGTAGGGCTGGGCGACGAGCGGCTCGCCGGTGAGGCGATCGATCGTGTAGCCGAAGCCGTTACGGTCGAAGTGGGTGAGAACCTTGCGGTCCTGGCCACCGATCTTCTGCGTCGTGAGGATCGACTCGTTGACGCCGTCATAGTCCCACTCGTCGAACGGGGTCATCTGGTAGGCCCAGGCGGCCACGCCGGTGTCGGGGTTGCGGGCGAAGAGGGTCATCGACCACTTCTGGTCGATACGCTTGCCATCGGGTCCCGCGCGCTGTGCCGGGTTCCAGGTGGAGGGGTTGCCCGTGCCGTAGTAGAGCAGGTTGGCTTCGGGATCGTACGAGTAGAAGCCCCACGTGGAGCCGCCACCGATCTTCCACTGGTCGCCCGTCCAGGTCTTGAGCGAGCTGTCCTTGCCGACCGGCTTGCCGAGCGAGATGGTCTTCTCGGGGTCGACGAGGATGTCGGCGTCGGGGCCCATCGAATAGGCGCGCCACACGCGCTTGCCGTCGGCGAGCGAGTAGGCCGTCACGTGGCAGCGAACGCCGAACTCGGCGCCCGAGGTGCCCATCACGACCTTGTCGTTCATGATGAGCAGGTTGCCGGTGTACGTCTCACCCTTCTTGGGATCGCCGTTGACCTGCTTCCACTTCTCCTTGCCCGTCTTGGCGTCGAGCGCGACGATCGTGGTGTCGGCGAGACCCATGATCAGCGTGTCGCCCGCAATCTGCGGACCGCGGTTGACGGTGTCGCAGCACATCACCGGAATGACCGACGGGTCCTGCTTGGGCTCGTACTTCCAGATGATCTTCGGCTCAGTCGGGTTCTCGAGGCTCAGCTTGAAGACCTTGTTCGGGAACGCCGAGTGAAGGTACATCTCGTTGCCGATCACCAGCGGCGAGCCCTCGTGACCGCGCAGAACGCCGGTCGAGAACTGCCAAGCCACCTTCATGTCCTTGACGTTCGAGGTGTTGATCTGGTCGAGGCGAGAGTAACGCCAACCTTCGTAGTTACCTTGCTGCATCGCCCAGTTGTTGGGGTCTGCAATCGCCTTCTTGACGTCGTCGTTCGCCCAGACAGGCGCCGACACCGCCGCCGAGGCGAGCAGGCCACATGCGAGTGCACTTTTGCGCATCGCGCTTCCTCCTTGAGGTTCTTGCCACGCTTGCAGATGATCAGCCACGGTCTTTTCCGGGCCGGCTGCCGATGGGGCTTTTGTCCCCTTCCCGGTTCCAGCTCTGGTGGGACGACTGCTCCTCCGAACAGGTCCCCCGGGTCTCATCACCGCGCGGCATCTAGACACTTTCTCGTGAGGACCGCAAGACAATCCGTGAGATCATTTTTTTTGCAACACTCTGGAAGCGGTCGAATATTCTAATTTTCCTGGTTTCTTATCAGGCTGTTGCCGGCGCCGTCCTGCCGTTTGTGCAGCGCACGCCAAGTTGGGCCCTGTTGACTGCACTGAAGTGGCTGGTTGACTTGAGCCCAACTCTGTGAAAAATGTTTGCCCTCCCGTGCGCAGAACGATGCAAAAATCCCGCTTCTTTCCCTGCTTCCTCCCGTTTTTGTCTCGATTTTTTCCCGAGCCCGTCCAGACGCTTGGCAACGGAGTCGCCGTTCAGAATCCGGGCCGCATATCGCGCGAGCGGACGTTTCGGATAAGATCGCAGCCGCGCGCCCGCCCCGGGCCGCGGGGGAGAGACGCCACACAATGCCATCTGATCGTATGACGTGTGATCGCAGGGCGTGTCTTCGTCTCGGGCTCGCCGCGGCCACCCTGCCGCTCCTGCGCGTCATACCCGTCCGCGCCGCAGGGGCGAGCGTGCTCGAGGTTGCGCCGGGCGTCTTTGTCCATCGGGGGCGCAACGAGCTCATCTCGCCGACCAATCACGGCGACATCTCCAATCCAGGCTTTGTCGTGGGCCGGGACGGCGTGGCCGTAATCGACACCGGCGGCAGCCCCGTCGTCGGACGCAGCCTCAAGGAGGCCATCGCCGCCGTCACCAAGGCGCCGGTGCGCTACGTCATCAATACCCACATGCATCCCGACCACGTCTTCGGCAACGTCGCCTTCGAGGGCGGCGACGCCGTCTTCGTCGGCCATCACAAGCTCGCCCGCGGGCTGACCGCCCGCGCCGACCGCTATCTTGCGATCAACAAGGAGCTCCTCGGTCCGGAAGCCTTCGCGGGCACGAAGATCATCACGCCCTCCCTTGCCGTCGGGGATCGCCTGACGCTCGATCTCGGCGATCGGACGCTGGAGCTGACGGCGCACCCCACCGCCCATACCGACAACGATCTGACGGTGGCCGACAGCGCCAGCGGCACCGTCTTTATGGGGGATCTCATTTTCGTCGAGCACATCCCGACGATCGACGGGTCGATCAAGGGATGGATGGCGCTGCTGGAGCGCTTCTCGGCCGAGCCGCCCGTCCGGGTCGTGCCGGGCCACGGCCCGCATGCGCTCGCCTGGCCGGAGGCCTCCGCCCCGATCCGCCGCTACCTCGCCGCGGTCGCGGCCGACGTCCGGGCGATGATCAAGCAGGGCAAGACCCTTGCCGAGGCGACCGAAACGGCCGGACGCTCGGAAAAGGATGCGTGGGTGCTGTTCGAGGAGTATCATAAGCGCAATGTCTCGGCCGCGTTCGCCGAGCTCGAATGGGAGTAGCGGCCGGCGCGTGTGAAAGTCACAGACGGCAGGCCACGTTCCTGGAAAGCTCGACGGGCTGATAAACAGGGCGCAAGCCCGCATAACGCCGGTCCCCGACGCGGCCACGCCGCCATCAGAGACCCGAGACGCCGCAAGCTGGAGAAACGCGCATGCTGTCCTTGAGACCTAAGCTTTCCGGCCTCCTCGCCGCAGCCCTCCTCGGCGCTGCGCTCGCCATACCGGTCGGCGCGGCCGAGAACGGCAACGCGCTCATCGAGGCCGACATCTGGCCGGCCCTGCAGAAGGACGTGTTCGGCACCAAGGTTCCGGTCGAGGATCTGAGCGTCGTGACGCTGGAGGCGCCGGGCCGCGCCGATGATGCCGCCCTCGTCCCGATCACCGTCCGCATTCCCGCCGACGCGGCCGCGCGCGCGCGCAAGCTCACGCTCATTGTCGACAAGAACCCGGCTCCCGTCGTGGCCGAGTTCGAGTACGGGCCCGCCGCCGGCAACGGCGAGCGCGTGCTGTCAACGCGCGTACGCGTCGACATGTATTCCAACATCCGTGCCGTCGTGGAGACCGACGACGGCGTGCTTCACATGGCGACGAAGTTCGTCAAGGCCGCCGGAGGCTGCTCGGCCCCCGCGCTCAAGGATACGGATGCCGCGCTCGCGGACGCCGGCCGCATGATCGTGCGCACGCTCGACACGGCCGCGGCGCAAGGCAGCGCGCGCGAAGGCCAGCTCATGATCAAGCATCCGCAGTACTCGGGCCTGCAGCTCAACCAGGCGACGGGCTTCTACATCCCGGCCAAGTTCATCCGCGAGATCGACGTCAAGCGCGGCGAGGAGACCGTCTTCAGGATGACGGGCGGCATCTCCATCTCGGAGGACCCCAACTTCCGCTTCACCTACGCGGGCGGCGGCGACGAGACGCTCGACGTCACCGCCACGGATACGGACGGCCGGGTGTTCACCGGGCGCACGGGGCCCAAGGGATCGTAAGGAGCGGGCCCGCCCAAACCCTTGCCGGCTGCAGAACGCAAGATGGGCGCCGTCGAGAGTTCGACGGCGCCCATCTTCTGTCCGCTGCGTTGCGTCCCGCCCTCAGAAGCAGCGCAACTCGCCTTCGACCTGCGCCTGCTTCAGCTTGTGCACGATCGCCTGCGAGGCCGGGTTCATGAGGTGGGCGACGTTCTCGCCGCCGCGCTGGCGCACCGACATGATCGTCTCGGCCTGCTCGTACTCCTTGTACGGCAGGATGCTCGCGATCACGTCGATGGAGCACGCGCATCGCTCGAGCGCGAGGCGCGTATTGCCGTTAACCATCATGCACCCGTAGACGTAGTCGGCGCGCGTGAACGTCGGATAATCGTTGACGACGTCGGCATCGAGCTCCTGCGCCAGGACCGGAGCGGCCGCGAGCCCGGCTGCGAGCGCGAGCGGGACGACGTATCTCGATAGGTGTCGCATCACTTGGTCTCCACGAGGACAAGCCGGTCCTTGATCTTGCCGGTACCGGCCTGGGAGCTGAAGATGTCGGCGTTGAGCTCGTAGAAGTAGCCGGGGATGTCCTTGCTCAGCACGAACGAGAACGTGGAGTTCTCGAAGCCCTGCATCTTGTGCTTGTTGGGGTCGGACTCGAAGGGAACGATGGTGACCTTGTAGGCATCGACGCTGCGTCCGCCGAAGTCGACCTTCACCGGCTCCAGCTTTGCCTTTTCGACGAAGGAATCCCGCATGCGGCCCTTGAGGTAGGGCTGCTTGCCGCCAGAAACGAGACGATAGTTCTCGACGCACTTGTCGAGGAACCAGATGAAGACCGGGTTGATGGTGAGCCCGTCGTAGTTCTGCACCGGACGCTGGCGCTCGCCGCTGAAGACCGTCACGTCGAGCACCCGCTGGCCTTGGGCCGTGACGTCGCTGACGTCGAGCTTGATGTCGTCGGAGAACGGCTTGCCCATCAGCTTCTCGTCGGTGACGGCATGCTCGAACTTGTATTTGATCCCGGCGCCCTTGCTCACGAGATCGAGATGGCGCGAGTTGAAGATGAGATCGGCTGCCTGCGGCTCTGCGGCCGCCAGAGCGGACGGAACTCCCAGCGACAGGGCGGCGACCAACCCACGCACGATGCGCTTCATGTCTCGATTTCCTCTCCAGAGATACCCCGCACGCCGTTCGGGCTTGAGGCGGGCCGTCTTTTAGACAGACCCAGCCCGCGGGGCAATGCTTCGTTGCCGGTAACATCGTCGACGCGTATCGACGGTTGCCGGTTGAGCCGGACCCTACCCAATCGGCCGTGAGCCGGGCAGGGCAAATCCATAAGATTGCGAAGATTTAAGATTGACCGTCGCGACGGTCGCCTCAGTGCAGGAACCGGCCGAATGCCCGCGGCCCCTCGCCGACCGCGATGCGGCCGATGACCTTCAGCGCCGTGACGTCGATCGTCTCCAGCGTGTTGGCATCCCAGCAGGCGACGTGGACGACGGTCCCCGAAGGGTCGGCGTCGATGCCCTCGGGGAAGCTGCCGACAGGGATCGTCGCGACGGGCTCGAGCGTCGCGGCGTTAAGAACCGAGACGGATTCGCCATGCTGGTTGGTGACGAAGAGACGCCCGGCTGCAAGCGCGACCGCATAGGGCCGCATGCCGACGGCGACGTCCCGCAGCCGCTTGCCCGCGGCCAGATCGATCACCGTGACGGAGTTGGACGCGACGTTGGCCGTGTAGGCCCGGCCGGCCGCCGCGTCGATGGTGACGCCGAAGGGCCGCGCGCCGGTCTCGATCGTGGCGCGAACGGCGAGCGCTTTGGCGTCCACGAGCGACACGCGATCGCTGTCCCGGTCGGCCGTAACCACGGTGGCGCCGTCCGGCGTAACGGCGACGCCTGACGGCGAGTTGCCGACCGCCACCGAGCCGACCACGGCCAGCGTGGTAGCGTCGACAACGAAAAGCCGGTGCTCGTACCAGTCGGCGACGTAGACGCGGTCTCCGGCCGGGGCCGCCGCGATCCCGAGCGGCCCGCTGCCGATGACGGCGCGCCGGACGACCGTCCGGGCCTCGATGTCGATCGCCACGACTTCCTTGCTGTCGGGGGCGGTGACATAGGCGATGCGGCCGTCCGGGGACAGCGCGATCCCTGCCGGCTTGCCGCCGACCTTGACCTCGGCGACGGCCTTGGCGGCCTTCAGATCGACGATCGAGACGCTGTCGCCGAGCTGGTTCGTGACGACGGCGAGCGCGGATGCCGGCGCGGGCTGCGGACCGCCGGCAGCGGCCGGTGCGCCGGCGAGCGTGGCGGCAAGGCCCGCGAGGAGGCTGCCGCGCATGAACCCGGGAAGCCCCAGCCGCCTGTGGCGGCAGGCCCGAGCCCTCTCCGTTCCCGCCGCTCCACTTCCCTGCACGGCCTCAGCTACTGCCTTCGATCTTCGCCTTGAGTGCGGCAAGGCCCGCCTTCTGGAACGCCGTCACCGCCTCGATGGCGGCCTTGTCGGAGAGCTCGGGCGGCGGATCGTTGTTGACGTAGCCGCGGTAGAACGCGCCCTTCCATTCCACCAGCGTCTTATCGCCTTGCGGTGTCAGCGTGAAGTAGGACGAGTAGCCCGACACCGGCAGCATCTTGAGATCGACCTGATCGGTCATGAACGAGATGAAGCGGTTCTCCGGCTCGTAGCGCATCAGCTTATCGACGACGATGCCGCCCTTCTTGAAGGTGAGCGTGCGCTTCGTCTTCTCCGGCTCGAAGCCGTCCATCGCCTCCGACTTGGCGATCTCGGGATGCCAGGTGAAGTCCTTGTAGGTGCCGACCACCGCCCACACCTTGTCGGCGGGCGCGTTGATCTCGATGGTCTCGACGACCTTCTGGCGTGACGGGCCGTGGGCTAGCGCCGTCACCGGTAGTGTGGCAAGCATCAACGTCAGAAAAGCCCAGCTACTACGCATCCTCGTTCCTCCCGGGGCACCACCGCGTGGCGCCTTGATGATTTGAAGCGGCGCGGACGCATAGGTCGGAGGCGAGACAGGGGAAAGAGGCTAATTTCCCGACTTGACGCTCTGTTTGCGCGCGGGCGCCCGCAAACGACGACTGCCCGGCACGCGGCCGGGCAGCCAGATGTTTCGCCTCTGAGCCAAGACTCCGGGCCTCAGCCGCCCTCGAATTTCTTCTTCAGCGCGGCAAGCCCACCCTCGACGACACCGGTGACGGCCTTGACGGCGGCCTCGTCGGAGAGCTCCGGCGGCGGATCGTTGTTGACGAAGCCGCGATAGAACGCGGCGCGCCATTCCACGATCGTCTTCTCTGCGGTGCCCGTGACATTGAGCTGCGCGCTGTAGTTGGTGACGGGCAGCACCGTCACGTCGACGTCGGTGATCTCGTAGGCGAGGCCGCGCTCCTCGGCGCTGTACTTCGTCAGCTTCTCGTTGATGACGCCGCCCGACTGGAGCGTGAGCTTGCGCGTCGCGCCGACCTCGTTGCCGCCGCTGCCCTCCGTCTTGGCGACCGCGGGATGCCAGCTCATGTCCTGGAAGTTGCCGACCACGGCCCAGACCTTGTCGACCGGCGCGTTGATCTCGACCTTGGAGACGACCTTCTGGCGCGTGGGACCGTGCGCCTCCGCGGCCATCGGCAGCAGCGCGACGAGCGCCATTAAGGATGCGAGCACTCTCACCATCACGTCTCCTCCAGTGCCTGTTCTGCGCGGTCCACCGGCGGTCCGCGGGCGCGGACAATAGTAAGAGGCGATTGTGAGCGCAATCGGGTGGCGCACCGGCGTTGCGACTGTGCGCTTTTTCGCCGCCCGAGCGAGCGGCCCGGCGGCGTCCAACGCAGTTGTCATGAACCATGGTCCATGCTTTTGTGCCCCTCCAACCAAAGTATGAGCCCGACATCCCATGAGCCTGCCCGACGAGGTGTCCACACCCGCGCCGACGACGGCCACGAGCGTGGCCTGTCCGTTCTGCGGAATTCTCTGCGACGATCTGGAGATCGCGCGCACCCCGCAGGGCCTCAAGGTCGTGAAGAACTCCTGCGGCCGGGCCGTGGCCGGCTTCGAGCGCTCGGTCGCGGGAGCCTCGGCCACGATCCGCGGGGCGCCGGTGACGACGGAGGAAGCCATTGCAGAGGCAACGCGCCTCATCCGCGCTGCCCGGCTGCCGCTCTACGGCGGGCTCGGCACGGAGGTGGAGGGCATGCGGGCCGTCATGTCGCTTGCGGACCGGACCCGGGGCGTCGTCGATCATGCCCTTTCGGAAGGCCAGTACCGCAACTTCCGCGTCCTCCAGACCAGCGGCTGGTTCATGACGACGCTGACGGAAGCGCGCAACCGGGCCGACCTGTTCGTCGTGGTTGGAACCGACATTGCCCGGCTGCACTCGCGGTTCTACGAACGCGTCGTCACCAGCCCGAAATCCATGTTCGCCGACCCGGCGCCGACTCGCGACATCGTGCTGCTGGGCAAGGGCCTCGATACCTCGCAGTTGAAGGGACCGCGCATCGGCACGGTGACGACGCTCCCCTGCCCGATCGACGAGGTCGGCGAGGTCGTCGCGGCGCTGCGCGCGATCGTCAACGGCAAGCCGCTCAGCGCAGAGACGGCGGGCGGCGTGCCGATGGCCGACATCCGCGCCGTCGCCGAGCGCATCCAGGCGGCCACCTATCCCGTGTTCGTCTGGGCGCCGCCGGCACTCGCCTTCCCCAATGCCGACCTCGTCGTCCACGGCGTCTCGGAGCTGGTCAAGGACCTCAACAAGACGATCCGTGCCGCCGGCCTCTCGCTTGGCGGCAACGAGGGGGCGGTCTCCGCCGGCGCTGTGTGCGCCTGGCAGTCGGGCTACCCGCTCCGCGTCAGCTACCAGAGCGGCAAGCCCGAGCACGACATGCTGCGCTATTCGATCTCGCGCATGGTGGCGGCGGGCGAAGGCGACTGCCTCGTCTGGATTTCCTCGTTCACCGTCGACCTCGGCCCGCCGGCGACGACGATGCCGCTGATCCTGCTCGGCACGCCCGGCGTCCGGGCCGCGTCCCCGCCCGACGTGTTCATCCCCGTCGGCACGCCGGGCGTCGATCACGCGGGCTACATCGTGCGGTGCGACAACGTCGTGTCGCTGCCGCTGCGCGACCTCGGCCGGTCGGCCTTGCCGCCCGTCGCCAGCGTGCTCGGCGCCATCGAAGCCGCTCTCTGACCCGCCATTTCGAGCCGAAAGACACTCAAGCCATGCTCATCAAGTTCACCGGCGGCAAGGTCTACGATCCCGCGAACGGCATCGACGGCGCGGTGCGCGACATCTATGTGCGCGACGGCCGCATCGTAACGCCAAGCGCCGGCGAGACCGTGCAGCAGGAGTACAACCTGGCTGGCAAGGTCGTCATGGCAGGCGCCATCGACCCGCATTCCCACATCGGCGGCGGCAAGGTCACCATCGCGCGCATGCTGATGCCGGAGGACCACCAGGGCGAGGAGATCCCGCGCGGCGACCTCACGCGCGCGGGCTGCGGTCATGCCATCCCCTCGACGCTGACCGCCGGCTACCGCTACGCCGAGATGGGCTACACGGCCGCCTTCGAGCCCGCCATGCTGCCCGCCAACGCGCGCCAGGCGCACATGGAGATGGCCGACACGCCCATGATCGACAAGGGCGCGTTCGTGATGCTCGGCTCCGACGACTACTTCCTGCGCCTGCTCTCGGGGGGCAAGGACAAGGAGGAGATCAAGGACTACATCGGCTGGACGATGCACGCCGCCCAGGCCATCGCCGTCAAGATCGTGAACCCGGGCGGCATCTCCGCCTTCAAGTTCAATCAGCGCAAGCTCGACCTCGACGAGAGGCACGCCTACTACGGCGTCACCCCGCGCGACATCATCCTCACGCTCGGCCGCTCGCTGCAGGAGCTCGGCGTGCCGCACCCCATCCACATCCACGGCTGCAACCTCGGTGTGCCCGGCAACAAGGACACGACGCTCGCCACCATCCGCGCCTCGGAAGGCACGCCGATCCACCTCACCCACATCCAGTTCCACAGCTACGGCACCGAAGGCGATTGGAAGTTCTCCTCGGGTGCGGCCGAGATCGCCGAGCTCGTCAACCGGTATACGAACGTCTCGATCGACGTCGGGCAGATCCTCTTCGGCCAGACCTGCACGGCCTCGGGCGACTCCATGCGCCAGTACGGCAACACGAAGAGCGCGAACCCGAAGAAGTGGGTCATGATGGACATCGAGTGCGATGCCGGGTGCGGCGTCGTGCCGATGAAGTACCGCGACAAGAGCTTCGTCAACGCCCTGCAGTGGGCGATCGGGCTGGAGATGTTCCTGCTCGTCAACGATCCCTGGCGGATCTTCCTGACGACCGACCATCCGAACGGCGCGCCGTTCACGACCTATCCGCACCTGATCCGCCTGCTCATGGACCGCACGTTCCGCAACGAGATGCTGCGCCGGATCCATCCGCAGGCGCAGGCGGCGACGATCCTCGGCTCCATCACGCGCGAATACTCGCTCTACGAGATCGCGATCATGACGCGGGCGGGGCCCGCCCGCTCGCTCGGCCTCAGGGACCGCGGCCAACTCGGCGCCGGCGCCTCGGCCGACATCACCGTCTACGAGGACAACCCGGACCGCGAGGCGATGTTCACGACGCCGCTGTTCGTCTTCAAGAACGGCGAGATGATCGTGCGCAACGGCCGCATCGTGAAGGTCGTCACAGGCGCCACGCACGTCGTGCGCCCCGAGTACGACCGCAAGCGCATCGAGAAGCCGCTGAAGGACTATTTCGACACCTATCACACGGTGCAGATGGAGAACTTCAGGCTCTCCGACGAGGAGATCGAGGGAACCGGCTGTGGACATGCGCCGGGCACCTGCGGGTGCCTCATCGTCCAGCCGACCGGGGCACGCACATGACGGGCAGCCAGAACATGAAGGTCAACGGCGTCGCCATCGACGACACTTTCGCCGAAGCGTTCGGCATGAGCGGCACCGCGCTCATCATCACGGCCGACAGCCAGAAGTGGGCGATGATCGCCGCCCAGACCATGACCGGCTTCGGCACCTCGGTCATCGGCTGCGGCGCGGAATGCGGCATCGACTGCGAGATCGCGGCCTCCGACACGCCCGACGGCCGGCCGGGCGTGCGCGTGCTCATCTTCGGCTTCTCGCCGGATGCGATCCTGCCGCAGCTCAAAAACCGCGTCGGCCAGTGCGTGCTGACGAGCCCCGGATCGGCCTGCTACAACGGCCTCGACAGCGCGCAGAAGCTGGGGCTCTCCTCGGGCCCGCGCTTCTTCGGCGACGGCTGGCAGATCTCCAAGCGCTTCGGCAAGCGCCGCTACTGGCGCGTGCCGGTGATGGACGGCGAGTTCACCATCGAGGACACGTGCGGCGTCACGACGGAAGCGGTCGGCGGCGGCAACCTGCTGCTCCTCGGCCGTGACCGGGTGGGCCTTCTCGAGACGGCGGAAGCCGCGGTCGCCGCCATCGCCCAGGTGCCCGACGTCATCACGCCCTTTCCCGGCGGCATCGTGCGCTCGGGCTCGAAGGTCGGCTCCAAGTACCAGGGCGCCGTCGCCTCGACGAACAACGCCTTCTGCCCGACGCTGAGGGGCACGACCGAGAGCGAGCTCGACCCTGACACCATCGCGGTTCTCGAGATCGTCATCGACGGGCTGACCTCGAAGGCCGTGTCGGATGCCATGCGCGCCGGGCTCAAGGCCGTCACCGACATCGGCGCCGGCAAGGGCGTCACGCGCGTCACTGCCGGCAACTACGGCGGCAAGCTCGGCCAGCATCACTATCACCTGAAGGATTACGTCGCATGAGCGGTCTCAGGCTTCGACTGAAATCGGCCCCGGCCGAACGCCTCGACCTCTCCGCTCTCGAGCCGGCGGCCGTTCTGGCCCTGGGCGCGGACGCCGCGCGTCTGCCGTTCGACGGCGGCACCGTCGGCGATCTCTTCGACGTCACACCCGCCGACGGCACCGACGCGCTCATCCTTGCCGGCACGACGCGGGCCTGCGACGGCATCGGCGCGCGTCTCCGATCCGGAACCGTCATCGTGGAGGGCGACGCCGGCGCCTACGCGGGCCGCCACATGAAGGGCGGGCGGCTCGACATCAGGGGCTCGGCGGGCGACTATCTCGGCGCGGGCATGACCGGTGGCCTCGTGACGGTCGCCGGGTCGGCGGGCGACTACGTCGGCGGCATGCTGACGGGTAGCAAGTTCGGGATGGCGGGCGGCATCGTCCGCGTCGCCGGCGACATCGGCGAGCGAGCCGGAGACCGCATGCGCCGAGGCACCATCGTCGTCAAGGGCCGGACCGGCGCGGCCGCCGGCTCGCGCATGGCGGGCGGCACGATCTGGGCCGAGGGCGGCTTTGGCCCCGGACCCGGTCCCCTGATGCGACGCGGCACGCTGATCGGGCCGAAAGCGGATCATGTGCTGCCGACCTTCGCCGACTGCGGCCGTCACGACATGGTGTTCCTGCGCCTCATCAGCCGCTATCTCGCCGCCGAGCTCGGCCCGCTCGCGCCGCCGGCCCTGCCGGCGACGGTCCGGCGCTATGCCGGCGACCTGGAGACGATCGGCAAGGGCGAGCTGCTCATCACGGCCTGAGTAATCCCCGGCAGCGGCCCCGGCCTCGCTGATCCGGCGGCGATGCCACGGCGTATAGCAGGTCAGTCCCGTGCCAGGAAGCGCGGACGCACGCGGTCCCCGCGTGTCCCATGGACTGGAGTCGACGGCCCCATGCTGACGATCGTCATCTCGGCCTGCCTCATTGCCGACCCCTCTTCGTGCCGGGACTACACGCTGCCCGTGGACGGTGACATGGATGCCATGCGCTGCGCCCTCGAGGCCCCGCCGTTTCTCGCCACCTGGCAGCAGTCGCATCCGCAGTGGACCGTGAGGCGCTGGAAATGCCAGCCGGCGATCTTCGACGATCGCTGAGCGTGGACCCTCCGCGTTCACCTCAGTCCACGCGCGCGCCTCAGTCCACGCGCGCGTATGTGGCCGCCGGCGCCCTGTGGCTGATCTCGATGACGAACTTCTGCCGGATCGCGCGCCCGAAATCGTCGAAGCCATGGGCCGGCAGCACGAACGCCCCGGTGCCCCCCACGACGTAGTCGCGATACCAGCCTTCGAGCGTCGGGCCTTCGTCGCCCTCCAGGATCGGCAGCCCGTTGATGATGACGCCGGAGGCAACGAGCTCGTCGCGCACCGCATCGACAGGCTCCTCGCGGTTGCAGTTGTCCTTCCCGTCGCCCGACACGTCGATGACGACGCGGTGGGCCGTTGCGGGGATCTGCGTGACGACCTTGTCGGCGATCATGCGCATCATGCCCGACATGCAGGTGAACTCGCCGCCCTCGCGCGGCAGGCGGCGGACCTGCGCGGCGAGCGCCAGCGCCTCCTCCTTCGAGGAGACGCGCGTCCAGGGGATGGAGATCTTGGGCTTGTCGGCCCACATCACGAGCGACACGAGGATGCTGCCGCGCCCGCCCGTCAGGATCGCCTCTATGACGCTCTCGTCCTCGAGCGCCTTGGCGATGCCCTCCAGTTGGAGCTGGTAGCGCGTCGCATCGACCGAGTTGGAGACGTCGACCGAGACGACGAGTGCCGTATCGACCTCGGGCGTGTCCTGCGCTGAGACGACGAGGGATGCCGAGGAGGCGGCAAGCGCGAGGGCGGTCACGGCGGCCCAGATGCGGGCGCGCGCCCGGAACGTCCTGCTTTTCGGCATGCGAGGCTCACCCACGACTGTTCCTGCGCCGATTGTCGGCGCTCCGGTCACGCGAGAGAGCTAGGCCCAAACCCTGGACCGTTTCAAGGCCCAGCGCTTGCGCCCTTGACCGCGGCAAAGGGCCCGTGTCGCGCCTGCACCCCTACGAACGGACCTGCTCTGCCGCCATCAAGGTACGCCGGGCTTGACCCGGCGTCCGCCGCCGTGCGGCTCAGTTGAGCTTGATGGACCCGAAGAGCCGCACGCTGGCGCCGGGCAGCAGCACATCCTCGCGCCGCTTGAAGGAGGCGTGGTTCAGGACCTCGTCGTCGGCGAGGTTTTCGCCCTTGACGCCAATGGTGATCTCCCCGGTCGATCCGCCGAGCCCGTCGCGGCGTGATGTGTAGGCGACCTCGGCCGAGACGAGTGTGTAGCCGGGTGTGGCGATCTCGCCGAAGGCGGCGGCGAAGCGGTCCTGATCGAAGGCGTGCAACACACCGGCGCGCGCGAACCAATTGGCGTCGCGGTAGTAGAGCCCGCCGCCCAGTCGCTGCGGCGGAATACGAGGCACGTTGCCACCGTCCTCGAACTCCGCGATGACGAGATCGTACTGCGCGTCGATGCCCCACATGCCGTTCCAGATCGGCGCCACGTCGTACTGGCCGGCAATCTCCACGCCATAGAAGGTCGCATCGCGCTGATCGAACAGCACCTGGTCGAACGGTTCGTCGTCGGGGCCAATGGGTCCGCCGCACGAAGCCAGCGTCTCCAGGCATTCGACGCCCGTGAGCCCCTTGAAGACGAAGCCGTCGTAGGCCGTGTAAAACGCCGTTGCGTCGAAACGGAACCGGCCATCGGCCTTGCGCAGGCCGACCTCGACCGTGGCGGCGCGTTCGATGTTAAGATCGGGGTTGCCGATCTCGAACGTTCCGGTCGCCTCGTGCACGCCGGCGGAGAAGAGCTCGGCCGCTTCGGGCGCCCTTTCGACGTACTGCCCGTTGAGCGAGGCGACCACGCTGCCGGGCAGTCTGTAGAGCCCGCCGAGGCTGACGCTGGTGGGCGTGAAGTCGCGCCCGATCGCCGTCAGCGGCACGGCGGCGTTTAACGGATCGCGCCGGCCCGATCCGTCGATCTCGGTGTGCTCGATGCGGCCCGCCACCTGCAGCGTCAGCCGGCTCGTGACATCGAGCTCCTCGAACGCGAATGCGGCGATGCTGCCCGTCTCCGCGGGCGCCAGAAGACTATCTCCCCCCTCCAGGTTCTGGCCCTCCGTATCGCGTCCGAACGCCTGCACGCCGAACGCGCCCCGCAGCGCGCCGAGCGAGGACATGACGGGCAGATGCTGCACCTCGAGCCGCCCTTCCCACTCCTCGTTCGTGAAGCGGTTCCCCACCTCGAAGCCGCCGCCCTCGTCGATCAGCTCGTTGTGCGCATAGTCCGACGCGCCGAACCACAGGCGGATCGCGTCGAGCCCGTAGTCCTTCACGCGCCATTCGCCGCGAAGGAGCACTTTGTCCTGCTGAAGGTCAATCCTGGGACGCAGCTTCTCGGCTTCCTCCCCCGGGATGCCGTAGAGGCTGTCGAACCTCACGACGGCGACGCCGAGATAGCCGTCAAGCCCGACCATCGAAAGCCCCAGCGCCCCACCTTCGCTGTCCACGAACGTGTTGAGCTGGCGGCCGCGCGGCGTGTCGTAATCGTCGGTCTGGCGCTTGAAGCCATCGGCGTGGACCACGATGCCGCTTGCCCCCGCCGTCGCGCGAATGGCGCCGTCCGCGCCATCGTCGACGGACGTCCAGCCGCCGCGGATCTCGCCGGAAAAACCGGCGAGCGGCATTAGGGTGGGAATGCGGTCGTTTTCGATGGCGACGACGCCACCGATCGCCTGGCTGCCGTAGCGTAGCGTCGCCGGTCCGCGCACCACCTCGACGCGCTCGGCGGCAAACGGGTCGACAGGGACCGCATGATCCTCCGACAGGGCCGCGACGTCGCCCGTGCCGAGGCCATTTTCCTGGACGCGCACGCGATAGGTGTCGAGGCCGCGGATGATCGGCCGGCTGGAGCCGGGGGCAAACGTCGTGGCGCCGATGCCGGGCTTCTGGGCCAGGGTGTCGGCGATCGTCGCGCCGCGGCTCGCTTCGAATTCGCGCTCGGTCGCGACCGTCACCGGGACGAACGCGTCATCCACCACGATGAGCGTGCCCGGCACGGGCGTCACCGGCGCGCTCGGCTCGACGGGCGGGGTCGGGATTGACGACGGTGTGGGGGCGGCGGCAGGGGCCGGCAACGCCGTGGCGGCGGGCGACGACGACGCCTTTTTCTTCGGCTTGGCGACGGGACTCGGCGCCGTGACGACGACCTCGGGCAATTCCGGGATGGCTGGGTCGACGGGGGGAGCCGCGCCCTGGGCCAGCGCCGAGGACGCGAGCAGAGGGAGCGGCACAGAGAGGGCAAGCGGTACCCACAGGACCGCGACCCTGACGTGGCGGCGTCCTGAAGCGCTGTATGGTGGCTGCTGCATGCGATCCCCAATCCGGATGTTATACTATCCGAACGCATTGCAGCGGATATTATCCGGAATTGCAAGTCGGCCTGCCCCTCAGCCAACGACTGGCGGGAAATCTGCGGCCAGCGGGACACACTGTTCCGCGCCTTTAGGCCCGTAGGACCCAGCGGAACGCAGGTCCACAGAATGCTGACTGACCCATGGGCGCGACGCCGGGAACGGCGACGCACCCGGGCGGTGGCGTTACGCGGCGGCGGGTGGCGCTCCGGCGCAGCGGGCGCAGGTGCCCCTGAGCTCCAGCGTCATCTGGCGCACGGTGAACTCGGCTTTGGCCGCCCAGTCCGCGAGGGCCGCCACGGCGTGCGGCTCGTCGAACTCATCGACCGCGCCGCACCGGTCGCAGATGGCGAAGATCGCCGTGCCCTTGTGGACCGCGTGACAACAGGCGACGAAGGCGTTGAGGCTCTCCAGCCGGTGCGCCGTGCCCGAGGCGATCAGCCGGTCGAGCGAACGATAGACTGTCTGCGGCGCCAGCGTCGCCTTGTGCCGTAGGCTGTCGATGATCTCGTAAGCGCTGACCGGCCGGCCGGCATCGCGCAGGGCGTCGCAGACCATCCGGTCCTGCTCCGTGGCCGGGCGCCGCTTGGCGGGCTTGCGGGAGAGGGCGTTGCTGGACATCGACTTACGGGACATGCCCCCTTTTCCGCCAACGGGCGAAGGCATGCAACCCGTTCCGCCGACAATCTCAACACGCCGCAAGTTGGTGATACATACCCCATGCGGTCATCCACATGTTGCGCGGACAGGGCCCGCCGCACTATAAGCCTCACATCTCAAGCAACCGCATGAGACGCTGCCCGGCACCCTTGGAGGCCGGTCGCGGCACTTTTATTTTTGGAGAACCCGTCATGGCTTCCGAGATCGTTGCTCTCAAAGCCACGGCGCGCCCGCGTGCAGGCAAGGGGGCCGCACGCCAAGCTCGCCGTGAAGGAAACGTGCCCGCCGTCATCTACGGCGACAACCAGACCCCCGAAACCATCGCGATCGAGTACAACGAGCTGTGGAAGCAGATCCTCAAGGGTCACTTCACGGCGTCGGTGTTCGACATCGACATCTCCGGCAAGGGCAAGGTCCGCGTCATTCCCCGCGACGTGCAGGTCGATCCCATCAAGGACTTCCCGATCCACGTCGACTTCCTGCGCGTCGGCAAGGACGGCATCATCCGCGTCGCCGTACCGGTGAAGTTCGTCAACGAGGCGCTCTCGCCCGGCCTGAAGCGCGGCGGCGTACTCAACATCGTGCGCCACGAGATCGAGGTCTTCTGCCCGTTCGACCGCATCCCGCAGGCCTTCGAGGTCAACCTCGAGGGACTGGAGATCGGCCGGTCGATCCACATCTCGGCCGTCGATCTTCCCGAGGGCGTGCGCCCGGTGATCGCCAACCGCGACTTCACGATCGCGACCATTGCCGGCGTGCGCAAGGAGGAGGAGACGGCGGCAACGGCCGAGGCCGCTCCCGCCGCCGCTGCAGCTCCCGCTGCCGGCGCCAAGGCTGCGGCTCCGGCCGCTGCCGCCGCGAAGGGTGCTGCTCCGGCCGCGGGCGGCAAGGCCGCGCCGGCCGCTGCCGCCGCTCCGAAGAAGAAGTAGGCCGACAGGGACGGCGCGTGCCCATGAGGCACACGCCGTCCCGTCCGATCCCACGTTCCTGCCGTGGAGCTGATGCGCCATGAAGCTCTTCGTCGGCCTCGGCAATCCCGGCGAAAAATACGCCGCGAACCGTCACAACATCGGCTTCATGGCGGTCGAGCGCATCGCCGCGGTGCACGGCTTCGGCCCTTGGAAGAAGAAGTTCAAGGGTTACGTCGCCGACGGCGAGCTCGGCGGCGAGAAGGTGCTGCTGCTGAAGCCCGACACGTACATGAACGAAAGCGGCCAGAGCGTCGGCGAGGCGGCCCGCTTCCTGAAGATCGCCGAGGGAGATGTCGTGATCTTCCACGACGAGCTCGACCTCCTGCCCGGCCGCATCAAGATCAAGACCGGCGGCGGCAATGCCGGCCACAACGGCCTGCGCTCCGTCTCCGCCCACGTCGGCAACGAGACCGTGCGCGTGCGCCTCGGGATCGGCCACCCAGGCACGAAGGACGCCGTCTCGCCGTATGTGCTGAACGACTTCGCCAAGGCCGACCGGGCCTGGCTCCCCGATCTGCTCGAAGCCGTGGCCAAGGCGGCCCCCTATCTCGCGCGCGGCGACGCCGCGCGCTTCCAGAGCGACGTGGCGCTCGTCCTGCAGGGCGACGGCGGCGCGCGCGGACGGGACAAGGACACCGCGCCGGAGGAACCCCCAAGACCACGCGCGCGCACGGCCCGCGCCAGTCCTTCCGGCGGGCCGCCGGGCGAGCGCCAGGCGAAGCGCGCCAGCGCGCTCGCCGACAACCTCGCCAAGTGGCTCGCCGGCCGCAAACAGAAAGACTAGATCCTGCTCGCATAAACGCGTCGCGGCTGAGGCTCGCAGCTACCCGGTCTTGCGGCAGAAGCGGATACATGCTCGCCGCCATCACTACGAACGTGTGTAGACCCAGTATGCTGCCGGGATGAATGCAAGCTCGATCGCCGCGTAGAGCTGGAGCAGTGGCGCCGGTTGGCCGTCTACGATGAAGCTCACTAGCCGACCGAGAACGAGCCCGCTCGCAAAAACCATCGTCGTCAGAATGGCGGTGTTTCTGAGTGCCGGGTTGAAGGCCGAGACAAGCCAGAAGCAGCCGAGCGCCAGATAGAGGCCCATGACAGCCCGAAGGATGTGGGAAAAGCCCTGATCGAGATTGCTCAGGCCGAGAAACGTGCGAGCGAACCAGGCAGGAGAAACGCCGTACAGCAACGCGATGATAGCCACGGCGACGGACGCCAGAACGAGGAATGCCGCTTTCATGGTGATGTCCGCAAGTTCTCGCCCGCGTCACTCTGACGACGCGCCGGCTCGCACGTTGGCAAACCCCTCGTAGCACATCGAGCTCTGCGGGTCAGCGCTTGCACCGTCGCAACAATGCATCAGGTCGCGCCTGGCGAGACCTTGGGCGCACACCATCGATAGCGTCAGGGCCGTAGGCCTGATCTCGGCCTTTCGTGATCTCTGCCCGTTTCCGCAAAGGTATCTCGCCGCTCTGGCGCATCCTCTCCTCTTCTCTTGCCGCACGCCTGCCGTATAAATTCAACCGGCGCGCCGGGCGCTTCAAGCGAGCCGCGCACCGGGTGCATGGAGTTGGGGGGATCGAGCATGACGGACAATCTCGCCGGGGACGACAGCCGCGGCTCGAAGGCGCGTCGCCGGGCGCTCTCCGCCTACCGCTGGAGCGACCGCTTCCAGTGGCTGACCTCGCTCTTCCAGACGCCGGCCGAGGTCGGCTTCGCCACCGCGTCGGCCGCGCTGGTCGGCACCGTCGGCGGCCTCACCGTCCTCGATGCCATCGAGACGCGCGCCAACCGCGACGCGACGCCCGTCGTCGTCGAGCGGGCGCGCACGACCGAGAACTCGACCATGATCGAGATCGTCGGCTACGACAAGGCGGGCCGGCGCGGCGTCTTCGAGGTCGTCGTGCTGAACAAGGACTTCATGTGGGTCCATGCCAGCGCCGAGGAGCTGGAGCGCCAGGGCCGCAAGATCCCTGCTGCCGCCGTCGCCGACACCGTGCTCGACGAGGACACGCGCGCCTCGCTCGCCGAAGCGCGCGAGATCATCGCCGTCGGGACCGCGTCGCAGGAGGGGCAGGCCGCCGCCGAGCTCGAGCGCGCCCGCAAGCGGGCCGAGCGCACCGCCGTCATCGCCCAGGGCTCGGCGCCCGAGTGGGTGCCCCTCTACACGCTGAACCTCGGGCAGTACCGCGAGCCGTGCGCGGCCTGCGAGACGACGGGCACGAGCTGGCAGCGGCCGTTCATCTTCATCTCGGTCAAGGACCTCGAGGCCGGAACCGTGCTCGGCGAAGCGCTCTCCGACGCGATGACGGGAAAGGACAACCTGCCGAGCCCCGCGAGCTACTCCGCCTTCGACCTCACGAAGATCCGCGGCTGACACCGAAACGCCATCCTCGAACGCGCCTCGCGTCGCTCGCTGGGCCGAGGATGACGTCCCCGCGGCCTCATCCCCCGTTGATCGGCCTCGCGCGGCAGTGTAGCCCAGCGCCAAACAAAGCAAGGACAACAAGATCATGGGCTTCAAGCTCGGCATCGTCGGCCTGCCGAACGTCGGCAAATCGACGCTCTTCAATGCGCTGACACAGACGGCGGCGGCGGAGGCCGCCAACTATCCCTTCTGCACCATCGAGCCCAACGTCGGCGAGGTCGGCGTGCCCGATCCGCGCCTCGACACGCTGGCGAGGATCGCAGGCTCGGCCGAGATCATTCCGACGCGGCTGACGTTCGTCGACATCGCCGGGCTCGTGCGCGGCGCCTCCAAGGGCGAGGGGCTCGGCAACAAGTTCCTCTCCCACATCCGCGAGGTCGACGCGGTCGCCTATGTCTTGCGCTGCTTCGAGGACGAGGACGTCACGCACGTCGAGAACCGCGTCGACCCGCTGGCGGATGCCGACGTGGTCGAGACGGAGCTGATGCTGGCGGACCTCGAAAGCCTGGAGAAGCGGATCGGTCCGGTCGAGAAGAAGGCCAAGGCCGGCGACAAGGAGGCGAAGGCGCAGTTCACGCTCATGGAGAAGGTGCTCGGCCCCCTGCGCGAGGGGAAGCCGGCGCGGACCGCGATCCTCACGCCCGAGGAGATCCCGGCCTTTCGCGCCCTGCAGCTCTTGACCGCCAAGCCCGTCGTCTATGTCTGCAACGTGGAGGAGGCCTCCGCGGCCACCGGCAACGCTCACTCGCGCAAAGTGGAGGAGCGCGCGAAGGCCGAAGGGGCTGCCTCGGTGGTCATCTCTGCCAAGATCGAGGCGGAGTTCGCGGGCCTCGCGCCTGAGGATCGCCTGGCGTTCCTCGCCGAGATGGGCCTTAAGGAGCCCGGCCTCAACCGTCTCATCCGCGCGGGCTATGCGCTCCTCGACCTCGTCACCTACTTCACGGTCGGGCCAAAGGAGGCGCGCGCCTGGACCATCACGCGCGGCACCAAGGCGCCGCAGGCGGCGGGCGTCATCCATACCGATTTCGAGAAGGGCTTCATCCGCTCCGAAACCATCGCGTACGACGACTACGTGACGAACGAGGGCGAGACCGGCGCCAAGGAAGCGGGCAA
This sequence comes from uncultured Hyphomicrobium sp., assembly GCA_964589785.1. GTDB lineage: Bacteria > Pseudomonadota > Alphaproteobacteria > Rhizobiales > Hyphomicrobiaceae > JAGVSR01. The sequence goes on from CAZPUQ010000004.1 coordinate 281,351, forward strand.
GATGCGCCTCGAAGGCAAGGACTACGTCGTCAAGGACGGCGACGTCCTGCATTTCCGCTTCGCCAACTGAGCAGGAGAGAGGAGCGTCCGCCATGTCCGACACCCCGCCCGACCGCCTCTCGGTGGACCCCGCAAGCCCGCACTACGACGAGGCGGTGCTCGCCCGCGACGTCGGCATCCGCTTCAACGGCGTCGAGAAGTCGAACGTCGAGGAGTATTGCGTCAGCGAGGGCTGGATCAAGGTCGCCGCCGGCAAGGCCAAGGACCGCTTCGGCCGGGCGATCACCATCAAGCTCAAGGGCGCCGTCGAGCCCTACTACCGCGGACCGGCCGCGGACTGACGGTTCCGCCCGGCGCGGCCCCGTGACGAGGCCGACACACGGCGCTAGAGTGCTCCGGCCGGGACGGGACCGGACGGACGAGGACGCGATGGTGACGCCGACGCATAGCTCCTGGATCGTCGTCAATACGCAGCCCCACAAGGAGGCCGTGGCGCTCGCCAATCTGGCGAACCAGGGCTTTGCCGCCTATTGCCCGCTCGTGCACAAGCGCGTGCGTCACGCCCGCAAGGTGCGCGACGTGCTGCGGCCGCTCTTTCCCGGCTACCTGTTCATCGAGTGCGTGCCCGACAGGAGCGCCTGGCGGCCCGTACTATCGACGTTCGGCGTGCGCGCGGTCGTGCGCAGCGGCGAGGAGCCGAGCCGCCTCGACCGGCGCTTCATCGAGGCGCTCAGGGCTCGCGAGATCGACGGCGTCATCGTCGCACCGGCAAGCCCCTACGAGATCGGCCAGGAGATCCGCATCGCAGCCGGTCCCTTCGACGGCACGGTCGCGACCATCGTCGGCATGGACGAGAAGGACCGCCTCGTCGTCCTCATGGACATCCTGAACCGTCCCGTGCGCGTGCGTCTCGATGCGGGTCAGGTCTCGAGCGTGTGAGACGACGCGCGTGCCACAGCACGCCGGCGTGCTGACCGTCGTCGCGACGAGACGATAGTCCCACAATCTTGTCCACAGGCGCCCGCCACGCGCCGGAAACGTCGCGACCTCTGAAATTGCGTTCGCTGCACGCCGGCCAAGCTCGTCTCGAGCTTCGTGAATCGTGGCTTGCAATAAACCGCCGCGCAGCAAATTCGGCCCCAATGACGGACCGTACACGCGTGTTTCTGGCGTCACAACCTGCCTCGGCAAAGTCCGCTCGAAGGGCTGCACGCGTTGACACTGCCGATGCACAAATGCTGATTCGCACCCCTGTCACGCGTGCATTCACCAGTGCCGTAGCGGGGAGTAATCCGGATGAAGATTAGACTTTCGACTTCGATGTTCGCTCTGGCTGCTGCCGTCGCCGCCACGCCGGCGTTCGCGGCCGATCTCGGCAGCCTGAAGGACACCTACGTGGAGCCCATCGCGCCGGTCTACGTCTGGACCGGCTTCTACGTCGGCGGTCATGTCGGCTACGGCTGGAGCGATACCGGCGTCGACCTGTCTCACTCGACCGGCGCGATCTTCTATAACGATCCGTTCGTTCCGGATCAGGGCAGCCTCAGTTCCGACGACGGCTTCCTGGGCGGCCTTCAGATCGGCGCCAACAAGCGCTTCGACCGCGTCGTCGCTGGCGTGGAGATCGACGTGTCGTGGAGCGACATCAGCAGCGAGGGCACGTTCACGACGCCGGCCGGTTCGCAATGGCGGATCACGTCCGATCTGGAAACGCTCGGCACCGCGCGCGGTCGCCTCGGCTATCTCCTGACGCCCCAGCTCCTCTTCTACGGAACGGCCGGCGTGGCATGGGGCCGGCTCGACGTCTCCCAGGCGACCACGTTCGTCGAGGGCAGCGGGTGCTCCCCGTTGGGTACTCCGGCCTGCGAAGGCGGCCGCACGAAGGGCGAGTTCGATCACGTCGGCTATACGGTCGGCGGCGGTTTCGAGTACGCACTCGACAATAACTGGAGCCTGAAGGCGGAGTATCTCTACATCGACCTCGGCAGCGAGGACTACAGCCTGAAAGGGACGACCTCGCCCGGCGGCTCCATTCCCTACGTGGAGACCTTCGGCTCCGACATCGAGTTGCACACGGTCCGGGCCGGCCTGAATTACCGCTTCTGAGCCACACTCTCTGAAACAGGAAGGGTCGCCGGCTCATCCGCCGGCGACCCTTTGTCTGCCTACAGGCTAGGCTCTCACAGGCCGCCGGCCCACGCTGTAGTAGGTGAAGCCGCGGCGGAGCATGTCGTCGGGCTTGTAGATGTTGCGCAGATCGACGATGACCGGCGCCTTCAGGAGCGCCCGGACCCGCTCCAGATCGAGCGCGCGGAACTGCTCCCACTCCGTCACGATGCACAAGGCGTCCGCACCGTCCACGCAGGCATAGGCGTCCGGCATGTAGGCCACGTCGCTGAGTTCGGTCCGCGCCTGATCGACGCCTTTGGGATCGTAGGCGCGGACGCGCGCGCCGTTGTCCTGCAGGTAGCGGATCACGGCGATCGAGGGGGCGTCGCGCATGTCGTCGGTATTGGGCTTGAACGTGAGACCCAGGATGGCGATCGTCTTGCCGCGCACGCTGCCGCCGCACGCCGCCATGACCTTGCGCGCCACCCCGCGCTTCCTCTGATCGTTGGCGGCGATCACGCTCTCCACGAGGCGCAGCGGCACGCCGACGTCCTGCGCGGTCTTGGCGAGCGCGTTCGTATCCTTGGGGAAGCACGAGCCGCCGTAGCCCGGCCCCGCGTGCAAGAACTTCGTTCCGATGCGGTTGTCGAGACCGATGCCGCGTGCCACATCCTGGACGTTGACGCCCACCTCCTCGCACAGATCCGCGATCTCGTTGATGAACGTGATCTTGGTGGCGAGGAACGCGTTCGCAGCATACTTGATGAGCTCGGCGGCGCGGCGCTCGGTGAACAGCAGCGGCGCCTGGTTGATGAACAGCGGCGCATAGAGCTCTGTCATCGTCTCACGCGCCCTCGTATCCGTCACGCCGATGACGATGCGGTCCGGGTGTTTGAAATCCTCGATCGCCGCGCCCTCGCGCAGGAACTCCGGGTTCGACGCGACCGACACCTCGGCGGCCGGATTGACCTCGCGGATGATGCGCTCGATCTCGTCCCCTGTGCCCACCGGCACCGTCGACTTGGTGCACACGACCGTGAAGTCGCTCAGCGCTCCGGCGATGTCACGGGCCGCCTGATAGACGAAGGCGAGATCGGCATGATTGTCGCCGCGCCGCGATGGCGTTCCGACCGCGATGAAGACGACATCGGCGGCGGCCACCGCCTCCTTGAGGTCGGTGGTGAACGACAGGCGCCCCTCGCGCACGTTGCTGGCAACGAGCACGTCGAGCCCCGGCTCATAGATCGGGATGACGCCCTGGCGGAGCGCCGCCACCTTGGCCTCGTCCTTGTCGATGCACGTGACGGTGTGGCCGAAGTCGGCAAAGCAGGTCCCGGAGACGAGCCCCACATAACCCGATCCGATCATGGCAACGCGCATGAGAATCCCTCTTGTCGGTCGTCCCCGTCCGGGTAAGGCTCGGCCGCCCCGCCGTCAATCACCTCGGGGGCCGGCGCGCCACATTGGCACGACGGGGCGCCCTGACTGGCGACGGAATTCCCTCTCCCCGCGTGCGGGGCAAGGGGCACGCAGACACCGAGGCACACCCCGCGTGCGGCTGCACCGGAGGCAGGAAAGGTTCGGGGAGCGGGGCGCGGCGGAGCCGCGGGTCGTCCGCAAGGATCTAGAATGAAGCGCCGCGGCGCCCCGCTTTGACGGGCTTCGCCTGGGCTCGCTCTTACCCCAGGCCTGCCGGCCTCCACTTTTCACCGGTACCCCACCCGGACCCTGCGTTACCGCGGGGTATGGAGATAAAGTCGGGAGGGTTGGCCCGCGTCGAGCCTCGAAGGTCCTCCCGCACCCGCCCCTGCGTCGCGCGATCCAGACGCCTCCGGACGGCGCCCCCGAGTGATGCAGGTGCCGCCAGTCTAGGGTGCGCAATCGGAGGCGGGGACAACTTCGCTCCCAACGTCATGGAGCCCCTGCTCAACTGTTGGGGGCTGTCGCCCTGAATGGCCGGGTTGAACCCGGCCATGACGGGGTGGAGGAAGCCGCGCGACCGGAGGCGGGATGGGGGGCGATCTCTAGACTGTCTTGCGGTCGATGCGATCCAGGCAGGTTGCGACACCTTCGGTCCAGTCCGGCAGCCGAAGGCCGAAGACCTGCTCGAGCTTGCCGCAGTCGAGCCGCGAGTTCGCCGGACGGCGCGCAGGCAGCGGATAGTCGCGTGTTGCGATCCCGCGCACCGTGGGCACGCGGCGGCCGCGCGCCGCCTCGCGGCGGAAGATCTCTCGCGCAAATCCGCACCACGTGGTCGCGCCGCTCGCGGTCACGTGATAGAGGCCGGACACGTCGTCCGATGCCGCCGGATCACACAGGCGATCCGCGATTGCAACGATTGCCGCGGCCAGGTGCGGCGCATAGGTCGGGGCGCCGTGCTGATCGTCCACAACGCCGATCTCGTCGCGCGTTTCAGCGAGCCTCAGCATCGTCTTCAGGAAGTTCGTGCCGGCAGGGCCGAACACCCAGCTCGTGCGCAGGATCACGTGCTCTGGAGAGAGCCGCGCGACCTGCGCCTCGCCGGCAAGCTTCGAGCGGCCATAGACGCTGAGCGGTGCGGTCCGGTCCGTCTCGACGTAAGGGGACGCCTTTTCCCCGTCGAAGACGTAGTCGGTCGAGATATGAATGACAGGGACGGAGGCCAGCGCTGAGGCCGCCGCGACGATGCCGGCGCCCTCGGCGTTGACGCGAAACGCCTGTTCGGGCTCGCTCTCCGCCTTGTCGACCGCCGTGTAGGCGGCCGCATTGACGACGACGTCGGGCTGATGGTGCGCCAGCGCGCGTCCGATGCCGGAGGGATCGGTGATGTCGAGCTCCGGACGTCCGAGGCTGATGACCTCGAGCACGCCTCCCGACATTTCGGTCAGCGCCGAGGCGATCTGGCCCTGCGCTCCCGTGGCGAGGATCTTCATGGCGTGCCGGAGACCGCGTTCCGGGCGGCCGCGAGCCCCAGGCGCTCGCCCGCGTAGACCTTCTCCCGCAAGGGGCGCCACCACGCCTCGTTGGCGAGGTACCAGTCGACCGTGCGCGCGATCCCGCTCTCGAAGTTTTCCTTGGCCCGCCAGCCGAGCTCGGTCTCGAGCTTGGTGGCGTCGATGGCGTAGCGCTTGTCGTGCCCCGGCCGGTCCGTGACGTAGGCCACCAGACGGGCGTGCGGCGCGCCCCCGGGCCTCAGCCCATCGAGAAGGGCGCAGATGCGGCCGACGACATCGAGGTTGCTGCGCTCGTTGCGCCCGCCGACGTTGTATTTCTCGCCGAGACGGCCGCGCTCGAGGACCGTCAGCAGCGCGCGCGCGTGGTCGTCGACATAAAGCCAATCGCGGATGTTCAATCCGTCGCCGTAGACCGGCAGCGCCTGCCCGTGCAGGGCATTGAGGATCATGAGCGGGATCAGCTTCTCGGGGAACTGGTAGGGTCCGTAGTTGTTCGAGCAGTTGGAAATGACGGCCGGAAACCCATAAGTGCGGTGCCACGCCTGCACCAGATGGTCGGAGGCCGCCTTGCTCGCCGAGTAGGGAGAGCTCGGATCGTAGGCCGTCTCCTCGCGGAAGAGGCCTTCGGCTCCGAGAGAGCCATAGACCTCGTCGGTCGAGATGTGGAGGAAGCGGAACGCCGCCTTCCGGTCGGGCGGCAGCGTGCTCCAGTAGCGGCGCGCGGCTTCCAGCAGCACGTAGGTCCCAACGACATTCGTCGCGACGAAGGCGCCGGCTCCGGTGATCGAGCGGTCGACATGGCTCTCCGCCGCGAGGTGCATGACGGCGTCCGGCTGGAAGCCCTCGAACGCCGCGGCCATCGCCGCGCCGTCACAAATGTCCGCCTTCAGGAAGCGATAGCCGGGACGGGCCGCGACCGGCTCGAGCGACTGAAGATTGGCCGCATAGGTGAGCTTGTCGATATTGAGGACGTCGAAGCCCTTCTCTCCCACGAGGTAGCGGCACACGGCCGAGCCGATGAACCCGGCGCCCCCCGTCACGATCACCCGCATGACGTCCCCTTCCCCTCAAACTCTATCCGGCGCCCGCCGGCCGCGACCCGTCCGTGCGCGCCTCATCACGGCACGGACAGCCTCGTTCAGCTAGACGGCATAATACCGCCGATACCAATCGACGAAAGCCCGCACGCCGTCCTTGACCGGCGTGGCCGGCTTGTAGCCGACGGCAGCGACGAGCGCGGAGACATCGGCGTAGGTATCGGGCACGTCGCCGGGCTGGAGCGGCAAAAGCTCCTTGACGGCCGTCTTGCCCAGCGCCTCCTCGATGGCCGCGATGTAGGCGCCGAGCGGCACGGGCGCATTGTTGCCGATGTTGAAAATGCGAAAGGGCGCATTCGACGTCGCGGGATCTGGATCGTCGCTGCGCCATTCCGGGTTGGGGGCCGCGATCTGGTCGGAGGCGCGGATCACGCCCTCGACGATATCGTCGACGTAGGTGAAGTCGCGCGTGTGGTTGCCGTGGTTGAAGACCTTGATGGGCTTGCCCTCAAGGATGTTGCGCGTGAAGAGAAACAGCGCCATGTCCGGACGGCCCCAGGGCCCGTAGACCGTGAAGAAGCGCAGGCCCGTCGTCGGGAGGCGGAAGAGATGGCTGTAGGCGTGCGCCATCAGTTCGTTGGCGCGCTTCGTCGCGGCGTAGAACTGGAGCGGATGATCGACGCCGTCATGCTCCGAGAACGGCATCTTCGTGTTGGCGCCGTAGACGCTCGACGTGGAGGCATAGGTGAGGTGCGGCACGCCGGTGTGCCGGCAGGCCTCCAGGATGTTCGTGAACGCGACGAGGTTCGACTGCACGTAGTCGTGCGGGTTCTCGATCGAATGGCGCACGCCGGCCTGGGCGGCGAGGTGGATGACGCGGTCGAACCGATGCGCCTGAAAGCAGCGGGTGACCGCGTCGCTGACGGCCAGGTCCGCGCGGATGAAGGACCAGGCGCCGTTCGCCTGGCGCGCCGTCTTGTCCAGCTCGGCGAGACGGGCCTCCTTCAATGTCGGATCGTAGTAGTCGTTGACGTTGTCGAAGCCGACGACCTCGTCGCCGCGCTCGATCAGCCGCCTGGCGGTGTGAAACCCGATAAAGCCCGCGGCTCCGGTGACGAGAACCTTCATGCGCCCTGCCCGATCTCGCGCTTCAGGAATCGTGCGTGACAACGATCTGCGCGATTGCGGCACCGGACGCAAGCAGGCGATGGCCTCGGCCGCGCACGACCTCATGGCCACCCAACTTGTATGTCGGACCCCCGTTGCCGGCGGGCCGATGTCGTCTGCGGGAGCGGATCAGTGCCGTGCCCCACGAGGGTGTCGCGACAGACTTGTGGACGGCGGGCGCGGCCGGCTTGCCCCGGGCTACAAGCCACCGGCTACTCGACCCTCGACATTGACGACTGATTCGGTCCGACGTTGTGAGCGTGACCAGGGCTTGGGGCTGTAGCTGATAGGCCAGCCCCGTGGCGCCCGCGCAGAGGGTTTATGACGACAGTTGCAGTCAGTGCCCAAGTCGGGGGCTGTCCCGCAGGGGATGCCGGTCAACCGGACGGCGCGCACGGCGGCCCGTGGACATCCGCGGCCTTCGACGATTTGATCGCCGCCCTGTTGCGAGGAGAATCTCGCATCGAGGTTGCCCGCCTCGCCAGCGCCGACATCGACCATTTCGTTGATCGAGGCTGGTTTCATAACGTCCTGCCCCTGCTTTTTGAGAAGCTGGCCCATTGCAGGACGGCGCCGGCTCTGGTGGCCAGATTGCGCCAGGAGAGCCTGGGGCAGGGGATGTGGGAGTTGCGTCATCAGATCGTGCTGCAGACCCTCGCTCAGAGTCTCAAGAGCGCGGATGTGGAAGCCATCTGCTTCAAGGGATCGGCCCTCGCGTATGATATCTATCCCAAGCCCTATCTCAGAACGCGCTGCGACAGCGATCTCCTCGTCCAATCGAGTGATCTTGAGACCTGTCGCCAGTGCCTGACAAGTCTAGGCTTCGTTCGCGGCACAGCCCTTCCAGGGGAATGGGTCAGCAATGAAGAGGCGTGGACGCTGCGTCATCAAGACGGGTCGCAGCACACCATCGACCTTCATTGGCAGATCAACAATGCGAGGCGCCTCGCGCAGGTGTTGTCCTGGCAGGAGATGCGATCATCGGCCCGGCCGCTCGCCGCGGTCGGCGGCCTGCTGGTGCCGGATCGCGCAATCGCCCTGTTGATCGCGTGCATGCATCGCGGCGTCCATCGGGACGAGATCAAGGTTTCCACCAACGGCCGAAGCCATGGTGGCGAGCGCTTGTTCTGGCTCTATGACGTTCATCTGTTGACCCAACAGCTGGGTTCCCAGGAGTGGCAACAATTCTGTGTCCTTGCGCAGGCCAAGGGACTTGCTGCGACCGCTGGCGAGACGCTGGCTCTATCGCGCTCCTATTTGCGCAGCGTCATCCCTCAACCAGTTGTCGAGGTCTTGGCGCGCAGCGGTCATCGCGGATCCGCCGACCGCTACCTCACAGCAACCCGGCGTCGGCGCGAGTTTCTCAATATTCTCGCAATCGAGGATGTGCGTGGGAAGATCCAATGTACTCAAGAAATCCTGTTGCCGCCGAAGTCCTATCTCTTGCGCAAGTATCCCCATGCGCGCGTGACATGGGCGCCCTGGTTGCATGTCCGGCGTTGGACCGAGGGGAGCCTCAAGCGTCTTAAGCCGCGGAAAGCCTGCCCATGAAGATCGGATCGGTGATGCATTACGCCGGACCGTATCGCTGGCGGCTGGCGGGTGCCGGACTTCTCAGCATCCTTGAAGCCGGGACGATGCTGGCATTCCCCTGGTTCGCAGGCCAGGCAGCCCACGCCACCCTGTCGACTCAAGGGGCCACGTCCGGCTCACTCGTCCTTCCCCTCGTCGGACTGCTGGCTGCTCAGGCCATTCTTCGGTTTGCCAGCCGCTTCATCGCGTCGGCGGTCGCCGCCGACATTCTGGCGGACCTGCGCAATCGGGTGTTCGACCATCTCCAGGCTCTTCCGCTCGCGTTCCACCATCGTCACCGCCAGGGCGAGACCCTCGCGCTTCTGACCCACGACGTGGGCATCCTGAGCGGCTTCATCTCCGGCACGCTCGTGCAGCTCGTTCCTCTCTGCATCACGGCGGCGGGCGCCGTGGTGCTGATGCTCCATCTCGATGCGATCCTTGCGCTCGTCGTGGCCGCGCTCGTGCCTCTGTACTACCTGATCCTGAAGCTCATCGGGCGTCGGCTGCGAGACTTGGCGCAAAAGGCGCGCGGTGCGGAAGCGAGCCTGCTCGCGACGACCGAGGAGAGCCTGCGAATGCTGGACGTCATCAAGGCGTTCACCCGCGAAGAAGAGACGGCGTCACGGTACCGACGACAGACCGAAGCCATCGCCCATCTCAGCACGACACAGGGGCGCATCAATGCGGCGGTATCGCCTCTGATGGAGTTCGTGACGAGCACATCGGCCGTGCTGCTCATTGCATTAGCAAGCACGCGTTTAAGCTCCGGCGGCATGAGCGCGGCGGAGACGATAAGCTTCCTGCTCTATGCCGTCGTCGTGGCGCGGCCGCTCAGCCGAATGGCGGGTGTGTACGGGCAAGTGCAGGCCGTCGGCGGAGCATTGGCGCGCCTCGAAGACGTTCTTTGCGAAGCCCCGGAGCCCCGCTCCGGCCAGCGCATGGCGTATACGCCGGGCTCGGGCGCCATCTCGTTCCAGGATGTGACGTTTGCCTATCCAGGGCGCAGCAGCGCGATCAGCAATTTCAGCGTCGATATTGCGCCGGGCGAAGTCGTCGCGCTGACCGGCTTCAACGGCGCCGGCAAGTCGACCCTGGCTCATCTGCTCCTGCGCTTTTACGAGCCCGAAAGCGGCCGCATCCTGATTGACGGAATGGACATTGCCGACCTCGACCTGCGATCGCTGCGGCAACACATCGGTCTCGTGCCGCAGCACGTGTCGCTCTTGAATGCGAGTGTCCGGGAGAACATCGCGTTCGCAGTCCCCGGCGCGACGTACGAGAATATCTGTCGTGCGGCGCGGCTGGCTCAAGCGCACGAGTTCATCTCGGGCCTGCCGAACGGCTATGACACCATCATCGGCGACAATGGGATCCGGCTGTCGGGCGGCCAGAGACAGAGGATCGCGCTGGCGCGGGCGCTATTGAAGGATCCACCGATCCTGATCCTGGACGAGGCCACGGCCATGTTCGACCCCGAGGGCGAGCGCGCCTTTATCAAGGATGCGCGTGAGGCGCTCTCCAATCGCACGGTCATCCTCATCACGCACCGTCCGGCAAGCCTCAGCCTCGCAAATCGCGTCATAAGCATTGGCGGTGGAGCAGTGGTCGTGCAGCATGCAGCAGCCTAGCGAAATAGAGACATGAGCGGCATTTGCGGCATCGTTCGCTTCGGCGGGGACCCACGCGGGCTCGATGAGATCACCCGAATGACGGCCGCGATGGCGTTCCGCGGTCCGGATGGGATGGGGCACTGGCAGGACGAGACGGCGGCCCTCGGCCATTGCCTCCTGCGCACGACCGAGGAGGCCGCCGACGAGCGCCAGCCGCTCGCCAGCGACGATGGCAGCGTCGTCCTCGTCATCGACGGCACGCTCTGGAACGCAGGCGAGCTCCGCACGGACCTGATCCGCGCCGGCGCCCGGCTCAGAAGCCGGGCTGACAGCGAACTCGTCCTCCGATCCTACGAGACATGGGGCCGCGACTTCCTCGCCCGAATCGACGGTGACTTCGCGCTGGCCATCTGGGACCGGCGCCGAAGGGAGCTCTACTGCGCGCGCGATCGGATCGGCATGCGGCCGTTCCACTGGCACTATTCACCCAGGTGTGGGTTCTGCTTCGGGTCCGATCCCGAAGCGCTGCTGGCCCTATCGTCGGTTCCGCGAAGGCTCAACGAAGCCCGCCTTGCAGACGCTATCCTCAAGTCGCTCGAGGGGTATGATCTCACAAGTACTTTCTGGCAGGATATTTCTCGACTGCCTCCGGCACACTCCCTTTTGGTCTCGCCGGGCGGGCTGCATATTGAGAGGTACTGGTCGTTTGCTGCCAGACCTCTCATCAAATTGAAGTCCGATGCGGCCTATGAGGATGCCTTCCGCACCGTTGTCCGAGGGGCCGTTCAGCGGCGCCTGCGTGGGGTCGGGACGACGGCATCGATGCTCAGTGGGGGCGTGGATTCAGCGACGGTGACCGCACTCGCCCGGAACCTCCGGCAGGAAGCGGGAACAGGTCCGCACCCGACCTTTTCTGCTGTCGGCCCGGATCCGGCGCAATGCAGCGAAACGCGCGCAATCTACGCATCCGCCGGCATGGCAGGCCTCAAGCCCCACTTCGTCAATTACGCAGAACTGGGTGATTTGACGCGCGAACTGGTCGAGTTGACACTGACCCCTCCGACACCCTTCGATGGCCATATGACTCTCATCCGGTCTATTTATCTGGCCGCCCACCGAGCGGGCATCCGCGCCGTTCTTGATGGGGTCGGGAGTGACAATGTGCTCAACGATGGCGGCCTGGTGCCGCACCTGATCCGTCGCGGTCGGCTTGTGAAGGCCTGGCGCGAGGCAAGAACATTCATGGGCAGGCCGCGGCCCGATGGCGGATTTAAATTCTTGCAGGCGCTCAAAATGGCCGTAGCGCCGGACATCCTGCGAAAGTTGCGATTGGCAGCCGGCTCTGTTCGCGTCGACAGAGATGATAAAATGGCAGCAAGCTTGATCCGACCCGAGTTCGCGCGACAGGTCGATCTCGGCGGGCGGTTTCGCCAACACTATTTGAAGAATATCCGCCCGTTCAAACCCGGGACCGCCGGGTATCGCGCCGCTTCGTTCCTGACATGGGTCATTCCGGTAGCGCGAGAACGCTATGAGCGCGAGGCCGCGCGCCTCCAGATCGAGCCGCGCGATCCATTCCTTGACACGAACGTGGTGGACTTCTGCGTGTCGCTACCGCCCGATCAGGTTCGCAGGGACGGCTGGCCGAAATCCATCCTGCGCCGGTCCATGTGTGGAGCGATTCCGTCGTCAGTTCTCTGGCGACCCGAACGGACGCAGCTTGGGCCGCAAGTCACCGAAGCTGTGATGCGTGCTGCAGGTCCCCTCGAGGGCCTCATCGGCCCGCACGAGATGGAGGTCCTGTCCGATTATCTTGACATCGATCGGGTTGGGAAATTGATCCGTCAGCCCGACTTGGGTGTCGGCCTCCAGCAAAGACATCTGCATCGGCTCTTCGAAGCTGTCTTCGTGTCTCGGATGTTGCTCCACGCCCGCGGCGGACGATCAGCGAACATTGGGGACAATCGGAGCATGGCGCTTGTTGCAGGGGACTGAGAGTGGAAGCTTCATGCGAGAGTGTGCTCGTATGATTCGATGAGCAGCACAGATGCTGCGCCCGGGGGCATGAAATGGGCAAGGGTGCAGAGGCCGAGCAGACCGATAAACGGCCGCTCAAGGTCTATGTCACGCCGAGACTTATTGAATTCGGCGACGTAAAAAGACTGACAGCTGCGGGTAGTCCCGGGAGCGTCGAAAACTGCGTTTCGCCGTTCTGCCAAGAAGCAGGAATGCAGCAGCAACTCCCATGATTGCTTGCCGGAAAGTGCTGTCGGACCTTTCAAGTCCGCATAGCCAACAGATCAATCCATTGTGGCGAGACGCGTATACGTTCGCGTCGTTGCCTCTCATGAGTGACCTCTCCATTCCCGAGCTTGTACGGCTCAAGTGGTCCGGTGCTTCTTCAGATTCGCTTCACATACGTATTAGAGAGGATGGCGACGAGAATAGCGTCGATCTCGATCCGGACGCCTGCCTGCGGACTTATGTTGACGTGGGAGTTCCGGAATGCGGGCCGCTGCGGGACGGAACCGGATTGAGGTTGCGGTTCGGCAGTGGCTTGAGCTTCGCAGTCCGCATCGACTCGCAAGGAGCACTCATCGGCTACACGCGTGACTGCAAGCGGACTGGCGAATCCGAGTTCCGGCACCTCCTGCTCGATCATGTTTTACCGCGCGTCGTTGCTGCCATCCAGGGTCCCGTTCTCCATGGAGCGCTGCTCGAAATCGGCGGCGCGGGCGTGGCAATTATCGGAGCTTCTGGTGTCGGCAAGTCCACTCTTGCGGCCGCACTGAAGGTCCGCGGCGCGAGACTGCTCTCCGACGATGCTATGCAGTTGGCCAAGACGTCCACGTCGATCCGGGCCATAGGAACATACCCAAGCCTTCGCTTGTGGCCGGATAGCTTGCGGAAGCTGTTCCCGAATGGCTCCGTTTCGACCCCGAGTGGAGTGGCTTTGAAAAGGCGCATCAGAGTCGCTGCGGCCGCGAAGGCGTCCGTGCCACTGCGGTCAGTCCATATTCTTGCAGGACCCTCAGACAAACTCGCGATCACACGCACCAATCCAGCGCGGGCCTGCATGGCTCTCGTCGCGAATGCGTTTCAGCTGGACCCGACGAATGTCGGAGCGGCTCGTGAAACTCTGGAATTCATGCGGACGGTCGCCGTCGATGTGCCGGTCTATAGCGTTAGATTCCCGCATGAGTTCGAGGAGTTGCCGGCCGTATGCGATGCTGTTTGGAGGCTGACTGCGGGTTGACGGTCAGTTCATAGCAAGTCGAGAGATAAGACATGAACGACCCTGTCACATACAAGGCAGCCCAGCACGTGTTTCATTGCGAGGTGGCCGGCGAAGTCGTCCTGCTTGATACACAGGCTGCGCGTTACTACGGGCTTGACGTCATTGGTGCGAAAATCTGGACCCTGACCGTCAATGGGGCAAGTCAATCCGAGATCTGCGATCGGCTGGAGACAGAGTTCGACGTCTCCCGGGCGCAGGTGCAGAATGACGTGAGCGCCCTCATTGGTGAATTCTTGCAGCGCAATCTGATCGCTCGATCATGAGGCGACTTGTCGTGCTCAAGAACCTGCGCCGCGCGTCGGAATTGGACGCTCTGCAGTGGCGGTTGCTGTTGCGCGCAGTCCTGGAGATAATTCGGGCCCGGCTGCAATTTGGAATTCTTCCGTTGCCTCGCATCCTGGCCAAATTCGAAATGGAGGAGGTAGCGGCCGAAAGGAGCATTGCCGACGAGAGAACAATTCTTATTGCCTGGGCGATCGGCGTGGCAGCACGCTATATTCCTTTGCGCTCGGACTGTCTCATTCAGGCGATGGCCGCAAACCGCTGGTTGCGGACGATGGGCAAGAGGCCGGTCCTCAACGTCGGCGTCTCAACAAATGAGTCGAACTTCCGAGCGCATGCCTGGCTCGTGTGCCACGGCATTTCTGTCACAGGCGGCACCGGTCAAGGGTTCACCAGTGTGACATCGGGCTCCAGCCACCACAGCGGGTGACTACACGACGAACATACCGTCGTGGAGTTGGAACACTTGCATGTTGGCGATGGTAATGACGTTCCCGCCACCGAGATTGATCACCATATTCGCGCCGCTGTTTGACGCGTACGGCAGAAGCTCCGTAGCAGTGTCGATGCCGCTGAACGCGCGGAGATCCAGCCTATCTTCAGAAACATTGAAGTCAGTGATCGTGTCCCGGCCAATCGCTCCCGCAAAGGCAAACACGTCGGCGCCTACGCCACCCGTCAAGGTGTCGTTGCCTGAACCGCCTATCAGCGTATCATTGCCGGCTCCACCCGACAGCGAATCCTTGCCATTACCGCCGTTGAGAACATTGTTGCCGGAATTACCCACGATTGAGTTATCGAGGTCGTTACCCAACATGTCGATATTGCCGGAACCGAGAAGGTAGGCGATCTCCACGCCAGCCGCGGTACCGGCCATTGTGTAGCTGACTTCAGAATAGATGCGATCGCGTCCCTCGTTAGGATTAATCTCGTTGACGATATCATTGACGTCGTCGACGTAATAGGAGTCGTTGCCGAGGCCACCCGTCATGTGGTCGGCTCCCGCACCTCCGTCAAGCGCATCCGCGTTGATGCCGCCGATCAGGATGTCGGTTCCTGCATCGCCAACCAGGATGTTGGTGCCGTTGCCACCGGTGATGATATCGTCGCCAAGTCCGCCAAAGAGAACGTCGAAACCATCACTGCCAGTTATGTTGCGAGGCGCGGTGGAGGTATCGAAGATGAAATCGGAGGCCGTCAGGGTATGCAGTTCAACTCCGGTCAATACCATACGCTGAGTGGCACCGTTGAAGCTGCCATTGATAACGGTGTCTCCCCCTGTCGCGGACTCCCGAAGCAGCCAACCATAAGCGGCGCCGAAGCTTGCCGGTCCATTGGCCAAAAATGAAATCCGATCGCCCTCGGTCCGAGAGAAGTCTACGATGATGTCATTCTGAGCAGCCGTCGTGTCATACGGATCGTAGACAAAAATATCGGCGCCGCTGCCGCCGGTGAGGACGTCATCGCCCAGTCCACCGATCAGCGTGTCATTCCCCCCTCCACCGATCAGAGCGTTGGCTGCGGAGTTGCCGGTCAGGACGTTCGCGAGCGCATTGCCGGTCGCGTTGATGGCGGCCGTGCCGGTGAGCGTGATGTTCTCGATGCCGTCCTGGTTGGTGCCGGCAGCGGAGAACGTGAC
>CAZPUQ010000005.1:0-279575 GCA_964589785.1 uncultured Hyphomicrobium sp.
CCGACACGATGACGCTTTAGAAGCTGATCCAATTGTTCGAGAGTGGCGCGCCCGAAAGGATTCGAACCTCTGACCCCCAGATTCGTAGTCTGGTGCTCTATCCAGCTGAGCTACGGGCGCATTCTTGCGTAGGGGCTTCGCAGGTGCCGGGTGTCCGGGGCAGGACGAAGCTGCAAGAGCGCCCCTTCTAATCGCAGAGTGGAGCGGGCGCAAGGGCCTCCGGGAGGCCGGTTGGTCGCGCCGGGCCGAGCCGCGTCGCGCCGTCGGACGACGGCCCGTCAGCCACCGGTCATGACGCCGGCCGCTCGGCCGACCGATCCGGGATTACGAGCTCGAACGCGGCACCGGCCTCGGTATCGAGCAGCCGCAGGCTGCCGCCGTGCGCCTCGGCGAGCTCGGCCGAGATCGGCAGGCCGAGGCCGGTTCCGCCGCGCCGGGTCGACCCTTGGAAGGGCTGGAACAGCTTGTCTCTCGCCCGCGGCGGAACGCCGGGGCCGTTGTCCCTGACGACGACGATGGCCTTGTCCGCCTCGCGTCTGGCGCGGACCTCCAGGAGCCCGCCTTGCGGCCCACCCTCGCGACCCTCGATCGCCTGCACCGCGTTGCGCATGAGGTTGGAGAGGATGCGGAACAGATGCTCGCGGTCGGCGTCGACGTCGAGCTTGGGATCGATGTCGAGCTTGAGGGTGATCGGCCCCTCCCTGGCGATCGCCAGGAATTCCGCCACCTCCTCCACGAGCGGCCGCAGCGCCAGCATCGCCCGGCGCTGGACGGACTGCTCGGTGCGTCCGAACCGCAGCGTCTCGTTGCAAAAGTTGATGGCCCGGTCGAGAGAGGCAATGAGCTTCGGCGCCACCCGCTGCACGGTGGGATCGGCGCTGCCCGTCAGGCGGTCGGAGATGAGCTGGGCGTTGGCCAGCATGTTGCGCAGATCGTGGTTGATCTTGGAGACCGCAAGCCCAAGCTGCGCCAGGCGCGTCTTCTGTTTCAGGAGCTGGGAGAGCTGGCTCTGCATGTGCGCAAGCTCGACCTCGGCAAGCCCGATCTCGTCCGTGCGCCCGGTGGGAACGACGATACGCGAGGGGTCTTCCGGGTTCTCGCTGTACCGGACGATATTGCGGGACAGGCGGCGGATCGGCTTCACGAGCAACTGGTTGATCACGACGTAGACCAGCGCGGCGGTGGCGAGCGCGACGACGAGCGACAGCCAGAAGATCTCGGTTCCGTAGCGCCACATGGCCCGTTGCAGCGGCTCTTCCGGCATGACGACCTCGATGGTGTCGTCGAACCGCGGGCCAAGGAGCGCGATGACCCGCATCGTGCGCTCGCCGTCGGACTTCAGAACATCGAGCGCCTCGTTGATCCGCTGGACGCGCACGGCGAACTGCTCGGAGAAGGTCAGCCGCGACGGCTGGCGCAAGTCGTAGGTGACATCGATCGAGATCTCCTGCACCGGAGGCAGGATCACGCGGCGTGCACCGCCGCGGCGGATGGCGATGGCGCGCACGAGGGCGGTTCGCAACAGCTCGTTGCGCAGCGCCGGCGGCACGTCGCGCGTCGGAACGGCGTCCGCTGCGAGCGCCGATACCTTGGCCGTCGTGATGCGGTCGTTCAGCCAGTTCACACGGTAGCTTGCGAGCGCCGGCAGGAAGATGAGGATCTGCGCCAGCATGACGAACACGCCGGTGATGACCAGGAGACGGGCGGGGAGGCCGAACCACACCCGAGAGCGCGATGCCTCCGGAACCGCGGCAAAGCCGTCCGCCAGGCGCGCGCCGAACGGGACGCCGGACGGCGCTTCGCCGTCCCTCGCAGCATTCGTCTGGCGTTCCACTTCCTGAAGCACGATGCCGTCGGTGCCCTTTTTCCCGGTTCGACGCGGGAAGCGGACTGTGACACTTCGGGAGCAACTTGTCAGCCGCCCGGCGACGTCAGCCCTAAGCCTTTTCTTATCAGCGATATAAGGTCTGTTCGTTCCGACTCAAGCGGTCGCCGTCACCCCGTGCGGGACGAGGTCGTCCGGAGTCGCCCTAACCGAGCTTCGCCAGCCAGCCGATGATGCGCCGCAAGAGCGGGCTCCCTGTCTTGTCGACGTAGAACCGGGTGGCGGCGCGCTTGCTGAGCTCGCCGAAGGTCGGGTAGGGCGCAACCCAGTCCGTCATGGCCCGGATGTGGAGGTTGCGGGCAATGGCGAGCGACCACACCTGGATCAGCTCGCCGGCCTGGGCGCCGAGGATGCTGGCACCAAGAATGCGTCCATGACGGTCCGTCACGACCTTGATGTGCCCGCGCGTCTCGCGTTCGGCCTGGGCCCGGTCGTTCTCGTGATAAGGCCAGCGCAGGACGTGCACCTTCATCTTCCTCGCCACGGCGTCCACCTCGCTCACGCCCACGTGCGCGAGTTCCGGATCGGTGAATGTGACCCGCGGGAGGCGGCGGAGCGAGACTCTTGCCGGCACGCGGAAGAGGATACGGCGCAAGACAATGCCGGCGTGATCGTTGGCGACGTGCGTGAACTTCGGCCCGCCCGCGACGTCGCCGATAGCGAAGACCTTCCGGTTGGACGTCCGAAGTCCGCGATCGACCAGGATGCCGGATGCCTCGAACTTGATGCCTGCACCGGCGAGATTGAGGTCGGCGACATTCGGGCGGCGCCCCACGGCGACGAGCAGATGGGAGCCGTCGATCGTCATTTCGCCGTCGCTCGCCGTCGCATGCACGCGGATGCGGCCCTCGGCACGCTCGACCTTGGAGACGCTCGTTGCCTCGCGCACGTCGATGCCCTCGGCGCGGATCATGTCGAGCAGCAGCGAGGTCAGCTCCGGATCGTCCTTGCTCAGGGCCTTCGCGCTCTCGATGACGCTGACGCGGCTGCCGAGACGGCGGTGGGCCTGCGCCATTTCGAGACCGACCGGTCCGCCGCCGAGAACGATCAGATGCTCCGGCCGCACCGCGTTCTCAAAGAGGCTCTCGGTCGTGAAATAGGCAACGTCCGCCAGCCCGGGGATGTTCGGAATGACCGGCGAGGAACCGGTCGCGATGACGAACCGGCGCGCCGAGACGAGATAGTCGCCCGCCGCGACCGTGCGGGCGCCGGTGAAGCGCGCGGCGGCCTGAATGACCTGCACACCGAGACCGCGGAAGCGCTCGACGGAATCGTTGGGTGCAATGGCGGCGATGACGGACTGGACGTGCCGGTGCACGGCGCCCGCATCGATCGACGGCTCCACCGCCGCGATCCCGAATGGCGTCGCAGTCCGCATGGCGTGAGCCCGGCGCGCGGCGGCGATGAGAGCCTTGGACGGCACGCAGCCGTAGTTGAGGCAATCGCCGCCCATCTTGTGCTTTTCGATGAGCACGACACGGCGGCCGAAGGCGGCCGCCCCGGCGGCAACCGAAAGGCCGCCCGAGCCTGCGCCGATGACGCAGACGTCGGCCTCGATCCGGGTCGCCAGCGAGGGCGCATCCGGCGCGTTGCGGGCCTCAGGCGGCTCCATTGCGACCACTCCATTTCCTGGCGGCGACGGGGATGAGGGCCATGAGGCCCAAGAGGACCAGTGCGGCCACGATCTCGCCGGTGACAAGATGGCTCGTGTCGATCGTATACGGGCAGTCGAGGGTTGGCTCGCTCGCCCGGCGCTGAAGGCAGGCGGCATGCACAGCATTCTGCGCTGCGACGACGCTGCCGAGGCCGGACCCCGCCACGGAGAAGGCAACCGTGCCCGGGATGATGCCGAAGAACGTGCCGGCGACGTAGGTGGCGAGCGGGACGCCGAGCAGCGCCGGAGCGAGATTGACGATGAAGAACGGGAAAACCGGTACGAGCCGCAGGAACAGCAAGTAGCTGAGCGCATGCGCCTGGAAGCCGTCGCGCAGCCGCCCGAGCCATGGTCCCGCCCGCCTGGCCAGCGGCTCGCCGAGCGAGGACTTGGCAATGAGGAAGAGCAGCGTTGCACCCGCCGTCGCCGCGACAACGGTCGCGGCCGCGCCGATCTGCCAGCCGAAGAGCAGTCCGCCGGCGAGCGTCATGGCAAGGCCGCCGGGAAGCGAGAGCGCCACGACCAGAACATAGAGCAGCATATAGAGGGCAACGGCCCCCGCGAGGTTGCCGTCGATCGCGCTTCGAAGCGCATCGTAATTGCGGCCGATGGTCTCGAAGGTGAGAAGGCGGTGCCACCCCATCGCGTAGACCGCCGCCATCCCGGCGAGAAGGATGAGGAGCGGCAGCCAGCGACGCGGTCTTGAGAGGTCGGAGGTCTCGCCGGAGTTCATGAGGAACGCTCCCGGGGCTGGTCGGATGTTGAGGCAAACAGGCGGGCTCGAGTGGTCGTCGCAATTCCGGAGCCGGCCGCGGCAATTGACTTGCGGGGGCCTGCCCCCTATAGAGTGGCTCCTTCCAATCCTGCCGGATCCGGTGAGGGCATGCCGCATGCCGGCAGTCCGTGGAACCTTTTCTGGCAGTCCATTGATTTTGCAACCCTAATCGCTTTGCGCCGGCCCGCTGGGCCGCAGCCTGCGGGGCGGGCCTGACGAGACGGAGTGTACCGTGAAGCGCACGTATCAACCGAGCAAGCTGGTGCGCAAGCGCCGGCATGGCTTCCGCAAGCGCATGGAAACGGCCGGTGGCGCCAAGGTCATCGCCCGCCGCCGCGCCAAGGGCCGCAAGCGCCTTTCGGCCTAATCCCGCGCCGGCCGCCGCGGACCCGTCGACAGGGCTTTCGCCTCAGGGCGCTGGCGTGACGACCCTGACGAGGCCGAGGGGGGAGCATGCGACTCACCACCCTCAAGAAGCGAGCCGAATTCCTGAGGTTGCGGGGCGGGGCGCGATGCGCTACGCCCCCTTTCGTTTTGGAGACGCGGCCACGAGCCGAGCCGGAGGCGGCTCAAGGCCCGCCGCGCTTCGGATTCACGGTCACCAAGGCCATCGGCGGCGCCGTGGAGCGCAACCGCATCCGCCGGCGCCTCAAGGCGGCGGTCCGCGCGGTTGCAGCTGCCGCGGCCCGTCCGGGCCAGGACTATGTCCTCATTGCGCGGCGGTCGGCCTTGGACGTGCCGTTCGAAACCCTGAAGAAAGACCTTGAACGCGCGTTCCATCGCGTGCATCACGCCTCCCGATCCCCGCAGACGGACCCCAAACGGAAGGTGCAACCTTGACTGCCTGAGGCCGCCGGCCCGATCGCCAATCGATCGGCGCGCCGGTCCGTAGATCACGCAGTGACCCCATGTCCCCTTTGCCCGGAGCGCGCGAGTGTGACAGGCAGAGCCGCTGCAGTGTCGAACACGGCAACGACCGGCCGGCGCAGCGCCAAGCGACCGACGAACCGAGGCGACGATGAAGAGCCAACAGCCTGAAAGCCAGATGAACGTTCTGATCGCCATCGTGCTGTCGATGGCGGTGCTCCTCGGTTGGAGCTATTTCTTCGCCGGTCCGCAGATCGAGGCGGAGAAGGCACGCCAGACCCGCGACCGCGAGGTGGCCGCCAAGACCGAGCCGGCTGCGGCCGAGTCCTCGCCGACTGCTGCAGCGACGGCGAAGCCCGCGACGCGCGAGGAGGCGATGGTGGCGTCGCCGCGCATCGCGATCGAGACCCCCTCGCTCCGAGGCTCGTTCGCATTGAAGGGCGCCGCGATCGACGACCTGGCGCTGCGCAAGTACCACGAGACGGTGGACCCCAAGAGCCCCAACATCGTGCTGTTCTCGCCGCTCTCCGAAGCGGGAGGCTATTTCGCCCGCTTCGGCTGGCAGGCGACGGGCAAGGCCGTGAAGCTGCCCGACAGCGAAACGGTATGGACGGCGAAGACGCCGGGCCCGTTGACGCCGACCAACCCCGTGACGCTCGAATGGGACAACGGCGAGGGCCTGACCTTCCGCCGCGTCATCGCGGTGGACGAGAGCTACATGTTCTCCGTGACCGACGAGGTGGAGAACAAGAGCACCGGCGATGTGGCGCTGAAGCCGTACGCCCGTCTCTTCCGGTTCGGCGCCCCCAAGACGCCGTCGGTCTGGATCCAGCACGAAGGCCTGCTCGGCGTTCCCGGCGATGCCGGCCTGCAGGAGATCACCTTCCACGATGCGGTCGCCGAGCCGCCGCAGACGTTCGAGGGCAAGACGGGCGGATGGCTCGGCATCACCGACAAATACTGGGCGTCTGCGATCATCCCCGACCAGAAGGTGTCCTATAGCGGCGCGCTCGCCGGCGAGCCGGCACGGGATGCCAAGGGTCGGCCGATGTTCCTGGCCGAATACGAGGCCGAGCCGACCATCGTCGCTGCGGGAAGCGTCGCCTCGGTCAAGACCAACCTCTATGCCGGCGCCAAGCAGGCGGCCGTCATAGAGCGCTACGGCGAGGACCTCGGCATCGAGAAGTTCGACCTGATGATCGACTGGGGCTGGTTCTACTTCCTGACCAAGCCGATGAACCACGCGCTGACCTGGCTCTACGGCATCCTCGGCAACTTCGGCCTCGCCATTCTCGCGCTGACCGTCATCGTCAAGCTGCTCTTCTATCCCCTCGCCAACAAGTCGTACGTCTCCATGGCGAAGATGAAGAAGCTGCAGCCGCAGATGGAGGCGCTGAAGGAGCGCTTCAAGGACGACAAGCCGCGCATGCAGCAGGAGCTCATGCAGCTCTACCAGAAGGAGAAGATCAACCCGGCTGCCGGCTGTCTGCCGATCCTCGTGCAGATCCCGGTGTTCTTCGCGCTCTACAAGGTGCTCTATACCTCGATCGACATGCGCCACGCGCCGTTCATCGGCTGGATTCAGGACCTCTCGGCCCCCGATCCGACATCGATCTTCAACCTGTTCGGCCTGCTGCCGTTCGCCGTGCCGGACTTCCTGCATATCGGCGTGTGGCCGATCATCATGGGCATCACGATGTGGGTCCAGATGCAGTTGAACCCGCCGCAGCCCGACCCCGTGCAGCAGCAGATCTTCAGCTGGATGCCGCTGATCTTCACCTTCCTGCTCGCCACGTTCCCCGCCGGCCTCGTCATCTACTGGGCCTGGAACAACGTGCTCTCGATCATCCAGCAGTGGTACATCACCCGGCAGCAAGGGGCCGAGATCCACCTCGGCGCCAATATTCGCCGCACCTTCGCGCCCCTGCTGCGCCTCTTCGGACAAGGCAGCGAGACCAAGGGATGACGCCGCGCGCCCGGGCTGCACACGACGAGCGGCTTGCCTCATGAGCGCCGCCGAGCCCTTCGCGTTCACGCCCGAGGACTACGCAGCCGGCAAGGCGCTCTTCGAGCAGCGGTGGTCCTTCGTGAAGGGCGTCGTCGATCTCGGCGAGCTGCCTCCGGCCGGTCCGGTCGAGATCGCCTTCGCCGGCCGCTCGAACGTCGGCAAGTCGAGCCTTCTCAATGCGCTCGTGCGCCAGGGCGGGCTTGCCCGGACCTCGAACACGCCCGGCCGCACCCAGGAGCTCAACTACTTCGTCCCGGAATGCGGGGCTCCCTACCTCGTCGACATGCCGGGCTACGGCTTCGCCGAGGCGCCGAAGGACAAGGTCGAGGCGTGGACGCGGCTCGTGAAGAGCTATCTCGCGGGCCGCCAGAGGCTGGCGCGTGTCTTCCTGCTCGTTGACGCGCGCCATGGCATCAAGGCGATCGACCGCAGCATCATGAAGCTGCTCGACGAGTCCGCCGTCTCCTATCAGGCAGTCCTGACCAAGGCCGACAAGATCTCGCGGACGGCGCTTGCGGCGGTGAAGGCGGCGACGGAAGCCACATTGGCGGAGCACACGGCCGCCTATCCGCTCGTCATCGCGACCTCATCGGAAACGGGCGAGGGCATCGACGACCTGCGCGCCCAGGCCGCTCTCGTGGCGCGCCAGCATGCCTGATCGCCCGCTCTCTGCCGGTCAGGAGCCGCGCAGGATCGTGATCAGCGGGATGAACAGGCCTTCGCCGAAGCGCGCGAGGATGCCGCCGATGACGGCGGCGGTCATCCAGCCTGCCCAGCGCACGGCGGTCTTGGCGTAGTTGACGCCGACCTTGACCTCGATGACCTGGTCGGGCAGCGCCGTCTCCGCGGTGAGCCCGTCGGCGCCTACCGTCCGCGCCGAGATGAGAAGCTGCAAGCGCTGCTTGCCCCGGTCGCGCGGCGTGATCGTCCACCGCCAGCTCGCGAAATCGTCCGCCATGAGACCGAGGACGTTCTCGATCCACTGCGTCTCGGGCGAGGATGTCTCGATGAAGAAGCCGCCGTCGGGGGCGCGCAGACGCACCGACATCGCCTTGGTGACCGTGACCTCGTGCCGGTAGACGGCGCCGCCGTCCTGAAGCCCCTCGGCAATGGCCTTCACCTCGGCGCGAGCGAGGCGCGCCTCCACGACCATCGCAACGCCGACGCGCATGCGCCGCGGAATGTTCTCCACGAGCTGCCCTGCCGCGACACGCACCGTGCCGCCGGACCGCTGCCGGGGTTGCGGAGGACGCGCCGGCCCGCGCGGGTCCGCTCCCGGAGGCTGTGCGGACTGGGGCGCGCGCTGCATCTGCGGCGGCCGCATTGGGGGCTGGCCGCCGCTTGCGGGTCCGGCCTGCGGTGGCACGGGGAACTGCGGCGGCGGTCCGGTCCGCGGACCGACAGGGGCCGGAGCCGACGGCGGCTGCGTGCGCTGCATCGGCGGCGGCATAGCGCTAGGCGCGGACGGGGCCATCGCCGGAGCCGGCATCGGCGGTGCGGGCGGCGCGCCGAAGCGTCCCTGCGGGGCATGCGCGGCGGGACCACCCTCGCCGGGCTGCGGGGCGCGGGGAGGCGGCACGGCGGCGGGCTCCCACTGCGGCGCCAGCGGCGAGCGTTGCGGTTGCCCGTGTGCCAGCGGCTCCAGGGCCGGATGCTGAGGTGGCGGGACCGGCTGAGGCGGCGCGGACACCGGAGGCAAGACAGGAGAGCTCGCCGGAGCCGAGCGCGGCTGCAGGCGCTCGCGCGCCGAGGCGAGGATCTCGTCGGTGGAGGCAGCGTGCGCCGGCGCCGGCTCGGGAGACGCGGAACGCGGTGCCGCCGCGGCAGCCCGCAGCGCGCGGATCGCATGCTCGAAGGTCATGCCCTGCGCCCGCAGCAGATGGGCGGCCGTGCTCTTGCCGTCGCCGACAATGGCAGCGAGCACGATGGCCCCGTTGATCTCGCTGCGCCGGCCCTGCCGCGCGGCCGCGGCGGCCGCTTCGAGAATGCGCCTCAGATCCGGCGAGATGAGCACCTGACTTGGTCCGTCCGGCGCGCGGCGATCCTCGATCTGCCCGATATGGATCGACACCTCGCCGGCCAGGCGCGCCAGATCGACATTGCTCGAGCGCAACACGCTCGCGGCATCGGGGTCTTCTGCCAGCGCGAGCAGCAGGTGCTCGAGACGGACCTCGGGATGGGACTGGGCATCGGCATAGCTCGCGGCGCGCGTCAACGTCGCAGCCAGGTGCTGCGACATGGGAATGCGCCCCAGATCATCGACCATCATCCGCCCGAACCCGCTCTGCGGCATGGAGGAATGCGCCCGGCCGCCCGGTCCGGCGCCGCACCCCTCACCTGCCTGCGATAGAACGTGATCCGCCCCCGGCGGGCAAGCCGCCAAACCGTATCATCGCCCCATATTTCGCGTTGTCCGGCCGTGCTAGCACCCGATTGTGAGGGAATTCCGTTGAGGCCAGCGTCACAACCGATATAACGCTCCCGACCTATCCGGCGGGAGGCGTTGCGGTTCGGCGTCAAGTTCGCCTGCCAACCATTTGAGGGCATTTGCGCACGACGATGACGAAGGCGAACGACAAACTGCCGGGCAGCGGCGCAAACGACGTCTCGCCGATCAGCGCCCACGTCCAGGCGCGCATTCTCGCCGAAGCCCTGCCCAACATGCTGCGCTACGACGATGAGACCGTCGTCGTGAAGTTCGGCGGGCATGCCATGGGCGACGCTGCGCTCGCGGACGCCTTCGCGCAGGACATCGTCTACCTGAAGCAGTCGGGCGTGAACCCCATCGTCGTCCATGGCGGCGGCCCGCAGATCGCGCAGATGCTGAAGAAGCACGACATCAGCTCCGCGTTCGTGCACGGCCTGCGCGTGACGGACGCGGCGACCATCGAGATCGTCGAGATGGTGCTCGCCGGCGCGATCAACAAGGAGATCGTCTCCGCGATCAACCGGCAGGGCGGCAAGGCCGTCGGCATCTGCGGCAAGGATGCCAATCTCATGGTCGCCCGCAAGATCACCGAGATGCCTGATCCCAAGTCCGGTGTCGTCACCAGGGTCGACCTCGGCTTCGTCGGCGATCCGCTCGAGGTCAATCCGCATATCGTCGACGTCATCTCCAAGTCCGATCTCATCCCCGTCATCGCCCCGATCGGCATTTCGCGCGAGGGGGAGACGCTCAACATCAATGCCGACAGCTTCGCCTCGGCGCTTGCCGCGCGCATGAAGGCCAAGCGCCTCCTGCTGCTCACCGACGTGGAAGGCGTCCTCGACAACCGCGGACTGTTGATCGAGGAGCTGAGCGTCGAGGAGGCGCAGGGACTGATCCGCGACGGCACGATCAGCGGCGGCATGATCCCCAAGATCGAAGGCTGCATCGAGGTGGTCGAGGCGGGTGTCGAAGCCGTCGTCATCATCAACGGCAAGGTTCCGCATTGCGTGCTCCTCGAGCTCCTCACGGATCACGGAGCCGGCACGCTCGTCGGGCGCCGCAAGCCGAAGGAAAAAAGGGCCGGATGACGACGGCGCCGAAATCCGCAACGGCAAGAGCGACGGCAAGAGCGGCCGCGGCAGCACGTCTGCCCGCCGGCACGGGCTCGGCGGTCTCCCTCGCCCGCAACCGGGTGTGGATCTTCGACCTCGACAACACGCTCTATCCCGCCGAGTGCAATCTGTTCGCACAGGTGGACCAGCGCATGGGCGAGTTCATCGCCCGCCACCTCGGTGTCCCGTTGCCCTATGCGCGCCACCTGCAGAAGAGCTACTACCGCCAGTTCGGCACCACGCTCGCCGGCCTCATGCGGGTGCACAAGATGACCCCGGAGCCGTTCCTCGACTACGTGCACGACATCGATTTGGCGGGAGTTGCGGAGGCGCCGGAGCTCAAGGCCGCGATCGCGCGGCTTCCGGGACGCAAGCTGATCTTCACCAACGGCTCGCGCGCCCACGCCGAGCGCGTGGCGGAGAAGCTCGGCGTGCTCGATCTCTTCGCGGGGATCTCCGACATCGCCTCCTGCGGCTTCGAGCCGAAGCCCTCGGCGGCCGCGTTCGATGCCATGATCCGGCATCATGGGGTGCGCGCCGAGGAAGCGGCGATGTTCGAGGATATGCCGCAGAACCTCGAGGTGCCGCACAGCCTCGGCATGGCGACCGTGCTCGTGCATTCGACCTACATGGACCACCCGATCCAGCACGCCATGCGCACATGGAGCGTGCTGCCGGAGCACGTGCATCACATGACGGACGATCTCACCGCGTTCCTGCTATCCATCGAGATCGGCGATGAGGAGAACGCGCGCGAGCCCGACGCTCAGCGTGACAGCCTGAAGTAGGCCGAGCTTCCGGCCGGGCTGACGATCGAGACGTTCTGCGAGTTGCCGCTCACGGTGACGGTGATAGTGCCGTCCACCTTGTACTCGGTGTTGAAGAAGCTGCCCGTGAACTGGTTGCTGCCTACATAGGTGAGGAGCGCCTGCTGCTCGACCTTGCCCGAGGCGCTGGCGCAGCGAGCGCTCACGAGATAGCGCTCGGCACCCCGCTTCTTGAAGTTCGCCCGGCAGCGGGCCGACTCCTTGGCGCCGGACGGAAACGTGACCGAGCCGCCGCCGCTCCAGGCGCCGTCGAGCGAGGCCATCTCGGCGGACGCGACGCGCGGGGTGAGCGCAAGGCAGGCCGCAATAGCCATGCAAACTGCGGCGGCGCGCAACAGAACGGGCCTCGGGAAGCGATCGGAAACAGAAGAGTTGTCAATGCGATAGGTCTGAAACGGCATTGCAGAATCCCCTCGACCGCCTTACCCGGGCGCTTCGGCCGGACGAACATATAGCAGGTCTTTGCCGTGAGGTGCAGTGGCCGGCGGGTCTCAGCCGCGGCCTTCGTAGGGCATGCCCGTCGCCTTCAGCGTCATGAAGAGAACATTGGCGTCGAGCGGCAGATTGGCCATGTAGAGCACCGCGTCCGCGACATGGGAGACGTCCATGCGCGGCTCGGCGCGGATCGAGCCGTCCGCCTGCAGGACGCCGGCCGCCATGGGGGCCGAAAGCTCGGTTGCCGCGTTGCCGATGTCGATCTGCGAGCAGGCGATGCTGTGCTGCCGGCCGTCGAGCGCGATCGACTTCGTCAACCCCGCGATGGCATGCTTCGTCGCCGTATAGGGCGCGGCGTTGGGGCGGGGAACATAGGCGGAGATCGAGCCGTTGTTGATGATCCGCCCGCCCTTGGGCGCCTGCGCCTTCATGATCCGGATCGCGGCCTGCGCGCAGAGGAAGGCGCCGTTCAGGTTGACGTCGATCACGGATTTCCACTGCTCGTAGGTCAAATCCTCGAGCGGCGTGGGCGGCGCCAGCGTGCCGGCATTGTTGAACAGCACGTCGAGGCGGCCGTACGCTTCCTTGGTGCGCGCGAAGAGACCCTTCACCGACACCGGGTCGGACACGTCCGTCGCCACAACGAGGGTGCTGCCTTCGGGCGCATCGGCCGCCGTCTTCTGCAGCTCGGCCTTGCGCCGGCCGGCAAGCGCCACATGATAGCCGTTCTGCGCCAGCTTGACCGCGACGGCCCGGCCAATGCCGCTGCCGGCCCCTGTGACGATCGCTACGCGCGGCACGGCCGCCATGGGAGCACCGGAGCGTTGCGTCAGCGCGTGGGAACAGGCTTCTCGCCGCGATAGTCGTAGAAGCCGCGGTTGGTCTTGCGACCGAGCCAGCCGGCCTCGACGTACTTCACGAGCAGCGGACAGGGCCGGTACTTGCTGTCGGCAAGACCTTCGTAGAGAACCTGCATGACGGCGAGGCACGTATCGAGGCCGATGAAGTCGGCGAGCTCGAGCGGGCCCATCGGATGGTGGGCGCCGAGCTTCATCGCCTTGTCGATCGCCTCGACGGTCCCCACGCCCTCATAGAGCGTGTAGATCGCCTCGTTGATCATCGGCAGCAGGATGCGGTTGACGATGAAGGCCGGGAAGTCCTCCGACACGGCGGTCTTCTTGCCCAGACTCTCCACGAACTCCCGCGCGGTCGCGAACACGGGATCCTCGGTGGCAATGCCCCGGATGAGCTCGACGAGCTCCATCCGCGGCACCGGATTCATGAAATGCATGCCGATGAAGAACTCGGGCCGGTCCGTGGTCGCCGCCAGCCGCGTGATCGAGATCGACGAGGTGTTGGTGGCGAGCAGGGCCTCCGGCTTCAGCTTCGGGCTGAGCTCCGCGAAGATCTTGCGCTTGATGCCTTCGTCCTCGGTCGCCGCCTCGATGACGAGATCGCAATCGCTGAGCGCGTCGAGGTCGGTCGCCGGCTTGATGCGCTTGATCGCAGCGGACATGTCGTCGCCGGCGATCAGGCCCTTGCCGACCTGACGCTGCATGCTCTTCTCGATCGCGGCCATGGCGCGCTCGATGGCGTCGAGCCGAATGTCGTTGAGGAGCACCTCGAAGCCGCCGAGCGCCACCACATGCGCGATGCCGGTTCCCATCTGGCCGGCGCCGATGATGCCGACGCGCTTGATCTGGGTGACCGGCGTGACGGCAGCTTTGGGACTTTCAGAGCCCTTGACGGCGAGATCCATCGTGTCCTTCCCCTGGGCCGGCGACCGGCCCCTCGCAGCGAACCTCAGCCACCGCTCTTGCCAAGCTCGGCGGCGAGCTCCGGCAGGACCTGGAACAGGTCGCCCACGAGCCCGTAATCCGCGATCTGGAAGATCGGCGCCTCGCCATCCTTGTTGATGGCAACGATGACCTTGGAGTCCTTCATACCGGCGAGATGCTGGATGGCGCCCGAGATGCCGACGGCGATGTAGAGCTCGGGAGCCACGACCTTGCCGGTCTGTCCGACCTGCAGGTCGTTGGGCGCAAAGCCCGCATCGACCGCGGCGCGGGACGCCCCCATCGCGGCGCCGAGCTTGTCCGCAATGGGCTCGATGTAGGTCTTGAAGTTCTCGGCATTGCCGATGCCGCGGCCGCCCGAGATGATGATGCGCGCCGACGTCAGCTCCGGACGGTCCGACTTCGACAGCTCCGCGCCTTCGAACGACGAGAGGCCGAGCGGCGCCGGAGCAGCGATGCTTTCGATGGCCGCGCTGCCGCCCTCCCCGGCGGCTGCGAAGCTCGCGGTGCGGACGGTGATGACCTTCTTGGACTCCGCCGACTTCACCGTCTGGATCGCGTTGCCGGCATAGATCGGGCGCTCGAACGTATCGGCGCCGACGACCTTTGTAATATCGGAGACCTGCATGACGTCGAGCAGGGCCGCCACACGCGGCGCGATGTTCTTGCCCGAGGCGGTCGCCGGGGCGACGAGCGCATCGTAGCCGGACATGAGCGGCACGACGAGGGCGGCGACCTCTTCGGCCAGCCCGTTGGCGAGATGCGCAGCGTCGGCGACGAGCACCTTGGCGACGCCGTCGATCTTGGCGGCCTCGGCAGCGGCCTCGCCGCAACCGCTCCCGGCGACGAGAACGTGCACGTCGCCGCCAAGCTCTTTGCCTGCCGTCACGGCCTTTGCCGTCGCGGAGCTAAGAGCCGTATTCGTGTGCTCGGCGAGGACCAGAACAGCCATCAGAGCACCCCCGCCTCGGTCTTGAGCTTGCGCACCAGCTCGGCAACGTCCGCGACCTTCACGCCGCCCTTGCGCTGAGCGGGCTCGGTCGTCTTCACGACCTGAAGGCGCGGGGTGACGTCGACGCCGAAATCGTCCGGCTTCTTCATCTCGAGCGGCTTCTTCTTCGCCTTCATGATGTTGGGCAGCGACGGATAGCGGGGCTCGTTGAGGCGCAGGTCGGTGGTCACGATCGCCGGCAGCTTGAGCTTCAGCGTCTCCAATCCGCCGTCTACCTCGCGTGTCACGTGCACGGTGCCGCCGTCCGGCACGATCTTGGACGCGAATGTCCCCTGCGGCCAGCCGAGCAGGGCGGCGAGCATCTGTCCGGTCTGGTTGCAGTCGTCGTCGATCGCCTGCTTGCCCATGATGACGAGATCCGGCGCCTCGGCCGCGATGATGCCCTTCAGGATCTTGGCGACGGCCAGCGGCTCGACGGTTGCACCCTCGGCGGTCTCGACGAGGATCGCCCGGTCGGCGCCGATGGCGAGCGCGGTGCGCAGCGTCTCCTGCGCCTTGCCGGAACCGATGGAGACCGCCACGACGTCGGTCGCCGTCCCCTTCTCCTTCAGGCGAACCGCCTCCTCGACGGCGATCTCGTCGAAGGGGTTCATCGACATCTTCACATTCGCCAGTTCGATGCCCGACCCGTCCGCCTTCACGCGGATCTTCACGGCGTAGTCGACGACGCGTTTGACCGCGACGAGTATTTTCATACTAAAGGTGCTCCCCACCAGCCCTGAGCGATGTTGTCGTTCGGCACCACATGCGCGCCCCGACTTTCCTGTTCCGCATCGCGGTCGTCACGCAAGGCCGCGGAATGGCAGCCAAAGCCCTATGCTCTCAACGCCTCTTCGCACTTGCGAAATCACACCCTAGAAGCCGCCGAAAGACGAGTCAATTGTCAGCCTGCCGCCCTCCCCGAGCCGTCGTCGCAGGCCGGCGGTTACCACTTTATCCGGGCGCCTCAGGCGACGGTCAGACCACGATCGAACAGCGGCACGCCCGGACGCCGCATGACGACGATCAGAACCGCTCCGGCGATGAGCCCCCCGATGTGAGCCCACCAGGCTACCGGACCGATCTCGGGCATCAGCACCATCACGAACTGCGTCGCGATCCAGAAGCCGAGCACGACGGCCGCGGAGAGCCGCAGCGGCACGGCCTGGAACGCCAGCACCCAGACGCGCACCCGGGGGTGGAGCATGAGATAGGCGGCGATGACGCCGGCGACGGCGCCGCTGGCGCCGATCAGCGGGTTCGGCGACCCCGGCACCATGTAGACGTGCATCAGCCCGGCCAGCGTCCCGCAGAGGAGGTAGAAGACCAGGAACCGCATGTGCCCCATCGCATCCTCGACATTGTCGCCGAAGACCCAGAGGAAGAGCATGTTGCCGCCGAGGTGGAAGATGTCGCCGTGGAAGAACATGTAAGAGAGAAGCGTCAGCTTCTCGGGCACGGCCACGGTCTGCTCCGGCGTCTCGTTGATGGGGATGAGGCTCGCCGTCGAGACGAGCTCGGCCGGGATGATCGCGAAGCTCGCGATCACCGCCTCCTGCAACGCCGTGGCCTCGAACAGGAACACGATGACGTTGAGCACGATGAGGCCGATCGTGACGTATTGAAAGTGGATCGACTTCAACGCGTTCTCGTCATGCAACGGCACGAACATCGAAGCCCCCTTCCTCGATCCCCGCCTCGACCCCGCACCCGGCGCGAGCCTAGCGGTTCTGGCCCGGCACCCACAGCACATCGCTGCGGCCGCGGTCGTTCACATACCGGCTCGCGACGAAAAGAAAATCCGACAATCTGTTGATATACTTGAGCGCCGCGGGGCTGACCGTCTCGCCCGGCCGCCCCGCCAGCGTGACGATCTCGCGCTCCGCGCGGCGGCTCACGGTGCGCGCGACGTGCAGGGCCGCAGCCGCCGCCGAGCCGCCCGGAAGCACGAAGGATTTCAACGGCTGCAGCTCGGCGTTGAGCTCGTCGATCTCGGCTTCGAGGCGCTCGACCTGAGATTGGCTCACGCGCAGCGGCTCATACGAGAGCGTCTCTCCCCGATCGGGCACGCACAGGTCTGCCCCGAGGTCGAACAGATCGTTCTGGATGCGGGCAAGCTTGGCGTCGAGCCCCTGGTGGCCGCCGGCGAGATGGATGCGGGCCAGCCCGACGGCCGCGTTGGTCTCGTCGACGGTCCCGTAGGCCACGATGCGCGCGGCATCCTTCGCGACCCGCTCGCCCGTGCCGAGCCCAGTCGTGCCGGCATCGCCGGTCCGCGTGTAGATCTTGTTGAGCTTGACCACGAAATTCCCCCGCGCGCCGCCGGCGTCAGCCGCTGTGCTTGGCGATCAGCGTGAACAGAACGATGATGACGATGGCCAGGAACTGCAGCCCCACGCGCCAGCGCATGAGCTTCTGGCTGAGGTTCGGCGCGGTCCCGCGCGACATCGTCCACAGCCCCGCGCACAGGACGAGGAAGACCGCGATCACCGCAACCGTCGTCATATGGTAGAGAACGTCCTGCATCGGGAGTGCGTCTTTCGCGATTTCGCCTTCAACGTGCGCCGTGCCGTCCTGCGGCCGAGGGGCGGACATGGCCCGTCCTTCCATGGCCTGTCGCTCCTCGGCTGGGCATGCCGGGCAGGATAGGGTGCTCCGGCGAAGGCGGCAAATGGCAAAGAGCACCTCGGGCGGCCGCGAGCAGCGCCGTGCCGGTCCGCCCGCAGCCCGAATTGAAGTATGCTGGCGGCGAATCGCCCCTGCCCGCTCCTCCCGGTCCGTCCTCAAAAGGTCGCGTTTTCGGGGGAGGGCTCCGGGCTGCCGAGCTCGGGACGGGCCCGGAGCGGAGGTTTACGGGCAAAGATCCGGACAGGGGTGAGGATCGGGCAAGAATACGGGGGCCGGCGTGATGGGGTCGAGGGGACTGCCAGGGTGATCGGAACAGTCGGCAAGCGGGCGTCTGTCCGGACCCGGCCCGGCCGGGTCCGTGCCGCCGTTTGTCTCGTCCTTGCAGTAGGCCTCCCGGATGTCGTGGCTCAGACCGCGCCCACCGCCGACCAGGTCAAGAAGGCGCTGGATGCCCGCCGCGAGGAGCTGAAGTCGACGCTCGACAAGGCCGGGGTCATCGAGCACGACGTGGCCAAGCTCGCGGACGAGCGCGGCAAGATCAATCAGCGCCTGCAGGAGACGGCGGGCCTCGTTCAGGAGAGCGAGGCGCGCCTCACCGGCATCGAGAGCCGGCTCGGCGAGCTCGAGGCCCAGGAGACGATGATCCGCGGCTCGCTGGGCCAGCGCCACGAGCAGATCGCAAGCCTCTTGGCGGCGCTCCAGCGCATGGGCCGCAATCCGCCTCCCGTCATCGTGACCAAGCGCGAGGATGCGCTCGAGATGGTCCGCAGCGCGATGCTGCTCGCCGCGGCGTTTCCCGGCATGCGCACACAGGCGCTCGAGCTTGCCGATCAACTGAGCGAGCTCATGCGAATCGTCGAGGAGAGCCGCACCGAGGCCGCCAAAGAGAAGGCGGAGCACACCCGCCTCAACGATCTGAAGACCTCGCTTGCCGGATTGATGGAAACGAAGCGGCAGTCGATCCTCGAGCGGCAGGAGGAGCTGCGCCAGGTGCGCGACGCAGCGGGCGAGATCTCGCGCAGCGTCAACGACCTCAACGAGCTCATCGCCCGGCTCGACAAGGCCGTCGCCGAGAACACGGGGCTCGGCGCCTACGAGGCCGAGATCCGCGCCGGATCGCCGACGGTCGCGGCCGTCGTTCCTCCGCAGGCGGGCGGCGCGGAGCCGGCGGACACCAGGCCTTCAATCCGAACGATCGAGCTCGCACCCGTACAGACGGCGGCGCTGACATCGAACCCGGGCCGCATCAAGCCTGCGATCCCGTTCCACCTCGCCAAAGGCAAGCTGCCGCTGCCCGCGACCGGCAAGCGCGTCCTGAGCTATGCCGAACGCACACAGTACGGATCGCAATCTAAAGGACTTGTAATGGAGACCCGCTCCGGCGCCCAAGTTACGGCGCCTTGCGATGGTTGGATCCTCTATGCGGGCGAGTTCCGCAGCTACGGCAAACTCTTGATTATCAATGCCGGCGGTGGATACAATGTTGTACTGGCGGGCCTGTCGCAGATCGACGTACGGCCGGGTGAGTTTGTGCTCGCGGCCGAACCCGTTGGAACGATGATGACAGTCAAGAAGGAAGTGGCTGGTGCGCCGTCCGCCGCGCCGGTACTCTACATCGAGTTTCGCAAGGACGGGCAGCCCATCGATCCCGACCCCTGGTGGGGTGGAGTTTCTCAGAAGGCTCAAGGCTGATGCGTAGAACCGAATTCGCGTTCTGGACATTCCTCATGATGGCCGGCTTCGCCGCCGTCACGACGGTCCTCAACGTCACCAGCGGCAATTCCGCAAACTCGCCGAATGCCGAGCTCTACCGGCAGCTCGACTTGTTCGGCGATGTCTTCGAGCGCGTGCGCTCCGATTACGTCGAGAAGCCCGACGACACCATTCTCATCGAGAATGCGATCAACGGCATGCTGACCGCGCTGGACCCGCATTCGTCGTACCTCAGCCCGAAGAACTTCAAGGATATGCAGGTGCAGACCCGCGGCGAGTTCGGCGGGCTCGGCATCGAGGTCACGATGGAGAACGGCGTCATCAAGGTGGTGTCGCCGATCGACGACACCCCGGCCTTCAAGGCGGGCATCCTGGCCAACGACCTCATCACCCATCTCGACAACGAGCAGATCAACGGCCTGACGCTCGAGCAGGCGGTCGAGAAGATGCGTGGGCCGGTCAACACGCCGATCATGCTCACGATCGTGCGCAAGGGACGCGACGAGCCCTTCGACATCAAGGTCACGCGCGACATCATCCGGATCAATCCCGTGAAGGCGCGGGCCGACGACGACGTCGCCTACATCAAGGTCTCCACCTTCAACGAGCAGACCCACGCCATGCTTGTGAAGTCCATGGATCAGCTCAAGAAGGAGATCGGCCCGAAGCTGCGCGGCTATGTCATCGATCTGCGCAACAATCCGGGCGGCCTGCTCGATCAGGCCATCTCGGTCAGCGACGACTTCCTCGAGCAGGGCGCCATCGTGCTCACCAAGGGCCGCAACAACGAGGAGACGCAGCGTGCGCAGGCCCGTCCGGGCGATTCGTCCGACGGCAAGCCGGTGGTCATCCTCATCAACGGCGGCTCCGCCTCGGCCTCCGAGATCGTGGCCGGCGCGCTGCAGGACCACAAGCGCGCGACGATCATCGGCACGCGCTCGTTCGGCAAGGGGTCGGTGCAGACGATCATCCCGCTCGGCACGACGAACGGGGCTATCCGTCTGACGACGGCGCGCTACTACACCCCGTCCAACCGCTCGATCCAGGCCAAGGGCATCGAGCCGGATATCGTCGTGGAGCAGGAGCTGCCCGACGACCTGAAGGAGAAGATCGCCAGCGAGAAGCCGCGCGGCGAGGCAAGCCTGCGCGGCCACCTCAAGAACGGCGACGGAACGGCCAAGACGCCGGAGGAGGGCGAGGCCAAGGAAGAGCTGAAGGAGGAGAAGGAGGAGAGCGGCTCGCTCGCCTACGTGCCGAAGGAGCCTGAGAAGGACACGCAGCTCCAGTATGCCCTGCGCTTCCTGCGCGGCACGGCCACCGAGGCGACGGTTGCCAAGCCTGCCAACCCTCCGGCCGGCATGCGGACTCCCGGCGCCGACACCGACAAGCCTGCGACCACGGTTCCGAACTGAGGCGCAGATCGCGTTGGCTGTGACGGACAGGGCGCCCGACCGGCGCCCTTTCCATTTCCCTCTCGAGACCTCGAGACCCAAGGCCGGAGGCCCGCATGAGCGCTGCCAAGCCCACCGTCGATGCCTCGCAGCTCGGTTATCGACCCTGCGTCGGCATCATGCTCATCAACGGCGACGGTCACGTGTGGATCGGCCAGCGCGCGGATTCGCCGACGGAGGCCGAAGGCCGCGGCACGTGGTGGCAGATGCCGCAGGGCGGGATCGACGCCGACGAGGACCCGCGCACCGCCGCCCTGCGGGAGCTGCACGAGGAAACCCAGGTCCGCTCGGCCGTGATCATCGGCGAGACGGCGGACTGGCTGATCTACGACCTGCCGCCGGAGCTGATCGGTGTGGCCTGGGGCGGACGCTATCGCGGGCAGCGCCAGAAGTGGTTCGCCGTGCGCTTCCATGGGCCGGACAGCGAAATCAACATCACGCCGCCTCCAGGCCACGACCCTGAGTTCGTGGCCTGGCGATGGGCTGAGGTCGACGAGCTCGTTGGCCTGATCGTGCCGTTCAAGCGCGAGGTCTACGCCGCCGTCGTCGCCGAGCTCGGACCGCTCGCGCGCCCGGTCGCAACCTGAGCGCTCTCAGCACCGCAGCCCGCGCATTTTTGCACCACGCCGCCGCCGTCATACGACCGCAACGTCGAGCGTCTATTGTAACTCTTTGATTCGCCTGTCACTCTATTGACGCATTCGCAGCCGATCTCAATCCCATGACGATCGAACGTCCCATCGGCGACTCGCAGCGCCTCGACCTCCCATACCGGGTCGGGGTCGGCATCATGTTGTTCAACAGCCGCGGCGACGTCTGGACCGGACGCCGGCTGCCCAAATGGGCCGGCAGCCGCCAGGGCCACATCTGGCAGATGCCCCAGGGCGGCCTGATGCCCGGCGAGGATCCGCTATCGGCCGCACACCGGGAGCTCGAAGAAGAGACCGCCATCCGCAACGCGGAAGTGGTCGCGGAGCTCAACCGCTGGCTCACGTACGATCTTCCGCCCGAGCTTCTCGGCGTGGCCCTGAAGGGTCGCTACCGCGGCCAGCGCCAGCGCTGGTTTGCCATGCGCTTCAACGGCGACGACTCGGAGATCGACATCGGACCGCGCGGCGGGCGCAAGGCCGAGTTCGACCGCTGGAAGTGGCGGCCCATGGAAGAGCTGGCCGAGATCGTCGTCAGCTTCAAGCGGCCGGTCTACGAGGAGCTCGTCCGCGTCTTTGGGCCCTTCGCGCACCCGCAATCGTAATGGATGCGCCGCGCCTCTGCGGCGTCCGCATAACAAAAAGGCCGGGAGCTTCCCGGCCTTTGGTCGTTCTGCAGGATCGGGTGACGCCGCCGTCAGGCCGCCTTCGCGCCCAGCGCACGCAGCCGATCGAGCGCGGTCTGCGCGAGCGTGCGGCTGTCGTCGTCCTTCGCCTCGGCAAGCTCCACCTCCGCGATGCCGATCTCCTCGGCGATCTGCGAGGAGCTCGCCTCGGCGAGGTCGAAGGCCGTCGCCGCGAGCACCGTCAGCGTGCCGGCATTCACGTCGGCAAAGCCCGACTTCACGAAGATCTGCTTTTTCACGCCGCCGGCCAGCACCTCGAGAAGCCCCGGCCGCAGCGCCGAGATGAGCGGCGCGTGACCGGCAAAGACGGTGAAGTCGCCCTCGATGCCCGGCACCATCGCCTGCTCCGCGTCGACCGAGAGCAGAATCCGCTCGGGAGAAACCAGCTCGAACTTGAAAGTCGCCGCCATGTCCTGTCGTCCTTGAGAAATCCAACGTACGCGTGCGGTCGCACCGGCCTGTCAGCTCGTCTCGTCGTCCTCGCCGACGCCCGACTTCGCCCGCACCTCCTCCTCGGTCTGCAGGCGCGTCCCGCAGAACGGGCAGAAAAAGACCGGATGATCGATGAGCCCCGGCTCCTCGTCCTCCATCTCGATCAGCCCGACCGACATGTAGAGCACCCCGCCCTCGCCGACGGCGATGAGCGGCTCGAACTCGCCGCCGCTCATGGCCTCCTGAAGTTCGGCGCAGCAGGAGCCGAAGGTGTCGTTGCCGCCTGCGGACATCCGGTCGTCCTTCCGTCGATGCCTCGAAACGAGGGCCCGCGCTGGCTCAGGCCGCCTCGGCCAGCTTCTCGGCCTTGGCGATCGCCTCCTCGATCGAGCCGACCATGTAGAACGCCGGCTCTGGCAGGTGGTCGAACTCGCCTTCGCAAAGGCCCTTGAAACCCTTGATCGTGTCGGCGAGCGAGACGAGCTTGCCCGGCGAGCCCGTGAACACCTCGGCCACGTGGAAGGGCTGCGACATGAAGCGCTCGATCTTGCGGGCGCGGGCCACCGTGAGCTTGTCGTCCTCCGACAGCTCGTCCATGCCGAGAATGGCGATGATGTCCTGCAGCGACTTGTACTTCTGCAGGATCGCCTGGACCTTGCGCGCAACCGCGTAGTGCTCCTCGCCGACGATGCGCGGGTCGAGCATGCGCGACGTGGAGTCGAGCGGGTCCACGGCCGGGTAGATGCCCTTCTCCGCGATGGCGCGCGACAGCACGGTCGTGGCGTCCAAGTGGGCGAACGACGTGGCCGGCGCCGGGTCGGTCAGGTCGTCGGCCGGCACGTAGATGGCCTGCACCGAGGTGATCGAGCCCTTCTGCGTGGTGGTGATGCGCTCCTGCAGGGCGCCCATGTCGGTGGCGAGCGTCGGCTGATAGCCGACCGCCGACGGGATGCGGCCGAGCAGCGCCGACACTTCCGAGCCCGCCTGCGTGAAGCGGAAGATGTTGTCGACGAAGAACAGCACGTCCTGGCCCTGGTCGCGGAAATGCTCGGCGACCGTGAGGCCCGAGAGCGCGACGCGGGCTCGCGCGCCCGGCGGCTCGTTCATCTGCCCGTACACGAGCGCGCACTTGGAGCCCTTGGCCGAGCCGTTGTTCTTCTTGGGGTCCTTGTTGACGTTCGACTCGATCATCTCGTGATAGAGGTCGTTGCCTTCGCGCGTCCGCTCGCCGACGCCGGCGAACACCGAGTAGCCACCGTGGGCCTTGGCGACGTTGTTGATGAGCTCCATGATGAGCACCGTCTTGCCGACGCCGGCGCCGCCGAACAGGCCGATCTTGCCGCCCTTCGCGTACGGCGCGAGCAGGTCCACGACCTTGATGCCGGTCACCAGGATCTGAGCTTCCGTCGCCTGGTCGGCGAAGCTCGGGGCCGGCTGATGGATGGCGCGCGAGACCGTGGCGCCGACCGGGCCTGCCTCGTCCACCGGCTCGCCGATGACGTTGATGATGCGTCCGAGCGTCTCGTCGCCGACCGGAACCATGATCGGGCCGCCCGTGTCGACCACGTCCTGGCCGCGCACGAGACCTTCCGAGGAATCCATGGCGATCGTGCGCACGGTGTTCTCGCCGAGGTGCTGGGCCACCTCGAGCACGAGGCGGTGGCCCTGGTTCTTCGTCTCGAGCGCGTTCAGGATCGCGGGCAGGTGATCGTCGAACTGGACGTCGACGACGGCGCCCATGACCTGGCGGATCTTACCAACTTTGTTAGTAGCCATTGACGTTTCCTCGTTCCTTCAATCCGTCAGAGCGCCTCGGCGCCCGAAATGATCTCGATGAGTTCCTTGGTGATGTTCGCCTGGCGCTGGCGGTTGTACTTGATCGTCAGCTTGTTGATCATGTCGCCGGCGTTGCGGGTCGCGTTGTCCATGGCGCTCATGCGGGCGCCCTGCTCGGAAGCGGCGTTCTCGAGCAGCCCGCGGAACACCTGCGTGGCGATGTTGCGCGTCAGGAGCGACGTCAGGATCGCTTCCTCCTCCGGCTCGTACTCGTAGATGGCCGCGGCACCGGACGACTTCGCCTCGGTCACCTCGGGGATCTTGGCGGGGATCACCTGCAGCGCCGTCGGCTTCTGCGCGATCACCGACTTGAACTCCGAGAAATAGAGCGTCGCGACGTCGAACTCCCCGGCCTCGAACATCGCGAGCAGCCGGTCGGCGATCTCTTCCGCGTGCTTGTAGCCGATCTGGCGGACACCGGCGAGATCGCGGCGCTCGACGATGTTGCGGCCGAGATCGCGGCGCAGGTTGTCGGCCCCCTTGCGGCCGACCGTCATGATCTTGACCGTGTTGCCCGACGCGACGAGGCGCACGGCATCGGCGCGGGCGAGCTTGGCGATGTTGGAGTTGAAGCCGCCGCACAGGCCGCGCTCCGCCGTCATGACGACGAGCAGATGGACCTGGTCCTTGCCGTTGCCGACGAGCAGCGGCGAGGCGGTCTCGCGGACGGCCCGGCTGCCGAGGTTGGCGAGGATCGTGTCCATGCGCTCCGCGTAGGGGCGCGCGGCGGTC
Organism: uncultured Hyphomicrobium sp.; assembly: GCA_964589785.1. Classification (GTDB taxonomy): domain Bacteria; phylum Pseudomonadota; class Alphaproteobacteria; order Rhizobiales; family Hyphomicrobiaceae; genus JAGVSR01. The sequence goes on from CAZPUQ010000005.1 coordinate 24,904, forward strand.
GCGGCTTCCTGCGCACGGCGCAGCTTGGCCGCGGCCACCATCTGCATGGCCTTCGTGATCTTGCGCGTCGCCTTCACCGAGGCGATGCGGTTGCGTAGGTCCTTCAAGCTCGGCATGGAGCCGTCTCCTTGCGCGGGCGTTTAGGCCACGAAGCTCTTGGCGAACTTGTCGAGGAAGGCGACCAGCTTCTTCTCGGTCTCGCCCGAGAGGGCCTTCTCCGCCTCGATGGAGGCAAGAATTGACTTCTCGTCGCGCAGCGCGCCGAGGAGCGCCTGCTCGAACTTGCCGACGTCGTTGACCGCCAGGTAGTCGAGATAGCCGCGCGTACCGGAGAAGATCACCGCCACCTGCTCTTCCATCTTCAACGGCGAGAACTGCGGCTGCTTCAAGAGCTCGGTGAGGCGGGCCCCGCGGGCAAGAAGCTTCTGCGTGGCGGCATCGAGGTCGGAGCCGAACTGCGCGAACGCGGCCATCTCGCGATACTGAGCGAGTTCGCCCTTGATCTTGCCGGCCACCTGCTTCATCGCCTTCGTCTGGGCCGAGGAGCCGACGCGCGACACGGACAGGCCGACGTTCACGGCCGGACGGATGCCCTGGTAGAACAGGTCCGTCTCGAGGAAGATCTGGCCGTCGGTGATCGAGATGACATTCGTCGGAATGTAGGCTGACACGTCGTTGGCCTGCGTCTCGATGACGGGCAGCGCGGTGAGCGAGCCCTTGCCGGCGGAATCGCCCATCTTGGCGGCGCGCTCGAGCAGGCGGGAGTGGAGATAAAACACGTCGCCCGGATAGGCCTCGCGTCCCGGAGGACGGCGCAGCAGAAGCGACATCTGGCGATAGGCGACGGCCTGCTTGGAGAGGTCGTCGTAGGCGATCACGGCGTGCATGCCGTTGTCGCGGAAGTACTCGCCCATGGTGCAGCCGGTGAACGGCGCCAGATACTGCATCGGCGCCGGGTCGGAGGCGGTGGCGGCGACGATGATCGAATAGGGCAGCGCGCCCCGCTCTTCCAAAATCTTGACGAACTGAGCCACCGTCGAGCGCTTCTGGCCGATGGCGACGTAGACGCAGTAGAGCTTGGCGCTCTCGTCGTTGCCGGCGTTGATCGGCTTCTGGTTGAGGAAGGTGTCGAGGATGACGGCGGTCTTGCCGGTCTGGCGGTCTCCGATGATGAGCTCGCGCTGGCCGCGGCCGATCGGGATCAGCGCATCGACCGCCTTGAGGCCGGTCGCCATCGGCTCGTGCACGGACTTGCGCGGCAGGATGCCCGGCGCCTTCACGTCGACGCGCATGCGGGTGTCCGACTTGATCGGGCCCTTGCCGTCGATGGGGTTGCCGAGGCCGTCGACGACGCGGCCGAGCAGGCCCTTGCCCACCGGCACGTCGACGATGGCGCCGGTGCGCTTGACGGTGTCGCCTTCCTTGATGCCGCGGTCGTCGCCGAAGATCACGACGCCGACGTTGTCGGCTTCCAGGTTCAGCGCCATGCCGCGCAGGCCGCCCGGGAACTCGACCATCTCACCGGCCTGCACGTTGTCAAGGCCGTAGACGCGGGCGATGCCGTCGCCGACCGACAGCACCTGGCCGATCTCGGAGACCTGGGCCTCCTTGCCGAAATTCTTGATCTGATCCTTGAGGATCGACGTGATCTCTGCGGCCCGGATTTCCATGTGCCTCGACCTCTTGCCTTCTCGGTTGTCCCTGATGCGGCCCGCTGCCTGATGCGCTCGGGTCCGCTTTCGATCCTCAAGTGAAGCGAAAGCCCGGCCTTGCTCCTCGCGCGCCGGGCTTTCGAAATCCGTGTCAGACGCCCTTCAAGCCCGTCTTCATCATGTCGAGCCTGGTCTTGAGAGAGGTGTCGATCATGCGGCTGCCGAGCTTGACGATGAGCCCGCCGAGGATCGACGGATCGACCTTTTCCACGAGCGTCACGTCCTTGCCGACCGACGCCTTGAGCGTCGACTTCAGTGCTGCCACGTGGGCCTCCGACAGGGGTGCTGCGGCCGTGACCTCCGCCATGACCTCTCCCCGCGCCCGCGCGGCCAAAGCGCGGAAGGCACGTACGACGTCGGTCGCGGCAAAGAGGCGGCGGTTCCTGGCAAGCAGCTTGAAGAAATTGACGGTCGTCGCACCGGCCCCGGCCTTGGCGAGCACCGTGGCGAGCGCCTTCCCCTGGTCGTGGGCATCGATGACGGGGCTGCGGATCATGCGCCGGAAATCCGCGCTCTCGTCGCAAAGGGCTTGAAACTTCGCGAGATCCCCTTCGACCTCGGCGACCTTGCCCTCATCCGTCGCCAGTTCGAACAGCGCGGAGGCATAACGGCCCGCCACACTCGCCATCAAGGGTTCGTCTGTTGCCACGTCGACCGCTCTCGTGCGCTGATAAGGGGTCCGCTCAGGCTCACGCATCGAGCCGAATCGTCCCTGATGCCAGTGGGGTATGATTGCAAAAGACGGGCGCGAATATCGTCCCCGCGCAGCCCTCTTTCGAAATGCGCGCTCCGTGTAACATGGGGCTTTACAGGCATCAACCGCCGCCTTGGCGCACGAATGACGCACGGACGCCGCCTCGGCACGGCTCTGGCGAGCCGGCCTTGGGACCAGCTCTGAGCAACGCCCGGCCTTTATCGCGACACCCGCGGCGCAGACGGACGATCCGCGGATGTCGCGCTGCACGGAGCCTGCAATTACAACGGCCTACTGCCTCGGTCTTCACAACCGCAGCGAGCCGTGCCGTCACAGGAAGCTGTAGGGATCGATATCGACGGCAAGCCGCAGGTCGCCCTTCGGCTCCGGGACCACCCCGAGCCATGCCCTGAGATAGGCCTGGATGTCCGCCTCGCGCGGCGCCTTCACGAGCAGCCGCCAGCGGTGCCGGCCGCGGACGACGAAGATCGGCGCCTCCGCCGGCCCGAGCACACTGATCCACTCCGAGGCCGGCGCACGCCGCGCCAGCTCGCGCGCGAAGCGCTCGGCCAGCTCCTTTTCGCGCGCCGACACGACGAGGGCCGCCAGCCGTCCATAGGGGGGCAGCAGGCCGCGCTGGCGCACGTCGATCTCCCGCGCCAGGAACTCCTCGCGGTCGCCCGACAGGATGGCCTGCATGACGGGATGATCGGCCAGATGCGTCTGGATGAGGCCGCGCCCCTCCGCAAACGCCCGCCCCGCGCGGCCCGTCACCTGGTTGAGGAGCTGGAACGTGCGCTCGCCCGCCCGCGGGTCGGCGCCAAGCGCGAGGCCGAGATCGCCGTCGACGACGCCGACGAGCGTGAGGTTGGGAAAGTGGTGGCCTTTCGCCACGATCTGCGTGCCGATGACGATGTCGGTCTCCCCGCTTTCGATGCGTTCGATGGCGGTGCGCATCTCGGTGAGACTCGGGATGAGATCGGAGGAGAGCAACGCGACCCGCGCCTCCGGAAAGCGCTCGCCCACCTCTTCCGCGACGCGCTCCACCCCCGGCCCGCAGGCCACGAGCGAATCGGGCTCGCCGCACTTCGGGCATTTCTCCGGCAGCGGCATCGCAAAGCCGCAGTGGTGGCAGTTGAGCCGCTGGCGGAAGCGATGCTCGACGAGCCACGCCGTGCATTGCGGGCACTCGAAGCGATGGCCGCACTTGCGGCACAAGGTCAGCGGCGCATAGCCGCGCCGGTTGAGAAAGAGCAGCGTTTGCTGGCCTTTCGCCATAGTCTCGGCGATAGCGGAGACAAGGCGCGGCGCCAGCCAGCGGCCTTTCTCGGGCTGCTCCCGGCGCAAATCGATGGCGGTGACTTCCGGCAGCTCCATGCCGGAATAGCGGCCGGGCAGCACGAGGTGACGGTAGCGTCCGCTGCGCGCATTGACGTGGCTCTCGATCGACGGCGTCGCGGAGGCGAGCACGACGGGAAACTTGCCGATGCTGCCGCGCACGACGCTCATGTCGCGCGCCTGGTAATGGACGCGGTCGTCCTGCTTGTAGCCGGCGTCGTGCTCCTCATCGACGACGATGAGGCCGAGATCGGCGAACGGCAGGAAGAGGGCGGAGCGGGCGCCGACGACGACGCGGGCCTCGCCGGTCGCCGCCGCACGCCAGATGCGGCCGCGCTCGGGCGCCGACAGGGCCGAGTGCCATTCCACGGGGGCGGCGCCGAAACGGCGCGTGAATCGGTCCATGAACTGGGCTGTGAGCGCGATCTCGGGGAGCATGATCAGCGCCTGGTGCCCCTGCTCCAGGGTCCGCGCAACGGCCTCGAAGTAGACTTCCGTCTTGCCCGATCCGGTGACGCCGTCGAGGAGCGAGACGGAGAAGTTCTGCGCATCGACGGCCGACCGCAGGGCGTGGACCGCGCCGGCCTGCTCGGCGCCGAACTCGGTCGCGCGATGAGCCGGGTCGGGCAGCGGGCAGGCCTTCTGCGGGATTGCGACCTCGACGAGATTGCCCGACGCCACGAGCCCATCGACGACTCCGGTCGAGCACGCCGCGAGCTCCGCCAGTGCCGACTTGGACCGGATGAGGCCGTCGGCGGCGAGCTCGAGCGCCCGAGCCCGGGCCGGTGTCATCCGCGGCGGACGGGAGGCCCCCTCGACAGCCCGCACACCGGTCCTGAGCCGCGGCGGCTCGAAGGCGGCCGAGGCGCTCATCATCATGCGCAGGACCATGCCGAGCGGCGCGAGCGTGTATTTCGCCACCCATTCGGCAAAGCGCATCGAGGCGACCGGCAGCGGCGGCACGTCGAGCCGCTCGGCGACGGCCTTGAGCTTCCTGGAGTCGACGGCCTTGGCCTCGGCGTCGAGCGTCCGGTCCCAGACGACGCCGATCCGCACCTGCGGGCCGAACGGGACGAGCACAAAGGCGCCGGGCTCCAATTGAAGCCCCGCCGGCACGGCATAGTCGTAGGTCTGATTGAGCGCGACCGGCATCACGACCGGCACGCGGCCTTCCGCCGCTCTGCCTCCGTTTGCCAAGCCGTCGAGCAGACTATCCAATACCGTTCCTCAGGGTTTAGAAGCTACGCCCACACCGAGCCGGACGATCCCGACGATTCGGGCGTTCCGGGGTCGGAGAGCCCGAAAAGCGGGGCGACAGCGTTCGAGGAGCCGACCACGATGAAGTTTTTCGTCGATACCGCCGATGTGGGCGAGATCAAGGACTTGGCCGCGACGGGACTGCTCGACGGCGTCACGACCAATCCCTCGCTCGTCGCCAAGAGCGGCCGCGACTTCAAAGCGACGGTCGCCGAGATCTGTGCGATCGTGCCGGGCCCCGTCTCGGCCGAAGTGGCCGCGACCGACTACGACGGCATGATGAAGGAAGCGAGGGTACTCGCCAAGATCGCCAAGAACGTGACCATCAAGGTGCCCCTCACGCTCGACGGCCTGAAGGCCTGCAAGGCGCTCACGTCGGACGGCGTCATGGTCAACGTCACGCTGTGCTTCTCGGCCAATCAGGCGCTCCTCGCCGCTAAGGCGGGCGCGACCTTCGTCTCGCCGTTCATCGGCCGGCTCGACGACATCGGGCTCAACGGCATGGATGTCATCCGCGAGATCCGCACGATCTTCGACAACTACCAGGACCTCTCGACGGACATCCTCGCGGCGTCGATCCGCACGGTCAATCACGTCAAGGAGGCAGCCCTCATCGGCGCGGACGTGGCGACCGTGCCGCCGGCGATCCTGAAGGCGCTGGTGAAGCATCCGCTGACCGACGCGGGCCTGGCTGCCTTCACGGCCGACTGGAAGAAAACGGGGCAGTCGATCCTTTGAGCGGCGGCTCCGCCCCGATCGCCGCGCTACACATGACAAGCAAAAAAGCAAGAAAAGGCCCGCTTTCGCGGGCCTTTTTTGGTTTCGTCTCAGACGGCTTCCTTGAGCTCCTTGGCGGCGCGGAAGGCGACCTTCTTGGAGGCCTTGATCTTGATCGCCTCGCCCGTTGCCGGGTTGCGGCCCATGCGGGCGGGGCGCTTGCGGACCTGCAGAACGCCGAGGCCGCCGATGCGGATGCGGTCGCCCTTCTTGAGGTGCTTGGTGATCAGGGTGACGAGGTCCTCGAGCACGGCCGCGGCCTGCTTCTTCGGGATCTCGTGGTTCTCGGCGAGTGCCGCGCCGAGCTGGCGGAGCGTCACAGTGTTCGGCTTTGCCGCAGCTGCTTTTGCCATGTGTGGATTGTCCCTCAAGAGAATTCAGATGACGGTCGAACCATCCACGGCCGCTTTGGAAGGCGCCGCTCAAGACGCGACGTCACTCGCGTTAGAGCTGCCTCCGCACCTGTAGCCGCGCTTGCACAAGCAACGGCCAAATCTGCCGCCGTCGGGCTCGCCGCTGGCGCCAAAGTACTTGCGTCGCGGCCATTTGCAACGGGCAATCCGTCCCCGACATGCAAAAAACCCCCGAAAATTGCGGGTTTCTGGCACGCCCGCCACGTCGCCCGTCAGGCCAGGACGGGGTAGTCGGTATAGCCGGCGGGTCCCTGGGCGTAGAACGTCGCCGGATCGGGCGCGTTGAGATTGGCCAAAGCCGCGATTCGCCGGGGCAGGTCGGGATTGGCGATGAAGAGCTGGCCGAAGGCCACGGCGTCCGCTTCATCCGTGTCGAGAACCTCCTGTGCCGTCGCCGGCGTGAAGGCCTCGTTCGCGATGTAGACGCCCCCGAAAGCTCTTTTCAGCGCCGGGCCGATACGATTGGGCCCGAGCGATTCGCGCACGCACAGGAAGGCGAGGCCGCGTTGGCCGGCTTCGCGCGCCACGTAGGAGAAGGTGGCGAGCGGATCGCTGTCGCCCATGTCGTGCGCATCGCCGCGCGGGGCGAGATGCAGGCCGACGCGGCCCGCGCCCCAGACATCGATGGCGGCATCGACCGCTTCGAGCATCAGGCGCGCCCGGTTCTCGATCGGACCGCCATAGTCGTCGGTGCGCGTGTTCGTCTTGTCCTGCAGGAACTGGTCGAGCAGGTAGCCGTTGGCGCCATGCAGCTCCACGCCGTCGAAGCCGGCGCGTTTCGCGTTGAGAGCCCCGCGGCGGTAGGCGTCGACAATGCCGGGGATCTCCGCGCGCTCGAGCGCCCTCGGTGTCACGAAGCTCTTCTTCGGCCGCACGAGCGATACGGTTCCCGCCGGCCGGATTGCGCTCGGTGCCACGGGCAGCGCGCCATCGAGATAGATCGGATCCGACACGCGGCCGACGTGCCAGAGCTGCAGGAGCATGAGGCCGCCCGCGCGATGCACGCCCTCCGTAATCCGGGACCAGCCCGCCACCTGCTCGTCCGACCAGATGCCCGGCGTATCGGGGTAGCCGACGCCCATGGGATCGACCGAGGTGGCTTCCGACAGGATCATGCCGGCCGACGCCCGCTGGACGTAGTAGTCGCGCATCAAGTCATTGGGAACGCGGCCCGCGCTTGACCGGCACCGCGTAAGCGGGGCCATCACGACGCGATTGCGCAAGGAGAGATCGCCGATCCGGATGGGGTCAAGAAGCTTCGGCATGTCGAGGCTGGTCCTTATGGCCGGAGTGCACGGATATGGGAGCAGATCGGGGCTGCCGCGAGTGCGGCATTAACGCTTCGTTAATCAATCGGCCCGAGCCTGCGCAGAGACAGATTTGCCGCAGGCGGCACGCACGGCCGTGCGCGCTTAGCGCCAAAACCCTCAGGACGCGATGCACGCAACCGCGCCAGAACTGGAGCTCGGCGCCGACCTCGACGCCTCGCTTGTGCGCTGGCTCGACCATCTCGAGCACACCGATGGCCGGTCGGCGGCGACGCTCTCCGCTTACCGCCGCGACCTTGAGACCTTCTTCGCCTTTCTGCGCACGCATCTCGGACGGCCGCCCTGCCTCGGCGATCTCGACCGCCTCGATCTGAAGACCTTCCGCGGCTTCATGGCGGCGCGCCGCCGGCAGGGGCTTGCAAGCCGGTCGCTGTCGCGCACGATGTCGGCGCTCAGGACCTTCTTCCGCTGGCTCGATGCCGCCGCGCTGTCGGACAACCGCGCGATCCTGCGCGTCGCCATGCCGAAGCTGCCGCATGCCGTGCCCAAGCCGCTCACCGTCGAGAAGGCTGCGGCCGTCGTCGATGCGGCCGGCGACGCCGAGGCGGACTGGATCGGCGCACGCGATACGGCCGTGCTGCTGCTGCTCTACGGATCGGGCCTGCGCATCTCGGAAGCCCTCGCTCTGGCCGTGAAGGACGCACCGTCTCCGGGGCGCGACGTGCTGCGCATCATTGGCAAGGGCGAGAAGGAGCGTCTGGTGCCGGTTCTCCCCGTCACCCAGAGCGCGATTGCGCGCTACCTCGCTCTCGTGCCGTTCTCGCTTGAGGCCGACGAGCCGATGTTTCGCGGTGCCAGGGGCGGGGCGCTCTCACCGCGGCTCATCCAGCTCGCGGTCGCGCGCCTGCGCGATGCGCTTGAACTGCCGCACACCGCCACGCCGCACGCTCTGCGCCATTCGTTTGCAACGCATCTGCTGTCGGCGGGCGCCGACCTGCGGCAGATCCAGGAGCTCCTCGGCCACGCCTCGCTCTCGACGACGCAGGTCTATACCGAGGTCGACCGCGCGCATCTGTTGCGCGTGTACGATGCCGCGCATCCCCGCGCGTAGCGTCGCCTCAGATGTGGATCGCGCGCTTGCCGACGGCGAGAGCGGCCTCTTTCACCGCTTCCGTCAGCGTGGGATGGGCATGGCACGTCCGCGCCAGGTCCTCCGCCGAGCCGCCGAACTCCATCAGGACCGCAGCCTCGGCGATCATCTCGCCGGCGTGAGGCCCGATGATGTGCACGCCGAGCACGCGATCGGTCGCCGCATCGGCGAGCACCTTCACGAAGCCGTCGGTCGTCCGGTTGACCTTTGCCCGCCCGTTGGCCGTGAACGGGAACTTGCCGGCCGTGTAGGCAATCCCGGCGGCCTTCAGGTCGTCCTCCGTCTTGCCGACGCTCGCAACCTCCGGTGCGGTATAGATGACGCTCGGGATCACGTCGTAGTTCACATGGCCCGCCTGGCCGGCGAGGATCTCGGCAACGGCGACGCCCTCGTCCTCGGCCTTGTGGGCGAGCATCGGGCCCGCGATCACGTCGCCGATGGCATAGACGCCGGCAACGCTCGTCTCGAAGTTCTGATCGACCTCGATGCAGCCCTTCTTGTCGACGGCGACGCCCGCCTCCTCCAGGCCGAGGCCGTGCGTATAGGGCTTGCGCCCGATAGCCACGAGCACGGCATCGGCCTCCAGAGTTTCCGCGGTGCCGTCGCCGGTTGCCGGCACGACGCTCACCGACAGCGCCCCGTTCGTCTCTGCGACGGCCGTTACTTTCTGCGACAGGCGGAATGCGATGCCCTGCTTCTCGAGGATGCGCCGGAAGGTCCGCGCGACGTCCGTGTCCATGCCGGGAAGGATGCGATCGAGATATTCGACGACCGTGACCGCAGAGCCGAGCCGCCGCCACACAGAGCCGAGCTCCAGGCCGATCACGCCGGCGCCGATCACGAGGAGGCGCTTCGGGACGCTTTCAAATGCCAGCGCGCCGGTCGAGGAGACGACCTTCCTCTCGTCGATGGCGACGCCGGGCAGGGTCATGACGTCGGAGCCGGTGGCGATCACGATAGCCTTGGCATCGAGCGTCGAGGTCTCGCCGTTGATGAAGGTGATGCCGACCTTGCCCGGTCCGACGATGCGTCCGGTGCCGTGGAAGCTCTGGATCTTGTTCTTCTTGAGCAGGTAGGCGACACCGTCGACATTGCCCTTCACGCCCTCGTCCTTGAAGGCGAGCATGCGGGCGAGGTCGAGCGTGGGCTTGACGTCGATGCCCATCGCCGCGAAGCCGTGCCCCGCCTCGGCATAGAGCTCGGAGGCATGCAGCAGCGCCTTCGACGGGATGCAGCCCACGTTCAGGCACGTCCCGCCGTGCGTGGGCCGTTTCTCCACGACGGCGACGTTCAGGCCCAACTGTGCGGCGCGAATGGCGCAGACATAGCCGCCGGGGCCGGTACCGATTACGACAAGGTCAAACATGCGTCGGGATCTCGCTTGCTGGAGCTAGGGTCGGGCGGGAGCGCGGGGACGCGGGCGGACGAACCCCGCACCGGCCGGCAGCAGCTTCGCCCATGGGCCTAGAGCTCGAGAATGAACCGCTGGGGATCTTCAAGGCACTCTTTCACGCGCACGAGGAAGGTCACCGCCTCCTTGCCGTCCACGACGCGGTGATCGTAGCTGAGCGCCAGGTACATCATGGGCCGCGCGAGGATCTGGCCGTTCCTGACGACGGGCCGCTCCTCGATGCGGTGCATGCCGAGAATGCCCGACTGTGGCGCATTGAGAATCGGCGTGGACAGCATCGAGCCGTAGACGCCGCCGTTCGAGATGGTGAAGGTGCCGCCCTGCATGTCCTCGATGGAGAGCTTGCCGTCGCGGGCGCGGCGGCCGAACTCGGAAATTGCGATCTCGATCTCGGCGAGCGACATGCGGTCGGCGTCCCTCAGCACCGGCACGACCAGGCCGCGCTCGGTGCCGACCGCGACGCCGATGTGGTAGTAGTTCTTGTAGACGATGTCGTCGCCGTCGATCTCGGCGTTGACGGCGGGGATCTCGCGCAGCGCCTGCACGCAGGCCTTCACGAAGAACCCCATGAAGCCGAGCTTCACGCCGTGGCGCTTCTCGAAGAGGTCCTTGTATTGCGACCGGAGCGCCATGACCGCGCTCATGTCAACGTCGTTGAACGTGGTCAGCATCGCCGCGGTGTTCTGGGCATCCTTGAGACGCCGCGCGATGGTCTGGCGCAGCCGCGTCATCCGCACCCGTTCCTCGCGGCCCGGCTCGCCGACGGTGGTGGGAACGCGCAGCTCCTGGACTGGCACGGGAACGGGCGTCGAGGGGCTTTCGCGCGGCTCGAACGCGGTCGGCGACGGCTGTGGCGCAGGCGACGAGGGTCGGGCGGCCGCTGCGGCGACCGCGTCTTCCTTGAGCACCTGACCGCGACGGCCCGATCCGGCAACGTCCGCTGCCTCCACGCCGGCCTCCGCAAGGATCTTGCGAGCCGAGGGCGACGGCGGAGGTGCGGGTGCGGGCTTGGACGCCTTCGCCGGAGCTGCGGCCTTCGGAGGCTCCGTCTTTATCGGTGCTTTCGCCGGCGCGGCGGGAGACGCCGTGGCTCCCGCGCCGCTTTCCCGCAACGCGCCGAGCAAAGCCCCGATCGCAACCGTCGATCCCTGGTTCGCCAGGATGTCGGCCAGCACGCCGGCGGCAGGGGCCGGCACCTCGACCGTCACTTTGTCGGTTTCGAGCTCGACCAGCGGCTCGTCGGCCTTCACCGCTTCGCCGGGTTTTTTGAACCAGCGGCCCACGGTGGCCTCCGTGATCGATTCGCCCAGCACCGGAACCTTGATCTCGATCGTCATGCGCGTCCTCGCCGTCCCTCGGGGCCACCGTCGCAGCCCCGTCTGCACGATTCTACCTGGCCGTCCCCTTCAGTGCCTCGTTCACCAGCGCCGCCTGCTCCGCCAGATGCTTGCTGAGCAGCCCGGTCGCCGGCGAGGCCGCCGCCGCACGGCCCGCGTAGCGCGGCCGCCGGTGGATGTAGCCGAGGTGCGTCAGCACCCACTCGATGTTGGCATCCATGAAATGCCAGGCGCCCATGTTCTTGGGCTCCTCCTGGCACCACACGATCTCGGCAAACTTGAAGCGGCCGAGCTCGTTGATGAGGGCGCGTGCCGGGAACGGGTAGAGCTGCTCGACGCGCAGCAGGTAGACGTCGTCGATGCCCTGCGCCTCGCGCATCTCGTAGAGGTCGTAGTAGACCTTGCCCGAGCACAGCACGACGCGGATGATCTGGTCGTCGGGAACGAGCTTGATCTTCTCGCCCGGCCGCGTCTGCGCATCGTCGAGCAGGAGACGCTGGAACGAGGTGTGCGGCCCCAGCTCCTCCAACCGCGAGACGACGCGCTTGTGCCTGAGGAGCGACTTCGGCGTCATGAGGATCAGCGGCTTGCGGAACTTGCGCAGGACCTGCCGGCGCAGGATGTGGAAGTAGTTGGCCGGCGTCGTGCAGTTGGCGACCTGCCAGTTGTCCTCGGCGCACAACTGCAGGAAGCGCTCGAGCCGCGCGGAGGAATGCTCCGGACCCTGGCCCTCGAAACCGTGCGGCAGCAGGCAGACGAGACCCGACATGCGCAGCCACTTGCGCTCGGCGGAGGAGAGGAACTGGTCGAAGATGACCTGCGCGCCGTTGGCGAAATCGCCGAACTGCGCTTCCCACATCACGAGCGCATTGGGCTCGGCGAGCGAGTAGCCGTACTCGAAGCCCAGCACCGCCTCTTCCGACAGCATCGAGTTGATGACCTCGAATTTCGCCTGGTCGGGTGCCACGAACTTCAACGGCGTATAGCGCCGCTCCGTCTCCTGGTCGATCAGCACGCAGTGGCGTTGGGAGAAGGTGCCGCGCTCGCTGTCCTGGCCCGAGAGGCGGACGGCGTAGCCTTCCTTCAGGAGCGATCCGAACGACAGCGCCTCGGCCATCGCCCAGTCGATGCCCTGGCCGCTCTCCACCATCTCGCGGCGGCGCTCCATCAGCTTCACGATGGTCCTGTGCGCGCGCAGCTCGTTGGGGATCGCCGTGATCTGGCGGCCGACGTGGCGCAGCGTCTCGACATCGACGCCCGTCGCCGTCACGAGATCGTCCTCGCCGGCGCGCTGCATCCCTGCCCAGCGGCCGTCGAGCCAGTCGGCCTTGTTCGGCTTGAACGTCTCGGCCGCGTGGAACTCGTCGTCGAGACGGGCGCGGAACGCCTGGCGCATGTCCTCGACCTCGCCCGACGCGATGACGCCCTCCTCGACCAAGCGCTTGCCGTAGACCTCGACGACGGTCGAATGCGCCTTGATCCTCTTGTACATCAAGGGCTGCGTGAACATCGGCTCGTCGCTCTCGTTGTGACCGAAGCGGCGGTAGCAGAACATATCGATGACGACCGGCTTCTGGAATCGCTGCCGGTACTCGATCGCGATCTTCGCGCAGTGGACGACGGCCTCGGGATCGTCGCCGTTCACGTGCAGGATCGGCGCCTCGACGAGGCGCGCCACATCCGAGCAGTAAGGCGAGGAGCGCGAATAGCGCGGGCTTGTCGTGAAGCCGATCTGGTTGTTGATGATGAAATGGATCGAGCCGCCGGTCCGGTGTCCCTTGAGGCCGGACAGACCGAAGCATTCGGCCACCACGCCCTGGCCGGCGAAGGCGGCGTCGCCGTGGATCAGGAGCGGCAGGATCGGCGTGCGGTCGCCGGGGTCGCAGCCGTACTGGTCCTGCTTGGCGCGGACCTTGCCGAGAACGACGGGATCGACGATCTCGAGGTGCGACGGATTGGCGGTCAGCGAGAGATGCACGTTGTTGCCGTCGAACGACCGGTCGGACGAGGCACCGAGGTGATATTTCACATCGCCCGAGCCCTCGACGTCGTCGGGCTTGAACGAGCCGCCCTTGAACTCGTTGAAGATGGCACGCAGCGGCTTGCCGAGCACGTTGCCGAGAACGTTGAGGCGGCCGCGGTGGGCCATGCCGAAGACGATCTCCTTCACGCCGAGCTGGCCGCCGCGCTTGATGATCTGCTCGAGCGCCGGGATCATGGCCTCGGCGCCGTCGAGGCCGAAGCGCTTGGTGCCCGTATACTTGATGTCGCAGAACTTCTCGAAGAGCTCCGCCTCGATGAGCTTGTTCAGGATCGCGCGCTTGCCGGGCACCGTGAAGTTGATGCCCTTCTCCTCGCCTTCGACGCGCTGCTGCAGCCAGGATTTCTGCGCCGGGTTCGTGATGTGCATGAACTGGTAGCCGATCTTGCGGCAGTAGGTGCGGCGCAGGATCGACAGGATCTGGCGGACGGTCGCGAACTCCAGCCCGAGGTAGCGGTCGATGAAGACCGGGCGGTCGAGATCGGCCTCGGTGAAGCCGTAGGTCTCCGCGCGCAATTCCTTGTGCACGTTGCGCTCGGCGATTCCGAGCGGATCGAGATCGGCCGCCAGATGGCCCATGACGCGGTAGGCGCGGATCAGCATGAGGGCGCGGATGGAATCCTGCGTCGCGCGGACGGACGCGGCGGGCGAAAGCTCCACGCCCGCCTGGTGGGACCGTTGCTGCAGTCGTGCGCGGATCGCGGACTCGGCCGGCCCGTCATCGCCGGTCAGCGCCGCAATGAGATCGTCGTGAGCGGTGAGCTCGGAGACCGGCACGCCCCAGGACGGGCCGCCGTTGCCGCTGACGACGGGGATCGACCGGTCGTCGACGCGGGTGCGCTGGCGCTCCTCCTTCAGGCTCTCGAAGAAATGCCGCCACTCATCGGAGACAGAGCCGGGATTATGCTCGTACTGCTCCTGAAGGTCTTCGATGTAGGACGCATTCGTCCCCTGCAAGAACGATGTCTTGAGGAAATGCTCGTTGCGCGCGTGGCGTGTCATCGGGTCTGTCCTGGATGGGCACGTGAGATCACCCGTCGGGGAACGCGGCGGGACTGAACGGCACCGGCGCCGCCGCGCGGCCTGAGGGCCGTGCAAGGCGGATCACCGGGCTGTCGTTGCTGCGGTGCAGCGTCTGGACCCTACTCCGTTTGCGACGGCCTTATAAGACCATCGAAAGTGCAGGAGGCGCACGATTTATAGGCTCCTGCAACCCGAACCGGGAATGCCGCGACGCCGCCGTCACCTGCAGCGCCGCGTTCCAGCAATTTCTTATCTGCCCAGCACCTTGAGAAGCGTCGTTCCGAGCGCCGCGGGGCTGTCGGCCATGGCGATGCCGGCCCGCTGCATGGCCTCGATCTTGTCTTCGGCCTTGCCCTTGCCCCCCGAAATGATGGCGCCGGCGTGGCCCATGCGCCGGCCCGGCGGGGCCGATGCGCCGGCAATGAACCCCGCCATCGGCTTCTTGCGGCCCTTCTTCGCCTGAGCCTGGAGCCACTCGGTGGCCTCCTCCTCGGCCGAGCCGCCGATCTCGCCAATCATGATGATGGACTGCGTTTTGGGATCGTCGAGGAACAGGTCGAGGACGTCGATAAACTCGGTGCCCTTGACGGGATCGCCGCCGATGCCGACCGCCGTCGTCTGGCCGAGCCGGGCATCCGTCGTCTGCTTCACCGCCTCGTAGGTGAGCGTGCCGGAGCGCGACACGACGCCGACCGAGCCCTTGGCGAAGATGTTGCCCGGCATGATGCCGATCTTGCACTGGTCGGGCGTCAGCACGCCGGGGCAGTTGGGACCGACGAGGCGCGACTTGGAGCCCGAGAGCGCGCGCTTCACCCGCACCATGTCGATCACCGGAATACCCTCCGTGATGCAGACGATGAGCGGAATGTCCGCGTCGATCGCCTCCAGGATGGCGTCGGCGGCAAACGGCGGGGGGACGTAGATGGCGCTCGCGGTGGCGCCCGTCGCGGCCTTGGCGTCGAGCACCGTGTCGAACAAAGGCACGTCGGCAAGCTCGGGATCCGGATGCGTGGCGCCGCCCTTGCCCGGCGTGACGCCGCCGGCAATCCGCGTGCCATAGGCCTTGGCCTGCTTGGTGTGAAACGTTCCCTGGCTGCCGGTGATGCCCTGGCAGATCGTGATCGTGGTCTTGTCGATGAGGATGGACATCGTCAGGCAGCCTTCTTCACTTCGGCGGTGATCTTGCGGGCGGCGTCGGCGAGATCGTCGGCGGGGACGATTTTGAGGCCGGATTCAGCAAGCATTTTCTTCCCGAGCTCGACGTTGGTGCCTTCCAGCCGCACGACGAGCGGGACCGTGATCGCCATCTCGCGCGCTGCCGCGATCACGCCTTCCGCGATGGTGTCGCAGCGCATGATGCCGCCGAAGATGTTGACCAGGATGCCCTTCACCGACGGGTCGGCGAGGATGAGCTTGAAGGCCTCGCGGACCTTTTCCTTCGAGGCGCCGCCGCCGACGTCGAGGAAGTTCGCCGGCTCCGCGCCGTAGAGCTTGATGATGTCCATGGTTGCCATGGCGAGGCCGGCGCCGTTGACGAGGCAGCCGATCGTGCCGTCGAGCTTGATGAAGGCGAGGTCGTGCTTGGAAGCCTCGATCTCGGTCGGCTCCTCCTCGGTGAGGTCGCGCATGGCGACGATCTCCGGGTGGCGGAAGAGCGCGTTGCTGTCGAAGTTCATCTTGCCGTCGAGCGCGATGAGGCTGCCGTCCTTCGTCACGACGAGCGGGTTGATCTCCAGAAGGCTCATGTCCTTCTCGAGGAACATCCGGTAAAGGTTGCCGGCCATCGCCTGCATCTGCTTGGCCGCCTCGCCCTTGAGGCCGAGCGCGAAGGCGATCTTGCGGCCGTGGAAGGGCTGGAAGCCGGCGGCCGGATCGACCGACATCGTGAAGATCTTCTCGGGCGTGTCGTGGGCGACCTTCTCGATGTCCATGCCGCCCTCGGTCGACGCGATGAAGGCGACGCGCGAGGTGGCACGGTCGACGAGCATGGAGAGGTAGAGCTCGCAGGCGATCGCCGTGCCGTCCTCGACGTAGAGGCGGCGCACGACCCGGCCGGCATCCCCCGTCTGGACGGTGACCAGCGTGCGGCCGAGCATCTCGCCGGCGAACTGCTTGACCTCGTCGATCGACTTGGCGAGGCGGACGCCGCCCTTCTCGCCGGCGCCCTTCTCCTTGAAGGTGCCCTTTCCTCGGCCGCCGGCGTGGATCTGCGCCTTCACGACCCAGACCGGTCCCGGAAGCTGCCGAGCCGCTGCGACGGCCTCCTCGACGGTGAACGCGGCCCCCCCCTTGCCCGTGGGGATGCCGTACTGGCGATAGAGCTCCTTCGCCTGATGCTCGTGGATATTCATGGCGCTCCTGGGCGTTGCAATGAATCGCGTGGAATGGATGTCTAAGTGCGAGGGCGGCGCTCCGGCCACCCCCGAACGGGCCGGCAGGTCCTACCCTCCGGGGCACGACGGCGATACGGCACGCGGCCCGGCAACGTCGGATCAGGCCCCGAGCGGGGGATTGACCTGGACGCAGGCATCGACGAGGCCCTTCACGGACTCGACCGACCGCATGAGCATCTGCCGCTCGGACGAATTGAGGTCGATCTCGATGATGCGCTCCACGCCGCCCGAGCCGATGATCACCGGGACGCCGACATACAGGCCCTTCACGCCGTACTCGCCGTTGAGATAGGCGGCGCAGGGCACGACACGCTTCTTGTCCTTGAGGAAGCTCTCGGCCATTGCGATGGCCGACGCCGCCGGGGCGTAGTAGGCCGAGCCGGTCTTCAAGAGCGCCACGATCTCGCCGCCGCCCTTACGCGTGCGGTCGACGATCTGATCGACGCGGTCCTGGCGGATCCAGCCCATCTTCACGAGGTCGGGAAGGGGGACGCCGCCGACGGTCGAGTAGCGCACCAGCGGCACCATGTCGTCGCCGTGACCCCCGAGCACGAAGGCGGCGACGTCCTCCACGGAGACCTTGAACTCGTCAGCCAGGAAGTGGCGGAAGCGGGCGGTGTCGAGCACGCCGGCCATGCCGCAGACCATGTTGCGCGGCAGGCCGGAGAACTTCTGCAGCGCCCAGACCATGGCGTCGAGCGGATTTGTGATCACGATGACGAACGCATTGGGCGCGTATTTGCGGATGCCCGCGCCCACCTGCTCCATGACCTTGAGGTTGATGCCGATAAGATCGTCGCGGCTCATGCCGGGCTTGCGCGGCACCCCGGCGGTGACGATGCACACGCTGGCGCCTTCGATATCGGAGTAGGCGTTGGTGCCCTTGAGATTGCAGTCGAAGCCGTCCACCGCCCCCGACTGCGCGATGTCGAGCGACTTGCCCTGGGGGAGGCCGTCCGCGATGTCGAACAGGACGACGTCGCCGAGCTCCTTCAGTCCGATCAGGTGGGCCAGCGTTCCGCCGATCATGCCGCCGCCGATCAGGGCAATCTTCGTACGCGCCATCGGAAATCGTCCTCCCTCGCCAGTTCCCGCGGGCCGGTCACGGCCCCGCAGAATTGAAAACCCAACACGAACTCACCACAGGGTGTACGCCCTGCCATCTCGCAGGCGCGAAAACAACCTGTCCGTTCGTAGGCCGAAACACCGCTCGCCTCAAGCCGGTCCCGGAAAATTGCGCACCGGGCGTCTCGTCACGCGTCCCGCAGGTCCGCGAGCCTCTGCTTGAGGTAGGCCTCGCTGCGCATCTCCATCAGGCGCGATGCGGTCCTGACGAACAGGTCCGCCCCGTCGCCGGCCGGATAGAGCGCGTCGGGCTCGGCGGCGGCGGATGCGATGAGGCAGTTGCCGCGATCGTAGAGCGTGTCGACGAGCGTCACGAAGCGCCGGGCCTCGTTGCGCCGGTCGGGCGTCAGCAGGGGAATGTCCTCGACGATGAGGGTCGGATAGGTCCGCGCGAGGGCGAGATAGTCGGCGCCGGCGAGCGGCACCGAGCACAGGTCCGCGAAGGCAAACCGCGCGATGCCCTCGGCGGCGAGCGGCACCTTGATCAACCGCCCGTTGCACGCGACCTCCGCGGGAGCACCCGCCGCGGCCGACCCGGCGAGCCGCTCCCAATGCGCGTCGATCGCCGCCTTGGCTTCGGCATCGGCCGGGTGGAAATAGAGCGGGCGACCCTGCAGCTTGTCGAGCCTGTAGTCCCGCGCGGCATCGACCGCGACAACGTCGAGCTTGTCCTTCAAAAGTGCCACGAACGGCAGGAAAAGCTGGCGATTGAGGCCGTTCCAGTAGAGCCGGTCCGGAGGTGCGTTCGAGGTGGCGACCACGACGACCCCGCGCTCGAACAGGGCCTTGAACAGGCGCCCGAGGATCATTGCATCGGCGATGTCGGTGACGTGCAGCTCGTCGAAGCAGAGCAGCGGCGCCTCGCCGGCGATCTCGGCGGCCACGAACGGGATCGGGTCGCCGTCCGTCGTTGCACGCCCGCGCGCGATGCGCTCGTGAACCTCGGCCATGAACTGATGGAAGTGGACCCGCCGGCGGGGATTGAAGTCGACCGCCGCATGGAACAGGTCCATCATCATCGTCTTGCCGCGCCCGACGGAGCCGTGAATGTAGAGGCCCCGCGGCGGCCCGCGGCGGGCAGCCCGCAAGAACGGCAGGCGCGGTGCGCGTTCGGGCCGGTGCCCTTCGAGCTCGACGGCAAGCTGATCGAGGCGGCGGACGACGCGGGCCTGCGCGGCGTCGCGGTCGATGAGCCCGCTCGCCAGACGCTGCTCGTAGTCCTGCCAGACACGCCCCGACATCGCGCCACCTTTCTTGGCGCTCGACCTCTGCCGATCGCGCCCACCCGCACAAGCACCTCGCGACCGTATGTCACGACGGCAAGTCGCACAGGAACGTTCGCCTCGCCGCACCGAGGCGACCGCTTCGCTCGCATCGCAAATTGCAACGATCCGGTGGAAAACTTTCTCCTCACCGTGCATGAGCGAGGCTGTTTTCGCACCGCTCTGCGGCCGCGTGCAACGCATCGCTTCAACCGCAATCACCGCTGCATGAGTCTAGGCGCCCGGAATCGCTTGCAGATTGAGGACTTTGCGCCACACTTTTATGCAATTGGACAAGAATATCGACGCCAAATCGAATTTCGATGTCAACAAAATCATCGAACTTGCGCATATTTTTTCGTGATCGAAATGATTCGGTCTTTTTCAGAGGGAGAGAGAACTATGGCTAAGGCAGCGAAGAAGGCGACGAAGAAGGCTACGGCGAAGCGCGCTCCGGCAAAGAAGGCCGCCGCGAAGAAGCCGGCCAAGAAGGCCGCGAAGAAGAAGCGCGCGGCTTAAGGCCAACCGTTTCGGCCCTGCCTCCGGTTGGGCACCGGAGCAAGGCCCGATCCGCACGGATCGAACCACTTTCAAGGCCGATGGCAGCGCGACGCGCCATCGGCCTTCTTCTTTTTCCGGCGCCGCGATCGCGTGGACCCCACGCCGGCGCTACACCCGGCGCTGAACCATCAGCTTCTTCAGCTTCGCGATCGCCTTGGCGGGCGACAGACCTTTCGGGCACGCCTTGGAGCAGTTCAGGATGGTGTGGCAGCGGTAGAGCCGGAACGGGTCCTCGAGGTTGTCGAGGCGGTCGCCGGTGGCCTCGTCGCGGCTGTCGATGACCCAGCGGTAGGCCTGCAGCAGGATCGCCGGTCCGAGGTAGCGGTCCGAGTTCCACCAATAGCTGGGGCACGAGGTCGAGCAGCAGGCGCACAGGATGCACTCGTAGAGCCCGTCGAGCAGCTCGCGGTCCTCGCGGGACTGGCGCCACTCCTTCGGCGGCGTCGGGGTCTCGGTCTTGAGCCACGGCTCGATGGACCGGTGCTGGGCGTAGAAGTTCGTCATGTCCGGCACCAGGTCCTTCACGACCTTCATGTGCGGAAGGGGATAGACGGTGACCGGGCCCTCAACCTCGTCGATGCCCTTGAGGCAGGCGAGATAGTTGGTACCGTCGATGTTCATCGCGCACGAGCCGCAGATGCCTTCCCGGCAGGAGCGGCGGAAGGTGAGCGTCGGATCGATCTCGTTCTTGATCTTGATGAGCGCGTCGAGAACCATGGGACCGCACTGGTCCTCGTTGACCCAATACGAATCCAGGTGCGGGTTCTGGCCGTCGTCGGGTGTCCAGCGGTAGATGCGGAACTCGCGCCAGTTGCCGCCGCTCTCCGGCGCGTTCCAGATCTTGCCCTTCGTCAGTTTCGAGTTCTTTGGTAGGGTGAGCTGAACCATGGGTCGATTGCGTCCCTCGCGGCAGCGAAAAATCAAACGGGGTGCAAGAATTGGGCCCCCGCGCCGGCCCTGTCAACGCGAGCGAGCCGCCGGCGGATGCGGTTCTTTGCCCAGGATCTCTCCCATGATCTGCGAGCGCTGCGAGCGCCTTGGCCTTTAGTCCGGGCGATACTTGCGCAGCTCGCGCACGAGCCGGGTGAGACGCTCGGCGATCTCCGCCCCGGTGTCGACCGCAACTTTCAGCGTCGCCCGGGCCTGAATGAGCTTGTTCAACTGCTCCTGGCATTCGCCGAAGGAGAAATAGAGCGACTCCGGCGCATCGACCTCCCCGTCCTCCACCGCACACATGACGTCGAAGGCATTCTGCGAGGCGAGCACCAGCATCGAGGCCACGTCGTTCATGAGCTGATGGAAGAGACGGCTGCCTTCGGGCCCGACACGCGGTCCGTGCACGCCGAACTTCAGCGGCGAGGAGCCCTGCGCCCCCTCGCCAGCAAAGAGCTTCGGGTTGCGCTGGAAACGGCGAAAGATCTCCGACAGGCCGAGGCAGCAGGTCTCCAGCTCGCGGATGGCGGTCGCGGCCTTGCGCCGCGCGCGGGAGCGGTCGGGCGTGCGCTCCTCGGCGGTCCAGTTGATGGCCGCGATGGAGGCGATGGCGCCCAGCGCCGCGAGCGCCGGCAGAACGGCGGTGAAGGGATCGGGCGCGATGCGGCTGTCCGGCTCGCGCGGCTCCTCGGGCTTCGGGGCCCTTGCGCCCGTGTCGCTGCCTTTGCGGGACGGACGTGCCACGCGCGCTCCCAGGATGGCTTCGGCTCTCGCGACTGTTCCCTTAGCGCAGGCGCGCACGCCTCGCCACCGGCTTCAGACGGGTTTTGCGACCGCAGTCCGGAGCATAAGCACGCGGCCGCACCTGGGCGGCCCGACAGCCGCTCCCCGCGCCTCGACGCACCTCTCAATAAACCCGCGCCTTCGGCTCGATGTACTTGATCTCGTTGGTGAGCGTGCGCGTGTGCACCGGTCGGCTGTCGAGCCGCACCTGGCGCGTCGCATAATCGGCGAAGGCCAGCGTGTGTTTCATCCAGGCGGCGTCGTCGCGATGGGGATAATCCTCGCGGGCGTGCGCGCCCCGGCTCTCCCGGCGGTTCGCCGCGCCGGCCACCGTCACCGCCGCCTGGGCGATGAGGTTGTCGAATTCCAGCGTCTCGACGAGATCGGAGTTCCAGACGAGCGAGCGGTCCGTGACACGGATGTCGTCCGCGTCGCTCCAGATCTCGGCGATCTTGCGGATGCCCTCCTCGAGCACCGGACCGTCGCGGAACACCGCGCAGTTCGACTGCATGGTCCTCTGCATCCGGAGCCGCAGCGCGGCGGTCGGCGTGCCGCCGCCCGCATGGCGGTAGCGGTCGAGCCGGTCGAGCGCCTTGTCGGTCGCCGCGCGCGGAAGCTCCGGCTGCGAGGCCCGGCGCTCCACCGTATCGGCGCAGCGCTGCGCTGCGGCGCGGCCGAACACGACGAGATCGATGAGCGAGTTGGAGCCCAGGCGGTTGGCGCCATGGACCGAGACGCAGGCCGCCTCCCCGATGGCCAGGAGGCCCGGCACGACATGGTCCGGATTGCCGTCCTTCAAGGTCAGCACCTCGCCGTGATAGTTCGTCGGGATGCCGCCCATGTTGTAGTGCACAGTCGGGATGACGGGGATTGGCTGGCGGCGCAGGTCTACGCCGGCGAAGATCTTGGCGCTCTCGGTGATGCCCGGCAGGCGCTCGGCCAGGATCTTGGGATCGAGATGGTCGAGGTGCAGGTAGATGTGGTCGCTCTCCGGACCCACGCCGCGGCCCTCCCGGATCTCGATGGTCATCGAGCGGGAGACGACGTCGCGCGAGGCGAGGTCTTTGGCGTGGGGGGCATAGCGCTCCATGAAGCGCTCGCCCCTGGCGTTCGTGAGATACCCGCCTTCGCCGCGCGCGCCCTCGGTGATGAGGACGCCGGCGCCGTAGATGCCCGTCGGGTGGAACTGCACGAACTCCATGTCCTGCAGCGGCAGGCCCGCGCGCAGCACCATGGCATTGCCGTCGCCCGTGCAGGTGTGGGCCGAGGTCGCCGAGAAGTAGGCACGGCCATAGCCGCCGGTGGCGAGGATCGTGCGCTTCGCCCGGAAGCGGTGGATGCTGCCGTCCTCCATGTTCATGGCGATGAGGCCGCGGCAGGCGCCCTCCTCGTCCATAATGAGATCGAGCGCGAAATACTCCACGAAGAACTCGGCCGAATAGCGCAGCGACTGGCCATAGAGCGTGTGCAGCATGGCATGGCCGGTGCGGTCGGCCGCCGCGCACGTGCGCTGCACCGGCGGTCCCTCGCCATACTCGGTGTAGTGGCCGCCGAACGGCCGCTGGTAGATGCGCCCGTCCTCCGTGCGGCTGAAGGGAACGCCGTAATGATCGAGCTCGTAGACGGCCTCCGGAGCATTGCGGCACAGGTACTCGATGGCGTCCTGGTCGCCGAGCCAGTCGGCGCCTTTCACCGTGTCATACATGTGCCAGCGCCAGTTGTCCGGACCCATGTTGGCGAGGGAGGCGGCGATCCCGCCCTGCGCCGCGACGGTATGCGAGCGCGTCGGGAAGACCTTCGTCACGCACGCGGTCTTGAGGCCCGCCTCCGCGCACCCGAGCGTCGCCCGCAGACCGGCGCCGCCGGCCCCCACGACCACGACGTCGTAGGTGTGATCGACGATCGGGTAGGCACGCCCGCTGCCCGCTGCCGTGCCCGTCGCCGCTGCGTCCGCGTTGCCAGCCATGCTGCGATCAAGCTCCGAAGGTGAGTTTCAGGACTGCCAGGATGCTGGCCGCGCCGACCGCGAGGGCGAAGAACGTGTTGAGCATCAAAAGCGCGATCTTCGCCGCCTCGCCGTGCACGTAGTCCTCGATGATGGTCTGCATGCCGAGCCGCATGTGGATGGCCGCGGAGAGGAGGAGGAGGATCAGCGGCAGGGCGATCTCCGGGCGGGAGAGCGTCGCGGCGACCGTCGCGTGGTCCGCACCCGCGAGCGAGACCAGCAGCGCCACGAGGAAAACCGACAGCACGAGATTGGCGACGGCGGTGACGCGCTGTTTCCAGAAGTGGTCCGCGCCCTCCTTGGCCGAGCCGAGGTAGCGGACTTTCTTTAGAGGTGTGCGCAACGACATGGGATCAGGCTCCTCCCATGCCGTAGAGGACGAGACCCCACACCAGCGCCGTCAGCAGCGTCGAGCCGACGATCGTCCCCCACGACAAGAGATCGACGGTGGCAAGGTCGTAGCCGGCCCCGCTATCCCAGATGAAATGGCGGATGCCGCCGAGCGCGTGGTGGATGAGCGCCCAGGTGTAGCCGAAGAGCACGAAACGGCCCGGCCAGCTATCGAGAAGGCCGCTGACGGTCGCGAAGGCGTCGGGCCCGGACGCGGCGGCGATGATCCAGGCCGCCAGGATGAGGGTGCCGAAATAGAGCGCCGCGCCCGTGATGCGGTGCAGGATCGACATCACCATGTTGATGAGCGGGCGGTAGATCTGCAGGTGAGGGGACAGCGGGCGTTCGATTGCGGCTCCGCGCCCTGTCGTGGCTTCGGACATGAAGACCCCCGGGGACGATCGATCGCAGCGTTCTAGCCCGCCCGGCGCGGCGCCGCAATTTGCCAGAGGGGCGCAGCGACCGGACGAGAGGCGAAAATCGCCCGGCGGAGCTGTGCCTTAGTCCAGTGCGCTGGTGATGGCCCGGGCGAGTCCGAGGCCGCTCTCGTGGGCGTGCTCGGCGAGCCGGCCGAGGCACCAGTCGCCGGCCACGCCGACCTTGAAGGAGTCGGAGAAGAGAAAGGTCTCGCCCAGCGATTGCTCCACCAGGCCGTTGCGCCACAGATGTGCGGACTTGCGGATCGGCCGCACCGGCGGAAGGCCGAGCGCGTGCGAGGCCTCGCCCCACAGCTCGTCGGCGATGACGTCGGGATCGGCATCCTCCGTCTCACGGCTCCAGGATGGCGCCGCATGGATGACGATCGTCTCGCCGCGCTTGGCGCGCGCGGGCTTCGTGTTGTTGCGGGCGATCCAGCGGATGGTCTCGCTCATGTCGGAAAAGACATCCTGCTCGGGCAGCACGCGCTCCTCGAACTGGATCATGAGCGCCCAGCACGGGGCCATGCGGACCGGGCTCATGAGCGACGCGAGTTCGCCGACGCGGCCGAGCAGCAGACGCGCCTCGGGCGCGGGGACGGCGACCGCGACGGCCGCGAACGGTCCCACCGCCGTCTCGTCCTCGAACCAGATGCGCCACCCCTTGTCGACCCGCTCCAGCGTATGGACCTTGCGCGAGGTCTGAATGCGCAGGCTCTCGGTGAGCGGACGCACGATCGAAGCCATGCCGGGCGTACCGACGTACCAGGGCAGCATCTGGCCGGCGCCTTCCGGCCCGCTGACCTGGGTCCGCGGAGTCCACCGCGCGGCATAGCCAAGACCTGCAACCTCATCGAGGAAGCTGCGGAACTGCGCGCTCCGCGCGGTCAGGTACTGGGCCCCGTAGTCGAAGGTCTCAAGCCCGACCCGCGCAGTGGCGAGCCGCCCGCCGATCACCCGCTCCTGCTCGAAGACCTCGACGAAGTAGCCCGCACGGCGCAGGTCACGGGCGCACGTCAAGCCCGCTAGTCCGGCGCCGATGACTGCCACCTTCAGTGTCACACCAAAGCCTCGGCACCTCGATTGACGGCGTCCTTGCGACCACAAGGACGTGTTCGGATGATTTGCCCGGACAGACTACGGACGCGAAAATAGGGCCGTCCAGGGGCGTCCGCGGCGATGGGTCCGCTCGGTTTCCTCGGCGCGCAAAGCCCGAGGCGTACCTTTGCATTAACGGTGATTCCCGAAGAATGCCCTAACCGGGTCCAGGTCGGCGCTGAAAAATCCGGCTACGACCCATCGAATTCTGGGGATTAAACCTGGAGATGGTCCCAGTCACCTCGGCAGCACGACCCAGGCGTCGAAATCGAGGATGACGCCGTCGGCGTACTCGCCGTTATCCTTCTTGAGCGGGAAGTCCGCACAATCCCGGTTCTTGACCGCAACGAGACGGATGCGCAGCGCGCCGACATCGGTCCGGCCGGGGATCTCGGCTTTCTCCAGCACCTCCGACCAGGCATAAACCGTGTCGCCGGAAAAGAGGGGCGCCACGTGACGGCCGCCGTTGATGGCCGCGAGGTGGAATGCGTTGTTGAGCCCGTTGAACGACAGGGCGCGGGCGAGCGAGATGACGACGCCGCCGTAGATGATGCGCTTGCCGAACCGGCCCTTGGATTCCGTATGCTGGTTGAAATGCACTTTCGCGGTGTTCTGGTAGAGCCGCGTCGCCATCTGGTGCTCGGCTTCCTCGATCGTCATGCCGTCGACGTGGTCGATCTTCTCGCCGGCCTCGTAGTCGCCCCAGCGATAGGGACTGCCGGCCAGCGCCAGATCGTAGGCAGCCGTATCGATCGGCGGCACCGCAGCGCCGATCTCGGAAGGATCGATGCGGTCCGGAAGCTTCGGCACGACGGGTTCGCCGACCGGGGCAGTCTTGTCCCGCTTGCGCACCATCACCCAACGGATGTACTCGAGCACGACCTCGCCATGCTGGTTGCGCCCCGTCGAGCGCACATAGACGGTGCCGGTCTCCTTGTTGGAGTTCTCCTTGAGGCCGATGACCTCGGAGACCGTCGACAGCGTGTCGCCCGGGTAGGCGGGCTTCAGGAAACGGCCGCTGGCGTAGCCGAGATTGGCGATCGCGTTGAGCGAGATGTCGGGGACGGTCTTGCCGAAGACGACGTGGAAGGTGAGGAGATCGTCGAGCGGCGCGCGGGGATACCCGATGGCCTTGGCAAAGGTATCCGACGAGGTAACGGCGAACCGCGGACCGTAAAGACTCATGTAGACCGCCGCATCGCCCTCGGTGACCGTGCGCGGCGTGGCATGCCGGAGGATCTGGCCGAAGGTGTAGTCCTCGAAGAAGTTGCCGGGGTTCGTCTTGGTCGTCGTCATGGCGCCCTCGGTCCGGAACGTCGTGGAATGTCGGAGAAACAGCGGGATTTGCGAGCCGATTAGTCGGTCCGGCGGAGACTGTCCATTGTCAAACCCATCCGGCGGCGACGGCACCGCCGCGCCCATCGTCGCAGCCCGGGCAGGCAGGCGGCCCCGTGCACGCCGCAGCCCCGTCGCCTGAGACCTCCGCCTAGAACCAGTCGTCGATCTCGCGCACGGCATGCGCGATTGCCGCTGTCCGCCGCGCCATCACGAGGTGGAGGCGCTCGACCATCCGTCCCTCGACCGTGATCACGCCCTTCTGGGCATTAACCGGCTGCGAGAACGCCTCGATGATCTTGCGCGACCACACGACCTCGTCGTCCGTCGGGCTGAACACCTCGTTGCAGGGACCGACCTGGGACGGATGGATGAGGGTCTTGCCGTCCATGCCGAGCGTGCGGCCATGCTCGCATTCGCGGCGGAAGCCCTCCTCGTCTCGGAAGTCGTTGTAGACACCGTCGATGATGTCCAGTCCGAAGGCGCGCGCGGCGACGACGGTGAGCGCGAGCCAGGGAACGATGGCGAAGCGGTTGTCGAGCGCCCGGGCCCGCGACTCTTTCAGGAGATCGTTGGTGCCGAGGACGAAGCATTCGAGCCGGTTTTCCGGATCCATCGCGACGGCGGCGATCTCACGGGCGTTGAGGATCGCCTGCGGGGTCTCCATCATGGCCCACAGCCGCGTCTTCTCCGCCGCGTTCACGGACTTCAGGATCTTCGCCGAGCTGATGATATCGCCGGGATGGGCAACCTTCGGAATGAGGATGGCGTCGGGTGCGGCTTCCGCGGCGGCAATGAGGTCGGCCGTGCCCCAGATGGTCTCGAGCGCGTTGGGCCGGATGACGAGCTCGCGCCGTCCGTAGCCCCCTTCCTTGACGACCGTGCAGACCCGCTCGCGCGCCTCGACCTTGACCTCGGGCGCAACCGAATCCTCCAGATCGAGGATGAGCGCGTCGGCCGGCAGCGACTTGGCCTTCTCCAAGGCGCGGTCGTTGGCTCCCGGCATGTAGAGGACGCTGCGGCGCGGACGAATATTCGACTTCATGGCGACCCGGTTCCGGACGTTATTGTGCAGCGCAAAATACTCGAACACGGGCGCGTTCACAAACCGCCAATAGCCACATAGGGTTGGCGGCCACACCTCGCGTTGGAGCCGATCGTTGGCACGAATCGTCGCATTGTCCTCCCTCGTCGCCCGCGGCCACGTCGGCCTGCGCGCTTTGGTGCCGGCCCTGGAGACGTTCGGCCACGACGTGGCGGCGCTCCCGACGATACTGCTGTCGAACCATGCCGGCTCTCGCCACGTCGCGGGTGCGCCCGTCGCCACCACCGAGCTGGCGAAGATCATCGCGGCCCTCGAGGCGAACGGCTGGCTCGCCTCCGCGTCGATGATCGTCACCGGCTACCTGCCCAAGCCGGAGCACGTCGACTTGGCGGTGGATGCCGTCGCCCGGCTCAAGGCGCTCAACCCCGCCGCCCGCTTCGTCTGCGATCCGGTGCTCGGAGATACGCCCCGCGGCCTCTACCTGCCCGCCGAAACCGCCGACCGGGTCAAGGAGCGTCTGCTGCCGCTGGCCGACGTTCTGATGCCGAACGCGTTCGAGCTGTCCTTTCTGACCGGGCTCGGCGCCGACAGCCCCTCGCGCGCCGTGGCTGCCGCGCACAGGCTCGGCCCGACGACCGTCTTTGCGACCTCCGTGCCGGTGGGGCACGACCGGCTGGCGACGGTGCTCGTCGAAGGCCATGCGGCTCTCGCCACCACCGTCCCGGCGCGCCCGGTCGTTCCGCACGGCACGGGCGACCTCCTGACCGGCCTCATCGCCGGACTGCTGGCGCGAGGCGCCCCGGCCCGGGTCGCGCTGCCGCAGGCCGGCGCGATCCTCAAGGATTGCATCGACGCCAGTGCCGGCTCGGACGACCTCGATCTCGCGACGGTGCTCTATCGGGCGGACATGGCAGCCCCGCTCGGGGTTGAAAGCATCGCGTAGCGGATGTGCCGTTCGGCGCTATGATGGCCGTGTGCCCTTGACATTTCGCGGTCGCGCGAGAAAACGCGATGCTGCGCCTCGCGAGGCTCCCATTCCAACGAAAAGGCCAACGATGTCCTCATTTCCAGAGTCGCTCACGGACCGCTATCGCCGTTTCAAGCACCGCATCTACTTCCCCAACGCCGACCAGTACGAGGAGCTCGCCACCTACGGCCAGAGCCCCGAGATCATGCTGATCTCGTGCTGCGACAGCCGCGTCGATCCGGAAACGATCTTCAACGCCATGCCGGGCGAGCTGTTCGTCGTGCGCAACGTCGCCAATCTCGTGCCGCCTTACGAGACCGGCGGCAAGTTCCACGGCGTCAGCGCCGGCATCGAGTTCGCCATCCTGAATTTGCGCGTCAAGCATCTCGTCATCATGGGCCACTCGGGCTGCGGCGGCGTCAAGGCGGCCCTCAACCAGTCGGCGGCCATCCAGACGGAAGCCATGTTCATCTCGCGCTGGATGTCGATGCTGGACGAGGCGCGCCTGTCGGTCCTGGCGTCGCACCAGATGAGCTCGCAGGCCGAGAAGCTCGATGCGCTCGAAAAGGAAGGGATTAAGACCTCGATCCGGAACCTGCGGACGTTCCCGTTCGTGCGCGAGCGCGAGGAGAAGGGCAAGCTCAACCTCCACGGCGCCCATTTCGACATCAAGTCGGGCACCCTGTCGATCTTGAGCCACTCGCGCGGCGAGTTCTTCCCGCTCTGAAGCGCGACGCCCGCTGCTACTCACGACTCGTTGCTGCCCCTCACCACGGTCATTCTCGGCCAAGGGTGTGACGCGTGCGCTGCCTCCCCACCGCCGTCATCCCGGCGAAGGCCGGGATCCGCGCAAGCCAGTTCAAGGGCGCATCATAGGAGACATGCGCAGACCCCCGCCTTTCGCGGGGGTGACGGTGGGGGAGGGCTGGCAACGGCCTCATCCCCGTTCTTACGGGGAGAGGGCCGGGGGTGAGGGACAGCCACACGTTCGGGACAGCGCTCAAGAGCCGGGCGCGGCGGAGCCCGTTGCCGTGCCGGCTGCCGCCGCGCGCACCGCCGGCAGCACCTTTTCCGCGACGCTCTTTCCCGTCAGCGGACCGACGTGCTTGTAGACGATGCGGCCCTGGCCATCGACGACGAACGTCTCGGGCATCCCATACACACCCCACTCGATGGCGCCGCGGCCCTTCGCATCGACGCCCATGGCGCTGAACGGATTGCCGTAGCGCCCGAGGAAGCGGCGCGCCTTCTCCGGCTCGTCCTTGTAGTTGACGCCGAACAGCCGCACACCGTGCGAATTCGCAAGCTCGACCAGAAGCGGATGCTCCTCCACGCAGGGCGCGCACCAGGAGGCCCAGAAGTTCACGACCGTCACCTGCCCGCGCGCCAGCTCCTCGGACGTGAAGCCGGGAACAGGGCCGGAGGGGCCGCTCAGGCCCTCGAGCGCGGTAAACGCCGTCGGCGGCGCCGGCTTGCCGATGAGCGCCGAGGGGAGCTTCGAGGGATCGCCCGACTTCAACGCGAACTGGAAGAGCACGACGCAAGCGAGAAAGATCGCCAGCGGGAAGAACACCCAGGCCTTGCTCCGGCCGCCCGCCGCGTCTGTCGCGGTGTCCGCAGGGTCCATGGTCATCGCTTCAGCCCTTTGCCGGCGCGCCGCGTGACCGGCGCGAGATTCCGCGTGCCTCGAGGTCCGCGAGCCGGGCCTTCAGCCGCCGGCCGTCCAGGAGCAGCCACGCAATCAGGATCAGCAGCACCAGCGCGTAGATGCCGAAGGAGGCCCAGATGAACGCCGCGTGCGGTCCAAGATCCATGGCTCACTCCGCCGGCGCCGACCGGGGGGCGGCAGTGTGCACCCGATCGACCTCGGCCATAGTCAGGGATTTGAGGCGGTGGCGGAGGATCTCATTGCGCATTCCCATCGCGTGCAGCGTGAAAAAGAGCAGCGAAAAGCCGACCGCGCTGACGAGGAGCGGGATGAGCAGGTCCTCGTGGATGGTCGGACCGCCCATGCGGATGACGCTCGCGGGCTGGTGCAGTGTGTTCCACCAGTCGACCGAGAACTTGATGATCGGGAGGATGGCGACGCCGACGAGGCCCAGCACCGCGCACAGCTTGCCGGCGAGAGCCTCGTCCTCCACGGCCGAGCGCAGGGCCATCAGGCCGAAATAGAGGAACAGGAGGATGAGCATGGAGGTGAGTCGCGCGTCCCACACCCAGTAGGTCCCCCACATGGGCTTACCCCAGAGCGAGCCGGTGGCCAGCGCCAGGAAGGTGAAAGCGGCTCCGATCGGGACCGCCGCCTTCGCCGACACGTCGGCCAGGGGATGGCGGAAGACGAGGTAGCCGAAACTCGAGACCGCGATCAGCCCGTAGCCCATCATCCCGAGCCAGGCGGCCGGGACGTGGATGAACATGATCTTGACCGTCTCGCCCTGCTGGTAATCGGGCGGGGCGACGAAAAAGATGAGGTAGAGGGCGTAGGCGATGAGAACCGCGGCGGCGCCCGCCATCCAGGGCAGCACGCGTCCCGACAGCTCCATGAACCGGGTCGGATTGGCGAGCCGCTGGGTGAAGGACTGCTGCGGTGTGGACGCGGATGTCATGGCCCTCATCTAATGAGTTCCCGACCTGAGCGCAATTGAGGCCTCGGGTCGCTCTTTTGTCGCTCTTTATTGTGTCTGGAAGCGGATCGCCGCTGCGGCCGCCAGGGGGCCGATGACGAGGGAGAGGAGCGAAATCGCGATCAGGATCAGAAACGAGGCGGAAAAGCCGGAGGGACCGCCCGTCGCCGCCGAGATCGCCGTGATCCCGAAGATCAGTGTGGGGATATAGAGCGGCAGCACGAGCAGGGCGAGCAGCAGGCCGCCGCGGTGCGCCGAGAGCGTCAGCGCGGCGCCGACCGCGCCCAGAAAGCTGATGGCCGGCGTCCCCGCCAGCATGGTCGCGACAAGAACCGGGTAAGCCGACAGTTCGAGATTGAGGAGGAGGCCGAGCACGGGGGCCAGGAGCGCGAGGGGGATGCCCGTCGAGATCCAGTGCGCAAGCGCCTTGGCGGCGGTCGCAAGCTCGAGCGGCAGCTCCCCCGTTGCAATCACTTCCAGCGAGCCGTCCTCGTTGTCGGCATCGAAGATGCGCGGCAGCGACAGGAGGGCGGCGAGCAGCAGCGCGACCCACAGGACGCCCGGCGCGATGCGCGACAAGAGGTTGAGATCGGGCCCCAGCCCGAGCGGCATCATCGTCACGACGACAAGGTAGAATCCGAGCGCCGTGCCGACCGCGCCGCCTTCCCGGACCTGAAGCAGGAGATCCCGCTTCAGCAGCGTGAGAAAGGCGCTCATGCGGCCGCACTCCGCACCGGCGTGAGCTCGAGACGTCGCTCGGAGGCAAGCCCGAGCGGGATATGGGTTGCGGCCAGCACAAGGCCGCCCGCGGCGGCATGCAAGGCAACGCGCCGGGCGAGCAGCGCCACGGAGGCGGCATCGAGCGACACCGTCGGCTCGTCGAGCAGCCACACTGGCCGCGGCGTCGCGACCAGCCGGGCGAGGCAGGCCCGGCGCTTCTGGCCGGCGGAGAGGTATCCGGCGGGGATGAGCGCCAACGGCTCCAGGTCGAACGCGGCGAGCGCCTCCTCGATTCGCGGCGGCGAGCACGTGCCGAGATAGCCGGCCCAGAACCGCAGGTTCTCCTCCACGGTCAGGCTCGACTTCAAGGCGTTGAGGTGGCCGATGTAGTGCGCCTGCGCCGCAAGCTCCCGGTCCGGGTCGCCGCCTTCGAGACGGACGGTGCCGGATGCCGCGCGGATGAAGCCGGCAAGCGTGCGGATCACGGTCGTCTTGCCCGCCCCGTTGGGCCCGACGAGAACGAGGGCCTCGCCGGCATCGACCGTGAACGACAGACCGTCCACGATGCGGCGCGCGCCGCGATCCACGGCGAGGTTTTCGATGGAAAGGCGCACGAGGGATCCCGTCGGCGGCT
This sequence comes from uncultured Hyphomicrobium sp., assembly GCA_964589785.1. Classification (GTDB taxonomy): domain Bacteria; phylum Pseudomonadota; class Alphaproteobacteria; order Rhizobiales; family Hyphomicrobiaceae; genus JAGVSR01. The sequence continues at coordinate 57,616 of CAZPUQ010000005.1, forward strand.
GGCCTTCGCATTGCACTAAAGAGAGGCGGATTGCCGCAAAATCGCACCTGCGCGGTGGCTGGTTCTCTCTCGTGTTTGCGCCTATATAAGGGGCCTGCTCATGATTTCGCCAGCGCAAAAAACGGATGCCGACGCGCCGATGCGTGCGCGCTGTCCGCGGCGAAGGACGAGCCCCGGCGGGCTCCGCGCGCCTGCCGCCGTCGTCCACTCAAAGTGTGATCGAGGAGACCTGCATTGAGCGCCGCTTCCGCCCCGATTTCCCTCGACAGCTTCAAATGCCGCAAGACGCTCTCCGTCGGCGGGGAGACCTACACCTACTACTCGCTTCCCGACGCGGAGCGGAACGGCCTCGCGGGGCTATCCAGGCTGCCATTCTCGATGAAGGTCCTGATCGAGAACCTCTTGCGCCACGAGGACGGCCGCACGGTCACGAAGGCCGACATCGAGGCGGCCGTGGCGTGGGTCGAGGACAAGGGCAAGGCCGGTAAGGAGATCGGCTTTCGCCCCGCGCGCGTGCTCATGCAGGATTTCACGGGCGTGCCGGCGGTTGTCGATCTGGCGGCCATGCGCGACGGCATGCTGTCGCTCGGCGGCGACCCGAAGAAGATCAATCCCCTCGTCCCGGTCGATCTCGTCATCGACCACTCGGTGATCGTGGACGAGTTCGGCTCGCCCAGGGCCATGGATCACAACGTCGCTCTCGAATACGAGCGCAACGGCGAGCGCTACACCTTCCTCAAGTGGGGCCAGGGCGCCTTCCGCAATTTCCGCGTCGTGCCGCCCGGCACCGGCATCTGCCACCAGGTCAACCTGGAGTATCTCGCCCAGGTCGTGTGGACCGCCAAGGCGGCCGACGGATCGACCGTCGCCTATCCGGATACGCTCGTCGGCACCGACAGCCACACGACCATGGTGAACGGGCTTGCCGTGCTCGGCTGGGGCGTCGGGGGCATCGAGGCGGAGGCCGCCATGCTCGGCCAGCCGCAGTCGATGCTGCTGCCCGAGGTCGTCGGCTTCAAGCTCACCGGCAAGCTGAGGGAAGGCGTCACCGCGACCGACCTCGTGCTCACCGTGACGCAGATGCTGCGCAAGATGGGCGTGGTGAACAAGTTCGTCGAGTTCTATGGCCCCGGCCTCGACAACATGACGCTCGCCGACCGCGCGACGATCGCCAACATGGCGCCGGAGTACGGCGCGACGTGCGGGTTCTTCCCCGTGGACCGCGAAACGCTCGCCTACCTCGAGCTCTCGGGCCGCTCGACGGAGCGCATCGCCCTCGTCGAGGCGTTCACCAAGGCGCAGGGCCTCTACCGCCAATCGGGGTCTCCCGATCCCGTCTTCACCGCCACGCTGTCGCTCGATCTCGCCGGCGTCGAGCCCTCCCTCGCCGGACCAAAGCGCCCCGAGGGCCGAGTCGCGCTCAGCTCCGTCAAGTCCGGCTTCCTCGCCGCGCTCGAGACCGAATACAAGAAGCCCGGCGAAGCGGCCAAGCGCGTGCCGGTGGAAGGCGAGACCTTCGACCTCGGCCACGGCGACGTGGTCATCGCGGCCATCACGAGCTGCACGAACACGTCGAACCCCAGCGTGCTGATCGGCGCGGGACTGCTGGCGCGCAACGCACTCGCCCGAGGTCTGAAGGCGAAACCGTGGGTGAAGACTTCGCTCGCGCCCGGATCGCAGGTCGTGGCCGCCTATCTGGAGAAATCCGGGCTGCAGAGATCGCTCGATGCGATCGGCTTCAGCATCGTCGGCTTCGGCTGCACGACCTGCATCGGGAACTCCGGACCGCTGCCCGGACCGATCTCGAAAGCGATCAACGACAACGGCCTCGTCGCGGCGGCCGTGCTGTCGGGCAACCGCAACTTCGAGGGCCGCGTGTCTCCCGACGTGCAGGCGAACTACCTCGCCTCGCCGCCGCTCGTCGTCGCCTATGCGCTCGCCGGCACGGTCCAGAAAGACCTCTCGACCGATCCGATCGGCACCGGCAGCGACGGCAAAGCGGTCTATCTGAAGGACATCTGGCCGACCAACAAGGAGATCCAGGACTTCATCGCCATGAACATCACGCGCCAGATGTTCGAGAGCCGCTACGCCGACGTGTTCGAGGGCGACCGGAACTGGCGCGACATCGCAACGAGCGGCGGCCTCACGTTCGCGTGGGACGACGATTCGACCTACGTGCAGAACCCGCCCTACTTCCAGGACATCACAAAGTCGCCGAGCGGCATCGGCGACGTCGTGGGCGCGCGCATCCTCGGCCTCTTCGGCGACAAGATCACGACCGACCACATCTCACCCGCCGGCTCCATCAAGGCCGCGAGCCCCGCCGGCCGCTATCTCATCGAGCACGGCGTCGCGCAGGCCGACTTCAACCAGTACGGCACGCGGCGCGGCAATCACGAGGTGATGATGCGCGGCACGTTCGCCAACATCCGCATCAAGAATCACATGGTGCGCGATGCGAGCGGCGCCGTGAAGGAAGGCGGCTACACCGTCCACTATCCCTCCGGCGAGCAGATGGCCATCTACGATGCCGCCATGCGCTACCGCGAGGAGGGCGTGCCGCTCGTCGTGTTCGCCGGCGTGGAGTACGGCAACGGCTCCTCGCGCGATTGGGCGGCGAAGGGCACGCGGCTTCTCGGCGTGAAGGCGGTCATCGCCCAGTCCTACGAGCGCATCCATCGCTCCAATCTGGTCGGCATGGGCATCGTGCCGTTCGTGTTCGAGGAGGGCATGTCGTGGCAAACGCTTGGCCTCAAGGGCGACGAGACGGTCACGATCCGCGGGCTGGCGTCCGTGAAGCCGCGCCAGCGCATGATCGCCGAGATCACCGACGCGAAGGGCAACAAGGTCGCGATCCCGATCATCTGCCGGATCGATACGCTCGACGAGATCGAGTACTTCCACAACGGCGGCATCCTGCCCTACGTGCTGCGCAACCTCGCGGCGGCGTAGTCGCGGCCGGGCGGTCCGAACCCCCGCGTCCTCCTCTACGCCGCGAGCCCGCGCTTCTTGAGCAGGCTCTCGACGCGCGGCGGGCGGCCGCGGAAGGCGATGTAGGCCGCCAGCGGGTCCTGGCGGTTGCCGGCCGCATAGACGTGCTTTTTGAGGCGCGCCGCCGTCTTCCTGTCGTAGATGTCGCCCGCCTCCTCGAAGGCGGCGAACGCATCCGCGTCCATCACCTCCGACCACAGGTAGCTGTAATAGCCCGCCGCGTAGCCGCCGATGATATGCTGGAAGTGCGGGATGCGGTGGCGCATGACCACCTCGCGCGGCATTCCGAGCCGGGTGAGCGTCTCCTGCTCGAACCGGCCGACGTCCAGGCTGTCGGCGCTTTCGAGGGCATGGAGGTCCATGTCGACGAGCGCGGAGGCGATGTATTCGACGGTGGCGAAGCCCTGGTTGAAGGTGCGGGCGGCCGAGAGCCGCGCAATGAGCGCATCGGGCATCGGCTTGCCGGTTTCGGTGTGGCGGGCGAATTTCTTCAGGACCTCAGGACGCGTCAGCCAGTGCTCGTAGAGCTGCGAGGGCAGCTCTACGAAATCACGCGACACGTTGGTTCCCGACAGCGACGGATAGGTCACGTCCGACAGAAGCCCGTGCAGGGCGTGGCCGAACTCGTGGAACAGCGTGCGCGCGTCGTCGATGGAGAGCAGCGTCGGCTGCCCTTCCGCGCCGCGGGCGAAATTCATGACATTGAGGATGATCGGACGCTCGCCGCGGCCGAGCTTGTGCTGCGAGCGAAAGCTCGACATCCACGCGCCCGAGCGCTTCGACGGCCGCGCGAAATAGTCGCCGAGGAAAATTCCCATGGGCTCGCCCGCCTTCGTCGTCACCTCCCAGACGCGGACGTCGGGATGATAGCGCGGCGCGTTGGCAATCTCGGTGAATTTGAGCCCGAAGAGGCGCGCAGCCGTATCGAACGCCGCTTGGATCATCGCCTCGAGCTGCAAGTAGGGCCGAATCTCCCTCTCGTCGAGATCGTAGCGCGCCTTACGCTCCTTCTCCGCGAGGTAGCGCCAGTCCCACGCTTCGAGGCGATAGTTGCCGCCCTCCATGCGGGCGCGCGCGGCGAGCGCATCGCGTTCCTCCGCCACGCGTTTCAACGCCGCCGCCCAGACGTTGTCGAGCAATTCGCGCACCGCATCCGGCGACTTTGCCATGGTGTCGTCGAGGCTGTAGGCCGCAAACGTCTTGTAGCCCATGAGCCGCGCCAGCTCGACGCGCAGCGCCATGATCTCGGCGACGATCGCGCGGTTGTCCGTCCGGCCGCCGTTCTCGCCGCGGCGGATCCAGGCCTTGAAGGCGTCCTCGCGCAGATCCCGGCGCGCGGAGAACTGCAGGAACGGCTCGATGCTCGAGCGCGCGAGCGTCACGACGTACTTGGCCGGGCTCTTCAGGTCGGCCGCGGTACGGGCGGCCGCGTCGCGCACGCCCTGCGGCAGGCCGGCGAGGTCGGCCTCGTCCTCGAGCGCCAGCCGCCAGGACTGCTCGTCGGCCAGCACGTTCTGATTGAAGGCCGTGACGAGCTCGGCGAGCCGCGTGTTGATCTCGGCGACACGCTTGCGCGACTTGGCGTCGAGACGCGCGCCGGCGCGCACGAATGTCGTGTAAGTCCGTTCGAGGAGGCGCATCTCTTCGGCGTCAAGCTTCAGGCTGTCGCGACGCTCGTAGAGATCCTCGATACGCCGGAACAAACGCTGGTCGAGCTGAATCGCGTTCCAGTGCTGGGCGAGGAGGGGGGCGAGCCGGCGCTCGAGCTCCTGCAGCTCGGCTCCGGTGTCCGCACTCGCCAGATTGAAGAAGACGTCCGCGACACGGTTCAGAAGCCGGCCGCTCCGTTCGAGCGCCACCAGCGTGTTCCGGAACGTCGGGCGCGGACTGCGGGTCGCAATGGCCGCGATCTCGGCCTTGTGCCGGGCCAACGCCTGTTTGAACGCAGGCCAATAATGGCGCGCTTCAATGCGCGCGAACGGCGGCATGCCGTGCGGCGTCCGCCACGCCGTCAAGAGCGGGTTCGGGTTCGCGTTCGCCTTGGCAGGCGCGGCAGTCGTGGATCGCAATGGATTCTTGCTCATGAACGCTGTGGTCCTGGTTCTCCCGGGTGTGAGGCGCGGCGCCGAGGCCCGCGCGCATCGTCGCCGCCACCATAGCGAAGCGCGACACAGAAGGTCGAGGGCCGGCTGGGGGAGCCGGTCCTCGACCTCTGCATACAGGGTAGGACACTTGGGAGAGGTGCCTGATGGGGCCAGCCGCGGTACCGCCAGCGAGCTGGGGGCTGCGCGCTTGAGGCGGCCATACGACGGCGGCCGGCCCCTGAGGCAACGCGGCGAAAGGTGCCAGCCCAATACGGCGCGGTTGGGTCGCGATTGGGGCTGTTTGCGGGTGCCCTCCTGAAATTTCCGTAAGCATGGCCGCACGATCCCGAGCCGGGGACTTGCTTTCGGGCAGCACCTCACCGATCATATCGCTCCGGTGACAGGGAGGCGCGCTTTGAGCGAATCCGAGCCCATACAATTCTCGCCGAGAGCCGAGAGCTCCCGGCAGCGCGCCGATGCCGGCGGCGCCCATGACACCGGCCTCCTCACCTCGTTCAGCCGTCAGGAACTCTCCGCCATCATGGCGGTGTACGGCCGCAAAGTTGCCTCGGGCGAATGGCGCGACTACGCCCTCGACATAACCCGCGACAAGGCGGTCTTCAGCGTCTTTCGCCGGACGACGGAACTTCCTCTCTACCGCATCGAGAAGATCCCGCGCCTGGCGCGCAAGCAGGGCGCCTACAGCATCGTCACGACGACCGGGCTCATCCTGAGGCGCGGGCACGATCTGGCGCGCGTGCTGAGCGCGCTCGACCGGAGCGTCCGGCTGGTCGACTGCCGCTGAGCCGCGTCTCTTCGAGCGGATCCCAACGAAAAAAGGCCCCGCCGTGAAGCGGGGCCTTCTCTGATTTCGAGCCGTCTTGTGTCCGTTACTCGCGGTTGCCGAACAGCGACAGGAGCGAGACGAACATGTTGATGAAGTCGAGGTAGAGGCTGAGCGCACCCATGATCGCGCTCTTGGCGAGCGCCGCCGAGTCGTCGCGGATCATGTAGTAGCCGTCCTTGATCTGCTGCGTATCGTAGGCGGTGAGGCCCGCGAAGATCAGCACGCCGAGCACGTTGACGGCGAAGGCGAGCGCACCCGACTGCAGGAACAGGTTGAGGAGGGCCGCCAGGATGATGCCGATGAGGCCCATGATCAGGAACGAGCCCCAGCCGCTGAGGTCCTTGCGGGTCGTGTAGCCGTAAAGGCTGAGGCCCGCGAAGGCGGCCGCCGTCACGAAGAAGACCTGCGCGATCGACTGGCCGGTAAAGACCAGGAAGATCGACGACAGCGAGACGCCCATGACCGCGGCGAACAGCCAGAACGTGAGCTGCGCCGCGCCGGGGCTCATCTTGTAGACCCGGAAGGACAGGAACAGCACGAACGCCAGCGGGGCGAGCATGACGACCCACTTCAGCGGCGAGGCATAAAGGGCCTGCGCAACAGCCGGGCTCGACATCGCCGCCTGGGCCGTGAAATAGGCGACCACGCCCGTGAGCGCGACGCCGGCCGACATGTAGTTGTAGACGCGCAGCATATAGGCGCGCAGGCCCTCATCGACCTCGGCGCCCGTGCGGACGACCGTGTCCGGCCGCGCGTATCTATTCTGAAGCTGTGCCATCTGGCAGAATCCTTTGATAGCCCGACGCGATTCCCTGAAGAACCGCGATGCGGATATTGGCGTACTGTTGCGGGAAATCAAGGCCCGTTGGGCACCGGATGGGTAACGGACCGAGCCCGCAACTCTCAAAATTATTGCTTGTGAGTCAAGATGTTGAGTCGTCACTCCGTGCGCAAATAGGGAACCGGGCGGGCGCTCAGGACCCGCCAGGTGCCGATCGCCCCGAAGATAAGCACCAGGGCAGAGGCGGTCGCGAGCGCCAGGCCGACCGCGCGCCAGGAGAAGGCGAATTCGAGCTCCATGATCTCGGTGACGACGGCATAGGCCGCCACCGAGCCGAAAATCGTCGCAGCGGCAGCGGTCACGACCGCCAGCAGTAGGTATTCGGCCGCGTGCGCCCCGAGGATCCGGCCCCGGGTGGCGCCGAGCGTGCGCAGGATCACCGCCTCCAGGATCCGCCGCCGCTGCGCCGTCGCCATGGCGCCGGCGAGCACCAGGGCGCCGGCGAGCAGGGTCACGCTGCCGGCGACGCGGACGGCCGCCATGACCTTGGAGAAGACGGCGTTGAACGCCTCGATCGCCTCCTTGACGCGGATCGCCGTGACGGCGGGAAACGCCCGGCCGAGCGCGCGGGCGAGACGCGCTTCCTCAACGGGGCCGGCCTCCTCGGGTAGCGAGATGGTCGCCAGCAGATTGTTCGGCGCGGCCGCCAAAGTGTTGGGAGAGAATACCATCACGAAATTGAGCGCCAGGCTCTCCCACTTGACCTCCCGCAGGCTCGCGACACGCGCGGTGAGGTTGCGGCCGAGCACGTTGACGGTCACGGCATCGCCGATCTTCAGATCGAGATGACGAGCGAGCTCGGCCTCGAAGGAGACGAGCGGCTCGCCGTCGTAGCCGGGCTGCCACCATGTGCCCTCGACGACCTTGGAGCCGGCCGGCACGCGGTCGGAGTAGGTGAGGCCGCGGTCGCCGGTCAGGACCCACTGGGCCTCCGGCGGCGCCGTGATCTCCTCCACGGGGACGCCCTTCAACGCCACCAGCCGCCCGCGCAGCATGGGAGCGTCCTCGATCTCGGCTGCGGGCGCCTCGCGCAGCACCGCCGCGCGAAACGCCTCCTGGTCCTTCTTGGGGATGTCGATGACGAAATAGCTCGGCGAGGAGGCCGGCAAGCGGCTCTCGAGCTCCGCCACGAGGGAAGCGTCCGCCAGCGCCACGGCGACGAGCAACGACAGGCCCGCGCCGAGCGACAGCACCACCGAGCGGGTGAGCCCGCCGGGCGCGCCAATATTTGCGATGGCGAGGCCGAGCTCCGGCCGGCGCGGCCGCCTCACCGCACGAGCAATCCGCGTGATCAGGCCGCCGAGACCCCAGAACAGGGCCAGAACCAGGGCGAGGCCGGCAACGAAATAGGACGCGATCCAGCGCGATTCGGAGGACAGGACGGCAATTCCCGCCAGCACCGCCGCGACGGCGACCATGAGCAACAAGACCCGCGCACGCGGCCACGTGGGGCTCGGATCGACCTCGTCGCGGAACAGGACGCTGGCGCGCACCTGCTCGGCCCGGCCGAGCGGCCAGAGCGCGAACAGCAGCGCGACCAGCACGCCATACGTGACCGCGAGGCCCACGCTCTCCGCCGACAGCGCGAATTCGGGAGCAACCGGCAGGTAGCCGCCAAGCACCACGGTCAGAACCGGCGGAATGAAGAGCCCGAGCACGAGACCGAGGGCGACGCCGATGAGCGCCATCGCCAGCACCTGGACCAGAAACACCGCGAATACCGTCGAGCCGGTCGCCCCCACGCTCTTGAACGTGGCAATGACCTTGCGCCGGCGATCGATGAAGGTCGCCACCGCGTTCGCCACGCCGACGCCGCCCGTCACGAGGGCCGTCAGCCCGAGGAGCGTCAGGAACTGGCGCAAGCGCTCCAGCGTCTTGGAGACCTGGGGCGAGGGATCGCGGCGGTCGGTGATCGTGAATCCGGACTGGGGCAGCTCGCGCTTCACCCGATCGCGGAAGGCGCTCATGCGCTCGTCGAGCGGCGCCGCCGTCTCGCTCATGTTCACGGCGTAGCGCCAGCGGATGAGGGCGCCCGGCTGCACGAGGCCGGTCTTGGCCATGTCCGCGTGCGAGAGCAGGACGCGCGGACCGTAGGCGACCCGGTCGGCAAGACCGTCGGGCTCCGATTTCAACACCGCGGCGATCGGGAACTCGGCCTCCCCGATGCGGATGCGGTCACCCGGCCTGACGTTCAGCCGTTCGAGCAGCATGGGATGGACGATGACGCCGCGCTCCAGCGCCTCGCCCATCGCAAGGCCCCCTTCGAGCTCCACCGAGCCGACGAGCGGATAGGCGGCATCGACGCCCTTGAGCTCGACGAGCGTCTGGTCCTCGCCGTCGACGCGGCGGCCCATGGTGCGCATGGTTGCGGTCTCGCTCGCCATGCCGACCGCGTCGATCCAGCGGCGCTCCGCCTCGCTCGCCCGCGTGTGCGGCCGCGCGAGCGTGACGTCGCCGCCGAGCAGCAGCGCGCCCTGGCGCTCGAACCCCGATCTCAGGGCATCCGACAGCGCGCCGACCCCCGTGATCACCATGACGCCGAGGGCGACGCACGCAATGAAGACATAGAATCCCGACAGCCCCGCACGCAGCTCACGGGCGGTCAGCCGCAGCACCAGCGGGATTGAGGGCTGCGGCGCGATCGGGCCCGGCGATGCCTCGGCGATCGTCATGCCGCGCGTGCCCGCTTGTCGTCGACGATGCGGCCGTCCGCCATGCGGATGACGCGATCGCACTCGGCGGCGAGACGCTCGTCGTGGGTCACGAGAACGAGCGTCGCCTCGCGATTCCTTTTCAGCGAAAACAAGAGATCGACGACGCCGCGCCCCGTCCGGCCGTCGAGGTTGCCGGTCGGCTCGTCGGCGAGGAGGAGCTTCGGCTCGATGCTCAGAGCGCGCGCCAGCGCCACGCGCTGCTGCTCGCCGCCCGACAGCTGGGCCGGATAGTGGTCGAGGCGATGCGAAAGGCCGACTTCATCGAGCCGGGCGTGCGCCGTCGCCTCGGCATCGGGCCGGCCCGAGAACTCCAGCGGCAAAGCCACGTTCTCGAGCGCCGTCATCGTCGGTACGAGATGGAACGACTGGAAGACGATACCGATCTTCTCGCCGCGCACGCGCGCCAGCTCGTCCTCGCCGAGCGCCTGGAAGTCATGGCCGGCGACGTGGACCTCGCCCGAGGTTGCACGCTCGAGGCCGGCCAGCACCATGAGCAGCGAGGTCTTGCCAGAGCCGGACGGACCGACGACGGCCACCGACTGCCCCGCCTCGATGTCGAGCCCGACCCCGCTCAGAATCGAAACGGGCCCGGCGCGGCTGTCGAGGGAGAGATGCACGGATCTGAGTGAAATGATCGGAGCGGCCACGCGCGGTCCTTCGATTACGGCGTTGTCGGGCTGGGGGCGTCTTGTTTTGCACCCATGACGCCTATACGTGACAACAGGCCAATGGACGAGGCTTGAGGCGGAAAAATGATCGGCACATCGCGTCACCCGCAAATCTTCCGCCGGCTTCACTTGGGGTTGGCGGCGATCCTCTTCAATGCCGCGCTCGTCGCCGTCGCGCCCACCTCCAAGGCGGAGATGACCGCGGCGGTGAAGCTCGTCGCATTCGGAGACAGCCTCACCGCCGGCTATCTGCTGAAGCCGTCGGAGTCCTTCCCGGCCCAGCTCGCTGCCGCCCTCGCCGCCAAGGGCCATGCCGTCGAGGTCGGCAATTCCGGCGTTTCCGGAGATACGACGGCGGCCGGGCTCGAGCGCTTCGACTGGGCGGTGCCGCCCGGCACCGACGCCGTGATCCTCGAGCTTGGCGCCAACGACGCGCTGCGCGGCCAGCCGCCGGCGGAGGCGAGGGCCAATCTCGACACGCTCATCACCAAGCTGAAGGAGCGCAACATCGCCGTGCTGCTCGTCGGCATGCGCGCCCCGAAGAACTGGGGCGAGGACTATGCGCGGTCGTTCGACCGCATCTATGCCGAGCTCGCCGAAAAGCACGATTTGCTCCTCTACCCGTTTTTCCTCGACGGCATCGCGCTCGACCCCGCGCTCAATCTCGACGATGGGCTGCATCCGAACGGCCAGGGCATCGCGAAGATCGTGGACCACATCCTGCCGAAGGTGGAGGAGCTGCTGGCGCGCGTCGCGGCTCAGCGGGCGACCGCGCCGCCGAAGTCCTGACGGGAGGATTTGATGCCGCGGCTGTTCACGGGGCTTGAGCTCCCCGGCCACATTGCCGACCTCTTGAGCGACATCGAGCAGCCGCTGCCCGGCGCGAGCTGGATCGAGCAGGACAACCTGCACGTCACGCTGCGTTTTGCCGGCGACATCGACAAGCGCCAGGCGCGCGAGTTCGCCGACGCCCTGGCGCTGATCGATGCCGACGTGTTCGAGCTGGCGCTTCAGGGTGTCGGCGTCTTCGGCGGCAACGATCCGAAAGTCCTTTACGCGGGCATCACCGCCTCGCCGGAGCTCGACGCGCTGGCGCGGGCGCACGAACGGGCGGCGCGCGCCGTCGGCCTTGCACCGGAAACGCGTCCGTTCAAGGCCCATGTCACGCTCGCCCGTCTCAGGAACGTGTCGATCCCGGATCTGACGCGCCTGCTTGAGCGGTATGCCCTGCTGCGCTCGCGGCCGTTCCTGGTCGAGGAGTTCGTGCTGTTCTCGTCGCGGCCGCAGACCGGCGGCGGTCCCTACGTCGTGGAGGAGGCGTTCGCCCTGCGCGGCGCGCGCCCGGCCCTCGCCTCCCTCGACCAGGACGACTGACGGCTATCGCTGCCGACGAGGCGGGTCGCCCGGCCAGAGGAGACCCGAGAACGGGCTGAACAGCGACACGGTCTGGACGGGGCTTTGCGTCTTCGCGCGGGCCACTCTTGCGGGACGCGGCTTTTTCCGCCGCGCCTCAACAGTCGTTCCAAGCTGCGAATGGGCGCTGATTTCGGCGAAGGCCAATTCGAGATCCGAGACGCTGACGGCCGGATCCGTTGCCGGCTCGGTTTCGATGAGCGCGATCTCCACGGCGTCGCTCGGCAGCACGTGCAGGTGGACATATCCGGTGACGCTCACCTCCGGATCGGTGTCGATCTCCACCGCGGCAACGGCGTCGCCCGCGCTCACCGCTTCCGCCTCGTCGAGCTCCGCCGCGGCCTCGCTCGCCGCGATCATCTGCGCGATCTTGTCCTGGCGCATCTGCTCGGCCCGCTCCCGCTCGTCCTGCATGGCGCGTGCGAGCTTCAGCGCATCGGCATCGGCCTTGTAGCGGTCGTGCCGGACGCGCTCGGCAACCGACCACGGGGCCGGCCGGCAGCCGCAGCCGCTGCGCAGCGTCTTGCGGTAGAGGAACGCGGTCTTAAGTTCGCCGTAGGGCTTGCCGTCGAGGTCGATCATTGTCGCGGGATCGTCGCTGTCGCGATGCGAGTAGTAGAGCCGGGCCTCGCCGGCGCAGTTAGCCTCGCACTTGCGGGCATCGGCCTCGAAGCGGTCGCGCGTCACCGAGCGGCTGACGGGCCAGTAGTAGCCGTCGCAGGTGCGCACGCAGACCGTGCGCCAGATACCGCCGTAAGCCGGGTCCCGGATGTAATCCTCCCCGTCGGCCAGCGTGCTTTGAAGACGCTCGGCGGCCCACACGGAATACGGCTGAAGTCTTGGGCTTAAACGGACGCCGGCCCGGATTTTCGGCCGCCGCGATGTCTCCGCCGCCGGCTTCGCGGACTGGAACCCGAACAGCGCCTCGAACAACGACTGCGCCTTCGCCGGAGGGCACGCGAAGATGCTGGCCAGCAGGCTGGCCGCCATCCGCAACCCCAGCGAGCGCATGGAACTCCGCAACGTCACGCAACCGCCCCTGCCTCGATTGACTCCGTTTCCCGCCGCGCCTCAGCCGTCTGGGAACGCACGGCGCATGTTCGCGCGGGGTTGGGTAATTTTGGCTGAACGCAGAGCGAAAAAATCGCACCAAATCAGCGGTTGAACCTGAAGGCGCCGTAAAGATGCGACCCGCTCTGCCCTGCTTTGAAACAGTCAGGCGCCGCGGACCCGGATCACGACTTTTCCGGTCGCCTCGCGCCGCTCCAGCACACCGATCGCCGCGACGATCTCATCCATCGGATAGCTGGCATGAATGCGCGGCACCAGCCGGCCCTCGGCCACGGCCTTCAGAACCATCTCCATGTTGGCGCGATGACCGGCGGGATCGCGCTTCACCGATTCACCCCAGAAGACCCCGATGGCCGACACGCCCTTCACCAGGAGCAGGTTCAGCGCCAGCTTCGGGATGTCGCCGGACGCGAAGCCGACGACCAGAAAGCGGCCCTGCCACTTGAGGGCCCGCAGGGCGGGCTCGGCCGCCTCTCCGCCGACGCAATCGTAGACGACATCGGCGCCGGCGCCGCCGGTCCGTGCGCGCAGCGCCTCTTTCAGGTCCTCTTTGCGATAATCGACCACGTCGTCGGCGCCGTGCTCGCGACAGATCGCCAGCTTCTCCGCCGACGAGGCGACCGCGATGACGCGCGCACCGAGAAGCTTCGCAATCTCGATCGCGGCAAGCCCGGCACCGCCCGCGGCGCCGAGTACCGCGACGGTCTCGCCGGGCGCTACAGCGCCGCGATCCTTGAGGCCGTGCAGCGCCGTGCCGTACGTGATCGACACGGCGGCAGCCGCCTCGTCCGACACGCCATCAGGGATCGCAACGGCTGCGCTCTCGGGAGCGATGACCGTCTCGCGCGCGCCGCCCCAGCCGAGATAGGCCGCCACGCGGTCGCCCGGCCGAAAGCGCGTCACCCCGGCCCCCACGGCCGTCACCATGCCGGCGATCTCCCCCGCCGGGGAGAAGGGCAGCTCGGGCTTGTCCTGATAGGTGCCGCGCGTGATCAGCGTATCGAAAAAGTTGAGTGCGGCGACGTGGACCGCGACGGCAAGGTCGCCCGGTCCCGGACCGGGGTCGGGAACGTCCTCGATGATGAGCGCCCGCGGACCGTCGAGACGCTTGCACAGGACCGCCCGCATGTGAAATCTCCCGTTGATCCCGCGCCAGGCTCCGGTACGTGAGCATCGCTCCGAGAGCCCTGGCCTCAGGTGGACCGTTTCACACCCCTGCGCAAGTAGCCCCCGACCGGAACCCGCAACGCCTGATGACGCAAGAGCCGCCCGCCTCGTCCGCCTATCCCCCGCCGCCGCCATCCTGGCCGCCTCGGGCGCGCGGCTATTTCGCCATCGGCGCGGAACGGATGTCGAAATCGCTGAACCTCGGCAACCTGATGCGGTCGGCGCATGCCTTCGGCGCAAGCTTCACGTTCACCATCGGCGCGACCTACCATGCGCTCGAGGCCTATGCCGATACGTCCAAGAGCCAGCATCATCTGCCGCACTACAACTGGCGCAGCCTGGACGATATCGCTCTGCCGCAGGGCATGAAGCTCGTCGGGGTGGAGCTGGTGGACGGGGCCATCGACCTGCCGAGCTTCCGCCACCCCCTGCGTGCGGCCTACGTGCTCGGACCCGAGCGCGGGTCGCTGTCGGAGCCCCTGCTGGCGCGCTGCGACTACGTGGTCAAGATCCCGACAACGTTCTGCGTGAATGTCGCCATGGCAGGGGCCATCGTGATGTACGACCGGGTCAGGAGTCTCGCCCGGTTCGCCGACCGGCCGACGCGGGAAGGCGGCCCGGCCGCACCGCTGGCACCCGCCGGCCACGCGATGCCCGGCAAGGGCCGCAAGGCCTGACGCGACGGGCTCCTTGCGGCTAGAGTGAACGTGTTCGGCATCGCGCCAGGACCGTGCAGAATGGGCTGACAAACCGATGAGATTACGATCCGTCCGTGGCCTCCGGCTTGCCGGATCGAGCGCCGGATTTGCGTTGGCGCTTCTGCCGGCCGCGCTCTGGGCGCAAGGCGGCGCAACGGTCGCGGGCACTTACGGCGCCTGGAGCCTCTACACGAGCGAATCGGGCGCGACGAAGATCTGCTTCGTTGCCGCGCCACCCTCCGAAAGGAAGCCCACTGGAGCCAACCGCGCCACGACCCTCTTCTATGTGTCCGCCTGGCCCAAGGACGGCGTCCGGTCGGAGGTGAGCGTGAAGCTCGGCTATCCCATCAAGCCGGGGAGCGAGGTCTCGCTGTCGGTCGGCAAGGACCGGTTCAAGCTCTTTCCGCGTGACGAGCGCGCCTACGTCGCGGACGCGACGGAGGAGCTGAAGGTCATCGAGGCGATGAAGAAGGGCGCCTCCGCATCGGTGTCTGCGACGTCGGCGCGCGGCACCGAGACCACCGACACCTACGCGCTGACGGGCCTGTCCCAGGCCCTGCAGGCCCTGGCTGCGGCCTGCCCGTGAATGCCGGCCGCGCTCAGTCCGGCTCACGCGCCCGGCGCCGCAGGTGAACGTAGATCGCACCGGACCCGCCATGCGCGATGGCCGCCTCCCGGAAGCTGACGACGAGCGGCCGCAGGTCCGGCTCGGCGAGCCACATCGGCACGCTGCGCTTCAGGATGCCGCGCACCGGCTCATCGAACGGCCGGCGCCTCTCGTCCTCAGGCGTGCGCGCGGGGGCGCCCTTGCCGGTGATGACGAGGACCCACCGCTTCCCCTGCGCGGCCGCGGAAATGAGGAAGCGTGACAGGGCGGCGTGCGCCTCCGCCTGGCGCAATCCGTGCAGATCGATGCGGGCCTCGATCTCCAGATGACCGCGGCGCAGTTTGCGCGCCGTGCGGGGATCGAAGGGACCGATCTCGGCCGCGGTCTTGCGCGCGGCGGCGCTACCTTTCCCATCCTTCCCGCCGTGAGCGGGGGCGGCGTGCGTGTGCGCCTTTCCTTGCGCAGATTTTGGGGCGAAGACGGCGTGAGGCTTGTCGTTCTCGGCCTCAGCCGCAGGGTGGATGCGCGACTTCGCTCTCTTCAACGGCTTCAGCGAGCGCGTCGTGTGCGCCCACAATTCGTGGTCCTCGTCGCTGAGGACGGTTTTCCCGCCGCTCGGGCGCGTCGGCTTTCGGGTCATGGCCGCGCGCCCGGCAGCAGGACGAAGAAGTTGCCCGGATGCTTGGTGATGCCGGCCTTGGCGCCGGCCTCGTCGCCCGAGCCGAAGTAGATGTCGCCGCGCTCGGGCCCCCGGATGGCGGAACCCACGTCCTGCGCCACCATCAGGCGGTGAAAGCCATGCGCGCCCCCGGCGTGCGTCAGCGTCGGCGCCACGACATAGACGGGCGTGCCGAGGGCATGCGTGCGCGTGTCGACGGCGAGGCTGCGGTTCTCGCTCAAGGCGATCTCCATCGCGCCCAAGGCCGCGTCCGCCTGGGCGCCGGTCAACTCGCGAAAGAAGATGTAGGACTTGTTCTGTCGCATCGCGGCGGTGCCGCGGGCGCGATCGGCCCTGAGCCAGTCTTTCAGCGCATCGAGCGACATCCGGTCGGCGGGAAAGAGTCCGGCGTCGATCACAGAGCGGCCGACGGACGTATAGGGATGCCCGTTCTTGCCGTCGTAGGTGATGCGCACCTCAGTCCCGTCGTCGAGCGCGATCAGCCCCGAGCCCTGAACGTGCAGGAAGAAGGCATCGACGGGGTCTTCCAGCCACACGAGCTCCAGTCCGCGATCGGCCAGCGCCCCGTCCTCGATCTCTTCCCGCGTCGCGTAGGGCTCGATGCCGGCGGCGGTCTGGCGCGCATGGGTCAGCATCTCGGCCTTCGCGCCGCGCTCTGAGTCGGGGACGAGATTGACGAGGTCGGCCGGCCGGCGCAGAACCGGCACCGTGAACCGCTCCGTCCGGCGGCGCGAGCCGGCGATCACGGGCTCGTAGTAGCCGGTCAGCAGGCCCTGCGGCTCGGCATGGACGACGCGATGCGGGGTGAAGTGAGCTTCAAAGAAGCGGCGGGCATCGCTCGTCGTGCGACACGTGTCGGCGTAATCGCACGCGGCGCGGGCGACCGCGAGCAGATCCGGCGGGGAGGCCGGCATCGCGCCGTCGGCGTCCCGGTGCAGGAGACGAAGCGACGAGACGAGGAAAGCCGCCAAGGCGGCGGCATGATCGTCATCCGTCCAGTCGGGCAGTTCGGCAAATGAGCACGGCGTGAAGTGGACGTCGTCGCTGGCCATGCTGCATCACGCCTCGCGAACTCCACCGGCTTCCGATCAATGCGCGTCCTGCGTGGCGACGAGGCGCCAGTTCGGGTTGGCGCGCGCCCGCGCCGTCGAGATGTCCCGGCTGAAGGTCCAGATGTCCGTGACATCCAGGATCCGCGTCGGATCGCCGGCGACGATGCTTCCGGCCCGGTCCCGGGTCGCGGTGATGAGCTGGCTGACGAAGCGCATCGTGACGTTGGCGATGCCGCCTTTCACCTCGGCCTCGAGGATGTCGGCCTTGTTGATGCCGACGAAGTTCTGCTCCACGCGCTCGCCGCGGGCTTCACGCTCGGCGATGGAGCTCGTGAAGCCGTCGAGGACCTCGCGGCTCAAGAGGTCGCGCAGGGCCTTGCGGTTGCCTTCGGCGAAGGCCGTGACGATGATCTCGTAGGCCTGGCGCGCGCCGGCGACGAAGTGCTCCGGATCGAAGTCGCGATCGAGCTTCTGGATGTCGAGCAGGCCGTTGGCGACCGCGTCGTCGCCTTTCGCGAAGGCACGCACCCGGCTCTCCACCTCGGCCGCGTCGGTGCGCGCCTCGCCGACCGCCTCATCCCTGTCGCGGCGCGGCAAGGTGACGACCTTGTCCGAGCCGGCAGCGCCGCCCGCACCGGGGGTCCGGGTCTCCTCACGCGCCCGCCGCTCGATGCGGCTGTCGTCCTCGTCCGTGCGCCGGCCGAGCACGCTGCGCAGCTTCAGCACGGCGATGACGGCGACGATCATCGCCAACAGGGTGAAGAGATCGATTTGGCCTTGCATCGGCAGCTTTCCGGAAGAATGAGCAGGGGCAAAACATCCCCATCATGTAGGACACACCGCCGGGAAATCACAGCCCGACAAGACTGCCCTGAGGCCGCCCCCGCTCTCAGGGGTCAACGTCAGATCGGGCAACGTTTCTCGGTTGGTGTCGGGTTTGACCTTAGGGCACAATGACATAGAAGCCAACCGTCTCTCAGGGTGGCGACCGTCGCCACGCGGGGGCGGGATCTGGCAGGACGGGCCGGCAACGGGCCCGCCGCGGGATAAGCCATGCGCATAGCCCTTCTGCTCGTCTTCATCGCTTTCCCGCTGCTGGAGCTGGCTCTGCTCATACGGGCCGGCCAGGTCCTCGGCTTCTGGCCGACGCTGGCGATCGTGGTGGGCACCGCCGTTCTCGGCGCGACCCTGCTGCGCCGCCAGGGGCTTCAGGTGCTGACGCGGCTCTCGGCGGAACTCGCGGCCGGACGCCCCCCCATCCAGCCGCTGGCCGACGGGGCTATGCTGCTCTTGGCCGGCGCCTTCCTCATCGCACCGGGACTTCTGACCGATGTCATCGGGCTCCTCCTGCTGCTGCCGCCGGTGCGGGCGGCAATCCGGCGTGGCGTGGCGCGGCGGCTTCAGCGCTCACCCGACATCTTCGCCGACGTGATCGTCGGCCGGCGCCCCTTGCCGCCGGGACAGGATGCCCCCGTCCCACGACCGGGTCGGAGGCCAAGCCGCGCGGAGGGCCCCGTCATCGAAGGAGAGTACGAGCGCCTCGACAACAAGCCCGGCGACCACCGCCCCTGACGCAGCCCCTTCCGAATGTTTCCGGCGACGGCGTCTCTCGCTCAGGCGCCGCCGCAATTGCGAACCGGCCCGGCGCATGTTAGCGCTCGCAGCCTTTCAACCAGATCAGGCCGTCGGTCGGGACAGACCCCTGCACCGCCACCGCCCCCCTAGAGAAGCGAACAATCCATGGCAGACGGCGAGACCGAGAAGAAGAGCGGTGCAGCGGCGGCGGCAGAAGGTGATAACCCGGCCATGCAGGTCCAGGTCATCGGCCAGTACATCAAGGACCTCTCGTTCGAGAACCCGAACGTCGGCAAGCACCAGATCAAGGAGGGTGAGAACCCCGGCGTTCAGCTCGATGTCAACGTCGAGGCACAGCGCATGGGCAACGACGTCTTCGAGAGCGCCATCAAGTTCACCGCCGAAGCGAAGCATAGCGGCGGCTCGATCTACGTCCTCGAGATCGTCTACGCCGGCCTGTTCCGGATGCAGAACGTTCCGCCGCAGACGCTGGAGCCGTTCCTGCTCGTCAACTGCCCGGCGCTGCTGTTCCCGTTCCTGCGCCGCATCGTCGCCGACCTCACGCGCGAGGGCGGCTATCCCCCGCTGTGGCTCGATCCGTTCGACTTCGGCGCGCTGTTCATGCGCCGTCAGCAGGAACTGGCGAAGACGGCCGAGAAGCAGTGAGCGCGGGCGTCGCCCGTGGCGCAGTCTCGGCGTCGGTCCGAAGCTCGGGGTAGAAGCGCCGCCAGAGCGCGGCCGCACCCAGCGTTTCGACGAACGCGCGGTGCGCCGCCTCGATCTCCGCGGTGAGACGCGACGGCAGCGGACGTAGGCGGAGTGCCGCCTTGCGCGGTGCGGCGCCGGCCCGCCGCGCCGCCTGCCGGGCCGCCGCCGCGGACTGCGCCAGACTGAACGCCGCCTGCCGCTCGCCGAGCAGCTCCACGTAGACGTCCGCGAGCAGAAGCGAATCCATCAGCGCGCCGTGCTTCGTGCGCTTGGAATTGTCGACGAAGTAGCGCTTGCAGAGCGCATCGAGGCTGTTCGGCCCTGCGGGATGCTTGCGGCGGGCGAGCGCCAGGGTGTCGACCACACGGCTCATGGCGATCGGCGGCTTGCCCAGTCGCGCCAGCTCCGCGGTGAGGAAACCGACATCGAACGCCGCGTTGTGAATGACGAGCACATCCTGGGCGATGAACTCCAGGAACTCCTCGGCCACCTCGTGAAAGCGCGGCTTGTCGTGCAGGAACGCGGTGGAGATGCCGTGCACGGCCTCCGCCTCGGCCGGCACCTCGCGATCCGGGTTAATGAAGCGGTGGAACTCGCGGCCCGTCGGAATGCGGTTGAAGAGCTCGATGCAGCCGATCTCGATGAGCCGGTCGCCCTTGGTCGGATCGAGACCGGTGGTCTCGGTATCGAGCACGATTTCGCGCAGCATGGGACGACAGGCTCCGGGCGGGTCGCGGGCTCAACTCACGTTCGACCAATGCCGCGCGAAGGCGTGCGCGGGCCGGCCGGACAACGCACCGAGAATAGCATCGAGCTGGTGCAGGGACGGCCCGGGCGGGCCGTTCGTATCCACAACGAAATGCGCGCGGCGGCGCTTTTCCTCATCCGGCATCTGCCGTGCGAGGATGCGGGCGAGCTTGTCCGGCGTCATGCCGGGACGGCCGAGCACGCGGTCGCGCTGGGCCTCGGCGCTCGCGCTGACGACGATCACCGCATCGAGCAGCGTGTCGAGACCCGTCTCATAGAGCAGCGGCACGTCGAGCACCGCGATCGGCGCCCCCGATGCGCACGCCTCGTTCAGGAACCGGCGTTCGCGCTCGCGCACGAGCGGATGCACGATCGCCTCCAGGCGCTCGAAGCCGGAGGGGTCTTGAGCCAGTGCCTCGGCGAGACGCTCGCGGCTCGCTCCCTGAGGTCCCGTGGTGCCGGGAAACGCCGCCTCGATGACGGGCACGGCCTCCGCACGATAGATGTCGTGCACGGCCGCATCGGCATCGAACACGGGCACGCCACGAGCCTGCAGGTGCGCCGCCGCCGTCGACTTGCCCATTCCGATCGATCCCGTGAGCCCGACGACGAGCATCGCTAGCGTCCCTCGATGTCGCTGCGGACGAGCGCGTAGAGCTCATCGGTGACGTCCGGCCGGACGCCGAACCATTTCTCGAAGCCCGGCACCGCCTGATGCAGCAGCATGCCGAGACCGTCGACCGTGACGAGGCCCTCACGGCGCGCGGCACTGAGGAACGCCGTCCGAAGCGGGACGTAGACGATGTCGCAGACGACGAGGTCGGGGTGCACGCCGGCAAAGTCGATGCCGGGATCGCCCGCGCCCTGCATGCCGAGCGTCGTCGTATTGACGAGCACGCTGGCCGCGCGCGCGGCGTCGCTGCGCCCGTCCCAGTCGCAAGCCTCCACGCGCGGGCCGAAGTGCCGCACGAGCTCCTCGCTGCGCCCCCGCGATCGATTGAAGATGCGGATCTGCGCGACGCCGGCCTCAAGGAACCCATGGACGATGGCCCGCGCCGCGCCGCCCGCGCCCAGGATGACGACCGGCGCATCGCGCGTCGACCAGCGCGGCGCTATGCGCGCCAGGTAGGTCATGAAGCCGTAGGCGTCGGTGTTGGAGGCGCACAGCTTCGAGCCCTCGAGCCACAGCGTATTGGCGGCGCCGATGGCGGCGGCCGCCGCGTCGCGCTCGTCGGCGAGCGCCAGGGCGGCTTCCTTGTGCGGCACGGTCACGTTGCAGCCGGCAAGCCCGCGCTCGCCGAGGGAGGCGAGAAACGCCGCCAGGTCCTCGGGCTTCACCGGCTCGCGCGTGTAGCGGCCCGCGATGCCGAGCGTGCGCAGCCAATAGCCGTGGATCAGCGGCGAGCGCGAATGCGCGATGGGCCAGCCGATGACGCAGGCCCGCTTCATGGCTCGATCTCTCCCATCCGGCGCAACTCATGAAGGAGGGGCAGAAGCGGCAGGCCCATGATAGTGAAATGGTCGCCTGCCACGCTCTCGAAGAGGCGCACGCCCGGTCCCTCGATCTGATAGGCGCCGACGCAGCCGAAGATGCTGTCGCCAGCCGCCGCGAGATAGTCCTCGAGAACCGCATCGGAGAACGCCCACATGACGAGCGTCGCCGTGTCGACCGTCCGCCAGAGCACGGTCTCTCCCTCGGCCAGGACCGCGGCCGAGTGCAGCCAATGCGCGCCGCCCCTGAGCCAGCGCAGCGTCGTACGTGCACCTTCGCGGCTGCCCGGCTTGGACAGGATCGTCTCGCCGGTGCTGAGGATCTGATCCGATCCGATGACGAGCGCACCAGGATTGCGACCGGCGACTTGAAGCGCCTTCTCCTCGGCGAGCGCCAGGGCCACCGCGGCATGGCTCGGCGGCGGCGCGCGCGCAAGCAGGCGGTTCTTGCGCGCTTCCTCGTCGAGGTCGGCCGGCCGCGCGTCGAAAACGAGGCCGGCATGATTGAGCATCTGCCGGCGCGCCGCGGAACCGGACGCCAGGACGAGCCGGCGCTGCCCGCTCATGACGGACCTTCGGCCGGCGAAGCCCCGGCCCGGCGATCGTTCATGAGCTGGATGACGGTCGCCGCCGTTTCCTCCACCGACTTGCGGGTCACGTCGATGACGGGCCAGCCGTTGGCGGCGCAGATCCGGCGCGAGTACGCGATCTCCTCGGCGATCTGCGTGCGGTCCGCGTACGCGCTGATATCGCGATCCGACATGAGCAGGGCGCGGTTGCGGCGCACCTCGGTGATGCGATCGACGCTGGCGACGAGGCAGACGACGAACGCCGAATGCGGGCTGGTCAAGGCCGGCGGCAGCGGGATTTCAGGGACGAGCGGCAGGTTCGTCGTCTTGTAGCCCCGCTGGGCCAGATAAATGCTGGTCGGCGTCTTCGACGTCCGCGAAATGCCCAAGAGCACGATATCAGCGCTGCTGAGATCGTCTGGCAGTCGCCCGTCGTCGTGCTGCATCGTGAAGTTCAGCGCGTCGATGCGCTTGAAGTAGCTGGCGTCGAGAACGTGCTGACCGGCGACCGTCGGGGTCTGCGGCGCTCCGAGATAAGACTCGAAGACCTTCATCGTCGGCTGCAGAACCGCATGCGCCGGCACGTTGAGATCGACGCAGCGCTGCTCGAGCTCGGCGGCCAGGTCCTTGTTGACGACCGTATACAACACGATGCCGGGCGCCTGTTCGATCTCCTGCAGCACGCGCCGCAACTGCCGGGGAGTCCTGACGAGAGGATGCATATGCTCGATCGGGCGCAGCGTCGCGTATTGAGCGGCCGCGGCCTTGGCGATCGCCGTCAGCGTGTCGCCGGTGGAGTCGGATACGAGATGGACGTGGTAGTAGCTCGGCGGGCTGTGCGGCATCTGTGGACAAGAGACGGGGTTATCAAGGCCGCGCGGAACGCGGGCAGATTGCCTCCCGCCGGCCTGTGGGGCTTGTCTGTCAGATACCCACATTCGATCCCGCTGGGATAGCCCCGTTCTGTTTTCCTCCCGTATCGGGGATTGCGGCCGGCCCCCCAGCCGCACCGCCAGCTATCCCCATGTCGTCCCCGCCGGTTGGCGGCGCATCCCTTCTGCCAAGACATTGACTTCCCACGCGACATCCGACCCTAGTAGAGCCGCTTGCGGGGCCACCACCACATCCTGATCGCCTCGGCGTACACAGCGAAGAACCCCTGGAGACGGTGGGAATGATATCTGAATTCCCGCAATCCCTCGGTCTAAGAGTCAAAGCAAAAACGAAGTCGACTCTCGATGAGTAGTGAAGAGAACGGAATGCCGAGTGCGGGGACCATGGGCCGAAGCGAGCGCCGGCTGCTGCAGGTGCTGCGCGGAGAAGCCCTTGCCACGCCGCCGATCTGGCTCATGCGCCAGGCGGGACGCTACCTGCCGGAATACCGGGCGACGCGTGCCGAAGCCGGCGGATTTCTGAGCCTGTGCTACAACCCTCGCCTGGCCGCGGAAGTGACCTTGCAGCCGATCCGGCGCTACGGCTTCGATGCGGCCATCCTGTTCTCCGACATCCTCGTCGTTCCCGACGCGCTCGGCCAGAGCGTGACCTTCACGGAAGGGGAGGGTCCGAGGCTTGAGCCGATCCGCTCGGCGGCGGAGCTGACGCGTCTCGACCGCGGCCGGACAGGAGAAAAATTCGACCTCATCTGCGAGACGGTCGTGCGCCTGCGCCAGGATCTCCCGAAGGAAACGACGCTCATCGGCTTTTGCGGCGCGCCGTGGACGGTCGCGACGTATGTCGTCGGCGGGGAAGGGTCGCCCGACCAGGCGGCCGCGCGGCGCTTTGCCTACCGCGATCCGAAAGGGTTTCAGCAACTGATCGACATTCTGGTGGAGACCTCGGTCGATTATCTCTCCCAGCAGATCGCCGCCGGCGCCGATACCGTGATGATCTTCGACAGTTGGGCCGGAACGCTTCCCGATCGCGAGTTTGCGGCCTGGGTCACGGCGCCGACGGTCCGGCTGGTGCGGGCGCTGAACGCGCGTCATCCGGACGTTCCGGTCATCGGGTTTCCGCGCGGCGCTGGCTCGAACGCGCTGGGGTTCGTTCGGGAGACCGGTGTGCGCGGCGTGGGCTGCGACACGACCATGCCGTTGCAGGACATGCGCGCGCTGGCCCGGGACGCCCGCGTGGCGGTGCAAGGCAATATCGATCCGCTGCTGCTTGTGACCGGCGGCGATGCCCTCGATCGTCGCATCGACGAGACGCTTCAGGCCATGCGCGGGCTGCCGCATATCTTCAATCTCGGCCACGGCATCGTGCCCGATACGCCGCCCGAGAACGTGGCCCGCCTCGTCGAGAGGGTGCGGGCTTCCTCGCGGGTCGCCGCATGACGGCCGCAGTCCAGGAGACCTCCGCCGGCGCCCGCGCCGGCGTTGCGCTCGCCGCCACGACCGTGGCTACCGCGCTCGCGATCTATCTCCTCGGTGACGCCGCCTACCTGTGGGTGAAATCGGTGCACGTCGTCGCGATCATCTCGTGGATGGCGGGTCTGCTCTACCTTCCGCGTCTTTTCATCTACCACTGCGATGCGCAGCCGGGGTCCGACCAGTCTGAAACCTTCAAGGTCATGGAGCGCCGCCTGCTCGAGATCATCATGACGCCGGCCATGGTGATCGCATGGGTTCTCGGTCTGTGGCTCGCGTGGCAAGGCGGATTCCTCGCGAGCGGGTGGTTTCACGCCAAGCTTGCACTTACACTCGCACTTTCAGGCGTTCACGGGTATTTATCCGCTGCCGTCCGGGCGTTTCGCGAGGACCGCAACGCGAAGCCGGCCCGCCACTGGCGGATCGTCAACGAAATCCCCACCGTTCTCATGATCGGCATCGTCGTTCTCGTCATCGTGAAACCATTTTGAAGCCGGGAACCGGACGGCGCAGGTAAGACTTTTGCTTTTCGAGCGAGTCTGTTATCAGTGGAGCGTCTCCAAGAGATTTCACGGCCTCTCCGGTCGCGAACAGGCTTAGGTCGGCCCCAGTCAGCGGCTCGCACCGGCCACTCAAGCGCGGCACATGCGCTGCGCTTTTCCTCCCCCATCCCACCTTGGCGCGGCCCCACAGTCCCACCTTTGCCGCAGCCGTTGCGGAGCACATGATGAGTGAAGTGAAGCTCGAAGACCTCAAGAGAAAGTCGCCGACGGAGCTATTGAGCTTCGCGGAAGAGGTCGGCGTGGAAAACGCGAGCACGCTGCGCAAGCAGGAGCTGATGTTTGCGGCCCTGAAGCAGCTCGCCGCCAAGGAGATCGAGATCACCGGCATCGGTGTCGTCGAGGTGCTGCAGGACGGCTTCGGCTTCCTGCGCTCGCCGGACGCGAACTACCTGCCGGGTCCCGACGACATCTACATCTCGCCGAGCCAGATCCGCCGCTTTGCGCTGCGCACCGGCGACACCGTCGAGGGTCAGATCCGCAGCCCGAAGGAGGGCGAGCGCTACTTCGCGCTGCTCAAGGTCAACAAGATCAACTTCGAGGATCCGGAAGCCACCAAGCACAAGATCCATTTCGACAACCTGACGCCGCTCTATCCGACGAAGTGGCTGAAGATGGAGATCGAGGATCCGACCATCAAAGACCTGTCCGCGCGCGTCATCGACATCGTCTCGCCGCTGGGCAAGGGCCAGCGCGCGCTCATCGTCGCTCCGCCGCGCACCGGCAAGACCGTGCTGCTGCAGAACATCGCCCACTCGATCACGGCCAACCACCCGGAGTGCTATCTGATCGTCCTCCTGATCGACGAGCGTCCGGAGGAGGTCACCGACATGCAGCGCTCGGTGAAGGGCGAGGTCATCTCCTCGACCTTCGACGAGCCGCCGTCGCGGCACGTGCAGGTCTCCGAGATGGTCATCGAGAAGGCTAAGCGTCTCGTCGAGCATAAGCGCGACGTCGTCATTCTGCTCGACTCGATCACGCGTCTTGGGCGTGCCTACAACACGGTGGTGCCGTCCTCGGGCAAGGTGCTGACGGGCGGCGTCGACTCGAATGCCCTGCAGCGGCCGAAGCGCTTCTTCGGTGCCGCGCGCAACATCGAGGAAGGCGGCTCGCTGACGATCATCGCCACGGCGCTGATCGAAACGGGCTCGCGCATGGACGAAGTGATCTTCGAGGAGTTCAAGGGTACCGGCAACTCGGAGATCATCCTCGACCGCAAGGTCTCCGACAAGCGCGTCTTCCCGGCGATCGACGTGGCGCGCTCGGGCACCCGCAAGGAGGACCTGCTAGTGCCGAAGGACCAGCTCAAGAAGGTCTACGTGCTCCGCCGCATCCTGAACCCCATGGGCACCATGGACGGCATCGAGTTCCTGATCGACAAGCTGAAGTCGACGAAGACGAACGGCGAGTTCTTCCAGCAGATGAATACGTAGCGACCGATGCTCCACTGTTGGCGGCTGTAGCCCTGGATGGCCGGGTTCAACCCGGCCATGACGGGGTTCGCGATCGTCGAGACGTCCGACGACCGCCTGGTTCCGCGCGCCACCTGCCCCTCCCGCGAACGTCATCCTCGGCCAAGGAAGCGTAGCGACCGCCGGCCGGGGATCCAGCGCTAGACTGGCGCCGCAGGCGCTCACGACCGGATGCGGTATCTGCGACGCGTTTTGCGCTGGATCCCCGAACGCGCACCGCTGCGCTCACGCGTCGAGGATGACGTTTTGCAGGTGGGCCAGCGGCCCAACCACCCTCCACGTCATGGCCGCCCGTGAGGCGGCCATCCGGGAGCTCTTGGCCTGCGGAGGCTCTGCACGCGAGAAGGGCCGGGACGCAAGTCCCGGCCCTCGTCGTTTGCAATTCGATTTCCGTCACTCCGCGGGGTGGAGCCGATCCGCGGGATGCGACGGCGTCTCCGGTTCCTTCGGGTGGCCGGGCCCGTCGGGACGGTAGCGCTCGGGCTCGCCTTTGCCGGGATTGTAGACGAACGGGAAGACCAGTTGCTCCCAGAACGTCTTGGGGAAGTGCGGTACCTCGTCGATGCCCATGTCGCCGGCCGTGATCGGCCGCGGCGGCTCGGGGTGATAGGTGCCGAACAGCTTGTCCCAGTGGGAGAAAAAGAGGCCGAAATTGCAGTCGCCTTCCGTGCCCCAGTTGACGTGATGCAGGTGATGGATCTGCCCGATGGCGAGATAGTCGCGGAAGGGTCCGAGCGCGTAGGAGACGTTCGAGTGCTGGACGATCAGCGTGATGGAGATCGCGAGGCCGAGGAGCACGGCCACGTCCACCGGCATGCCGAGGATGACGAGCGGCATGGTGCCGACGATCATGTCGATGCTCTGATGCAGGGGATGGCGAACGATGCCGTTGAAACCGTAGAGCCGGCCGACGCCGTGGTGCACGGCATGCAGGCGCCAGAGGATCGGGAGTCGATGGCTGAGGTAGTGGATCACCATGAACGCGAAGTCCGCGATCACGAACGCCAGCAGGAATTGCGCGAGCAGCGGCCATTCGGTGGGCCATAGCCCCTGGAACGGGAAGAGCCAGGTGATGACCGGTATCAGAAGGACGCCGTTGACCGTCGAAGCCTCGTAGACGATCCAGTGCCAGACGTTGGTGATCTCGTCGCCGTGGGATTGGTTCCATTCCGCGTGCCACGGCGAGATGTGCTCAGCCGCGAAGGCGGTGAGGATTGCAACGAGAACGATGCCGCCGAGCCAGAGGTAGGAATGGCCGTGGGCCACGACATAGTAGCCGGCCCCGATGAGGCCAATCATCATGAACGGCGCATAGAGATAACGCACGGCAACGCGTAACGCGGTCATCAACCTTACTCCCGACTGCTGCGATTTGCGGAGTCCGGCCCCGCTCGCCCCTGCTTGCCACCTTTGTGAACGCGATCAACGGCGTATATGACATTTGTCAATAAGCGGTGAGAACTTTGTCAAGCTACGTAAACGTGCGACACTGGCGATGGGTCAACAAGCCCGCGATGCCCTGAAAGGTTTCCCGCTGTTGCCGATCCGCTCGCGCCGCCACTACAATGGATACGTCGGCCGGCCCTGATTGTCCTACCGGTTGGGCATGGCTGCCTCCGGCGCGTCGCTCGCAGACGGCGGCGCCGATGTGCTAGGCACATGGGGACCGGCGCGGACCTGCCCGGCGCGGACCGGCCATGACGAAATCACCCGAGACATCGACGATCTATGCCTTGTCGACCGCACCGGGCCGGGCCGGGGTCGCTCTCGTCCGGATCTCGGGTCCGCGTGCCGGATCGGTCCTGAACCTGATGGCCCGGCCGCGGCCCAAGCCCCGGATCGCCGGAGCGCGCACGATCATTCACCCGCTCGACAGCCGGCCGCTCGACCGCGGGATCGTCCTGTGGTTTCCCGGTCCGCGCAGCTTCACCGGCGAGGACGTGGCGGAGTTGCTGCTCCACGGTAGCCGGGCTGTCGTCGTGGCCGTCCTGGACGCCTTGTCGGGTATTGACGGGTGTCGTCTGGCCGAGCCCGGAGAGTTCGCGCGACGTGCCTTCGACAACGGCAAGCTCGATCTGGCCGAGGCGGAGGGCCTCGCCGATCTCATCGATGCGGAGACGGAGGCGCAGCGGCGCCAGGCCCTGCGCCAGGCGACGGGCGGTCTCTCGGCCCTGGTCGACGGGTGGCGGGACAGCCTGATCGATGCCATCGCCGCGGTGGAAGCGGCCATCGATTTTTCCGATGAGGCGGATGTCGGGGATCAGAGCTTTGCGCAGGGCCGCAGCATGGTCGAAGGGCTCGAGGCCGTCATCCGGCACCATCTGGACGATGCCAACCGCGGCGAAATCCTGCGCGATGGCTTCCGGGTGGCGCTGGCGGGGCCGCCGAACGTGGGCAAGTCGAGCCTGCTCAACGCGCTCGCCCGGCGGCCGGCGGCCATCGTGTCGGAGGAGGCCGGCACGACCCGCGACGTCATCGAGGTCCATCTGGATCTCGCCGGCTATCCGGTGATCCTGTCGGACACGGCCGGCTTTCGCCGGACGGAGATGCGGGTCGAGCAGGAGGGCATCCGGCGCACGCTGGAGACGGCGCGCGCGGCCGACCTGATCCTATGGCTCGTCGATCCGGGCGCGCCCGAGGTGCAGCTTCCCGACGATCTCGTGCCGCTCGCCGACCGGGTGCTGATGGTCCGCAACAAGGCCGATCTGCTGCCGGCCGGCGGCCCACCGGTGCTGCCCGACGACAGCGTGCTGGTGTCGGCCAAGACCGGCCAGGGCCTCGACGAGCTGACGGCCCGCCTGACGGCCATAGCGCGGGACCGCCTCGACGATCGCGGCCAGCCTGCCGCGCTGACGAACGCCCGCCAGCGGTCGCTCGTCGCCGACGCGCACCACCATCTCTGCGTGTTTCTGGAAGGCAACCCCTACGACGTCGAGCTGCGCGCCGAGGACCTGCGCCGTGCCGCCCATACGCTCGGCCGGCTGACAGGCCGCGTCGATGTGGAGGACGTGCTCGACCGCGTGTTCGGGCGTTTCTGCATCGGCAAATGAGACGGCCGCCGGTGCCGACCCGGCGGCTCCCAAGGGTCGTCCGTGCCCTGTATCAGTTTCACGTGAAACGATTTATTGACGGCCGGCGAATCGGTTGGCGCCCGTCACGGGCAACCCACCCCTCGCGCGTGTCGTGCCAGCAGCTCTGGATGGCGGGGTTGAACCCGGCCATCCAGGGGGCTTGCTCCCACGTGAGGGTGTCAGTCGTAGGGCCACCCCTGACGTCATTCCGGCGAAGGCCGGGATCCACGCAAGCCAGTTCAAAGGCGCCCAATCTGGCGCTTGCGCAGGCCCCCCGCCTTCGCGGGGGTGACGGTCTGCGGATAGCGGAGCGCGCAATCGCTGGGGACGGCCCGGACATGACCCACCTGCTCCCCATCGTGTTTTAACGCACCCATGACGGGGGCGAACCACTTTTCCGGCGCCGAATTTCAGCTAGAACGACGCCCATGCAGACATCGGCGAGCCCCACCGGACGCGATAAGGCTGCCTACGACGTCATTGTCGTGGGCGGCGGGCATGCGGGCGTGGAGGCGGCGGCCGCCGCGGCCCGGCTCGGCGCGCGCACGGCTCTCGTCACGCACCGGTTCGCAACCATCGGCGAGATGTCGTGCAACCCGGCCATCGGCGGTCTCGGCAAGGGCCACCTCGTCCGCGAGGTGGATGCGCTCGACGGCCTCATGGGCCGGGTCGCCGACGCCGCCGGCATCCAGTTCCGGCTGCTCAACCGCTCCAAGGGACCGGCCGTCCAGGGCCCGCGCGCGCAGGCGGACCGGAAGCTCTACCGCCAGGCCATGCAGGCCGCGATCCGCGAGACGGCGAACCTGACGGTCGTGGAGGGCGCCGTCCGCGACCTCCACGTGATCCACGGCCGGGTCGCCGGCCTCGTGCTGGAGGATGGCCGCGCGCTGCGTGCCGGCGCCGTCGTTCTGACCACGGGCACCTTCCTCAACGGCCTCATCCACCTCGGCGAGACCCGGATTCCGGCCGGCCGGCACGGCGAGGCCCCCGCGCGCGGCCTGTCCGAGCGCTTGTACGGACTGGGGCTCGCCATGGGCCGGCTGAAGACGGGAACCCCCGCCCGGCTCGACGGCCGGACCGTCGCCTGGGAGCGGCTTGCAAGCCAGCCGGGCGACGATCCGCCGGTCCCGTTCTCGGCCCTGACGCGCGCCATCACGACCCCCCAGATCACGTGCGGAATCACCGAAACGACGGCAGAGACGCATGCCATCATCCGCGCAAACCTAGCCCGGTCGCCGCTCTACGGCGGGCAGATCCGCAGCGCAGGGCCGCGCTACTGTCCGTCCATCGAGGACAAGGTGGTCCGGTTCGCCGGCCGTGACGGCCACCAGGTGTTTCTGGAGCCCGAGGGCCTTGATGACCCGACGGTCTACCCGAACGGCATCTCCACATCACTTCCGGAGGATGTCCAGGAGGCCTTCATCCGCACCATTCCGGGCCTGGAAAACGTGCGCATCCTGCGGCCGGGCTATGCGATCGAATACGACTACGTCGATCCGCGCGAGCTCGACGCCACGCTCGAGGTGAAGCGGCTGCCGGGGTTGTTCCTGGCCGGCCAGATCAACGGCACCACCGGCTACGAGGAGGCGGCCGCCCAAGGGATCTGCGCCGGCATCGGCGCGGCGCTGGCGGCCGGCGGCCGCGGGCGGACGTTCGTGCTGTCGCGTTCGGACGCCTACATCGGCGTGATGATCGACGATCTCGTCACGCGCGGGGTCAGCGAGCCCTATCGCATGTTCACGTCGCGCGCCGAGTTCCGCCTGAGGCTCCGCGCGGACAACGCCGACCAGCGCCTGACGCCGCTCGGGCTCAGTATCGGCTGCATCGGCCGCGAGCGCGCGCAGGCCTTTGCCGGGCGCATGGCGCTGCTGGACCAGGGCCGGGCGCTCCTCGACTCCCTGACGCTGACTCCGAACGAGGCGGCCAAGGCGGGAGTCGAAATCAACCGCGACGGGCGCCGGCGGTCGGCGTTCGAGCTGCTGGCGTTCCCGGGCGTGACGCGCGACCGGCTCGCCGCCATCTGGCCGGAGTTGCGATCCATCCCCCAGGCCACCGCGGCGCAGCTCGAGATCGATGCCCGCTATGCGACCTATGTCCGGCGCCAGGGCGAGGACGTGGCGGCCCTGAAGCGCGACGAGGCGGTCGCGATCCCAGCCGGTTTCGATTTCGTGGCCGTTCCGAGCCTGTCGAACGAGGTCCGGCAGAAGCTCGTGTTGCATCAGCCGCGAACGCTCGCGCAGGCGGCCCGGATCGATGGCATGACGCCGGCCGCGCTGACGCTGCTCCTGGCCACGCTCAAGAAGGTCCGGAAAGCGGAGCCGGCCCGCCGGGAGCGGGCATGAGTCCGGCCGGCGACCCCGTGCCGACGGACGCCGAGCAGTTTGTACGCGCGTTTTCCGTTTCACGTGAAACGCTTGAAAAGCTCGAGACTTACGCCGCGCTGCTCAAGCAATGGCAGAAGGCGGTCCAGCTCGTGGCGCCGAGCACGCTCGATGCTGTCTGGCCGCGCCATTTCGCCGATTCCGCGCAGGTGCTGGCGCTGGCTCCGCACGGCGCACGGACCTGGCTCGATCTGGGGTCCGGGGCCGGGTTTCCCGGCCTCGTGATCGCGCTCCTGTCCCGCGACGCGGCCTCGCCGGTTCCGGATCTGCGCGTCACGCTCGTCGAAAGCGATACCCGCAAGGCCGCGTTCCTGCGCGAGGTGGCCCGCAGGACCGGGTGCGCTGTGGACATCGTGGGGACGAGAATCGAATCAAGATCGACTCGCGATAAGGTCGGCACAGTGGACGTGATTTCGGCACGTGCGTTGGCGCCGCTGCCGGATCTCCTTCGCCTCGCCGCGCCCTTCTGGCAGACCGGAACCGTGGGTCTGTTTCTGAAAGGCCGCGAGGTGGAAAAGGAGGTTGAGGCCGCCCGTCTGTCCTGGACCTTCGAGCTGGAGCTGATAGCCAGCGCGACCGATCCGGCAGGCCGCATTGCGCGCGTGCGGAACCTGTATGCGCGGGGCTCGTCCCCGCCGCCAAACGGAGGGACAGCCCCGTGACCGTCAGCGAGCAAAATGGCCGGCGCCTGCGCGTGCTGGCCGTCGCCAACCAGAAGGGCGGCGTGGGCAAGACCACGACGGCCATCAATCTCGGCACGGCACTGGCGGCGATCGGCGAGCAGGTCCTCGTCGTCGATCTCGACCCGCAGGGCAATGCCTCGACGGGGCTCGGCGTAGCCCCGGAAGCGCGCGACCGGACGGCCTACGATGTCCTGACCGGCGCTGCCACGCTCGCCGACGTTGCGGTCGCCACCGCCGTTCCGGGCCTCTCCATCGTGCCGGCCAACAGCGACCTCGTCGGCGTCGAGCACGACTTGATGGGCGATCCGGGCCGGCCCTTCAAGCTGCGCGACGCGGTGGCGGCCCTCGTCGGCCGGGCCCGCGCGCGCCCCGACCAGCCGGCCTTCAGCTACATCCTGATCGACTGTCCGCCGTCGCTGAACCTATTGACGCTCAACGCGCTCGCGGCGGCGAACGCGGTCATCGTGCCCGTCCAGTGCGAGTTCTTCGCGCTCGAAGGCATCTCGCAGCTCAAGGACTCGATCGACCAGATCCGCGCGACGCTGAACCCGCGGCTGGAGATCCAGGGCGTCGTACTCACGATGCACGACGCGCGCACGTCGCTGTCGCGCGAGGTCGCCGAGAACGTCCGCGCCTTCTTCGGACCGAAGGTCTACGAGTCCGTCATCCCGCGCAACACGCGCGTGGCGGAGGCGCCTTCGCACGGCAAGCCGATCCTTCTCTACGATTACGATTGTGCCGGCAGCCAGGCCTACATCCGGCTGGCGACCGAGATCATCGAGCGCGAGCGGCAGACCAAGGCCGCCTGACGCTGTCCCCCGTGGCCGGGATCGATGGTAAGCGTGTGGAACCGGCCGTCCGCTGCGCATTGCAAAGGTGAAGAGAGCTATGAACGTGCCCCTGCAGAAGAGCCGTCTTGGCCGTGGTCTGGCATCGCTGATCGGCGACACGCCGAGCGCCGCGCCGCGCGGGTCTGCCGATGGCGAGCACCGCGTCGTGGGCACGGATCAGCTCCGCGGCGGCCGCTTCAACCCACGCAAGGACTTCCGCGACGAGGAGCTCGCCGAGCTCGCCGACTCCATCCGCTCCAAGGGTCTCGTGCAGCCGATCATCGTGCGCCAGGACCCGGACGACGCGGCGCAATTCGAGATCGTCGCCGGCGAGCGGCGCTGGCGCGCGGCCCAGCGGGCCGGCCTGCACGTCGTGCCCGTGATCGTGCGCGAGCTTTCCGACAAGGAGGTCCTGGAGCTCGCGATCATCGAGAACGTGCAGCGCGCCGACCTCAACGCGATCGAGGAGGCTTCCGGCTACCGCGATCTCATCGAGCGCTTCGGCTACAGCCAGGAGCAGGTCTCCGAGATCATCGGCAAGAGCCGCAGCCACGTGACCAACACGCTGCGTCTCCTGAAGCTGCCGGCGGCCGTGCAGAACCTGGTGCAATCGGGCTCCCTCACCGCGGGCCATGCGCGCGCGCTGGTCGGCCGCGAGGATGCCGAGGCCCTCGCGCAGCGCATCATCGACGAGAGCCTCAACGTGCGCGAGGTCGAGGCGCTCGTGCAGGCGGGTCCGATCGGCGAGCCGGGGTCCGTCCCCCGCAAGGTGCGCGACAAGGATCCCGACACGCGGGCCTTCGAGAAGGAGCTGACGGACGCCCTCGGGCTCAAGGTCGAGATCAAGCGCGGGTCGGGCGAGAGCGGCAACCTGACGATCCGGTTCGGCAATTTCGACCAGCTCGACTACATCCGCATGCGCTTGACGGGCATGGGCAGCGGCTAAGGCCGCCGGACCGGCGATTTGCCACGCGGCCGGGAAGTCCTTGACGGGGCGCGGCCGCTCGGGCATCGCCATCGCCAGTCAGGATCGCCGGCCGAGCCGGCCTTTGCGCGAGACCCCCATGGCCGACGATGTTCTGCTGGAGCTGGCCGCGACCATCCGGGCGCGACGGTCGGCTGCGGCGGACGCCTCCTATACGCGCCAGCTTATCGACGGCGGCGCCGTACGCTGCGCCAGGAAGTTCGGCGAGGAGGCCCTCGAGACGGTCATCGCGGCGGTTGGCGACAGTGAGGAGGCCTTGAAGGGCGAGGCCGCGGACGTTCTCTACCATCTGCTCGTGCTGCTCGAGGCGCGCGGCGTGGCGCTCGCTGATGTGCTTGCCGTTCTCGCCGCTCGCCAGGGTACCTCGGGGCTAGCGGAAAAAGCGCGGCGCACGCCGTGAGCGCGCGATCTCCGGAAGTGCCCAATCCCATGAAGTGGACGTGCCGGTGAGTCCCGTCGAACAGCGCAGCACAAAGCGCAAGAAGCGGCGCCGGCGGAAGGGACCGTCGCCGGGGCCCCTCCTCCGCCGGTCGTCCGCGCAGCCGATCGGTGCCTCGGACGATCTCGTTTTCTCTCCCTACCGCGTCTTCAACCGGACGGACTGGGCGCGGCTGCGCGCCGACACGCCCATGACCCTGCTGCCCGACGAGCTGGAGCAGCTCTCGGGCATCATCGAGGAGCTGTCGGTGGAGGAGGTCGAGCAGATCTATCTGCCGCTCTCGCGCCTTCTCAATCTTTATGTCGCCGCCCTGCAGAAGCTGCACGCGGTGACCTCGACGTTTCTCGGCAAGGCCGACAACAAGGTGCCGTTCATCATCGGGGTGGCCGGCTCCGTGGCCGTCGGCAAGAGCACGACGGCGCGCGTTCTGAAGGCGCTGCTGGCGCGCTGGCCGGACCATCCCCGCGTCGACCTCGTGACGACCGACGGGTTTTTGCTCCCCAATGCCGAGCTCGAGGCAGGCGGCATCATGAACCGGAAGGGCTTCCCGGAGAGTTTCGACACCGGCCGCCTCCTGACCTTCCTGGCGGACGTGAAATCCGGCAAGGACAAGGTCGAGGCACCGGTCTATTCGCACTTCCACTACGACATCCTGCCCGACCAGGTGCTCGTCTTCGAGCGGCCGGACATCCTGATTGTCGAGGGTCTCAACGTCCTGCAGCCGGCACGCCTGCCCAGGGATGGCGCCGAGATCCCGTTCGTCTCGGATTTCTTCGATTTCTCGATCTATATCGACGCCGAGCCGCGGGTCATCGAGGAGTGGTATCTGGAGCGGTTCATGCGCCTGCGCAGCACGGCCTTCCGGGACCCCGGCGCCTACTTCCACAAGTACGCCGGCATGACGCCCGACGAGGCCAAGGCCCGCGCCCTCGACATCTGGTCGAACATCAATCTGAAGAACCTGGAGGAGAACATCCTCCCCACGCGGCAGCGCGCGCGCCTCATTCTGCGCAAGACGGCCGACCATCGGGTTGAATCCGTAGCCCTCAGAAAACTCTGATTGTTTCCTTTTTTCTCCCTGGGGAGAAAAAAGAAAGGCCGCTTGGGGAGCGGCCTCAAGGTCGTTGGAGTGGGCTCGTGGGAGGCGTCAATCCGCGGGTCGCGAACACCTCGGATCGTCGGCGGTCTCCACGAGGCTCGTGACAACGAGACGCGTGAACTCGTAGTTGCGAACGGCGCACGCATACGGGCTGAACTGGAACGCGTACCAGAGTGCCTTGTACTGCAGGTGGATCATGGTCTTCCCGGCGGCAATGCCGGCCGCGAAGGCGGCCGCCACGAGATCGGGCTTGGGCGCCTCCAGCTCGCGCGCCGGCCTGTCGCCCTCGGCCCCGGACGGAGACAGGTCAAGCCTCGCTTCTTGCGCCGGCCCTGCGGCGCGGGGCGTGGCACGGCTTGGCCGCCCGCGTCGCGCGGAGCCGGCGTGGACCCTCAGCGCGACGACATTGCTCGTCGGGCGCGGTGCGCTTTCCACCGATCCGGCTGCGACGGCCGCCTGAGGCGGCTGATGCGATCGGTGCTGCTGACGATACTTGTCGCGCAGCCGGCGCACGACGGACGGGTTCGTGATTCCGAGCGCCTTGATGGCGGTCGTCGGTTTCATGCCGGGATTGTCAGCTATGGTTTTCGCGATGGCCGCAAGGTGACCTGCATCGTCGACACCGGTCCCCTTTGGCCGGCCGCGTGCCGCGGTCTTCTGTGCCATTCGTGTGAGCCTTTGAAAGAGATTCGAAAATAAGGAAAGAATGCAGGAATTCGCGGAATACGCCAGGGAGTTTAATTAGGGAGACATAAACAAACGAATGGAAGGCGATGTTTCTGTTGCGAATTTACACCGCCGCCGAGTATGGCGATGAGAGCCGGGCAGGTGTTTCGATCGGCAATGACCGGGGCGTGGTGCTACAACGCGCAATTGAACGTCAAAAATTCCTATTTTCAGAATACGGTCGAAATCAGTAAATGAAGCCGCGCGAACGCGCCAATTCGGCGAGATTGCATTGAGGCCGCGCGCCGACGTGCGAGATGATTTCCGCCGCGGCGAGGCTGCCGAGCCGGCCGGCGGTCGCGAGATCGTGCCCCGACGTCAGGCCGTGGAGGAACCCCGCCGCGTAGAGGTCGCCGGCGCCCGTCGTGTCGACGACCGCCGCGACCGGATCGACCGGGATCTCGTGCGCCGAGCCGTCCGAGAAGATGACGGAGCCCTTGGCGCTGCGGGTCAGCACCGCGAGGCGCGTATCGGACGCAGCCCGCGCCGCCGCTTCCGCAAAGCTCGACGTCTCGTAGAGCGCGGTGATCTCGCTCTCGTTGGCGAACAGGATGCCGACGCCGGCGCGGATGAGGTCGAGGAACTCGGCCCGGTGGCGATCGACGCAGAAGCCGTCCGAGAGGGTGAGAGCCACGCGGCGGCCGGCCTTGGTCGCGAGGCTCACGGCTTGCCGGAAGGCCGCCTTCGCTTGCGGCTGATCGAACAGGTAGCCTTCCAGATAGACGATCTCGGACGCCGCGATGAGATCGGCATCGACCTCGCCGTGGTCGAGATCGGTGCTGATGCCGAGAAAGGTGTTCATGGTGCGCTCGCCGTCGGGCGTCACGAGGATGAGCGAGCGCGAGGTCGGCGCCTTGCCATTGACGGGGCCGGTGTCGAACGCCACGCCGGCGGCGCTGATGTCGTGCCGGAAGATGCGGCCGAACTCGTCGCCGGCGACCTTGCCGATGAAGGCGGCGCGGCCGCCGAAGGAGGCGAGCCCCACCATCGTGTTGGCGGCCGACCCGCCCGAGATCTCGATGGCCGGTCCCATCTTGCCGTAGAGCGTGGCGACCGTTTCCGCATCGACGAGGCGCATGGACCCCTTGGCCGCGCCGTGCCGGGTGAGAAAGGCCTCGTCGCAGCGGCCGATGATGTCGACGATCGCATTGCCGATGGCGACCACGTCGTAGCGGGTGGCGGTCATGGGAGCTCCGTTGGGGGGAGATTGCGCGCGGACTATAGGGGCCGCGGCCGCCCGCGCAACTGGGGCATGATGGCCGTCAGCGGGACGATCGGGCGAGCCGTGCGAGCGTGAGCACGAGGCGCTCGGCGAACAGGTCGTCGAGCGTAGAGGTGACGCGCGCCGTGCGCGCTGTCGACGCGATGCCGGCGAGTGCCGCCTCGAGCGCCTCGGGCCGCCAGGCACGGCACTGGGCGGCGAGCGCGTCCTTCTGCTTGAAATGCACCGGCGGCCGGATCTCGCCGATGGCGGACTCGATCGACTTCCCGCCCTCGACGGCGGCACGGATGCGATGCAGGCGTGTGAAATGCCGCTGGATCGCGCCGATGATTCCCTGGGCGCTCTCGCCGGCCGTCAGCGCCCGCTGCAGCTCGGCAACCGCGCGCGCGCCGTCTCCCGACGCCGAGGCGTGCGCGATGCGCTCGACCGCCAGTTCCGCGGCGTCGCCCACCACGGCCTCCACATCGTCCTCGGTGATCTCGCTCGTTCCCCTGGCGTAGAGGGCGAGCTTCTCGACCTCGCCGCGCGACAGGACGCGATCGGCGCCGAGCCGGCCGATGAGGAGCTGGCGCGCCTCGGGCGTGATGGCAAGACCGTTCGCGTGGAGCACCTCGCGCACGACTTGATCGAGATCCCTCTCCTCGTCGGCATAGCACCCGATCGCGGCGGCGTGCGGCGCCTTCTCGAAGGCCGTCCGCAGGCTGTCGTCGGCTTTCATGTTCCCCGCCTCGACGATAAGGACGCCGGCGAGCGCTGCGTCCTGCACGAGCGGCTTCAACGTCAGCGCGGTGATGCGCCGCCCGGTCGCCGTGCGCACGATCTTGCGGCCGCCGAACATGGGCACGGTCAGGAGCTCGACGGAAAGCCGGTCCGGATCGTTCTCGAGGTCGATGTCGTCGAGGCGCACGATCTCGCCGGGCGGATCGCTGCGCGCGGCGATGGCCTTGGCGAGATGCGCCGAGCGCTCGCTGACGAGGCCCGGGTCGGTGCCGAACAGCAGGTAGGCGGTGAAGCGGTCGTCGGGTGTCTTGAGGAACGCGGCCGCCTGATGCCCCTTGATGGCCACCATCGCCCGATCAGGCGGTGGACGAGAGATAGGCGGAGACGCGGGTGCGCAACTCCTCGCCGATCGTCTTGGCGGCGCGGTTCTCCGCTTCCTCGCGGGCGCGCACGTTGGAATAGACGGAGCTGAAGCGATCGAAGGCCGCGCGCGAATAGCTCTTGCCTTCCATCACCACCTGGTTGTCGGCGATGCGGACGAGCTTGAACGAGGCATCGAGGTTATAGACCTGGCCGCGCGCGTCGCCCGTCTCCTGGATGAGGACGGAGGTGACCGATTCGCGGATCGCCACCTCGAGGCGGTAGGCCGGCTCGACGCGAGCGCCGCCGCCGGTCGACTGGTAGATGAACTCGTTGCGCAGCCGCTGGCCGACGCGGCCGGGAATGGTGGACATCTCCACCTTCGCGAGCTTCTCCTCGGCAGCCGCGCCGCCGATACCCGTTCCCCCGTACATGGGCCGGAACCCGGCGTCGCCGCATCCGGCCAGTAGGGTGGCGGCGAGCAAAACGGCACCGCCGAGCCCGCGCGCCAAGCGCGAAGGCTTCCGCCTAGCCGTTTCGTTGCGACGAGTCTCCACCATACGCGCCTCAGGCAACGATATTCACGATCCTCTGCGGCACAACGATGACCTTTTTGGCCGGCCGCCCTTCGAGGGCTTTCGCGACGGGTTCGAGGGCCAGCGCCGCGGCCTCGACCTCGGCAGTGGTGGCCGCACGCGCAAGGGTTATTTCCCCGCGCCGCTTGCCATTGACCTGTACGGCAAGGGTCACGCGATCGTCAACGAGCAACGCCGGATCGGCCTTTGGCCAGGGTTCTTTGGCGAGCAAGGTGTTGTATCCGAGCCGCGCCCAGCACTCCTCGGCAAGATGCGGCATCATCGGGCCAATCAGCTTCACGAGTATTTCCGCACCTTCCTTGAGCGCCGCGTCGAGATCTTGCCCCGACTTGCCCAATGCTGCGGAGAGCGCATTCGTGAACTCGTAGATCTGCGCAACGGCGACATTGAACCTCAAGGCCTCGATGTTGCGGCCGACCGCGTCGAGCGCCTTGTGGGCCGCGCGGCGGACCTCCAGGGCATCCTCGGACGCGGCGGCGGTGGCCGTGCCGGCCGGCCGCTCGGCGATGTCGTTCACCAGGCGCCAGACGCGCTGGATGAAGCGCCCGGCTCCCTGCACGCCGGCTTCGGTCCAGATGACGTCCCGCTCGGGCGGGCTGTCCGACAGCATGAACCAGCGGGCGCAGTCCGCACCCCAGTGCGTGATGATGTCGTCGGGATCGACCAGGTTCTTCTTCGACTTCGACATCTTCTCGACGGCGCCGATCACGGCCGGCTTGCCGGTCGTAATCTCGGTGGCGCGTCGCGCGTCGCCCTCGCCCGCGATCGAAACGTCGGCGGGCAGCAGCCAGGCGCCGTCGGCGGACCTGTAGGTCTCGTGCGTCACCATCCCTTGCGTGAAGAGTGCTGCGAACGGCTCCTTCACGGTGGTCGGCGCGGCCCCGGCTTCGCCCATGGCACGCCAGAAGAAGCGCGAATAGAGCAGGTGCAGGATCGCATGCTCGATGCCGCCGATGTACTGGTCGACCGGCAGCCAGTAGTTCGCCGACTTCGCGTCGATGGGTGTTGCGGCGTCCGGTGCGGTGAAGCGGCCGTAGTACCACGAGCTGTCGACGAAGGTATCCATCGTGTCGGTTTCCCGCCGGGCCGGCTGGCCGCAGGCCGGGCACGCACAGAATTTCCAGGTCGGATGGCGCTCGAGCGGGTTGCCCGGCTTGTCGAACGTCGCATCGTCCGGGAGACGGACGGGCAGGTCCCTGGCCGGCACGGGAACGACGCCGCACGTCTCGCAATGGACGAGCGGGATCGGGCAGCCCCAGTAGCGCTGGCGCGAGATGCCCCAGTCCTTGAGGCGGAAGCGCACCTGGCGCCTGCCGACCGGCTTGCCGGCGAGTGTCATCGATTCGAGCTTGGCGGCGACCCTCTGGAAGGCATCCGTCGGCGACAGGCCGTCGAGGAACCGCGAGTGAATCATCGTGCCGTCGCCGTCGATAGCCGTGTCGCCGATGGCGAAGGTCGTGGCATCCGCGCCGGGGGGCAGCACGACGGGCAGGACGGGCAGATCGTATTTGCGCGCGAAATCGAGATCGCGTTGATCGCCGGCGGGGCAGCCGAAGATGGCGCCGGTGCCGTACTCCATGAGCACGAAGTTCGCGACCCACACCGGCACGAGCCAGTCCGGATCGAGCGGATGGCGCACCTTGAGGCCGGTGTCGAAGCCGAGCTTCTCGCCCTTCTCGATCTCGATGACGGACGTCCCGCGGCGGCGGCATTCGTCGGCGAAGGCGGCGAGGCTGGCATTCGTCTCCGCGAGCTTGCGCGCGAGGGGATGATCGGCCGCGATGGCGACGAACGAGGCGCCGAACAGCGTGTCGGGCCGCGTCGTGAAGACCTCGATCTCGGTCTCGCCCTCGGGGGCGCCGTGGGGATCGAGGGCCCAGCGGACGGACATGCCTTCCGAGCGGCCGATCCAGTTCGCCTGCATGAGGCGCACCTTCTCCGGCCACTTGTCGAGCGTGCCGAGCGCGGCCAGCAGCTCGTCGGCGAAGGCCGAGATCTTGAAGTACCAGACCTGCATCTCGCGCTGCTCGACGAGCGCGCCCGAGCGCCATCCGCGCCCGTCCAGGACCTGCTCGTTGGCGAGCACCGTCTGGTCCACGGGGTCCCAGTTCACCCGGCCCGGACCGCGGTAGGCGAGGCCTTTCTCCAGGAGCTTGAGGAAGATCGCCTGCTGGTGGCGGTAGTAGTCGACATGGCAGGTGGCGATCTCGCGCGACCAGTCGAGCGACAGGCCCATCGACTTCAACTGCGCCTTCATCGTGTCGATGTTGGCATAGGTCCACGCGGCCGGATGCGTCTTGCGTTCGAGCGCCGCGTTCTCGGCGGGCATGCCGAAGGCGTCCCAGCCCATGGGATGCAGCACGTTGAAGCCCTGGGCGCGCTTGTAGCGTGCGAAGACGTCCCCCATGGCGTAGTTGCGCACGTGCCCCATGTGGATGCGGCCCGACGGATAAGGGAACATTTCGAGCACGTAGCACTTGGGTGCGGTCTGGTCGGGGCTGGCGGCGAAGACGCGCTCGGCCTCCCAGGCGGCCTGCCAGTGCTTTTCACGGTCGGGAGCGTTGTAGCGTTCGGTTGCCATCGGGCCTGTCGCAGAGATGTCGGGAAATTGGTGAACGGAAGTCGGCCGTACAGAGCCTCAAAGGCCCCAGGGGGTCAAGCAGCGTGGACGGGGGCAAGGTAGGGATCGGAAGTCCCGCAGGCTGTCATGGTCGATTTTTCATTCTTTTCGACCATGATAGGCGCGTCATGGGCAGGGGGCCACCATGAGCAACCAATCATGGTCGATTTTTTGAGATTTCTGACCATGATAGGACTATCATGCGTCCGAATCGGCCATGAGGGGGCTATCATGGCTAAAGACCGCTCAAAAACGACCATGAGGCCATGGCCAAGACATTCAAGAAGGCGAAGGCCGGACACGATCCGGGCAAGCCCTACAATGCGCTCCCGCCGCTGCCTCCCAAAATCGACCTGGAAACCAAGGCCGTTCTGAAGCGGTGCGTCGCGGCACGGGCCGAGCTCGCGTCGCTGCGGGTTGCGGGCCAGCTCATCCCCGATCAATCGGTGCTCATCAACGCCATTCCGATGCTGGAGGCCCGGGCGTCATCCGAAATCGAGAACATCGTGACGACGAACGACTCTCTGTTTCGCGAGGCCAGTCTGGGCAGCGATACGCCGGGCGCCGACCCGGCCGCAAAGGAGGCCCTGCGCTATCGCACCGCGCTCTATCAAGGCTTTCATGCTCTTTCACA
The DNA here is from genome assembly GCA_964589785.1 of uncultured Hyphomicrobium sp. Classification (GTDB taxonomy): domain Bacteria; phylum Pseudomonadota; class Alphaproteobacteria; order Rhizobiales; family Hyphomicrobiaceae; genus JAGVSR01. Next base: position 100,302 of record CAZPUQ010000005.1, read on the forward strand.
GCGGCCGCTCACCGCGCGCATCGCGGTGGAGACCTGCCGCACCATCACGGGCACCGATCTCGACATCCGGGCAACGCCCGGGACGACGCTGCGGAACGGCTTGACGGGTGAAGTCGTCTATACGCCTCCCGAAGGGCGCGACGTCATCCGCCACCTGCTCGGCAATTGGGAGACCTACGTCAACGCGGAGAGCGACGTCGATCCCCTGATCCGGATGGCGGTGCAGCACTATCAGTTCGAGGCGATCCATCCGTTCGGCGATGGCAACGGGCGAACCGGGCGGATCCTCAATCTCCTCTTTCTTGTCCAGGCCGATCTGCTCGACAAGCCGACGCTCTACCTCAGTCGATATATCCTCAAGACGCGGACCGAGTATTACGCGGCGCTCGCCGGCGTGACGCGGTCGGCGGCCTGGGAGCCGTGGGCGATCTACATGCTGACGGCCGTCGAGCACACGGCATCGTGGACGACGAAGAAGATCCGCGCCATCCACGACCTCATGACCGCGACCGCGCAATTCGTCCGCGAGCGGGCGCCCAGGGCTTATTCGCGCGAGCTGGTGGAGGTCATCTTCACACAGCCCTATTGCCGGATCGAGAACCTGACGGACCTCGGACTGGGGACGCGCCATACGGTGTCGGCGTACTTGAAGGAACTCGTCTCCATCGGTGTTCTCAAGGAAGAGAAGGTCTGGCGCGACAAGGTGTTCATCAATCGCACCTATCTCGATCTGCTGTCGAGCGACGGACATACGTTCCCGCCCTATCCCCATCCGGTGAAGAGCGCGGCGAAGGAGACCACGCGTGGTTGAGAGAGAGCCGGCCGCGAGCGCCAATGCCCTCGCCGCTATCAAGGCGCGAATCGCAAAGGCGGCGCGTGCAGCCGGCCGCGATCCGGAGGCCGTGACGCTCATTGCCGTCACGAAGACCTACGGCGAGGCGGCGATCCTGCCCGTTATTGCGGCGGGCCAGCGCGCGTTCGGCGAGAACCGCGTGCAGGAGGCCAAAGGCAAGTGGCCGCCGCTCAGAGCGCGCTTTCCCGATCTCGAGCTGCATCTCATCGGCCCGCTGCAATCGAACAAGACGAAGGAGGCCGTCGAGCTGTTCGACGCCATCCATTCGATCGACCGGCCGAAGATCGCGCACGCGATCGCGGAGGAAATGGCGAGGCAGGGCAAGCGGCTCCAGCTTTTCGTGCAGGTGAACACCGGCGAGGAGCCGCAGAAGGCAGGCGTCGCGCCGCGCGAGACGGCGGCGTTCCTGAAGCTCTGTCGCGAGGACCTGAAGCTTGAGATCGCGGGCCTCATGTGCATTCCGCCGGTGAACGAGGAGCCGGCGCTGCACTTTGCGCTATTGGCCGGTCTCGCCGGCGACAACGGTCTCGCCGGCCTCAGCATGGGCATGAGCGACGATTTCGAGACGGCGGTGGCACTCGGTGCCACGCACGTCCGTGTCGGGAGCGCGATCTTCGGCGCGCGGGGCTGATTTCGCCGCCGCGCCCCGACGCCGGTTTCCCACAGGAATTGGACTGCGTTCCCGGCCCGCCTCCCCGGCCTCGCCGGGCCGGGTGGTACCTTTGCGCAGGCATTGATTCGCGGGCCGTTTCGCGCGGCCGGCACGAGCGAAGAGCGGGGGCGGGCATGAGCTCACAGGCGCTGAGGACGATGGATGGGGCGGCGGCCGCGCAGGACGCCGCGCGCGAGGAGCTGGCCGAGCGGGCGAAGAGCAAGGGCTCGGACAAGGCGCCCAAGGCCGGTAAGGACGGCTGGCACCGCTTCGTGGTCGATGTGTGGATCACGAACCTCAACAGCATCGAGTTCGGCATCTATAAGCGCTCGCGCAACCGCGCCAAGTCGCGCCAGTTCACGGCCGACATGGACGTCTTCGCCGAGATCATCGAGAACGGCGAGCGCACGGGCCTCATCGGCTACCGCGAGGACCTGTGGAAGCAGAGCAAGGGCATGGACAAGCGGCTCGTGTTCAAGCTCTTCAACGAGACCGTGAACTGGCGCGCCACCATGGACCTGATGGTCGGCCGCAGCCTGCAGATGACGATCGGGTCGCGCGGCCTTCCCGTGACCGCCTTCTCGATCAACACGGACGACGACAATTTTCTCGTGTATCTCGAGCGCTCGGCGAACAAGTGGCCGTTGATGCCGGAGAACTTCTCGTTCTTCCTCATGAACAACAACCAGCCGGAGTTCTACCGGCTGAAGCGAGCCTTCATCGATCTGGGCGGCGACTATACCCTCTATGACCAGAAGGGAAACGTGGTCGGCGGCATCGACGGAAAGGTCTTCTCGCTCGGCGGCAAATGGTACGGCAAAGTCAGACAGGGTCACGCCGACAAGCGCCTGCTGACGGTGATGAAGCTGTTCGCGGGCATGATGATCTTCAACGCCGATAGCCGTCGCCACATGAAGCAGCTCTATCGCGACGTGCGCCGCGGCCGGATCAAGCCCAAAATCGAGCGCCAGGAGGCGGACCTCTACATGAATCCCCGCCGCATGCGCTGACCGTCCCGGACAATCAGATTGAGATGAAAAACCCGGCGGCACCTTGCGGTGCGCCGGGTTTCGTCATGCTGTGGCGGGTGCGAGCGGATCAGTCGCGGCGCGCCTGCTTGTAGCGTTTGCGGTCCGTCTTGGTCACCTCGCCGGCGGCGACGAGCGCGCTGACGCAGGGCTTGGACAGGCGCGGGCCGACGGCACGCATGCATTTGCGCACCGCCGGCGTGCCCACCGGGTGCATGCTGCAATGGGCGAAGTAGTCGTTGGCGCACGCGCGCTTGACGGCCGGGCTCACGTCCCGGGCCGTCGCCGGATCGGTCAAGGCGCCTGCGACGACGGCGATGGCGCCGATCAAGGCCAGCCCGATGCTGGCGGATGGAATGATGATCTTCAAGCGAACCCCCTGTGCTCGCGCGCTGCGGCGCGGCTTATCGATCGCAATGCGAGGCCGCCTTCCGGTTCGAGGCGGAGATGATTTTTGGCGGGACCGGGTCGGACCAACGCTCCCGCTGCTGGACGCTCCGTCGCCAAAAGGATAAGCGATTCGCCCGTTTGCATGAGACGGAGTTCCGCGATCGATGACGAATTTCACAGCACGTGAAACTTCTACGCCAGGGTCGCTCCCAGGGTTGCTCCACGCGTCGCTCCATGGCGTGGCGCGGCTCACCGACGGCACGATCCGCTCTCCGTTCACGCAGCTTCGCCGCCTGCTCGACGGCATCGAGCCGGGACACGCCCGGCCGATCGAGCTCACCATCGGCGAGCCGCGCGAGGCCATGCCGGACTTCATCGCGGCCAAGGTCAGCGAGGCGGCGGACGCCTTCGGCAAGTACCCCCCGATCCGGGGCTCGGACCACCTGCGCCAGGCGATCGCCGCCTGGATCGGCCGACGCCACGGCGTGAGCGACATCGATCCGGCCCGCGAGATCCTGGCGCTCAGCGGATCGCGTGAGGGTCTCACCTTCGCCTGCCTGCCCGCGATGGGGCGCAAGCCGGGTGCCGAAAGACCGGCGATCCTGATGTGCAATCCGTATTATTCGGCCTACGTGGCGGGCGCGCTCGGCTGCGGGGCGGAGGCGGTATTCCTCGACGCCACCCGCGCGAGCGGTTTCCTGCCGGATCTCGAGGTTCTCGCGGCCGATCCCGAACTGCTCGTGCGCACCGCCGCGCTCTTTCTCTGCTCCCCGTCGAACCCGCAGGGCGCGGTGGCCGACCGGGCCTACATCGCCGAAGCTCTGACTCTCGCGCGCCGCTACGACTTCATGCTGTTCGTCGACGAATGCTATTCGGAGATCTACACGGGCGAGCCGCCTCTGGGCGCGCTCGCGGTGGCGGCGGCCACGCCCGAGCGCTTCCGCAACCTCGTCGTCTTCAACTCGCTCTCCAAGCGATCCAACCTGCCCGGCCTGCGGTCGGGCTTCTGCGCCGGCGATGCGGCGTTCCTGGAGACGTACGGCGAGATCCGCAATATGTGCGCGCCGACGGTTCCCGGGCCGATCCAGTTCGCCTCCGCGGCGGCCTGGCGCGAGGAGGCTCACGTGGAGGCCGCCCGCGGCGTCTACCGGCAGAAGTTCGCCGACGCCGACGCCATCCTCGGAGACCGGTTCGGATACCACCGGCCGGCCGGTGGCTTCTGCCTCTGGCTCGATATGAGCCATCTGGGCGGCGGCGCCAAGGCGGCGGTAACCTTATGGAAATCCTTCGGCGTCAAGGTCATACCCGGTGCTTTCCTCGCCCAGCCGGGGCGGGACGGGCGCAACCCGGGCGACGAGTTCGTGCGTGTGGCGCTGGTCCAGCCGGCCGGTCAGGTGAGGGAGGCGCTCGAACGAATCGTCCAGGTATCCGCGTAGAAGAGACGTTCGCGCCGATGTCGCCCGGCCTGCGTGAAGAGAAGTATGACGCCCTTCTGCCCGAGCGCGTGGAAGCACGCCTGCTCGGCTTTGGCGCGCGCTCGTCCGGCGTCCTCATGCTGGCGGTGACAGCCTTTATCTGGCTGAGCCTTCTGACGTGGTCCGTCAATGATCCGAGCCTGACGCATCCCCACGGGGCGGCGGCCGGCAACGCCGGCGGAGCGGTGGGAGCCGTGGCCGCCGACCTGCTCCTGCAGATGCTGGGGCTGGCCGCCGTCGTCTGCCTGTTCGCGCCGATGATGTGGGCGATCGAGCTCACCCGCAACGAGGCCGTCTACGCGTTCCGCTCCAAGGCGGCGTTCTACCCCCTGTCGATCCTGCTCGTCGCCGGCGCCCTGTCGGCGCTGCCGGTCGCCCCCGGCTGGCCGCTGCATCACGCCCTGGGCGGCATTCTCGGTGACCTCGTCGGCGGGATCGTCCGGTCGGCGCTGAGTGCCGTCGCGGGGGCGACGCTCGCAACGCTCATCACCGGATTGGGACTGGCCGCCGCGGGGGCCGCCGCGATCACGGCGAGCATCGGCAAGGACCCCAAGGAGACGGCGCTGGCGGCTCTCGGCCGCGTCCGGACCGCGTCCGGCAGTGCGAGCTGGCACACGACCATGCGCGAAGACTCTCGCAAGACGGTGCGCCCGGCGATGGGCGGGCCCGGCCGCGAGCCGGTCTTTGCCGACCCGGTTTCGGGTCGCAACGATAGCGAGCCCGCATTCGATCCGGCATTCGACGCCGAGCCCGTTCCGGCGCCGCGGGCAACGAGCCGGTGGACGCGCCCCTTTGCTGCCCACACCGGCGTGGATGCGTTCGACGCGCCCCCGCCGGACGCCTTCGATCCGGCTTTTGCCGAGCTGCGCCAGGCCCGCGTCGATCTCGGCAGCCGGAGCATCGCGGAGCAGTTCGCCGCGGCGTTCGATCCGCTGGCCTTGCTGCGTCCCGGCACGCGGGAAGCCGACGGCGACGATGTCGAGGATGACGACGAGGACGAGGAAGAAAAGCGCGAGCGGCTGTCCAGCAAGTCGATCGCGGAGCGCTTTGCGCCCGACTCCGCGCGCGCTCACGTCAACCGCGGGCTGAGCGCGGCCGAGCCCACGCTGCCGCTGCCGAAGCCCGCCCGCCGCGTCGAGCGTCCGGCCGGCAAGGCCATGGGTCCCGCCGCGTCCGGCCGTCCGCCGCTCGGACTTCTCAATCGCGTCCCCACCGCCGGCCCGGCTCCCGCTGTCTCGCAGGCCGCCGTCCGCGCGACGGGCCAGCAGCTTCTCGATGTGCTGGCCGACTACGGCGTCAGGGGCGAGATGCGCGACATCAAGCCGGGCCCCGTGGTGACGCTGTTCGAGTTCGAGCCCGTCCGCGGCACGAAGTCGGCGCGTGTCATTGCGCTCGCCGACGACGTCGCGCGCTCGATGAGCGTGATGAGCGTGCGCGCGGCGGTCGTCCCCGGCCGCAACGCCATCGGGCTCGAGCTGCCGAACGCGAAGCGCGAGTCCGTCCTTTTGCGCGATATGCTCGAAAGCGATGTGTTCCGCGGCTCAAAGGCCATTCTGCCGCTGGCGCTCGGCAAGTCGATCGGGGGCGAGCCGGTCATTGCCGACCTGGCGCGCATGCCGCATCTGCTCGTCGCGGGCACGACGGGATCGGGCAAGTCGGTCGGCGTCAATGCGATGATCCTGTCGCTGCTCTACCGGCATACGCCGCACGAGTGCCGGTTCATCATGATCGACCCCAAGATGCTCGAGCTGTCCGTCTACAACGGCATCCCGCATCTTCTGACGCCGGTCGTGACCGATCCGCACAAGGCGGTGGCAGCCCTCGGCTGGGCCGTGACGGAGATGGAAGAGCGCTACAAGCGCATGGCCGCGCTCTCGGTGCGCAACATCGAGGCGTTCAACCAGCGCGTCCGGGCGGCGGCCGAGCGCGGGGAGACGCTCGCGCGCACGGTTCAGACGGGCTTCGACCGCGCCACGGGCGAGCCCCGCTTCGAGACCCAGACGATCGAAGCCAAGCCGATGCCGTACATCGTCGTGGTGGTCGACGAGTTCGCCGATCTGATGATCGTCGCGGGCAAGGAGATCGAGCAGGCCGTGCAGCGCCTGGCACAGATGGCGCGGGCTGCCGGCATTCACCTCATCATGGCCACGCAGCGGCCGTCCGTCGATATCATCACCGGGACGATCAAGGCGAATTTCCCGACCCGCATCAGCTTCAAGGTCACCTCGAAGATCGACAGCCGCACGATCCTCAACGAGCAGGGGGCCGAGCAGCTCCTGGGCCAGGGCGACATGCTGTTTTCGACCGGCGCCGGCGCGGTGACGCGCGTGCATGGACCGTTCGTCTCGGACGAGGAGGTTGAAGCGGTCTCGGCCTACCTCAAGGCGCACGGCGAGCCCGACTACGTCGAGGGCGTCACGGACGGGGCCGCCGATCCCGACTCGACCGCTGGCGGAGCCTCCTCCCGCGGCGGCGACGATCTTTACGACCGGGCCCGCGAGATCGTGCTGCGCGAACGGAAGGTTTCGACGAGCTACATCCAGCGCCGCCTGTCGATCGGCTACAACCGCGCCGCCGACATCGTCGAGCGCATGGAGCGCGAGGGTCTCGTCTCGCCGGCGAACGCTGGCAAGCGCGAGGTCTTGAGGCCCTACGCCTGAGGGCTCTCGTCCGCGCCGTCCCGGCCCCTTGCCGGCTTGGAAAAACCGGCTACGAAGGGCCCCGATTGAGGCGACCGGCCCTCAGTTCGTCGCATTGTTCGGACATTCGCTCAGCGGGAACAAAACCGGCATTACGCATCGCTTCGGGGGAGACAGGAATGAGCACTGCCAAGGCATCGGGTGTGGGCTTCATCGTCCTTGCGGCGCTGACGCTCGCTGACCCGGCATCGGCCGAGGAGGCCAAGCCCGCCACGCCGGCTGCTTCCCCTGCGACGCCCGCGGCTTCGCCCCCCGCAACCCCGGCCGGATCGGCCTGGAGCGCCGAGGTGTCGGGCGGCAACCAGGGCATGGCCCTCGACGAGTCGCAGAAAAAAGTCGTGAACGCGGTGAGCGAGTATTTCAACGGCGTGACGACGCTGAAGGGCAGTTTCGTTCAGACGACGTCGGACCAGAAGAAGATGAAGGGGAAATTTTCCCTGCTTCGGCCCGGCAAATTCCGGTTCGATTACTCGCTGCCGTCCAGGCAGATCATCATCTCGGACGGCGAGTATCTCGCGATCCAGGATCTCGACCTCAACAACGAGGATCGGATCGCCCTCGACCAGACGCCCTTCCGCCTCCTTCTGCGCAAGGATGTCGATCTGGCGCGGGACGCCAAGATCATGGAGGTGCAGGAGGCCGAGGACCTGATGGTCGTGGCCTTGCAGGACAAAAGTCCCGATACCCCCGGCCGTATCAAGGTCTATCTGTCGACGAAGCCGGCGGTCGAGCTCAGGGAATGGGTGACCACGGATGCCCAAGGCCTGGAGACGCGGGTGGAGGTCGCCAATGTCGTCAAAGGCGAGACCCTCGATCCGGCCTCATTCAAGATCCAGGGCGTGACACACAACCCGCTTCAGCCTCGCTGAGGCGAGATTTGCTGCGCTGATCGGCGTTCAGAGCTGTGGCTGTTCGGTATCTGGCAAGCCGGTGCTGGGGATAACCCCGGCCATCTCGATCACATTTTCGTGATCGGTCAGGTGAGCCCCTATTGAAAATAGCCAACCTGCGCTTAACTTAATTCCAGACAGGCAACGTCGCCCCTTATCGGTAGCTCCCCCCCGTCTACCCGACGACGTGCCTGAGGCATCGGCTTCCCTCCCGATGCCGTGCGCGAGAGCGCTGAGCGCCCAACTTCGCCCCCCGGAGTTGGGCGCTATTCTTTTGCGGACATGATCTGATCTCGATCAATATTGAGAGCGGCGCAACCCGAGGGTCAATGCACGGCCATGGGCTGCGCCGATCCCGCCTCAGCGACACCGGGTCGCGGATAGGCCTCACCGGAGATCAGCGTGTCGATCGACCGCAAGGTATCGAGCATATCCGACAGCCGGGTGGCGATGCGATGCAGGAAGTGGTCCGCCAGCGCCGCATCCTCCGCCATCTGGGCTTGAAGATCCTCGCGCGCGATGCGCAAGGCTCGGACCGCCGTGCGGGCGATGATGGTCGAGGAATGGCGGGTCTCCACGAGCATCGCCATCTCGCCCAGGATGGACCCGGGCGGCACCGCTTCCGCCGGCTCCGAAAGCGCTGGACCTGTGATGCGCACCGCCTCGCCGGAGACGATCACGACCGCGGCATCTCCGTCCTCGTCCTCGCGCAGGATGATGTCGCCCGGCTTGTAGACGACGCGATAGGCGCGGCGCGCGATCTCCGTGATCTGCAGCGGCTTCAGCCCCTGGAAGATCTCCAGCGCGAGAAGCGGACGCACGAATGTGTCGATGGCCATGACCTGCACCAGCCCCGGACCGTGCGCGAGACCCGGCTCGAGGCGGGCGCGCAAGCGAATGAACCGGGCGACGCTCGGCTGATTCGATGGCGGGGGTCCAGGGGGCTGTGGATCGTGATGTGGACCGTCGCGGGAATCGTCGTCGGACGATCGCGGGCCTCAGGGGACGAGGCGGTATCCGCCGCTCTCGGTAATGAGGATTTCCGCGTTGGACGGGTCTTTCTCGATCTTCTGGCGCAGGCGGTAGATGTGGGTTTCGAGCGTATGCGTCGTCACCCCGGCATTGTAGCCCCACACCTCAAGCAGAAGCGTGTCGCGCGGGACGACCTTGTCGCCGGCGCGGTAGAGGAACTTCAGGATCGACGTTTCCTTTTCCGTCAGGCGGATCTTGGAGCCCTTCTCGTCGATGAGGAGCTTGCCGGCCGGCTTGAACGAGTAGGGACCTATGGTGAAGACCGCGTCCTCGCTCTGCTCGTGCTGGCGAAGCTGTGCCCGGATGCGCGCCAGCAGCACGGCGAACTTGAACGGCTTGGTGACGTAGTCGTTGGCGCCGGAATCGAGACCGAGGATCTGGTCGGCATCCGAATCGTTCGCCGTCAGCATGATGATCGGCGGCTTGAAGCCGGACTTGCGGAGCTGCTTGACGGCTTCGCGGCCGTCCATGTCGGGCAGGTTGACATCGAACACGAGCAGGTCCGGCTGGTCGGACTTGGCACGCTCGATGCCGCGCGCCGCCGTGCTTGCATCGACGACATCGAACTCGTCGTAGAGGGCAAGCTGGTCCTTGAGGGAACCGCGCAGATCCTCGTCGTCGTCAACGAGCAGGATGCGGCGTGCGGTCATGCGTGGCGTTCTCCATATCCGGAAGGCTCGTGCCAATGCCCCGGATCGCCGGAGCTGGGCTAGAGTGACGGTGAGGTGGGAGCATCGGCAAGTTATCGCGACCTGGAAAATGATGAGAAAGACGGCACGAGGTCAACTGTTTGTGAGAGCGCTGTCGCGAAGCGCCCCGCGCGGGCTGATCGCGATCGGCGGCGGACCGGCCGTGCCGTGTGCGCTCGGACGCTCGGGCCGGCGCGCGCTAAAGCGCGAGGGGGACGGTGCGGCCCCCATCGGCAGCTTCGCCCTGGAGGCCGTGCTCTACCGGCCGGATCGCGTGCTGCGGCCGCGCACGGGACTGCCGCTGCGGGCTGTCGGCCGCCAGGACGGATGGTGCGACGCCGCCTGCGATCGCAACTACAACCGCCTTGTCCGCCACCCCTATCCTGCCTCGGCCGAGGAGCTGTGGCGCGGCGACGGGCTCTACGACGTCATCGTGGTGCTGCACTACAACCGCAGGCCCCGCATCCGGGGGCGCGGCAGCGCGATCTTCATGCATGTCGCGCGTCCGGGATTGGCACCGACGGAAGGCTGCATCGCGCTTCGGCGTGCCGATCTCCTGCGCCTCATTGCCCGCTTGCGGCGCGGCGCCCGCGTGCATGTGCCGTGAGACCGGCGGCAGGTCTCCTACAAAAAGGACCCGGAGCGCTGCCGCGGTCCGGGTCCAGGAAGAGCACGTCTTGGGGAAGTCCGTGCCCGGGAAGATGCGGACCCCGCAGGATGTTCCCCGCGAGGTCCTGACGAGCTCAGTAGTTGTAGGCCCGCTCGCCGTGATCGGTGATGTCGAGGCCCTCGCGCTCCTTCTCCTCGGAGGGACGAAGCCCGACCAGGAGATCGACCAGCTTGAAGATGATGAGCGAGCCGATGCCCGAGAAGAGGACCGTGAAGCCGACGGCCTTCGTCTGCGCGGTCACCTGGGCCACCATGTCGTAGGCGCCGGCCACGAGCTCGCCGGGCTTCGACGTGTAGTCGGCGATGCCGGCGCCGCCGAAGTCGGGGTTGACGAGGATGCCCGTGGCGATGGCGCCGATGATGCCGCCGACGCCGTGGATGCCGAACACGTCGAGGCTGTCGTCATAGCCGAACGCGTACTTCACGCTGGAGCAGAAGATGTAGCAGACGATGCCGGCGACGAGGCCGAGGATGATCGAGCCCATGGGACCCGCGAAGCCGCAGGCCGGCGTGACGGCGACGAGGCCGGCGATCACGCCCGAGACGAGCCCGAGCAGCGACGGCTTGCCCTTGGCGAGCCATTCCACGATCATCCACGACAGGGCGGCAGCCGCCGTCGCGACGAAGGTGTTGAGCAGCACGACGCCGATGAAGGGGCTCGCCTCGAGGTTCGAGCCGACGTTGAAGCCGAACCAGCCGATCCAGAGCAGGCAGGCGCCGATCATGGTCATGGTGAGCGAGTGCGGAGGCATCGCTTCCTTGCCGTAGCCGATGCGCTTGCCGAGCAGGATGCAGCCCACGAGGCCCGCAATACCGGCGTTGATGTGCACCACGGTGCCGCCGGCGAAGTCGAGCGCGCCCCACTTGAAGAGCAGGCCGGCATCGGCGAGGACGGCGTCAAGCGCGGTCTGTGCTGCGATCTTGGCCTCGCCGTCGGCCGCCTCGGCCACGGCCTTGGCGGCATTGCCGAACGCGTCGGGGCCACCCCAGTACCAGACCATGTGCGCCATCGGGAAGTAGACGAACGTGACCCAGATCGCCATGAAGAGCATGACGGCCGAGAACTTCATGCGCTCGGCGACGGCACCGAGGATGAGCGCCGAGGTGATGCACGCGAACGTCAACTGGAAGCTGATGTAGACGAACTCGGGGATATAGACGCCGTTGGAGAACGTTCCGGCTAACGAGTTGGCGTCGACGCCCGACAGGAAGACCTTGGAGAAGCCGCCGACGAAATCGTTGAGCGCACCGCCGTTGGTGAAGGTCATGCTGTAGCCGTAGGTCACCCAGATGATGGTGACGAGGCAGAGCGTGGCGAGGACCTGCATGCACATCGAGAGCATGTTCTTCGTGCGCACGAGGCCGCCGTAGAACAGCGCAAGGCCCGGCGCCGTCATCAGCAGGACGAGGACGGTGCAGATCATCATGAAAGCCGTGTCACCCTTGGCGGGCACGGGCGCGTCGGCGGCGTAGGCGGGAACCGCCAGCACGGCAAATGCCGCGGCAGCGGCCGCGAGGCGTCCGGTGCGGCTTGGCAGGGCAAGGTTCATTTCGGTAACTCCCCAGGTTCTGGATGATGGTCGCGGTATGGATTGATGCGCGATCTAGAGCGCCTCTTCGTCCGTCTCTCCGGTGCGGATGCGGACGGTGTTCTCGATCGGCGAGACGAACAGCTTGCCGTCGCCGATCTGGCCGGTCTTGGCAGCCTTGGTGATGGCCTCGATGGCCTTGGGCGCGAGCGCGGAGGGTACGACCGTCTCGATCTTCACTTTCGGCAGAAAGCTGACGGCGTATTCGGCCCCCCTGTAGATCTCCGTGTGGCCCTTCTGACGGCCGTAACCTTTCACCTCGGTCACGGTCATGCCCTGCAGGCCAAGCTCGGTCAGTGCGGCGCGGACCTCCTCCAGCTTGAATGGCTTGATGATCGCAGTGATGAGTTTCATCTGAGCACCCCCTTGTCCTGATCGCCCGCCGTCCGACGGACGCGGGATGGCGTTCGACTTCCGGCGCAGGGCGCCCGGAAGCTGCCGACAAGGAGTCAAGACCTGTGCCAGATCAGCGGTGCACGTATAATAGACTGAAAAGACACGATTTAATCCGGTGGAGCCGAACCGGGCCCGCGTGCAACCCCGGCGTGGATGCATAAAAAAGCGGCGTAAAATCTCAATCGCACATTATTTGACCACGAACGCCGTCGTGCGCTGCCGGATGAGCCCCTCCTGGGCGACCGAGGCAATCAGCCGGCCCTCCTGATCGAAGAACGAGCCGCGGCAGAAGGCCCGCGCGGCATGGGTGCTCGGGCTGTCCTGCGCGTAGAGCAGCCACTGGTCCGCCTTGAAGGGGCGGTGGAACCAGAGCGCGTGGTCGAGACTCGCAAGCTGGATCGACGGATCGAACAGGACCTTGCCGTGGGCGATGAGGGCGGTGTCGAGAAGCGTGAAATCGGAGGCGTAGGCGAGGACGCACTGGTGCAGGCGGGGGTCATCCGGAAGCCGGCCGCTGGCACGCATCCAGATGGCCTGCTGCGGCTCGGCGGGCTCGCTGCAGAGGTAACGGCGCACGTCGACCGGCTTCATCTCGATCGGGCGTTCGCGGCTCCAGTAGCTGCGCATGTTTTCGGGCAGGCGGTCGACGAAGCGCGCGATGAGCTCCTGGGCGTTGGGAAGATCGTCGGGCGGCGGCACGGCCGGCATGCGGGCGGCGTGCTCGAACCCGTCCTCGGGCCGGTGGAAGCTCACGCTCATGGTAAAGATGATACGGCCATGCTGGATCGCCTTGACGAGACGGGTCGAGAAACTGCCGCCGTCGCGCGTGCGCTCCACCTCGTAGATGATGGGCTGCGCCGGGTCGCCGGCGAGCAGGAAATAGCCGTGCAGCGAGTGCGCGGGGCGCTCTAACTCCACGGTGCGGCTCGCCGCGACCAGCGCCTGCCCCAGCACCTGTCCGCCGAACACGCGCTGCCAGCCGTCGGCCGGGCTGCGGCCGCGGAACAGGTTCAGTTCCAGCGGCTCCAGATCGAGGATGCCGAGGAGCGACGAAAGGGCCGGTGAGACTTTGATGGGCTCAGACATGACGCGGCGTTGTCCGGATGCTATGCGGAAGGACCGCCATTGGTGAGCGAGGTTCAGGGCGTGTCAAGCAACGCAAGCGGGGCGCAAGCGGGCAAGACCGGCTACGACGTCGTGATCTCGGGAGCGAGCGCCTCCGGCCTTGCGCTGGCCCTGGCGCTGGCCGAGGCGAGCGAGGGCGAGCTCAGCATTGCGCTTGTCGAACGGGCCTGGCCGCCGCAGGCGGTGCGCGGCGACGTGCGGGCCTATGCCTTCTCTGCCGCCTCGCGCCATATGCTTGAGGTGCTCGGTGCCTGGCGCGACGTGGCGCCCGAGGCGCAGGAGGTGCGCCGCATCGAGATCACCGACTCGAGCCTCGAGGACGGCGTGCGGCCGGTCGTTCTCACCTACGACAACACAACGGCGGACGGCGAGCCGGCGAGCCATATCGTTCCCGGCCACGCGATCGTCTCGGCGCTGGCCGTGCGCGTCGCCGACTTCCTGGCGATCGATCGCATCGCGCCCGACGAGATCGCCGGCTTTGCGAGCGATGCGAACGGCGTCACCATCTCGCTCGCAGGCGGGCGGCAACTGCGCGCCCGGCTACTCGTCTCCGCAGAGGGGCGCCAGTCGCGCCTGCGCGAGGAGGCCGGGATCAAGACCATCGGCTGGTCCTATGGGCAGACCGGCATCGTGACCTGGGTCGCGCACGAGCGGCCGCATGAGGCGACCGCCGTGCAGCATTTCCTGCCCGCGGGGCCGTTCGCCATCCTGCCGCTGACCGGCAACCGCTCCTGCATCACCTGGAGCGAAGGCTCCGAGGAGGCCCGCCGCATCCTGGCGCTCGACGATGCGGCCTTCATGGCCGAGGTCGAGAAGCGCTTCGGCGGGCGGCTCGGCGCGATCACGATGAGCGCCGGCCGGCAGTCGTGGCCGCTCTCGATGCATCTTGCCCGCTCGTACGTGGCCGACCGCTTCGCTCTGATCGGCGACGCGGCGCATGGCGTGCACCCGATCGCCGGCCAGGGGCTCAATCTCGCGCTGCGCGATGCGGCGGCACTGGCCGAGGTTCTGGTCGAGGCGGCGCGTCTCGGCCTCGACATCGGCAATGCCGAGGTCCTTGCCCGCTATCAGCGGTGGCGGCGGTTCGACTCGGCGGTCTCCACCGCCACCTTCGACGGGCTCAATCGCCTCTTCTCGTCGGACAACGCCATTCTGCGCGCCGTGCGCGACTTGGGCCTCGGCCTCGTCGACCAGATGCCGGTTGTGAAGCAGATGCTGGTGCGCGAGGCCGCGGGGCTCTCGGGCGACGTTCCACGCCTGCTGCGCGGCGAAGCGATCTGAGCGGTCAAGCCTCCGAGTCGTCGTTGGGTTCGGCGCCAGGCTCAGCACCCTGTCCGGCGGTCTCATCCTCGTCCGTGGCGTAGGCCGGCGGGAGGACGACCGCGGAGCGGGCTTCGAGATCGATGCTCGGAACGGTCGCGTCCGTGAACGGCACGAGCAGGGTCTCGCGCTCGCCGCCCCGTTCGATCTCGAGGAGATCGCCGGCGCCATAGTTCACGATCGCCGCGATGCGCCCCCACGTGCGCCCCTCGGCATCGAGGGTGGCGAGCCCGACGAGATCCTCATGATAGTAGCTTCCGGCCTCGGGTTGCGGCAGGCGGCTCCGCTTCACGTAGAGCCTCGTGTTGCGCAGCTTCTCCGCGGCGGTCCGGTCGTCGATCCCGGCGAGCCGCGCGATGACGGCCTTCGGCGTCACGCGCAGGCCCACGATCGTGAACGAGCGCTGCCCCGTGCTGTCGCTCAGAGGACCGTAGGCGGCGATGTCGGCCGGCTCCTCGGTGAACGTGCGGATCGAGACCTCGCCGCGGATGCCGTGGGCGGCGCCGATCTCGCCGAGCAGGATGAGCCGGTCGGGGTCTGTCATGAGAGCCTTGGGCAGGCGGTTTGAGGGCTCAGCCCGGCAGCGGGCCGAGGTAGGCGAGCGTCAGGTCGACACGCTGCCCGGCGATGTCCACCGCGGTTGCGGCGAGAGGGCCGTTGCGGGCGAGCTCGGCCGTGACCTCCACCGATGCGCCCGTTGCTCCTGCGCACAAGCCGGTCACGAGCTCGCCCTCCGGCGGCACGTGCAGACGGACATGGACATGGTTCGTCTTGCGCGCCGTGTCAAACCGGTAGGTGCCTTCGAATTTGCCGCCCCAGCGGTCCGAGCCCACGATCCGGCCCGAGCGCAGCACCGCAAGCGCGTCCCCGGCGCGGTTGCCTCGGCCGTCGGCGGATCGTCCATAGCTCAGGCTGTAGAGGCCGTCGTCAAGGAGATCGGGAGCCGAAAGACGGGCGAACTCGGCGGTGCGCAGGCTCGGCGAGACCGACTGCAGCAGGCGCAGGTAGGCTTGGACGGGGCCGGGTAGCGCGACCGCTCCCGTGGCCCAGAGGCTGACAGCCCGTGGGCTCACGTCGAGGAGGCGCGCGAACTCCGTCTGCTTCAGTCCGAGCCGTTCCAGAATGCGCTTCAAGCCCCGCATGACGGACAGTGAGCAAGAGCCGCGCCAGTCGTCCGTGGGGTGCTCGTGGGGACGGCGCCTCTACGCGGCGCCCAGGAGCTGGACGAGAAACCGGAGGCCGACGGCCGTGGCCGAGATGGCCGTCGCAAGCGCCGCGCGGCCGTTCAGGATCTGGTTGCGGTTGAAGGCCGTGATGAGGCGGTTCATGTCGTGCTCATCGAGCGCCTCGCCCTTGTGCACCCGGCGCAGGCTCTTGCCGCTGGCCAGGAACCAGAGGACCGAGGAGACGAAGGCCGCCAGCATGGCGATGAGATCGAGGACAACGATCACGGGCACGCTCCGGGCGACCGCAGGCCGCCACTCTGGCTGAAGCCGGCACAAGAAAAAAGGGAGCACGAGGCTCCCTTTGTCCGGCGGCCGAAAGAACCGGCCGCGCGTTGCAGCCCGGCCTCAGCCGGCCGCGGCCTCGGCTGCCTTGGCGGCCTTCTCGGCGGCCGCAGCGGCCCGCTCCTGGGCCTTCTTCTTCGGCAGGGCCTTCTTCACGCTCTTGACGGGCGTGCGCTTGATGAGGCCGGCGGAGTCGAGGAAGCGGGCGACGCGGTCGGTCGGCTGGGCGCCGACGCCGATCCAGTGCTTGGCGCGCTCGACGTTGAGCTTCACCCGCTCGGGGTTGTCCCGCTTCAGCATCGGGTCGAACGTGCCGATCTGCTCGATGTAGCGGCCGTCGCGGGGCGAGGCGGAGTGCGCCACGACGATGTAGTAGTAGGGACGCTTCTTGGCGCCGCCGCGGGCCAAACGGATTTTCGCTGCCATGATGTGGTTCCTTTCTCAGCTCAGCTTCTTGTTCCGGTTTCCGTCTTGAATCGCTTCCACTCCACGTCGAGGTACTTCTTCGCGACGACGCGCGCCGCGTTGTACTTCGCCATGTGCTCCTCATCGCGGTTGGTCGGGTTCCGCGGGAGGATGTTCTGGATCGCGCGGACAAGCTCGTCCGCGTGGGGGTTGTCGTCATCGATCTTGAAATCGACCCGGCAGATCTTCTCGACGAGCTTGTCGGTGAAGGCCTGATCCCATTTCGCCGTACTGTGCGGGATGGCCGCGAAGAGCTCGGCGAGATCGTCGACGGTCGATTCCAGGCGCTGCCGGCGGGCTTCCGCGCGCCGCCGTGCCCCTTCTCCGCGCCAGGCGAGGAAGCCGAACACGGCCGAGGCGAACGCCATCATCAGCGTCGACAGGGGGATCGCGATCCTCCAGAGCTCAGGCGAGATGTCGGGGAGCATGGCGCGGCCTCGTCACTTCTTCTTGGTCGGCAGGCCGGGAAAGCGCACCGCGCCGCCGCTGCCGCCAAGACCGGGCAGCGCCCCGCCGCCGAGCCCCGGCAGCCGCTTGGGCGCGGCAGCGCCGCTCAATCCCGGCAGGCCCTTTGGCAGCGCAGCCTTGAGCTCGGGTGGAAGCTGCTCGAGCGCCTTCGGGTCGAGACGCGTAAGCTCGTCCTGCATGCGCGCCAGCTCTGCCTCGCTCGGGCCGCTCTTGGCCATCGGCGACAGACCGAGCGCGCCGGCCATCTTCGTCATCATGCCCGGGTTTTTGCCCATCGACTTCATCATGTCCGCCATCTGGCGGTGCATCTTGAGGAGCTTGTTGATGTCCTCCACGCGCGTGCCGGAGCCCGCCGCAATGCGCCGCTTGCGCTTGGCATCGAGGATCTTGGGCAGGCGCCGCTCCTTGGGCGTCATCGAGGAGATGATGGCGCGCTGGCGCGTCATCTCCTTGTTGAATCCGCTCTCGTTGATCTGGCTCTTCAGCTTGCCGATACCGGGCAGCATGCCCATGATCCCGCCGGCGCCGCCGAGCTTCTCCATCTGCTTGAGCTGCTCGGAGAGATCGTCGAGATCGAACTCGCCCTTCTTCATCTTGAGGGCGATCTTGGTCGCCTTCTCGACGTCGAGGCTCTGCGCGGCCTTCTCCACGAGGCCGACGATGTCGCCCATGCCGAGGATGCGGCCGGCGATGCGTCTGGGGTCGAAGTCCTCCAGCGCGTCCCACTTCTCGCCGACGCCCAGAAGCTTGATCGGCTTGCCCGTGACGGCGCGCATGGAGAGGGCCGCACCGCCGCGGCCGTCGCCGTCGGCGCGGGTCAGCACGGTGCCGGTGATGGCAAGGCGCTCATCGAACGCCTTGGCGGTGTTGACCGCATCCTGGCCGGTGAGGCTGTCGACGACGAGGAGGACCTCATGCGGATTCGTGGCGGTCTTCACGTCCGCCACCTCCTGCATCAGCTCCTCGTCGAGCGTGATGCGGCCGGCGGTATCGAGCAGAACGACGTCGTAGCCGCCGAGGCGGGCGGCGGTCAGCGCGCGGTCGGCGATCTGCAGCGGCGTCTGGCCGGCGATGATCGGCAGCGTCGCGACGCCCGTCTGCTCGCCGAGCACGCGAAGCTGCTCCTGCGCGGCGGGGCGGCGCGTGTCGAGCGACGCCATCAGCACCTTCTTGCGGTCGCGGTTTGTCAGCCGGTAGGCGATCTTGGCCGTCGTCGTCGTCTTGCCCGAGCCCTGCAGGCCGACCATCAGGATCGCAACGGGAGGAACGGCGGCAAGATTGATGGGGTCGGCGTCGGAGCCCAGGATGCGGACGAGCTCGTCGTTGACGATCTTCACGACCATCTGGCCGGGCGTCACCGACTTGACGACGTCCTGGCCGACGGCCTTCGCCTTCACCGCCTCGGTAAAGTCCTTGACCACCTCGAGCGCGACATCGGCCTCGAGCAGCGCGCGGCGCACCTCGCGCATGGCTTCCGCGACGTCGCTGTCGGTCAGTGCGCCGCGACCACGCAGCTTGTCGAGAACGCCGGACAGCCGGTCCGATAGGCTCTGGAACATGAACAATCCCGAACAAATGACAACAGCACCCGAGAGCGCGACGCGCCGTCGGATGTTGACCTCCGGACTTCGGCCCCGGCGGAGGTGGGGACGGCCCGGTCGGCGGCTCTGAAGGTCAGGGCCGGATTTCAGGCGCGGACAATCGTGGAAGCGGGCGCCCGTGTCAATTGCCCCCTGCGCGCTGACGACGGCGCACCGTCTCCATGCGGAGGCCGGGCATATTGTACGTACAAAGCAGGCGAAACCGGTGATTTGCCCCTCGGTCCCGCGCCGCCTCGTCGGTTTGCCGCAATTTTCCGGTTATGAACTTCATTCGCGCAGGGCGCGGACGATTGCCCTTGCATCCGGGCGCGAAGTAGCAAGCGTCACGGAACGGCAAAGGGACTCGCGCCGGGCCGGGAACGGTCGTTCGACGCGTCTCCGCGTGCCAAAGCACGCCGCTCGGGGGAGGATACCGCATGTCACGTGCTTGGCCGGTCGGCCGGACCAGGGCCCGCCTGGGTCTCGTCTGTGTCGGCCTCGCGCTCGCCGGATGCAGCTCCGTGCCGTCACTGACCGGCGGCGGCTCCCCGTTCTCCGGCACGTCCGGCGTCGATCGCACGTTCATCAGCGCCGCCCAGACCTGGGACTTCGACAAGGACGGAACGGTCACCTGCGACGAATGGAAGAACTACGCGGCGTCGCTCCTGCGCGAATCGGACGGCAACGGTGACGGCGCGCTCGAGGCCGCCGAGTTCCAGCAGATGGCGAAGACGGACCGGCTCTTCACCATGGCCGACACCGCCTACTTCGATGCCAACGGCGACGGCAAGGTCTCGCTGGAGGAGATGACGGGCAAGCCGAACGCGGCCTTCCGGCTGCTCGACAAGAACAACGATTGCCGCATCGACCGCACCGAGTCCGTGCGCGTGCTGCAAGTCGACGCGCCCAAGGCCGCGCCGGTGCCCGACCAGCAGGTTCCCGGCACCGGCCGATGATGGTCGCGTGATGAGGTTCGGATCAGTTCGCCGGCGTCACGCGAACGATCCGGCCGTCGCGATCGTCGTCCGTAAGGAGCCATAGGGCACCGTCAGGACCCTGCCGGACGTCGCGGATCCGTTGATCGAGATCTTTGAGCAGCGTCTCTTCGGCGATGACCTCGCCATCCTTCAGGACGAGACGCGCGAGCTCAAGGCCGGCGAGTCCGCCGACAAAGATGTTGCCTTTCCACGCCGGAAAGAGATCGCCGGAGTAGATGGCAAGGCCCGAGGTCGCGATCGACGGAATCCAATAGTACACGGGCTGTTCCAGGCCCTCCTTGGCCGTGCCTATGCCGATCGGTCCGCCGGTGTACTCGTTGCTGTAGCTGATGATAGGCCAGCCGTAGTTCTTGCCGCGCTCGGTGAGGTTCAGCTCGTCACCGCCACGCGCGCCGTGCTCGACGGTCCACAGCTTGCCGGTTGCCGGATCGAGCGCGGCGCCCTGGATGTTGCGGTGTCCGATCGACCAGATTTTTGCATCCCAGCCCGGCTGCGCAGGCGCGGTGGAAGCGGGCTCGCCGTCGGCTTTGAGGTTCACGACTTTGCCGATCGTCGTGTCGGTTTCCTGCACCTTGTCGCGGGCGATGAACCGGTCGCCGGTCGTCACGAAAAGCGAGCCGTCCGCGGCCCACACGAGGCGCGAGCCGAAGTGGTTGGCGGACTTGGCGATGGCCGGCTGCTGCTGGAAGATGGTCCGGAGGTCGTCGATGCGTCCGCCCCCCTTGTCATCGAGCACGAGGCGGCCGCGGGCCACCGCCGTCGCCGCGGCGCCGTTCTCCCGCGGCTCGGAAAACGACAGATAGATGTCGCCGCCGGTCTCGGCGAAGTCCTTGGCAAGAAGCACATCGAGCAGGCCGCCCTGACCCTTGGCGAAGACGTCCGGTGTTCCGGAAATGGCCGGTCCGATCTTGCCCTCGCGCGTCACGATGCGAAGCCGCCCCGGCCGCTCGGTGACGAGCAGCCGGCCGTCCGGAAGGAACTGGAGGGCCCAGGGATTGGCAAGACCGGTCGCGACCGTCTCCGTCTTCACGCCGCTCGGCTCTGCGGGCTTCGGGGCATCGGTCTGGGCGGCCTCGGCCGACCCGGCGCAAAGGAGGACGGCGGTGAGCGCAGCGGGCGGCAGGCGGCGTCGCATGAGGCTTCTCCGGGACCAGGATGACATCAGGAAACTCGTGGAGGTTCACATAGGTTTCGCGGCGCTGTGCCGCAACCGGGAGGCGAGCATTCCCGCTTCGCGTCCGGCCATTTGTCTTTTCCGGGCGCCTCGGCCATATAACGGCCATGACCTCAACGGCCGCGGATGCGCCCCGGAGCCTGCATTTCCATAAGATGAACGGTCTCGGGAACGAGATCGTCGTCGTGGACCTGCGCGCGTCGAAGGCCGTCATGACCGCCGAGCTGGCCCGTGCCATGGCAGCCTCGCCCCGCGCGGGTTTCGACCAGATGATGGTGCTCACCACGCCGCGACGGTCCGGCACCGAGGCGTTCGTGACCATTTTCAACGCCGACGGTTCGGAAAGCGCCGCCTGCGGCAACGGCATGCGCTGCATCGGCTGGCTGGAAAGCGTGCGGGCCGGCCGCACGCAGCTCGCCTTCGAGACCAAGGCCGGGCGGATCGACGTATCTGTCGCCGGAATCGGCCGCATCACGGTCGACATGGGCGAGCCGCGGTTCGCGTGGAACGAGATCCCCCTGTCGGAGCCATTCCATGACACGCGGGCGATCGAGCTTCAGATCGGCCCGATCGACGCCCCCGTGCTGCATTCCCCGTCCGTCGTGAACGTTGGCAATCCGCACGCCATATTCTGGGTGCAAGACGTGGACGCCTACGATCTTGGCCGCTTCGGACCGTTGCTCGAAAACCATCCCGTGTTTCCCGAGCGGGCGAACATCTCGCTGGCCGAGGTGCGCTCGCGCAGCGAGATCCGGCTGCGGGTCTGGGAGCGCGGCACGGGGCTGACGAAGGCCTGCGGAACGGCCGCGTGCGCCGCTGCCGTCTGCGCAATGCGCAAGCGGCTCTGCGACCGTACCGTGACGGTGCATCTTCCGGGCGGACCGCTCGCCATCACCTGGACCGAGGCGAACCGCATCCTCATGACCGGCCCGGTCGAGCATGAATTTGAAGACGACTGGTCGCCCGAGCCGGCCACCGCCGGCCCATGAGCTCGGCCGTTGCCTCAAGACCCGCGAACGCCATGACCGAACCGACCGTCATCACGCTGGGCTGCCGGCTGAACGCTCACGAGGGTGATTCGATTGCCGCGCTATCGCGCGCCGCCGGCGTGCCCGAGGCCGTCGTCGTCAATACGTGCGCGGTGACCGCGGAATCGATGCGGCAGGCCGCACAGGCGATCCGTCGCCTCAAGCGCGGCCGCCCCCATGCGCGTGTCATCGTGACGGGCTGCGCGGCCGAGCTCGAGCCGGACCGGTTCGCGGCGATGGCGGAGGTCGACGCCGTCATCGGCAACGAGGAGAAGCTCTCGCCCGCCACCTTTGCTGAGATCGCGCGGGCGGACGGCAAGGTCGTGCGCGTCGGCGCGGTGAGCCGAGCGCGCCGCGTTGCCGGTCCCGTCCCGACGGCCGGCATGTCAGATCGGACGCGCGCCATCCTCGCCGTGCAGAACGGGTGCGATCACCGGTGCACGTTCTGCATCATTCCGCTCGCACGCGGGCCGGCCCGATCGATGCCGCAAGAGGAGGCCGTCTCCCACGTCCGGGCGCTCGTTGCCGCCGGGCATCGCGAGGTCGTGCTGACGGGCGTCGATCTGACGTCCTATGGCTCCGACCACGGCGCTCCGTCGAGGCTCGGACGTCTCGCGCGCGCCATCCTGCGCGAGGTGCCGCAGCTCGATCGCCTGCGGCTGTCCTCGATCGACCCTGCCGAAGCCGACGACGACCTCGTCCTGGCGCTCGCGACCGAGCCAAGGCTCATGCCGCATCTGCACCTGTCGCTGCAGTCCGGCGACGATATGATCCTGAAGCGCATGAAGCGGCGGCACACGCGCGCCGATGCGATCCGTTTCACGGAGCGGGTTCGCGCGGTGCGTCCCGACGTCGTCTTCGGCGCCGACCTGATCGCCGGATTCCCGACCGAAACGGATGCGATGCTCGACCAGACGCTCGCCGCCATCCGGGACTGCGGCCTGACCTATCTGCACGTTTTCCCGTATTCGTCGCGGCCGGGCACGCCGGCGGCCCGTATGCCGCAGGTGGCGGGCGAGATCGTCATGGCGCGCGCCGCCCGATTGCGTCAGGAAGGGCGGGCGCGGCTTGCAGCCTATCTGGCATCGGAGGTCGGGCGCGAGCGCGACGTCCTGATGGAGCGCGGCGGCACCGGGCGGACGCCGCAGTTCGCGGAGGTGGCTGTCGCGTCGCCGCCGCAAGCCGGTGTCATGACGCGGGTCAGGATCGTAGGGCACGACGGAGCGCGGCTCCTCGGCGCGCCTGTCGACGCTGCGGAGCTGTCGAGGCCTGAGTTCGAGGGAACGGCGTGACGGACGAAGCACAGAAGAAAAAGCCCGGACTGTTCGGACGCCTTTTCAAGCCGGCCGATGCGGAGACGCCATCCCGCCCCTCGCCGGAGGTTGCGGAGCCGGCGGAGGCGGCAGCCTCTTTCGAGGCAACGGCCGGCGCCGTTGAGCGCGCCCGGGCGGAGGCGACTCCGGAGTCCGGCGCGGCACCGACCACCTGGTTCCAGAGGCTGCGGTCCGGGCTCACGCGAACCTCGTCGAAACTGACCGACGGCATCAGCGGCCTCTTCACGAAGCGCAAGCTCGATGGCGCGACGCTGGAGGATCTCGAGGACTTGCTCATTCAGGCCGACCTCGGCGTGGAAACGTCGGGCCGCATCGTCGAGTGCATCGCCAAAGGCCGCTTCGAGAAGGGGATCTCGGCGGAGGAGGTTCGCGAGATCCTCGCCTCCGAGGTCGAGAAGGCGCTGGCGCCCGTCGCCCGGCCGCTCGACATGTCCGGCCACAAGACGCCGCACGTCATCCTCGTCGTGGGCGTCAACGGCGGCGGCAAGACGACGACCATCGGCAAGCTCGCGGCGCAGTTCCGGCGGCAGGGGAAGGTGGTCCTGCTCGCGGCCGGCGACACGTTCCGGGCCGCGGCCATCGACCAGCTCAAGGTCTGGGGCGAGCGCACGGGCTCAGAGGTTGTCGCCGGTGCGGTGGGCTCGGACGCGTCGGGCCTCGCCTACGAGGCGCTGAAGCGGGCGAGGGAGCGCGGCGCGGACGTCCTCATCATTGACACCGCCGGCCGCTTGCAGAACAAGCAGGCCCTCATGGAGGAGCTCGAGAAGGTGACGCGCGTGCTCAAGAAGCTCGATGCGGACGCGCCCCATGACGTGCTCCTCGTGCTCGACGCAACGACCGGACAGAACGCCCTGCAGCAGGTCGAGATCTTCAAGCAGCGGGCGGGCGTGACCGGCCTCGTCATGACCAAGCTCGACGGGACGGCGCGCGGCGGCATCCTGGTCGCCATTGCGGCAAAGCATGGCTTGCCCGTCCACGCCATCGGCGTTGGCGAGGGCATCGAGGATCTGCAACCCTTCTCCGCCCGCGATTTCGCCGACGCCATTGCGGGCTCTTGAGTGACCCATTCGCTTCTCGCCGCGCCATAACCCCGGGGCCAATCGATACCATGACACGCAAGAGGCGCTTTTTTCCCTTCAACGCCGAGCAGACGGTCAACATCCTGAGCGAGTTCGGGCCGCTCGCGACGATGTTCATCGTCAATGGCCTCTACGATATCAATACCGGGACCTGGGCGCTGATCCTGACGACGATGATCGCGATCGCGGTCATGTTCTACATGTTCGGGCGGCCGCCGGTCTTTCCGCTCATCGCGTCGACCGTGACCATCGTGTTCGGAGCGCTCACGATCGTCACCGGCGACCCGATGTGGGTGCAGATCAAGGTCACGATCTTCAATGCCATGTTCGCGGCGTTCCTGTTCATCGGCCTGTGGCTCGACCGGAACTTCTTCGAATACGTCTTCGGCAAGACGTTTCACTACACCAAGCAAGGGTGGAACGCGTTCACGCGCAGCTTCGCCTGGTTCTTCGTGCTCACGGCCGTTCTCAACGAGGTCGTTCGGCTGACGTTCCACGACACGCACATCTATCGCGTGCTCGGTCACGAAATGAGCGGCGTGAACATCTGGATTGCCTTCAAGCTGGTGCTTATCATGCCTCTGAGCGGCCTCTATGCGTGGCTGCTGACGCGATGGATGGCGCGCCATCACAAGTCGCCCGACGACGTGCCAGGCGGCGGACTGACCCTCGCGGAGGCGGCCCATCGGCCGGCCCCTGAGCGATCGGAGGCCGCCGCGCCGGGCGATCGCTGACGATCCTGCGGTGCAACCGGAATGCGGAGCGCGAGAACAGATGAGCGAACCTGAGGGTCTGTCCACGAAGATCCCGCCGGCGGCAGGTCCGTCGGGTGCGCCCGAGGCCCCCGAGGCCGCCGAGCCCCAGTTCGACAGTCAGCAGCTCTGGAAGCTCCTCGTCGAGCTCGGGCCCCTGCTCGTCTTCTTTTTTGTCAATGCGCGCGCCGGGATCTTCTGGGGCACGGGCATCTTCATTGCGGCGACCGTGGTGTCGATCGTCGCCTCGCGCGTCCTGTTCGGAAAGCTCGCCGTGATGCCTCTCGTCTCGGCCTTCTTCGTCATCGTCTTCGGAGGCATGACGCTTCTGCTTCGGGACGAGCTCTTCATCAAGCTGAAGCCGACGCTCGTGAACGGCCTGTTCGCCGCGATCCTGCTCGGGGGCCTCGTCGCCGGCCATTCCCTGCTGCGCCATCTCTTCGGGGACGTCTTCCGGCTGACGGAGGAAGGCTGGCGCAGGCTGACGCTGCGGTGGGGCCTCTTCTTCATCGTGCTCGCCGGGCTCAATGAGCTCGTCTGGCGCAATTTTTCCACGGACACGTGGGTTAGTTTCAAGGTCTTCGCGATAATACCACTTACAATGATATTCGGTATTGCGCAAATCGGTTTGTTGAAGCGGCACGAATTGAAGCAAGATTAAGCTCTGCCGAATTTCCAGACAATACACCGCGCCCGGATTGGCCATTTGCGTCACGGGCGGGAGTCCTGCCCCAATACTCTCCGCCCCTTCATTGATTCTTTAGCCGCCTACTTCTTTTTTGTGGACGCCGGAAGCGAACTTCTATTTTCTCTCAAACGTAAAGAGTATCTTGCCGAAAGTTGCAGGAGACCATTATTCCTCCCGCCGTCGACGTCCAGAAAAAAGCAAAGATGAACGCGCAGGCAATGGCTAAAGAAGCAACTCCCCGCCAGGCGTCCGCCAATCAGTTGGATAGCTCGCCGATCCATTTGCTGCACCGGGCCGGGCAATGCGCGGCGGATATCTTCCAGTTGGAGATGGGGCTCGACGATCTCACGCCGCGCCAGTACGCCGTCCTCCTGACGGTCTCGCAGAACGAGGGTCTGAGCCAGACGCAGCTTGTCGAGAAGACGGGCATTGACCGCTCGACCTTGGCCGACATCGTGCGGCGGATGCTCAAGAAGGGCCTGCTCAGCCGGCGGCGGACGCGTGAGGACGCC
Source organism: uncultured Hyphomicrobium sp. (assembly GCA_964589785.1). Taxonomy (GTDB): domain Bacteria; phylum Pseudomonadota; class Alphaproteobacteria; order Rhizobiales; family Hyphomicrobiaceae; genus JAGVSR01. Next base: position 126,695 of record CAZPUQ010000005.1, read on the forward strand.
CGCGCCTACGCCGTCAAGCTGACCGATGAGGGCTGGAAGGCGCTGCGCTCCGCCGATCCCGTCTCGCGGCGCGTGGACGACCGAATCCTGTCCGCCTTGCCGGCCGCACAGCGGGAGCGCTTCCTGGCCGATCTCGGGACGATCGTGACCGCGCTCGGCAAGATCCGGGACAATCCGACTACGTTCTGACGCCGTCGCCGACCGCATGTAAGAAACGCCGGCCCGCAAGGCCGGCGTTCTTTCGTTCGGGCCGCGCCCGGCGGTGAATTGCTAGGCAGCCGACTTCAGGAGGTTCTGCTCGATCATGGACTCGGCGATCTGCACGGCGTTGAGGGCCGCGCCCTTCAAGAGATTGTCGGCAACGATCCACATCACGAGGCCGTTCTCCACCGTCGCATCCTCGCGGATGCGCGACACGTAGGTCGAGAACTCGCCGGCCGCCTCGACGGGCGTCGCGTAGCCGCCCGGCTCCCGCTTGTCGACGACGAGGATGCCCGGCGCCTGACGCAGGATCTCGCGCGCGTCCTCGGCACTCAGCGGCTTCTCGAACTCGATGTTGACCGACTCGGAGTGGCCGACGAAGACCGGGACGCGGACGCAGGTCGCCGTCACCTTGATCCTCGGATCGAGGATCTTCTTGGTCTCGGCCAGCATCTTCCATTCCTCCTTCGTGTAGCCGTCCTCCATGAAGACGTCGATGTGAGGAATGCAGTTGAAGGCGATCTGCTTGCTGAACTTCTTCGGCTCCACCTCGGTGCCGGGCACGTACTTGGACTTCGTCTGCTGCCACAGCTCGTCCATGGCATCCTTGCCGGCGCCGGAGACGGACTGGTAGGTGGAGACGACGACGCGCCGGATCGTTGCCGCATCGTGCAGCGGCTTCAGCGCCACCACCAGCTGCGCGGTCGAGCAGTTGGGGTTTGCGATGATGTTCTTCTTGGCATAGCCGCGGATCGCGCCGGCGTTCACCTCCGGCACGACGAGGGGCACGTCCTGGTCGTAGCGCCAGCAGGACGAGTTATCGATGACGATGCAGCCCTTGGCCCCGATGCGGGGCGCCCACTCCTTGGCCACGCTCGAGCCGGCCGACATGAGGCAGATGTCCGCCTTGGCGAAATCGAAGGTTTCGAGATCCTGGCACTTGAGCGTCCGGTCGCCGAAGGAGACTTCGGTTCCGATCGAGCGGCGCGAGGCGAGAGCATGCACGTCCGCGGTCGGAAAGCGGCGCTCGAGCAGCACGTTCATCATTTCGCGGCCGACATTGCCCGTGGCGCCGACGACGGCAATCCTGTAGCCCATTCGTGAGGTCCTTGATCCTGCCTGCCGATGCAGAGCATCCTGGGCCGCCGCTGGCGGCGTCGCTTGCTTGCTGGCGATCCCTTACGCGGGCTCGGTCGCTCTTTCAAGGCGGACTTGAGGCGGGCCTCGTCCCTGCGGGCCGACGTTGATCTGCAGGATCGCCGGCGGCGCCGGGCCACCGCCGTGTCCATATGTCTGCCTAGCCTGGACGTGTGCGGCAGCAGATCGAGGGGAGTAAGGCCAATGCGGCGCCTGAGCTTGACGGTCGCGATCGTCCTGTCGGTCGGCTTGACGGCGGCTGCGGCGGAAGGCTCGTGGATGAGCGAGGATGAGCTTGTCTCGACCTTTAAGGGCCGCGGCATCGACGGGAAATACGAGGACGGGGAGACGTTCCACGAGCGCTATGCCGTCGACGGCAGCGTCGCCTATCGAGATAGCCTGCGCACCTCCGCCGGGACGTGGTCGGTGCGGGCGGGCACATTCTGCACCATCTACCAGGACGACCCGTCCGGGGGCTGCTACCGGGTGCGGCGGGTGAGCGGGAACTGCTTCGAGTTTCACTTCGTGGCGCGCACCGAAGCCGAAGCCGCCGGCAGGCACCGCCGTCCGGACTGGACCGCACGGGGCTGGTTCCCCGACAAGCCCACGACCTGCGTCGACGGCGAAAGCGTCTGACGCGCACCGGAACTGCTGCGTCGGGTCCGCATTGACCGTTAGACTGAGTGGGTGAGCAAGCCGGAAAGCCTGGGAGGACAGCCTTGCAGCACGACGCCACTAGCGACGGCCGAGACCTCACGAACGTCGCCGCGGCGAGCGGCCGTTTCCTCATCGGCGGCGACCTGCCGATCAACCGTCTCGGCTTCGGGGCCATGCGCATCACCGGCCCGGGCATGTGGGGCGAGCCTTCCGACCCGGCGGAGGCGGAGCGGACGCTTCGGCGCGTGCCGGAGCTCGGCATCACCTTCATCGATACCGCCGACAGCTACGGACCGGAGGTGAGCGAAGCCTACATCCGGCGCGTCCTCCATCCCTACCGCGGTCTCGTCATCGCGACCAAGGGCGGCCTCGTCCGCCCCAGACCCAGCCAGTGGGAGCCGCTGGGACGTCCGGACTACCTGCGCCAGCAGGTGTTCGTGAGCCTGCGCCGCCTCGGCGTCGAGCGCATCGACTTGTGGCAACTGCATCGCGTGGACCCGGCCATCCCGCGCGAGGAGCAGTTCGGCGCCATCGCCGAGATGCAGAACGAAGGGGTCATCCGTCACGTCGGCCTGAGCGAGGTGTCGATCGACGATATCGAGGCGGCGCGGAAGCATTTCGCGGTCGCGACCGTGCAGAACCTCTTCAACCTCGCGAACCGCCGGAGCGAGGCCGTCCTCGACTATTGCACCCGACACGGGATCGGCTTCATCCCCTGGTTTCCGCTGGGGGCGGGCGACCTTGCGAAAGCCGGCTCGCCGCTGACGCAGATTGCGGAGCGCTACCGCGCCGCGCCGGGTCAGATTGCGCTCGCGTGGCTGCTGCAGCGGAGCCCCGTCATGCTGCCCATCCCCGGCACGGGAAAGGTGCGCCACCTGACAGAGAACACGGCCGCCGCGCGCCTCGTGCTGTCGGATGAGGATTTCGAGGCCTTGACCCGACTGGGCACGGCCTGAGCGGCGACAGCCCGGCCCGGCCCCGAACGGCGCGTCGCGCGGGCCGGCGCGCTGACTGCGCGTCTATGACCCGTACCTTTGCGAGTGCTGCCTCTGTGACCCAGGTTCCAGTTTTAGGCCGGCGGCGATGCTAGATGGTCGCCAAATCGCAGCACGTCGAGGATCGGGAGCAGAGCATGAAAGTCGTCATCATCGGGGGTGTCGCCGGCGGAGCCTCGTGTGCCGCGCGTCTGCGGCGACTCGACGAGAAGGCCGAGATCGTCATGGTCGAGAGGGGACCCTACGTCTCCTATGCCAACTGCGGCCTGCCCTATCACGTCGGCAACGTCATCGAGGACGAGGCCGCCCTGCTTGTCGCGAGCCCGCAGCTCTTCCGCGAACAGTTCGCGATCGACGTGCGCACGGGCTGCGAGGCCGTGTCGATCGACCGCACGGCGCGGACGGTGACGCTCAAGGACGCGGCATCGGGCGCCACGGTCGTCGAGCCCTATGACAAGCTCGTGCTGTCCCCCGGTGCAACTTCGGTGAAGCCGCCGCTGCCCGGCATCGACCTCCCCGGAATCTTTCACGTGCGCACCGTGCCCGACGCCCGCGCCATCCGCAGCCACGTGGCGAAGGTCAGGAAGCCCGCCGGGCAGCGCGCGGTGGTTATCGGCGGCGGTTTCATCGGGCTCGAGATGGTCGAGAATCTCGCGCATCTGGGCTTCCAAGTGACGCTGATCGAGATGCTCGACCAGGTGCTGGCTCCGCTCGACGTGGAGCAGGCGCGCCCGGTCGAGGACCTGCTGCGCACGCACGGCGTTACCGTAACGCTCGGCGAGAGCGTCACGGGCTTCACGGGCGGCAAGGGCGGCGAGATCGAGGTCGCGACCAAATCGGGCACGATTTACCCGGCGGACCTCGTCATCCTGGCGCTCGGCGTCCGGCCCGATACGGCCCTCGCCCGGACCGCGGAGCTTGCCATCGGCGCGCGCGGAGGCATCGCGGTCGATGCCCAGATGCGGACCAGCGACCCGCACATCTATGCGGTCGGAGATGCAGTGGAAGTGACCGATGTGGTGACGGGCACGCAGGGCCTTCTCGCGCTCGCGGGCCCCGCGAACCGGCAAGGCCGCATCGCGGCGGACGCGATCGCGGGCCGGCCGTCGCGCTTTCGGGGCGTGCAGGGCACGGCCGTCATCGGGCTGTTCGGCACGACCGTCGCGTGGACGGGTGCCAGCGAGAAGACGTTGCGCCGGCTCGGCCGCGACGACTACGAAAAGGTCTACCTCTATCCCAACCATCACGCGCGCTACTATCCCGGCGCCAGGCCGATCGCCATGAAGCTCATATTCGCCAAGAGCGACGGCCGGATTCTCGGCGCACAGGCGATGGGCGAAGCAGGCGTCGACAAGCGCATCGACGTGATCGCGACGCTGATCCAGAAGCAGGGCACCGTCTACGATCTGGAAGAGGCAGAGCTGTGCTACGCGCCGCAGTTCGGCAGCGCCAAGGACGCGGCGAACTTCGCCGGCATGATCGCGGCGAACGTGCTGCGCGGGGACATGCCCGTGGCGCACTGGACGGCCGGCGATGCCGGTTTCCTCCTCGACGTGCGCGAGCCCGCCGAGGTGAAGGTCCAGCCGGTCGCGGGCGCCCTCAACATTCCCCTGAGGCAGTTGCGACGGCGGCTGGCCGAGGTGCCGCGCGACCGCGCGGTGCATGTCATCTGCCGCTCCGGCCAGCGCGCCTACCTGGCGACGCGCATCCTGCTGCAGAACGGCATCGATGCGAAGACGCTCTCCGGCGGCGTGCTGGCGGTGCACAAGGCGGCCGCGTAGGACGCGCGGGCCGCTCATCGCCGTCGTCACGGACGAGTTGAAGACGGCCGCCGATTGCGCGATGCTTCACGAGTTGCGCTATCGGGCCCCGCGCCTGTTCGGTCGATGTGAGATCGATGATCGTTGTTCGCACGGCAAAGGTTCTGATGGTGGCGTCGGTCGCCATGTTCGCGACCATCGTCGCGTTCGGCAACATGACCGACTACGACACGAACTTCGTGTTCGTTGAGCACGTCCTGTCGATGGACACGCTCTTCGAGCGCTCGGCGATCGGCTACCGGGCCATCACGAGCCCAACCCTGCATCATGCGGCCTATGCGCTGATCATCGCCGCGGAGGCCGGCACTGCCGTTCTGTGCTGGATGGGGGCGCTCGTTTTGTGGCGGAACCTGTACGCCGATGCGCCGACGTTCCACCGCTCGAAGTCGTACGCCGTGGCGGGCCTGGTTCTGGGCTTTCTCCTCTGGCAATTCGGCTTCATCACGATCGGCGGCGAGTGGTTCGGCATGTGGCAGTCGCAGCACTGGAACGGCGTGCCGAGCGCCTTCCGCTTTGCCATGATCATCGTCGTGGTGCTGATCTTCGTGGTCCTTCCCGACGACGAGCTCATCTGAAAAGCGTTTTAATCTGCGCCAGGTAGCCGCCAGCGCAACACACTGGATGCACGTTTTCCCCACCGTCACCCCCGCGAAGGCGGGGGTCTGCGCAAGTATCGGAAGGAGTGCATCTGAAGTCGCTTGCGCGGATCGCGGCCTGCGCCGCGATGACGTTAGGGTGGAGCGCAGCGACGCGGCGGTCGGGACGACGCGGCGGTCGTCGGCGGCTCTGTTAATGCCTTGTTAAGCTGCGCTATGGGAAGGTCCGGAAGTTCCACTTCTGTTCCAGCGGGTCGACCCATGCCCCGGCTCTTCAAGTTCGCGATCCTGGGATTCCTCGCCTACGCCGTCGTGACCGCGACACCGGTCCAGCAGGCCGCGATCGTCGACGGCGGCCTGGCGGTCAAGGACGCCGCGATCGACGCCTGCCAGCGCGAGGGAAGTCTGTGTGCGCGGGCCATCGATGCCGTCACGTCGGCGGTCAGCGGGTCCATGACCGAGACAGGCGCCCCCTGGCTCGACGACCAGTCGAAGCGGGGCGTGCCGCCGCCGCCCGCAAGCCCTGAATCCCACCGCGCGAACTAGGTCGCGCGCTGCGAAGCGATCATTTCCGTCACCGGCAACGGCGCCTCACGCCGCGAGCCTGGCCACCTCGTCGACGATCGCGCTCCCCATCTCACTGGTGCCGACCCGGGTCATCCCGGGCTGCATGATGTCGCCGGTGCGCAAGCCCCGGTCGAGAACGGCCGCGATCGCCGTGTCGACGAGATCGGCTTCCTTGGCCATGTCGAGCGAGTAGCGCAGCGCCATGCCGAACGAGGCCATCGTCGCGATGGGGTTGGCGAGCCCTTTGCCGGCGATGTCGGGCGCCGAGCCGTGGACGGGCTCGTAGAGCGACAGGCGCTTGCCGGTCTTGGCGTCCGGCGCGCCGAGCGAGGCGGACGGCAGCATGCCGAGCGAGCCGGTGCACATCGCCGCCTCGTCGGACAGCACGTCGCCGAACAGGTTGTCGGTCACGATGACGTCGAACTGCTTCGGGTTGCGCACGAGCTGCATGGCGCAGTTGTCGGCCAGGATGTGCTCGAGCTGCACGTCGGGCGCGTAGGTCCGGTGGGTGGCGGTGACGACCTCGTTCCACAGGACGCCCGTCTTCATGACGTTGCGCTTCTCGGCCGAGTGGACCTTGTTGCCGCGCTTGCGGGCGAGATCGAACGCGACCTTGGCGATGCGCTCGATCTCGTGCGTCGTATAGAGCTGCGTATCGACGGCGCGCTTCTCGCCGTTCTCGAGCGTCACGATCTCTTTCGGCTCGCCGAAATAGACGCCCCCCGTCAGCTCGCGCACGATCATGATGTCGAGGCCCTCGACGAGCTCGCGCTTCAGCGACGAGGCATCGGCGAGCGCCGGGTAGCAGATGGCGGGGCGCAGGTTGGCAAAGAGGCCGAGATCCTTGCGCAGGCGCAGAAGGCCCGCCTCCGGCCGCACGGCATACTGCACCTTGTCCCACTTGGGGCCACCCACGGCGCCGAAGATGACGGCATCGGCGGCCTTCGCCTTGGCGACGCACTGATCCGTCACGGCGACGCCGTGCGCGTCGTAGGCCGCACCGCCGACGAGATCGCTCTCGGTCTCGAAGCGCACCCCGTTGGACCGCTTGTTGAAGAACGCGATCAGGCGTTCGACCTCGGCCATCGTTTCGATGCCGATGCCGTCGCCGGGCAGGAGCAGGAGCTTCTTGGTGGCCATGGAGGAGGTTCCGTCGTGTGTTGGGAAAGAGGCGGGCGAAGTGCGGCCCCACTGCTAGCGGCTGGACGGGCGCGCCGCAAGGTGAGGCGCCCCGCCCGGTCGTCGCACGGGCAGCAGAGCGCTCAGCCGAAGCCCGGAATGGCAAGCGCCAGGGTGAAGCCGTTGAGGGTCAGGACGGCCCCGGCTGCGCCGAGCACGGCGCTCACCGCGAGCAGGACGGAGCCGCGGGTGATGATCGACACGGAGGCGAGCACGATCGCGATCTGCAACAGGGCCTCGCCATAGTCGAAGTAAGGGCCTCTGCGCATGGAGAGATCGCGTTCGGCCTCGAGCCGCTTGCCCTTCTCGAAGAGCTGGTCGAGCCCCTCGCGCTGATCGGCGGGCTTCATTTGATCGCCGACCGTCAGGACGCCGTCCTGGTGCTTGAAGTCGGCGATCTTGGCCTCGATGGCGGCACGGCCTTCCGGCGTCAGGTCCGGCTCGGCGAGGAGGCGGAGGGAGAGGTCGTCCAATTCGACGCGCAGGACGTGGCGGCGCATGTTCTTGGCCTGAAAGAAGGCCCACGTGTTGGAGGCCTCGATGTTCTTCATCGTCGCGTCGGCGGCCGCATTGCCGCCGCCCATGGCGCAGACCGCGAGGAGAACGGCGAGCAAGCCGATGTAGACGCCGATCCAGCGGTCGCGGTCGCGGATGTTCTCCGCCTCGGCGTCGCGGCCAAGCTCATCCCAGACCATTGTCGCGCCCCTCCGAGGCCACGAGATCGGTACGCTCGACGACGGCGCCGGTCTCCTCCAGCCGGTAGACGATGGGCGCGCCGGTTGCGAGCTCGCGCTGGATGATCTCTTCTCCGGTCAGCCCTTCGAGGCGCATGATGAGCGCGCGCAGGGAATTGCCGTGCGCGGCGACGATGACCGACTTCCCCGCGGCAACGACCGGCCAGATGCGGGCGTCGTAGTAGGGCAGCACGCGCGCAGCCGTATCCTTGAGGCTCTCGCCGCCCGGCGGCGGGATGTCGTAGCTGCGCCGCCAGCGCGCCACCATGTCCTCGCCGAAGCGCTGCCTCGCCTCGTCCTTGTTGAGGCCGGAGAGCTGGCCGTAGTCGCGCTCGTTCAGCGCCTCGTCGCGCTCGATGGGAACGCCGGACTGGCCCATGACGTCGAGGATGATGTCGAGCGTGTTCTGCGCGCGGCGCAGCCGGCTCGTGAAGGCCTGATCGAACTTCAGGCCGTGGTCGCGCAGCACGCGGCCGGCCCACCGCGCTTCGATGACGCCCTTCTCCGTCAGGTCGGGATCGCGCCAGCCGGTAAAGAGGTTCAGCCGGTTCCACTCGCTCTGGCCATGCCGGACGAGCACGAGGATTCGGGACGAGGATCGCGGCTGGTGTTTCTGCATCGTCTCCAGATCGCTTTTCACAGCCCGAGGACGTCGGTCATGGAGAAGAGGCCCGGTCCCCGGTCGCGGCCCCACAAGGCGGCCTTGACGGCACCGCGCGCAAAGATGCCGCGGTCGGCGGCATGGTGGCGGATCGAGATTTCCTCGCCCTCGCCGGCGAAGATGACGGTGTGATCGCCGACGACGCTGCCGCCGCGCAGGGTGGCAAAGCCGATGTCGCCGCGCCGCCGCGGCCCCGTATGGCCGTCGCGGACGCGCACGGACGCCGTCGAGAGCTCGACCCCGCGCCCCTTGGCGGCGGCCTTGCCGAGCATCAGCGCCGTGCCCGACGGCGCATCCACCTTGTGCCGGTGGTGCATCTCGACGATCTCGATGTCCCAGTCGGCATCGAGAATGCCCGCGATGCGCTCGGTGAGGGCCGCGGCGAGGTTGACGCCGAGGCTCATGTTGCCCGACCGGACGACGGTGGCATGGCGCGCCGCCGCCGCGATGGCGGCGTCGGCGGCGGCATCGAGGCCGGTGGTGCCGATGACGTGGACGATGCGGGCGTTGGCGGCAAGCCCGGCCAACTCCACGGTCGCCTTGGGCGAGGTGAAGTCGATGATCGCGTCCGAGCGGGCAATGAGCTCGAGGGGATCGGCGGTCACGGGTACGCCGTTGGCTCCAAGTCCGGCCAGTTCGCCCAGATCGCGCCCGAGGTTCGGGCTGCCCGGCGCCTCGGTGCCGCCCGATAGCGCGCAGGCCGGATCGGCCGTGATCGCCCGCACCAGCTCGCGGCCCATGCGTCCGGCGGCACCCATGACGGCGATCTTCATCTCGGGCACGCCCGGCCTCCCGTGCTTCGGTTGGCCGGGGGTATAGCAACCAGGCCTCCTAGCGGGAAGTGCGTCACGGGCATCATCCGCAGGCGCGTGCGGGTTAGCCGGATTTCGCCGCCCGGGCGATGGCGTCGAGAATGAGCTTGCGGGCCTCGTCCGCGTCACCCCAATGGTCGATCTTAACCCATTTGCCGGCTTCCAAATCCTTGTAGTGCGCGAAGAAATGGTTGATCTGATCGGTCGTGATCGACGGCAGGTCGGAATAGTTGCGCACCTTGCTGTAGCGGCGCGTGAGCTTATCGCTCGGCACTGCGACAATCTTCTCGTCGCCGCCGCCGTCGTCCTCCATCACGAGCACGCCGATCGGGCGGCAGTTGATGACCGCGCCGGGGACGATCGCGCGCGTGTTGCAGACGAGAACGTCGATCGGGTCGCCGTCGGCCGACAGCGTGTGGGGCACGAAGCCGTAGTTCCCGGGGTAGCGCATCGGCGTGTAGAGGAAGCGATCGACGACGAGCGTGCCGGAGGCCTTGTCCATCTCGTACTTGATGGGCTCGCCGCCGACAGGCACCTCGATGATGACGTTGATGTCGTCCGGCGGGTTTGTTCCCACCGGAATTGCCTCGATGCGCATCGCGAAGCCCCGTTCTGGAAGTGATGGTCCGGTCGATTGAGCGCCGCATGACGGCCGCGGCGGTCGCAGTCTGCCCCAGGGCGGGGCCGGAAGGATAGATGCCGAAGGTCGAAGGCCGGGCGGCCTGTCTGGCCGCATGGCCATGGCGAGCGGCCGCGCGGCGCGACCCGCCCCGCGTCAGCTCCAGCCGAAGCCGATCTTGCCCAGCTCCGCGGCGCCGAACCGCTCGCGGATGGCCTTGAACGGGCGTCCGCCGCGCCGCCAATAGAAGTCGGCCGCGGCGTCGTTGTCCGACAAGGCCCATACGACGAGCCCTCTGAGGCCGCGCGCATCGAGCCTCGCTCGGCAGGCTTCGAACAAATGCTCGCCCAATCCCACGCCCTGGTAGACGGGCGCGATGTAGAGCTCGTAGATCTCGCCCTGGTGGCGGCCGCGCCCCCGCGAGGCCCCATAGGTCGCGTAGCCGGCGACCTTGCCGTCGTGCTCGACGACCAGCAGGCAGTCGCCGCCGCGGATGGCATTCGACCACCAAGCCTTGTTGCGGCGGCGGATGATGCCGTCGAGCTGTCCGTGCGGGATGATGCCTTCGTAGGCGCTCCGCCACGTCTCGGCAAAAACCCTGGTGAGGACGGCCGCATCGGCAGCCTTGGCCGGTCTCACCCGAACATCCGAACGCCAGCCCAGCATGGCCTCGACTCCGCTGACGCCGCCCGTTGGCGACCGCCCCAGCATAGCGAATTCCATGCCAAGGTGGCGTGAATTCGAACGGTTGCAAAGAGCGAGGAGGCGCAACACGCAAGAAAGCCCGGAGCTGCGGCTCCGGGCTTTCTCATCTGGTGGTCGAAGCGAAGGACGGATCAGCCGGCCTTCTTGAGCTGCTCGAACGTCTTGGAGGCCGCAGCGTTCATGGTCTCGAACGTCTGCTGGGCGATCTTGGCGGAGAGCTCGAAGAGCTCCTTGGTCTGGTTGGCCGATGCCGTGAGCTGCTGCTGAACGTAGCTGGTCTGCAGCTTGATGACCTCCGGAACCGTCTTGGCGCGGGCGATCGCCTCGGCAGCGTCGAAGGCAGCCTCGGCGTTGATCTCGACGTTGCGCAGGACCTTCTCGCCGAGCGTGCGGGCGCCGGCCTGGGCCGTCAGCATCACGTTCTCGATCGTCTTCACGCCGTCCTTGGAGGCCGTCTGCAGCTTGTCGAACGCTTCACGAGTCTTGGCAACGCCGTCTTCGGCGATAGCCTGGATGTTCTCGGGGATGCGCGCATCCTTGGCGGCGGCGAAGATGTCCTGAGCCTGGCGGGTGAACTGGTCGTTCATGGGGTCGATCCTTCGGTGAGCGGTTTGTTCGTGAGGGCTTTTGTTCGTGAATTCAGGGTATGCGATGCTTCGGCCATCACCGGGTCCGGACGAGACTCGCGGTATCGCGGGGATGGAAATGCGGAGAGCCTCGCGATTGGCTCGACGGGGACAAGCATATCAGCTTTTTTGTGCATTGCAACATCAAATCTACACGCGGCCGCCGTAATTCTACTTAGTGCATTGATTTATAATGATTATATTTCTGCATTGCAGCGCAAAATCGCTGACCGAGATCAGCGAACTAGCGGCTGGCCCGGCTCGGCATCCGTGTCCCCGCTAGAGCGACGGGAAGTGGTGCCGGTATCCCATGGCCGCCGGATCGAACAGGATATCCTGCGGCCGCAAGGGCCGGGCCAGGGCCAATCCTTCCAGCGACCGGCAGCGCGATAGGGCCACATAAGCCTGGCCGTGGGCAAAGGTTCCGCGGCCGAGATCGATATAGACTTTGTCGAGCGTCAGGCCCTGCGCCTTGTGAATGGTCAAGGCCCAGGCGAGGCGGACCGGGAACTGCTTGAAGGTGCCGGCGACGGTCTCGACGATCTTCTCCGCGGCGCTGTCGTAGGCGTAGCGCCGGCTCTCCCACGCCGCGGGCTCGACCTCGAACTCTTTGCCGTTGACGTCGACCCAGACCTGTTTGTCGTTGAGGCGCGAGATGCGCGCAACCGTGCCGTTGACCCAGCGGCGGTCCGGATCGTTGCGCAGCAGGATGACCTTGGCGCCTACCTTCAGCTGCAGCGTCGTATCCGTTGGATGAGCGTTGGCGCTGAACTCGCCGCTGACGCCGGCCTCGTAGCTGTGCAACCGGCCCGGCAGCGCGTCGAGATAGGCCATGTTGATGCGCTGGGCGGCGGCGTTCGTCGGCGTCAGGATGACGTAGGCGTCACCTTCGCCGAGCGTCCGCACCGGACGGACGCAGTCGTTGAGAAGGGCGAGATCGTCCTCTTCGACGTCGCCCTCGCGGATGCGGTTCAGGACGCGGATCAGTCCCTCGTCGCTCTGCCGGAAGACCTGGTTCAGTTCGAGCAGCATCGTGCCGAGCCCTTCCTTGAGGCCGGACGCGGAAAAGAAGAACGGGCCACCGTGCTCGCTGTCCAGGTGTTGGGCCACCTCGGCCTCCTGCACGACAGGCGGAAGCTGGTGCAGGTCGCCGAACATGACGAGGCGCAGGCCGCCGAATGGCTCGCGCGGCCGGCCGCGGTTGACGCGCAAGGCGAGATCCATTGCCCACATGAGGTCGGAGCGGACCATCGAGACCTCGTCGATGACGAGGAACTTGAGGCGGCGCATCACCTGCCCGTTGCGGCTGCGGCGGATGTCGTCCTGCTTGATCAGTCGCGGCGGCAGTCCGAAGAAGGAGTGGATGGTCTGCCCGCCGACGTTGATGGCGGCCAGCCCCGTGGGAGCGAGGACGGCCATGTCGTCGGGCAGGAGATCGCGGATGGCGCGCAGCAGCGTCGATTTGCCCGACCCCGCACGGCCCGTCACGAACAGATGTCCGTTCGGCTCGCGGAGATAAGCGAGTGCCGCCTCGTACTCGGCCGTCGGCGTCACGCCCGCCGGCCAGGTGCCGCCACCTGAACAAGCGGTCGCAGCGGCAGAGGCGGATTGAAGGGCGGACAAGGTGCAGGTCTCTCGCGGGGGGGGGGGTTTACGCCCCTATAGCCTATTCGCAGCCGTCCGTGTCAAAGGGGCTGGTGGGAGCGGCAGTCCTGATGCGGTCGCACCCGAATGGCATCGCCGTCGAAAATGCAAGGGCGGCCGCGTCGCCGCAGCCGCCCCATCGGTATCGTTCGGGATCGGAGCCGCAGCTCTCCCAAGCTCAATCAGCCGTGATCGACAGAAGCTTGAAATCCTTGTCCAACTTGATGTCGAACTGGCGGCCGGATTTGTCCTTCGCGTCGTCGATCTCGTAAACGCCGGTCGCCTCGGTCTCCTTCTCGTACTCGCCGCCGCTGTAGCCGAGCGCGGTCAGAGCCTCCTGGATCTTCTTGGCTTCCTCGTCCGTGGGCTTCGTATCGGCGAACGCAAGGCCGGACGACAGGGCCAATGCGGCAACGGCAATGATCGACTTTTTCATGGGGTAACCTCCGATGGGATGGTCGGCTGCAAGTCTTGGGGATGAAGTGGATCCGTAAGGTTCGACTGGCGCAATCGCGCAACGACCCCCGAACCACGGAAAGGGATGCTCTCCGATGTCTCCTTATGTTGGGAAGCCCCCATAATTTGCAATGGGAACTATTCCCAATAAAAAAAGGAAAAATAGGCAATTCAATTTGCCCGAGGCTAGTAGTCCGATCAAGCGACGTTCGCTTCCCGTTCCGCCTCGCGCTTGCGCTCCTGCTTCTTGCGCTCGTTAGGGTCGAGCCAGCGCTTGCGCAGCCGGATCGACTGCGGAGTGACTTCGACGAGCTCCTCGTCGGTGATGTAGGACATGGCCTTTTCGAGCGTGAGCTTGATCGCCGGCGTCAGCAGAACCGCGTCGTCCTTGCCCGAGGCGCGGACGTTGGTGAGCTTCTTGCCCTTCACGACGTTGACCTCGAGGTCGTTGTCGCGCGTGTGCTCGCCGACGATCATGCCGACGTAGACACGCGTCTGCGGCCCGATGAAGAAGGGCCCGCGGTCCTGCAGGTTGAAGATGGCGTAGGCGGCCGCCTCGCCGTCGGAGTTCGAGATCAGCACGCCCGTGCGGCGGCCGGCGATCTCACCCTTGAACGGCGCGTACTTGTGGAACAGCTTGTTCATGACGGCCGTGCCGCGCGTGTCGGACAAGAGCTCCGACTGATAGCCGAGCAGGCTGCGCGTCGGCACATGAAAGACCATGCGCGTGCGACCGCCGCCCGAGGGCCGCATCTCGATCAGCTCGCCCTTGCGCTCCGAGAGCTTCTGCACGACGACGCCCGTGTGGCCGTCGTCCACGTCGATGATGACCTCCTCGATGGGCTCCAGCTTCTGGCCGGTCTCGGAATCGATCTGGAACACGACCTTGGGGCGCGACACGGTGAGCTCGAAGCCTTCGCGGCGCATGTTCTCGATGAGGATCGCAAGCTGCAACTCGCCGCGGCCGGCGACGTCGAAGCTGTCGCTGTCGGTCGTCGTCGTGATGCGGATGGCGATGTTGCGCTCGGCCTCCTTCAGCAGGCGGTCGCGGATGACGCGGCTCTGGACCTTGTCGCCTTCCTGGCCGGCGAACGGACCGTCGTTGATGCGGAACGTCATGGAGAGTGTCGGCGGGTCGATCGGCTGCGCGGGCAGCGGCGTGTCGACCGAAGGATCGCACAGCGTGTCGGCGACGTTGGCCTCGCTCATGCCGGCAAGGGCCACGATATCGCCGGCCTCGGCCTCCTCGACGGGGACGCGCTCCAGCCCGCGAAAGCCCAGCACTTTCGTGACGCGGAAGGTCTCGATCAGCTTGCCGTCGCGGGTGAGCGCCTTCAGCGGCTGGTTCGGCTTGATCGTGCCCGAGGTGATGCGGCCGGTGAGGATGCGCCCGAGGAACGAATCGGCTTCGAGCGTGGTGGCCAGCATGCGCGCGGGCCCGTCCTCGATCGCGGGCGGCGGGACATGGCTGACGATGAGGTCGAACATCGGCGCCAGGCTGTCCTGGGGACCGGCCGGATCGAGGGCCATCCAGCCGTTGCGCCCCGACCCGTAGAGCACGGGGAAGTCGAGCTGCTCGTCGGTGGCGTCGAGGTTGGCGAAGAGATCGAAGACCTCGTTCAGCACCTCCAGGTGGCGCTCGTCGGGACGGTCGATCTTGTTGATCGCGACGATCGGGCGGATGCCGCGCTTCAGCGCCTTGGAGACGACGAACTTGGTCTGCGGCAGGGGGCCTTCCGAGGCATCGACGAGCACGATCACGCCGTCGACCATGTTGAGAATGCGCTCCACCTCGCCGCCGAAATCGGCATGTCCGGGCGTATCGACGATGTTGATGCGCGTGTCCTTCCACGCAACGGAGGTGCACTTCGCCAGAATGGTGATGCCGCGCTCGCGCTCCAGGTCGTTGGAGTCCATCGCCCGCTCGGCAACCTTCTGGTTGTCGCGAAAGGCGCCGGACTGCTTCAGGAGCTCGTCGACGAGGGTCGTCTTGCCATGGTCGACGTGCGCGATGATCGCGATATTTCTGAGCTTCATGCAAGGTCTCTGGCAGGGAGGGGCGGGCGGCCGCAAACCGGGCGCCGGCAACATTGACGCGCGAGGTAGCACATCCCCCGAAAGGCCGCCAGGGGAGCGAACGGCGGCGTTTGCGCCGTGATCCCCGTAAGGCCGTGCGCCGGCCCGGTCAGTGCAGCTTGACGTGCGGCTCGGTGCGGCGCGTGAGCAGGCGCGAGAAGCTGTCCAGCGTGACCTTCCAGAACCCGTGCAGCGCCCACTCGTGCATCTTGTAGAGGGAGCGGTACATGAGCTTTGCGAACAGGCCCTCGATCATCATCTTGCGGCCGGTGACGAAGCCCATGAGGCTGCCCACGGTCGAATATTCGCCGAGCGAGACGAGCGAGCCGAAATCGCGATAGCGGAACGGCTCCAGCGGCTCGCCGTCAAGCTTGCGGCGGATCTGGCGCACGAGGTGGGAAGCCATCTGATGCGCGGCCTGGGCGCGCGGCGGGATCGGCTGCGTCTCGCCTTCGGGCACGAGATAGCAGCAGTCGCCGAGCGCGAAGATGTTCTCGTCGCGTGTCGTCTGCAGCGTCGGCTTCACGACGAGCGTGTTCATCCGGCTCACCTCGAGACCGTCGAGATCGGTCAGCACGGCCGGTCCTTTCACGCCCGCGGCCCATACGACCAGCTCGGAGGGGATGAAGTCGCCGCTTTGCAGCTCGACGCCGTCGGCGCGCACGCGCGTGACGCGCGCGTTGGTGCGGATGTCGACGTTGAGCTTGGAGAGGATTTCGCGCGTCGCCTCCGAGATGCGCTCGGGCAAGGCCGGCACGATGCGCGGCGCGGCCTCGATGAGCGTGATCTTGATGTCCTTCTCCGGATCGATCTTGTCGAGACCGAAGGCGGCGATGCCGCGCGCCGTGCGATGCAGCTCGGCGGAGAGCTCTGTTCCCGTCGCGCCGGCGCCGATGATGGTGACGTGAAGCTGGCCCGGCCGAACCGGCCCTTCTTGGGCCTGGGCGCGCACGCAGGCGTTGAGCAGGCGGCGGTTGAAGCGCTCGGCCTGCTGCTGCGTGTCGAGCATGATCGCATGCTCCTTCACGCCCGGCGTGCCGAAATCGTTCGACACGCTGCCGATGGCGATGACGAGGATGTCATAGACGAGCGCGCGCTGCGGCGTGATCTCGCGCCCCTCCTCGTCGTAGGTGGCGGCGAGGATCACCTGCTTGTGGGCGCGGTTGAGGCCGATCATCTCGCCGTAGCGGAACTTGAAGCCGTGCCAGTGGCCCTGCGCCATGTATTCGAGCTCGTGCTGGTCGACGTCCATGCTGCCGGCCGCGATCTCGTGCAAGAGCGGCTTCCAGACGTGGGTCCGGGATTTATCGACCAGGGACACGGCGGCCTTGTTCTTGCGGCCGAGCTTGTTGCCGAGCGTGGTGGCGAGCTCGAGCCCCCCGGCGCCGCCGCCGACGACCACGATGTGCGGCTTCTCGGGCTTGGGGACCAGGAGGGTCCGCGTCGATCCGGCCATCATTGGTCTCCCCCTGAGGCGTTGCAGCGTGCGCCGTGGCGGCGGATGAGGTCAAGGCCGGTCATCCGCGAATGTCTCCGCCGGTCGCCTTTTTCACCTCGGCGATGATCCGCTGCGAGACCGCCTCGATGTCCTTTTCCGTCAGGGTCTCGGCAATGGGCTGCAGCGTCACCTCGATCGCGAGCGACTTCTTGCCGTCCGCCGCCAGCGCGCCGCCCTCGAACACGTCGAACACCGAGACTTGGCTGATGAGCGCCTTGTCGGCGCCCGCTGCGGCCTTCACCACGTCGCCGGCCGCCACGTCCCGGTCGAGCACGAACGCGAAGTCGCGGCGCACGGGCAGGAGATCGACCACGGGCAATGGCGCGCGGGCGCGACTTTTTCTCTTCTCCGGTGGCAGGGCGTCGAGGAACACCTCGAAGGCGACCGCCGGGCCCTCGACGTCGAGGGCTTTGAGAGTCGCGGGATGCAGCTCGCCGAAGTGCGCGAGCACGGTCTTCGGACCGAGCCGCAACGTGCCGGACCGGCCGGGGTGGAACCACGTCGGCGCATCGCGCGTGATCTGCGCCTTGGCCGGATCGAGACCGAGCGCCGCAAGGACGCTGGTCGCGTCGGCCTTCGCATCGAACACGTCGACGGGCTGCGCCGCGCCGTCCCAGTGGCGGCCGAAGCCCGGGAGCTTCGCGGTTCCGGCGCGCACGCCGGCGGCATTGAGAACCTGATCGGTCGGGCCATCGCCCCTGTAAGCCTGGCCGAGCTCGAAGAGAGCCACGTCGGGAAAGCCGCGGTTGGCATTGCGCGCGACGCTGAGGAGCAGGCCGGGCAGGAGGCTCGGTCGCATCGAGGAGAGATCGGTGGAAATGGGGTTGGCGAGCTCCAGCTCGTCCGAGCCGCCGCCGAAGCGGGCAGCGACAGGGCGCGGCAGGAACGACCACGTGACGGCTTCGACCAAGCCGCGGGCGGTGAGCGTGCGCCGCGCCCGTCGCGCCCGCTTCTGGCGTTCGGTCAGGACCGGCCGGGCGATCCCGGACGGGCGCGTCATGGGCGTTGCAGGGATGCGGTCGAGGCCCGCGATGCGCACGACCTCCTCGACGAGATCGGCGGCCCCGTGCAGGTCCGGGCGCCACGTGGGCGTCGTGACGGTGAGCTCGCGGCCCATGCCCTCGAGCGAGCAGCCGAGCGCTTCCAGAATGCGGCGGATCTCGGCCGTCTCGATCGCCATGCCGGAAAGCCGGGCGACGCGGCTCGTGTCGAACGCGATGACGCGCGCGGTCTGGGGCACCGCGCCCGCGACCTTCGCTTTCGACGGCGTGCCGCCGCAGAGCTTCTCGATCATCTGCGTCGCGAGATCGAGGCCGGGCAGGACGGATTGGGGATCGACGCCGCGCTCGAAGCGGTAGCGCGCGTCGGTGACGAGGCCGGTCTTGCGGCCGGTAGCGGCGGTGCGGACGGGATCGAACCAGGCGCTCTCGATGAGGACGTTCGTCGTCGCCTCCGTGCAGCCCGAGGCCTCGCCGCCCATGATGCCGCCAAGGCCGAGCACGCCGCTGTCGTCGGCGATGACGCACATGGTCTCGTCGACGGCGTGCTCCTTGCCGTCGAGACCGAGGAAGGCCTCGCCGGCCTTGCCGAGCCGGGCGCGGATGGCGCCCGTCAGCTTGTCGGCGTCATAGACGTGCAGCGGGCGGCCGTGCTCGTTGCTGATGTAGTTCGTGACATCGACGAGGGCGTTGATGGGGCGCAGGCCCACGGCCTTGAGGCGCCTCTGAAGCCATTCGGGCGAGGGGCCGTTTTTGACGTTCGCCACATGGCGCGCGGCGAACACCGGGCAGGCGGCCTCGGCACCCTTCGGGAACTCGAGCCGCACATCGATGGGGCAGTCCTTCGCACCCTCCACGCCGTGAATGCGCGTCTCGTGCTTGAGCGTGCCGAGGCCGGCGGCGGCAAGGTCGCGCGCGATGCCGCGCACGCCCGTGCAGTCGGGCCGGTTCGGCGTCAGCTTCACCTCGAAGACGGGATCGTTCAGCCCGGCGACGTCGACGTAGCGGCTGCCGACCTTGTCGGCGAGCGCGGGATCGAGCTCGAGGATTCCGGTACTCTCCTCCGAGAGCTCGAGCTCGGCGGCCGAGCACAGCATGCCGTTCGAGACGACGCCGCGCACGGGCTTCTTCTCCAGCGTCATCTTCGAGCCCGGAATGTAGGTTCCGAGCGGCGCGAACACGGAGACGAGACCGGGGCGCGCGTTCGGCGCACCGCAGACGACCTCCATCAGCGGCGCCCCCTTCGCGGCTTCGACCTCGACGACCTGCAGCTTGTCGGCGTTCGGATGCTTCTTCGCCTCCACGATGCGCGCGACTACGAATGGGCCGAGCTTCGCGCCGGGATCCTCGACGCTCTCGACCTCGAGACCGATGGCGGACAGCCTGGTCGCGATCTCCTCCACCGTCGCCGTCGTCTTCAAGTGCTCCTTGAGCCAGGACAGCGTGAATTTCATGGGGTTGGGTTCCGTTCAGCGTTGGGCGGTCGGCGGCACGAGGATCAGCGGGTCTTTCCCGCGTTGATCGCCATGATGTAGGCGAGCACGCAGAGAAGGAGGGGTGCGAGCATGAAGGCAAAGCCCGCAACGAAGCTCTGGCCGAGGCGTTCGGCGAGCGTGCAGGGCAAAGCGGTTCCATCGAGCGCCGGGCACGTCCCGTCGAAAACGGCCGCATCGTAGGCGAGCGGCAGAAGCATGAGGCCGACGACGCCAAGCGCCCCCACACGCTGCTGCTGGTGAAGCGGGCGGCCGCGCATGAGGGTGCCGAGGCCGAAGGCGGCAAGCATGGCCACCGTCATCACGATCAGCGGAATGGCGAGCGCCACGGCTCCTCTCCGAGGTTCGCGTCAGGACGAAAGCCCGCCGCCGAGGGTCGGCTGGTCGAGCAGCGAGAAGCCGTAGTGGCGCAGCCAGCGCAGGTCGGCGGAGAAGAACGCGCGCAGGTCGGGCAGGCCGTACTTCAGCATCGCGATCCGATCGAGGCCCATGCCGAATGCGAATCCCTGGTAGGTCTCCGGGTCGAGACCGCAGTTGGCGAGGACGTTCGGATGCACCATGCCGCAGCCGAGGATCTCGAGCCATTGACCCGGCTTGCCGATGGCGGAGGCATCGATGTCGACCTCCATCGACGGCTCGGTAAAGGGAAAGTGCGAGGCGCGGAAGCGCATCGTAACGTCATCGACCTCGAAAAAGGCCTTGGCGAATTCCTGCAGCACCCATTTCAGGTGGCCCATGTGCGTCGCCTCGTCGATGACGAGGCCTTCGATCTGATGGAACATGGGCGTGTGCGTCTGGTCGCTGTCGCAGCGATAGACGCGGCCCGGCGCGATGATGCGCAGCGGCGGCTTGCGGCCCTGCATCGTGCGGATCTGCACGGGGCTCGTGTGCGTGCGCAGGAGCAGCCGCGAGCCGTCGGCCTTGGGATGGAAATAGAACGTGTCGTGCTCCTGGCGCGCGGGATGCTCGGCCGGGATGTTGAGCTTCGTGAAGTTGAGGTCGTCGGTCTCGATGTCGGGGCCCTCGGCCACATCGAATCCGAGGTCGGCGAAGATCTCGATGCATTCGTCGAGGACCTGGCTGACGGGGTGAATGCGTCCCTGGGCTTCCGCGCCGGCCCGGACGGGGAGCGTCACGTCGGCGCGCTCACTCGCCAGCCGTGCCGACAGCGCGGCGTCTTCAAGTGCGGCCCGGCGCGCCTCGAGGGCCTCGGATACTTTCGTCTTCAGCGCGTTGACGGTGGCGCCGAACGTCTTGCGCTCGTCGGGCGGCAGCGTGGCGAGACCGGCCATCAGCTCGGAGATGCGGCCCTTCTTGCCCAGCGCGGACACTCGAACTGCGTCGAGGGCGGCAAGGTCGGGCGCGGCGGCGATCTCGTCGAGCACGTCGCCTTCGAGCCGGGTGGGATCAGCGTTGCCAGATGACATGCTTCAAGACCTCCGGAAGGGCCGGTATGCCCGTTGTCCCGGCCGCGGGTCTGCCGTTCAGCGCCGTGCCGGAGCGGTGCATCGGCTGAGCGGCCCCGCGCGCTGCGACCAGAGGCATTTGCAGCAGCCGAAGCCGGCGAGACAAGCCCCGGCTTCAACCGTGCGACCGGGCCGGATCGCTCGCGGACGG
This sequence comes from uncultured Hyphomicrobium sp., assembly GCA_964589785.1. Taxonomy (GTDB): domain Bacteria; phylum Pseudomonadota; class Alphaproteobacteria; order Rhizobiales; family Hyphomicrobiaceae; genus JAGVSR01. Next base: position 147,786 of record CAZPUQ010000005.1, read on the forward strand.
GATCAGGCCGCCTTGGGCAGCGCGGCCGCGGCCTGCTCGACGAGGGCCTTGAAGGCGGCGTTGTCCTTCACCGCGAGATCGGCGAGGACCTTGCGGTCGATCTCGATGCCGGCCTTGGTCAGGCCGTCGATGAAGCGGCCGTAGGTCAGGCCGTGCTCGCGGGCTGCCGCGTTGATGCGCTGGATCCAGAGGGCGCGGAAGGTACGCTTCTTGTTCTTGCGGTCGCGGAAGTTGTACTGCAGCGCCTTTTCGACGGCCTGCTTGGCGACTCGGATGGTGTTCTTGCGGCGGCCGTAATAGCCCTTGGCGGCCTTGATGACTTTCTTGTGCTTGGCGTGGGCGGTGACGCCGCGCTTGACGCGTGCCATGGAAAAGCTCCGTTTCGGTCAGGGTTCGAGATCGGCTGCAGGAGGCCTTCGCGCGCGCGGCGCAAGGCCCGACATTCCTCAGCGGTTGTAGGGCATGTACTTCTTGACGATGCCCGCATCCGAGTCGTTCAGCACCATCGTGCCGCGCGCCTTCTGGATGAACTTCGCCGTCCGCTTGATCATGCCGTGCCGCTTGCCAGCCGCTGCGGCCTTCACCTTGCCCGTTGCCGTGAACCGGAAACGCTTTTTGGCGCCACTCTTGGTCTTCATCTTGGGCATTTGGCTTTCCTTTCCTTGTGAACCGGCAAAAAAGCCGGCGGGCAGCGAAGGCCGGGGCGAACCCGAGGCTTGCTGCCGTCCTTGTTGATTGAAGCATGAAAGCCGCCACGGCATGCCCCGCCGGACGGCTCCGGGCGGCGTTATATGCCAAAGCCCGCGCGCGATGCAACCGGCTCGACGCAGCCGAGGCCGACCCGACGGTTGCAGGTGCCATACGGCGTGGCCGCGCTCTCCGAACTCTCGGAGCCGGGCACGTACGCCCAAGTCGAACGAAGATGAAGCGTGGGCCTCTTTGTGTAACCGCGAAGACTGGTCTTCCCGTCCCCGAGTTATACCGGAAGGGCTCACATCGGTATCTCCCAGTCGAACACCCGCCAGGGGCGGCCGCGACACCGAAAGACCGTCCTGGTGGTGAAGAAAAGTGCCGGTTGCCGGTCGGCTTCGATCTTGCGTTTGTCGTGCTGTCGGGTCATATAGACGCTGTCGAACACGCCTTGGCTTACTCTGCGACAGCTCTACCCGAGTCTGACACGAGACGTCTCCAACGCGCGATTTGATGGCCCCCGGGGGCGACGCCCCAGGGTAATTTACCTATGCTTTGGAGGCATATATCGATGTCGACTGGTACCGTGAAGTGGTTCAACGGGCAGAAGGGCTACGGCTTCATTCAGCCGGACGAGGGTGGGAACGACGTGTTCGTTCACATCTCGGCCGTCGAGCGCGCCGGCCTTTCCTCCCTGCGCGAAGGTCAGAAGATCTCCTTCGAGACCGAGCGCGGCCGCAACGGCAAGATCGCTGCGATCAACCTGCGCCCCCTCTAATCTAAGGGACCTTGCGCGGATCGTGCTTGGGGAGCAGAGGCAATCTGCTCCCCATTTAGTTGTGCGGTGCCCACCCGCACGTCACTTCCAGAGGGCATATGGCTAAGGAAGAAGAACTGGAATTCGAAGGGGTCGTCGTGGAAATCCTGCCCGACGCCCGCTGCCGCGTGAAACTCGACAACGGCCACGAGATTGTCGCCTACACCTCGGGCCGCATGAAAAAGAACCGCATCCGCATCCTGGCCGGCGACAAGGTCACGGTTGCGATGACGCCGTACGATCTCACCAAGGGCCGCATCAATTTCCGCCACAAGGATACGCGCGGCGGTCCGCCTCCGGGCGCAGGCGGGTCTTCCGGCGGACAGCACCGCCGCCGCTGAGCCGCGGTCCATTCCGAAACCGCAGGCTTGGTCGCCGCAAACCCGATGGTCGGGCTGCTCACAGGGCCAAGGCGTTTTCTTTGTCCTTTACTGCCGCCGTCTCCCGCTGCCGGCGGGCGAGATCAAGACCGGTCGCCAGCCAAAGCAGCGCCAGCGGCAGAGAGAAAACTGCGACGAGCGCGCCCGATGCGCCGAGCGTCCTGGCCACCGAGTTGAACAGCCAGCCCGATGCCGCATCGCCGCCGCGGAAGACGACCGTGTCGATGAAGTTCTGCGCCTTGTACTTCTCGTCCGGATCGACCGCGGTGTAGAGGACCTTGAGAGCCGGGTTCGCGAGCGCGAAGCTTGTCGCGCGTTCCGCCACCATGACGGCGGCGATGACCTCGAGTGTCGGGGCGAGTGCTAACGCAAGAAGCCCCGCCATGGCGCACAGTGGCAGGCTCGCGAGCGGGACTGCGAGTCCAAAGCGGTTCATCAATCGCCCCGTCACGAACACCTGCACCAGGATCGTGATGGCATTCATCAGGAAGTCCCGGAAAGCGAAGAACTGCACGCGCTCGGCACGGTCGGCGATCTCCGCTCCGACGATGCGAGACTGCTCCAGATAGAAGAACGTGCCGATGAGGTTCGCGATGAGGATGAAGAGCGCGATCCGGAACAGGTACGGTGACTGCCAGACGCGCTCGGCGCCTGAGAGAATGTCGCGCACGCCGGCCGGCGCGTCACCGCCGGTGCCGCGGCCCGTATGATGGCGCAGCGCCCGCGCGCACAGAAGCGCCGCGGTCAGCAGGCCTGAGGCGAGCAGCAGCAGGTCGGGGGGATCGATCGCGCTGCTGAGGCGCGCCGCGAGCACCGGTCCTGTCACCGCGCCCGCCGTGCCTCCTGCCGCGATGAAGCCGTAGAGCCGCTTGGCTTCGTCCGCCCGCCAGATGTCGGACATGAGAATCCAGAACAGCGAGACGACGAAGAGATTGAACACGCTCGTCCAGACGAAGAACGCCTGGGCGACGGCCGGCGCGTGCGCCACCCCGTCCCCGCCTTTGAGAAGCATCCAGAAGAGCAGGAGGTTGGAGATGAAAAACGCGTAGAGCAGCGGCACCACGAGGCGGCGGGGCGTCTTCGCGACGATGAGGCCGAAGACGGGCACCGCCGCGCACATGATCAGGAACACGTAGAGAAAAAGGCGTTCCAGGCCGTCGGTTCCCATGACGACGCCGAGCTCGTCGCGCACGGGACGCAAGACGTAGTAGCCGCTGAGCACGCAAAAGAACATCGCGAAGGCGAGGAGGAGGCGCGCGATCTCCTCGCGGCGGACCTCGACGATCCCCTCGAGAAGCCGCTCGAACGGCGAGCGAGGCGAAGGCTCGGGTGCGGTCGTCACGAAACCCTCGCTGGCGGCACAGCGGCCGGATCAGAAGACGCGGTGGGGGAAATAGCGCGAGACGAGCTCGTCGAAGCGGCCGCTGGCGCGGATCTTCTGCAGGGCCTCGTTGATGAGGGCCTTGATCTGCGGGTCGGATCGCGGCACCGCGATCGCAAGGCCGTCGCCGAAGAAGCGCGGCTCGAAATAGGGACCCCCGCGCAGCTCGCAGCAGCGGCGCGACAGGGTTCCGTTGATCCAGAAGGCAAGCCCGATGCCGTCGTCGAAGACAAGGTCAGCCTTGCCCTGCATCAGGGCCTCGCGGGCGAGATCGGGTGTCTCGAAAGGCTGGATGCGGCTGTCGCGGAAGAAGGTCCTGAGGAACGCCTCGTGCGGGCTCCCGCGCGCGACCGCGATGGTGTGGCCGTCGAGCCCTTCCGGACTGATCTCGGCCTTCTCCGTCTCCGTTCGCGCCGCGAAGCGGCCGGGCGTGTGGAAGTACCGGTCGGTGAACTCGACCTGCTTCAAGCTCTCCGGCGTCACGGTATGGCCGGCGATGACGGCATCGGCCTCGCCGCGCCTGAGCGCGAGGAAGAGTTCGTCCCAGGGCCGCACTTTGATATCGCACGCCGCGCCGATCTCGTTGCACACGGCGCGCGCGAGATCGACGTTGAAGCCGTTCAGAACGCCGTCCTCGTCGAGGTAGTTGAACGGCGGAAAATCGCCTTCGGTGAGGAAGCGGATCACGACGCGCCGCGGCTGCTCGGGCTCCTCGGCCTCCTCGGAGGCGGTAGGGAGGCCGGGGCCGGCAAGCACGGCCCCAGGCGGCCCGACGAGGAGCGCAACGGCGGCAAGCCCGGCCCGTATCGTCGGCGATGCCACACGGCCGAGCCAAGCAAGGAGGGGCCGCGCAGAAGGTCTCTTCATGGCTTCAAGTCCATCCTGAAGACGACTATTCAGCGTACGGCATCTCACGTAAGCTGAACATTGCCGGCACGGCGTCGTCCGGCGTGACTTGTCCTGCCGTCGTGCCATCGTGTCAAACCCCGTCCCTGTCATCCCGAATAGATTTGACCGGACCGCGGCCGGTTCAGGCGAGACTGCGCGGATGCCCCGGTCGGAGCCCGATCACGACTGGCCTGATCCGTACTGGCCTGACACGCTGCGCCGCAAACGTCCCGACCTGTCGGCCGCCGAGCCGATGGCGCGCTGGCAGCGCTTCGGCCTCGCCGGCCTCGTCGCAGCGCTCGCAACGGGCCTGTGGCTCGACGCGGCGGCGACGGCCTGCGCCGTGATGGCACTTCTGTCGCCCGTATTTCTGTGCGCCGTCGCCGTTCGCGCTGTGGCGCTGGCGGTGGCGGTGGCGCCCGCCGCCGCCGACGAGAATGAACCGGACATGCGTGAGACGCGCCAGGACGGCCGGAGCCCGGTGTTGCCCGTCTATGCGATCCTCGTGCCGCTCTATCGCGAGGCGGCGGTCGTGCCGGGGCTCGTCCGTGCCCTCGACCGGCTCGAGTGGCCGAAGGAGAAGCGGCATATCGTATTCGCCACTGAGGCCGACGACGTCGTGACGCGCCAAGTGCTGGCGACGGCGATCGCGCGGCACTGCGACATGGAGATTGTCGTCGTGCCGCCGGGAGAGCCGCGCACGAAGCCGCGCGCGCTCATGTATGCGCTTGGCTTCGCGCGCGGCGATCTGGTCGTTGTCTACGACGCGGAGGACGAGCCGGAGCCCGACCAATTGCGCCGCGCCCACCGGCACCTGTGCCGTCCCGGCGCGCCGGTCGGCTGCGTCCAGGCTCGGCTCAACGTGTACAACGCGCGCCAGAGCCTCATCTCGCGCCAGTTCGCCCTCGAGTACACGGCGCTCTTCGATCGCATTCTGCCAGCCCTGCAGCGGATCGGAGTGCCCGTTCCGCTCGGTGGAACCTCGAACCATTTCCGCCGCGACGCGCTCGAAGCCGTCGGTGGCTGGGACCCCTACAATGTGACGGAGGACGCCGACCTCGGCGTGCGGCTCGCCCGGCAGGGCTGGCGCGTCGAGCCGCTGGCGTCGACGACGTGGGAGGAGGCCCCGGCCACGTTCGGCGTCTGGCTCGGCCAGCGCACGCGCTGGCTCAAGGGCTGGATGCAGACCTGTCTCGTCCATTTGCGGCGCCCGGCCGAGCTCTGGCGGGAACTCGGCCCGCGCGGCTTTCTCGGGTTCGGCATGCTGATGGGCGGCATGATCCTCTCGGCCTTGTCGCATCCGCTGGTCTACGCCTATGCGGCGGTCAACCTGTGGTCGGGAGCTGCGCCGCTCTGGCCGCCGGATGAAAGTTGGCCCGCCGCCCTCTGGTGGCTCGGCATGCTCAACCTCGGTCTGGCCTATGTCGTCGGCATCGCGCTCGCGGTCGTCGCGGCGCGGCGGCGTCATCCGGGAGGGCTTGCCCGGCACGCCCTGCTCATCCCGATCTATTGGATGATGATCTCGCTTGCCGCCTACAGGGCGCTCGCCGATCTCGTGCTGAGGCCGTTCCACTGGCGCAAGACGACGCATAGCGGGCGGTCCGTCCCGGCACGACCCGTGCCGGACAAGGCGATTTGAAAAGGCGATGTCAGGAACATGGAGCGGGCGAAGGGAATCGAACCCTCGTATGCAGCTTGGGAAGCTGCCGTTCTACCATTGAACTACGCCCGCGCTCGCGCCTCGATACCATAGCCCGCGGGCGCCGAACAAGGTTCTGCGCGACGTCCGGTTGCCTCGCAGGCGCGCCGCCCTTGAGCCCACGGCTTGAGTCCACGGCTGGCCGGGGGCAGACTGGGCGCCGGGGCCGTACCCGGCGGAGCAAGGCGTGACCATCGAAGTCGGACACATCATCCCTGGCGTGCCGGCGCGGACGTACGCCGATCCCGATCGGACCGCGAAAGGCGAGCCGCGGGCGACGGTTGCCCTGCGGCGGCTCGAAACCGTTTGGATCAACACCGGTACGCTGTGCAACATCACGTGCCGCAATTGCTATATTGAATCGAGCCCGTCGAACGACCGGCTGGCCTACATCTCCGCCGACGAGGCCTTCGCTGTCCTGGACGAGGCCCGCGCGCTCGGCGTGCGCGAGATCGGGTTCACGGGCGGGGAGCCGTTTCTCAATCCGGATTTCGAGGCGATGCTGGGCCGGGCGCTTCGGCTGGGGTTTGCCGCGCTCGTGCTGACGAACGCGATGGCGCCGATGCAGCGCCCTCGCGACAGGGCATGGCTCGATGCGCTGCGCGCCGAGTTCGGCGAGCGGTTGACGGTGCGCGTCAGCCTCGACCACTACTCCGCCGCACGGCACGACGAGGAACGCGGAGCCGGGGCGTTCGCTAAGACCGTCGAAGGCCTCGACTGGCTTGCTGCCCGCGGGTTCCGGATCGCGGTCGCCGGACGCACGTGCTGGCACGAGCCGGCGGAGGCCTGCCGGGCGGGGTATCACGCTCTCTTTCGCGCGCGCGGCTGGCCGCTCGACGCGTCCTCCGCCCACGACCTCGTGCTGTTTCCCGAGATGGACGGATCCACCGACGTGCCGGAGATCACGCCGGCCTGCTGGGGTATTTTGAAGAAGAGCCCGGAGGCCGTGATGTGCGCGTCCGCGCGCATGGTGGTGAAGCGCAACGGCGCGGCGCGGCCTGTCGTTCTGCCCTGCACGCTGCTGCCCTACGACGAGCGGTTCGAGATGGGCGCGACGCTCGCCGAGGCGGCGCGAGCGGACGGCGGCATGTTCGACAAGGGCGCGGTGAAGCTCGCCCATCCGCATTGCGCGACCTTCTGCGTGCTGGGCGGGGGAAGCTGCTCCTGAAGACGATGGACCCCGGAGCGTCGCCGCCCCGGGGCTCTCGTCGTGGCATCGATTGTCGACCGCTCACTTCCGGGCGACGAGCGCGTCGCGGATTTCCTTGAGGTAGACCTCGGTCGGCGTCGGCGCGGGCTCGGCGGCAGGCGGGGCCGGCTTCTTCATGGAGTTGATGGCTTTGACAAGCAGGAAGATCGCAAACGCCGTGATCAGGAACTTGATGACGGCGTTGAGGAAGACGCCGTAGCGGATGGCCACGCCGTCGCCGGTGGGGGTCGGCAGCGTGACGGCGAGATTCGAGAAATCGATCCCGGCCAGCAGGTAGCCGATCGGGGGCATGATGATGTTCTCGACGAGCGTGGAGACGATCGGCGCGAAGGCCGCACCGATGATGACGCCGATGGCGAGGTCAATGACGTTCCCCCGCATCGCGAATTCCCTGAATTCCTGGATCATTCCCATGGTGGCTTCCCCGTTTCCATGTACCCCTGCCCTGCCATCGCCCCGTCGTTCGCGCTCACGCGCACATTCGGGGCGCGGACGTCGCGGACCGAGTGGCCGCGATTCGCGTCGTGGACGATAGGCAACATGGGGCACCCGCACAATCCCGCGCCACGGGATAGGTTTGCTCGCCAATCGAGAATATGTTTCGGATTTTCCGGGCCATGCAGCCGCCGGCGGCGGCCGTCAACCGGTCGCGGAGCGTGACAAACTAAAGTCGAAAACCTGCTGGAAGTCTCGCCGGCAAGGTGGAAGGCCAGGCCCGACGGCCGGCCGGGTGCGGGGAGGCGGCATGATCGAGCGGAAAGAGCGCAAGCCCTACTGGCTGCACACCAAGTGGCAGATGTTCGCGAGCCTAGTGCCGTTCCTGGCGGTCCTCATCATCCTGCCGCTCTACGCGGACCGCCTCAACTCCAACAAGTTCCTGGGTTTTCCGCTGGGCTACTTCCTCGCCGCGCACGGCCTGGTGCTGATTGCGGTCGTCACCGTCGCGAGCTTCGTGCGCCAGCAGGACGCCATCGACCACTGGCACGGCGCGCACGAGGACAACTGAGCCGATGGCGACCATCTCCCCGGCGCGCGCCGTCAACCCGAGGCTCGGCGCCTATTTCGGGATCTTTCTGAGCTCCTTTGCCGCCATTGCGCTCACCACCCTGATCCTGGAGAGCCTCGGAATCGAGGTCGGGGTTCTGAGCCTTGCCATGCTGCTCGGCCCCCTCGCGCTCTATGTCGGGATCGGTCTGGCGACCCACACTTCCGACGCCCTCGATTTCTTTGCCGCCGGACGGCGCGTGCCGGCGTTCTTCAATGGCCTCGTCCTGGCCATGGCGGCCTTCGGGGCAACCGGGCTCGTGACCCTCACGGGGCTCTTCTTCCTCATCGGCTTCGATGCCCTCTTCATCGCGACAGGCGCGCTCGGGGGCTTCGTGATCATGGCCGTCGTGCTGGCGCCATTCCTGCGCAAGTTCGGCGCCTTCACGATTGCGAGCTATCTCGGGCGCCGTTTCGAGAGCCGGCCCCTGCGTCTGGCGACGGCCGTCGTCGCCGCCGTCCCGATGCTGATGGTTCTCTCCGCCGAGATCCGGATCGCGGCCGAGGCTGCCGTCCTCCTCTCCGGCTGGAGCCACGGCCAGATCCTTCTCCTCCTTCTCCTCACGCTCCTGGCGACGCTCCTCCCCGGCGGCATGCGCTCCATGACCTGGGTCAGCGTCGCCCAGGGCCTCGCCGCCTTCCTGGCGGTCATGGTGCCGGTGATCATCGTCGCCGCCATCGTGACGACGCTGCCGATTCCGCAATTGACGCATGGGCCGGTCCTGCGTGCGATCGGACGCAACGAGGCCATCCAGGGGCTGCCCATCATCCTGCCGCCGGCGCTGGCGTTCGACCTCCCGGGTCCGGAGTTGCAGCCGATCCTGAAGCGCTTTGCCGACCCGTTCGGTGCCGTCGGCCCGGCTGCCTTCGTCATCTGCACGCTCTCGAGCATCGCCGGCATCGCGGCCGCCCCCTGGCTGCTGCCCCGGCTGGCGGCGGCGCCCGGCGTCTACGAGGCGCGCAAGACGCTCGGCTGGGCGACCGTCGTGTTCGGCGTCGCGATGCTGACGGCCGCCTCGGTGGCGGTCTTCATGCGCGACTATCTGATGGATCTGATTGCCATTCCCGGCCCGGCCATCGTGCCGCCGTGGCTCGCCGAGCTCGCCAAGCGCGGCTTCGCCAGCATCACCGAGACGGGCACGCAATTCACGGTTTCGAGCATCAGCTTCGGCCGCGATGCGGTGCTGATGAGCCTCCCCATCGCGGCCGGCCTGCCGCCCATGCTGCTCGACCTGACGCTGGCGGGCATCGTCGCCGGCGGCCTGGTGGCCGCCAGCGCCGCGTCGACCGCGCTCGGACACAGCCTGTCCGAGGACATGCTGTTTGGCGCGACGTGGGAGCCGCCGCACGGCCCCATCCGCCTGCATGCCGGCCGGGCCGGCATCGCGCTGGCCGTCCTCGCCGGCGTCCTCGGCGCCGGCTTCGTGTCGGCGGACCCGCTTCGCCTCGTGCTGTGCGCGCTCGCCATCAGCGGCTCGGCCCTGTTCCCCGTCCTGGTGCTGTCGATCTGGTGGAAGCGGATGAACGCTTTCGGGGCCATGGCCGGCGTCCTGACGGGCTTCCTGGTGGCCGGCCTCGCCATGGTCGGCGGGCAGGGCGCAGGGGCGGCGATCGACAGCACGCTCGCGGCCATCCTGGGCCTGCCGGCCGCGACCATCGCGATCGTTGCGGTGACGCTCGTGACGCCGGCCCCGGGGCGCCATGTCCTGGAGCTCGTGCGCGACATCCGCATCCCGGGCGGCGAGATCCTCTACGATCGCGAAATGCGCACGCAGCGGATCAAGAAGCAGCGGCAACTCGGCTGAGAAATCCTCGCCAGTGGGCCCGATTTTCCGGTAGCTTCAGGGGGGCGAACCTCCTACTTAGGTCGTAAGCGGCCGGCCGGGCGTTGCTGGAGCAAGGCGATGGCCGAACACACTTTTTTGAGCTGAGCGCGCCGCCGAGGCGCGGCGTCCGTGGATGGCCATCGCGATGACGAGCGTCGAACGCAGAGTCCGGCCCATGAGGGTTTGCCCGTCATGCTCCCCGTGACCTCCGGGCCCGCTGTCCGCGCAGCAGGCCACAAGCCGCGCGTTCTCGTCGCCGACAAGAATCCCGTCGTGCGCACCGGCCTTGCCGAGCTCATCGCGCGCGACGGCCGCTTCGAGATGGTGGGCACGGTGGCGACCGGCGGCGCTTTCATCTCGGCCTGCACGGAACAGCCCATCGACATCGGCCTCATCGGCTGGTCGCTGCCCGACATGACGGGTGGCGACGTGCTCGAGGTCCTGAAGCGACGCCAGATCGGCGCGCGCGTCATCATCTACACGGGCGAGGCCGTGTCCGACGTCCTGCGCCAGACGATCAAGTCCGGCGCCTGGGGCTTCATCTCCAAGAGCGACGAGCCGCCGGTTCTCCTCGATACCATCTCCTGGGTTGCGCGCGGGCGGCTGTGCTTCCCGTATGTGGACTTGGAAACGCTGTCGCAGGACCCGCTCGAGATGCTGACCTCGCGCGAGCGCGAACTCCTGGCGGCACTCGCCAACGGATGGTCGAACCTCCAGATTGCCTCGCGCATCGGCATCTCGCGCAATACGGTCAAGTATCACCTCAAGAACCTCTACGACAAACTCGGCGTGAACAACCGCGCGATGGCAGTGGCGCTCTACATGTCGAAGACCTCGCGCACGCCGCTGCAAAGCACAACGGCAGGGTAGGCGCTCGCCTACCCGACCGGGCGGCCTCTGCCCACTCCCGTCCGGTTTGTCGCCCACCCAACTGAGCCCAATTTCTCGCCGCGCGGGTATTGTGACCGGCTAAGCAATCGTGAATGTTGCGCCGGTCCAGCCGATGTTATTCCAAAGGTCTCGCGTGAGACCTGCAGGATGGCGCGGCCCGGCCGATGGCATCACCTGCAATAAGCGCCGCGCCCAACGTTTCCCCCAAAGAGACACACCACGCGCGACGCCGCCGCGAGCTTCGAACGACAGACTGGAGGAAACATCATGTCCGTCACCCCGCATCTCTTCATCCCCGGCCCGACCAATATTCCCGACGCCGTTCGCATGGCCATGAACGTGCCCATGATCGACATGCGCTCGGGCGAGTATCCGAAGCTGACGCTGCCGATCTTCGAGGACCTGAAGAAGGTCTTCAAGATGAAGGACGGCCGGGTGTTCATCTTCCCCTCGTCGGGAACGGGCGCGTGGGAGTCGGCGATCCAGAACACGCTGAAGCCGGGCGACAAGGTTCTCATGAGCCGCTTCGGCCAGTTCTCGCTGCTGTGGGTCGACATGGCCGAGCGCTTCGGCCTCAAGGTCGAGCTGTGCGACGAGGAGTGGGGCACGGGCGTGCCGCTCGAGAAGTACGCCGACATCCTCGCCAAGGACAAGGCGCACGAGATCAAGGCCGTCTTCGCCACGCACAACGAGACCGCAACGGGCGTGTCCTCCGACATCGCCGGCGTTCGCAAGGCGCTCGATGCCGCCAAGCATCCGGCACTTCTCTTCGTCGACGGCGTGTCGTCGGTCGGCTCGCTCGACATGCGCATGGGCGAGTGGGGCGTGGACTGCTGCGTGTCCGGCTCGCAGAAGGGCTTCATGCTGCCGACGGGCCTTGGCATTCTCGCCGTCAGCCAGAAGGCACTCGACGCCAACAAGGCGAACGGCGGCATGAGCCGCTGCTTCCTCGCCTGGGAAGATCACATCAAGACCAACGATGCCGGCTATTTCCCTTACACGCCGGCGACCCAGCTCCTGCAGGGTCTGCGCTGCTCGCTCGACCTGATCGCCGCCGAAGGTCTTGAGAACGTGTTCGCCCGCCACCATCGCCTCGCCAACGGCGTGCGTGCGGCGGTCGATGCCTGGGGCCTCAAGCTGTGCGCGAAGGAGCCGAAGTGGCACTCCGACACGGTGTCGGCGATCCTCGCTCCCGAAGGCATCGACAGCGCCCAGATCGTGAAGACGGCGTACTATCGCTACAACACCTCGCTCGGCGTCGGCCTCAACAAGGTCGCGGGCCGCGTGTTCCGCATCGGTCACCTCGGCTCGCTCGACGAGTTCATGGTCGGCGGCGTGCTGTTCGCGGTCGAGATGACGCTCAAGGACTGCGGCGTGCCGGTGAAGTTCGGCTCCGGCACCGGCGCCGCCGCCGAGTACTTCAGCAAGACGGCCACCAAGGCCGCCGAGGCTTTGAAGGCCAAGGCTGCCTGATAGAAAGCGGCGGCGCCATCCGATGGCGCCGCCGCACTTCTACGTGAGGTCCGCCACCGTCCCGGCACGCCCGGGGCCAAGAGGGTGGCGTGCCCAGTCCAGCAATTTTGTTTCTCCCTGAACCCAAGGAAACGACCGATGAGTTTCACGCTCTACCCGCTCAAGAAGCAGCGCCTGCAGCGCTCCGAGCTTGCCGTTCCCGGCTCCAACCCCACCATGATCGAGAAGGCGCTGGTCAGCGCTGCCGACTACGTCTTCCTCGATTGCGAGGACGCCGTGGCGCCGCCCGACAAGGAGCAGGCGCGCAAGAACATCGTCCAGGCGCTCAACGACCTCGACTGGAAGGGCAACGGCAAGACCGTGTCGGTGCGCATCAACGGCCTCGACACGCACTACTGCTATCGCGACGTGGTCGACATCGTCGAGCAGGCCGGCTCGAAGCTCGACACCATCCTGATCCCGAAGGTCGGCGTGCCCGCCGACGTCTATGCCATCGAGTGCATCGTCAGCCAGATCGAGGAAGCCAAGAAGCTTCCCAACAAGATCGGCACCGAGGCCCTGATCGAGACCCCGCTCGGCATGGCCAACGTCGAGGCGATCGCCTCGGCCAACAGCCGCCTTGAAGCCATGCACTTCGGCGTCGCCGACTACGCCGCCTTCAACAAGGCGCGCACGGTCGTCATCGGCGGGCTCAACCCCGACTATCCGGGCGACCAGTGGCACTTCGCCCTGTCGCGCATGACGGTCGCCTGCCGCGCCTACGGCCTGCGCCCGATCGACGGTCCATTCGGCGATTTCTCCGATCCGGCCGGCTATACCGCAGGCGCCAAGCGCGCTGCCGCGCTCGGCGTCGAGGGCAAGTGGGCGATCCACCCCTCGCAGATCGAGCTCGCCAATGCGGTGTTCTCGCCGACGGCCGCCGAGGTCGAGAAGGCCAAGCGCATCCTCGCGGCGCTGAAGGAGGCCGAGGCGCAGGGCAAGGGCGCCGCCTCGCTCGACGGCAAGATGATCGACGCAGCGTCCGAGAAGATGGCGAAGAACATCATCGTGGTCGCGGAAAAGATCGCCCAGAGCTCGGGCAAGTAAGCCCGCGCACGGCTCCATTCGACTCAAGGGAGGTCCTCACATGGACATTCATGAATACCAGGCCAAGGAGCTGCTCTCGAAGTTCGGCGTGACGGTTCCTCGCGGCGGGCTCGCCTACAGCCCGGAGCAGGCGGTCTATCGCGCCAACGAGATCGGCGGCTCGAAGTGGGCGGTGAAGGCGCAGATCCACTCCGGCGCGCGCGGCAAGGCCGGCGGCATCAAGCTGTGCCGTTCCGACAACGAGATCGAGGAGGCCGCCGAGTCGCTGCTCGGCAAGCGTCTCGTGACCGTGCAGACCGGCGCGTCCGGCAAGCTCGTCTCGCGCCTCTACATCGAGGAGGCCACCGACATCGACAAGGAGATCTATCTCTCCTTCGTCATGGATCGGGCCGCAGAGCGCATCGTGGTCGTCGCTTCGGCGGCGGGCGGCATGGACATCGAGGAGATCTCGCACAGCCGGCCCGATACGCTGATCAAGGTGCAGGTCGACCCGGCGGTCGGCATGCAGGGCTTCCAGGCCCGCGAGGTCTCCTTCGGCCTCGGCATCGAGCCGGAGCTCATCGCCAAGATGGAGCGCACGATCCTCGGCTGCTACCGCGCCTTCCGCGATCTCGATGCCACCATGGTCGAGATCAACCCGCTCGTCATCACCAAGCAGAAGAACATCGTGGCGCTCGACGCCAAGATGAGCTTCGACGAGAACGCTCTGTTCCGCCGTCCGCAGATTGCGGAGCTGCGCGACAAGAGCCAGGAGGATCCGCGCGAGACCTACGCCTCCGACCGTGGTCTCGCCTACGTCGGCCTCGACGGCGACATCGGCTGCATCGTGAACGGCGCGGGCCTGGCGATGGCCACGCTCGACATGATCAAGCTGGCCGGCGGCGAGCCTGCGAACTTCCTCGACATCGGCGGCGGCGCGAGCCCCGAGCGCGTGACGAAGTCGTTCAAGGCGGTGCTGCGCGACAAGAACGTGAAGGCGATCCTCGTCAACGTCTTCGCGGGCATCAACCGCTGCGACTGGGTCGCGAAAGGCGTCGTCGATGCCGTCAAGGAGCTTGAAATCAAGATGCCGATCGTCGTGCGCCTCGCCGGCACCAACGTCGAGGAAGGCCGTCGTATCATCGATACGAGCGGTCTCACGGTGATCAGCGCCGAGACGCTCGCGGATGCAGCCAACAAGGCTGTGGCCGCGGCGAAGTCCGTGTCCTGAGGGAAGAGGAGCAGGTCTCATGGCGATCTTCATCAACGAGAATACCCCGATCCTCATCCAGGGCTTCACGGGCCGCATCGGCACTTTCCATGCCCAGGAGATGATCGACTACGGCTCCAACGTGGTCGGCGGCGTAACGCCCGGCAAGGGCGGCGCCACGCACCTCGGACGTCCGGTCTTCAACACCGTCAAGGGCGCGGTGCAGGAGACGGGCGCGGAGGCCTCGATCGTGTTCGTGCCGCCGCCGTTCGCGGCCGACGCGATCATGGAGGCGGCGGACGCCGGCATCAAATACTGCGTCTGCATCACCGACGGCATTCCGGCGCAGGACATGATCCGCGTGAAGCGCTACATGCGCCGGTACAAGAAGGAGAGCCGCATGGTTCTCACCGGGCCGAACTGCGCCGGCACGATCTCGCCCGGCAAGGCGATGCTCGGCATCATGCCCGGCCACATCTACATGCCGGGCCGCGTCGGCATCGTCGGCCGCTCGGGCACGCTCGGCTATGAGGCCGCAGCCCAGCTCAAGGATCTCGGCATCGGCGTGTCGACGTCGGTCGGCATCGGCGGCGACCCGATCAACGGCTCCTCGCACCGCGACATCCTCGAGCACTTCGAGAGCGATCCGGAGACGGATGCGGTGCTGATGATCGGCGAGATCGGCGGGCCGCAGGAGGCGGAGGCCGGCCAGTGGGCGAAGGCCAACATGAAGAAGCCCGTCGTCGCCTACATCGCGGGCCTCTCGGCGCCCAAAGGCCGCCGCATGGGCCACGCCGGCGCCATCGTCTCGGCGTTCGGCGAGTCGGCGGCGGAGAAGGTCGAGATCCTCAAGGGCAGCGGCGTGACGATCGCTCCGACGCCGTCGGAGATGGGCGCCACCATCGCCAAGGTGCTCGCCGCCCGCAAGGCCGCCTGACCGGCGCGCCTCGCGCACTGAGATGATTGCCGTCCGCATTCCTGATAAGACTGCGGACGGCCAACAACAAGAACGATCGCAAGAACGGGCAAGCAAGCATCCGGACCGCGGGCCGTCCGCGAACTGGCGCGCGATCTGGCCCATGACGGAGCTCGCAAGCCGCCGCTTGGCTCCGGCCTGGACTCAAGCGAGATCCGGGCTTTGAGCCGACCCGCTCCCTGCTGGAGGAATGCCGCGTGGACACCATCAATACGCAGATAGAGGCCCTCGACGAGTTCAAGCTGCGTGATGAGCTGAAGGCGATGCGGGCCCAAATCCCCGATGCCCCGGGGCTGAACCCCATCGTCAATATCGCGTTCTACCTGTCCCGCAGCCTGGAATCCGGCAAGATCAGCTTCGAGGAGCTCAAGGCGCTCGCGGGGCGGCTAATGGACCGGGCCTGCGTGCGCCGCGCCGAGCGCCTGCGCGACCAGATCGGCTACGTCGACAACCAGACGACGATCCGGGATTTTTCCGGCTTCGTCGCCACGACAATCGCCGCGGAAAAAGACGCCGACGCGGCCTTCGCGAAATTCAAGGAGCGGTGGGGCCGGGCGCGCGGTGGCATCGTGTTCACGGCCCATCCGACCTTCGGTCTGTCCGACGCCTTGAGCCGCCGCATGGTCGAGATCGCGTCGGGCGAGGTCGCCGGCGAGCCCGTCATCGGGCTCCCCCACCGCCCGGACAGCCCGATCACGCTCGACTACGAGCACAAGCGCGTGCAGGCCTGCATCCAGAACCTCCGCGACGCCTTCGAGGAGCTGCTCAACGGCTTCTACTCGGTTGCGGCCGGCCAATTCGGCGAGCGCGCCTACAAGTTCAGGCCGAAGATCGCCACGGTTGCGTCCTGGGTCGGCTATGACCTCGACGGACGCACCGACATCAAGTGGACCCACTCCTTCGTGCTGAAGCTGCAGGAGAAGGTTGCGGCGCTGCATGACATCCGGGCGCGCTTCATCATCCTCAAGCATCGCCTGCCGGATGAGGCCGAGGCGCAGCGCATCGCCCGCCAGGTCGTGGCCAAGCTCGACCTCGCCATCGCGTCGGCCCAAAAGCAGCTCGACGGCCTCGTCGCCGCGCTGAGCGGCAAGCAGAAGCTGTCGGACGCGGCCAACATCATCACCGAGGCCGACAGCTACAATCTGACTTCGCCGCAGCCCGTCATCGCGCTGCTCGACCACCTCATCGACGCGGTGCCGCAGGCGACCTCGAAGCGGGAGATCGCGGCGCTCGCGAGCCTCTTCGATCAGACCGGCATGGGCACGTCGCACATCCACCTGCGCGTCAATGCCGTGCAGCTCAACAACGCCTTCCGCGCCTTCGTCCACGAGCCGTGGACGCGCGATCTGACCGAGCGCCAGGCATTGGCGCGGATCGTGGAGATGATCCGGACCGCCGGCAAGGAAACGGTGAACTTCGAGACGCTCGATCTCGAAACCGCGACCGCCATCCGGCAGTTCGCGCTGGCGGCGCAGTTCCACAAGCACGTCGATCGCGAGACGCCCATCCGCTATCTCATCGCGGAGTGCGAAAGCCCCGCGACCATGCTGATCGCGCTTTTCTTCGCCAAGCTGTTCGGCGTCGAGCACGTCGTCGACATCTCGCCGCTGTTCGAGACGCCGGCGGCGCTGGAGACGGGCGCGCGCCTCATCGAGCGCCTGCTCGAGGAGGAGGCCTACAAGGCCTATGTGCGCGGTCGTAAGAGGCTTTGCATCCAGACCGGCTTCTCGGACGCCGGCCGCTTCATCGGCCAGATCGCGGCGACGCTGTCGATCGAGCGCCTCCATCAGGGCCTCGCCGAGGTGCTCGACGCCGACGAGCTTGGCGGCGCGGAGCTCCTGATCTACTCGACGCACGGCGAGTCGATGGGTCGCGGCACGCATCCGGGACACATGTCGACGCGGCTGCAGTACGTCTTCTCGCCGAACGCCCGCCGCCGCTTTGCCGATGCGGGGATCCCGCTGAAGCACGAGACGAGCTGGCAGGGCGGCGACGGCTACCTCTATTTCGCGACCAAGCCGCTCGCCATGCGCGGGCTCGCCACCGTGATCATGGACGGCGAGGTGCCCGGCGGCGTCGAGGACGAATTCTACGACGAGTCGAACCTGGCGCTGGATTTCCTGCTGCGGCTGCGCGCCTATCAGCAGGATCTCTTCGCGCATCCCGGCTACCGCGCCGTGCTCGGCGCCTTCGGCCCCAACCTTCTTTTCAAGACGGGGTCACGCCCGGTGAAGCGCCAGATGGAGGGCGCATCGACGGCCGACCGCGGCGACCCGGCCCGCATGCGCGCCATTCCGAACAACGCCATCCTGCAGCAGTTCGGCTACATCGCCAACGTCGTGGCGGGGCTCGGCGCCGCCGTCGGCTCGGAGCGCGAGCGGTTCGTGGAGGTCGCGAAGTCCTCCGCGCGCCTGCGTCCGCTCATTGAGATGGTGGCGCGCGGCAAGCAGCTCTCGAGCCTCAACGCCATGGGGGCCAATGCCACCGTGTTCGATCCGGGCTTCTGGGCGATGCGGGCCTCGTGGGGGCGCGAGCCGCATCTGGCGCCGGCCTTCAAGACGCTGTCGACCTTCCTCCTGGAGGACGAGCGCAACGCGGCGATCAACGGTCTTGTCCACGAGCTGCGCCTCGATGCGATCGACCTGCACACGCTGCTGGAGGATATCGGCATCGACGGCGGCAAGATCCCCGACGAGAATCGCCTGGAACTCGACCTCCTGCAGGCAATCCGGCTGGCGCTCATCATGCGCGTCTTCATCCTCGCGGCGCAGCTTCCGAGGTTCACGACGCGCGACGTCAGCCACGCGCAGATCTTCGCCTCCGCGCTGACGCTGGAGATCCCCGAGGTTATCTCCGTCATGCGGCAGGCTTTTCCCAAGCGTGCCTCGGCGGTCGAGGAGACGGCCGCCTTCCACGAGAAGGCCACCTACCTGCCGCAAGGCATCGACGACTACGGCCGTATCGAGACGGAGATCCTGGAGCCGATGGAGCAGGCCTACGAGTTCATCCGCGAGATCGGCACCGGCATCTCGCACCACTTCGGCGCCTTCGGCTGATGTGCGCGAAAGGGCGCTGAGCGCAGCTTGAGGGGCGCCGTCGGCGCCCCTTCCCTTTTGTGCTGCTCACACGCCTACATGAGCCCGAGCCAGCGCGGCAGGCTGAGGGAGAGCGCCGGCCAGTAGGTGACGAGCACGAGAAAGCCCAGCATGGCGGCGAGCCAGGGCAGGACGGCACGGGATGTTTCGGTGAGGCCCAGCCGGGCGACGCCGCTCATGACATAGAGGTTGAGCCCGACCGGCGGCGTGATCATGCCGATCTCCATGTTGACGACCAGGATGATCCCGAAGTGGACGGGATCGATGCCGAGCTTGGCCGCCACCGGAAAGAGGATGGGCGCCATGATGAGGATGATGGAAGCCGGCTCCATCATCGTGCCGGCGACGAGCAGCAGAATGTTGACGACGAGGAGGAACGTGATCCAGTTGAACCCTTGCGCGACGATCCAGTCGGCGATGGCCTGCGGGATGTGCTCGTGCGTCAACAGGAACGAGAACAGCATCGCGTTCGTGATGATGTAGAGCAGCATCGCGCTCATGTTGGCCGCCGCCAGCAGGACCTTTGGAATGTCCTTCCAATCGAGGTCGGAGTAGACGAACTTCGCGACGAAGAAGGCGTAGACGGCGCTGAGCGCCGCCGCTTCCGTCGGTGTGACGAAGCCGCCGTAGATTCCGCCGAGCACCACCGCGATCAGGGCGAGGCCCCAGACACAGTCCGCCAGCGCCGCGAAAGTCTCGCGCCACGAGGCGCGGGGCGCGCGCGGATAGCCCTCCCGCACCGCGATGCGCCAGGTGACGACGCCGAGCACGACGGCGAGCAGGATGCCCGGGACCACGCCGGCCATGAAGAGATCGTCGACGGAGGGAGCGGACACGCGCTGCCCGTCCGGGCCCCTCGCCGCCATGCCCGAGGTCGCCAGCGCGTAGAGGACCATCACGATCGACGGCGGAATGAGGATGCCGAGCGTGCCGGACGAGGCGATGACGCCCGCGCCATAGCGCGGCGGATAGCCTTGCGCCGCCATGGCGGGAATGAGGATCGATCCGATCGCGATGGCGGTCGCGGGGGAGGACCCCGAGATCGCGGCGAAGATCGCGCAGGCGAGGACCGAGGCAATGCCGAGTCCGCCCGGCCAGTGGCCGGTCATGGCGACGGCGAAGCGGATCATCCGCCGGGCGACGCCGCCGTGCGTGAGGAAGGCGCCGGCGAGGATGAAGAACGGCACGGCCATGATCTCGAACTTCTCCATGCCCGTGAAGAGCTTCAGCGCCACGGCATCGAGCGGAACCTCGGTGATCGTGAAGAGCACCGTCAGCACCGTGAGGCCGAGGGCAATGGAGACCGGCGTGCCGGTGAGGAGCAGGAGAACGAGAAGGCCGAAGATCAAGGCGGACGTCATGAGGGTGCCCGCTCCCCTGCTGGTTCGGGTCTGAGGTCTGCGCCGGGATCGTGATGCGGCAACGCCCCCGTGCGGGCGAAATGCGCGGCCACCTGCAGGAACCGGAAGCACATCAGGAAGGAACCGAGAGGCAGGCAGAGATAGACGATCCACATGGGGGCCTCGAGCACCGCCGAGACCTGACCGGCGTGGAACAGATGGGTGACGAGCCGCGCCCCGAGCAAACCGACGATGGCGGTGAAGAGCGCGCCGCAGAAGAGGCCGAACAGGATGGTGCGGTGGCGCCAGGCCGGCGGCATCCGGTTGACGAGGATATCCACGCCCACGTGAATTCCGGTGCGGACGCCATAGGCGGCTCCGAACTTCGCCATCCAGACGAAGAGATAGATGCAGAGCTCCTGGGCCCATGTGAGCCGGAGGGGCAGCACCCGGAAATAGAGCGCGCGCAGGGCGTCCGAGAGCCCCGGGTAGCCGGCCTCGCGCGCCGTCGCGACAAGCCCGCCCAGATGCGACATGGAATAGCGATGCACGACGGCGACGAAGACGACGGCCGTGGCGAGCCCCATGAGCGTCGCGATGAGGGTTTCCTCGAACCGGTCGAGCCAGCGCAGACCCGGACCGGACCTCATGGCGCGGTCCTCGCAAGCTCTGCCTCGATGCGGCGGAGGAGATCGGCGCCGACCCTGTCCGCCATGCGCGCGCGCACCGGCTTCAGCGCGGCTTCCCACGCCGTGCGCTCGTCTGGAGTCGGCAGATGGAAATGGGTCTTGCCGGTCGCCTCCATGGCCGCGAGCGCCGCGTCGTTCTCCTTGGCGGCCTCGGCGTTCGCGTAGGGCGTTGCCTCGCTGAGCGCCCGCGCCAGCGCCGCGCGGACGTCCTCCGGCAGTCCCATCCAGAAGGCGCGGTTCACGATGATCGCGTAGCCGAGGAAGCCATGGTTCGTCAGCGTCGCGTGGCGCTGGACTTCAAACATCTTCTGGTTGTCCATGTTGGCAAGCGTGTTCTCCGTGCCGTCCACGACGCCGGACGACAGAGCCTGATAGGCCTCCGAGAAGGCGAGGACCTGCGGCAGCGCGCCGAGCGCCGTCATCTGCTCCTCGATGACGCGCGAGGACTGGATGCGGACCTTGAGACCCAAAAGGTCGTCGGGCGCGTGCAATGGCCGGTTGGCGGACAGGATCTTGAAGCCGTTGTTCCAATAGCCGAGGCCGACGATCCCTTTCTCTTCCAGACGATCGAGCAGCTCGCGGCCGATGGGGCCTTGCGTGATGCGGGCGAGATCCACCGTGTCTCGGAAGAGATAGGGCAGGTCGAAGACCTCGAAGGCTTTGATGCCGAGCGGCCCGAACTTGGAGAGCGAGGGCGCCAGCATCTCGACGGCGCCGAGCTGCAGCGCTTCGAGCTCCTCCTTGTCCTTGTAGAGCTGCGAGTTCGGGAAGAGGTCGATACGCACCCGGCCGCCCGTGTAGGCCTCGGCAAGCGCTTTGAAGCGTTCGGCGCCCTTGCTCTTGTGGGCCTGCGGCGCGGCGACATGGCTGAACTTGATGACGATCGTCGGCTCGGCGGCCCGCGCATCGGAAGCGAGCAGGGCGCCGGCGAGGGCCGCGAGGCGGGCGAGAACGGCGCGGCGCATGTCGATGGCTCGGGCTCAAGGGCAGGAGGCGGCATGGTGGCCGAGCCGGTCGCCAAGTCAAGCGCCCGGAGACGAGTCAAGGGCCCGCAGATGTGCGCTCGGCGCGGCGGCGGGTTTCCTCCCAGTCCTTGATAACGGCGCGCACGAGGCGCAGGACGCGCTTGGTCCGCCGGGCATCGCGGCGCCTCAGGCACCAGCAGCCACAGCAGAAGCAGGGTTTGCTCGCGAGCCAGAGTGTGACGGCGTATCTCGTTTCCGGTCTCATCTCTTCACCCGTTTTCAGCGCTTCCGGGCCCGCGTGGCTGCCTCGGCCGGCATCGACAGCTCGGCCGCGGTCAAGGCGAACACCTCGCCGGTGCTGTCCTCGGTATCGAGCCACAGGAACGGCAGGTGCGGATACTCCTCCTCCAGAATATCGAGGCCCGTCCCAACTTCAACGACGAGGACGCCATCCCGTTCCAGATGAGCGGGTGCCTCGGCGAGGATGCGGCGCACCAGGTCCAAGCCGTCCTCGCCGCCGGCGTGCGCCATGATGGGTTCGGCCTGATATTCGGGCGGAAATTCGCTCATCGCCTCGGCTGAGACGTACGGCGGATTGGAGAGTATGAGATCGTAGCGCCGCGATCCGACGGCCGAGAACAGGTCGGAGGGGTGCAGCGTGATGCGCTGCTCGAGCCCGTAGTCGGCGACGTTTCGCGCCGCAACCGCGAGCGCATCGCGGGAAAGGTCGACGGCATCGACGACCGCATTCGGATAGGTGAGTGCGGCGAGAATTGCAAGGCAGCCCGACCCGGTGCACAGGTCGAGCACGGATGTGATCGCGAGCGGGTCGGGGACGACGGTGGCGAGCTCGCCGTCGATGAGCTCGCCGATGTAGGAGCGCGGCGCGATCACACGCTCATCGACGTAGAAACGGTGGCCGCGGATGTAGGCCCGGTTGACGAGATAGGGCGCGGGCTTGCGCGTCGCGACGCGCGCGTCGATGAGGCCGGCGATGCGCGTCCGTTCCTGTAGCGTCAGGCGGCAGTCGAGCCAGGGGTCGAGCTCGTCGACGGGCAGCTCGAGCGCGCTGAGGATGAGAAAGGCCGCTTCGTCGAGCGCATTCGATGTGCCATGCCCGTAGCCAAGACCGGCGGCGGAAAAGCGCGACACGCCGTAGCGCAGCCAGTCGCGGACGGTCATGAGATCGTTGAGGCGGTTGCCGGCGTCGGACGTGATCATGGGACGGTGGCGCTCCACATATCTCGCCCGGCCTGCGCGCGGGCTCTGCCGTCGGGCGGCTGAAGGCGTCAGCCCTTGAATTCGTCGATGGTGCTGAACGCCTCGCGCAGCGCTTTCGCCCAGGACGTCGACAGGGTCTTGAAATACGCGTCGTCCTGATGGATTCGATGGCTTCGTTGCACGTCGAGGCTGTCGCGATCGTAGATCAAAAGGTCGATCGGCATCCCGACGGACAGGTTGGAGCGCAGCGTGGAATCGAACGACAGGAGCACGAGCTTCGCCGCCTCCCCGAGCCGCATGCCGGGATCGGCGACGCGGTCGAGGATTGGCTTGCCGTATTTGTGCTCGCCGATCTGCAGGAACGGCGTGTCGTAGGAGGCCTCGATGAAGTTGCCTTCCGAATAGATTTGGAAGATGCGCGGCGGCTCCGGCGCGATCTGGCCGCCGAGAATGAAGGAGGCGTAGAATCCGGCGCGGGTCGACTCCAAGGCCTCGCCATCGACGCGCCGCACCTCGCGCACCGCATCCCCGACGATGCGCGCGGCCCGGTACATCGACGTGGCGGTCATCAGGTTGTGCTCGCAGCCTGATCCCTCGACCAATTGCTCGTTCAGGATGCTGACCACGGATTGGCTGATGCCGAGGTTGCCCGCGGTCAGCAGGACCACCACGCGCTCGCCCGGCCGGCGCCAGTAATGCAGCTTGCGGAACTGCGAGATGTTGTCGACCCCGGCGTTGGTGCGGGTGTCGGCGGCGAAGACGATGCCGCGGTCGAGGCGCAGGGCGACGCCGTAGGTCATGGCAGGGCGAGGCTCGAAGCTATTGCTGCTGAGCGCCTTGCTGCTGGACTTCGACTGCCACGTCAAGCGTCTCGTTCCAGCCGCCCCGGTGATTGCCGCGGATCGGTGCGGCGGTGGCCGCGTCGAGCCCGGTCGCCAGCCGCACGTATCGCTCGGTCGGGCAGATGAGGTTGACCGGGTCGAAGCCCACCCAGCCCAGTCCATCCACCCACGCCTCGGCCCAGGCGTGGTGGGCTTCGGACGGATCGAGCGTGCCGGCGTGGAAGTATCCGTTGACGTAGCGCGCGGGAATGCCGAGCACGCGCGCCGCCGCGATGAAGATGTGCGCATAGTCCTGACAGACGCCCTTGCCGTCGGCGAGCGCCTCCGCTGCGGTCGTGTGGAAGTGGGTCGTGCCCACCTCGTAGCCGACTGCCGCTCGCACCGCATGCATGAGGCGGTGCAGCCGGTCGAGGGTGCAGCCGTTTCGGCAGGAGGCCGCAAGCTTGCGGATCGCGGCGTCGGGCGTCGTGCGCGGCGTCTCGCGCATGAAGATGCGCAGCGGCGCGATCTCCGGCAGGCCGCGGGCGACGCCGATCCGGTCGGCGGTCTCGACCAGTCCCGTCGCCTCGATGGTGATGCTGTCGTGCTCGGCATCAAGCGCCGTCAGATGCACGACGTTGCCGAAGCCGTCCCGGAAGCGGGCCGACCGGTCGATGCCGGGCGCGGAGAGCTGCCAGGACACGACCTTCTGGCCGTCGAACGTCGGCGGCGTCAGCCGGAGGCTCTCGATCGCGTAGCGGGCGGGTGTTCCGTAGCGGTAGGTGGTCGTGTGTTTGATGTTGAGCAGCATGGCGGGGTCTCAACCGTTGAAGTGATAGGCGGCCGATATCTGCCGGCCGAGACGATTGTTCCGATCGAGGAAGTCGGTCAGGAACTCGTGCAGGCCGGATTGGAAGATGGTGTCGATGTCGCCGGCTTCGAGCATGGCGAGGATTTCACCGGCCGCGGCCACCGAGGTTTCCGTCTGGCCGTAGGCGTGTTCCAGCCCTTTCACCGCCTGGTCGATCTCGATATAGCAGGCCTTGAGGGAGCGCGGCATCGCGGCGTTGAGGATCAGGTAGTCGGCGATGTTCCACGGCTTGTAGCTCTGCTTGTAGACCCAGCGGTAGCTGCAATGGGCGGAGACGGACCGCAGGATCGACGCCCATTGCAGGTTGTCGACGCTGGAGCCGACCATCTCGAAGCTGGGCAGCAGGACGTAGTACTTCACGTCGAGAATGCGCGCGGTGTTGTCGGCGCGCTCCAGGAAGGTGCCGAGCTGGCTGAAGTAGTAAGTATCGTTGCGCAGGATGGTGTTGAGGAGTGCGCCGCGGTAGGTCGCCGACCGTTCCTTGATCCAGTCCAGCAGCGCCGGCAGCCTGTCGGAGCTGATGTCCTGCGGGTCGATGGCCTGGAACTCGATCCAGGCGCTGTTGAGGCACTCCCACATCTCGCGCGTCAGCGATGTGCGCTGAGCGCGGCCGTTGCGGCGCGCCGATGAAATGCAGGAGCGCACGCTCGAGGGGTTGCCGCAGTCGAACAGCAGGTAGTTGATGACATCGGGCGTCGTCAGCGTTTCGTAGCGCGCAAAATAGCCGGCCTCGCAACTGGCGCTTTGAAGCGTCGACCGCCATTCCTGGTTGTAGCCCTCGCCTTCGCGGGGCAACAACGCGATGCGGTAGCCGACCTCGATGAGGCGCGCCATGTTCTCCGCGCGCTCCAGGTAGCGCGAAAGCCAGAACAGATCGTCTGCGGTGCGGCCAAGCATCGGATGCGCGGTGTCCTCGTTGCAGTCGGGCGGCGGTGGTGCCTTCAGTCTTGCAGAATCCAGGTGTCTTTCGTGCCCCCTCCCTGGCTCGAGTTGACGACGAGAGAGCCTTCGCGGAGCGCAACGCGCGTCAGCCCGCCGGGAACGAGACGGACCCGGTCGCCGACGAGCACGAAGGGACGAAGGTCGAGATGGCGCGGGGCGACACCGCCGTCCACGAGCGTCGGGCAGGTCGAGAGCGCAAGCGTCGGCTGGGCGATGTAATTGCCGGGATTGGCCTTCAGCTTGTCGCGGAACGCGTCGCGCTCCGCCTGCGAGGCGGCGGGGCCGACGAGCATTCCATACCCGCCCGAGCCGTGGACTTCCTTGACGACGAGCTCGCTCAGGTTCGCGAGCACATAGGCAAGGTCGTCCGGGTTGCGGCAGTGGCGCGACGGCACATTCTTCAGGATCGCCGGAGCGCCGGTGTAGAATTCGACGATCTCGGGGATGTAGCTGTAGATCGCCTTGTCGTCGGCGATGCCGGCTCCCGGCGCGTTCACGATGGTCACGCGCCCGGAGCGATAGACGTCGAACAGGCCGGGCACGCCGAGCAACGACGTCGGGTTGAAGACGAGGGGATCGAGGAAGTCGTCGTCGATCCGGCGGTAGAGGACGTCGACGCGGCGCGGTCCCTGCGTGGTCTTCATGTAGAGCGCCCCGTCGAGGACCACGAGATCCTGGCCCTCGACGAGATCGACGCCCATCCGGTCGGCCAGGAACGAATGCTCGAAGTAGGCGCTGTTGCAGACGCCGGGCGTGAGGAGCGCGATGGTGGGGTCCCGGTCGAGGTTCGCATCGGCGACGCTTTCCAGCGTCTCCAGGAGGTTGTCGGGGTAGGTCTCGACCGGCGCGACGCGGTTCTTGGCGAACAGGTCCGGGAACATGTGCATCATCGTCTCGCGGTTCTCCAACATGTAGGAGACGCCGGAGGGCGTGCGCGTGTTGTCCTCCAGAACGTAGAAGTCGTTCGGGCCGGTGCGGACGATGTCGATGCCGATGATGTGCGAGTAGACGCCGAGCGGCGGGTTGACGCCGACCATCTCCGGCACGAAGGCGCTGTTCTGGATCACCAGCTCTTCGGGGATGCGGCCGGCACGCAGGATCTCCTGGCGATGGTAGATGTCGTACAGGAAGGCGTTGAGCGCCTTCACGCGCTGCTCGATGCCGGCGGCGAGGCGGCGCCATTCGGAGGCGGAGATGATGCGCGGGACGATGTCGAAGGGAATCAGGCGCTCGGCCGCCTCGCCCTCGCCGTAGACGGAGAAGGTGATGCCGGTGCGCCGGAACAAGGCCTCGGCCTCGGCCCGCTTCTGCTTCAGGTCCTCGAGTTTCTGGTTCGCCAGCCACTCGGCTACGGCGCGATACGGCTCCCTGATCTCGCCGTCACACCCATTCATTTCGTCAAACGCCGTCGGCACGTCGGCAACTCCCCCGGATGGGCCGCGTTGACGAGAAGCTGAGTGCAAAGAGCGGTCCAACTCAAAACACCAATCTTATCAGATATTTATCACAGAACCCCCGACCGGCTGGCGGGCCGCGAGGCGGCATCTGCCGCTTTTTTGGCCACTTTCGAGCTATCGACGCCGACTGCCTATTTTTCGCACTCAGTCGTGCCGGTGAGAAAAGTCGCGCGCTGTGGCCCGGCGGCGCGATCGCTCCCCGCGACCTTACGGCATGATAGGAACAATGCGGGGCCGGGCATCGGGTTCCGGGCACGTAGGGGCATAGGCGGGGCGTGGGGGTCGCAGAGTGATGGCGGCGGGTTTCTATCCAGCGGCGGGCGAGCCGGTGCGGGCGGCCTCGGCAAGCCCCGGCATGGACCGGGTCGGCGTTGTCGTCATCCAC
The DNA here is from genome assembly GCA_964589785.1 of uncultured Hyphomicrobium sp. Lineage (GTDB taxonomy): Bacteria > Pseudomonadota > Alphaproteobacteria > Rhizobiales > Hyphomicrobiaceae > JAGVSR01. The sequence goes on from CAZPUQ010000005.1 coordinate 175,122, forward strand.
GGCGTCGGCGACGCCGAGGCTGGGTGGATGAATGAGCATTTCATTCCGCGCCTGACTGCCCATCCCGCGGGCCCGGCGTTCGCGGACCACAGCGAGGTCTACGACTTGCCCGACCGCGGCCGCAACCGGCCGGGACAGACGTTCAGGGCGTTCGTGCGTCGCGGCCGCACGACCGGCGGACATTCGCTGGCGGTCATGGAGCTGACCTGGGGCGATCTCTCCCGCATCGGAACCGGCTCGATCGCGAACTGGCTCGTGATGCTGAAATTGTTCTACGAGGCGCCGCAGGTCCTCGGCGACTGCTTCTTCGACAAGACAAAGAACGGGCTCGCCACGACGATCGCGCTGCTCGTCCGGCTCGCCAATTGGATCCTGCGCTGGCCGATCACGGGCCTCAACATCGTGGCGCTCTTGTGTGCGGTCGCGCTGCTGGCCCGTCAGAAGCTCATGGAGTTCGGTGGTCTGAAGCCGCTGCTGATGCTCGAGCTCTCGCACGTGATGGTCGGGCTTCTCGCGCTGCTCGCCGTCCTGTCGCTGCTCTTTGCGCGCTGGCGGGTCTACCGCGACATCGCGCTGACCGACATTGGCATGTCGACCATGATGTTCTCCGCGCTGTCGGCGGCGGCCATCCTCGTGACACAGAATTTCATCGGGGCCGAGGTGCTGTCCAATCCGGCCATCTACCTGATGGCGGCGGGCGTCACCATCTTCGGCTTCTGGCTGATCTGGAACTACGCGGTGTTCATTGCGATCATGCTGCTCGTGGCGCTCGGCGTGCAGCAGATGTTCGCGGGTCGGCGGACGACGCGCCTCCCCGTCATCCGTCCGGCGGCCGCCGTCAGCCTCAGCGTGGCGCAGGGCGTCCTCTACAAGATCGTCATCGCGCTGTTGTGGATCTTCATCTTCGTGACGCTCGATTTCAACGAGCGCACGGAAGCCTCATGCCTGCACGATCCCGTCCGCGCCTGCGCCTATCTCGCTGACGTTCAGAAGAACCTCATCGGCATCGTCGTCTTCAACCTCATCATGGTTGCCATCCTCGGCGTGACGTTCTTTCTCGTCGCCATGATGCGCGCGCTCCTGCGCGTGCCGGCCCGGCGGATGCGCTCGCTGGCGCGGTACTGGATGCCGCGCATGGTCGTGAGCCCGCTCGCCATCTTCATTCTTCTCGCCGGCACGATCTTCAATCTCGTGATTTTCTACTGGCGCGACTACATTCCCGTCGACTTCTACAAGCAGGCCGACATCCGGCTGGTCCCCTGGCAGGAAGTGGTGAAGGTCATCATCGGCGGCGGCTCAGCGTTGTCGATCGCGTTCTACGCCTTCCGCGCGCTGCAGCATGCCTCACGCGGCATTCTGCATATCGTGCGCGATCTCGTGGACCACCAGTTCACGCCGCGCTTCACGCTGTCGCGCTATCTGCTGCCGCGGCCGACACACCAGAACCTCGCGCATCCCCGCCGCGCCAGGATCGAGAGCCGGCTTGATGTCCTGCTGAAGGAGATCGTCGACAAGGAGGGCTTCGACCGGCTGGTTTTCGTCGCGCACAGCCAGGGCAGCGTCATACTGCACGACTACCTGAGCACTACGCACGACGACGAGGCGATCCAGAAGGCGCGCGCGATCGACGTGCTGACGCTCGGCTCGCCCCTGACGCATCTCTACAAATACTACTTCGCGAAATACGCAGCCCTCAGCACCGGCCCCGAGGCGCTCAACCCCCGCCTGACGTCGTGGACCAACCTGTGGCGGGTGGACGACCCCATCGGGAACCGCATCGAGATGTTCGACCACGGCTTCATCCGCAACGCTCCGCTGCGGCCCGGCGGCCACGTCGACTACTGGAAGGAACGGGACGTCCTGGAGGCGATCGTCGATCTCACCGAGGGCCGGCCGGTCGCCATCGGCCGCGCGGTTGCGGTGGCCGTCCCCGCTGCGGTTGAAAGCCCGGCTGCGCCGGGCCTCCAGGCCGCTCCGACCCCGGTCTGACAACTGCGCGGACCGTCGTCCAATTCAATTGACAAGGCTGGTTGAAAAGCGAACGGGCGCCGGATGCTCCGGCGCCCGCGGCAGATCGCAACGCGTCGGGCCGGTTTCTCAGAACAGACCCTCGATCTGGCCCTGGTCGTTGAGGCGGATCGAATCGGCGGAGGGAACCTTCGGCAGGCCCGGCATCGTCATGATCTCGCCCGTGATGACGACGATGAACTCGGCGCCGGCCGAGAGACGCAACTCGCGGACGGGAACGATGTGGCCCGTCGGTGCGCCGCGCTTGTTGGGGTCGGTCGAGAAGGAATACTGGGTCTTGGCCATGCAGACCGGCAGGTTGCCGAAGCCCATGGCCTCGAGCTCCTTGAACCGCGCCTCGATGGAGGAATCGCACGAGATGTCGGCGGCGCGGTAGATCTCGGTGGCGATCGTCTTGACCTTGTCGCGCAGCGGCATCTCGGTCGGATAGAGCGGCTTGAAGTCCGCCTTGCCATCTTCGCACATGCCGACGACATGCTTCGCCAGCGCCTCGGTGCCCTTGCCGCCGTCCGACCAGTGCGTGCAGAGGAAGGCGCGCGTGCCCATGCTCTCGGCGGCCTTCATGACCTCCTGCACCTCGGCATCCGTGTCGGTGATGAAGCGGTTGACCGCGACCACGGCCGGAACGCCGAACTTGTTCACGTTCTCGATGTGGCGCTTGAGGTTCTCGCAGCCCTTGGCGACGGCGGCGGCGTTCTCGCCCTTCAAATCCTCCTTCTTGACGCCGCCGTGCATCTTGAGCGCGCGGACGGTCGCCACGATGACGGCGGCGGACGGCTTCAGCCCGGCCATGCGGCACTTGATGTCGAAGAACTTCTCCGCCCCGAGGTCGGCGCCGAAGCCGGCCTCCGTGACGACATAGTCGGCGAGCTTCAGGGCGGTCTTGGTGGCAAGCACGGAATTGCAGCCGTGGGCGATGTTGGCGAAGGGGCCGCCATGGATGAAGACGGGATTGTTCTCGAGCGTCTGCACCATGTTCGGCATCAGCGCGTCTTTCAGGAGCACGGTCATGGCGCCGTCGGCCTTGATGTCGCGGCAGCGGACCGGCTTCTTGTCGCGCGTGTAGCCGATGATGATGTTGCCGAGCCGCTTCTCGAGGTCCTTGAGATCGCTCGACAGGCACAGGATCGCCATGACCTCGGAGGCGACCGTGATGTCGAAGCCGTCCTGGCGCGGGAAGCCGTTGGACACGCCGCCGAGCGAATTGACGATCGAGCGCAGTGCGCGATCGTTCATGTCGAGGACGCGGCGCCACTCGACACGGCGGCTGTCGATGCCGAGGCTGTTGCCCCAGTAGATGTGATTGTCGATCATCGCCGACAGCAGGTTGTGGGCGGACGTGATCGCGTGGAAGTCGCCGGTGAAGTGGAGGTTGATGTCCTCCATGGGCACGACCTGGGCATAGCCGCCGCCGGCCGCGCCGCCCTTGACGCCGAAGCAGGGGCCGAGCGAGGGCTCGCGCAGCGCCATCATGGCCTTCTTGCCGATGCGGTTGAGACCGTCGCCGAGGCCGACCGTCGTCGTCGTCTTGCCTTCGCCGGCGGGCGTCGGGCTGATGGCGGTGACGAGGATAAGCTTGCCGTCGGGGCGGTTCTTCAGGCTGTCGATGAAGTCCGCCGTCACCTTGGCCTTGGTCGGCCCGTACTGAAGCAGGGCATCGGCAGGGACGCCGACCTTGTGGGCCACCTCGGTGATGGGCCGCATGCTGGCTTCGCGGGCGATCTCGATGTCGGTCTTCACGGTCACGGCGGTTCCCTCGAATGGAGCTTCTTGTTGGGGGGCGGGAGTTGGAAAAGGCGTGGGCTGCCCGCCGCCGGGCGGGGCGGGGGCCGGCGGACGGGGGCGAATATGTCTACTAAAGTCGAGATCGCCAAGCTTGATGTTGCGTCCGCGGGGCGTCTCGCGGTGCGGCTTTGCTTCGCACGTGCGAAGGCTCGCCCGCATCGCTGCGGCGAACACGCCCATGCGGCCTTTCGGTCGTCTCAGCGCTCGCGAAAGGCGCGGTTGATCTGATCGGCCAGCGGCTTCATCAGGTAGGAGAGCGCCGTGCGGTCCCGGGTGGTGATCTGCACCTCGACGGGAATGCCCGGCTGCAGGCGATTGCTGCCGAGCTTGGCGATCTCCGTATCCGGGATCGCGATCCGCACGGTGAAGTAGGTCTCGCCGGTGGCCGGGTCGCGGGTAAGATCCGGCGAGACGGCGATGACCTCGCCTCCCACCTGCGGCGTCGTCTGCTGGTCGAATGCGCCAAAGCGCAGCCGCGTCGTCTGTCCGATGTGGACCTGGTCGATGTCGCGCGGCGCAATCCGCGTCTCGACGAGGAGACGGTCGCCCTGAGGCACGATGAGCATGACGGGGTCGGCCGGGTTGACGACGCCGCCCACGGTGAAGACCGTGAGCTGGTGCACCACGCCGCTCTGCGGCGCCCGGATTTCCACGCGGCGCAACTGGTCCTCGGCCGCGATCTTGCGCTCTGCAAATTCCGCGATCTTGGTCTGCGTCTCGCGCAGCTCCTTGACGATCTCCGTCTTCATCTCCTGGTCGAGACGGACCATCTGCAGCGTCACCTCGGTCTTGCGTCCGCCGGCTTGCGCGGCGGCGGCCTCGTACTGCCCGAGCTCGCCCTCCAGACGCGCCTTCTCGCGCTTCAGGGCCGCGAGCTTGGTGGTCGTCACGAGCTGCTTCTCCTCCAGGTTCGCCAGCCCCGCGAGTTCATCGGCAATGAGCGCGATCTCGCGCGTCTTGGCGGCGATCTGCGCCTTGATCCCCTCGGCCTCCTTCTCGAGCTGGCCGACGCGCTCCTGAAGCTGGGATTTCTGTCCCGCCACCGACTGGCGCCGCGTCTGGAACAGGCTTTCTTCGCCCCGGATGATCTCGGCGATCTCGGGCTCGGCGCGCCGGGCGATCATCTCCGGCGGCAGCGTGATCGACGGGGCGTCGTCCCGCTCGGCCTTGAGCCGCGACTCGCGCAGCGTGAGCTGGTCGAGCTGCTTGGTGATCATGAGCAGGTTCGTGCGCGTCAGCGTCTCGTCGAGGCGGATCAGGAGGTCGCCGGCCTTCACGGCCGAGCCGTTCCGGACGTTGATCTCGCCGACGATGCCGCCGGTCGGATGCTGGACCTTCTTGACGTTCGTCTCGACCACGACGTTGCCGAGGCCGACGACCGCGCCCGCGATCTGGGTGGTCGCGGCCCACACGCCGATTCCGCCGACGAGGAAGAATACCACGGCGAGCCCGCCGATCATGTAGCCGGTAACGCCGTCGTCGATGCGGGGCTTCTGCGCCGGTTTCATGGGGCGCCTCCGTTCTCGTGTTCGGATACGATCTTCAGCCCTGCGGTCGGGAAGGCGGCCGCGGGAGCGGGCTCTGATGCGGTTCTGATGAAGGAACCGGCCGAGGCGGCCGGAGCAGCGACCGCTGTCGACTTCGCCCTGTCGCCTCTCGCGGCACCGGCCGGAGCGTGCCGTGCCGCGTCCGGCCGTCTCTCCGCCGGCGCACGCACCGGCGCGGACTGGAGGACATCGCGCAGCACCTCGGCCTTCGGCCCGAAGGCCGAGATCTGGCCTCGGCTCATGGCCATGACCTTGTCGACGGCAGCAAGCGCCGAGGGACGGTGCGCGATGACGATGGCAATGCCGCCGCGCGCCCGCACCGAGGCAATGGCGGCCGTCAGCGCATTGTCGCCGGCGACGTCGAGGTTGGAATTGGGTTCGTCGAGGACGACGAGGAAGGGATCGCCATAGAGCGCGCGGGCGAGCGCGATCCTCTGGCGCTGGCCGGCCGACAGTCCGGCGCCGCCTTCTCCCACGCGCGTCTGGTAGCCGTCCGGCAACTGCACGATCATGTCGTGCACGCCGGCTGCCGTCGCGGCCGCCACGATGCTCTCGCTCGTGGCCGCGGGATCGAGGCGGGCGATGTTGTCGGCCACGGTACCCGCGAACAGCGAGACGTCCTGCGGCAGGTAGCCGATGTGCTGGCCGAGGTCTTCGGCCGTCCACTGGTCAAGCGCGGCGCCGTCGAGGCGGACGCTGCCGCCGGCGCCGAGCGGCTGCCAGATGCCGACGAGCGCGCGGGCGAGTGACGACTTGCCCGACGCGCTCGGGCCGATGATGCCGAGGCCGTCACCGGCCTGGAGCGTAAAGCCGATGCCCTGCACGACCGGCGCGCGCTCGCCGGGCGGGGCGACGGCGAGGCTCTTCACCGTCAGCGACTTGTGGGGCTTGGGCAGCGCGACGAGATCGTTCTCGTTGTCGCCGAGGTCCATGGCGCGGAAGAGATCGGTGAGGCGCTGGTGGGCCTGGCGCGCTGCCACGAAGCCGCGCCAATGGCCGATGGCCGTCTCCACCGGCGCCAGCGCGCGCGACATGATGATGGACGCGGCGATGATCGTGCCGGCCGACACCTCGCCTTCGATGACGAGAAATGCGCCGAGTCCCAGAATTCCGGATTGCAGGAACAGCCGCAGGACTTTCGATACCGAGCCGATGCCGGTGGCGGCGTCGGTGGCGACCATCTGGTCGGCGATGTGGCGCGCCGTCAGCGCCTCCCAGCGTTCGAACATGCGGGGACCGAGGCCGAGGGCCTGGATGACCTCGGCGTTGCGCCGCGTCTCCTCGCTGAAAGCCAGGCGCTCCGCGCCGCTCGTTGCCGCGGCCCGCGTCGGCGCCTTGGTGCGCTGCTCCGTCAACAGCGTCAGGATTACGAGCAGGAAGGCGCCGCAGAGCGAGAACACGCCGAGCACGGGATGCAGCAGGAAGACGACGCCGAGATAGACCGGCACCCACGGCAGATCGAAGAACGCCGTCGGTCCCATACCGCCGAAGAAGTGGCGGATGGTATCGAGGTCGCGCAGCGGCTGCAGCCCGTCGCCGGACTTGCGGGCCTTGAGCGGCATCAGGCGCACGGCTTCGAACACCGGCTTGCGGACGTCGTTGTCGATCCGCACGCCGACCCGGTTCATGACCCGGACGCGGAAGAAATCGAGCAGGCCGTTGGCGATGTAGAGCATCGCCATCAGCAACGTCAGGCCGACGAGGGTGGGGACGCTGAACGAGGGCAGCACCCGGTCGTAGACCTGCAGCATGTAGAACGAGCCGGTCAATGCCAGCAGGTTGATGAGGCCGGAAAAGATGCCGACGCCGAGGAAGAGCGACTTGCTGCGGCGCAAGGTCCGCGCGATCGGATTGGCGGGCTCCGTCCCTGCGGCCAGTCTCGGGGTCGTCATGGCGTGACACGCTCCGGCGATGTCGAGGGGCGGACCCGGCGGGCACGGCCGCAGCGGCGATCCTCAACAGTTCGTTACCGGAGCATTGATGCCACAGAACCCTTCATAGACCGCTAACTCTGCCGGCGAATTTAGACGTCTGCTGCGGCAGATGCCGGTATCGGCGGCGGGCGCGTCTCAGCCGGCGGGCGGTGCGGCCTTGAACTCGAGCCGGCCGACGAACGCTTTGCCATCCTCGCCCCGGGCTCGCAGCCGCGCCGGCTGCTTGGTGAAGACCGTCTGCGCGAGTTGCCGCAACAATTGGCTGACGGCCTTCGTGTCGCCGAATGCCGCCACGATCCACGGGATGTCCCCGGACCGCCAGTCCGCCGGCTCGAGCTTCAGGGGCTCGTCGGGGTTCTGCGCCAGGCGCCGGTCGACCGTCTCCGAGACCATGGCCCAGAGCACCACGCCGGCAGGCGACACCATGCCGGTGTCCTTCGCCTGCGCCTCGGCCACCGCGAACTGTCCCGACTGCAGGGCGGGGATGACCATCCATTCGAGATCGGCGATGGGCCGCGCGCGCTCCGAATCCGACTGCAGTAGAAGCGTCACGATATGACCGAACGAGCTTGCGACCTGCTTGGCGAGGCCGGCGCGGCGGCGGAGCTCCTGTTCGTCGAGGGGCTCAGGCGCGGATGGAGCCGGTGGTGTCGGGCTGTCGGACTTTGCCATGGGAGCCCTGTTAGCATGAGACGACGGACGGTGCACGCCCGCCGCAGGACGCCCACGGCGCGAGAGCCGCAAGGCAGCCGCGCGTGCCCGGCCGGTCGGGGGACGGGGGAGCGGATTTTCACCATTGCTTGCCAATTCCTGTGCTGGAATGCGGGCGGCTGCCATGGTGAACAGCCCGTTAAGCACCCGGCCCCCGTTCCGCAGTGCTAGACCGCGGACAGGGCCGAAAGGGAAACCACGTGATCATGACCGAAACGATCGACCTCGGCTGCTATCTCGATCGCTGGTCGGATCAGAGCCCGGCGCGGGAGGACGTGGCGGCAACCGTGCTCGGCCTGGCGCGGGCGTCGATCGACATCGCCCTCTTGATCGCGAAGGGCCCTCTCGCCGGCGCCATGGACGCCACGACCGGCAAGCAGAGCGGCATCGATGCGCAGAAGAAGATCGACCTCGTCGCCAACGAGCTCGTTCTGGAGGCCATGCGCGCCTGCCCGGTTGCGAGCTTCGCATCGGAAGAGATGGACGCCGCGCTGCGCATCCATGTCGGCGGCCCTCTGGCCGTCGCGGTCGATCCGATCGACGGATCCTCCAACGTCGGCGCCAATGTTCCGCTCGGCACCATCTTCTCCGTCCTGCCGGCGCTCGCCGGGGGCGCGGACGGCTCGAGCTTCCTGCAGCCCGGCACTGCGCAGCTCGCGGCGGGCTTCGTCGTCTACGGCCCGTTCACGAGCCTCGTGCTGACGGTCGGCTCGGGAACGCAGATCTTCACGCTCGACCCCGACGCCAAGCGCTTCCTGCGCACCTCCTACAGCGTCGCCATCCCGCCTCAGACGTGCGAGTTCGCGATCAACAGCTCCAACTACCGGCACTGGGAGGATTGCGTCCGCATCTACGTCGACGATCTCCTGAGCGGCCAGGACGGACCGCGCGGCAAGAACTTCAACATGCGCTGGACCGCGACGCCGGTGTCGGACATCTACCGGATCCTCAACCGCGGTGGCATCTTCCTCTATCCCGCAGACTTGCGCGAGGGCTACACGTCGGGCCGCCTGCGGCTCGTCTACGAGGCCAATCCGCTGGCCTACATCATCGAGCAGGCCGGCGGCGCGGCGTCCACGGGGCGCACGCGCATCCTCGATGTGGAGCCGCGCGGCCTGCACCAGCACACGCCGTTCGTAGCCGGGTCCAAGGCCGAGGTCGACTACGTCGTTCGCCTGCACCACGAGCCGCACGGGCCCGGCGAGCGCTCGCCGCTGTTCGGGCGGCGCGGTCTTTTCAGAACCTGAGCACGCCAAGGAAAGCAGCAAGAGATGTCCGCAAAGCATCCCATCATCTCCGTCACGGGCTCCTCGGGAGCCGGCACGACATCGGTGAAGCGCACCTTCGAGCACATCTTCCGGCGCGAGGGGTTGAACGCGGCGTTCATCGAGGGCGATGCGTTCCATCGCTACGACCGCGAGGAGATGCTGGCGGCGATGCAGGCGGCGGAGGCGGGCGGCAACCAGCACTTCAGCCATTTCGGTCTCGAGGCGAACCTGTTGAAGGAGCTGGAGCAGGCCTTCCGCTCCTACGGCGAGATCGGTACGGCCAAGACACGCCACTACATCCACAACGAGGCGGAAGCGCAGATGCACGGGGCGCCGCCCGGCACGTTCACGGCGTGGGAGGAGATTGCCTACGGCACAGATCTCCTGTTCTACGAGGGCCTGCACGGTGCGACCGTCACCGACAAGGTGAACATCGCCAAGTACGCCGACCTCAAGATCGGCGTCGTGCCGGTCATCAATCTGGAGTGGATCCAGAAGATTCATCGCGACCGCGAGGATCGCGGCTATTCCACCCACGACGTGACGTCGACCATCCTGCGGCGGATGCCGGACTACGTGCAGTTCATCTGTCCGCAGTTCACGGAGACCGACATCAACTTCCAGCGCATCCCGACGGTCGACACCTCCAATCCCTTCGTGGCGCGCTGGATTCCGACGCCCGACGAATCGATGGTCGTCATCCGCTTCAAGTCTCCGCGCGGCATCGACTTCTCCTATCTCTGCTCGATGATCAAGGACAGCTTCATGTCGCGGGCGAACTCGATCGTCATCCCCGGCAGCAAGCTCGATCTGGCCATGCAGCTCATCCTGACGCCGATGATCCTGCAGCTCATGGAGCGCAAGCGCCGTACGTTCTTTTGAGCTGCCGGCATTTGCGCCGGCGGCGGCCCGATATCCCCGGGCTGCCGCTTCAAACCGCCGCTCCCGCGCTTGCCCGGCGCACGCCGCGCGTGTAGGCGTGGTGCGGCGGGCCGACACGAGCCCCGCGCCCTTGTCGCTCTCGCGCAGGAGTTGCCCCAATGCCCCGGCCCGTCCTGATCGCTCCGTCGATCCTGTCCGCGGATTTCGCGCGCCTCGGCGCGGAAGTGCGCGCCGTCGATGCGGCCGGCGCCGACTGGATCCACCTCGATGTCATGGACGGACACTTCGTGCCGAACATCACGTATGGTCCGCCGGTGGTGAAGGCGATCCGGGCGTCGTCGCCGAAGGTGTTCGACTGCCATCTCATGATCGCACCCTGCGATCCTTACCTCGCGGCCTTCGCGGAGGCCGGCGCCGACATCATCACCGTGCACGCGGAGGCGGGCCCGCATCTCGACCGCTCGCTGCAGGCGATCCGGGCGCTCGGCAAGAAGGCCGGCGTGTCGCTCAATCCGTCGACTCCGGCGAGCGTCATCGAGTACGTGCTCGACCGCCTCGATCTCGTGCTGCTGATGACGGTGAACCCCGGCTTCGGCGGCCAGGCGTTCATTCCCTCGGTGGTGGACAAGATCCGCAGGGTCAAGGCGCTCGTCGGCAACCGCCCGATCGACATCGAGGTCGATGGCGGCGTGACGCCGGAGACGGCACCGCTCGTGGTGGCCGCCGGGGCCAACGTGCTCGTTGCCGGCTCTGCCGTGTTCAAGGGCGGAACCGAGGCGGCCTACGCAGAGAACATCCGCGCCATCCGACAGGCTGCCGCGGCAGCTCAGCCCCGCGCCGCCTGAGAGCCGACGTGCAGCCGTGATGCGTTTCGACATGCCGCTGCCGATCGACGAGGTGCTCGGCGATCTCGGCGCCGCGCTCCGCGCGCGCAACGCCGCGGTCCTCGTGGCGCCTCCCGGCGCCGGCAAGACGACGCGCATACCGCTGGCGCTCCTCGACGCGCCGTGGCTCGAAGGCCGAAAGATCCTCGTGCTCGAGCCGCGCCGTATCGCCGCCCGCAGCGCGGCGGAGCGGATGGCCAAGACGCTGGGCGAACGAGTGGGCGACACTGTCGGCCTGCGCGCGCGCATGGTCACGCGGAGCGGCCCCCGCACGTGCGTCGAGGTCGTCACGGAAGGCGTGTTCACGCGCATGATCCTCGACGACCCCGCGCTGGAGGGCGTCGGCGCGATCCTGTTCGACGAGTTCCACGAGCGGTCGCTCGACGCCGACCTTGGCCTCGCGCTGGCGCTCGACGCCCAAAGAGCGCTGCGCGACGACCTGCGCGTCCTGGTAATGTCGGCGACGCTCGACGGTGCGCGCGTCGCCTCTCTCCTCGGCGAGGCGCCGGTCATCGAGAGCGCGGGCCGGGCGTATCCGGTCGAGACGCGCCACCTTGGCCGCGATCCGGGGCGCCGCATCGAAGACCAGGTTGCCGACGCGGTCGGCCGCGCGCTGCGCGCCGAGGCGGGCTCCCTGCTCGTCTTCCTGCCGGGCCAGGGGGAGATCCGGCGCGTGGAGGAGCGGCTACGCGAGCGCGTCACCGATCCCGACGTGATCATCGCGCCCCTGTACGGAGCCATGGACATGGCGGCGCAGGATCGCGCCATCGAGCCCGCACCCGCCGGCACGCGCAAGATCGTGCTGGCCTCGTCCATCGCCGAGACCTCGCTGACCATCGACGGCGTCCGGGTCGTCATCGACAGCGGCCTGCAGCGCCTGCCCCGGTTCGAGGCCGACGCCGGCATCACGCGCCTCGAGACCGTCCGCGTCTCGCGCGCCTCGGCCGATCAGCGGCGCGGCCGGGCCGGACGGACCGAGCCCGGCATCTGCTATCGCCTGTGGGATGAGCCGCAGACGGCGAGCCTCAAACCCTTCACGGAGCCCGAGATCCGCTCCGCCGATCTGAGCGGCCTTCTGCTCGACCTGGCGGAATGGGGTGTGGCCGATCCGGCCGCGCTGGTGTGGCTTGATCCGCCGGCGCCGGCCGCCATTGCCGCGGCGCGTTCCGACCTGGTCTCCATCGGCGCGCTCGACGCCGACGGGCGCATCACGGCCGAGGGCCGGCGCGTGCGCGCCCTGCCGCTGCCGCCGCGACTCGCGCGCATGGTGCTGGCCGCACGTTCGATGAAAGCGGCCGAGATCGCAGCCGTGCTGGTCGAGCGAGGCTTGGGCGGCACGGATACCGACCTCGAGCATCGCCTCACGAGCTTCCGGCGCGATCGCTCCCGCCGCGCGGAGGACATGCGCCGGCTCGCCGCCGGATGGGCGCAGGCGGCGGGCGCGTCGCAGGACGAGAGCGATGCCGATATCGCGGCCATCCTGCAACTCGCCTATCCCGATCGGATCGCCAAGGCGCGCGGTGCGCCGGGGCAGTTTCTCCTGGCGAGCGGCCGCGGCGCGTATGTGGACGCGTCCGACGCGCTGGCACAATCGCCCTATCTCGTCGTGGCCGAGATGCAAGGCGCCGCCGCGGCCACGCGCATCCTGCTGGCGGCCCGCGCCGGCGAAGGCGATGTGCTGGCAATGGCCGCCGACCGGATCGTGGCGAGCGAGGAGGTGTCGTTCGATCCCGAAGCCGGCGCGGTGCGCGCGCGGCGCGTGCGCCGGCTGGGTGCGATCGTGCTTGCGAGCGAGGCGCGGCCTGTCACGCCATCTCCGGAGACCGCGGCGCTGCTGGCCAAGGGCGCGGCGGCTCACGGGATCGACCGGCTGCCGTGGACGAAGTCCCAGCGTCAGTTGCGCCATCGGGTTGCCTTCCTGAAGGCAGCCGAAGGGTCGGCATCCGCCTGGCCGGACTTGAGCGACACCGGCCTCGCCGAGACGGCGGAGACCCGGCTTGCACCGGTCCTCGCCGACGCGACGCGGCTCTCCGACATCGATGCCGCCGTGCTCGATCGGGCGCTCGATGCCCTCGTTCCGTGGAATTTGAAACGACGGCTCGACGCCGACGCACCAACTCACTTCGAGGCGCCGACGGGCAATCGCCATCCGATCGACTACGATGGCCCCGGCGCGCCGGCCCTTTCGATCCGCGTGCAGGAGCTCTATGGCCTGACGGTCCATCCCGCGATCGCCGGCGGGCGCCTGCCCCTGACGTTGAGCCTGCTCTCCCCGGCCCATCGTCCGATCCAGATCACGCGCGACCTTCCGGGCTTCTGGGCCGGGTCCTGGAGCGCGGTGAAGGCGGAGATGAAAGGGCGCTATCCCCGCCACCTCTGGCCCGACGATCCGTCGCGTGCGCTGCCGACGGCGCGCGCGAAACCGCGCGGCACGTGAGCAGCACCGGAGTGCAAGATCAGCGCCGGCAGGGACGGGCCTCCACGCTCGCGCTCCAGCCGGACGCTTCCTTCGTATACTTGGTCTTTCTGCTGGCCGCATGGCCATAGCTGGCCCAGCGTCGCCCGTACTCGAGATCCGTGAAGTCGATCCAGGAGCGGATGGCCGCCTTCTCCGCGGCCGCCTTCGTCGGGCCGGAGCCGTTGCCCCAGTGGAAATGGTCGCTCATGCAGAGCTTGCCGCCCTCGCGGCGCATGTCGTGCATCGCCGCAAGGCCGGTGACGTCCTGAGCGGCGGCCGGTGCGGCCACGACAGCGGACAGGACTGCAAACGTGCACCAGCGCATCGCGACCTCCCAAAGCAACTCGCCATCGCCGCCGGGGACAGCTCATCGTTTTGCCGCCGCCGGAGCACGGCGAGGGTAGCGGCAGTCGGCGTCGTCATCAATTCAGATCAGGCGCAGCGAGCGCATGCTCGCATGTCCGTTGCGCCCGACGATGATGTGGTCGTGGACGGTGACGCCCAGCGGACGCCCGGCGTCGATGACGAGCTTCGTCATGTCGATATCGGCTCGCGACGGCGTCGGATCGCCGGAGGGATGGTTGTGGACGAGAATGATGGCGGTGGCGGACAGCTCGAGCGCGCGCTTGACGACCTCGCGCACGTAGACGGGCGTATGGTCCACGGTGCCCTGGCCCTGCACCTCGTCGGCGATGAGCCGGTTCTTCTTGTCGAGGAACAGGATGCGGAACTGCTCGCGGTGCTCGTACGCCTGCGCCACGGTGAGATAGGCGATCACTTCCTGGCCCGAGGAGAGGAGCGGCTTCTGGACGACGCCGGTGCGCGACAGTCGCGTGGCCGCCGCCTGGATGAGCTTCAGCTCCGTAATGATGGCCTCCCCGATCCCCGCGACCTCCTTCAGGCGATGCGCGGGAGCGTTGACGACATCGGCAAAGGAGCCGAAACGCGCAACGAGGCGTTTGGCGAGGTCCTTGGTGTCCCGCCGAGGAATGGCGCGGAAGAGGACGAGTTCCAGGAGCTCGTAGTCGGGAAGCGCGTCCGCCCCGCCTTTGCGGAAACGCTCGCGAAGCCGCTCGCGGTGACCCGAGTGCAGGGGGGCCGACGCCGGGGCCTCGAAAAGACCGGTTCGGGTCGGCGTATCGTCGTCCTGCCCCCGGTCGGTCATGGCCGCGCGCCCTAGCTCCGGTCAGCCCGCCGCGTAGGGCGGCTGGTGGAAGCCGGCCGGTGACGTCGTGAAGATCTCGCAGCCCGTCTCGGTCACGCCCACCGTGTGCTCGAACTGCGCCGAGAGCTCGCGGTCGCGCGTCACGGCCGTCCATCCGTCGGGGAGCACCTTCACGGCGGCCCGGCCGAGGTTGATCATCGGCTCGATGGTGAAGAACATGCCGGCCTGCATCACGATGCCTTCATTCTCCTCTCCGTAATGCAGGATGTTGGGACGGTCGTGGAACACGCGCCCGAGCCCGTGGCCGCAGAAGTCCCGCACGACGCTGCAGCGCTCGGCCTCCGCGAACTCCTGGATGACGGCGCCGATCTTGCCCGTCGCGACGCCGGGCTTCACGGCCGCGATGCCGCGCATGAGGCATTCGTACGTGACCTCGATAAGCCGCTCGGCCTTGCGCGGGATCTCTCCCACGGCGTACATGCGGCTCGTGTCACCGTGCCAGCCGTCGACGATGAGCGTCACGTCAATGTTGACGATGTCGCCGTCACGCAGCGGCTTCGGCCCCGGGATGCCGTGGCAGACGACGTGGTTGATCGAGGTACAGATCGCCTTCGGAAAGCCGCGATAATTGAGCGGTGCCGGAATGGCGTTGTGGTCGCGCGCAAAGGTGAGGGCGAGGGCGTCGAGATGCTCGGTGGAGACGCCGGGCCGCACGTGCGGCGTGAGCATGTCGAGGGCCGCGGCCGCAAGCTGGCCGGCCTTGCGCATGCCGGCGAAGTCGTCCGGTCCGTGCAGCTTGATGGTGTTGTCGCGCTGAAGCACGCGGGAGACATCGACGTTCGACATGGGTAGAGGCGCTCACCGTGACGGATGGCCTGACACTAACGGAAAATGCGTGTCGACGCCAACGAGGGCACGTCGCAGGACCCTTCTGCCGTCACCACGAAAGGAAACGGCGGCCGTGTGGCCGCCGTTTTGTTATCGTCCGCGACGTGCCGCGCCTACGACTGGGCCTCGTCCTCGGCGGGAACCTCGGCCGCCGTCAGGAGCGCGCGGGCCTGTCCGATCCAGTCCTGCTCCTCGACGCGGCCATCGAGATTGAGCGCGCCCTCGATGTTGGCGATGTCCTCGTCGGAGAAGTTGGCGATCTGCTCGAACTTGTAGAGGTTGAGCTGCTTCAGGCGGGCGGCCAGGTTGGCGTCGATGCCGGTGATGAGCGTCAGGTCGTCGGCCTCGCCCTTGGGCTTCCGGAAGCCCTTCCAGGCGGCATTCAGCCGCCGGGCGCGGGCATCGGTGCGCTCGAAGATGCGGGCAGCCTTGCCGCGCAGGCCGCGCAGATAGTAGAGCTTCGCGCGGCGCACGCGGCCGCGGCGCAGAACCTCGATCTCGGCGATGTGCGGCGAGTAGATCGGGAAGACGCGCTCAACGCCCTCGCCATAGGAGATCTTGCGGACGGTGAAGCTCTCGTTGATGCCGGAGCCGGCGCGCGCGATGACGATGCCCTCGTAGGCCTGCAGGCGCTCCACGGCCGGCTTCGCCGCCGCGCTCTTCCTTTTCTTGTCCTTGGGGTCGACGTCGGCGGATTCCACCACCCGGACCATGACCTTGACCGTATCGCCGGGCTGGAACTCCGGCACGCCGCGCTTGGCCAGCACGGCATCCATCTGCTCGCGCTCGAGCTGCTGAATAATGTTCATTTTCGTTCCTTTTTGCTTGTTCTTCAATGCAGAGGAGCCTCGCGTCCGGTCTTTGCGACGGTGCGAACGAGGCTCGTGCGGCCCTTCCGGGCACCCTTGATCGGGGAATTTGTTGGCGCGTGATAGCCGAAAGGTCCCCAGATGTCGAGGGGCCGGAGGAGGCGGGCCGCACGGAGGCTTCAGACGATGCCGTACTCCCGCAGAATCGCTTGCTCGTCCCCCGAGACCCAGCCGAACACCTTCGGCTCGCCGTTCAGTTTCTGGATGAAGTAGTGCACGTCGAACTCGATTTCGACGTCCGGTTGAGCCTTGGAGGCATAGGTGGCCGTCCAGGAGACATGGGCCACGCAGTGATGCTCATCGATGGGGGAAAGACGGATGGAGCGTATCCGCATGCGTTGCGTTCCGATCGCCCGATAGTGCGCAAATCCCTGCGCCATGACCTGCTTCAGATGATCGTCGTTTTTTCCGGTGCTCACGCCGGCAGGCGAGGCTGCTATGAACTCGGAAGCATAGAGACCGGCCGTCGCGGCCATGTCCATATCGCCGCCGAGGGATCGGTTGAAGAAGCTTTCGTATCTGTCGAAGAGCTTTCTCACGCTGGTTTCCATCATCTGCTCCCCAGTTGCCGCGGCGGCGCAGGCGCCGCCGGCACCCCGTCGGGGCGCACTCCGAGCCCGCGCAGCGTCGTAAAGCGCGGGTCATCGCGCAAGTCCGGTGTCAGACCGCTGGCCACACTGTCCTTGGGGTCGGGCTTGAAGAAGCCGATCGGCAGCGCTGCCGAAAGGGGAGCTAATCCCGCGCCGGTCGTCGGGGTGGTCGAGCCCGCGGCCGGTTTGGCGGCCGGGAGCGTGGCCTTGGCCGGCAGCGTGGTTCCCGGGCTGGTGGAACCGGGTCCACCTTTCCGCTCGGCCTTCCGGGCTGCTTTCGGTTTCCCGGCTGCGCGCGCCGTCGTGGCCGCTTGCTCCTCCTGCAA
The DNA here is from genome assembly GCA_964589785.1 of uncultured Hyphomicrobium sp. GTDB lineage: Bacteria > Pseudomonadota > Alphaproteobacteria > Rhizobiales > Hyphomicrobiaceae > JAGVSR01. Next base: position 192,457 of record CAZPUQ010000005.1, read on the forward strand.
CTCGACCGTGAACGAGTGGATCTTGACGCCGGCGCGTGTCCGGAGGTCGAGCGTCGTGCGGAACGGAGCCTTTCGCTGCGCAGGAAGCCGGATCACCAGGTCGTCGAGGTCTCCGAACGCCACCGCCCAGTCCGTGGCCGACAGCGCGGCTCCGGCCGAGAGATGAGCCGTGTCCGGCAGGCCGCTCAGGATAACGGCGCCGAGCGGGTCGAAGAGGGGTTCGGCCACGAGCGCGTGACGCTCCACCGACGCGGCCGGCGTGGCGGGAGACATCGCGCGCGGGGGCGATGCCGCCAGCATGGCGGGCAGGAGCCAGTCGTGCGCGCGGGACGTCACGAACACGAAGGGGTCGCTCCGCGGCTGTACCGGCGACGAAGCGGCAGGCCCGGTCGAGCCCGGCGCCGCCGCTTCTGGCAAAATCCGGCTGGAGAGCGAGAACCAGATGCAGAGTGCAATGAGGACGCCGAAGAGAGCAAGAAGCTCGAAATCGCGGGCGATCTCGTCCCAGATTGCGCGCAAGGCCGCTGCCGGCCGGGGCGCCCCGTTCCAGTACGGCGTGCGCGCTCCCAGGCCCGGCCCGGTGCGCGCCCGCGGCGCGTGCGCTGGTCGCGGTCGCAGCTCACCGACGCTGGCTCGTGGTGCGGTGCTCGCCATGGGCGCAGTCCTCGTAATGCGGCACCGGACGCCGGTCCGCAGGATGAATAATTTCTCCATGCGGCGGCGAGACGTTTTTTTCAAACATGAAACGAATTGAAAATTCTCGTTGTGACGGAGACGGTAAAGAATGCGGTAACGAATGACATTTATCGGCGCATGGATATGCTGGCGAGGCGCAAAACGAAGTCGCAGTGAAATTCAATTCATCGCGTAAAATCAGTATGATGGCGAAATTCTCCGTATCAAGTATTTGAATGCTGGTATATCTCGACGAGCATAATTAGTCTGCAGGCGGACGTCGCTTTCGCTTCACCTTGGCGAGCCGATCCCTCAATTCGGCCGGCCGCATTCCATTCCCGAATTAACGTCTCGTTAACCATTCTCTTCAATTCTGAAGAAAGTGTTACGGGGGATGGCGGGGATGATTCGGCAGCTCTACGACCTCGAGGACCGCCTGTTCTACGCCTCGCTCGGGTGCGCACCGGCGCGCGGACGCTGTCTCGAACAGTGGTCGCGCGCGGTGGGGCGGCTCGCCGATCTGCTGCAGAACGGCCTCGGCCTTCGCGCCTGAGCTCCAGGGCCTGAGCTCCAGGGCCCCTGAGTTCCAGGGCCTGAGTCTCAGGAGCGTTTTTTCGACGCAAGATCCGGGCGGCGCTCGGCGGTGATGCGCTCCGCCTCAGCCCGGCGCCACGCGGCGATCGTCTGATGATCGCCTGAGAGCAGCACATCGGGAATGGACCGGTCCTCCCACACGCGCGGGCGGGTGTAGTGCGGGTATTCGAGCAGGCTGTTCCCGAAGCTCTCGTGCTCGAGGCTCTCGGCGGCGCCGAGGACGCCGGGCAGCAGGCGCACGCAGGCGTCGATTACGACCATGGCCGCGACCTCGCCGCCCGACAGCACATAGTCCCCGATCGAGACCTCCTGCAGGCCGCGCGCAGCGATGACCCGTTCGTCGATGCCCTCGAAGCGGCCCGCCAGCAGCACCACGCCCGAGCCTTCGGCCAGCCTTTGCGCCATCTCCTGGTCGAACGGCCGGCCCCGCGGCGAGAGATAGATCAGCGGGCTGCCGGGGTTTGCTGACCGGGCAGCGTCGAGCGCCGGGCCGAGCACGTCGGCGCGCAGCACCATCCCGGCGCCGCCCCCCGCGGGCGTATCGTCCACTTGCCGGTGCCGGCCGAGCCCGAAGTCGCGGATCGCAACCGGCGACAGCGACCACAGGCCGGCCTGCAGCGCCTGTCCCAGGAGCGAAAGCCCGAGGGGGCCCGGAAACATCTCCGGGAACAGCGTCACCACGCTCGCGCGCCACGGCGGTCGGCCATCGCTCTGAGGGAAGTGCGCCATCGCGCCGCTCAGACCCCTTCCACGACCGTGATGTCGATGCGGCCGGCGCCCTCGCGCAGCGCCTTCGCCTCGGCGTACTCGGCGCTCCTCGCGTAGCCGATGGCGTGCTCGTAGCTCGGGAACTCGAGCACCACGTTGCGGGCGACGCCGTTGCCCTCGACGATCTCGCACTTGCCCCCGCGCACGATGGGCCGGCCCTCATACTTGTCGAGCGCCACTTTCGACCGGGCGACGTACTGGCTCCACTTCTCCGGGTCCGTCACGGTGGCGTGCGCAATCACATAACCCTTCGGCATTCCTCTCACGTCCTCTTCTCTGAGCGTCCGACGGCGCAAGCCATAAGCTGCGCGGCGGCGGCCCGCAAGCAAGGCTGGCGGCGCTGAAAGGGGTCAGGCGTGCCGGATATGGTGGTGGAAGGTGAGGGCCGCCTGGACCGGATCGTCGGCCTGGGTGATGGGCCGGCCGACGACAATGTGGTTGGCGCCGGCTCCGATGGCGTTCTCGGGCGTCATCACGCGCTCCTGGTCGTCGGTGGTGGCGCCGGGCAGGCGAATGCCGGGCGTGACGATGAGGAAGGCGGGGCTCGTCGCGGCGCGGATGGCGGCCGCCTCCTGGCCCGAGGCGATGACGCCGTCAAAGCCGGCCTCGTGCGCCAGGCGCGCGCGATGCAGCACGAGTTCGCCGGGCGTGAAGCGGGTGCCCTGCTGTTTCAGGTCGTCCGCCGTCAGGTTGGTCATGACGGTCACGGCCAGGAGCTTCAGATCGCTCTTGCCGCGGCCGACGACAGCGGCGCGGAGCGTCTTGAGATCGTGGCCGTGAACGGTCAGAAAATCGACGCCGAGCTCGCGCGCATTCCCTACCGCCTTCTCGATCGTGTGGCCGATGTCGAGCAGTTTGAGATCGAGGAAGACGCGCTTGCCGTGCGCCTTCAAGCTCTGCGCGAGATCCAGGCCGCCGGCAAACAACAGCTCCAGACCCACCTTGTAGAAGGAGACCGCGTCGTCGAGTCTCGCGACGAGGCGCTGCGCCTCTTCGGCCGAGGGCATGTCGAGCGCGACGATGAGACGGTCCTTGATGGGCGTGTGGGTCATTGTCTTATCCGGCAGCCGTGGCCTCCGACGTTCTGCCGCGGTCCCTCTTCAGCTCCGGGCGACGCTATCCATGCAGCACATGGGCGGCACGGGCAAGCTTCTGGATCAGGCTCTTGAACTGCTCCTGGGACTCCTTGTTCTTGAGGTGCCCGTGCTCGTCGTAGGCGTCCGCGGCGCGCGGCACGGCAAACTGCTCCGGCAGGACGAGCGCACCGACGCCCAGCTCCAGGACGGTGCGGACCGTGTTGAGGCCCCTGAGGCCGCCCATGCCGCCGGGTGAGGAGGAGCCCAACGCGAACACGCGCGTCTTGAACACCGCGAGCGGTTCGTCGCCTTCGTTGCGGATGCGGCTCACCCAGTCGAGCATGTTCTTCAGGAGCGGCGTGATGGACGCATTGTATTCGGGACAGGCGATGAAGACGCCGGTGTGGACCCGCATCAGCGCTTCGAATTTCTTTGCGTTGTCGGGAATGCCTTCGGTGTTCTGCAGGTCGGCGTCGTAGAGGGGCAGCGGATAGTCGCCGAGATCGGCGAACGTGGCGGGGATGCCATTGGCTTCCGCGATCGCGGCGCCGAGCCGCGCCAGGCGGATGTTGTAGGAGCCGGTGCGCGCGGACCCTGCAAAGAACAGCAGGCGAGAGGCGTTGGACGTGGTGGACATGCGTCGTTCATCCCCTATTCGTCGTTGTGGCGTTCCGAAGGAGGAGGGAGCGCGACGGCCGCCTCATCCCTTGCCGTCGAACAGATCCTTCATGCGGGCAAAGAAACCGCTGCTCGCCGGATTGGTTTCCTTGTGGCTCTGCTTCTCGAACTCCTCAAGCAGCTCGCGCTGGCGCCGGGTGAGATTCTTCGGCGTCTCGACGTCGACCTGGATGTACATGTCGCCGGCGGCCGCCGAGCGCAGCACGGGCATGCCCTTGCCCTTGAGGCGGAACTGCTTGCCGCCCTCGGTGCCTTCGGGGACCTTCACGCGGCTCGTGGTGCCGTCGAGTGTCGGAACCTCGATCTGGCCGCCGAGTGCGGCGGTCGTCATGGAGATCGGCACGCGGCAGAAGATGTCCGCGCCGTCGCGCTGGAAGAACTCGTGCGGCTTGATGGACAGGAAGATGTAGAGATCGCCGGGCGGTCCGCCGCGCAGGCCGGCTTCGCCCTCGCCGCTGAGGCGGATGCGCGTGCCGTCCTCGACGCCGGCCGGGATGTTCACCGACAGCGTGCGCTCCTTGACCACGCGCCCCGCGCCGTTGCACGCGGAGCAGGGGTCGGCGATCGTCTCGCCGCGGCCCTGGCACGTGGGGCAGGTGCGCTCGATCGTGAAGAAGCCCTGGCTCGCGCGGACCTTGCCGACCCCGCCGCAGGTGGCGCAGGTGACGGGCTTGGTGCCGGCCTTGGCGCCGGTGCCCGAGCACGTCTCGCACGTGACGCTCGTCGGCACACGGATCTGCGCGGTCTTGCCGGCAAAGGCGTCGTTGAGCGTGATCTCCATGTTGTAGCGGAGATCCGCGCCCCGCTCGCGCCCCGAACGCCGCTGCTGGCCGCCCCGGCGTCCGCCCATGAACTCGCCGAAGAGATCGTCGAAAATGTCCGACATCGACGAGGCGAAATCAGGCCCGAAGCCGGCTCCCCCGGGACCGCGTCCGCCCATGGCGCCGTCGAACGCCGCATGCCCGAAGCGATCGTAGGCCGCCCGCTTCTGCGGGTCCTTCAGCACCTCGTAGGCTTCGTTCAGCTCCTTGAACTTCTGTTCGGCGTCCTTGTCGTCAGGGTTGCGGTCGGGGTGATGCTCCTTGGCGAGCTTGCGGAATGCATTCTTCAAATCCTGCTCGCTGGCGTTTCGCTGCACCCCGAGGGTCTCATAGTAATCGCGCTTGGCCATGGGGGCGTTTCATCCGGGGCGGGAGAGGACGGGCGGCTCATCAGGTGCGTTGCAAGAGGCGCTCTCGTCCGACCTCCCTGGCATACCGTGGTGATGGGTTTCGTCGCGACGCAACACCGGGCCGTGCGCACGCCGTCCCGGCGAACGGCATCGCCCCGCCGCTTGTCGAGCGGCGGGGCGTAAGGGCCGATCAGCCGGCCTTCTTCTTGTCGTCCTTGACCTCCTCGAAATCGGCATCGACGACATTGTCATCGGCCGATCCGTCGCTGGAGGCGGCAGCCTCGCCGGCATCGCCGCCGGCGCCGGCCTGGGCGCTGTAGATCGCCTCGCCGATCTTCATGGCAACCTGCGCCAGCGTGTTGGTCGCGGCGCGGATCTTCTCGGCATCCTCGGAGGGCAGCGCCTCCTTCACCGCCGCCACCGCGCTCTCGACATCGCCCTTCACGGCGGCGACGGCCGCGTTGGAGGCGTTCTCCGAAAGCTGCTTCTCCGTTGCGTGGACGAGGGCCTCGGCGTGGTTGCGCGCCTCGACGAGATCGCGCTTCTTCTTGTCCTCCGAGGCGTGCGCCTCGGCGTCCTTCACCATGCGCTCGATCTCGGTGTCCGACAGACCGCCGGACGCCTGGATGCGGATCGACTGCTCCTTGCCGGTCGCCTTGTCCTTCGCAGAGACGTGCACGATGCCGTTGGCGTCGATGTCGAACGTGACCTCGACCTGCGGCACGCCGCGCGGCGCCGGGGGAATGCCGACGAGGTCGAACTGGCCGAGCAGCTTGTTGTCGGCCGCCATCTCGCGCTCGCCCTGGCTGACGCGGATGGTGACGGCCGTCTGCCCGTCTTCCGCCGTGGAGAAGACCTGGCTCTTCTTGGTCGGGATCGTCGTGTTGCGCTCGATGAGACGCGTGAACACGCCGCCCAGCGTCTCGATGCCGAGCGACAGCGGCGTCACGTCGAGCAGGAGGACGTCCTTCACCTCGCCCTTCAGGACGCCGGCCTGGATGGCAGCGCCGACGGCGACGACCTCGTCCGGGTTGACGCCCTTGTGCGGCTCCTTGCCGAACAGCTCCTTCACCGTCTGCTGCACCTTCGGCATGCGCGTCATGCCGCCGACGAGAACGACCTCGTCGATCTCGGCCGCCTTGAGGCCGGCATCCTTCAGCGCCTGCAGGCAGGGACCCTTCGTCTTCGCGACGAGATCGTCGACGAGGCTCTCGAGCTTGGCGCGCGTGAGCTTCATCGTCATGTGCTTGGGACCGGACGCATCCGCCGTGATGAACGGCAGGTTGATCTCGGTCTGGGCCGACGAGGAGAGCTCGATCTTGGCCTTCTCGGCGGCTTCCTTGAGACGCTGCAGCGCGAGCTTGTCGGCGCGCAGGTCGATGCCGTTCGACTTCTTGAACTCGTCGGCCAGGTAGGCGACGAGCTTCATGTCGAAGTCCTCGCCGCCGAGGAACGTGTCGCCGTTCGTCGACTTCACCTCGAAGACGCCGTCACCGATTTCCAGGATGGAGATGTCGAAGGTGCCGCCGCCGAGGTCGTAGACCGCGATCGTCTTGGCTTCCTTCTTCTTGTCGAGGCCGTAGGCGAGCGCGGCGGCCGTCGGCTCGTTGATGATGCGCAGCACTTCGAGGCCCGCGATGCGGCCGGCGTCCTTCGTTGCCTGGCGCTGGGCGTCGTTGAAGTAGGCGGGCACGGTGATGACGGCCTGCGTGACGGTCTCGCCGAGCTTGGCTTCCGCGGTCTCCTTCATCTTCTGAAGGATGAAGGCGGAGACCTGCTGCGGCGAGTAGGACTTGCCGTCCACCTCGACCCACGCATCTCCGTTCGGGCCCTTCACGATGTGATAGGGCACGAGCTTCTTGTCCTTCTCCACCGTCGGATCATCGAAGCGGCGGCCGATCAGTCGCTTGATGGCGAACAGCGTGCCGGTCGGATTGGTGACGGCCTGGCGCTTCGCCGGCAGACCGACGAGGCGCTCGCCGTCGTCCGTAAAGGCGACGATGGACGGTGTCGTGTTGGCGCCCTCGGCGTTCTCCAGAACGCGGGGCTTGCCGCCCTCCATGACCGCGACGCACGAGTTCGTGGTGCCGAGGTCGATGCCGATCACTTTAGCCATGGTGAGCTTCCTTCATGTTGTGGCGAACCGCCAGGACCCTTGTCATGGCATCCATTCCTGCCCCGCACCCGTCTGGACGGGCCGGAGCCGCGGCGGTCCCCAGGCAGTTAATGAGACGTCGTGGACACGTATATAGGGCGGTTTTATGGGGGTGCAACGGGACGGACTCACGCTGGCGTGAGGAAAGTCCTGGCTGCCAGAATGCCGCATGCAGGAGATCCGATGAACGCGACCAAGCCCGATCGGGCAACGAGCACGTCGCCGGTCGCCGGGCTGGCCGAGGCCGATCCGGCCCGTTTGCCGGCGGGTTTTCGGTGCATCCCGGGGGCGCTGACGCCCGCCGAGCAGAGGCGGCTCGTGGCCGAGATCGAACGCGTGATTTTATCCGCCCCGCTGTTCCAGCCCCGCATGCCGAGGACAGGGCAGCCGTTCTCCGTCCGGATGTCGAACTGCGGCCCGCTCGGCTGGGTCTCCGACAAGGAGTGCGGCTATCGCTATCAGGCGACGCACCCCGACACCGGCGCGCCGTGGCCGCCGATGCCCCAACGCCTGCTCGCACTCTGGCGCCGCTATGCCGGGTGCGAGGCGTTGCCGGAGGCCTGCCTCATCAACCATTACCCGGCCGGCGCCCGCATGGGCTCCCACCGCGACGCCGACGAGGACGAGCCGCGAGCCCCTGTGCTGTCCGTGTCGCTGGGCGACGATGCGGTCTTCCACATCGGCGGTCTGCGGCGCGGCGACCCCAAGGTCCGCCTGACGCTGCGATCGGGCGACGTGTGCGTGCTCGGCGGGCCGGCGCGGTTTGCCTACCACGGCATCGACCGCATCCTGCCCGGAACCTCCGATCTGCTCCGGGCCGGCGGCCGCTTCAACCTGACGCTCCGGCGCGTGACGCCGATCAAGTGAGGGGCAGCCCGATCGACGGGCCGCGTCCGGTCAATCCTGGTCGCCCGATTGTTTCGCGTCCTCGACCGTCTGCGGCGCCGTCCTCATCCACGACGGCATCTCGCCCGTCTCCTTGCCCGTCTCGCGCTCGTTCAGCCACTTGAGCATGAAGCGGATCTCGCGCCGCTGGGTGGCGATGATGCCGCCGGCGAGACGGCGCAGGCGCGGGTTCTTCGAGTACTTCAAGAGGATTTCGGCCTGTTCGATGGCGCCTTGGTGATGAGGGATCATGCCGCGCACGAAGTCGAGGTCGACGTCGTTGGTGTAGGGAATGCTCATCGCCTTGTGCATCCGCTGCATCGCGGCCTCGTAGTCCTTGGAGGCGTCGCTGAGCTCGCCGGCCGGCTGAGCCGTCGCGGCATGGCCGGAATGGTCCTCGGCGTCGCCGGGCCCTGCGGCTCCAGGCCGGGTCAGGACGGCAAGAGCGATCAGCGCGACGCCGGCGAGGCGGCATTTCGAGCGGAGGACAGAGGACATGGCCGCCTCTTCATGGCTGTGGAAGGGAGTGCTGCGGACGGGTAGCCTTGCCGGCGCGTCGCGCCAGCAAATCGCCGTGCCGGTAAAAATATAGCATCCCGATCAGGTCGCGTCGCGGTCTCGCGCCGCGCTCTGTTCGGCATTGCCGACGTCGGCGGAAGGACCGTTGCTGCCATCCGTCTTGCCGGCCTTCGGCCCGCCGCGCGCGACGACCACGACAGCCGGACGGATGACCCGCTCGTCGATGATGTAGCCCGCCTGGAAGACCTGCAGGATGGTGCCGTTCGGCACGTCGGGGTTCTCCTGCTGCATCATCGGCTGATGCAGATGCGGATTGAACATCTCGCCTTCGGGCCAGATGCGCTTCACGCCGTGGCGCTCCAGGACGCTTTTCAATTCGCGATCGATCAGGTCGACACCTTCGACGAGGCTCGCCAGCGCCGGGTCGGCATCCGCCGCTCCGGGCGGGACCGCGGCCGTCGCCCGCTCGAAGTTGTCCACCACGCCGATGATGTCGACGGCGAACCGGGAGATCGCGAACTTCGCCGTGTCCTGCTTCTCACGCTCCATGCGCTTGCGCAGGTTGTCCATTTCGGCGACGAGGCGCAGCGTCTGTTCCTTCGCCTTGTCGAGCTCGGCCTGGAGCGTGGCGATGATGGCCTTCAGTTGCTCCGGCGGAGGCTCTGCCGTTTCGGGCTGCGGCGCGGCCGCGCTCTCCGGAGCGGCACCGGCGGCGGGGCTCGTGGTTTCGGGCTCTTGGCTCGGCTTGTCGGACGCATTGTTGGGATCGGACATGATCGGGTCGATCGCTCTTTCCGGTTCCAGTTTTCGGTGAATGGCCGGATATCGGCCGGAGAGGAGAAAAAATCAAGAGATCAGGCGCGATATGATCTTGGCTGTATAATCCACCATCGGGATGATCCGGGCGTAGTTGAGGCGCGTCGGGCCGATGACGCCGAGGACGCCCACCACCTTGCGCGAGCGGTTGTGGAACGGCGCCACGATCAGCGATGAGCCCGACATGGAGAACAGCTTGTTCTCCGAGCCGATGAAGATGCGCACGCCCTCGCCGCCTTCCGCAAGCGCGAGGATCTGCGACAACTCACGCTTGGATTCGAGATCGTCGAAGAGCTGGCGGATGCGCTCCAGGTCCTCGAGGGCCGTCAGGTCCTTCAGCAGGTTCGACTGGCCGCGCACGATGAGGCTCTGGCGGTCGTCGAGGGCTCCCGACCATTCGGCGAGGCCGGCCTTCACGACCTTCTGGGTCAGGACGTCGAGCTCGGCGCGGGCATGGGTGAGCTCGGCGTCGATGCGCAGGCGCGCTTCGCCGATGGTGAGGCCGCGGATGTGGGCGTTCAGGTAGTTGGCGGCCTCGATGAGGGCGGTGGCCGACAGGCCGGGCGGCAGATCGACGATGCGGTTCTCGACGTCGCCATCCTCGCTGACCAGGATCGCCAGCGCCTTCCTCGGCTCCAGCAGCACGAATTCGACCTGCCGCAGACGGGCGACCTGCTTCTCCGCCAGCACGACGCCGGCGCAGTGCGAGAGGCCCGAGATCATCTCGCCCGCATCGCCGAGCACCCTGTCGAGGGAGGTCGAGCGGCTGGCGGCGATCTGGGCCTCGATCTGCCGGCGCTCGTCCTCGGTCAGCCCGCCGGTCTCCAGAAGGCCGTCGACGAACATCCTGAGCCCCGTCTGCGTCGGCAGGCGGCCGGCGGAGGCGTGCGGCGCATAGATGAGGCCGAGCTCCTCCAGATCCGCCATCACGTTGCGGATCGAGGCCGGCGACAGGGTCAGCGGAATGACCCGCGACAGGTTGCGCGAGCCGACGGGCTCGCCGGTGGACAGGTAGCTCTCCACGATCTGGCGCAGAATGGTGCGGGAGCGGTCGTTGAGCGTGACGATTTCGGACATCGGCTTGGCGGAGGCTGGGTCGGGCGCCGGACGGGCTGTGCCTGAATTCTGTGCCTGAATGTAGGGAGCGAGGGCGGCTGCCGTCAAACGGACCCGGGATCGGCGGTGTCCGGCGTGCGGCGAGAGCGGGGGAGGCAAGCGCAGGCCGGCACGGGAACGGACGGCGAGGGTGCCGCGACGTCCCGCCGGGGCGGCCGGGTGAAGCGGGCTGCGCGGTTGCAGTTGACAGGGGCCGGGACTAGGTTCGCCCCGATCTCAACTCCTGCAAAGGCTTCAACCGTTCATGCGCCCTTCCAAACGCCAGCCCGACGAGATTCGCCGCGTCTCGATTGAACGCGCCGTCTCGATGCACGCGGAGGGCTCCTGCCTCATCAAGTTCGGCAACACGCATGTGCTGTGCATGGCGAGCCTGGAGGAGCGCGTGCCGCCGTGGATGAAGGGGCAGGGACGCGGCTGGGTCACGGCGGAATATGCAATGCTGCCGCGGGCGACGTCGGAACGGACCCGGCGCGAGGTGACGGCGGGACATCCGTCGGGGCGCACCCAGGAGATCCAGCGGCTCATCGGCCGCGCCCTGCGCGCAGTCGTCGACCTGCAGAAGCTCGGCGAGCGCCAGATCACCGTCGATTGCGACGTGATCCAGGCGGACGGCGGAACCCGCACCGCGGCGATCACCGGGGCGTGGGTTGCGCTCTACGACTGCATTCAGTGGATGAAGGTGCGCGACATGGTGAAGGACGGCGTGCTGCGCGACCAGGTGGCGGCCGTTTCGTGCGGTCTTTATCGCGGGACGCCGGTGCTCGACCTCGACTACGCGGAGGATTCGGCAGCGGATGCGGATTCCAATTTCGTGATGACGGGGTCGGGCGGCATCGTGGAGGTGCAGGGAACGGCCGAGACGACGGCCTTCAGCCAGGAGAGCTTCGACGGCCTCATGGTGCTCGCCCGCAAAGGCATCGGCGAGCTGGTCGAGCTGCAGAAGCTGACCGTGGCGTGAGCGTCCGCCATGCGCGCCCTCACACGCGGAACGAAGCTTGTCGTCGCAAGCCATAACAAGGGCAAGGTCTGGGAGATCGACCAGCTCATCGCGCCCTATGGCCTCGCGGCGGTCTCCGCCGCCTCGCTCGGACTGGCCGAACCGGAGGAGACGGAGCCGACGTTTGCGGGCAATGCGCGGCTCAAGGCCATGGCCGCCGCTAAGGGTTCCGGACTGCCGGCGCTGGCGGATGATTCCGGGCTCGAGGTGGACTGCCTTGGCGGCGCGCCGGGCATCTATTCGGCGCGCTGGGCCGGCCCGCAGAAGGACTTCGGCGTCGCCATGCAGAAGGTCGCGGACGAGGTTTCCGCGCGGTGCGGCTGGGGAAATTCCGGTCCGCGCGCGAACTTCATCTCCGTGCTGTGCCTCGCCTGGCCGGACGGCGGCACGCAAACGTTCGAGGGCAAGGTGTTCGGCCGCCTCGTCTGGCCGCCGCGCGGCGGCAACGGCTTCGGCTATGATCCGATGTTCGTTCCGGAGGGCCACGCCTTGACGTTCGGCGAGATGGAGCCGGCGGGCAAATACGCCATCTCTCACCGCACGCGGGCGTTCGAAGCCTTCCGTCGCGCGGTGCTGGGCGACCTCTCGGCCGAGCCCCTGAAGCCCAACGCGGATCGCGATCGGGAGGGCCTGGCGGCGGCCGCCGCCAACATCTCGACGCGGGAGGAGCTGAGGACGTTCGTGAAATACCTCGGTGCGGATCTGGACCGGCGCGGGCAGCCACGCATCGATCTCGGCACGCTGCTGGCGGCGCTCGAAGCCTCGGTCGCCCCCCAGTCTGCCGAGCCGCGCTGGCGTACGCTCGCCAAGGCGCTGCTGGCGGCAACGGAGAGGGAAGCCTCGTGAGCGCGACCTTCGAGGAGCGGCCGGACCGTTCGGCGCCGTTCGGCGTCTACGTCCACTGGCCGTTCTGCGCCCAGAAGTGCCCCTATTGCGATTTCAACAGTCACGTCCGGTTCGGCGGCTGGGACGAGTCGCGCTTTCTTCGCGCGTATCTCAGAGAGCTCGACGATGTGGCCGCACGGACGCAAGCGCCGCTCCGCGTCTCGTCGGTCTTCTTCGGTGGCGGCACGCCCTCGCTGATGCGGCCGGCAACCGTCGGCGCCATTCTCGATCACATCGGCAAGCTGTGGACGATCGCGCCGGACGCGGAGATCACGCTCGAGGCCAACCCGAACAGCGTCGAGGCGGAGCGGTTCGTCGGCTATCGAGCGGCGGGCGTCAACCGGGTCTCGATCGGCGTGCAGTCGCTGCGCGAGGAGGACCTGCGGCGGCTTGGGCGCCTGCATTCCGTCGGCGAGGCGCGGACCGCGATCGAGATCGCCCGCAAGACGTTCGACCGGTTCTCGTTCGATCTCATCTATGCCCGGCCCGGGCAGACGCCGCAGGCATGGCGCGCGGAGCTCGCCGAGGCGCTGGCCATGGCCGGCGGGCACCTCTCGCTTTACCAGCTCACCATCGAGCCCGATACGCCCTTCGCCGAGCTTCACGCGCGCGGCCGGCTCGCCGTGCCCGATGCGGACGCCGCGCTCGATCTCTACGCGCTGACGCAGGAGATGACGGCAGCGGCCGGCCGGCCGGCCTACGAGATCTCCAACCACGCCGTGCCGGGCGACGAAAGCCGGCACAATCTGCTCTACTGGCGCTACGGCGCCTATGTCGGCGTGGGCCCCGGCGCACACGGGCGTCTCGTTTTGCCGGACGGCACGCGATGGGCGACCGTGACCGAGCCCAATCCGGAGCGCTGGGTCGAGCGTGTCGAGACGTCGGGCCACGGCATCGTCGAATCGGCGGCGCTCTCCCGTGACGAGCAGGCGGACGAGATGCTGCTGATGGGCTTGCGCCTCAGCGAGGGCCTCGATCTCGACGCCATGGCCCGCCGGTTCGGCGTGGCGCCCGCCGCCGCCGAAATCGCCGATCTGGCGCGCGCGGGGTTCCTCGAGGTGATGGATGGCGCGGAAAAGGCGGACGAGGTGGACGGGGACCGCGATCTCATTCGCGCCTGCCTCGGTCCGGGTCTCAATCCCGACACGACGTTCGGCGCCCTCCGCCGGCGGCCGCGCATCCGTGCGGCCGGCGAAGGCCGCTTCGTCCTGAACGAGCTCGTCCGCCGGCTGTCCCTCAAGACGGAGCCCCTGACGACGGCGCCCGCAGCAGCGGCCGTTGAGACGCCTGTAACACTTGTCCGGTAGACAGCGCGCACGGCCCCCTCTATTCAGCGCGGCGATGATGAGACGGCTTTACGACTGGATCATGGGGCTGGCCGCGAGCGACCGCGCGCCGACGGCGCTGTTCTGGGTTTCGTTCGTCGAAAGCTCGTTCTTCCCGATTCCGCCGGACGTGATGCTGATCCCGATGGTGATCGCGCAGCGTCTGAAGGCCTGGTGGTACGCCTCGCTCGCCACCATCGGCTCCGTCATCGGCGGGGCCTTCGGCTATGCCATCGGCTACTTCGCCTTCGAGAGCGTCGGCCGGCCGATCCTGGAGTTCTACGGCAAGGCAGAAGGCTTCGGCGAGTTCACGCAGTGGTTCAACGAGTGGGGCGTCTGGATCCTCATCGCCAAGGGGTGGACGCCGTTCCCCTACAAGGTGCTGACGATCACCGCGGGCGTGACCCACATGCCGTTCCTGGAGTTCATGCTCGCGAGCGTCGTCACCCGTGCCATGCGCTTCTACCTCGTGGCCGGTCTTCTGTATTTCTTCGGCCCGCCGATCCGCGATTTCATCGAGAAGCGCCTGACGCTGGTGACCACGGCGTTCGTGGTCCTTCTGGTCGGCGGATTCGTCGCGGTTAAGTATTTGTTCTAGGTTGGCCGTCGTCACCGGCTCGACTGTGCGAGGCCCGAGGTTCAGATGCTCGAGACGACGCGCCCGTCTTCTGCCGACGCCTACCGCCTCGGCGGTCTGGCGCTCCTGGTCTCGGTCGGCGCCATCGTGACGGCGCTGGGTTTCGAGCACCTGGGTGGCTATGCGCCGTGCCCGCTCTGCCTGATGCAGCGCTACGCCTACTATGCGGCCATTCCGCTGCTGTTCCTGGCCATGGCGCTCGTTGCCGAGCGGTCGCGCCTCGCCGCCTTGCTGTTTTTCGCCGTTGCGCTCGCCTACCTCGCGAACGCCGGGCTCGGCCTCTATCACGCGGGCGTCGAGTGGCATTTCTGGCCGGGCCCGGACACCTGTGCCGCGGCCCAGACGCTGCCGTCGAGCCCGGCCGACCTCCTGAAGGGCCTCGAGGAGGCCCGGGTCGTGCGCTGCGACGAGGCCGCCTGGCGCCTGTTCGGCCTGTCGTTCGCGGGCTGGAATGCGCTCATCTCGCTCGGCCTCTTCGCGATCTCGCTCCAGGCCGCGTTTGCTGCCCGGGCGTGCGACCAGAAATAATATTTGCAACAATGACTTACAAATTCATTGCAACGACGTGGTCGAGCCCGGGGCACTTAGCCCTCGGCAAGAACTGTTCATGAACAGATCGCAAGCGAATTTCCTTGGATAGGACCAGCCTCCGCCATTTTTGCGCCCGACTGTGGCAGTTAATTCACACCAAGCGCGGAACACAAACGGAACGCCGGCGCTTCCAAGCCAGGGGTTCCAGACGGTTCGCGGCGGTGTGTGAAGGAGTAGTTGCGTGCAGGGGAATTGCGTTGCGTCGTCCCCCTCGTCTCCTCGGCAGGTCCTGTTGCGTCGTGTGCGTTCGGCCGGCCTGAGGGAGGCAAGCCTTCGCGCTGAGATCACCGCTCGACCGGTTCCGCCCCTCGGTTCTGTAATGCGTCCTGTTCCTGTTGCGTCCCTGGTTGCGTCTGTTGCGTCCGAGTTGCCCTCACCCAAGAGCACGCTCGCGGGCGTGCTCCAGACCCTGAGGCGAGCGGTCTGGCGTGAAAAGTTCCGGCGTCTGGCCAGATCGCTCCACCCGTCTCCGCGTCCGCCGGCCCTGCTTCACGGCAGCCTGCTGCGGACCGGAAGCGGCAAGAGGTCTGGCCCCCGATCGAGGGCAGTTTGAGCGTTCGCGAGTGGTCTGTAGCGTCCTGTTGCGTCCCGGTTGCGTGAGGAGAGCGATGCACGTCCCCCCGCTGCAGAGCCCCAAGTCTCCCCTCGCGCCTGTCGCGTATGAAGAGAGTGCATGGCGTCCGCTGTCGGTTGTCGTCGACAGCATCGTTCATGGCGTCGAGCAAGCCCGGTCGCCGGCACCGGTGAGGCCGCCTCGCAAGGGCGATCTTCCGCGCGCCGCGTGACGAACCCGAGGAATTCGCGGATGGCGCCGCTTGGCGCGGTCCGCAGCGGAATGGCAGGCGCATCGAGTGCAAGGACCCGCAGTCCAGGACGGCACTGCCTGACACGGTTTTGCGTAGTGGTGCCATGCGCGCTCTTTGTGCCTGCCGCCTTCTCAGGGCGACCTCCCCGTTTAGAGTTCAGTAGTCAATTGGAGCACCCCCATGGCCCAACCTTCGACCCCCGACCATGTCAACCCGGTACAGTGGCAGCAGGCGCAGGGCATCGCGCGCCAGACCTGCGCCCGCTTCTTCCGCGACGGCGGCACGCCCGAGGACGCGCTCAGCGCCTTCGGCCTCTCCGCCGGCGAGACGAGCGCTCTCGACTGGAGCCGTGCGGTCGATGCCATCGCCCAGACGCTGTGCTCCGCTCCGGCCCGCCGCGCCGCTTGAGGCGCGCCCGGTTAGCATCCGTTGAGTGGCGTGTGTTCGATCCTTCCAATCTGCCTGAGGCCCCGTGATTCCCGGCTGAGCCGGCCGAATCCGGGGCCATTTTCTTGACCCCGATCAGGCTTTGCCCTTTGCCTTCTAGCGAAATATTGAACGCCCGCCGCCATGCGCGATTAATTTCGCATCAAGCATTGTGGCCGGCGTTCATGCGCTTTGTGCGCAGATGATCATTTCCGAAACGGGTGCCAACGCGCGCGGCGGCCTCGCAAAATATCGAGCGGTCGCGGGTTCTGCCTCCCGACGGCACGTCGGCCGTCGCGCGCGATCGTTAGCGCGGAACCTCCAATTTGAAGCAAGTTTTCGGCTTGTTCGCGAGCCAACGTTAATCCGCTGCCGTCTACCCTGCTGGCATCAGCGGATTTGCTGGTCAAAAGGGAAGGGCTTGGGATGAGCCGACAAGAAATGCGTTCCGCGCCACGAAAGCCCCAATGCCAGCGCGTGGCGCTGCATAGCGAACTCATCGGCAACGATATCGAGGGCGTGTCGAGGGACATTTCCGCCACGGGGGTCCGCGTGACCCTGCCGCCGGATCTGTGCACGCGCGTCGTCAACTGGCCGAAGCAGCTCACCTTGCGGATGCTGATGGACCACGTCGAGGTCGACTGCGAGATCGTGCGCCTGCGCGGCCACCAGTTGGCGCTCCGCTTCGTGTCGGCGTTCCGTCCCACCCATCTGGCGCGGCACTGCGGGCCGAACGGCCGCAAGCGCATGTGCTGGTCGAGCGCGCCCGTCACCTGCATCGCCGGATCGTGAGCAAGGGCCCCGCCGATCGCGGCGGCCTCGTCAACGGGGTCTACGGCTCGAGCTCGGTATCCCAGTAGAGATAGTCCATCCAGCTCTCGTGCAGGTAGTTGGGTGGAAACAGGCGACCATTGCGGTGGAGCTCGAAAACCGTCGGGCGGTACGGAGCCTGCAGCGGCTTCATGCCGGAGGTTGCGAGCGACTGGCTGCCCTTGCGCAGGTTGCACGGGGCGCAGGCCGTCAGAACATTTTCCCATCGGGTAAGCCCGCCGCGCGCCCGGGGCACGACGTGGTCGAAGGTGAGGTCGTGCTTGTCGCCGCAGTACTGGCAGCTGAACCGGTCGCGCAGGAACACGTTGAAGCGCGTGAATGCAGGATAGAGCGCGGGTCTGACATAGGTCTTGAGGGCAACGACGCTCGGCAGGCGGATCTCGAAGTTGGGACTTCGAACGGTGGTTTCGTATTCGGAGACGATGTTGACGCGATCCAGAAACACCGCCTTCACCGTCTCCTGCCAACTCCAGAGCGACAAGGGATAGTAGCTCAGGGGGCGGAAGTCGGCGTTCAGAACCAGGGCCGGGCACGAGTCCGGCAAGGCAGCATGAGCATTCACGAGCTTTTGCTTCCAGTCGGTTCGCCGTTCGAATCGGTTTTTTGGGCCGTTTCGACGCGCGGATACTAACCGGGCATGTCAGGGATGTGAAGCACTGCGAACGGCGTCATCCAGGCACGTTCAAGTGGATGTCGCGATTGGATTTTTCGTCGATGTCGACAGCCTGCGGCACCCTTGCGTCGAGCCGTATGGCGCACCCTTGCCACCGCGCACGGCCCTCTGCGACTATCGCGCCATGAAAGCGAAAAAGAGCAATCCGAAACCCGCCAGGCCTCCCGCCGCGCGCCCGTCGCCGAAGCCCATCGTCTCCACGGGGTATTGGCTCTTCAAGTCGGAGCCGGACGCCTTCTCGTGGCAGATGCTGAAGGCGAAAGGAGAAAGGGGCGAGCCGTGGACGGGCGTGCGCAACTACCTCGCGCGCAACAACATGAAGGCCATGGCGGTCGGCGATCTGGGCTTCTTCTATCATTCCAACGTCGGCAAGGAGATCGTCGGCATCGCCAAGGTCGTGGCGCCCGCGCATCCCGACCCCGAGGACGAGACCGGCACATGGGCGTGCGTCGACGTCGCCGCCGTTGCGGACCTCAAGAGGCCCGTCTCGCTGGAGGACGTGAAGGCGAACCCGGCGCTGCGCACCATGAGCCTCGTCACCTCGATGCGGCTCTCCGTGCAGCCGGTGACGGCGGAGGAATGGGCCGAGGTGTGTCGCATGGGCGGGCTCGATCCGAAGCGGCTGAAGCGATGAGCGGACGGGACACGGGCTGGCACGCCGACTTCATCGTCGCCAACACGAAGCTCCTCGCGCCGCCGCACGTCCCGGAGATCCGTCTGCACCTCGCCGAGGAGTCGCTGCCGATCTGGCAGAGGACTGAGGAAGGGCTTGGCGCCATGAACGTGCCGCCGCCCTACTGGGCCTTCGCGTGGGCGGGCGGGCAGGCGCTGGCCCGCTACGTGCTCGATCATCCGGACACGGTTGCCGCAAAGGCCGTGCTCGATCTCGGCTCGGGATCCGGGCTGACGGCGATCGCGGCGATGCGGGCCGGGGCGGCCTCCACGCTCGCCGCCGACCTCGATCCCATGGCGCTCGCCTCCGTGGCGCTCAACGCCGCCGCCAACGGCGTGCGCATCGATGTGACGGACCAGGACCTTCTTGCCGGCCCTCCGGGTGGGCACGACGTCGTGCTCGTCGGCGATCTCTTCTACGAGCGGGAGCTGGCCGACCGCGTCTTCGCCTACATCGGGCGTGCAGCCGAGACCGGGGCGCGCGTGCTCGTGGGCGATCCTGAGCGGAGCTACTTTCCGAGAGACCGCTTCGTGCGGGTCGCCGACTACGAGGTGGCGGTGACGCGCGAGCTGGAGGACGCCCTCATCAAGAGAACATCGGTCTGGGCGCTTGCCTGACCGCGAGGGCCGACAGGATTAACGGGGAGAGGGGACGAGTCCGAGCCGCAGGGCGCCTCACGCCAGCGGCCGCGTCGAGGGTCGCAGGCAACGACCCGGTTCGTACCTTGGATCAGTTGTGCGGTGCCGAATGTCCTTCCATAATGACGGCAAAAATCTCTCGGGAGGAGACGACGCATGTCCGACAAGGTCTACCCGGTCAAGCCCGACTGGGCCAACAGCGCATGGATCGACGCCGCCGGATACGACGCTCTCTACCAGCGCTCGGTCACCGACCCGGACGGCTTTTGGGGCGAGGCCGGCCAGCGGCTCGACTGGATCAAGCCCTATACGAAGGTGAAGAACACCTCCTTCGACCCCCATGGCGTTTCGATCAAGTGGTTCGAGGACGGCACGCTCAACGTGTCTGCAAACTGTATCGACCGGCACCTCGCCACGCGCGGGGATCAGGTCGCCATCATCTGGGAAAGCGACGATCCCACCCTCGACGAGAAGATCACCTACCGGCAGTTGCACGAGCGCGTCTGCCGCTTCGCCAACGTGCTGAAGGCGCACGGCGTCAAGAAGGGCGACCGCGTCACCATCTACCTGCCGATGATCCCGGAGGCGGCCTACGCGATGCTCGCCTGCGCCCGGATCGGCGCCATCCACTCGATCGTCTTCGGCGGCTTCTCGCCCGACAGCCTGAAGAACCGCATCGACGACGCCGAGACGCGCGTCGTCATCACGGCGGACGAAAGCGTCCGCGGCGGCAAGAACGTGCCGTTGAAGAAGAACGCGGATATCGCGCTCGAGGGCTGCCATCCCGATACGCGGCTGCTGGTCGTGCGCCGCACGGGCAATCCCATTGCCTGGGTGCCCGGCCGCGACTTCTGGATGCACGAGGAGGTCGCGAAAGTGTCGGCCGACTGCCCGCCGGAGGAAGTGAACGCCGAGGCTCCGCTGTTCATCCTCTACACGTCGGGCTCGACGGGCAAGCCGAAGGGCGTCGTGCACACGACCGGCGGCTATCTAGTCTACTGCGCCATGACGCACCAGTACGTGTTCGACTACCACGAAGGCGACATCTACTGGTGCACCGCGGACGTCGGCTGGGTCACCGGCCACAGCTACATCATCTACGGGCCGCTCGCCAACGGCGCCACAACGCTGATGTTCGAGGGCATTCCGACCTACCCGACCGCCTCGCGCTTCTGGCACGTCGTCGACAAGTGGGACGTGACGATCTTCTACACGGCCCCGACCGCCATCCGCTCGCTGATGGGCCAGGGGGACGACTTCGTGAAGCGCGCCGACCGCTCGTCGCTCCGCATCCTGGGGTCGGTCGGCGAGCCGATCAACCCGGAGGCCTGGGAGTGGTACTACAATGTCGTCGGCGACGGCCGCTGCCCGATCGTCGATACGTGGTGGCAGACGGAGACCGGCGGCATCCTCATCTCGCCGCTACCTGGAGCCACGGCGCTGAAGCCGGGGTCCGCGACGCGTCCGTTCTTCGGCGTGCAGCCGGCGCTGGTCGACGACAAGGGTGCGGCGATCGAGGGGGCCGGCTCGGGCAATCTCGTCATTCTCGATAGCTGGCCCGGCCAGAGCCGCACCGTGTTCCGCGATCACGAGCGCTTCGTGCAGACCTACTTCTCGGCCTATCCGGGCGTCTACTTCACGGGCGACGGCTGCCGCCGCGACGAGGACGGCTACTACTGGATCACCGGTCGGGTCGACGACGTCATCAACGTCTCCGGCCACCGCATGGGAACGGCGGAGGTGGAAAGCGCGCTCGTTGCCCATCCGAAGGTCGCGGAGGCGGCCGTCGTCGGCTATCCGCACGATCTCAAGGGCCAGGGCATCTACTGCTATGTGACGCTCAACAACGGCGTGGAGCCGACGGACGAGCTCAGGAAGGAGCTCGTGGCCCATGTGCGCCGCGAGATCGGCCCGATTGCCTCTCCCGATCTCATTCAGTTCTCGCCCGGCCTGCCGAAGACGCGCTCGGGCAAGATCATGCGCCGCATCCTGCGCAAGATCGCGGAGGACGAGTTCGGAAGCCTCGGCGACACGTCGACCCTTGCCGACCCCGCCGTGGTCGAGGACCTGATCGAGAACCGTCAGAATAAGCGCGCCGTCTAGCCGCGCGACTAGGCTGCAAACGATAGAGGCGCGGATGGGAGCCATCCGCGCCTCTTTGTTTGGAATTGCACCTCAGGGCTTCATCACCCGGCTACTTGCAGCGCGAGAAGGCGCCGCGGTCGAAATGGAAGTGGTTTCTGTGGGCGCTGTTGTAGTCCGGGCCGAGGGCGACGCGGAAGTAGCGACATGCCCGCTTGTGGACCTCTCGCAGGAACTGCCCCTCCGGCCCCTTGTCGTTCCAGTCCTTGAGCACGGAGACGGTCTGTCCGCTCGCCAGCGTGAAGCCGGCGATGTCGATGGCGTTCGCCGTCGCGTGCTGGCTGCGGATGTTCTTCAGCAAAGGATTGCCGAGGATGTTGCGGCAATCGTAGATCCCCATGTCGCCGACCGACGCGACAGGGCTTCCGAGCAACGACTGCGCCAGCGGCTGGACGTCGTGCTCGAGCCAGAGCGCGAGCGCGGCAGCCATCTCGCAGGTGATGCGCTCGGCGCCGATGCGGGCGCCGCCGGCCTTGCCGAACCGCACCGCATTCTGCCAGCCGCAGCCGTCCTTGTAGGGCTGGTCGGACAGGCTTACGGCATCGATGTGCGGCTCCTTGAGGACCGCTTCGCACAACAACCGATCGCGCCGGAGCGCGGCAAGGCGCGTGTCGAGGAACCAGGTCGGCGGATCGTCGAGCGAGATCGGCGCAAAGGGACTGAAGCGCTGCGGCAGGAACCCCAGCCGCAGGGCCGCGAAGGTGCCGCCCGCGAGCAGAAGCGCGAGCAGCATCCAGGAGAACGGGTGGCGCTTGGGGCGTTTGGGGGCGGTCATGGGCGGGAGGTCATCGTGGTGGTCATGACGGTCGTCATGACGGGGCTGCTCCGGATTGCGGCCGGAGAGTAGCGGCCCGCCGCCATCCAGCCTAGCTCCGGAACGCCACATCTCTCAGAAACGATCCGCTGGTTGCGCCCGCAGCCGAAAAACGTCACGAGCCGCAAACGCAAGCCGGGCCGCGTCGCGACGCGGCCCGGTCTGTGGCGTCGTTGTGGGGTGTCTTACTGGGTCAGACGCAGATCGTTGAGGTTCCTCGCGATCGCGCGGAACGCGCTGCGCAGCGCGTCGCCGTCCGTCGCATCGAAGAAATCGCCGCCCGCGGCCTCGGCGCAATCCTCAAGCAGCCTCTTCGCCGCGCCGGGGGCCTGGAAGGCGACCGTGTAGACCCTGACGTTCTTCTCGCGCAGCGCGCCGCAGATCGTCAGCGCCTGGCTGCCCGATGCGCCGTTGCTGTAGGCCATGTTGAAGATGCCGTCCGTCATGAGGATCACGGCCTTGGTGGTCTTCCCGTCGTTATAGTCGGCGGGCGCGCTGTCTGCCGGCCACACGGTCGTAAAGCTCGGCGCAATGAGGTTCCACGCCCACTGCGCGCCGATGTGGCCGGCCGTGGCGCCATTCGCCCGGTAGTCGTCGATGGCGGTCTCGAGGCGGTCGCGGTCGTCCGTCAGGGGAACGATCTCGGCACGCGGGCAATAGTAGCCTTGGTTGCCCTCCGTGCCATCGATATCGCTCGCCGCACCGGCGAGGTAGTAGGCCCCCGCGCCCGTAGCCGCGTCCGTGAAGGCCTCCGCGCCGGTGCGTTCGCGCACGCATCCGTCAGGGCTCGCGCCGCCCGAGACGGCGTCCGCGTAGGCGCCGAGCTGGATCGACGCCGAATAGGGAGCAAGGCCGATGCGCACCTTGTTCGGCTGCTCGCCGCCGGGCAGCAGCATGGCGACGAGGTCCTTCGCGGCGGCCTTCAGATCGTCGAGCTTGCGGCCGGACATCGATCCGGTGATGTCGAGGGCCATGCCCAGCTCGAGATCGGCCGGATCGAACGACGTGACGCTCGCGATCGGCGTGGCGACGTTGTCGAAGCCGGCCACGCGCGTGAACGTCATCGGCACGTCGGCGTTGACGTCCACGCGGATCGTATTGTTGAGCCGGTCGGGCACGACGCTCACATTGGTGACATCCGTGAAGTCGCGGCTGTCGCCCATGTTCTGGTTGAAGAACTTCTCGCCGAGCTCGGACACCTCCGCATCCGACAGCACGCCGTCGAGCATCGCGCGTCCGGCGGCAAGCGCGGCGGCGTCGGCGGCGGCCGCGAGACGGGTCGTGGTGTGGTAGATGCGCGCCTGGTCGACGGCGATGCCGACGGCGAGGATGAGGACCATCAGGCTCAGTCCGAACAGGATCGCGACGACGCCGCGCTCGTCGCGGGCGAAGTCGGTGCTGAGCGAGCGGATCGGGAACGCCATGGCCTGTCTCTCCTTGACACAACCCCGTCGGGTTTGGAGAGCGGGGTAGCAAGCGCGATGCCTCGGGCAGCCCACGGATGGTTCCGGCGGCGGCCGATCGGCGCGGATGGTTGAGGAAGCGTTAAGCGCCGTGCCGGCTGTCCCGGCGATCGTGCCGAGAAGGCGGTTGCGCCCGGCGTGAGCCGCCAGTCCCGTCGCGTTCAGCCCGGCGGGTGCAGCGCCGGCGAGGCCGGAGTGAGGGCGGCGCATCGGGCCGGCGGGCCGGTGAGCGTGCGCTTCTGGCACGAACGCACGGACAACGGGCGCCCGTCGCCCGCGGCGCGGCGCACCGCAACGGGGAAGCTAGAAGTCCGAAATGATCCCGTCCTTCTCCCAGTCGCCATAGCGGACGGGGTCCGGCCCTGCGCGGCCGCCCACCTCCGCCGGGGGAGGTCCGGCCGCTGCGTCGCGGGCGCGGCGCCGCGCCTCGGCTTCGGCGAGCGCGCGCCGGGCGGCGTCCGAAAGCGGCCGGTCGGGCGCTGGAGCCGCGTCCGGGTCCCCAGTAGGGTTGCGTGTGTCTTCGGCCATGGCCAGTCCTCCGGCGTGCGCGCCGCTGCGAGAGGGCCGGACTGGTTGCCGGCCCCGGTCCTTCCCATATACCATCCGCATCCGGAAACGGATGCACGCGCGGCCGCACGCTTCGCGCCCTGTCGGGCCCGGCGCGCGGCCCGTCGAGACCTCAAGCGAGAGCGACCTGATCCCATGCCCATGAATTTCGCCAAGACCGGTCTTCTGCTCATCGTGCTGACGGGCATCCTCGTCGCCATGGGCGCGCTGGTCGGCGGTCAGACCGGCCTCGTGATCGCCTTCGTGATGGCGCTCGTCATGAATGCCGTCAGCCTGTGGAAGTCGGACACCATGGTCCTGCGCATGTTCAAGGCGCAGGAGGTGGACGGGCGCACCGCGCCGGGATACGTCGCCCTTGTGCGGGAACTCGCCGGACGCGCCGGCCTGCCCATGCCGCGCACCTACATCATCGACAACCCGCAGCCGAACGCGTTCGCGACCGGCCGCAGCCCCTCGCGCGCGGCGGTCGCCGCCTCGACCGGGCTCCTCGACACGCTTTCGCGCGAGGAGCTGGCGGGCGTGGTGGCGCACGAGTTGGCCCACATCAAGAACCGCGACACGCTGACGATGGGCGTCGCCGCCACCATCGGCGGCGCCATCTCCATGTTCGCGCAGTGGCTCCAGCTCGGCATGCTGTTCGGCTCCAACCGCGACAGCGGCGGCGGGCCGGGCTTTCTCGCCACGCTCGTCGCGATGCTCGTGGCGCCATTCGCCGCCATGCTCGTGCAGATGTCGATCAGCCGCTCGCGCGAGTATCAGGCCGACCGGCTCGGCGGCCTGCTGTGCGGCAACCCCATGTGGCTCGCCTCTGCGCTCGCCCGGATCCACAACGCGGTCCGGCGCACGCCCAACTGGCAGGCCGAGCGCGCGCCTGGAACCGCGCACCTCTTCATCATCAATCCGCTGACCGGGCAGGGCGTGGACAGCCTCTTCTCGACGCACCCGAACGTGGAGAACCGCATCGCGGAGCTGAAGAAACTCGCGGTGGAGATGGGCCAGCTCCCGTCGAGCTTCGAGACGGACTATGCCGGCGAGGTCGGCGGCTCGGTCGCTGCCGAGCGCGAGCGGGTGCCGCGCGGACCGTGGTCCGGAACGGCCGGACGTGGCCCGTGGGGTTGAGCGGCGTCGGCGCGCCTGGCGCCCCGTCCGACCGGCCCCCTAGCGAGGCCCGATGACACCTCCCCGACCGCCGCGCGGCGCGCCCGCTCGTCATGGCAAGGCGCCGCGGCGCGGACCCTCGACGCTGTCCTCCGAGCGGCGCCCAAAGCCGCCGCCGGCGCGACCGGCGGGATTCGAGGCGCGGCAGGCGGCCGTCGAGACGCTGTGGCGCGTGATGCAGCGCGGCCAGTTTCTCGAGGATGCCTTCGCCGACGCCTTGAGCAAGCCCGCGCGCGCCGGCATCGAACCGCGCGACCGCGCCTTCGCCCGCCTGCTGGCCACGACCGTGCTGCGTCGGCACGGGGAGCTGGCGCAGCTTGTCGGGGCTTGCCTCGAGCGGCCGCTGCCCGAGCGCCATGGATGGCTGTGGCAGATTTTGCTGGCCGGGGCAGCGCAGCTTCTCCTGCTCGAGACGCCCGCGCATGCCGCCATCGATCTGGCCGTCGAGCAATGCAAGGCCGATCCCCATGCGCGCCGGTTCGACAAATTGACCAATGCCGTGCTCCGCCGCATCGCGCTTGGCGGCAAGGCTGCGCTGGAGCCGCTTGACGCGGTCACGCTCAACGTGCCGTCCTGGCTCCGCGAGCGGTGGGAGCGCGCCTATGGTGCCGACCTCGCGCGGCGGATCGCGGCGGCCTCGCTTGAAGAGCCGCCGCTCGACCTCTCGGTGAAGAGCGAACCGGAAACCTGGGCGCGGACACTTCAGGGCGTGGCACTGCCCACGGGCACCGTCCGTCTCCGCGACGCCGGGCGCGTGACCGATTTGCCGGGCTTCGACGGCGGTGACTGGTGGGTCCAGGACGTGGCCGCCGCGCTGCCCGCGAAGCTTCTCGGCGTCGCGCCCGGCCAGTTGGCCGCCGATCTGTGTGCGGCGCCGGGCGGCAAGACGGCGCAGCTCGCGGCCGCCGGGGCACGCGTCACCGCGGTCGACGTCTCGCCGGCCCGCATGCGGCGCGTCGAGGAAAATCTGGTCCGGCTGCACCTCGATGCGCAGTGCGTCACCGCGGATGTCGCGGCGTGGCAGCCGCCGGCGCTGTTCGATGCCGTTCTCCTCGATGCGCCGTGCTCGGCGACCGGCACCCTTCGCCGCCATCCCGACATCCTGCACGTGCGCCAGAGCCGCGGCTTCGACAAGCTCGTCGAGCTTCAGTCGCGTCTCCTCGCCCGCGCGGCCGATCTCGTCCGGCCGGGCGGCCTCCTCGTCTATTGCACGTGCTCGCTCGAGCCGGAAGAAGGGGAGCACCAGATCGCGGGGCTGCTCGCGGCGCGATCCGACCTCGTGCGCGTGCCTGTTCTCGCGCACGAGATCGGCGGGCTGGCCGAGGCGATCACGCGCGATGGCGATCTGCGCACGCTCCCTTGCCACCGCTTTCCTGGCGATTCGAGCGGCGCCGGCATGGACGGATTCTATGCCGCGCGGCTTCGCCGCCGCGCCTCCCACACGGCCTAGCAGGCTCACACTCCCAGGTTCCGTGCGCCACCTACCCCTCCCGCGAACGTCATCCTCGGCCAAGGACGCATCGCAACCGCCGGCCGGGGATCCAGCGATAGACTCAGCGCCGCAGGGCTCACGACCACATGCGGTGTCTGCGACGCGTTTTGCGCTGGATCCCCGAACACGCCTCGCTGCGCTCACGCGTTCGAGGATGACGTTTTGCAGGTGGCCCGACCACCCCACGTCATGGCCGGGTTCAACCCGGCCATCCAGGGCGACAGCCGCCGACAGGTGAGCCTGGGCTCCATGACGTTGGGAGCGAACTTGTCCCCGCCGCTTATCGCGCACCCTAGACTTGGCGCACCTGCATCACTCGGGGGCGCCGTCCGGAGGCGTCTGGATCGCGCGACGCAGGGGCGGGTGCGGGAGGACCTTCGAGGCTCGACGCGGGCCAACCCTCCCGACTTTATCTCCATACCCCGCGGTAACGCAGGGTCCGGGTGGGGTACCGGTGAAAAGTGGAGGCCGGCAGGCCTGGGGTAAGAGCGAGCCCAGGCGAAGCCCGTCAAAGCGGGGCGCCGCGGCGCTTCATTCTAGATCCTTGCGGACGACCCGCGGCTCCGCCGCGCCCCGCTCCCCGAACATTTCCTGCCTCCGGTGCGAAGGCACGCGGGGTGTGCCTCGGTGTCTGCGAGTCCGGCTCTTTCACCGCGCTGCCGCCTGCATCTGCGTCCTCACGTCCAACACGCCCGCGCCGTTGGAAATCCCGGTGAACGGCGGGAACATGCTCTCCACTTGCTACGCACAGCTTGTGGGACGCCGCTCCTTGTCAGGGCCGCGGGCGTGGGGTAGGCGAGCCTGGGACGGCGGCGAGAAGCCAGGACCAAGTCCATCGAGGAGAGGCAAGTCGGCCCCATGGCGGCATTGAGCTTGGCCGAACGGTCGCGGATCGCGCTCATTGCCGCCAAGCGGTCGCAGCGTGCCTCCGTCGCGCGCCTCCAGTTCTCGCCGTTCCTGCGCTGGCGGTTCGGCACCGCCAACCTCGGCAACCTCCTCATCGTGCCGCAGACGCTCCGCAATTCCGATCCGAGCTTCTGGCCGGAGCTGAAGCTCGGCCAGCTCGGCCTGGCAGGCACGGCGGCGAAGCTCTACGAGCGCTCGCCACTGGACATCGTCCCGCCGACCGAGGCCTGGGCGAAATCGCTGCACGGCTTCAGTTGGCTGCGGCACATGGAAGCCGCGGGCGAGGAGGAGGCGCGCGACGTCGCGCGGCGCATCACCGTCGAGTGGACCTTCCGCCAGCGCGGCTCGGGGCTAGCGTGGGAGCCGGGCGTCATGGGCCGGCGCATCATCTCGTGGCTATCGCATGCCAACTTCCTGCTCGACGGCGCCGACGTCGAAACCTACGACGCGGTGACCGGAAGCCTCGGGGCGCAGATCGTGCGTCTTGCCGCCTGCTGGCGCGACGGCCCGGACGGCTATCCGCGCCTGCTGGCTCTGACGGCGCTGGTGCTCGCCTACCTGTGCGTGGCGGGGCACGAGCGTCAGCTCGATGAGATCGACAAAATTTTCTCGGCGGAGATCGAGCGGCACATCCTGGAGGACGGTGGGCACGTCAGCCGCAATCCGTCGGTGCTCGTCGATCTCCTCCTGGACCTCTTGCCGGCCCGGCAGTGTTTCGCCGCGCGCGGACGCAAGCCTCCGGAGGCGCTCATGCAGGCGCTCGCCGACTCGGTGGCCTTCCTGCGCTACATGCGTCTCGGTGACGGACGGCTGGCGCGCTTCAACGGCGTGTCGGTCGCCGCGCCCGCGGGCCTGGCGACGGTGCTCGCCTATGATGACCGCCTCGGCACGCCGATCGCCAACGCGCATCAGTCGCGCTACGTTCACCTCGAGCGCGGCGCGACGATCCTGATCGGCGACGGCGGCGGTGCGCCGCCCTTCGAGTTCGCCGGCGAGGCCCACGCAGGATGCCTGTCGTTCGAGATGAGCGCCGGACCGCGCCTGGTCTTCGTCAACGGCGGCGCGCCGGGTCCCGCCGATGCCGAGTGGCGGGCGCAGGCCCGCGCGACGGCCAGCCACAACACCCTGTGCGTCGCCGAAGCCTCCTCCGCGAAGCTGGTGCGGCACAAGAAGCTCGAGACGCTGATCGGCGGCGCGCCGATCCTCGGGCCGCGCCATGTGACGTCCTCCGTGGAGGAGGTGAACGGCGACCTCGTCTGGACCGGCAGCCACGACGGCTATCTCGGGCGCTTCGGCCTCATCCATCGCCGGCAGGTGACGGTGACGGCGTCGGGCGCCGGCATTCGCGGTCTCGACCGGTTGAGCGGGCAGGAGGCCGCTCTCCGGTTGCGGACCGACCTGCCGTTCGCCATTCATTTCCACCTCCATCCCGAGGTCTCCTGCCGCCTCGGCAGCGAGCCGGAGACCGCCGAGATCGTCCTGCCGGAAGGGCAGGTGTGGCGCTTCTCGGCGCAAGGCGCCGAGCTTTCAATCGAGGAGAGCACGTATTTCGCGGATTCGTCGGGGCCCAGGCGGTCGCTGCAGTTCGTCCTGCGCGGCACGACCTTCGGCGAGACGGACGTCGCGTGGCATGTGGCGATCCGGGCGTGACCCCGTTCGTGACCCTGTGTCCCGCGGCTTGTCGGGCGCCGGCTGTACCGTTCCCGGCCTCTTCGTGGTAAGGCCCGCCGGAAGCAAAGAAGGACATGCCGCTCGTGACCGCCGACACCGTCGCCATCCGCCGCGCCCTGATCTCCGTCTCCGACAAGTCGGGCCTGATCGAGCTGGGCCGCCATCTGGGAAGGCTCGGCGTCGAGATCCTGTCGACGGGCGGAACGGCGGCCGAGCTGAAGGATGCGGGGATCGGCGTCGTCGACGTCGCCGACCACACGGGCTTTCCGGAGATGATGGACGGCCGTCTCAAGACGCTGCACCCCAAGGTGCACGGCGGGCTTCTCTCTGTGCGCGGCAACGCCGAGCACGAGCGATCGGCCAGGGAGCACGGCATCGCGCCGATCGACCTCCTGATCGTCAATCTCTATCCCTTCGAGGCTACGCTGGCGCGCGGCGGCAGCTACGACGACTGCGTCGAGAACATCGACATCGGCGGTCCGGCCATGATCCGCGCGGCGGCCAAGAACCACGCTGCGGTCACGGTGATCGTCGATCCTTCGGACTATGCGGCGCTCACCGGAGAGATCGGCAAGACCGGCGGCGGCACGACGCTCGCCTTCCGCAAGGCGATGGCGGCGCGCGCACTCGCACGCACGGCGGCCTACGACGGAGCGATCGCCAACTGGCTGACGGCCGATCCCGACGCTTCGGGCCGTGCGGCGAGCGCGTTCCCTCGCACCTATACCCTGCAGCTCACCAAGGCGATGGACCTGCGCTACGGCGAGAACCCGCATCAGACGGCGGCCTTCTACCGGGACGCGGACGCAGCTCCGGGCAGCGTCGCCGCCGCCCGCCAGATCGGCGGCAAGGAGCTCTCCTACAACAACATCGCCGATACCGATGCGGCGCTCGAGTGCGTCAAGGAGTTCGATCCCGCAACGCCGGCCTGCGTGATCGTCAAGCACGCGAACCCGTGCGGTGTCGCCGTCGCGACGACACTGACGGAGGCCTATGACCGGGCCTATGCGACCGACACGGAATCGGCCTTCGGCGGCATCATCGCTTTCAACCAGGCGCTCGATGCTGCGGCGGCGGAAGCGATCCTTGCTCGCCAGTTCGTGGAAGTCATCGTTGCACCCGACGCTTCGCCGGAAGCCATCGAGGCGGTGGCGAAAAAGAAGAACGTGCGCCTGCTCGTGACGGGGCCCTGGCCGGTCGCACCTGCTCGCCGCCGCGACTACAAGAAGGTCAATGGCGGCCTCCTCGTGCAGGACGCAGATCTCGAGCTTACCGAGCGGCTTCAGGTCGTGACCCGGCGCCAGCCGACGTCATCAGAGATGGCCGACCTGCTGTTCGCCATGAAGGTTGCGAAGTTCGTGAAGTCGAACGCGATCGTCTACGCGCGCGGCCTTGCGACGGTCGGCATCGGAGCAGGTCAGATGAGCCGCGTGAACGCGACGCGCATCGCGGTCGAGAAGGCGAGGCAGGCCGGCCTCGAGATTGCAGGGTCCGTGGTGGCGTCCGACGCCTTCTTCCCCTTCGCCGACGGCCTTCTGACCGCCGCGGAAGCTGGCGCTACCGCCGTCATCCAGCCGGGCGGGTCTATGCGCGACGACGAGGTCGTCAAGGCAGCGGACGCGCGCGGCCTCGCCATGGTCTTCACCGGCATGCGCCACTTCCGGCACTGAGGCCGCCCGGCACACGTCCCATTCAATTCTTGTCGGTCTTGAGCCGTTTCAGTGCGTAGAGCGCTTCGAGGGCCGCCTTGGGCGTCAGCTCGTCCGGGTTGAGGCGGGCGAGCGCCGCCTCGACGGGCGACGGTCCCGATTTCGGCGCTGTGCTGCGCGGACGCGCGGCGGCGAACAGCGGCAGATCGTCGAGCGGTTTCGGGGTCCCCGTCTCGCGGCGATCGTTCTTTTCCAGAAGATCGAGCACGGCGCGGGCGCGGGCGATGACGGGCTCGGGAAGGCCCGCGAGCTTCGCGACCTGGATGCCGTAGGAGCGATCCGCCGCGCCGGGCCGCACCTTGTGCAGGAAGACGATCTCGTCCTGCCATTCCTTCACGTCCATCGTCACGTTGCCGACGTCGGGGAGCCGGCCCGCCAGCGCTGTCAACTCGTGATAGTGAGTGGCGAACAGCGCCCGGCACCTGCAGACCTCGTGCAGGTATTCGACCGTGGCCCACGCGATCGAGAGGCCGTCGAAGGTCGCCGTGCCGCGCCCGATCTCGTCGAGGATCACGAGCGAGCGGTCCGTCGCCTGATTGAGGATGCCGGCCGTCTCCACCATCTCGACCATGAAGGTCGAGCGGCCGCGGGCGAGATCGTCGGAGGCGCCGACGCGCGAGAACAGGCGGTCGACGACACCGATGCGCGCGCGGCGCGCCGGCACGAACGAGCCCATCTGCGCCAGCACGACGAGCAGCGCGTTCTGGCGCAGGAACGTCGATTTGCCGGCCATGTTCGGACCGGTGACGAGCCAGATGCGCGCGTCCGTCTCCTCGTCGAAGCCCGTCGGCTGCGGATCGCGGCCGAGCACGCAGTCGTTCTCGATGAACGCGCCGGACTTCGCCTGCCGCAAGGCCTGCTCGACGACCGGGTGGCGCCCGCCGCGGACCTCGAAGCCGCGCCCGTCGGTGAGCTCCGGCCGGACATAGTTCTCCGTCACCGCGAGATCGGCCAGCGCCGCAAGGTGGTCGATCTCCGCGAGTGCCGCGGCCACGGTCGTAAGTGCCTGCTCGTTCCGGAGGACCGAGGCCGCAAGCTCCTGGAAGACATCCTCCTCCAGCGCCAGCGCGCGCTCGCCGGCCGAGGCGATGCGGCCTTCCGTCTCCGCGAGCTCGGCCGTCGTGAAGCGCATGGCGTTGGCCATGCTCTGCCGGTGGCGGAACGTGCCGTCGTGGGGCGGCGACGTCAGCGCCTTGGCGTTGAGCGCGGTCACCTCGACGAAGTAGCCGAGGATATTGTTGTGGCGGATCTTCAGCGTCTTCACGCCCGTCGATTCGGTGTATTTCGATTCGAGCGTGGCGATGACCTGGCGGCTGTCGTCGCGCAGGCGCCGCGCGCTGTCGAGCGCGTCACGGTAGCCGGCGCGCACGAATCCGCCGTCGCGTTTGAGATGCGGCGGGTCGTCGACGAGTGCGGCGTCGAGGGCGGCGCCGAGCGCGGGGTCGGCGGCCGACAGCTCGCCGCGGACGCGGTCGAGCTCGGCCGGCAGGCCCATCGGCGCGCCGGATGTCTCAAGCAACGCTGCGCAGGCCCTTGCCGCCGCAAGCCCGTCGCGGAGCGCCGCAAGGTCGCGCGGACCGCCCCGGCCGAAAGCGAGGCGCGAGACGGCGCGCGCGATGTCGGGTGCGCCTCTGAGCGTGTCGCGCAGGTTTTCCAGAAGCGTCGCGTCCTCGACGATATAGGCGACCGCATCCAGGCGCCGCTCGATGGCGGTAACATCGCGCAACGGGCTCGCGAGGCGCTGGCTCAGCTCGCGCGCGCCGGCCGCGGTCACGGTGCGGTCGATGGCGGCAAGCAGGCTTGCCGACTTTTCGCCGGACGTCGACCGCGTCAGCTCCAGGCTGGCGCGGCTTGCCGCGTCGATCATGAGGATGCCGCCGTCGCCGGTCCGCTTCGGCGGCCGGATCACGGGACGCTTGCCGATCTGGGTGAGATCGACATAGCGCAGCAGCGCGCCCACGGCGGCGAGCTCGAAGCGCGAGAAGGCGCCGAAGCCGTCGAGCTCCGCGACGCCCAGTTGCGCCTTGAGGCTGCGCTCGCCGGCGACGCTGTCGAAGGACGCGGGCGGCACCGGCGTTGCGGCCGCGCCGGCCACGCCGATCCAGCGCTTCAGATCGTCATCGGCGAAGAGGGGATCGGTCGCGATGATCTCGCTCGGCGACAGGCGGACGAGCTCGCCCGGCAGGTCGGGGCCCGTCACCTCGCCCGTCTCCATCTCTCCGGTCGAGATATCGAGCGAGGCGAGCGCGAAAACGGATGCCGCGTCGAGCACGCTCGTCTCCGCGGCTCCAGGGGCACGGAAGAGCGCGGTCAGGTAGTTGCGCGATTTGGCGTCGAGCAGCGACTCCTCGGTGATCGTACCCGGCGTGACGAGGCGCACGACATCGCGCTTCACGACGGCCTTCGATCCGCGCTTGCGCGCTTCCGCCGGATCCTCGAGCTGCTCGCAGACGGCGACGCGATAGCCCTGGCGGATCAGGCGCTGAAGATATTCGTCGGCGCGGTGGATCGGCACGCCGCACATGGGGATCTCGGCGCCGCGGTGGCGGCCGCGCTTCGTCAGCACGATGCCGAGGGCGGCGGAGGCGACGACGGCATCCTCGAAGAACAGCTCATAGAAGTCGCCCATCCGGTACCACAGGAGGCTGTCCGGATTGGCCGCCTTGATCTCGAGGAACTGCGCCATCGAGGGCGAGGCTTCGAGCGACGGCGCGGCGCGCGGAGCTGCGTCGCCGCTCGAAGCCTCGTCTTCCCCCGGTGGTCCGCCTTTGCTGTGCCGACGCGCGGCCATGCCCGCCCTTCCCTTCTCCCGCACAGCCATAGCCGCTCGGGCGCCGGACGGGAAGCCGCGGGCCGGCCGGCTGAAATTTGTGCACCGAAAGTAGCACATTGGCCGTGTTGAGGAATCGCGCGGCCGGCCCTACGGTGCGCCATCCTCACGCGGGGCTGCCATCGGCTGGGCGCATTGGCCCGGCCGCGCGCCTCACCATCGCAAAAAGATGAAGTCATGGCCAACAAGCCCAACGCGCCGGCCCGCATCACGGCCCAGGAAGCCTTGCAGTTCCACATCCAGGGCAAACCCGGCAAGCTCGAGATCACGCCGACGAAGCCGCTCGCCACTCAGCGCGACCTGTCGCTCGCCTACTCGCCCGGCGTGGCCGCGCCTGTCGAGGCGATCGCCGACAATCCGTCGCTCGCCTACGACTATACGAACAAGGGCAACCTCGTCGCCGTCGTCTCGAACGGCACGGCGATCCTCGGGCTCGGCAATCTCGGCGCGCTGGCGTCGAAGCCGGTCATGGAAGGCAAGGGCGCGCTGTTCAAGCGCTTCGCCGACATCGATGCGATGGACCTCCTCGTCGATACCGAGGATGTCGACCACTTCATCAACTGCGTGCGTTATCTCGGCCCGTCCTTCGGCGGCATCAACCTCGAGGACATCAAGGCGCCGGACTGCTTCATCATCGAGGAGAAGCTCAACGAGCTCCTCGACATTCCCGTCTTCCACGACGACCAGCACGGCACGGCGATCATCGCCGCCGCGGGCCTCATCAACGCGCTGGAGCTGACGGGCCGCGAGATCGGCGATTTCCGCCTCGTCGTGAACGGCGCGGGCTCGGCCGGCATTGCGTGCCTGGAGCTTCTCGTCGCGCTCGGCATGCCGAGGAAGAACGCCATCCTCTGCGATACGAAGGGCGTCATCTACGAAGGCCGCAAGGACGGCATGAACCAGTGGAAGTCGGCGCATGCCTCAGCGACGAAGGCCCGGACGCTGGCCGAGGCGCTGGACGGCGCCGATGCCTTTTTCGGGCTATCGGCGAAGGGGGCCGTGACCGCGGACATGGTGCGGTCCATGGCGCCGAAGCCGATCATCTTCGCCATGGCAAACCCGGACCCGGAGATCACGCCCGAGGAGGTCGCGCTCGTGCGCTCCGACGCCATCATGGCGACGGGCCGCTCGGACTACCCCAACCAGGTCAATAATGTCCTGGGCTTCCCCTTCATCTTCCGCGGTGCACTCGACGTACAGGCCCGTACCATCAACGATGCGATGAAGATCGCGGCGACGAACGCGCTCGCCGGGCTCGCCCGGCAGGAGGTCCCCGACCAGGTGGCGGCCGCCTTCCATGGCCGTCGCCCGACGTTCGGGCCCGACTACATCATCCCCGCGCCGTTCGACCCGCGCCTCATCAGCCACGTCCCGCCGGCGGTGGCCAAGGCGGCGATGGACACGGGTGTGGCGCGGCGGCCGATCGTCGACATGGACGCCTATGTCGCGCGGCTGAAGGGCCGTCTCGATCCGGTGACGGGCTGGCTGCAAGCGACGTTCGACAGCGTGCGACAGAATCCGAAGCGCGTCGTTTTCGCGGAAGGTGAGGACCCGGCCGTGATCCGCGCCGCCAACACCTACCTGAGCCAGGGGTTCGGGCAGCCGATCCTCGTGGGCACGCGGGACGTCGTGACGAAGCGCTTCCGGGAGCTCGGCATCCCGCTCCGCGGCGAATTCGAGATGGTCGACACGAGCAGCTCCCCGCACACGGACGAGTTCGCCGAGTTCCTCTATCAGCGCCTCCAGCGCCGCGGCTATCTGAAGCGCGACTGCGAGCGCATCGTGCGCAACGAGCGCAACGTCTTCGCCGCGCTCATGGTCGTCCATGGCTACGCGGATGCGGTGGTCTCCGGCGCCACCCGCAACTGGACCAGCGTGTTCCAGGACGTGCGCCGGGTGATGGATGCCAAGCCCGGGCGCAACATCATCGGCGTCTCCCTCGCTCTCTGCCGCGGCCGTGCGGTGCTCATCGCCGACACCAGCGTGCATGACATGCCGACCGCCGGGCAACTCGCCAACATCGCCGTCGAGGCCGCCCGGGCCGCCCGCAGCTTCGGGCTCGAGCCGCGCGTCGCGATGCTCGCCTACTCGACGTTCGGCCAGCCGCGCGGCGAGCGCTCGGACGTGGTGCGCGAGGCGGTGGCGATCCTCGACGAGCGGCAGGTCGATTTCGAGTACGACGGCGACATGGCCGCCGATGTGGCGCTCAGCGGCGAGCTCATGAAGTTCTATCCGTTCTGCCGCCTCACCGATACGGCGAACGTGCTCGTCATGCCGGCGTTTCACGCCGCCTCGATCTCGACCAAGATGCTGAAGGAGCTGGGCGGCGCAACGGTCATCGGTCCGCTGCTCGTGGGTCTTGGCCATTCGGTGCAGATCTGCACGCTCGGCGCCAAGGACAACGATATCGTGAACCTTGCCGCGCTCGCGGCCTACGATCTGAGCGCGTAGTCCTGAGGCGGCCTCCCGCGTCGGGGCCGCTCTGCCTCACATCTCGACGCAGATCTTGCCGAAGTGGGTCGCGCCCTCCTCGTGGCGGAAGGCGTCGCCGAGCTGAGCCAGGGGTAACGTGCGGTCGATGACCGGGCGGATGCGCGGGTTGGCGTCGAGCGCGCGGATCATCTCCTGCTGATGGCGCCGGCTGCCGACGATGATGCCTTGCAGCTTGATCTGCTTCGCCATCATCACGAGCGTCGGCACGTTGCCGGCAACGCCGGTCAGGATGCCGATGAGGGCGATGTGACCGCCGACGCGCGCGGCCGTAATCGACTGCGCGAGCGTGCCGGGACCGCCGATCTCTAGGACGTGATCGACGCCGCGGCCGCCGGTCCACTGGCGCACCGCCTCGCCCCACTTCGGCTCGGCCTTGTAGTTGACCGTGTGGTCCGCGCCGAGCGCCTTGGCCCGCTCGAGCTTGTCATCCGAGGAGGACGTGATGATCGCCGTCGCGCCCATCATCTTGGCGAACTGGAGCGCGAACACAGCAACGCCGCCCGTGCCGAGGATCAGCACGCTGTCGCCGGCCTTGAGGCCGCCCTCGACGACGAGCGCGCGCCACGCCGTCAGCGCCGCGCATGGTAACGTCGCCGCCTCGGCGTGCGAATACCCCTTGGGCGCGTGCGTGAACCAGGATGCCGGGCTCACGACGACCTCGCGCGCGTAGCCGTCGATGCCGTCGCCCGGCACGTGGCTGAAATTGCCGTGCGGCGGAACCCCGTCCTGCCAGTAGGGGAAGAAGACCGATACGACGCGGTCGCCGACCCCGAACTCGGTCACGCCCGTGCCCACGGCCTCCACGACGCCGGCGCCGTCCGACATCAGGATGCGCTTGTCCTCCGTCGGGATGGCGCCGTTGGCGACCGCATAGTCGTGGTAGTTGAGCGAGTTCGCATGCAGGCGCACGCGGATCTGGCCGGGAGCAGGCGGACCCGGATCGGCAAGCTCCACGACCTCAAGCGTGGCGAGCTTGGACGGCTTGCGCGCGACGACGGCTTTCATGCGGGCCTGGTCCTACTCGTAGACGGCGAAATGCTTGCGCACCGGCTCGACGACTTCCCACGTTCCGGAGAAGCCCGCAGGCGAGACGAACGCGTCGCCGGCACGGTAGGTCGCCTTCGATCCGTCATCGCCGGTGACGATCAGGACGCCGGACAGGATCTGGCAGAACTCGTTCTCGGTGAAGACGCAGCGCCACTTTCCGGGCTTCGATTCCCAGATGCCCGAGCAAAAGCGGCCGTCCTCGCTCGTGAAGAGCGTCCACGCCGTCTGCACCGGGTCGCCGGCAACGATGCGATCCGTTGGCGGGCGGTAGGTCTCGCCGCGGGGAAGCGGCACGCGGAACGAGACGAGCGGGGGATTTGAAACGGCGGGCGTGGGATCCGGCATACGGGCTCGCAAAGGGCTCAACGTGCGCGATAGAGGTGCGGGCATCCTAGTCGCAAGGGCCGGGGAGCGGCAACCCTGCCGAGGCTCGTTGAGGCCGCGGCGATCGGCTCACGCGGGCGAGGCGATGCGGCTCTTGATCTCGTCGGGCGCGCCGAAGTGCTCGAAATAGCGCGGATCGATCTTCTCCACCGGCAGGATGATCAGCACGTCTGTGGTTCCGAACTGCCGGTCGATCACGGCCCCGTCGCCGACGAAGGCGCCAAGCCTCAGGTAGCCCTTGATGAGGGGCGGCAGGGACTTCAGCGCCTGCTTCAGGTCGATCTGATCCTTGGACAGCAGGTCCATGCGCTGGTGAAGATGGGGGTGGGCCGCGCAGCGCCACTCGCCGGGCGCCATGCAGTAATGATGGAGATAGGAGAGGGCCGTCGCGTGCCGGGCGAGGTCGGTGCCCTCCAGACTCGCGCAGCCGATCATGACATCGACCTTGTGCTCGCGCACATAGGTCCACAGGCCATGCCAGAGCAGCTCGACGGAGCGCTTCGAGCGGTACGGCTTCTGCACGCACGAGCGGCCGAGCTCCATGAAGCGGTAGTGTGGCGACTTCGTCCGCATGAGCGGTGCGATATCGTATTCGCCCTGCGTATAGAATCCGAGCGACCGGTCGGCGATCTCCTGGCGCAGCACGCGATAGGTGCCGACGACGCGCGGGCGCCGGCGATGGGCCCAGGCCTCGCCCGCGACCGGCCCGGCGGCCGTATCGACCACGAGCAGATGGTCGCAGATCGCATCGTAGGCATCCTGGTCGAGCCGGCGCATGGATGCGACCGCCGTCGGCCTGGCGGACATCTCCTCGTAGAAGACCTCGTAGCGCAGCCGCTGGGCCTGGAGAATGTCGGCGCGGCCGCTGGCGAGGCGCACCTCGAGGTCGCCTATCCGGCCGTAGACTTTGGGTTGCGGCGCGCGCACGAGCGCGCGGGCCTTGCTGCGCGCCTTGTCGTTCCAGGATCTCACGTCGAGTGGGCGCCGTGCCAGCAGGCCGGACGGGGGAGCGCTCAAACGAGCAATGCGCTTCAGCCGTCCCGTCAGCCCTTGGCCATGCGTCATCGCGTGCTCCGGCGCCACGCCTTCTGGCGCAATCTCATGCGGCCCGAACGACCGCTGGCGCAGCGTATCGCACGATTCCGAGACGAATTTACGACAGAAATGGGCGTGCTTGCGGCTGCCATTCAGGCCGCCGGGCTTGCCGCGGCGTGCGGCGGCAGCCAGCGGTTGAGGATCGCCTGCAGGTCGCGGGCATCGAACGGCTTGGCGAGGTAGTCGTCGAGGCCGGCCATCAGGTAGCGCTGGCGATCCTCGACGAACGCGTTGGCGGTGACGGCGATGATGGGGAGCGGGCGGCGCTGGCTGCCCGCCGAGGCCGACAGCCGGCGGATCGCCCGCGTGGCCTCGATGCCGTCGAGGCGCGGCATGTAGATGTCCATCAGGATGAGATCGTAGGCCGGCGTCTCCCCCGCCATGGAGCGGGCGATGGCCGCAACCGCCTCGTCGCCGGAGCGGACGCGCTCGACGAGGCATCCTTCCCGCTCGAGGAGGCGGGTGGCGAGCAGGGCATTGATCGCGTTGTCCTCCGCGAGAAGGATGCGTCGCGCCTCCCCGCCGCGCATGCCTGCGCTTTTCGCGTCGGACGATGGAGCTTGCGGAGCCTCGTCCGTGACGGCGGGCGCAGCACCGGCTGCCGGGCGCGCCGCGCCAAGCACGATCTCGGCCGTGAAGGTGGAGCCGCGGCCCGTTTCGGATTCCACCGTGATATCGCCATCCATGGCGCGGGCGATCCGGCGCGCGATCGCAAGTCCGAGGCCCGATCCGCCGTCCTGCCGGCGCACGGCCGCCTCGGTCTGCTCGAACTCGGCGAACACCGCGTCCTGGTCCTCGGCCGCAAGGCCGATCCCCGTGTCGGTGACGGCGAGACGGACGCGAACGGCGCCCGTCACCGGCTCTCCGGGCGTGGCGGAAAGCACGACCTTCACCGCTCCGGTATCGGTGAACTTCACCGCGTTGGAGAGCAGATTGAGCAGGATCTGGCGCACGCGCGCCTCGTCGCCGACGACATGGGCCGGCACGTCGCCTTCGCGATCGACGGAGAGCGCGAGGCCCTTCTCGAAGGCCCGCGGCGCGAGCAGCGCGATGCAGCTCTCCACCGCTTCGACGATGGAGAACGTGGCGTTCGACAGAAGGAGCTTGCCGGCCTCGATCCGCGAGAAGTCGAGGATCTCGTCGATGAGTGTCATCAGCGAACGGGCGGATTGCCCGATGGCATGCGCGTAGGCTGTCTGGTCGGCGTCGAGCCGGCTGTCCAGCAGGAGCCCCGACATGCCGAGGATGCCGTTCATGGGCGTGCGGATCTCGTGGCTCATGGCCGCCAGGAATCGCGATTTGGCGCGGCTCGCCTCCAGCGCCGCGTCGTGCGCCGCCTTGAGCTCTTCCGCCACGCGCCGCTCCTCGGTGACGTCGCGCCCCGTGCGTTGCGTCTCCGTCCCGCCGTCCGCCGCCG
Organism: uncultured Hyphomicrobium sp.; assembly: GCA_964589785.1. Taxonomy (GTDB): domain Bacteria; phylum Pseudomonadota; class Alphaproteobacteria; order Rhizobiales; family Hyphomicrobiaceae; genus JAGVSR01. Next base: position 232,580 of record CAZPUQ010000005.1, read on the forward strand.
TGCCGCAGATCGATTGCTCCCATTCGATCCAGCGCGGGCCTTTCACCGTCTCGACGCGTTCCAGCACGCGGTGCGGCGCGGCCGAAAGACCCGGATCCAAGGTCGCGAGGACGCGGGGCTCGTGCTGGCGTCCGGTAATCTCGATCTCGCTCACTCCGAAGGCTTCGAGATAGGCGCGGCTGGCAAACGTGACGCGGCCGTCCGGCGCGCGGCGCACGATCAGGCCGGCCTGGGCGTCGAGGAGTTCGCGGTAGCGGCGTGCGCTGTCGGCAATCCGCCAGTGGATGTCGTGAAGATGCTCGAGGTCGTCCTGCCGCCGGCCGGCCTGCGCGTCGGACCCGCTTGGAAGGAAGAGTCGCGCGAGCTTGTCCCACGCGGCACTGAGCCGCGAGCGGCGATCGGCTGCCGGCGGCGAGGACGCGCCGGGCTTCGCACTGTCGTCGACGTCGAACACGACCTCACCTCTTCCCCCGCCGCGCAGGCGTGATCCGCGCGACAGAGGTCAGCTAACGGGAGGGCGGCTTAAGAAAAACTGAAGCGACAGGGTTAACCCGCGCCACGACACAAGGTCATGCTGAACGCTTCGCTAGCAGCTCCTGAAGCTACAAGCGAGCGAGCTCCTCGTCGGTCAAAGGACGCGCAGCTTCCGCCGTCATGAGCGGCACGCCGTTGCGGATCGGAAAGGCGAGCGCCGCCTTGCGGCTCAGAAGCTCCTGCCGGTCGCGGTCGTAGACGAGCGTCGACTTGGTGAGCGGGCACACGAGGATTTCGAGAAGCCGCGGATCGATGGCCGGTCCGGCCGGCATACGCTCCTGGTCGTCGGTGCCCATGGGTCGCGCTCCCGCTCTATTGAATGGTGCCGCCCGAGCCGCCGCTCGCGGCGATCTCCATCTCGGCGAGCGCGACCAGCACTTCCGAGCGCGTCCGCAAGTCGGGCGCTTCGAGCAGCGCCTGTTTCTCCTCCGGGCCGTAAGGCGCCATGATCGAGAGGGCGTTGACCAGGCTTTCGCTGGAGGCGCGCTCGATCGCCGTCCAGTCGGCCTCGAGGCGGTTCTGCTCGAGGTAGGACTTCAAGACGCGCAGAAGGTTCTCCCGGTCCACCTGCTCCTCGCCGAGTCCGCGCGTGAAGTCGCGGGCGAAGCGATCGTAACTGACGCTCATGATGCGGTAGGGAGCGGAGGTCGCCGCCTCCCCGATCACCTCGAAGCGGCTGACGCCTGTGAGTGTGATGGCAAGGCGGCCGTCGTCGAGCTCCTGATAGCTCGTGACCCGGCCGGCGCATCCGACCGGCCGCAGCGGCACGTCCTTTCCCGGAGGGCTTTCGTTGTCCGGCTCCGCCACCGTGCGGCCCGGCTGGATGATGCCGATGAGGCGGGCGCCGGCGAGCGCGTCGTGGAGCATGGCAAGATAGCGCGGCTCGAAGACGTTCAGCGGCAGCGTCGAGCGCGGCAGGAGAATGGCGCCGCGCAACGGAAACACCGGCAGGCGCGGCGGAAGATCCTGCGGTTTGTGATACTGATCGGTCCAGCCCAACGCGGCGTCCTTTCTCGCCGGGGCGTCAGGAAAACAGAATCGAGGACAGGCGCCGGCGCCCGTCGATCGTAAACTCGTCCTTCGGGCCCCAGACATCGAAGAGCTGAAGAAGCTGCTTGCGGGCGGCTTCCTCGTTCCATTTCCGGTCGCGGCTCACGATCGTCAGCAGATGATCGATCGCTTCGCCCTTGTAGCCGCTAGCCGCGAGCGCGACCGCCAGGTCGTAGCGGGCCTGGTGATCCCCCGGATCCTTGGCGATGCGCTGCTCGAGCGCCGCCGTCTCGCTCGCCCCGGCGGCCTTGGCCGACAGGTCGAGCGCGGCGCGAACGGCCTGGACCGCAGAAGTCGTCTCCTTGCCCGGCGGCACGAGGCTCAGCATCTGCTGCGCGCGCTCGGCGTCGCCCGTCTTGAGGTAGCAGCGCGCCAGTCCCGCCAGCGCCTCCACGTTCGTCTGGTCCTCCTGGAGCACGATCGAGTAGGCCTCGGCTGCGCCCTGCACGTCGCCGGCGTCGAACGCCTCCGCCGCCGCGCTGAGCAGGTCCTCCAGGCTCGGGCCCTGATCGGCCGTGGCCTCCTCGCCGAGCAAGCGGTCGATGAACTGGCGCAGCATGCTCTCGGGCTGCACGCCGACGAATCCGTCGAGCGGACGCCCGTCGCGGAAGGCATAGACGGTGGGCAGCGACTGCACGCGCAACTGCGCGGCGATCGAGGGATGCGCGTCGGTGTCGAGCTTCACGAGGCGGACCTTGCCGCCGTAGCTCTTGACGACCTTTTCCAGCACGGGGGCGAGCTGCTTGCAGGGGCCGCACCAGTTCGCCCAGAAGTCGACGAGCACGAGGACCGAGCGCGACGCCTCGACCACGTCCTTCATGAAGCCCGCAGTGGTCGTATCCTTGACGATATCGCCGGCGGGGGTTTTCGCCGAACCGATTTCCATTCCGTTCTCCTTGGCCGGTCTCGCGGCGGGTCCACGATCCTGGACGTCATCCTGGACGTCCGGTGCGGGATCGATGCGTAGCGTGCCGTCCCGCGGGCGCGTCAGTCGAGGGTGAGTGCCGTGATCCGAGGGTGATGTCCCGTGGCGCGAATGAACCGCAAAAGGTCCTCCCGCGCAATGCTCGTCGTGGCCGTATTCTCCATGGGATGCAAGTTGATGGTGTCGAAGGCCAGGAGGCTGCGGTCGAAGATGACCTCGACCTTGCCGTCGCGGTCGTTCATGACCGAGAACGCCGTCACCGAGCCGGGCTCGACGCCGAGCACCTGCTGCAGGAGTTCCGCCCGTCCGAAGCTCAGCCGCGCCGAGCCGATGACGGGCGGCAGCCGCTTCAGGTCCACCCGCGTGGCGTGGTGGGCAACGATCAGGAACAGGGCGCCCTTGGCATCCTTCAGGAACAGGTTCTTGGTGTGTCCGCCGGGAATCCTGTCATACAACTCGCCGCTCTCCTCGACCGTGTGAACGGGGTCGTGGTCGACCGTGGTGGTCTCAATGCCAAGCTCGGCAAGGCGTTCCATCAGGCGCTGGCGAAGGGGATGGGTCACGGGCAGACTCGTGTGCGGGATGGCGGCAACGTTCAGCTCCCGGAGGTAGGGCGCCTTCGGCCCGCCGGCAAGCGGGACGTTCCGGTCCGTTTCCAGTTGACGGCCCGGAGGCGGCCTGTTATCCGCCTGCCTCCGGTGGCCGGTCGCCTTGATCGGGACACCGATGTCGCTTAAAGACAGCGGCATTCGAACAGGACGCGGGTGTAGCTCAGCGGTAGAGCATCACGTTGCCAACGTGAGGGTCGAGGGTTCGATCCCCTTCGCCCGCTCCATTCGAACTCTCCTCATGCAATATGGCCGGTCGATCGACGCGCGCCGCCTCACGCGGCGGTGACCGCCGACTGATGCTCGTCCATGCGCTGCAAGAGCTCCTCGGTGAGCGCGCGGATGGCGCCGCCGACGTGTCCTGGGTACTTCGCGAAATACGACCGGTCCTGCGTGCGGAAGCGGGCCGCGTCTTGCAGCGACTGCGCGCGGGGCACCACGCCCGCGAAGAGATAATTCTCCGGATTGTCCGCGAGCCACCGATGGTATTCCATCTCGGTCGCGGACGACTGGTCCATCATGTTGACGATGACGCCGAGGTTCTGCGCGAAGCCCATCTCCGGGTTGAACGCCTTGAACCGGCGGAAGACATCGAGGCCGCAGACGGACACATAGTCGGCCTTCGTCGGGGAGATGTGGAAATCCGCCTCGCGCAGCCAGCTTTCCGTCAGCACCGACAGGCCGGGGGGACAGTCGACGAGGACCACGTCGAACACGCTGCGGACCTCGGCGAGAAGCTGGGCTATCCCGGAGCGCAGGCGTCCGTGCAGTTGCTCCTTGGAGACCTCGCGCTCGAACAGCGTGAGCTGCATATCGCTCGCGATGAGGAACACCGAGCGCGCGTCGTCCACATCGCCCACGTCGCGGATGACGACGCGGGACCAGTCGGGCGCGCCGCCCTGGAGCACGCGGGCGACAAGGTGGTCGACGAGGGTGAGACCTTCGGACTGCAGGCGGTGCAGATTGGCGACCGAGGTCAGCATGCTCGAGACGCTGGCCTGCGCGTCGCTGTCGATCACGAGCACGTTCTTGCCGTGGTAGGCCGACAGCGTCTCGGCAAGGGCCAGCACCAGCGTCGACTTGCCGACCCCGCCCTTCGTATTCATAACGGCAATGGTATTGCGCGGCATCGCGCGTGACCCACCCCTCGATGCCTCTTCCGGCTGCCCCAGAGCGCCGACAGGCGCTCCTGCCGCCACCGTGAGCGCCGAACGGCCGCGCCCGGCCCTACCCTGTGCGGGCCGATTGTGGCGGTCTCGGGGTCGGGCGGGCGTAGGGACGCTACCAGCGGGCGCCGATCGGCCGCCACCCCATTCCGCCCGAGCGCACCCTCACGACCCGGCGCTCGAAGCCATAGACGGGCGGCTCCGTGACGACGTGGGTCGCAGCCGGGCGCACGACGACCGGCCGCGCGACGAGGCGGGTCACGGGAGGCGCATAGATGTGGCGGACGCCGGCCGGGCGCATGATGACCGTGCGCGGGACGTCGGCGTAGATGGGCGGGGTGAACACCGGCACGCGGCGGCCGGGATCGACGACGACCGGCCGCGCCACCGTTCGGGTCACCGGCGCCGATCGCTCGAGACACTTGATCATGCGGCCGTGGCGATCGCGTTTGGTGACCCAGCGGGCGCGTCCCGGACGCACGACCACCTCCTCGTGCACCGTGCCGACGATCGGCGGGGTCGTATGGTAGGCGACCATGCCGGGCTGCACGAGCTCGCGGCGGACGATCGTTCCGTAAAGAGGCGGCACGGGGACCGCGTAAGAGCGGGCGGGCACCACGACCTCGTGCTCGATGCGCTCGGCGACGACGGGCGGGAGGTGGACGACGCGCTCCCGGGGCGGCCGCACCAGCACCGGCCGTTCGACCGTGCGATAGACGTCGGGAAGGCGTACGCGCTCGTAGCAGGCAACCGCATCCCCGCGGCAGCCGCCGCCCGCCGTGGCGGGAAGGGTGAGGCCGAAGAGGACCGCGACGGCGGTTCCGGCTGCGACGCACCGGCCTGCGGAAAAGGTCATGGGAACGCACTCCACGTGAAACATCGCCCGCGTGGCACCCTATCGGCTCGCCGGCGGCGGCCGAAGCGGCGCTCAAGATCAGGGTAAAGACGGACGCGGACGGGCGTGCAACGGACGTTGCCCGCGCGGGTCGCTTTCTGGCTTGTCTTCTGGCAGCCCAAGTTTATGACCTAGAGGTGTCAACCTTCGGAGGCTTCTCGCGTCATGGCTGCTTCGTCATTGTTCCGCACCAGCCGCCCGCTGGTGCTCGCCTTCGTGCTCGCCCTGTCGGTTCCGCTCGCCGGCTGCGGCATCAACAACATTCCGACCTACGAGCAGAATGCCAAGGCTGCGTGGTCGGAGGTGCTCAATACCTACAAGAGCCGCTCCGATCTGATCCCGAACCTCGTCGAGACTGTGAAGGGCTTCGCCGAGCAGGAAAGGACGGTCCTGACCGAGGTGGTCGAGGCGCGGGCGAAGGCGACGAGCGTGAACGTGCCGCCGGATATCCTGACCAATCCGGAGGCGATGAAGAACTTCCAGGATGCGCAGAACCAGCTCGGCGGGGCGCTCGGCCGCCTGCTCGCCGTCGTCGAACGCTATCCCGACATCAAGTCGGGACAGAACTTCCTGGCGCTTCAGAGCCAGATCGAGGGCATCGAGAACAAGATCCGCATCGCGCGCAGCGACTACATCCAGGCTGTCCGCCAGTTCAATACCGAGCTCACGACTATTCCCGGCCGCTGGTGGCGCGCACTCATGTATCCGGACAAGGTGGAGATGGCGACGTTCGACATTCCCGCCGAGGAGCAGAGGGTGCCCAAGGTCGATTTCGGCACGCAGAGGAACTGATCGCTGCCGATCGGCAAAGAGTCCGGCCGTAGGACGGCACATGATGGCGGCTGAGATCCGACCCTTCGCTCGTAATCCCGCGCGGCACGGCTGGAGAGAGCCACGTCTGCGGGCTCGGAACGGCAGGTTCGGCGCCGGGCTCATCGTTGCCGTGCTGGCGAGCCTGATGCTCTACCCCGTCTCTGAGGTCCGCGCGGCCGATCCGGTCTTTCCGGCGCTGACGGGGCGGATCGTCGACGAGGCGGACCTGTTGACGGCGGAGGACAAGGCGCGGCTCACCGCAACGCTGCAGTCGCTCGAGGGCACGTCGTCCGATCAGCTCGCGATCGTCACGCTGAAGTCTCTGCAGGGCTTCTCGATCGAGGATTTCGGCTACAAGCTCGGCCGTCACTGGGGCATCGGGCAGGCCGGCCAGGACAACGGTGTCCTTCTCATCGTGGCGCCGAACGAGCGCAAGGTGCGCATCGAGGTCGGCAAGCGGCTCGAGCCGGTGCTGACCGATGCCATGAGCCGGCTCATCATCGAGAACGCCATCCTGCCGGGCTTCCGGCGCGGCGACTTCGCGGCCGGCATTGCTGCCGGCGTGCGCGACATCAAGGACGTGCTGCTCGGCGATGCGGAGGCCGTGAAGCGGCGTGCGCGCAGCCTCCATCAGGCGCCCGAGTTCGATTGGCTCGCGGCGCTCATCATCGCGATCTGGGTCCTGATCGTCCTCTATTCGATCTATCAGCAGCACAAGCAGGCGCAGCGGATGCCGCAGCCGGCCGGTCGTCAGCGCCGGCGAGGGCGCCGCTTCGATCGCGACGGCGGCATCATCATCTTCCCCGGCGGGTCCGGCAACTGGAGCGGCGGTGGTGGCGGGGGCTGGTCGGGCGGCGGCGGCACGTTCAGCGGCGGCGGCGCCTCGGGGAGCTGGTGAAAGGGCAGGGAGACGCACGGCATGGCGTTCATCTCGGAGAAGGACCACGTGCGCATCGCGGATGCGATTGCCGCGGCCGAGCGCAGGACCTCCGGCGAGATCGTCGCCGTCTTGAGCGGCGAAAGCGCGAGCTACATGCACGTGCCGTTCCTGTGGGCCGGTCTCATCGCCCTCATCGTGCCGTGGCCGCTCATCTATCTGACATGGTGGCCGGTGCAGTGGATCTATCTCGCCCAGCTCGCCGTCTTCCTCCTCGTTCTGCTCCTGACGCTGCCGCGCCGCGTGCGGTTCGCGCTCGTGCCCGGCGACATCAAGCGCCTGCGTGCGCATCGCCGGGCAGTCGAGCAGTTCCTGGTGCAGAACCTGCACACGACCACGGGCCGCACGGGCGTCCTCATCTATGTCTCGGTGGCGGAGCATTATGCCGAGATCATCGCAGATACGGCGATCGATGCGAAGGTCGAGAAGGGAACGTGGCAGGCGATCGTCGACGGGCTGACCGCCGACATTGGCGCGGGTCGCGCGGGCGACGGCTTCGTGCACGCGATCGAGCGCTCGGGCGAGCTGCTGGCGCAGCACGTCCCACCCGGATCGCGCGACCCCAACGAGCTGCCCAATCACCTGATCGTCATCGATTAGACACGCTTGCGCGGGCACGATCTGCAGTCGCGATCGGCCGCGGCCGGTACCGGGGATGCACGGGGGAGGCACTGGGGAATGGCAACCACACAAGCCGTGATCCAACCGGGGGCAAGCGCGACGGCCGAGCAGGCGCCGCTGCGTGCGCTCGTTGCGTGGACGCTCTACGATTTCGCGGCTCAGCCCTACTATACGCTCGTGCTGACGTTCCTGTTCGCTCCCTATTTCGCGAGCGGGGTCGTCGGCGATGTCGCACTCGGGCAGACCATCTGGGGCTACGGTGCGGCCGCGGCGAGCGTTCTGATTGCCGTCGGGAGCCCGTTTCTCGGCGCGCTCGCGGACGGACGCGGTCGCCGCAAGCCGTGGATCGCCTTGTTCTCCGCCGTGCTGATCGCAGGGCTCGCGACCCTGTGGCTCGCTGTCCCCGGCGCACCGAAGGAAACGATCGCCCTCGTCATCCTCGCCTTCATTGCGGCGACGGCGGCGGCCGAGTTCTCGTCCGTCTTCACCAACAGCATGATGCCGAGCCTGGTGCGGCCGAGCGCGCTCGGCCGTCTCTCCGGCATCGGCTGGGGCGTGGGCTATCTCGGCGGTCTTGCGAGCCTCGCCCTCGTCGCGGGCCTCATCGTGACGAGCACGGCGACCGGCAAGACGCTCTTCGGCCTTGATCCGATCCTGCCGCTCGATACGGCAACGCGCGAGGCGGACCGTCTCGTCGGACCGGTCGCGGCGATCTGGTACGCCGTGTTCATGATTCCCTTCTTCCTCTTCGTGCCCGACGTGAAGCCGCGTCCTCTGCGCGCGGGCGCGTCCCGCCTGTCTCCGGCTGCCCAGCTTTGGCACACGGTCCGCAGCCTGCCCGGCAATCGCGACATGCTGTATTTTCTGATTGCGCGCATGCTCTACGCCGATGGCCTCGCCGCGATCTTCGCGTTCGGCGGCATCTACGGCACGGCCGTGTTCGGTTGGGGCGCGCTGGAGCTCGGTCTCTTCGGCATCATCCTGTCGGTGACCGGCATGGTCGGGGCGGTCGTCGGCGGCTTCTTCGACGACCGAGCGGGGTCGAAGACCGTCATCCTCATCTCGCTCGTCCTGTTGCTTGCCGGCGCCGTCGGCATTCTCTCGGTCGACAAGACGCACGTGCTGTTCACGGTCGAGGTGCCCGCCAAGGAGGCCGCGTCGGCACCCTTCTCCTCCGTCGGCGAGCAGACGTTCCTCGCCTTCGCGCTGATCGTCGGGCTCGTCGCCGCGCCGGTGCAGGCGGCGAGCCGCGCGCTGCTTGCGCGGCTGGCCCCGCCCGACCAGATTACCCAGTTCTTCGGCCTCTTTGCCTTCTCGGGCAAGGTGACGGCCTTCCTGGCGCCGTTCCTGGTGGCAACGGTGACCATGGCGACCGGCAGCCAGCGGCTCGGAATGGCCTCGATCGCGCTCTTCCTGGTCGCCGGCATGGTGCTGATGCTCCCCGTTCGCGAGCCGCCATCCCGTTGAGCGGCCATACCAATCGTCTTGGACCCGACAAGCTGTGGGCGGCCGCGGCGTGCGGTCGGCAAGCCTTGACAGTCCTATGACGCCGCGCGCATCGTCCGCCGCGAATTCTGCTCACCCGGCCCCGCCGGCGCCGATGTGCCGAGAGGGTGCCGCAGCGACGAGGCTTCCCCGTGGATCCGACGCCTGACCGTCCCGCGCCCAACATCGTGCGCACATACCTGAAGTTCGAGACGCCGATCGCGGAGCTGGAGCGCAAGGTGCAGGAGTTGCGCGCGCTGGAAGGCTCCGACACGGCCGTCTCCATCTCCGACGAGATCAAGAAGCTCGAGCAGAAGGCGCACGCGGCGCTGGCGGAGACGTACGCCAAGCTGACCCCCTGGCAGAAAACCGAGGTGGCCCGCCATCCGGAGCGCCCGCACTGCCTCGACTACGTCAGCGGCCTCATCGAGGACTTCACGCCGCTCGCGGGCGACCGCTACTTCGGCGAGGACGAGGCCATCGTCGGCGGCATCGGCACATTCCGGGGCCGCTCGGTCATGGTCATCGGCCACGAGAAAGGCTCCGATACGGAAAGCCGGCTGCGCCACAACTTCGGCATGGCCAAGCCCGAGGGCTACCGGAAGGCCGTGCGCCTCATGCAGATGGCCGAACGATTCCAGCTTCCGGTCATCACGCTGTGCGACACGGCGGGCGCCTATCCGGGCGTCGATGCCGAGCAGCGCGGCCAGGCGGAGGCGATCGCGCGCTCCACGGACTGCTGCCTCGCGATCGGGGTGCCGCTGATCGCCGTCATCATCGGCGAGGGCGGATCGGGCGGCGCCGTCGCGATCGCGACCGCCAACCGCATCCTGATGCTCGAGCACGCGATCTACACCGTCGCCTCGCCGGAGGCCGCCGCCTCGATCCTGTGGCGCGACAGCTCGAAGGCCGTCGACGCGGCCACGAGCATGAAGATCACGGCCCAGGACCTGGAGACGCTCGGCGTCATCGACACGGTGGTGAAGGAGCCCGTGGGCGGCGCCCACCGGGACCGCGAGCTGATGATGAAGCGCGTCGGAGATGCGATCGCCAAGGCGCTCGCCGAGTTCGACGGCAAGAGTGCGGCTGAGGTCCGCCGCCAGCGCCAGGAGCGATTCCTCGAGATCGGCCGTTCGCTGTGAGCGCCTCGGCCGCCGGCCGGCCTGACGTGCGTCCCTCAAGTTATTGTTTATGCTCGGCTTCGACGCCTCATCAGCGCCCTATTCACAGGGCCCAATGCGGCGTTGACACTGGCGGCGTCAGCGCCGCACAGTCGTCCGCGACGTTCTTTGTTGGGGATTTGTTTACCTTCTCAATCAGATGCTGGGTCGCATGCGCCAGGGGAGAGTTTGCGTATGCGACCGGCCGGTCAGGGTGGGGACGTGATTTCGAGGGTCCGGATCGGAGCAAGTCTCCTCGCCGCGGCGGTCCTGCTCGCGGCGTGCGGCAGCGTGCCGGAGATTACGCCCGCCGAGCAGCCGCTGCCCAAGGAGACGCTCGATCTCATCGGCAAGAAGGGGATGCAGCCCGGCCGCCCCATCTTCGTGCGCATCTTCAAGGAAGAATCCGAGCTCGAGGTCTGGAAGGCGCGCGAGGACGGCCGCTTCTACCACGTCAAGACGTACCCGATCTGCAACTGGTCGGGCGAGATCGGCCCCAAGCTGAAGAAGGGCGACAAGCAGGCGCCCGAGGGCTTCTATGCGGTCGGTCCGAAGCAGATGAAGCCCGATTCCAATTATCACGTGGCCTTCAATCTCGGCTTCCCGAACGCGTATGATCGCGCCAATGACCGCACCGGCGAGTTCCTGATGATCCACGGCAAGTGCAAGTCGGCCGGCTGCTACGCCATGACCGACGCGCTCGCCGAAGAGATCTACGCGCTGGCACGCGAGGCGTTCAAAGGCGGACAGCCGGCCTTCGAGGTGCACGCGTTCCCGTTCCGCATGACGGATGAGAACCTTGCGCGCTTCAAGAAGAGCAAATGGTACTCGTTCTGGGCGACCCTGAAGCAGGGCTACGACTACTTCGAGACCTATCGCGTGCCCCCGTCGATCGCCGTCTGCGAGCGCAAGTACGTCATCGGCGTCAGCCTGCCTGCGACCGGCCGGATCGATCCGGAGGGCGTGTGTCCGCGGTTCCAGAAGCCGCTCATCCAGCCCTTCAGTCCGAACCTCCTCGACCAGCAGATCGCCGATCAGCGCATCGTGGTGCCCGGCGCCAAGGCGCGCGCGGACACCGCTCTTGCCTGGTCCAACGGCGACGCTCCGGCGCCTGTGGCCATGCCGGTGGCTTCCGGCGCGCAGGCGGCGCCGGTTGCCAAGGCCGGCGCCACGGGGTCGATCGACGGTGCCGCGGCGGCCACGCCCGTTGCCGCGCCGCTGACCGCGGAGCCAGCCGCGCCGGCACGGCCCAAGCCCGCCAAGAAGCCCTATACGATCCCCTCGTCGCTGGGCTTAAATCAGCCCTGATCGGCGGCTTTCCTTGCGGAGGCGAGCGGCGGGTCGCGACCCGGCCGGCGATGGCACCGGAGAGGCGGGACCTCGGATCATGGCGTCACACAACGATCCGGCGCGGCCGGCCCGACGCACGCGCCTTGGCGCGGGCCTGCTGAACGGCGTGCTCGTCGTCCTCGCCGCCGCGGCGGCCCTGATCGTGCTCGTGCCGAATCGGGAGCGCGAGGCCTATTTCATCTCTCTCGAGCGGCACTACCGCGTGTGGCTCGCGTCCCTCGGCCGGCCCATGCCCGGTACGCCGGACCTTGCGCGCCTCGGCGAGCGCCTTGCGGCCAAGGAGCTGGCGCTCGGCGCGCCGGTCTTCATGCGCGTGTTCAAGCGTGAGTTCGAGCTCGAGCTCTGGATGCTCAAAGGCGAGCGCTATGTCCACTTCGCGACCTATCCGATCTGCAAGTGGTCCGGCCGGCTCGGGCCCAAGCTCAAGACCGGCGACCGGCAGGCTCCCGAGGGCTTCTACTCGGTCGATCGCCCGGCGCTCAATCCGAACAGCCAGTGGCACCGCTCGTTCAATCTCGGCTTTCCCAACCCGTATGATCGTGCGCAGGGGCGCACCGGCTCCTTCCTGATGGTGCATGGCGGCTGCGGCTCGATCGGCTGCTATGCGATGACGAATCCGGTCATCGACGAGATTTGGACGCTCGTGACCCGCGCCTTCGACGGCGGGCAGCAGCGGTTCCAGGTGCAGGTCTTTCCCTTCCACATGACGGAGCGCAATCTGGCACTCTATTCTGGGGGGGCGTGGGATGCCTACTGGGCCAACCTGAAGACGGGCTATGACCTGTTCGAGACCGACCGCGTGCCGCCGACCGTCGGCGTGTGCAACAAGTCCTATGCATTCGCCTCGGGTGCCCGGACGCGCGACCCGTCGGGACCGGTGACGGCGCAGTGCCTCGCCTCCCCGGTGTCGGCCGCGCGGGCGGAGGGCGCGGCCGGTGTGGCACCTTTGCCGCGCTGAACGGGGCTTCCGGGGCGATGCGCCGCCGCAATCATAGAACGAAAGCGGCCTGTGCCCGTAAACGGTGGACACCGGGGCGGGCCGCTGGCCCCGGGCGGTTGCAAGGGGACGAGGTCTGCGGCTAGGCTGCCCGCCACGTCGAGCCTTGCCGCGCAGTCGAGAGTCACAGTGCCGTACGCCCGCGCCATCTCACGTCCGAGCGGTTGGGACCGGTCCCGCAGGGGATTTCGGGTCGCTTTCGTGCATGCCGGCCTCGTGCTGCTGGCCGGGCTGGCCCTAGTCGCCGAAGCCCGGGCGCTGTCGATCGAGCTCAAGGATGCCGCCCCCGACCGCGTCGAGCGCCAGCGCGCAGCCGCCGTCGGTCGCCTGCCGCTGCCCGGTACGCCCGATGTGACGAAGACGGCGGAGCGGCTCGCGGCCAAAGGCTTCGCCAACGGCGCGCCGATCTTCATCCGCATCTTCAAGGCCGAATCCGAACTCGAGCTGTGGATCGAGAAGGACGGCCGCTACGAGCTCTTCGCCGTCTATCCGATCTGCCACTGGTCCGGCACGCTCGGTCCCAAGCAGCAGGAAGGCGACAAGCAGACGCCCGAGGGCTTCTACACCATCACCTCGCGCCAGCTCCATCACGTGGGGCGCTGGCCGCGCTCCTTGAACCTCGGCTTCCCGAACGCCTTCGACCAGGCCGCGGGGCGCTCGGGATCCTACATCCTCGTGCACGGCGGCTGCTCGTCGGTCGGCTGCTTTGCGATGACAAACCCGGTCATCGGCGAGATCTATGGTCTCGCGACGGCCGCGCTGAGAGCCGGTCAGCGCCACATCCCGGCCCACGTCTTTCCCTTCCGCATGACCGCCGCCAACCTCGACAAGCACAAGACGAGCGAGTGGGCGGGGTTCTGGTCGAACCTCAAGGAGGGCTTCGACAGCTTCGAGCGGACACGCCAGCCGCCGCGGGTCAGCGTGTGCGAGGCGCGGTATCACATCCAGGACGTCAGCCCGTCGGAGGCGGGCTCCGCAAGCCCTTTAGCCGTGTGCGGCGCGACGGCCGCCGCTATTCGATCGTCGGACAAATCCGCCACGCTTGTCCCGATCGAGACTCCGTCGAGCCCGTTACCGCCACAGCCGAGCCTCCCAACGGAGCCGAGCCTTCGACCGCCGGCCTCGGCCTCCGTCCCGCTCAGCACGACGGAGCCGATGTTCGAGCTCGTGGTGAACCTCAATCCGCCGCGGCGGCCGGCGGGCTTGGCGCTGGCGCGAACGGCGGGCCGGGCGCCGTGCAACTTGGCGCGACCAAGCTGCCGGAAGTTCATGGCGCTGAGAACCGAGGCGAAGAGCGCCAAGCCGGCGCGGCTCGCTGAGACCGTGCGCCGCAAGCGCTGAACCTTCCTTGCGGACCTTGCGACGGGCCGGGGCTGCGTGTCATAGAACGCCCGGCCCGTTCAACTGCGAGAGATGCCATGACCGACAAAGTGCATACGCCGACGGCGATCGAGCGCACGTTGGAGAACGTGATCTTTGCGAGCCGCTGGCTGCTGGCGCCGTTCTATCTCGGTCTCGCCCTGTCGATCGTCGTCGTGCTCATCAAGTTCATGGCGGAGTTCTTTCACCTCGCCGCCCACGCGTTCACGGCGACCGAGTCGGACGTGATCCTCGGCGTGCTGGCGCTCGTCGATCTGGCGCTGATGGGATCGCTGCTCATCATCGTCATCTTCTCGGGCTTCGAGAACTTCGTCTCCAAGATCGATCACACGGGGCACAGGGACTGGCCGGAGTGGATGGGCAAGATCGACTTCAGCGCGCTGAAGCTGAAACTGCTCTCCTCCATCGTCGCGATCTCGGCGATCCATTTGCTGAAATCGTTCATGGCCTTGAAGACGATCACGCCGGAGTTCGAGAAGTCGCTCTTCTGGCTCGTCGTCATCCATCTCGTCTTCGTCGTCTCGAGCGTGCTGCTGGCCCTCTCGGACCGCATCGCCGGCGGCAAGGGAGAGAAGTAATACCGCTCTCGAAACTGAACTCTCCGATACGAAAAAAGCCGGGCTGATCGCCCGGCTTTTTTTATGTCAAAACGTGAGCAGACGCCGTCTCAATCGAGCTTGCCGTGGCACTGCTTGTACTTCTTGCCCGAGCCGCACGGGCAGGGCGCGTTGCGCGCGACCTTGCCCCAGGTCGCCGGCGAGGCCGGATCGAAATCGCCTTCGGATTTGCGCGTCTGGAGCGGCATGCGCTTGGGCAGCTCCTGCGTAGTGCCGCGTCCGCGCGCGGCGATCGCCCGGTCGATCATGCGCAGCTCGTCGCGCAGCTCCTGCGGCAGCTCCTCGGCCATCTCGTCGCGGCCGGTCGTGGGATCGATGTGGTGACCCTCCATCGGCGGCAGCTCGATCGGCTGCAGCATCGGCTGTTCTTCGGCCGGAACGAGCGCGACGTTCATGAGCTGCCCGGTGACGGCCTCGCGCAGGCGGGCGAGCAGAGACTCGAACAGCGTGAAGGCCTCGCTCTTGTACTCGTTCAACGGATCGCGCTGGCCGTAGGCGCGGAAGCCGATGACCTGGCGCAGATGCTCGAGCGCGACGATGTGCTCGCGCCACAGGCCGTCGAGCGTCCGCAGCAGCACCTCCTTCTCGATCTGGCGATAGAGATCGGCGCCGAGCTCGGCCTCCTTCTCCTCCGCCCGCTTGTCGACGGCCGCAATGAGGCGCTCGGTGATCTCCTGGTCGGCGATGCCCTCCTCCCGCGCCCACTCTGCGATCGGAAGGTCGAGGTCGAAGATGCTGCTGACGGCGGCCGTCAACGTGTCGGTGTCCCACTGCTCGGCATACGCCTTCTCGGGGATGAACTTGGTCACGAGGTCGTGCACGACCTGGTGGCGCAGCTCCTTGACGGTATCGGAGACGTCCTCCTCGGCCATGATGCCGATGCGCTGGTCGAAGATGACCTTGCGCTGGTCGTTCATCACGTCGTCGTACTTCAGGATCTGCTTGCGGATGTCGAAGTTGCGCGCCTCGACCTTCTTCTGCGCCATCTCGAGCGACTTGTTCATCCACGGATGGGTGATCGCCTCGCCCTCTTGCAGGCCGAGCGTCGTCAGGATGCTGTCCATCTTGTCCGAGCCGAAGATGCGCATCAGGTCGTCGTCGAGCGCGAGGTAGAACTTCGAGCGGCCGGGATCGCCCTGCCGGCCCGAGCGGCCGCGCAACTGGTTGTCGATGCGCCGGCTTTCGTGGCGCTCCGTGCCGATGACGAAGAGCCCGCCGGCTTCGAGCGCGACATTCTTTTTCTCGGCCACGTCGGCGGCGATCTCGCTGCGCGTGCGGGCGATGGCAGCCTCGTCGGGGGCGCGGCCGGCGGCGGTCTCCTCCTTCACCCAGTCGCGCACGCGATAGTCGACGTTGCCGCCGAGCTGGATGTCGGTGCCGCGGCCGGCCATGTTGGTCGCGATCGTCACGGCGCCGGGCACGCCGGCCTGCGCGACGATGGAGGCCTCCTGCTCGTGAAAGCGCGCGTTGAGCACCTGGTGCGCGATCGGATGGCCAGATTTCACGCGTGCAGCCGTCTCGGTGAGATAGCTGCCGATGTCCTCGAAGTACGCCTTCACCTCGCTTTCCTTGGCGCTCGTGAAGCGCTGCGCCTGCTCTTTCAGGCGTTTGCCGAGGTCGGCGATGTATTTCTTGTCTTTCAGGAGTTCGGAGAGCTGCTCCGACTTCTCGATCGACGTGGTGCCGACGAGGCACGGCTGATGCCGCCGGTGCGAATCCGCGATCGTCGCGACGATGGCGTCGTACTTCTCCTTCTGCGTCCGGTAGATCTCGTCGTCCTCGTCGACGCGCGCGACCGGCAGGTTGGTCGGGATCTCGATCACGTCGAGCCCGTAGATGTCGCCGAACTCCTGTGCCTCGGTCGAGGCCGTGCCGGTCATGCCGGCGAGCTTGTCGTAGAGACGAAAGTAGTTCTGGAACGTGATGGAGGCGAGCGTCTGGTTCTCGGGCTGGATCTCGACGTGCTCTTTCGCCTCGAGCGCCTGATGCAGGCCTTCCGAATAGCGGCGCCCCGGCATCATGCGGCCGGTGAACTCGTCGATGATGATCACCTCGCCGCCCTTGACGATGTAATCCTTGTCGCGCTGGAAGAGCTTGTGCGCCTTGAGCGCCTGGTTGACGTGGTGGACGATGGTGACGTTCTCCACGTCGTAGAGCGATCCCTCGCGCAAGAGCCCCGCTTCGGTGAGCATCTGCTCGATGCGCTCGTTGCCGGTCTCCGTCAGCGACACCTGGCGCTGCTTCTCGTCGAGCTCGAAATCGTCCGCAACGAGCTTCGGGATCAGCTTGTCGACGGCATTGTAGAGATCGGCCTTGTCGTCGAGCGGGCCGGAGATGATGAGCGGGGTGCGGGCCTCGTCGATCAGGATGCTGTCCACCTCGTCGACGATGGCGAAGGCATGGCCGCGCTGGACCATGTCGTCCTTGCGCATCTTCATGTTGTCGCGCAGGTAGTCGAAGCCGAGCTCGTTGTTGGTCCCGTAGGTCACGTCGGAGTCGTAGGCCGCCTTGCGCTCAGCGTCGTCGAGGCCGTGCACGATGACGCCGACCGTCAGCCCGAGGAAGCGATAGACTTGGCCCATCCATTCCGCATCGCGCCGGGCAAGGTAGTCGTTGACCGTCACGACGTGCACGCCGTTGCCGGCGATCGCATTGAGATAGACAGGCGCCGTCGCAACAAGCGTCTTGCCTTCGCCGGTCTTCATTTCCGAGATGTTGCCGTCGTGGAGGACCATGCCGCCGATGAGCTGCACGTCGAAGTGCCGCTGGCCGAGCGAGCGCTTGGCCGCCTCGCGCACGGTCGCAAACGCGGGGACGAGGAGATCGTCGAGCGAGGCGCCGTCCTGGTACTGCTTGCGAAACTCCGCCGTGCGCGCTCTGAGCTCCTCGTCGGTGAGCCGGATAAGCTCGGGCTCGAGCGCATTGATCTCGTCCACGCGGGTCCGGTAGGACTTGACCTTGCGGTCGTTCGACGTGCCGAAAATCTTCGCGGCGAGCGACGTGATGGAGAGCATGGGGATCGATGTCCTTGAAATGAGCGCGCTCGCCGGATGAGCGCATGCCGCCCGGCACGCTCCGCCCGCACCGGGCGAAGTGCCGACGATCCATGACAGACGTCGTGCGGAGACAGCTCGGGCGGGAGAGTAGGCGCCGCGCCGCTCTCCGGTTCACGGGCGCAGACATAAGGATGGCCCCCCTTAATTGTCAACGCGTCATGGTCCGCGCTTTCGGCCCGCGCGGGCCAAATTCGGCCTCTTTTCTCCAAAACTTAACTTGGCAGAGCGGTGTGCCGGGTCTATCCAGGCGCACGCATTTCTAAGGGTGGCAGGAGCCGGTCCGGGGCCCGCCTTGCCCGTCCGTTGGCTGCAAGGTTGGAAAGGACGTGAGCACGTGAAGGTTTGTCTTAAGTTTCATGCGGTTGCCTTGAGCGCTTTCGTGCTCGGTGCCGGCATCGGTCTGGCGCACGCGCAGGACAAGGTCGTCGCCACCGTCAACGGCCACGCCATTTCCGAGGCCGACCTTGCGCTCGCGGACGCCGAGATCGGCAACGAGCTCGGCAATCTGCCCGAGACGATGCGGCGCCGCGTGCTCGTCGAGTTCATGATCGAGAACCAGCTCTTCGCCGAGGCCGCGGAAGCCGAGAAGCTCGGCAGCGGCCCGGACTTCGACAAGCGCATGGCGTTCTGGCGCCAGCGGGCCTTACGGGACGCCTACTTCGACAAGAGCGTGAAGGCGAGCATCGGCGAAGACAGCGCGCGCGCCATCTACGAGGACAAGGTCAAGCAGCTGAAGCCCGAGGAGGAAGTGCAGGCGCGTCACATCCTCGTCGCGAGCGAGGACGAGGCCAAGAAAATGGCCTCCCGGGTCGCGGCAGGCGAAGATTTCGCGCAGCTCGCCAAGGAGAATTCCGGAGATGCCGGCTCCAAGGAGCAGGGCGGGATGCTCGGCTACTTCGGCCGCGGCCAGATGGTGCCGCCGTTCGAGGAGGCCGCGTTCGCGCTGAAGACGGGCGAGATTTCCAAGCCGGTCCAGAGCCAGTTCGGCTGGCACGTGATCAAGGTGGAGGATCGCCGCCAGAAGCCGCCGCCGTCCTTCGACGAGGTCAAAGACCGCCTGATCGGCTCGATGGTGCAGTCCAAGGCCCAGAACATCGCCGGCGAGCTGCGCGGCAAGGCGAAGATCGATTACGTCGATCCCGAGATCAAGAAGATGGCCGAGGCGGACGCCAAGAAGCAGGCGGAGGCCCAGGAAGCCATGAAGAAGCAGATGGAGGATGCGGCGGCCGCCGCGGCCGGAGCGGCGGCGGTGAAGCCGGGCGACAGCCCGGCGCCTTCCGCCCCGGACGCCGACAAGTAGCCGGCTCTGTCCGGCGAGGCCGTCAATCCTTTCTGATCAGGCCGCTTGCGCAAAAGCGGCCTGATTGCTTTTTTGCAGCGACATAACGCCTGCTCCGACAGCCTCACTCAATCCCTCTCGCCGGTAACCCATGGCCACACAGTCCAAGACGTCGCGTTTTGCGCCCGCCGCCCTGCCGCGGCTCGAGCCCCTGCAAGGCGTGCGCTTCGCCACCGCCGAGGCCGGCATCCGCTATAAGAACCGGACCGACCTCATGGTCGCCGTGATGGACGAGGGCACGACGGCGGCCGGGGTGCTGACGCAGTCGAAGACCGCGTCGGCGCCGGTGCTGTGGTGCCGCAAGAGCCTGAAGCACGGCAAGGCCCGGATGCTCGTCGTCAACTCGGGGAATGCGAACGCGTTCACCGGCATGCGGGGCCGCGCCGCGGTGGAGGCGACGGCCGCGGCCGCCGCGGCCGCGGTCGGGTGCGGTCCGAAGGAGGTCTACATCGCTTCGACCGGCGTCATCGGCGAGCCGCTCGATCCGGACAAGTTCACGCATCTGCTGGCGGATCTCGCCGGCCGTGCCACGCCCGACACCTTCGAGGACGCCGCGCGCGCGATCATGACCACCGACACCTACCCGAAGCTCGCGACGCGCAAGGCTCTGATCGGCGGCGTGGAGGTCACGATCAACGGCTTCTGCAAAGGCGCCGGCATGATCGCACCCGACATGGCCACGATGCTCTGCTTCATCTTCACCGATGCCGCGATTGCGGCCGAGGCCCTGCAGGATCTTCTCGCCACGCACGTGCAGACGACCTTCAATGCCATGACGATCGACGGTGATACATCGACCTCCGACACCTGTCTTCTGTTCGCCACCGGCGCCGCCGCGGCGTGGGGGCAGAAGCGCGTGGCGCGGGCGAAGTCGAAGCGGCTCCAGGATTTCAGCGCGGCGCTGCACGACCTGATGCGCGATCTGGCGATCCAGGTCGCCAAGGACGGCGAGGGCATCTCCAAATTCGTGTCCTTTGTCGTCGAGGGCGCCGAGAG
Organism: uncultured Hyphomicrobium sp.; assembly: GCA_964589785.1. Lineage (GTDB taxonomy): Bacteria > Pseudomonadota > Alphaproteobacteria > Rhizobiales > Hyphomicrobiaceae > JAGVSR01. Next base: position 252,509 of record CAZPUQ010000005.1, read on the forward strand.
CGAGACCGCCGCGCGCAGGATCGCGCTGTCGTGCGCCAACTCGCCGATCCTCAAGACGGCGATTGCCGGCGAGGACCCCAACTGGGGCCGGGTCGTCATGGCGGTCGGCAAGTCGGGCGAGGCCGCCGACCGCGATCGGCTTGCCATCTGGTTCGGCGAGCACTCGGTTGCCCGCAACGGCGAGCGCGCGTCCGAGTATGACGAGGCGACGGTCGCGGCCTACATGAAGAACGCCGAGATAACGATCCGCATCGACGTCGGTGTCGGCAAGTCCTCGGCGACCGTATGGACCTGCGACCTGACGCACGACTACGTTTCCATCAACGCGGACTATCGCAGCTAGGCAAGGCCCATGGACCCCACGTTCTGGATCGAGCGCTGGCAGCGCTCCGACATCGGCTTTCACCAGGCCGAGGCGCACGATTTCCTGGACCGGCACTGGGCCGCGCTCGGCGTGCCGCGCAGCGCGCAGGTGCTCGTTCCGCTGTGCGGCAAGAGCCTCGACATGGTCTGGCTCGCCGACCAGGGACACCGGGTTTTGGGAACCGAGCTGGCGGAAACGGCCGTCGACCAGTTCTTCGCCGAGCGCAGCCGCGCGCCGGGCGTCGTCACCGAAGGAGCCTTCATCGTCAAGCGCGCCGGCCCCTACGAGATCTGGTGCGGCGATCACCTGGCGCTCGATCCGGCTGCAACGCGGCGCATCGGCGGCGTCTTCGACCGCGCGGCCCTCGTCGCCATGCCGAGCAACATGCAGCAGGCCTATGCCGATCAGCTCGCGGCGCTGACGCCGTCCGGCGTTCCGGTGCTGCTGGTTGCGCTCAACTACGATCCGTCCGAGATGGACGGGCCGCCTTTTCCGATCTCGCCGGAACGGATCGACGAGCTGTTCGGCAACGCCTTCCGCGTTGCGCTTCTTGAGGGGCGGGACGGCCTTGCCGCGAGCGAGAACCTGCGCAAGCGCGGCCTCAGCGCGCTCGATGAGACGGCGTGGAAGCTCGTGAGGCGGCCATGAGTAGCCCGCGTCCGGCGCGGCCCATCCTGTTCGTTGCGGCGGCCGCCCTTGTCGATGCCGACAACCGCGTGCTCATCGCGCAGCGCCCCGAAGGCAAGACGCTCGCCGGACTGTGGGAGTTTCCAGGCGGCAAGCTCGGCCCCGGCGAGACGCCGGAAGAAGCGCTCGTCCGAGAGCTCAACGAGGAGCTCGGCATCGAGGTCTGCCTCACGTGCCTCGCCCCGTTCACGTTCGCGAGCCACACCTACGACACGTTCCACCTGATGATGCCGCTCTACCTCTGCCGCAACTGGGAGGGCGAGATTACGCCGCGCGAGGGTCAGCGGGTGAAATGGGTGCGCGCGTCAAAGCTGGTCGATTACCCGATGCCGCCGGCGGACCTGCCCCTGATCCCCTTCCTGCGCGATCTGCTGGGCTGAGATCACGGCCTTTGTGCCCGTCCGGTTTGCGAGGGCCGGCGCGCGACCATGAACCAGCTTGGACCGGAGGCGCTGTCGGTCCAGATGCGTCGCCAGGCAAAGCCCGCTTTCTCGTAGGCGCGGACGGCCGCTTCGTTGCGGATCGAGGCGAAGATGCACACCGCGGTCGAGAGCGTCGTGGAGAAGACCTCCGCCATCAGGAGCTTCAGCGCGCCGAGCCCCGCGCCCTGGCCGCGGTGGGCCGGCGAGGCGATGAAGATGTCGAGATCCCAGGTGCCGGGCTCGAGCTCGTCGGGCAGGTCGTCGCCCCACAGCCGGGCATCGATCGCGTGACAGTAGCCGATGGGCTCGCCGCCAGCCTCGATGATGCGGCAGAGCGCGGAAGGCGACTGCATCGCGATCTGGACCTCCGCCGTCGTCGCCGACGCGGGGCCCCACCAGGCCTCGATCTCCGGCTGGCGCAGCCAGGAGCGGATGCGGTCGGCATCACCCCGCCCGGCAGGTCTGATCGTGATCTCGGCCACGCGTGCCGTCTCCCCTCCCGCCTCACCCGCCTCGACCGCCGGCAACATCCCTCTCAACAACCCTCTGCGGCCGGCGGAGGGGAACGCGCCGCACGTCTGGCCCTCCCCCTCGCCATGCAAAGCAGCTAAGTTGCGCCCGCTCAAGACCTTGCGCTCCGGCGCCCGGTCCGATTCGCCCCGACCGATCCGGCCACGCACCGCCATGGACACGACGAGCTTCCGCGCCGCGCCCTACTTCGATCCCAAGGAGCTGAGGATCGAGCTGACGGCGCTGTTCAACGCCCACGGGACGCCGGCGGAGGCGCGTCCGGCCGTGCTCGAACGGTGCAAGACGCTCCTCAAAGGGGCGCGTCAGGAGGCGAGGCGGCAGCTCGAGGCGGACGGGAAGGGGCGCAAATGCGCCCATGGGCTGGCCCGGTTCCAGGACGAGCTGATCGCGCTTCTCTTCGATTACACGGTGGCGCACGTCTACCGCGCGACGAACCCGTCCGATGCCGAGCGCATGGCGGTCGTTGCCACCGGCGGCTACGGGCGCGGACTGCTCGCGCCGGGGTCGGACATCGATATCCTGTTCCTGCTGCCCTATAAGCAGACGCCCTGGGGCGAGAGCGTCGCCGAATACATGCTCTACCTGCTGTGGGACCTCGGGCTGAAGGTCGGCCACGCCACGCGCACCGTGGACCAGTGCCTCAAGATGGCCACCCAGGACATGACCATCCGCACGGCCCTGCTCGACATCTGGCTCGTCCACGGCGATGCCCAGCTTTTCGCCGAGCTGTCGGACCGGCTGCGCCGCGAGGTCTTCGCGGGCACGGCGCGCACGTTCATCGATGCCAAGATGGCCGAGCGCGACGAGCGCCACCGCCGCGCGGGCGAGAGCCGCTACAAGGTCGAGCCCAACGTGAAGGACGGCAAGGGCGGCTTGCGCGACCTGCATACCCTGCACTGGCTGTCGAAGTATCTCTACGGCAAGGAGGTGGGGCCGGAGACCATCGAGGCGAAGATCTTCACGCCGGAGGAGTACCAGACGTTCCGCCGGTCGGAAGATTTCCTGTGGAGCGTGCGCTGCCACCTGCACTTTCTCACGGGCCGTGCCGAGGAGCGCCTGACGTTCGAGCTGCAGCCCGCCATGGCGGAGCGGCTCGGCTATCGACAGGCGTTGGGCCAGCGCCCCGTCGAGCGCTTCATGAAGCACTACTTCCTCGTCACCAAGGATGTCGGCGATCTGACGGCCATCCTGTGCGCCGCGCTGGAGGTGCAGCAGGCGAAGACGACGCCGGGCCTCTCCGGTCTGCTCGGGTATGGCTGGAGGCTGCGCCGCCAGGTGCGCCAGCTCACCGATTTCCGCATCGAGAACGACCGGCTGAATGTCGCCGACGCCGAGGTCTTCAATCGCGATCCGGTGAACCTCATCCGGTTCTTCGCGCTGGCGGAGCGCACCAACGCGCATCTGCATCCCGATGCGATCCGCCTGCTGCGCCGCTCGCTGCGCCTCGTCGACGACCGCCTCCGGAGCGATCCGGAAGCCAACCGCATCTTCCTTGAGGTCCTGGCCGCGCAGTCGAACCCCGAGACGACGCTGCGGCGCATGAACGAGGCGGGCGTGCTCGGCCGGTTCCTGCCCGATTTCGGGCGCGTCGTCGCGATGATGCAGTTCAACATGTACCACCACTACACCGTAGACGAGCACCTTCTGCGCACCGTCGGCGAGCTGGCCAGGATCGAGCACGGAGAGAGCCTGGACGAGCTGCCGCTTTCGAGCGGCATCATCAAGTCGATCCAGAACCGCAGGGCGCTCTATGTCGCCGCCTTTCTGCACGACATCGGCAAGGGCCGGTCGGAGGATCACTCGATCGTCGGGGCCCGCGTCGCGCGCGACGTCGGTCCGCGTCTCGGCCTGACGCCGGCCGAGACGGAGACGGTGGCCTGGCTCATCGAGCAGCATCTGACGATGAGCAACATCGCCCAGAGCCGCGACCTCTCCGATCCCAAGACCGCGCGCGACTTCGCCGCCGTCGTGCAGAGTCCGGAGCGCCTCAAGCTCCTGACGCTCCTGACCGTCGCCGATATCCGCGCGGTCGGTCCCGGCGTCTGGAACGGCTGGAAGGGCCAGCTCATCCGCACTCTCTATCACGAGACCGAGCCGCTCGTGGCGGGCGGGCACACGCTGGTGGAGCGCCACCACCGGGTGGCGGATGCGAAGGATCGACTCGGGGCCGCGCTCGCCGACTGGCCGCTCGCGGAGGTGGAGTGGTTCATCGATCGGCACTATCCCGACTACTGGCTTCGCACCGAGACGGCAAAGCAGGCTTGCCATGCCCGGCTCGTGCGCCGCGCCGAACAGGAAGGCCTGAAGCTCATCACGGATGCGACGACGGACGCGTTCACGGCCATCACCGAGCTCACGGTGTTCGCCCCGAACCATCCGCGTCTTCTAGCGCTGTTTGCCGGAGCGTGCGCGGCCAATGGCGCCAACATCGTCGGCGCGCATATCACGACGACGCGCGACGGCTTCGCGCTCGACACGTTCCTTCTGGCGCGCGAGTTCGACGAGGACGACGACGAGATCCGTCGCGCTAAACGCATCGAGGCGACGATCGAAAAGCTTCTGAAAGGCGAGACGCGTTTGAAGACGCTGCTCGCCAAGCGCAGTTCGGCGGCCACCCGCATCGAGGCCTTCACCGTCCTGCCGGAGGTCATCATCAACAACCATTTGTCGGACCGCTTCACCGTGATCGAGGTGGCGGGCCGCGATCGCAGCGGGCTTCTCTACGATCTGACGAGCACGCTGTCCGACCTGTCGCTCGACATCGCCTCGGCCCACATCACCACCTTCGGCGAGAAAGCCGTCGACGTCTTCTACGTGAACGATCTCACGGGCAAGAAGATCGACAGCGAGAACCGTCAGAAGACCATCGCGCAGCGTCTGACGGCCGTGCTTTCCGGTCCTGCCTTCTTGAGCTCCGCTCCATCCGCCAGCAGCAGGCCTCCCCGCACATGAAGCTCTATCGCGCCTTTTTCACCGTGGGCGGCCTCACGCTCCTGAGCCGCGTGCTCGGCTTCCTGCGCGACATCCTGGCCGCGGCCGTCCTCGGCACGGGCCCCGTCGCGGATGCGTTCTACGTCGCCTTCCGGTTTCCGAACCTCTTCCGCCGCCTGTTCGGAGAGGGCGCCTTCAATTCGGCCTTCGTGCCGCTCTTCGCCGCCCGGTATGAGGGCGAAGGGCCTGAGGCTGCGCGCGCGTTCGCCTCCGAGGCGATGTCGGGCCTTACCTTTGTCCTTCTCATTCTCTCCGCTGCGGCGATGCTCGCCATGCCGTGGCTCATGTATCTCCTCGCGCCCGGCTTCTCCGATACGCCCGAGAAGTTCGAGCTCGCCGTTCGGCTGACCCAGATCACCTTTCCCTATCTCCTGTGCATGTCGCTCGTGGCCCTCATGTCGGGCGTGCTCAATACGGTCGGCAAGTTCGTGGAGAGCTCGTCGGTCTCCATCGTGCTCAACTCGGTGCTGACGGTGACGATGCTCGTTGCGATCTGGCTCGGCTACCGCTCCGTGCCGGAGGCCGGCTATATCCAGGCCTGGGGGGTCTTCGTCGCGGGTCTGTTGCAGCTCGCCCTGCTGCTGTGGGGACTGAAGCGCAACGGCCTGACGCTGCGGCTCGGCCGTCCCCGCTGGTCCGAAGGCATGAAGAAGCTCGTGGCGCTCGGCATCCCGGGCGTCATCGCGGGCGGCATCACGCAGGTGAACATCGCCATCGGCACGGTCATCGCCTCGCTGCAGGACGGCGCCGTCTCGCACCTCTACTACGCCGACCGGCTCTACGAGCTGCCGCTCGCCATCGTCGGCATCGCCATCGGCGTCGTCCTGCTGCCGGACGTGTCGCGCCATCTGCGGGCTGGCAACCACACGGCGGTCATGGACAGCCAGAACCGCTCGCTCGAGTTCGCGATGCTCCTCACCGTGCCGGCCGCGATGGCGTTGTTCGTGGTCCCCGCGGAGATCGTACGCGTCCTGTTCGAGCGCGGGGCCTTCACCGCCGAGGATACGCCCTACACCGCCGAGGCCTTGCGTATCTTCGCGCTGGGATTGCCCGGCTTCGTCCTCATCAAGGTCTTCTCGCCGGCGTTCTTCGCCCGTCAGGACACCAAGTCGCCGATGCGCTACGCGGCCTGGAGCCTGACGGCGAACACGGCGGGATCGATCGGCCTTTTCTTTCTGTTCCGGCGTCTGGGCTGGATGCCGCATCTGGGCATTGCGGTGGCGACCACGCTCGGCGGCTGGATGAACGCGCTGCTGCTCTACCGCGGGCTCAAGGCCCACGGGCATTTCGAGGCCGATCGGCGTCTCGCCCGGGCGCTGCCGCGCATCGTCCTGTCCGCGCTCGTCATGGGCGTGGTGCTCTATGCCGCCGCGCGTGGCCTCGATTCCTGGCTCGCCTCCTCGCAGGGGACGCTCGTGCGGTTCCTGGCCCTTGCGGTGCTGGTCTGCACGGGAATGCTCGCCTATTTCGCCGCCGCGCACATGACGGGTGCGGCCTCCCTCGCCCAGCTCCGCTCGGCAGTGACACGCCGATAGCATCCCCTATCTCGGCCTCTTGCCTCATCGCGCGGCCCGCGTCATAACCCGCGCCGGTTGGAAGGAAACGAGAGCAATGGCATTCAAGACCCGCGTCTTCTCCGGCATGCAGCCGACCGGCAGCCTCCACCTCGGCAACTACCTCGGCGCCATGATCAACTGGATCCGGCTCCAGGACGAGCACGACTGCGTCTATTGCGTCGTCGACCTGCACGCGATCACCGTCTGGCAGGACCCGGCCGAGCTGCGCTCCGCCATCCGCGGCGTGACCGCCGCCTACATCGCCGCCGGTCTCGATCCCAAAAGGAGCATCCTCTTCAATCAGAGTCAGGTTCCCGAGCATGCCGAGCTCGCGTGGGTGTTCAACTGCGTCGCCCGGCTCGGCTGGCTCAACCGCATGACGCAGTTCAAGGAGAAGGCCGGCAAGGACCGCGAGAACGCGTCGGTCGGGCTCTATGCCTACCCGTGCCTGATGGCGGCCGACATTCTTGCCTACCGCGCAACGCACGTTCCGGTCGGCGACGATCAGAAGCAGCACCTGGAGCTGACGCGCGACATCGCGCAGAAGTTCAACGCCGACTTCGGCAGCGAGATCGCGGCGCGGGGCCATGCCGACGGCGTTTTCTTTCCCCTCCCCGAGCCCGTCATCACCGGGCCGGCGACGCGCGTCATGAGCCTGCGCGACGGCACGAAGAAGATGTCGAAGTCGGACCCGTCCGACCTGTCGCGCATCAATCTCACGGACGATGCCGATACGGTCGCCCGCAAGATCCAAAAGGCGAAGACCGACCCCGATCCGCTGCCCGGCGACGAGACGGGGTTCGCGAACCGGCCGGAGGCGGAGAACCTCGTGGGCATCTACGCGGCGCTCACGGGCAAGACGGTGCCGCAGGTGCTCGGCGAGTTCGGCGGACAGCAGTTCTCCGCCTTCAAGAAGGCGCTGGCGGAGGCGGCGACCGAGACGCTCGGCAAGATCGGCGCGGAAGCCAAGCGCCTGTCGGCCGATCCCGGCTATATCGACGGCGTGCTCGCCGATGGCGCGCGCCGCGCCCGCACGATCGCGACGCCCGTCATGGACGAGGTGAAGGACATCGTCGGCCTGCTCAGGTCCTGACGTCGCAGCGGATTGCGCGCCGGCGCATGCGCCGCTCATGCCGACCGGCGTCAAGCGCAAGCATCGCCGGCATCCGATTTGACGCCTTCCCGTCTGTTCCCCTTCATGGCAGCATCCGACCATGCCGACGACGAAGAAACGCCGCTCGTTCGAGGCGGGCCACGCCCGCAAGTTCCTGCTCGTCGTCGACGAAAGCCAGGAGGTCGAGAGCGCGCTCTATTATGCCGCAAGCCGCATCCTGCGCTCCTCCGGCATCCTCGTGATGCTCTACGTCATCGAGCCGCAGGAATTCCAGCACTGGGTCGGCGTGCGTCAGGTCCAGCTCGAGGAGGAGACCAACAAGGCCCGCGCCTTGTTCCGCCTCTTCAGGCGGAAGCTGCACAATGTCGGTTTCGAGAACATCCCCGTCGAGGAGGTCGTCCGCGAGGGCAACAAGCCCGAGGAGCTGCTGCACCTCATCGAGGAGGACGACGACATCGCGATCCTGGTCCTGGGCGCAGCCACCGACGCCAAGGGACCGGGCCCGCTCGTCTCCTCGCTCGCCGCCGGAGGCGCCGCCGGCAGTTTCCCGATCCCGATCACCATCGTGCCGGGCAATCTGGCGCTGGAGGACATCCTGACGCTCGCCTGAACGTCCGCGACGAGCATGTCATTGTTCCGGCAAACGGTTCTTCACCCTCGACTTTTGCCGCCTTTTCGGCTATATAGTTTGGAAGAATTCTAAGGTTTTGCTTCCGGCCCCTTGAAGGCTGGAAAGGAAGGATTGAAGAGCGATGTTCATCCAGACCGAGGCGACCCCCAACCCGGTGACGCTGAAGTTCATTCCCGGCAAGCCCGTGCTCGCCGGCGGTACTGCCGAATATCGCTCGCCGGAGGAAGCCGAGGCCTCCCCGCTCGCCCGCCGCCTGTTCGAGATCGACGGCGTCAGCGGCGTGTTCCTCGGCTCCGACTTCATCTCCGTGACCAAGAGTGATGCGGAGTGGCAGCACCTGAAGCCAATGGTGCTCGGCGCCATCATGGAGCACTACATGTCGGGCGCCGCGGCGGCCGATGCCGCCAACGATGTCGCCGACGAGAACTTCGATCCGGCCGATGCGGAGGTCGTTGCCACGATCAAGGATCTGCTCGAGACGCGCGTGCGCCCGGCCGTGGCCCAGGACGGCGGCGACATCACGTTCGCCGGCTTCCGGGACGGCGTCGTCTATCTCCACATGCGGGGCGCCTGCTCCGGCTGTCCGAGCTCCACGGCAACGCTGCGCCACGGCATCGAGAACCTCTTGAAGCATTTCTGCCCCGAGGTTCAGGAGGTCCAGGCGGCGTAAGCCTACGTCAGACCCATTGGCCCGTTCGGCGCTTTGAGCCCCGCGGCATCCGCTGCGGGGTTCTTGCTGTCGCGCACGGACGATGGCACGCCGCACTGGATCGCCTGCAGCAAAAGGATGCCGCCATGACCGTTCGTCTCGACCCGGCCGCGCTCGCCCAGCTCTTCACCGAGGCGCGGACCCATAACGCCTGGCAGGCCAGGGACGTGCCCGAGGGCGTGCTGCGCGAGATCGTGGAGCTCATGCGCTGGGCGCCGACGAGTGCCAACTCCAGCCCGGCCCGCTTCGTATTCGTGAAGTCGGCGGACGCAAAGGCCACGCTGAAGCCCCTCCTGATGGAGGGCAATGTGGCGAAGACCATGGCCGCGCCTGTCACCGCGATCATCGGCTACGACTTGAAGTTCTATGATCACCTGCCGCGGCTTTTCCCGCACGCGGACGCGCGAAGCTGGTTTGCCGGCAACGAAGACTTCGCCAACGTGTCCGCCTTCCGCAACGGCTCGCTTCAAGGCGCCTATTTCATCCTGGCGGCGCGCGCTCTGGGGCTCGATTGCGGGCCCATGTCGGGGTTTGACAACGCCGGCGTGGACACCGCGTTCTTCGCCGGCACGAGCATCAAGTCGAACTTCCTCTGCAACCTCGGCTACGGCGATCCTGGTGGCCTTTATCCGCGCTCGCCGCGGTTCTCCTTCGATGACATCGCGCGCATCGCGTAAGCCCGCGTGAGCCGCGCGCGGCTGGGCGGCGGGGCAGGCCGCTCGTGCCCCGTTTTGGGCTGGCGAACGGCCGCGAACCGCGTGTAGGCTGCCGCGCCATGAACGTGCTCGGTCTCGATACGTGTTTCTCCGCGCTCAGCGTCGCCGTGGGCGTCGGCCTCGGCTCTGAGGCCGCACGTGTCCTTGCCCGCACCGAGCCGATGGTGACCGGCCACGCGGAGCGCATGATGCCGCTCATCGGCGACATCCTGGACGAGGCCGGCCTGGCGATCGAGTCGATCGATCGGATCGCGGTGACGGTCGGGCCCGGATCGTTCACCGGCACCCGCATCGGAATTGCGGCAGCGCGCGCGTTCCATCTCGCCCGCGGCATCGCCATCGTGCCGTTCACGAGCCTTGAGGCGATCGCACTGTCGCCTCAGATCGGCGACATCGGCCCCGACGAGGATCTCGCCATCGCCGTCGATGCGCACCGCGGCGAGGCCTATGTGCAGATGTTCGATGGCCGGACGCGGGACGCTGTCGGCCGCCCGTACATCGTGGCGATCGCGGATTGCGCAGAGTTCGGCCGGGGTCGGCCGTTCCTCGTCGCGGGAACGGCGGCCCTGGGCGACGCCGTCAACGCGGCGGGCGGCCAGGCACGGGTGCGGCCCGGCATGATCTTTCCCGACATGGCGCGGGCCGTCGTCGGCGCCGTGACGCGGGCACCGGCCTCGCAGCCGGTGGAACCGCTCTATCTGCGGCCGCCCGATGCCAAGCCGCAGGAGGGCAAGTCGCTCGCGAGGGCCCGGGCTGAGGCGAAGACATGAGCGGTCCGGCGCTGATCGTCGACGGCAAGCGGGTGTCGCTGCTCTGGGCTGGCCCCGAGCGGGCGGCCGATATCGCCGCTCTCCACGCCCGGCTCTTCGATCCGGCCTGGGACGAAGCGAGCATCCGGCGCCTGCTCGACCATCCGGCCTCGACGTCGTTCGTCGCCACGCTCGGGGCTCCGACCGACGTCATCGGCTTCGTCATCGGCCAGATCGCGGCGGACGAAGCCGAGATTCTCTCGCTCGGAGTCGAGCAGGACCGGCAGCGGCTCGGCGTGGGCCGGCTTCTCGTCGAAGGACTGGCGCGCGCGGTGCGGCGTGCCGAGGTGCGCCGGGTGTTCCTCGAAGTCGCCGCCGACAACAGCGCGGCGCTGGCGCTCTACGGTAGCATGGGCTTCGAGCCGAACGGACGCCGCAAGGGCTATTACGCACGCTCCGGCGCTGCCGCCGTCGATGCCGTGACGATGTCTCGGACGACCGCTATATAGCCACCATGGGACGACTTCGCGCCGCCGGCGTTCTCGCCGGGTTCATGGGGCTGACGCTGCCGTTGATGCCCGTGCAGGCCCTCCTCCTGCGCGTCTCCTCCAAAGCCGCCCGTCGCTTTCCGCATTGGTACCACCGCCGGGTGTGCCGCATTCTCGGAGTCCGTCTCCACATCGACGGCCAGGTTACGGCGGGCACGCCGACGCTCATCGTCTCCAACCATACGTCGTGGCTCGATATCCCCGTGCTGTCGGCGGTCGCGCCCGTCTCCTTCGTGGCCAAGAGGGAGGTCGCCTCCTGGCCGTTCGTCTCGGCGCTGGCGCGGCTGCAGCGGACCGTGTTCGTCGACCGGGCCAAACGGGCGTCGGTCGTGGAGACGGCGGGGGAGATGGCTGAGCGTCTGGCAGACGGGGACGCGCTCGTTCTTTTCGCCGAAGGGACGTCGACCGACGGCAACCGGGTGCTGCCCTTCAAATCGTCACTCTTCGCTGCGGCCATGCCCGGCGACGGCGGCGAGGGGCGCGCTCCTCCCGTCGTCGTCCAGACAGTGGCGATCGTCTATTCCCGTCTCCACGGCGTCCCCTTCAGCCGGGCGGACCGGCCGCTCGTCGGCTGGTATGGCGACATGGACATGCCGAGCCACGCCTGGGAGCTCCTGCAGGCGGGGCCGCTGGACGTAATCGTGCGCATCGGCCCGCCGGTGCCGCTCGCCGATTTCGCCGATCGCAAGGAGCTCGCCGAGCGGACGGAGGCCGCCGTGCGCGAAGAGGTCGTCCGGACGCTGCGCGCGCGGTCCCCCGACGAGGCCATCGGGACGGCAAAGCCCCCGCGTGCCATGGCCCGGAGTCCCGTGCGGCGCGCCACGTCCGACAAATGGCGGTGAGTGATTTAACCCGTCGCAGCCGCAGCCCTCGACAGCCGGCCGCAAAAATGCTGCACTGCAAACGTGCGTCGCGCCGACGTGTCGCGACCACAGCCCCGGCCCGACCCCTTAAGGGCTTCGGAGGGCTTTGGGATAGGCTCACCTGAACTCTATCCCCCACCACGCCGGAGACCGGTCTCGATGACGGCCGACACCGCCCGCAAGAAAGTCTTTATCAAGACGTTCGGTTGCCAGATGAACGTCTATGATAGCGAGCGCATGGCCGAGGCGCTGTCGGCCGCCGGCTATGCGGAGACGACCGAGGTCGAGGACGCCGACCTCGTCGTGCTCAACACCTGCCATATCCGCGAGAAGGCCGCCGAGAAGGTCTATTCCGATCTTGGCCGCATCCGCGCCGTGCGCGAGGAGCGGCGGCGCGCGGGCAAGGACACCCTCGTCACGGTCGCGGGCTGCGTGGCGCAGGCGGAGGGCGTCGAGATCTCGCGTCGCGCGCCGGTCGTCGATCTCGTCGTCGGTCCGCAGAGCTATCATCTCCTGCCTGAGCTCGTGCGCAAGTCGCGCGAGACGGGCCAGTGCATCGTCGAGACGGCCTTTCCGGACAGCGAGAAGTTCGAGCATCTGACGCCCAAGCGTCAGGTCCGCTCGGCCACGGCGTTCCTGACCATCCAGGAAGGGTGCGACAAGTTCTGCACGTTCTGCGTCGTCCCCTATACGCGCGGCATGGAGTATTGCCGCTCGGTCGCGGAGGTGGAAAGGGAGGCGCGGACGCTGGTGGAGCAGGGCGTGCGCGAGCTGACGCTGCTCGGCCAGAACGTGAATGCCTACCACGGACTGGCCGAGACGGGTGCGGAGACGACGATCGCCGGCCTCATCCGGCGCCTCGCGCGCATCGACGGCCTGGAGCGCATCCGCTACACGACCAGCCATCCGCGCAACATGGACGACGATCTCATCGCCGCCCATGCCGAGGAGGAGAAGCTGATGCCCTACCTGCACCTCCCGGTGCAGTCGGGCTCGAACCGCATCCTCGCCGCCATGAACCGAAAGCATACGGCGGAGGAGTATTATCGCCTGGTGGAGCGCATCCGGCAGGCGCGGCCGGATATCGCCCTGTCGACGGATATGATCGTCGGCTTCCCGGGCGAGACGGACCATGATTTCGAGGCGAGCCTCGACCTCGTGAAAGCGGTCGGCTTCGCGCAATCGTTCTCGTTCAAGTACTCCTCCCGCCCCGGCACGCCGGCGGCCAACATGGAGGATCAGGTTCCCGACGGCCTCAAGTCCGAGCGCCTGGCGCGCCTGCAATTCCTGCTGACGAACCAGCAGGAGCGGTTCAACGCCGATACGGTCGGCCGGACCGTGCCCGTGCTCTTCGAGCGCGCGGCGCGCAACGAGGGCTATCTCGTTGGCCGATCGCCCTATTTGCAGCTCGTCCAGGCCAGGGCGGATGCCGATCTGCTGGGCCAGATCTTCCCGGTTGCCATCAGCGGGCACGGTCCGGGCAGCCTGTCCGGCGTCGTTGCGGCTGAGGTCCTGGGTTGTGGTGGGTAGCGCGCAGCGGTTCTTTGCTTCGCCGCCGCCCGGCCCTATGATGCCCCCACGGACCCAACCGGAGAATCGGCTGCCGGAGGCCGCAGGAGATCATAGTTGACCGGATATCGCGGGCCATCCGTGCCGGGCGCCCCACGCGCGTCCAGAACGCAGGCCGCCGAGGCGCGCCTCGTCATCCCCTTCGAGGACAACAGGGCGCTCACACGGGCGCTGGGCGAGTACGACGCGCATCTGGCTTTGCTCGAAGACCGCCTCGGCATCGAGGCGCACCCCCACGGCAATGTGGTGATCCTCAAGGGACCCGAGCCGGCCTGCGTGCTGGCCCGCGGTGTTCTGGAGGATGTCTACAAGCGGGCGCTCAAGGGCGAGACGATCAGCGCCGGCGATTTCGAGGGCCTGATCCGCCATGCGCGCCAGGAGACAGCCTCGCCCGCGGGCGACGGCCAGGCGCAGATCTCCACCCGCCGCCGCGTCGTCAAGGCGCGCACGCCCGCCCAGAGTCTCTACATCCGTGCGCTGGAGAAGGTCGATCTGGTGTTCGGCATTGGCCCGGCCGGCACGGGCAAGACCTATCTGGCGGTCGCCTATGCCGCCCAGTGCCTTGAGCGCGGCATCGTCGAGCGCATCATCCTGTCCCGCCCGGCCGTCGAGGCGGGCGAGCGGCTCGGCTTCCTGCCCGGCGACATGCGCGAGAAGGTCGATCCCTATCTGCGGCCGCTCTACGATGCGCTCGACGATGTACTGCCTCCCGACAAGGTGGAGAAGGACATCGAATCCGGCGTCATCGAGATCGCGCCGCTGGCGTTCATGCGCGGCCGCACGCTCGCCAATGCCTTCGTCATCCTCGACGAGGCGCAGAACACGACGCCGATGCAGATGAAGATGTTCCTGACGCGGCTCGGCGAGAACTCGAAAATGGTCGTCACCGGCGACCCCTCGCAGATCGACCTGCCCCCCGGCATCAAGTCGGGGCTCGACGAGGCGGTCGGCCTGCTGGCGGGCGTGCCCGGCATCGAGGCCGTCCGCTTCTCGCAGATGGACGTCGTCCGCCGCGATCTCGTTGCCCGCATCGTCGAGGCTTACGATCGCGCCATGGGCCCGAAGCCCTGATGCCCTCCTCCGACCCAGCCTCGCGAAGTTGCGCGCCGCAGGGCGCGGTACGAGCTTGGCTCAACGTGGACGTCGTATGCGAGGACGAAGCCTGGCCTGACGCGGCGTGGACGGAATCCATGATCCGGCAGGCCGCGGATGCGCTTGCCACGCACGGCGCTTTTGTCGGCCGCGAGCCGAGCGAGGCGTGCATCGCGCTGTCGAGCGACGCGCACGTGCAGCGGCTCAACGCCGGCTACCGCGGCCAGGACAAGCCGACCAACGTGCTCTCGTTTCCCGCTCCGGATAGCCCGGTACCGCAGGCCGTCCGCTTCCTCGGCGACGTCGTGCTCGCACGTGAGACGGTGGCGCGCGAAGCCGGCGAGCGCGGCATCCCGATGGTCGACCATGTGCGCCACCTCGCGGTCCACGGGCTCCTGCACCTTCTCGGATACGATCACGACAGCGAGGACGACGCGGTCCGGATGGAGCGCCTCGAAACGGACATTCTCGCCGGGCTCGGCATCGCCGATCCCTACGGCGACCGCGACGCATGACCCTACAACGACCGTTGAGCCACCGATTTCGATGACCATGACCACCGACGACAAGGCAGCCAGGCCATTATCCGGCGATCCCACGGCCGAGGACCGCAAAGTCTCCGCGCCGTACGCGTGGCTTTCGGCCCTGCTGACGCGCCTTGGCCTGCAGGCCGGCCCGACGCTGCGCGATACGCTCGAGGACGCGCTGAAGGCCGGCGGCGATTCCGGGCAGAATTTCTCCGCCGAGGAGCGTGAGATGCTGATCCGCCTGCTCCGCTTCGGCGCGAGCCGCGTGGACGACATCATGGTGCCGCGCGCCGACATCATCGCCGTTGAGGAAAGCGAGCCGATCGGCGAAGTCGTGCATCTCTTCGAGGAGGCCGGCATCTCGCGCATCCCGATCTATCACGAGACGCTCGACGATCCGCGCGGAATGATCCACATCAAGGACCTCTTCCGCTGGCTCGCGGCCGAGGCGGCGGGCCGGCCGTTCGTCGAGCCGCGCCTCAAGGGCGAAGGCCGTGCCGCGGCGCTGAAGGCGGCGGCGGAAACTCAGGATGGCGAGCCGGGCGAGCGCCGTCATGACCTGACGCTCATCGACCTGAGACGCCCCATCTCGGCGGCGAAGATCCGCCGCCCGGTGCTCTATGTGCCGCCCTCGATGCCGGCCATGAGCCTGCTCATCCGCATGCAGACCTCGCGTGTGCACATGGCGCTCGTCGTCGACGAGTACGGCGGCACGGATGGCCTCGTGACGATCGAGGATCTCGTGGAGCAGATCGTTGGCGACATCGAGGACGAGCACGACGAGGCCGAGGCCGAGCATGTCGTGGACGATCCCAAGCTTGGTCTGCTCGCATCGGGGCGCACTCCGGTGCGGGAGCTCGAGGAGCTCTTCGCCGTGAAGCTGCTGACCGCCGACGAGGAGGAGGACATCGACACGCTGGGGGGGCTGGTGTTCCAGATCGTCGGCCGGGTGCCGACGCGCGGCGAGGTGATCCGCCACGCCTCCGGCCTCGAGTTCGAGATCCTGGAGGCGGACCCGCGGCGCGTGAAGCGTCTCAGGATCCATCGGCCCAAAGCGGCCTCCGCGCCGGCCTCCGAGGCGGGAGCAGCGGGGACGTCGTGACCGCGCTGCCTGGCCTGAAGGCGCTTGCGCATCGCGTGCGCGCCGTCACGGGGTGGCGGCGGGCGGGCCTCGCCGTCGGAGCGGGTCTGGCGTCGGTGCTGGCGCTGGCGCCGTTCTTCGCCGTGCCCGTGCTGTTTCTCACGCTGCCTGTGCTCGTGTGGCTCATTTCGCCGGCCGAAAGCGGCAAGATCTCGCGCGACGCGCTGCGGCGCGCCTTCACGGGCGGCTGGCTGTTCGGCTTCGGCTACTTCTTCGCGGGCCTCTTCTGGGTCGGGGAAGCGTTCCTCGTCGAGGCGGAGATCTTCGGCTGGCTGCTGCCGTTCGCGGTGACGCTGCTGCCGGCGGGTCTGGCGCTCTTCTTCGGGGCCGCCGCCGCCGCGACGCGGGCGCTGTGGCGGCCGGGCGTCGCGGGGCTTCTCGTCATGGCGGTGGCCTTCGCCAGCACCGAATGGCTGCGCGGGCATATCCTCACGGGCTTTCCCTGGAACGTGCTCGGCTATGCGCTGACACCGCCCGGCGTGCTGATGCAGGCGGCGGGTCTGATCGGCATCTATGGGCTGACGCTGTGGACCGTGCTCGTGTTCACCGCGCCCCTCGTGCTCGCCGCCGAAGCGGATGATGCGGCCTCCCTGCCGCGTGCGCTGGCGCCGGGCGCCGCCCTCGCGCTCCTCCCGCTCGCCGCTTCGGCGCTCTATGGCTGGGTCGTGCTGGCAGGCGCTCCGCCCCCGGCCGGCGACGGGCCGCGCGTGCGCATCGTGCAGCCGAGCGTGCCGCAGCGCGAGAAGTGGTTGCCTGAGAAGCAGGGCGAGATCTTTCAGCTCCATCTCGATCTCACGCGCCGGAACCCTGCCGGCCTCGAGGACAATCTTGCGGGCCTGGCGCTCGTCGTGTGGCCGGAGGCGGCGATGCCGTTCCGTCCGCTCGAGCATCCCGAGGCGCTGCGCGCCATCGGCGAGCTTCTGCCGCCAGGCGGGCCCGTGCTGCTCTCAGGCGGTTTGCGCGTCGAGCCTGTGGGGGACGCGGCAGCCGGGCAACCGCGCGTCGCCTTCAACAGCCTCATCGCGTTCAGCGGCGGCGAGGTCGTGGGACTCTACGACAAGATCCACCTGGTGCCTTTCGGCGAATACCTGCCCTTCCAGCCGGTGCTGGAGGCGATCGGCTTGCAGCAGTTGACGAAGTTGCGCGGCGGGTTTGCCGCCGGGCCCCGGCCGCGGCCGATACTGACTCTGCCGGGTCTGCCGCCGATCATGGGTCTCGTCTGCTACGAGGCGATCTTTCCGGGCGCCGTCGTGCAGGGTGCGGAACGGCCGGGCCTCCTCGTCAACGTCACGAACGACGGCTGGTTCGGCAACACCACCGGCCCGCGCCAGCATCTGCATCAGGCCCGTGTCCGCGCGGTGGAGGAGGGACTGCCGATCATCCGTGCCGCCAACAACGGCATCTCGGCTCAGATCGACGGGTTTGGCCGGCTGTCGGGCACGCTCGCTCTCAACGAGCGCGGCGTGCTCGATGCCGTCATTCCGTCCGCACGCGCCCCTCCGCCCTACGCGGAATGGGGCGATGGCCTGTTCATGGTAAATGCTCTGGCCTTTATCATAATCGCGGGGTCTCTGAGCGGACGCCGATCCAAGCAAGCGGACCGACCCGCAGGTTGACGGGCGGGGTTCCCACACGTAGGAATTGCCACCACCGGCGGGGATGCCTGGTTTCCTTGGGATCGAACACCGTGTCCGAGAAGGCGAGCGAGGAGATCCTGGTCGAGGAGAGCGAAGAGCGCGGCAATTCACGTCGGGCCAATCCCATCGACCGGCACGTCGGCGAGCGCGTCCGCATGCGTCGCATGCTGCTCGGCATGAGCCAGGAACGTCTCGGCGAGCAGCTCGGCCTCACCTTCCAGCAAGTGCAGAAGTATGAGAAGGGCGTCAATCGAATCGGCGCGAGCCGCCTGTTCGACCTCGCCCAGGTGCTCGCCGTGCCGATCCAGTTCTTCTACGAGAACATGCCCGCGTCGATGGCGGGCGGCGCCATCCCGCCCGGGTTCGCGGACCGGCCGGAGGACGCCTATGTTACCGATTTCCTGTCCAGCCGCGACAGCGTCGAGTTGAACAAGGCATTTGCCCGCATCGAGGACCCCAGGGTCCGCCGTTCCATCGTCGACATGGTGCGCGCGATCGCGGGAGGGGAGGCCGATCCGTCCGGGTCGGACTAATCAGGATATATCGCCGGCAAGCGGCTGTCGGGTTGCGCCCAAGGCGCGCTTGACCCCGCTCGCAAAGGCTGCAACACAGCCGCCGGCCAGTGGCGGACTCAATTGGCGGAATCAATCCGAACAGCTGCAACGCGGGGATCATCGTGGCGCGCAAGTCTTTCCTCTTCACTAGTGAGTCGGTGTCCGAAGGACATCCCGACAAGGTCTGCGACCGCATTTCCGACGAGGTGGTGGACGCGTTCTACCGCGAGGGCGCCAAGGAAGGTGTGGACCCCTGGAGCCTGCGTGCGGCGTGCGAGACGATGGCGACGACGAACCGCGTCATCATCGCCGGCGAGTATCGCGGACCGAAAGGCGTCACCGTCGCCGCCATCCAGGACGTGACCCGCAAGGCCATCCGCGATATTGGCTACGAGCAGGCGGGCTTCCACTGGGCCAACTGCAACATCGAGGTGCTCCTGCACGGCCAGTCCGCCGATATCGCAGCCGGCGTGGACGCCAAGCAGCCGACCAATCAGGAGGAGGGCGCAGGCGACCAGGGCATCATGTTCGGCTATGCCTGCACCGACACGCCCGAGCTGATGCCGGCGCCGATCTACTACAGCCACAAGATTCTGCACGACCTCGCCAAGGCGCGGAAAGGCAAGGTCGGCGACGCGGGCATGCTCGGTCCCGACTCCAAGAGCCAGGTCACCGTGCGCTACGAGAACGGCAAGCCTGTTGGCGTGACGCAGATCGTCGTGTCCCACCAGCACATCGTGGAGGACCTGTCCTCAAAGCAGGTGCGCGACATCATCGAGCCGTTCGTGCGCAAGGCGCTGCCCGACGGCTGGATCACGAAGGACACGGTCTGGCACGTCAATCCGACGGGCAAGTTCTTCATCGGCGGCCCCGACGGCGACTGCGGCCTGACCGGACGCAAGATCATCGTCGACACCTACGGCGGCATGGCCCCGCACGGCGGCGGCGCGTTCTCGGGCAAGGATCCGACGAAGGTCGACCGCTCGGCCGCCTATGCGGCGCGCTACCTCGCCAAGAACGTCGTGGCGGCCGGCCTCGCAGAGCGCTGCACGATCCAGGTCTCCTATGCCATCGGCGTGGCCAAGCCGCTGTCGATCTATGTCGACACGCACGGTACCGGCAAGGTCGACGAGGCGGCGCTCGAGACAGCGCTCGGCACGATCATGGACTTGTCGCCCCGCGGGATCCGCACCCAGCTCGACCTCAACAAGCCGATCTATGCCCGCACCTCGGCCTATGGCCATTTCGGGCGCACGCCGGACACGGAGGGCGGCTTCTCGTGGGAGCGGACGGACCTTGCCGACAAGATCAAGGCGGCCGTCTGAGCCTGCGCCTTGGAACCGGACGGACGGCCGCGGGACTTGTGTCCGCGGCCGTTCGCTGTTTTCGGACGACGGGGTATCTTCAGACGATCCCCGCAGGGGCTCAGGGCAAGCATGAGCAACGAGATGGATGACGGGACGCGCGCGGACCTGCGCTCCTTCGGCCGCAAGCGCGGCCGCAGGCCGAGTCCCCGCCAGCGCCGGCTCATGGCCGAGGTGTTGCCCGGAGTCCGGATCGATCTAGCCGCCCTTCCCGCGGCCGTCCTGCGGTCGCTCTTTCCCGTCCCCGTGGGCGAGGTCTGGCTGGAGGTCGGCTTCGGCGGGGGCGAGCATCTGATCCACCAGGCGCGGCGCAACCCCGACGTCGGCCACATCGGATGCGAGCCGTTTGAGGACGGCGTGATCAAGGCGCTCGCCGCACTCGAGGATGGCAGCCTTGCGAACGTCCGCATTCATCCCGATGATGTGCGCCCCCTGCTGCGGGCCCTGCCGGATGGATCGATCTCAAGGGTTTTCGTCCTCTTCCCAGACCCTTGGCCGAAGGCTCGTCATGCCAAGCGCCGGCTTGTCTCGAAGCCCTTCCTCGACATGGTGGCGCGCGTCTTGATCTCTGGC
The DNA here is from genome assembly GCA_964589785.1 of uncultured Hyphomicrobium sp. Taxonomy (GTDB): domain Bacteria; phylum Pseudomonadota; class Alphaproteobacteria; order Rhizobiales; family Hyphomicrobiaceae; genus JAGVSR01. Next base: position 272,847 of record CAZPUQ010000005.1, read on the forward strand.
GGCGAGTTGAGGATCGCGACCGACATCGAGGCCTATGCGTGCACGGTCTTGGAGGCGGCGATCCCCCATCCCGCGTTCCGCTGGACGGCGACATCGGCCGACGACTGGCGAAGCCCTTGGTCAGACTGGCCCGGCACGCGTTACGAGGCGAAGGCGATCCGGGAAGGGCGCCGCCCCATGTTCCTGACGTTCGTGCGCACCTCGACCGGCGACGCGCAAAAAAACGCGGTAAACGACTGTTGATCGTGCACTTCGGCCTTGCCAGGAACGACGGTCTTGCGTATTTTGCCGGTGCTCATGATCATCTCAACTCTTGAGAGTGGGCCCGCGAGGGTCCGCTCTTTTTGTTTTGATGGCGCGGGCTCGATGGGGATCGAACCGGCTCAGGTTGAACCGGCTGAGGCACGATGCAGGCCGAGGCACGCACGTCAGACCAGCGCTTCTACAGCGAGACCGGCTTGGCCGCGACGCTCGCCGGGCTCGTGGAGCCCGTGCTGGAAAGCCTCGGCTTTCGCCTCGTCCGCGTGAAGGTCTCAGGCCGCGACGGGCAGACCGTGCAGATCATGGCCGAGCGTGCCGACGGCTCGATGTCGATCGAGGACTGCGAGACCGTCTCGCGGGAGCTGTCGCCGCTTCTCGATGCGCACGACGTCGTCTCCGGCTCCTACCGTCTGGAGATTTCCTCGCCCGGCATCGACCGGCCTCTCGTGCGCGCCAGCGATTTCGAGGACTGGTCCGGACACGAGGCCAGGATCGAGCTGAAGGAGCCCGTCGACGGGCGCCGCCGCTTTCAGGGCCGGCTCGAAGGCTACGAGGCGGGCGAGGTGCGATTGGAGGTCGATCTCGAGGAGATCGGCGCAACGACGGTGGGATTTCCGCTGGGCCTCGTGTCGGAGGCCCGGCTCGTCATGACCGACGATTTGATCCGCGAGGCACTCACTCGCGCGAAGAAACAGGGACGGTCCGGGTTCGCGGATGGCGCGGAGCCGGGCGATTTTGAGGTGGAGAACTGAGTATGGCCGGCATTGCAGGCATCAGCGCCAACAGGCTCGAGCTCTTGCAGATCGCAGACGCGGTCGCGCGCGAGAAGTCGATCGACCGCAAGATCGTGATCCAGGCGATGGAGAATGCGATCCAGAAGGCAGCGAAGTCCCGCTATGGCGCGGAGAACGACATCCGCTGCGAGATCGATCCCAAGACCGGCGAAACCCGCCTCACCCGCGTCCTGGCGGTCGTCGAGAACGTCGAGAACGAGGCGACCGAGATCCGCCTCGCCGATGCGCAGCGGCGCAACCCGGAGGCCAACATCGGAGACTTCATCGCCGAGAGCCTGCCACCGCTCGAGTTCGGCCGGGTCGCCGCGCAGAACGCCAAGCAGGTGATCGTGCAGCAGGTGCGCGAGGCGGAGCGCGACCGCCAGTTCGCCGAATACAAGGATCGCGTCGGCGAGATCATCAACGGCACGGTCAAGCGTGCCGAATACGGCAACGTCATCGTCGATCTCGGACGCGCCGAGGGCATCATCCGTCGCGACGAGATGATCCCGCGCGAGACGCCCAAGTACGGCGATCGGATCCGCGCCTACATCTACGACGTGCGCCGCGAGCAGCGCGGGCCGCAGATCTTCCTTTCCCGCGCCCGGCCGGAATTCATGGCGCGGCTCTTCGCGCAGGAGGTGCCGGAGATCTACGACGGCGTCGTCGAGATCAAATCGGTGGCCCGCGATCCGGGCTCGCGCGCCAAGATCGCCGTCGTCTCCAAGGACACCTCGATCGACCCCGTCGGCGCCTGCGTCGGCATGCGCGGCGCGCGCGTGCAGGCGGTCGTCAACGAGCTGCAGGGCGAGAAGGTCGACATCATTCAGTGGAACCAGGACGCGGCGAGCTTCATCGTCAACGCGCTGGCGCCGGCCGAGGTCTCCAAGGTCGTGCTCGACGAGGACTCGGCGCGCATCGAGGTCGTCGTGCCCGAGTCGCAGCTCTCGCTGGCCATCGGCCGGCGCGGCCAGAACGTGCGCCTCGCCTCGCAGCTTACCGGCTGGGACATCGACATCCTGACCGAGCAGGAGGAGAGCGAGCGGCGCCAGAAGGAGTTCGCAGAGCGCACGCAGATGTTCATGGACGCGCTCGACGTCGATGAGGTCATCGCGCAGCTCCTCGTCACCGAAGGCTTCGCCTCGGTCGAGGAGGTGGCTTACGTCGAGCTTTCCGAGATCGCCCACATCGAGGGCTTCGACGAGGGCACGGCCGAGCAGATCCAGTCGCGCGCCCGCGAGTTCCTGGAGCAGCAGGAGGCCGAGCGCGATCAGAAGCGCCGCGAGCTCGGCGTCGCCGACGAGCTGGCCGAGGTTCAGGGTGTGACGACCGCGATGCTCGTCGCCTTCGGCGAGCATGGCATCAAGACGCTCGAGGACCTCGCCGACTGCGCCACCGACGATCTCATCGGCTGGACCGAGCGGCGCAAGGAGCGCGACAGCGAGCCCACGCGCCACAAGGGCATGCTGGAGGGCTTCGAGATCGGCCGCAAGGAGGCCGAGGACATGATCCTCTCCGCCCGCATCCTGGCGGGCTGGATCACGGCGGAGGATCTGCTTCCGAAGGCCGGCGAGGAGAACGAGTCCGACATCGAGGCTGAGACCGAGACCGAGGCCGGGGCCGACGACGCCTCGCCCGAGGCCTGAAGCCGTGATGAGGCGGGAGGTCCACAGTCTTGGCGCGCAGCCGTCGGGTGATCGAAGCTGACGATGACGAAGCGGGCGCCAGCCCGCTGCGTCGGTGTGCGCTGACGCGGGCCTCGCTGCCCAAGGACGAATTGATCCGCTTCGTGCGCGGGCCCGACGGCGTCCTCTACCCGGACCCGGCCGCCAGGCTGCCCGGGCGCGGCGTGTGGGTGACGGCGCGGCAGGACCAGGTTGCCGAGGCCGTGCGGGTCAAGGTCTTTGCCCGATCCCTGAAGAGCGAGGTGAAGGTCGCGCCCGACCTCGCCCACCGCGTCGGCGAGCTTCTGGAGCGGCGCGCGCTCAACGCGCTCTCGATGGCCAACAAGGCCGGGTTCGTGACCGCCGGGTTCGCTCAGGTCGAGGACCTCTTGGCCAAGGGCACCGTGGCCGTTCTGCTGCATGCCAAGGATGCGGCGGCGGGCGGGGCTGAGAAACTCGATCGCAAATACAAGGCCGTGGCGCGCGCTGCCCTCCGGGAGGCGCGGATCGAGACACTTTTTACGGTCGAACAAATGAGCTTGGCCATCGGCAGGTCAAATGTGGTACATGCTGCCCTCAAACAGGGTGGAGCGACCGAGAAGTTCTTGAACGAGGCCGGGCGCATGGTGCGCTACCGGCCTGTTCCGGCTGACGAAATTGGAAGCTCCGACGCGTCTCGCGCCTGAGAACATTTGCGGAAAGACCGAATGGATACGAAGGACACGACCGACAAGACACTCCGCCCCGGCGCTCCAGGTTCGGGAGCCGCAGGGACGCGCAAGCCGCTGTCGCTGCAGCGGACGGTCGAGTCCGGCCATGTACGGCAGAACTTCAGCCACGGACGGTCGAAGTCCGTCGTCGTCGAGAAGCGCAAGTCGCGCAAGCTGGGCGGCGCCGAGACGCCCGCTCCGGCGGCCCCGGCCGCCATCTCGGTGCGGCCGCCCGCGTCGCAGACCGGCGAGGTCCAGACGCGCACGCCCGAGCGCACCGATACGCGCTCGCTGCGCCCAGAGGAGCGCGACGCGCGCGCCCGCGCGCTCGCCGAGGCGCGCCGCCAGAGCGAGATCGAAGAGGCCGAGCAGGCCGAGCGCCGGCGCCTCGAAGGCGATCGTGGCGCGTCCGAAGCGGCTTCGCAGGCCGCCCCTGCGGCAGCCGCTCCCACGGCCTCTGCGCTTGTCCCCGCGGGGCCGGCCGCGTCCGCCCCCACGGTGGCCCGAGGCGCCGAGACGAGGGTTTCCGCACCCGCCGAGGCCCCGCGCCGCGATGCGCCGGCCCCCCGCTCCGAGCCGTCCCGTCCCGGCTTCGGTCCTCGCGCCGGCCGTCCCGCCGGCCAGGGCTACAACACCGCGTTCATGCCCCGCGAAGGCGGCCGTCCGAAGGAGATCAGCATCCCCTCCGCCCGCCCGTCGCCCGCGCTCGACCGCGGCGCTGTCGAGCCGCCGAAGGGCAAGGAGATCCGCACCGAGCCGCGCAGCCGCGAGGCCGTCGCCGACATGGGCGAGGAGGAAGAGACGCGCGTCATCAAGCGCGGCGGCAAGATCGTCCGCACTCCGGTCAAGACCGCGCCCGAGCCGGTGCGCGAGCGCGTCAAGCTGACGATCAACAACGCCTTCGACCAGGAGCAGCGCGAGCGCTCGCTCGCCTCGCTCAAGCGCAAGCGCGAGCGCGAGCGCCTGAAGGCCATGGGCGTGCAGCAGCCTCGCGACAAGATCGTGCGCGAGGTCATTATTCCCGAGGCCATCACTATCCAGGAGCTGTCGAACCGCATGGCCGAGCGCGCGGTCGACCTCATCAAGCTCCTGATGAAGCAGGGCGCGATGCACAAGATCACGGACGTCATCGATGCCGATACCGCCGAGCTCATCGTGCAGGACTTTGGCCACACCGCCAAGCGCGTGTCGGAATCGGATGTGGAGACCGGCTTCATCGGCGACCGTGACACGGACGAGAACCTGAAGCCGCGCGCGCCCGTGGTGACCATCATGGGCCACGTCGATCACGGCAAGACGTCGCTGCTCGACGCCATTCGCCAGACGAACGTCGTCTCCGGCGAGGCCGGCGGCATCACCCAGCACATCGGCGCCTACCAGGTGGCGCTGCCGTCCGGCGATCGCATCACCTTCATCGACACGCCGGGCCATGCGGCCTTCACCGCCATGCGTGCTCGCGGCGCCAAGGTGACGGATATCGTCGTCCTCGTCGTGGCCGCCGACGACGGCGTCATGCCCCAGACGGTCGAAGCCATCAACCACGCCAAGGCCGCCGGCGTGCCGATGATCGTCGCAATCAACAAGATCGACAAGCCGCAGGCCGACCCGAACCGCGTCAAGACCGACCTTCTGAGCCATGAGGTCGTGGTCGAGAGCATGGGCGGCGAGACGCTCGAGGTGCCGGTCTCGGCGCTGAAGCGCACCAATCTCGACAAGCTGCTCGAGGCGATCCACCTGCAGGCCGAGGTGCTCGACCTCAAGGCCAACCCCGACCGCACGGCGGAAGGCATCGTCATCGAGGCCAAGCTCGAGCGCGGCCGCGGCCCCGTCGGCACCGTGCTCGTCCAGCGCGGCACGCTGCACGTCGGCGACATCGTCGTGGCCGGCACCGCATGGGGCCGCGTGCGCGCGCTCATCAACGACATGGGCCAGAACATCGCGACCGCCGGCCCGTCCGTTCCGGTCGAGATCCTGGGCTTCGACTCGGCGCCCGAGGCCGGCGACCAGATCGCCGTCGTCGAGAACGAGGCCCGCGCCCGCGAGATCACCGACTACCGCATCCGCAAGCGCCGCGAGACGCTCGGGGCCGCCGGCTCCAAGAGCACGCTCGAGCAGATGATGCAGCAGTTGAAGGAGGCCGGTAAGAAGGACTTCAATCTGCTCATCAAGGGCGACGTGCAGGGCTCGGTGGAGGCGATTGCCGGCGCGCTGAAGAAGCTCGGCACGGACGAGGTGGAGGCCCGCATCGTCCATTCCGGCGTCGGCGGCATCACCGAATCCGACATTGCGCTCGCCGCCGCGTCGAAGGCCGTCGTCATCGGCTTCAATGTGCGCGCCAACGCGCAGGCGAAGCAGGCGGCCGACGCCACCGGCATCGAGATCCGCTACTACAACATCATCTACGATCTCCTCGACGACGTGAAAGCCGCCATGTCCGGCCTGCTCGCGCCGACGATCCGCGAGATCTTCCTCGGCAACGCCGAGGTGCTGCAGGTCTTCAATATCTCCAAGGTCGGCAAGGTCGCCGGCTGCCGCGTCACGGAAGGCAAGGTCATGCGCGGTGGCAAGGTGCGCCTCATCCGCGACAACGTCGTGATCCACGAGGGCTCGCTGTCGGTGCTGAAGCGCTTCAAGGACGACGTGAAGGAGGTGCCTGCCGGCCAGGAATGCGGCATGTCGTTCGCCAACTACCAGGACCTGCGCGAAGGCGACATCATCGAGTGCTTCAACGTCGAGACGGTCACCCGCTCGCTCTAATTCCGACCGGCATGCCGGAGCCGGCCTTAAGCCCGCTCCGGCTCCCGGCCTCAACTCCAGTTGTGACGAGGACGCGCGCGGTTCGATCCCGCGGCGGATTTAGGATGTCCCGAAAGAAATCGAGCCCTCCCGCGGGCAAGGGCCCGTCGCAGCGGATGCTGCGCGTGGCGGAGATGATCCGGCACAAGCTCGCCGAGCTCCTGATCCGGGGCGAGATCCACGATGAGGTTCTCGCCGCGCACGTGGTCTCCATTCCGGAGGTGCGCATATCTCCAGATCTGAAGCTCGCGACCGCCTACGTCATGCCGCTCGGCGGCAAGGATACGGAGGCCGTCCTCGCCGCGCTCGACCGGCACAAGAAATTCATCCGCGCCGAGGTCGCGCACACGCTCAACCTGAAATACGCCCCCGATATCCGCTTCCGCGAAGACGAGACCTTCGACGAGGTGAGCCGCATCGACGCGCTGCTCCATTCCGAGAAGGTCCGCCGCGACGTCGAGAAGAAATAACATGGCTCGACGCAAGAAAGGCCAGCCGATCAACGGCTGGATCATCCTCGACAAG
>CAZPUQ010000006.1:0-183538 GCA_964589785.1 uncultured Hyphomicrobium sp.
CGCCGCATTGAACGTCTTTCTGTGGATCGCAAAGGGCGGCAGGAAGTAGCGGGTACCGACCTGAGAAAGCATCCCGTTTGTCGTTCCTGACGAAGATATGACGATCGGATGTCGGTTGCGCATTCGCACTCCATGATCCGTTACGAGCTTGTACGCCCGTCAAGACGGTTGACGGCCGACCGGCCTCTGGCCGAGCATAATGGTCTTCAACACGAACTGATGGACGACAGCAATGCTCGAAAAGAATACAGACCAGCCAGAGAACGATTATTTGAGCCATCACAAAGCGGTAAGAGCCTGTTCGGCATCGTGCGGCCACGATCACCGGTCGCACGACGTCGGCCGTCACGTCGGTCGCCGGGCCTTTCTCGGATTGACCGGCGCGACGATGGCTACGGCGACCGGGGCTTCGCTCTTTACCGTGAGCGGGTTCGGCGGGGAGGCCGAAGCAGCCTCGCTGACCAGGGAGCAGCGCGATGCATTGACGCCGGATCGCGTGATCGAGGCCATGCTGAAGGGCAACGAACGGTTCGCGACCGGGGAGAGGCGCTCACGCGACTTTCTTGCCGAGCAGCAATCGAGCAGCGCGGGCCAGTTCCCGGCGGCTGTCGTGCTCGGATGCCTGGATTCGCGCACGCCGGTCGAGGTGATCTGCGATCTGGGGATCGGCGACGCCTTCGCGGCCCGGGTCGCGGGCAATGTGGTCAATGATGACATACTCGGCAGCATGGAGTTCGCATGCGCCGTCGCAGGCGCCAAGCTTGTCGTGGTGATGGGCCATACCGCCTGCGGTGCGATCAAAGGGGCGATCGACGACGTGGTTCTCGGGAACCTGACGGGGCTCGTCTCCAAGATTCGTCCGGCGATCCGCGATACGGTCTATGAGGGCGAGCGCAAAGCCAGCAATGACGATTTCGTCGACGCCGTGGCGCGGGCCAATGTCGCCTTGTGCGTCGCGCAGATCCGGGAACGGAGCCGTATCCTTCGCGAGATGGAGGAGAAGGGCCAGATCAAGATCGTTGGATCCATGTATGATCTGAAAACCGCGCGCGTCACGCTTCTCTGAGACACGGCATTGTTGCCGCCGCCTGGCCCTTCGGATGTCGTGGACGGTCTCCTCCGCGCTCTGCGGAGCCTCCTCGTCTCGCTGGCTCATCGTACCCCTCCTCGGGGTTACGATGAGCTCGAAACACTCCCTTACGCAATCAGCTCAAACTGTCCGGTAGGTCCTGATGGTGAACATTCTGAGACGTCACGGCAGTCCCTGACGTCCGCGTGCAGGCGCGAACTTGACGCGGCAGATCCTCTGCCCCGCCTAGGGCTATTCCTGCTCGGCTCGCATCGTCTGAAGTGGACGAGAGTCAGAGGCGCTATTCTCGCTGCCATTCACTTGTGCATCGGAAAGGCGCTAATCGCCTGGCGAGATGCGGAACTCCAGATGATCGGTTCTTGATCGCAGATGAATTGCAAGCCGGCCCAATGCAATCTTCTCACAGATGCTGCCGTAGGGCAGGATTCTAAAGGAAGTCCGCAAGATCCGACCTCACAAGATCCCTTGTGAATGTTGGGGAGAGATGGCGATTCGCTACAGCCAAACCTAGCGACTCGGGATGGTTGTCTGACCTGCCAAATATCTTTGGGGCAGGAGCTGGTCATGACCAACGTCATCCCAATCACGCCGCGACGTGAATCGTTGCGGCCCTTTCCTGCGTTCAGCGAATTGAACGCTCTGTATGAGAGGTTGGAACAGCTGAAGGCCGACACGATCCTCCTTCAGCAGAAGCTCGATCGCGATCTGCAGATCACCGATGACGCAAGCCTTGCCACGCGCAGATCACTTGACAAGGCAGTTGCCCTCGTCTCATCGGCCGAGGAGGAGATCATGGAGGCCATCGCCGACCTGATCGTTGAAGCGACGGCGAGATTTATTGTCCCGCCGAAGTAGCACCAAGATCAATCTCACGGGCAACTTGCGATCCGGTGCTTCTTCGCCGGGGTATTGGCATGAGACTTGACGCTTCAGGCCGCAATTCCCAGTGCCTTGGCAACGTCACTCAGCGTTGCTTTCTCCTTATCGCTGACTTTGGCGCCGCCAAAGCTGAGTACGCCTCCTTCCGAGGCCGCCTCCGCGACTCTCGTGCTGATTGCCCGCAGCCAAGACTTAAAGGCCGCCGCATCAGCAGGTGCCTTGGCATCAAGAATCGCTGAAACCTCTCGCAAGACCTCCAGACATCTCTTGGAAACATCTCCCTGGCTAGCCCCCGCGAGCCGCTTCTTCAGTGAGTCACGCAGCCTTGCGCGCCCGTCACTCGATTCGAAATCTGCAACTACAGACTTCACGAGCTCACTCGCACCCGGGTCCTGCTTGGCAGAGACAAGGGCGTTGGCGCTGGCGAAAGATTCCTTGAACAAGCCCAATAGTCCGTTTGGGTCGGCAGCGGTGACGGCCACGCCGGAAAGTGCAACACCTTCCATTATCCTGTTCCACTCGTCAGGGGTGAAGTTCTGTTTGTTTGCCATGTCAAACTCCATAGCTGTGACTTGAGCTACTTCTCGAACATGTTGAGGTGCCGCGGCTGGCTTAACATTCCGATCGGGCTCGATCTCTTGCCAACCCGTTCGGCGTCATTCCGTCCAAAAGCTGGACGCAAATTATATGAATTGCAGAGTAGCGAATGCTGAGGCAAGACGCTTAAGGACGGGCCGACACCCATCGCCGCCAGACCGCCAGTTGACAGTAACCCGTCCCTCATCGCGACACCAGGGGTAGTATGCGGCCGCTTGTGGCCGGCATCTGGGCTGGCTGAAGCGAAGTGCCGGACGGACCGGATGCTGACGGCACGATGGTTTCGAGAGCTGGCGGTCGAGTCCACGCGCGATGCGAGCGACCAATAAACGGCACTATAATATCGGCGAACCGAGATGAGCCCTCACCACGAGACAATTTGAGATCAAGACGCTCAGCGCCAACGAGAAAATCTCGGGCGGCGCTGCGACCTCGCTCACCGACGCTGCCATCAGCGACTAGAAGGGCAAGCTCAGCTAAGCGGCCCGAAAAACTGATCATGAAAAAGCCGGGCGTTTTTCCCGGCTTTCTTGTTGCTCACCCCACGGCCCTGATATCGTCGAGGGCCTACGAGCGGGCAAAGAACGGCTCCAGGCAACCAGATGCGTCGCCTGAGGCCGCGTTCCGCGCCGCCCTACCGGGCCAAACCCGAATGTGAGACCGCATGGCCAATCCCTACCAGACGTTGGGCGTCGCACCCAACGCCAGCCAGGACGACATCCGCAAGGCTTATCGCAAGGCTGCAAAAGAAACGCATCCTGACCTCAATCCGGGCAAGCCCGGGGCGGAGGAGCGTTTCAAGGAGATCAATGCGGCCTACGACATCATCGGCGACGAGGCCAAGCGCAAACGCTTTGATGCGGGCGAGATCGACGAGGCAGGCGCCGAGCGTAAGCCGGAGCGGCACTTCTATCGCGAGTACGCCGAGGCCGATCCCGGCCCACGGTACAGCCGGCGCAGCGCGTCCGCCGGCGGACGCGGTGGTGCGGAGGCTGATTTCGACTACGATATCTTCGCCGATCTGTTTCGCGGGCGCGGCGGCGAAGGGGCGAGCTTCCGAATGCCGCCCCAGGACGTCCACTACACGCTCGAGGTTGATTTTCTCGATGCGGTCAGAGGCGGTCACAAGGTCGTCTCGATGCCGGACGGCAGGACGCTGAACATCACGATTCCGGCCGGGATCAACGAGGGACAAGTACTGCGCCTCAAGGGCCAGGGATCGGCCGGCTCCGACGGCAAGACCGGCGATGCCTATGTCCAGATTTCGGTCCGGCCGCACCCTGGCTTCCGGCGGGAGGGGAATGACGTCCTGACCGCGCTTCCAGTCTCACTCGGCGAGGCGCTGAACGGCGCCAGTGTGCGCGTCGATACGGTGGACGGCCCGGTCGATGTCAAGGTGCCGAAAGGCGCCAGGGAGGGCACGAAGCTGCGCCTGCGCGGCAAGGGCGTTGCCTATGGCAAGGACGGTGCGCGCGGCGATCAACTCGTCGAGATCCATATCGTGCCCCCGGACGGCGCGGATGATGCACTGGCGCAGTTCATGGCCGAATGGGAAAAGACGCACCCGCAGAACCCGCGCAGGAAGGGCACAGCCTGACATGATCAGAGAAAGCGAACTCATTGCACGGTTCACAGTTCTGGAGCGGCAGGTGCTGCTGATTTGGATTGAGGAGGGGGTGATCGCCCCGCATCGCGACGATCAGGGCTACCTGTTCGATCGTGTCGACGAGTCCCGGGTGGCGCTGGCCTGCGATCTGCACTACCGGATGGGCCTCGAGCATGCGAGCCTTCCGGTCATTCTCTCCCTCATCGACCAGCTTCACGACGCGCGGCGCCACCTGCGCAAGCTTACGCGCGCGGTCGCCGAGCAGCCTGACGCGGTGCAACGGCAGATCACGCGCCATTTGAGCGGAGATGTGGCGCGTGGGAGCGACTAGCGCGTATCAATCACGAGTCGGTCAGGGACCATGCCAGGAGACGTAACAGGCCGATTGCGGACATGGGCACCGACGCCGAGGCGACGCGCTACCGGGATGCCGCCGCGCAGCCCGGCTCCGCGGTCGCAGCGGTTGCCGCGGCGGCGGCAAAGACGGTGCCGATGCCGATGAGGATCGGCTCATCGCTCGCAGTATCCAGTGCACCGCCCGCCAGATCGGCCAGCGTGCCGAAGCGGCTCTTCTCCTCGGCGCGCGAGATCGACAGGGCGATGGCGCAGGGCACGTTGGCCGGCAGGCCCTCGGCAATCAGGCGCCGCGCGATTGCCGCGCCTGTCCGGCCGCCCATGTAGATCACGAGCGTCGTTGCGGCATCCGCGAGCCCCTTCCAGTCGAGATCGTCGGGCATGGCGCCGTCCTTCGCGTGGCCGGTGACGAAGCGCACGGAATGGGCGTGTTGGCGGTGCGTGAGCGACACGTTGAGCAGCGACGCCATCGCCGACGCGCTCGTGATGCCGGGCACGATGCTGACGGGAATGCCGGCGGCGCTGAGATGCGCGATCTCCTCGCCGGCGCGCCCGAACAGCACGGGATCGCCGCACTTCAATCTGACGACGTGCTTGCCCTGCCGCGCCAGCTTCAGCATGAGGTCGTTGATGTCCTCCTGCCGGCACGACGGGCGATGGCCGCGCTTGCCGACCAGCATGCGCCGCGCGGTCGACCGGGCGAACGCCAGGACGTCGTCGGAGACGAGGGCGTCGAAGAGGATGACGTCGGCCTCCTGCATGGCGCGCACGGCCTTGATCGTCAGCAGGTCCGGGTCGCCCGGACCCGCGCCGACGAGGGTAACGCGGCCGCCTTTGCCGGCAGCGCAGTCAGACGACTTTCGCGACCTCGTGCTCATGGATGATCCTCTTGATCTCGGGCCGGCATGATCCGCAGTTCGTCCCCGCCTGGGTCGCCTCGCCGACCGCCGCCACGGTGCAGCGGCCATGCGCGACGGCTGCGGCAATCTCGTTGGTGCCGATGCCGAAGCAGGCACAGACGATGGCCCCGCGATCGATGCTTCCGGCTCCCGGACGCCCGGCGAGGACCGCGGTGCGGCGGCCCAGGGCGGGCGCGGCCGCGGCGAGTTGCGATATGGCCCATTCGCGCGAGACTGCGACCGGCTCGGGCGCCAGGAACAGCATGCCGGTCAGGTGTCCGTCATCGTAGGCGGCGTACCGCATGCGGCCGGTCTCAACATCGCGATAGACGACGGGCTCGCCGGTCCCGCCGAGCAGCCCGCGCGCGACCGTGTCCCAATCGGAGGGGTCGGCGGCGAATCCCATCTCGACGCGCCAGCCGCCGCTGCACCTTGCGATCGCCCAGTATTCCGCCGGGATGCGTTCTCCTGGAATGCAGGCCGGCTTGCGGCGCAGAACCGCAAAGCCATAGGTCGCGGCCACGAAGCGCTCGATGAGCGCGGGACTGTTCTTCGATGCCGGCTGGCCGGAGATCGCATCCGTGATGCCGGGCACCAGGACGTCGACCCGCGCCGACGAGGCGAACTCGTCGTTCCAGTGCATGGGGACGAAGATCGATCCGGGACGCTGGCGCGGCGTCAGGAGCGCGCGCACGAGGACCGCGCCGAGGCCCGTCGAGACACGTACGAGATCGGCGTCGGCGATACGGAAACGTGCAGCATCGTCGGGGTGGATCTCGACGAACGGCTCGGCATAGTGCTGGGACAGGCGCTGGCTCTTGCCCGTGCGCGTCATGGTGTGCCAGTGGTCGCGCACGCGGCCGGTGTTGAGCGTGAGCGGGAACCCCGGCGCCGCCATGGCCTCATCGGCGAGCCGAACGGGGACCAACCGGGCTTTGCCGTCGGGGGTGAAATAGCGGCCATCGGCGAACATGCGCTCGGCGCCCGTGCCGCCCGCGCGGCGCGGCCACTGGAAGGGCGCGAGGTCGTCGTAGTCCATGGGGTCCAGATCCGCGCAGGCGCCAATGTCGAAGTCGCGCGTGCCGTCGTTCTCGAACGCCGACAGGGCGGCATGCTCGGCAAAGATCTCGTCCGGCGCGGCATAGGTGAAGGCTTCGCGATGACCCATGCGTCTTGCGACCTCGCAGACGATCCACCAGTCCGGTCGCGCGCTGCCGGGCGCCCGCAGGAAGCCGCGCTGACGGGAGATGCGCCGTTCCGAGTTGGTGACGGTGCCGCTCTTCTCGCCCCACGCCAATGCGGGCAGCAGCACGTGCGCGAGCTTCGCCGTGTCGGTGGCCGCCGTCACGTCGGAGACGACGACGAACGGGCAGGCGGCGATGGCATCCTTGACCTGCTCGGCTTCCGGCATCGACACGACGGGGTTCGTTGCCATGATCCACAGCGCCTTGATGCGCCCGTCGGCCACGGCGCGGAACATGTCGACCGCCTTGAGGCCGGGCCTGGCGGCGATGGCCGGCGCGCACCAGAAGCGCTGCACGAGGTCGCGGTCGGCGGCGCTCTCAAGCGACATGTGGGCGGCGAGCATGTTGGCGAGGCCGCCGACCTCGCGCCCGCCCATGGCGTTCGGCTGGCCGGTGACCGAGAACGGCCCCATGCCGGGCCTGCCGATGCGTCCCGTCGCGAGATGGCAGTTGAGGATTGCGTTGACCTTGTCGGTGCCGGAGGATGACTGGTTGACGCCCTGGCTGTAGATCGTCACCGTGCGCCTGGTCGCCGCGAACAGGCGATAGAACTGCTCCAGCGCCGCCCGCGGCAGGCCTGTGCGCCGCACGAGCGTGCAGATGTCGAGCGCGCCGGCCGCGGCGAGGGCCTCCTCGAAGCCGGTCGTATGCCGCGCGATATAGCGCCGATCGAGCGAACGACTGAGCGACAGGTGGCGCAGCAGTCCCATGAACAGCGCCACGTCGCCGTCGGGTTTGATCGGGAGGTGAAGGTCCGCGATATCGGCGGTGGCGGTGCGGCGCGGATCGATGAGGACCACCGTCATGTCCGGCCGCTTCTCCTTGGCGGCGGCGATGCGCTGATAGAGCACCGGGTGGCACCAGGCGAGGTTCGAGCCGACGAGGACGATGAGGTCGGCCAGCTCCAGGTCCTCGTAGCAGCCGGGAACCGTGTCCGATCCGAACGCGCGGCGGTGGCCGGCCACGGAGGACGCCATGCAGAGGCGCGAGTTCGTGTCGATGTTGGCCGAGCCGATGAAGCCCTTCATCAGCTTGTTGACGACGTAGTAGTCCTCCGTGAGGAGCTGGCCGGAGACGTAGAAGGCCACGGCGTCCGGACCGTGCCGGCGGATCGTGGCGTTGAACCCCGCGGCTACGAGATCGAGTGCGGTATCCCAGTCTGTCTCAGCGCCGAACACCTCCGGATGGAGCAGCCGCCCCTCCAGGCCGATCGTCTCCGCCAGCGCCGATCCCTTCGAGCAGAGCCGCCCGAAGTTCGCAGGGTGGTCCGGATCTCCGCGCACGCTCACGTCTCCGCCCGCGCCGACCTCGGCGATGACGCCGCAGCCGACGCCGCAGTAGGGGCAGGTCGTTTTCACGCAGCGCGGAGCGGCCATGTCCATGGGTCAGGCGGCCTCGACGACAGCGGCGCGCGCGATATAGACCGTGCCGCCGTCGACCTTGACGGGAATGGTGCGCAGGCAGCCTTCGTCGGCGCCCTGGGCTTGGCCGGTCTCGAGCGAGATGACCCAGTTGTGCAGCGGGCACGTCACGGAGGCGCCGTGCACGATGCCCTGGCTCAGCGGGCCGCCCTTGTGCGGACAGCGGTCGTCGATTGCGAAGATGCGGTCGTCGCCCGTGCGGAAGAGGGCGACCTTGCCCCTTGGCGTGTCGATGCAGCGCGCGCCGCGCTGCGGGATGTCCGAGAGGTGTCCGATCGCGATCCACTGCATGGCCTTCACTCCGCGGCTTGTGCGATGCCGACCGCGGCGAGCGGACGGAACTCGTGCTTGTCGAGGCCGGATACGCGCTCCGACCACGGGTCTGCCTGCGCGAATGTCTGGGAGGTGACGAAGCGGTCGAAGTAGGCCCGGCGGCGCTCCCGGTCGTCGAGGACCTGCCGGCGGATCTCCGCGACGCCGACGCGCTTCGCCCATTTGTAGATGCGCTCGAGATAGCGCGCCTGCTCGCGGTACATCTGCGTCAGGGCGGCGATGACCTCGAGCGCCTCGTCCTCTGTCTTTACCAGCCCGAGCACCTCGGTACCCTTGATGTCGAGGCCCGCGGCACCGGCGAAGTGGATCTCATAGCCGCTGTCGACGCATACGACGCCGACGTCCTTGCAGGTCGCCTCGGCGCAATTGCGCGGGCATCCAGAGACGGCCATCTTGACCTTGGCCGGCGTCCACGAGCCCCACATGAACTTCTCGATGCGGATGCCGAGGCGGGTCGAATCCTGCGTGCCGAAGCGGCACCACTCGCTTCCGACGCAGGTCTTCACCGTGCGCAGACCCTTGGCGTAGGCATGGCCCGAGACGAAGCCGGCCTTGCCGAGGTCCGCCCAGACGGCGGGCAGGTCCTCCTTGCGCACACCCAGCATATCGATGCGCTGGCCGCCAGTGACCTTGACGGTCGGGATCTGGAACTTGTCCACGACGTCGGCGATGGCGCGCAGCTCGCTTGAGCTCGTGACGCCGCCCCACATGCGGGGCACGACGGAGTAGGTGCCGTCCTTCTGGATGTTGGCGTGCACCCGCTCGTTGATGAAGCGCGACTGGTAGTCGTCGGCGTACTCGCCCGGCCACTCGCAGACGAGATAGTAGTTGAGCGCCGGGCGGCACTTGGCACAGCCGCACGAGGTCTTCCACTCGAGCTCCTGCATGACGGCCCAGATGGTCTTGAGGCCCTTGGCCCGGATGAGCCGGCGCACGTCGTCGTGGCCGAGCGGCGTGCACGCGCACATCGGCTGCACGGCGAGGGGATTGTAGGCGTCTCCCAGCGTCAGCCGCATCACCTGCTCGACAAGGCCCGTGCACGAGCCGCACGAGGCCGACGCCTTGGTGTGGGCGCGCACATCGTCGAGCGAGGCGAGGCCCTTGTCCTTGATCGCGGCGACGATCCTGCCCTTGCACACGCCGTTGCAGCCGCAGATCTCTGCGTCATCGGGCAACGCTGCAACGGCCGCCGTAGGGTCCAGCGGCGCGCCGCCCTGGTAGGCCTGGCCAAAGATCAGAGTGTCGCGCATGCTGGAGATGTCGACGGCCTTCTTCTTCAGGTCGTTGAACCAGGCGCCGTCCGCCGTCTCGCCGTAGAGCACCGTGCCCACGATGCGGTTGTCCTTGAGCACGAGCCGCTTGTAGACGCCCGCCGCCGCGTCGCGCAGGACGATCTCCTGGCGGTCGTCGCCGTCGGCGAAATCACCGAGCGAGAACACGTCGATGCCGGTGACCTTGAGCTTGGTCGGGGTGTCGCTGTGGACGAAGCCCTGCGCCGGCTCGCCGGCGAGCTTGGCGGCTGCCACGCGCGCCATTTCGTAGAGGGGCGCGACGAGGCCGTAGACGTGTCCGCCCACCTCCGCGCACTCGCCGAGCGCGAGGACGTCCGGATCGGACGTCTGCATATGGTCGTCGACGAGGATGCCGCGGTTGGTTTCGATCCCCGCATCCTTGGCGAGCCACGCGTTAGGGCGGATGCCGGCGGCCATGACGACGAGCGTCGCCGGGATCACGCGGCCGTCGTCCAGCGCGACGCCCTCCACCTTGCGCTGGCCGAGGATGGCCTTGGTCGCCGCCCTGGTCAGCACCTTGATGCCGCGGCCCTCGAGTTCCCGCTGCAGCATGTGGCCCGCCGCCGGATCGAGCTGCCGTTCCATGAGCGTCGGCATGAGGTGGAGCACGGTGACGTCCATGTCGCGCGCGGCGAGCCCGGCCGCGGCCTCGAGGCCGAGCAGGCCGCCGCCGATGACGACCGCCTTGGCGCGCGACTGGGCCGCGAGCAGCATGGCGTTGACGTCGTCGAGATCGCGATAGGAGAGCACGCCGGGCAAGTTGTTGCCCGGCACCGGCAGGATGAAGGGTACCGATCCCGTGGCGATGACGAGCTTGTCGTAGCCTGCCGTCGCACCCTTGTCGGAGGTAACGGTCCTCGCCGCGCGGTCGATGGCGACGATCCTGTGGCCCTTGTAGAGCGTGATGCCGTTCTTGATGTACCAGCCGTCGCCGTGGATGATGATCTGCTCGTAATCCTTCTCGCCGGAGAGCACGGGCGACAGCATGATGCGGTCGTAGTTCACCCGCGGCTCGGCATTGAAGATCGTGACCTCGTAGCGCCCCGGCGCCTTCTCGAGCAGATGCTCGAGCATGCGTCCCGGCGCCATGCCGTTGCCGATGATAACGAGCCTCTCGGTCATTGTGGGCTGCCTCCTGTTCGCTATTCGGCCGCGACGACGGGCTGGCGTGAAAGCGCCTCGTCGGCCTGGAAAGCGCCCTGCGGCATGCGCCGGATCGCGAGGTGCATCCAGACGAGCAGGCCCGCTACGATGACGAACAGCAGCATGAAGCAGCTCGACCAGAGGCCGGTCAGCTCGTTCAGCGCGCCGAAGGCGATGGGAAGCACGAATCCGCCGAGGCCGCCGATCATGCCGACGAGGCCTCCGACGGCACCGACGCTGTCCGGGTAGTAGCAGGCGATGTGCTTGTACACGGCCGCCTTGCCGAGGCTCATGAAGAAGCCGAGCACGAACGCGGCGACGATGAAGGCCTCGACGCCGATCTCGAAGTGCGCGGAAATATCGCCGTTGATGCCGCGCATGACGTAGCTGGTCGGCGGGAGCGACAGGACGAGCGTGGCGGCGACCGAGACGCCGAGACTCCAGTACATAACCGTGCGCGCGCCGATGCGGTCGGAGAGGATGCCGCCGTAGGCCCGGAAGATGCTGGCGGGGATCGAATAGAGAGCGCCGACGATGCCGGCGGTCGCGATGTCGAAGCCGTAGACCCCGATGAGATAGCGCGGCAGCCAGAGCGCGAGGGCGACGAAGGCGCCGAACACGAAGAAGTAGTAGAAGGCGAAGCGCCAGACGCGGACGTCGCGCAAGGCCGACAGCTCGAGCAGGAACGGCTTGGCCGCAGCGCCGGTCTTGCGGCGCTCCACGATGACCGGGTCGTCGCGGGTCGAGACATAGAACGCGACCGCCATGACGACGAGCGCCGCCGCCCAGATGAGCGCGACCGCCTGCCAGCCCCAGGCAATCAGGATGAACGGCGCGGCAAACTTCGTCACCGCGGCGCCGACGTTGCCGACGCCGAAGATGCCGAGCGCGGTGCCCTGCCTCTCCTGCGGAAAGAAGCGCGAGACATAGGCGACGCCGACCGCGAACGATCCTCCGGCGAGGCCAACGCCGAGAGCGGCAGCAAGCATCTGCGGATAAGTGTGGGCGAAGGCCAGGAGCACGGTCGCAACGCTCGTGGCGAGCATCATGAGCGTGAAGACGAGACGGCCGCCGAAGCGGTCGGTCCAGATGCCGAGAAAGATGCGCGACAGAGAGCCGGAAAGGATCGGCGTGCCGATGAGCAGTCCGAACTCGGTCTCGGAGAGGCCCAGTTCGTCCTTGATGCGCACGCCGATGA
Source organism: uncultured Hyphomicrobium sp. (assembly GCA_964589785.1). Taxonomy (GTDB): domain Bacteria; phylum Pseudomonadota; class Alphaproteobacteria; order Rhizobiales; family Hyphomicrobiaceae; genus JAGVSR01. The sequence continues at coordinate 12,057 of CAZPUQ010000006.1, forward strand.
TGGAAAAGATCGTCCACACGGCGAAGCACACCGTGAACGCCAGCGTCGACATCCACAGCGCGCGGCCTTCGGTGCGCGCCAGTCCAAGGTCCGCGTAATCCTTTTCCTGCATTGCTCCGTCTCCCGCCTCGCAAGGCCTGACAAACAAAAAAAGCCGCCGGCCAAGCCTCTGCGCAGGTGCGCAAGGACTTGAACGGCGGCGTTGCCTGGTGAGCGCCCGTCGTTGGGCGCGGAAGCTGATCGGAGCGCACGTGCAGCAATCGCGCGAGATCAACCTGTCAGAGCCAGTGGTACGCGCGTCGGCGGGCTTTCAGCAAGGCCAAAGAATAGACAATCACGCTACCAAAGGCCCAATGTTTGTGCAGTGCAGCGGACCTATCGGCGCTGCGCTTCGATATAGGCGCTGAGCCGATCGGGATCAAACAGCGTGCCGTCGAAGTAGCCGTCCGGTCCGAGCATGAGGCTGGCGCCTGCCGAGCCGACCGGCGTCGGCGCCACGAGAGCGCCCTCGACCTTCGTATTCGCCGCCGGGAGTGCGACGCCGAGCGGCTTCAGCGCGCTGCGGTAGAGGTCCGGCCGATAGGTCTCGCGCGCGATGGCTTCGTTCTCGGGCGTATGCGCCACCTGCCCCCACCGCACCATCTGCGAATAGAACCACAGCGCATGGCTCTTCCACGGGAACGTCGCCGCCTTGGCGAATGGTACGAAGAAGTCTTCCGCATGCCGGATCTCGCCGCCGCCGATGTCAAGCGTGCCCGAGAGACCATGTAGCATCCACGCGGCGGGCCGATCGACGAACGCACGGCCGGCCAGGATCTCGGCAAGCTCGTGATGGTTTGCGGCCGCCGCACACCACTCGGCCGATCGGCACAGCGCGCGCAGAAATGCCGCCAGCACGTCCGGCTCGCGCTCCGCCCAGAGCGCCGCGACGCCCAGGACCTTCTCCGGGCTTGAGCGCCACAGGGCCGCCTTGACGGTGGCGATGTGTCCGAGCGACGTCTTCGTCGCCGCCGTGCTCCAGGGCTCGCCGACGCAATAGCCGTCGATCGTCCCCGCGGCGAGCGCATCGGCCATGAGCGGCGGCGGAACGATGACGATCTCGACGTCGCGGTCCGGGTCGATGCCGCAGGCGGCGAGCCAGTAGCGCAGCTCGTAGTTGTGGCCCGAGAACGGATGGACGACGGCAAAGCGCAGAGCACCGTCACGCACGCCTTTGCGCTCCGCGATCACGTCCCGCAAGGCATGTCCGGCGGTGGCCGGATCGAGGTCCGCTCTCGCGCCGTGCCCGGCCATCTCAGCCCACAGCGCATTGGAGACCGTGATCGCATTGCCTCCGAGGCCGAGCGCGATGGGCGCGATCATCCGGGTCGCAAGCGGCGTTAGGCCGAGGTTGGCCGCGATCGGCATGGGGGCGAGGAGGTGTGCGACCTGGAAATGTCCGACGGCCATGCGGTCGCGGATGCTGGCCCAGGACGTCTCGCGCACCAGCGTCAGATCGAGTCCTTCGGCTTCGGCAAAGCCCTTCTCCTTGGCGGCGACGAGGATCGCGCTGTCGAGGAGCGGCATGAAGCCGGCGACGATCTCGTGGGCGCGGCGCTCGCTCATTTCTCCTCCGGCGGAGCCAGCAGGCCGGCGGCCAGGATCAGGCTCTCAGCAATCTCGGAAATCTTGCGGTTCTGGTTCATGGCCGTCCTGCGGAGCAGGGCGTAGGCCTCGGCCTCGGACAGGCCACGCGTCGTCATCAGGATTCCCTTGGCGCGATCGACGAGCTTGCGGCTTTCGAGCTGCGAGCGCGCCTCATCGAGCTCGCGCGACATCCGCGCGAAGGCGTTGAACCTGCTGATCGCCATATCGAGGATCGGCTTGACGCGCTCGCGCTTGAGCCCATCGACGACGTAGGCCGAGACGCCGGCCTCCACTGCGGCTTCGATCGCCGCCTGGTCGGAGCGGTCGACGAACATGGCGATCGGACGCTTCACGGCGCGCGAAAGCTGAAACATGCTCTCCAGCACGTCGCGGTTGGGATTCTCCAGATCGATGACGATGACGTCGGGCGCGGTTTCTGCTATGCGCCGCGCGATCCCCTGCACGTCATGGACGATCGTGAGCCTGGAATAGCCCGCGTCGCGCAGGCCTTCCTCGATGACGGCGGCCCGCAATCGGTTCTCGTCGATGACGAGAATGGAGAGTGTCGTTTCGGGTTCGGGCATCCGCTCGCTCGATCAGAGACGGCAGCGGCCTTACCATATCCGCTCGCCGCGCAGCAATGGCGCCTCACGCCTCACGAAAGCCGTTCGTGTCACAGAAATGCTCGCGGATTAAGCATCGTGATGGAGTGCCAGGCACGGGCTCGACCTCGAGCAAACCTAGCACCACCGGCGCGCCATGGCGGCGGCCGCCGCGCAGTAGCCGGCGTGATAGCCACGCACCGCCTGCTCGGCGGCCGCCTCGATATGGCGTGCCGCATCGCGCATCGCCTCCTCCAGGGTGAGGCAGCGCGGCACGATCGAGACATAGGCCGTGATCCCCGCTCGCAGCGTTTCCTCGGCACCTTCACCGATTCCGCCGGCAAGCGCGATGACCGGGATGCCGAGCGCCCGCGCACGCGTCGCGACCTCGGCCAGGACCTTCCCCCGCGCGCTCTGGCGATCGATCACGCCCTCTCCGGTCAGCACCAGATCGGCGCGGGCGAGCCTCTGCTCGAACGGCAGATGGCGCCGGATGATCTCGAAGCGTGGAACGAGCCGTGCACCGAGGAGGCCGGCGAGCGCTGCGCCGATGCCGCCCGAGGCCCCCGCGCCCGGCATGGCCGTGACGTCGGCGCCGGTTGCCTCACGTATGCACCCCGCAAGCGTGACCAGTGCCCGGTCGAGCTCGTCCACCAGCGCGGCCGACGCCCCCTTCTGCGGGCCATAGATACGCGAGACGCCGCCCGGCCCGGTCAGCGCGTTCTTCCAGTTCACGGCAACCTCGATCTCGCACGCGGCAAGGCGCGGGTCGAGGCCGGACCGGTCGATGCGCGCCAGCGAACGCAAGGCGAGCGCATCGCCGGGAAGATTGTTTCCCTTGCCGTCGAGGAAGCGCACGCCGAGTGCCCGCGCAAGCCCTGCTCCGCCGTCGTTGACGCCGCTGTCGCCGCATCCGATCAGGATTCGCCCGGCGCCAAGATCGAGCGCGTGGCGGATCAGGATGCCGACGCCGGCACTCGAGGCACGGGCCAGATCGCGCTCGGCGGGCGCAACGAGACGGAGCCCGGCCGCCGCCGCGATCTCGATCACCGCGGTCCCGGCGTCCGTGCCGCCGAGAAAGCCGATCTCCGCCGGGATCGGCCGCCCGAGGGGATCGCGGGTCCGCACCTCGTGCAGCGTCCCCCGCGTCGTCTCGACGAGGGCATGGGTAAACCCCTCGCCGCCGTCCATCAAGGGCAGCTCCACGACGGTTGCACCAGGTAGCGCACGCCGGGCGCCGCGCGCCATGGCGTCCGCGACGGCGCGTGCATCGAGACCCTCCTTGAAGCCGCCCGGAGCGACGAGAATGTTGAGCGACATGCAGTTGCCCTTCCATCGGTTGCCTGGCGTGTCGGCCATTCAACGCTCGTGCTGCAGGTCCATTCCGGCCCGGTCGTCGAAAAATCAGAGCGCCGGCCAGACGAGCAGCGCGGTGGCGATGAGCAGCACCCAGGAGACGAGGAACAGCGGCAGCCCCAGCCTCAAGAGGTCGCGCCGGAACGATCCCGTCGATGTGCCACCGGCGAAGATGAGCAGCGGCTTGGCGCCGTAGTGGGTCAATTGGCAGAAGCCCGTGGCGAGCGCGATCACGAGCGCCAGCGTCGCGACGTCGGTGCCCGCATCGGCCAGCGGCAGCGCGAGCGTCGGGATCAGGACGGCGGCCCGCGCACTGCGCGAGGGGATGACGAGGTGCGATAGCATTGAGACGGCGACGATGAAGCCCAGCATGGTAGACGGATAGGCCAGGAGCCCGGCCGGCAGCGCGTGCATCGACGCCTCCGCCAGCGCATGCGCCGCCCCCGATGTGACGAGCGCCTTGGCAAGCACGATGGTCGAGACGAGCAGCGCCAGCAGGCGCCAGTCGACGGCGCGCACCAGTTCCGCTTCCGAGGGCGGCGCGTGGCGAAGACCGATGAGCATCAAGACCAGCGCCGCCAGCAGGCCCACCGTCGCCAGGCCCGCGCCGTGCCATTCGTTGCTCATCCAGAGGCCGACGGCCATGGCGAGAACCACCAGCATGGCGACCTGCGCCGGCGCCAGAGGGTGGGGCTGCCCAAGCGAGGGCGACAGGATGCGTTGCCGCGCCGGCGCCGCCACGAACAGGCGCAGGATGAGCCATGTGGCGGAGAAGCTGCTCGCCAGCGCGACCGGCAAGGCATGCGCCAGCCAGTCCCCGTAGCCCAGGCGTGCGCCGCCCGACGCCTCGATGACTTCCAGCGCCACGACGTGCGCCGCGGCTCCGGTCAGAACGCCACCCGCCGACAGCAGGACGACGCTCGGAAAGAGCAGAGTCAGCGCGCGCTCGGCGTGCGGGTCGGCGAGCCGTGCTGCCAGCGCGCGGTGCAGCGGCAGGAGCATCGCAGCCCGCGCCGACGTCGCGGGAACGACGAAGGCCGTTGCCGCCACGAGCGCGGTGAGCCGGTAGGCAAGGGCCGACAGCGTCGCGGGCCGGCGAAGGACACGCGCGCCCAGCGTATCGAGAAGCCCGGTGCGTCGGAGGACGAACGCGATGAGATAGGCCGCGACGAGGAGCCAGACGAGATCGTGCGTGGCAGCCGCGGCGATCTCTGCGGCCCCGGCGGCGCCTGCAGCCCACAGCGCGGCGACCGCAAGGGTGCCGGTGATCCAGTCCTCCGCGAGCCCGAGGCACCAGCCGAGCAGCGCCGCCGCATAGATGACGAGCACCACGCGTTGACCCGCGTCGAGCCCGCTCGTCGCGAGCGAGCAGAGCGCGAGCCCCACGAGAAAGCCGAGCCAGGCAAGCGAGGGCCGGGCTCGCGCTTTGCCGGACGCGGCGGCTGAGGCCGTCATTTCCAGCCACTGCCGATGAGGCGGCGCTCCTCCTCGGGCTCCAGCGTGCGGCTTGCGCCGAGCAGCGACATCAGCGCTCCCAGAGCCTCCTGCTCCGGCGTTCCAGCCGGAGCGTATGCCTTTGGATCGCCGGCCGCGCCGCTCGCCACTGCCACGGCGCCCTCGACGCCCCAGTCGCCGCTCACCGAACGACACGCCACGGCCACGACGCGCGGCGAGAGCTCCGCATCCAGAAGCTCGAGCTCGCGGCAGACGCGACCGCTGCGGTCACGGAACGTGCCGGCGACCATGAGGTGCTGCCGGCCGGCCGATGACGCCTCGCCGATTGCCACCGGGTCGCCCGAGGGCCGCGTCTCGAGAACGCGGGCGAACTCGCTCTCTCGTGCCAGAGGCCCCGGCACGACCTGCCCGGCGATGTCGTCGCGTCCCTCCGTCAGCGGCCAGAGGACGGCCGCGGCCACGAGGGCGGCGATCGAGGCCGCCGCTGCGAAGGCGAGACGGGATATGGAACGCGGCGGCGCGCGCCTTGCCTTTTCGTGCAACGGGACGACCTTCGGTTGCGTGCCCTGGGACGCGGGTAGGCCTTCGAGAAGCAAAGCCACCAGCGCGGCGGACGGCGGCTCGGCGGCCTCCTCTGCAAAGGCAACGCGCACGAGCTCGCGCGTGCGGCGGAAATCCTCGAGCGCGCTCTGCTCCTCGACGGAGAGACCTTCGCGCAGCCGGGTCCCGACCTCGGCGTGATCCGCCGTCACCTCGCCGTCGGCATAGGCCATCAACTGCTCGTCGCTGAGGCGCATCGCTCAAGTCCTCCTTGTCTGTGCCGCGGTCGATCCCGCGGTCTCGATGGCACGGGCCAGCTTCCGCCGCGCGCGGGCCAGCCGGCTCATCACGGTGCCCTCCGGCACGCCGATGATCTCGGCCGCATCGCGGTAGGACAGGCCGTCGGCGACGACGAGCATCAGCACCTCGCGCTGCTCCTCGGGCAGGGCCACCACCGCATCGCGCACGTAGGCGAGCTCCTGGCGGGCTGCCGTCTGCTCTTCAATGCGCGCATCGAACGGCACCCGCGCCGCCGGGTCGCCGAGGGACAAGGTTCGGCGCCTCTGGCTCTGGCGCAGCCTGTCGATGTGCGTCGTCTTTACGATCTGGAACACCCACCGATCGAGCCGGGTACCGCGCTCGAACTGGTGCAGTCTGGCGAGCGCCTTCACGCACGCCTGCTGCAACAGGTCGTCGCCGTCCTCCGACGAGCCGGCTAAGCCCCTTGCGAAACGGCGCATGCGTGGCAAGAGTGCCACGAGCTGCAACCGGAGATCGTCGTCCGTGGAAGCCATGCGGGACCATTGTTCTCGACATCGGGAAGGAAACGCCAGGGTCGGCGTTTCATTCCCCTGTCACGCTGCCTCCGATATGGCGACGCCGTGACGGCGCTGAAACCCACCGGCAAAGGAAACTCCGCGATGCAAAAATGGCTTGCCGCCCTGTTGCTGCTGACACTGGCCATAGCCGGGACCGTCGCTCCCGGACTGGAAACTCCGGGCTTTGCCGGCCCGGCCTGGGCCGATGATGACGACGACGATGATGATGATGATGACGACGACCGCGCGGTGCGCCGGCCACGCGCAACGCGCGTCGAGCTCGTTGTCGCAGGCCTTTCCGGCGAGCAGATCGCCGCCCTCGCGCGTCGCGGCTTCCGCGTCACCCGATCGCTCGACTCGGCCCTGCTCGGCACCGGCGTGAGCCGCCTCTTGGGGCCGTCGGGTCGCGGCGCCGCCGCGGCACTCCGCGAGGTTCGGCGCATCGCCCCGCAGGCCATGGCGGCGCGCAACGACCGCTTCGTGCGCTCACCCGTCGACCGCTATCGTCCGCAGGGCGAGCCGTGCGGCGAGGCCTGCCCGCCGTTCGCGCTGACCGGGTGGACGCCTTCCTACCTTTCGTGCGCCCGCACCGCGCCGATCGGTGTCATCGATACGCGCATCGAGCGTGCGCATCCGGCGCTGGCGGGCGCGGAGCTTGAGATCGAAACCGTGCGCCGGCCCGACCGGCGACCGTCGAACGCGGTGCACGGCACGGGCGTCGTCAGCCTTCTCATCGGACAGCCGGGAACGGCGGTAACGGGCCTCGTGCCGCGCGCGACGGTCGTCGCGGTCGACGCCTTCCACCGCGCTGGGGGCGCGGACGCGACCGACGCCTTCGACCTCGTCGCTGCCCTCGACGTGCTCGCGGCGCGCGAGGTCGGGGTCGTCAACATGAGCCTCAGCGGTCCCGACAACGAAATCCTCGCGGTGGCCATTCGCCGCCTCGTCGCGCGCGGCACGCTGATCGTCGCGGCGGCGGGCACAACGGGCGGAAGCGCCAGCGGCTATCCGGCGCGCTACGAAGGCGTGGTCGCGGTGGCGGCGATTGACGAGACCTTGAAGCCATCGCGACTGTCGGCACGCGGCGCGCACATCTCCTATGCCGGACCGGGCGTGGGGATTCCGGTCGCCGTGCCGGGAGGAAAGTCGCGGCTTGCCAGCGGCACGTCGTTCGCGACGCCGTTCGTATCGGCGGCCGCCGCCGTCGCGCGGCTGCAGGACGGCGGCAGCGGCGGCGCCACCGCCGACCGTCTGCGCGCGCTGGCCAAGGACCTCGGCGCGCCGGGGCGCGACCCGATCTTCGGATGGGGACTGGTCCAGTTCCCGCACGTCGAGCGGTGCTGACGCCGGAGACCGACCCTGCCGCGGCAGAAGCCGGAATCGCCATGTCGACGGCGATGCGATGGACGGTCAAAAGGCGTCTGCTGCAAATTCATCCTAACCCGGCCGATCGTGCGCACGTTCTCCGGAACGAATGTCGGCCAGCACCTTTTCGATGAAGGCATCCTTGGCGCTTCTGTAAACAGCCATGTCGCGGCCGTCGTGGTGCCGCTTCAGCGCGTTGTACGCGGCGACGAGATCGGACGACGCCCGCAACGCTTCGACAAAGAGATGGAAGACATCGTACGGCCCATCAATGGCGGCGAGCTGAATGCCGAGATGAGGGTGTCCGGAGGACTCCTCGAATGCCGAGAACGCGGCCGTGCGGACCGAACCCTGGTTGCGCGAGAATCGCGATGCGAGCGCGGTGTCGGCTTCCTCGAAATCCTCAGCAGGGACGCGAACGACAATATCGAGATCGCCTTTCGTCAAGCAGCCCGGAACCGCCGTCGCTCCGACATGCCGGATGTCGGCGGTCGATGGCAGTATCGAGGCGAGCGACGCGCTCATTGCGGCGAAGAGCCGCTCAGCCTCGTCGCGAGCGCGCTGCGTATCCACGAGCGTGAGGGCAGGTTCCTTGTCCATTTGTCTCCCCTGCCCCTCCATGCATAAACGCCGCGCACGTCCCTCCCTTACTCCCCCGCCTCGCGGGCTGGCGCGGTTCTGTCGATGTCGTTTTTTATGGGAGCGGACTGCGCCGTCCGAGCGGCGGCCAAGGCGAGGTCGAGGTCCTCGATCAGATCTTCCTGCGCTTCGAGACCGACGGACAGCCGGAGAAGACCGTCGGTAATCCCTGCGGCCCGTCGCGCGTCGGCGTCCATGCCCGCATGCGTCATCGTTGCGGGATGTGCGACGAGGCTCTCGATGCCGCCGAGCGACTCGGCCAGCGTGAAGACGCGAACGGCCTCCACGAAGCGGCGAACGGCTTCGACCCCGCCGGCCAGCTCGAAGCTGAGCATGGCGCCGAAACCCGACTGCTGGGCCTTGGCGATGGCGTGCCCTGCGTGCGACGGCAGGCCTGGATAGTGCACCCGCTCGACCGCGGGGCAGCTCTCGAGGTACCTGGCGATGGCGAGCGCCGTCTCCTGCTGCCGCTCTACGCGCGGAAAGAGCGTTCGGATGCCGCGCAGCGTCAGATAGGAATCGAAGGCCGACCCCGTCGTTCCCACGATGTTGGCCCAGGCGGCCAGCGCATCGGCGTCCGCCTTGTCGGCACAGACGACGGCGCCACCCACCACATCGGAATGTCCGTTGAGATACTTGGTCGTCGAATGGATGACCATGTGCGCGCCGAGAAGAAGGGGGCGTTGCAGGGCCGGAGACAGGAAGGTGTTGTCCACTACGACCTTTGCCCCGGCCTCGCGCGCGCGCTTGCTGATCGACCGAATGTCGACGACCCGCATCAGGGGATTGCTGGGTGTCTCGATCAGGACCATGGCTGGCGACGCCGACAGAGCCTGCTCCAGTTGCCCGGGATCGCCCTGATCGACGAACATCACATCGAAGTGCCCCAGGGCGCGGCGGGCGGAGAGAAGCCGGTGCGTTCCGCCATAGCAGTCGTGCGGCGCCACGAGCAGGTCGGACGACCGCAGCGGGCTGACGGCGAGATCGACTGCGGCCATGCCCGACGCCACGACGACCGCTCCCTCCCCGCCTTCGAGCTCCGCGAGCGTCTCGGCAAGCAGCGAGCGGGTGGGATTCGTAGTCCGCGAATAGTCGTGCAGGCGCGCCCGCTCGAACCCCGCAAAGGAATAGGTCGTCGAAAGATGAATGGGCGGGGCGACGGCGCCGAACGCCGTATCCGCGGCGATGCCCTTGCGCGCCGCGACTGTCCTTGGATCGTTGCGTCTCACCATCTCACTCGTCTCCGTCGACCGGGGGCCTAAGCGTCCGCCGCCCGGCCCGTCCCAGGCGGATATTGCACGTGACAGGACTTTATATCGTAGTACGATGGAATCAAGAGAGCCCCATGACCAAAGCCGCCGGACCACGCAAGCTCCCGAAGAAGAACTATGAGGCGCTCGCCGATTTCCGCTATGCACTACGGCGTTTCTTCGCCTTCAGCGAGCATGCGGCCGGCAAGGCGGGCCTCAGTCCCCAGCAATATCAGGCGCTCCTTGCCATCAAAGGCGCTCGCGACCGGAGCGATCTCGGCATCGGCGATATCGCCGAGCGGCTCATGATCCGCCACCACACGGCCGTCGAGCTGGTCGGCCGGCTGGAGCGGAACGGATTCGTGGTCCGCGCGAAGGATAAGAGCGATGCGCGGCGCGTTGCCGTCAGGCTGTCCGCGAAGGCTGAGCGCGTCATGGATGGCTTGGCGGCGGCTCATCTCCAGGAGTTGAAAGGCACCCGCCCGGTGCTGGAGCAGTTGCTGGACCAGTTGGAGCCGCGGCGAAGCGAAACATGATCGGTGAGACGCATGATCGGTAAATCGCAGAGCGCGACGGCTACTTGGACCGTGGCCGGAGACGGCGCAGCGCACCCCAGCCCGTCGGGGGAGATCGAGATGAGAGTTCTGATCCTGGGCGCCGGCGGCGTGGGCGGCTATATCGGATCGAGATTGCTTCCGGCCGGAGCGGACGTGGTCTTCCTCGCGCGCGGCCAGCGGCTTGCGGACTTGTCCGCCAATGGGCTTACGGTCCAAAGTCCGCTCGGCAATTTCTCGGCGCCTGTGCGCGTGGTCGGTGACGCGTCGAGCGCAGAGTTTTCCCCTGACCTCATCATCCTTGCGTGCAAGGCTCCGGCGCTCGCCGACGCTCTGGACGCCATCGCGTCGAGCGTGGGGCCTGAAACACGCATCCTGCCCCTTCTCAATGGCGTCGCGCACCTTGAGACCCTGCGACGGAGGTTTCCGCAGACGCCGATGCTCGCCGGCATCGTCCACGGCGCGCTGACGCTGCACGACAGCGGGGTGATCCAGCACCTCACACCCTTCTTTGCATCGATCGTGGGTTCGATGGACGGCGCCTCCGACCCGGTCGCGGAAGAGTTCGTGCGGAGCCTGAGCGACGCCGGCGTCGATGCCCGGCTGAGCCACGACATCCGGCAGGACTTGTGGAACAAGTTCGTGTTCCTGGCGACGCTCGCCGGCATCACGTGCCTTATGCGCGCCAGCATCGGCACGATCCTGACCAGCGACGACGGACAGGACCTCATCCTCCAACTTCTGGACGAATGCCTTGCGGTTGCGGAAAAGGAAGGCTTCGCTCCGGACGAAGCGTCCATGGACACCTACCGTCGATCGCTGACGGAACCCGGCTCGACATTCACATCGTCGATGCTGCGCGATATTCTGAGCGGCCGGCGCACGGAAGGCGACCACATCCTCGGCGACATGCTGAGGCGGGGCCGACGCCATGGCCTTGTGACGCCGCTCTTGAGCATTGCCAACGCCCACCTCCAATGCTTCGAGGCGACGAGAGCGCTGGCCTAGTCGACGGGACGTGCAACGGGCCAGCCGGCCCATTGCACCCTCGTCAAATGCCATGCAGAGCAACGATGGCATCGCCCGTCGCAGCCGGACGAACGCCTCTCACGCTGTCCGTCGGCGCCAGGCATCGACGCTCCATGCGCCGCCGCCGGCAAAGACCAGATAAAGGAAGATGAAGCAGAACAGAACGGCGCCGTCACCGCCGTTGAGCACGGGGAATGGGCTCTGGGGTGCGTGCGCGATCCAGTAGGCGAAGGCCATCAGGCCCGAAAGCACGAACGCGACTGGCCGCGTGAAGGCTCCCACGATCAGGAGCGCGCCGCCAACGATCTCCAGAATGCCGGCGAACCAGGTGAGCGCGAACGGCTCGGGCATGTACTTCGGCTCTGGAAAGCCGAATATTTTCTGCGTGCCGTGCTCCAGGAACAGGACAGCGGTAACGATGCGCAGAATGCTGAGAACGCGCGGCTCCCACTCGGCAAGGGTCGTGTTGATGGACATGACGTGCTCCTGATGATCTTGCATATATCTTTCTAGAAAGATATATATCGGCGATCGTCTTGTTCGCAAGAGAGTTGCGATAACGATACCGTGAGGACTGCTCCCCATGAGGACCGCGCCCATAAGCTCTGCAGACCGTCAAGCGGCCGACGTCATCCTCCGGTCCATGGCTGCGCATTGGCCCGAGGCCATCACGCCCATCACGCACCTGATGATGCGGGTCTATCGGCTGAGCAGTCTTGTGCTGGACAATGCGTCGAGCCAGGTCGCCATGCACGGCCTGACCTTCACCGAGTTCGAGGTGCTGGCCGCGCTGCGCGGCATGGCGCCGCCGCATGAACTGGTGCCGACGGATTTGTATCGCGCCGTACTGATCTCCTCGGGAGGGCTGACGAAAGTTCTCTACGCCTTGCAGGAGAAAGGCCTTGTCGCGCGGAGTGCCGGCGGCAGCGACAAGCGCAGCAAGCCGGTGCGGCTCACGGCAAGAGGGCGCGCCCTCGTCGAGCGCGTGATGGCGGACGTGCTCCGCTCCGACGGTGCGCTGATCGGCAGCGGTCTTTCGGACGGCGAGATCGCGCAACTGACGAAGCTGCTGCGGAAGCTGCTGACGACCCTGGAGCCGGAAGCGCCGTGAGACGCAAGTCGCGGGCTCGACAAGACACCGGCTGCCCCTATTCATCCGCAACATTTCTGGGATCCCGGCGTTGTCCCTACGTCGGAAACCGGGTGCCGGACCCCGCGGGCTTGGGGCCGCGGTGCCGTCCCTAGCCCGGCGGGCCGCATCGTGCGATCCTTTTGCGCGTGTGAGTGAGTCGCGAACTCTCGTCCGCCGTCAGATGAACATGTCCGACAGGTCCTGACGGGGCGTTGGTCATACCGGTATTCGATCAATCCCATCCTGGAGACCAAGAATGCAGAAGTTCGAAACTTTCGAGCAGTTCTGGCCCTATTATCTGGGTGAGCACAGCGATCCGCGGACGCGGGCCCTGCATTTTGCCGGCACCACCTTTGCCGGCGTGATGGCCCTGGCCTGGATGGCAACGGGCTTGAAGACCCTTCTCGTGCTGGGAATCGTCGGCGGCTACGGTCTCGCCTGGCTGGCACACTTCGTCATCGAGTCCAACAAGCCGGCGACGTTTGGCTATCCGCTCTGGTCGTTCCGTGCCGATCTCCGGATGTATCGGAAATGGCTCACCGGCTCGCTCGGCGACGAGCTCCGTCGCGCCGGCGTCAGAGACCGCCGCCTCGTCCGCACGAGCCGGGCTACCGGACGGACCGCGGCGTGATCCCGGGCGGTGATCCTGGGGCGGGCTGCACTTAGGCCGGCGATGCGCGTCACTGGGCCTTGACCTTCGATGCCCAAAGCCCAACCTTAGCGGAGTTGGTGCACGAGGTTGGCCATGTTCCGTTTGCTGTTCCCGACTTGCGTTGCCGCGATGATCGTCGCAGGCCCGGCCTTTGCAGGCGGTCTGGGAGAGGCGGCGGAGCTTGAGCATGCGCGCGCCAATGCCCGCGCTGGCGGGCCGATCAGCGAGCGCGATGCGGAGCTGCTTGAACGCTATGGCTGCCTGAGCGGCACGAACAGCGAATTCTGCCGCAAGCTCGAACACAGGCCGGCCCCTCGGACGTATAAGCGGCGACCGCAGAAGACGAAGTGAGATCATCGGCCGAGCGGACGCCCCGTGGCTGCGGATTGTCTTCTCCCGGCGTCGGGACCGCTACGGCTTGGTGAACGACGGCTTCGTCATCACGATGCGGCGGTCGTCGTTCGTATGCAGAACCAAGGCTCCGCCGTCCGCCACCGAGAAACGCGCGACGCTTTGGAGAAGGTCCAGGAACAACTGCTCCTGCTGCATGATCGGCGGTTCGCACGCCATCATCGATGACATGCCCTTGCCGATGCGAAGACCCTCGCCGGTCAACTGATAGTCGGCGCCGAAGCGGTTGCATGAGGCGTTGCCGCTCACCCGCCCGTCGCTTGCGAAGGTCACGGTGATGCGCGGCTCGGCCAACGGGGTTTGGCCCGCAAGCTCGCTCACCTGCCATTCGCCTCCCTGCAAGAGCGCCGCCGGCTCGCCGCCGCAGCCTTCGAGCCGGCGCTCACCGATCATCACGGTGACGCGCTCCGGCCGCGGCATCCCGGTCATGCTGTCGTTGCAGATCTCGTCTTTCACCGTGATGCGCACAGCAGCTCCGTCAACCGCTGCCGAATAGGCGACGGTCCGTTTGTCGACGGGCTCCGGCGGCGGAACGGGAAAGCTCAGCCGCTTCGCGCCGAAATCCGTTTCGATGGTCATTTGGCCGTTCGCGCGCGAAAGCGACCACGACGGCTCGTGACCGATCGCCCGCCAGGGCTCCGATATGGCGTCGGACAGCGGAACGGCGACGAAACAGGAAACCCAGAGGACCGGCGTAAAGCCGCAGCGCTGCAAAGACCGTATCGCGGGTTTGCGGTCGGATATCCTGTGTCGGGCCATCGCAGCTTCTCACAAAACGACGACGCGGGCGCCGTCACGCACGGTTCCGAAAAGTTCGAACACATGCTCGTTCAGCATGCGAATGCAGCCGGACGACGCGAACTGGCCGATGCTCCACGGCTCATTGGTTCCGTGAATGCGATAGAGCGTGTCGCGGCCGTCCCGATACAGGTAGAGGGCGCGCGCGCCGAGCGGATTGCGCGGTCCGCCGGGCACATGGGTCGGCAGTGAGGGATCGCGTCGCCGCATGTTTGCCGTCGGTGTCCATCCGGGCCACGTCGCCCTGCGTCCGATGATCGCTTCTCCGCTCCAGCGCCGGCCGTCGCGCCCGACCGCGATCCCGAAACGGAGAGCCGTTCCCGGACGGTCGATATAGTAGAGCATCCGCTCCGCCTTGTTGATAAGAATAGTCCCGATCGGCTCCATGCCCGAATAGGCGACGGATTGCCGGTGAAATTGCGCCGGGATGCGCTTCTTATCCACGATTTTGATATCGAAGGGCCGGTCGGGAATAATGCCGATGTACCAGTCCGACCGTGCGGACCAGGCGACGCAGGGGTGGGCGGCGCAGGCCAGCGAGCCAAGCAGAAGGTGGCGGCGTGTCAATTCCATGACGTGAGGCGATAGCAGCCCGCAGGAAAGAACGCAATCATCCTGGGATGAGTGAATTCGATGGTCTTGGCAAAGCGGGCGTGATAGGCGCCGCGGCCGGTTTTCAATTCTTTTTGGGGAGTGTCAACTTTTTCGTTTCGGATTGTCGATGTGGGAGCCGTGATGAGGCCGGCCCGCAGCAAAACGGCGGCGTGTGAAACGCCGCCGTCTCGCTTTTTTCTCCCGGTCGGCTGGCTCAGCTCCGGTCGAGGTCCATGACCTTGGTCCAGGCCGCGACAAAGTCCTGCACCAGCTTGCCGCGTGCGTCCTCAGCCGCATAGGTCTCGGCGACCGCACGCAGCTCGGAGTTTGACCCGAACACGAGATCGACCGGCGTGGCCGTCCATTTGAGCTTGCCCGTCGCGCGGTCGTGACCCTCGTAGAGTCCGTCGGATGTCGACGACTTCGACCACTTCGTCGACATGTCGAGCAGATTCACGAAGAAGTCGTTGCTGAGCTTGCCCGGACGGTCGGTGAAGACGCCGTGCGCCGTATTGGCGGCATTGGCGTTGAGGGCCCGCATGCCACCCACCAGCACGGTCACTTCGGGAACCGTGAGGTTGAGGAGACATGCCCGTTCGACCAGCATTTCGGCCGGCGAGAGGCGGTTGTCCTTGCCGAAGTAATTGCGGAATCCGTCGGCGGTCGGCTCGAGCACGGCAAAGGAGTGGACATCGGTCTGTGCCTGCGTCGCATCCGTGCGGCCGGGCTTGAACGGGACCTGGACAGCATGTCCGCCGTCCTTGGCGGCCTGCTCGACCGCGGCGGCCCCACCCAAAACGATGATGTCGGCGAGCGAGACCTTCTTCTTCCCCGACTGTGCGCTGTTGAACTCCTTCTGGATGCCTTCCAGGCGTTCCACCACCTTGGCGAGCCCGGCCGGGTCGTTGACGGCCCAATCCTTCTGCGGGGCGAGGCGAACGCGTGCCCCGTTGGCGCCGCCGCGCATGTCGCTGCTGCGGAAGCTCGCGGCAGAGGCCCATGCGGTCCGCACCAACTCGGGAACGGTCAGGCCCGAAGCCAGGATCTTGGACTTGAGCTGCGCGATGTCGTCGGCATTGACGAGCTCATAATCGACGGCCGGGAGCGGGTCCTGCCAGATCAACTGCTCGGAGGGAGCCTCCGCGCCGAGATAGCGCGACGACGGGCCGAGATCGCGGTGCGTGAGCTTGAACCACGCGCGGGCGAAGGCGTCGGCGAACGCGTCCGGATCCTGCTGGAAGCGCTCGGCGATCTTGCGATAGCTCGGGTCGAACTTCAGCGAGAGGTCCGTCGTGAACATGATCGGCGCATGCCGCTTGTTCGCATCGTGCGCATCCGGGACGATGTTCGCCGCCCCTTTGTCGCTCGGTATCCACTGGATCGCGCCGGCGGGGCTCTTCGTCTGCACCCAGTCGAACGCAAACAGGTTGTCGAGGTACTGGGTCGTCCAGGCGATGGGGTTGGCCGACCATGCGCCTTCGAGACCGCTGGTGATGGCATCCGCTCCCGTGCCCGTTCCGCACTTGCTCGTCCAGCCGAAGCCCTGCTGTTCGACGCTGGCGCCGGCGGGGTCTGGCCCCAGGCAATCGTTCGGTTTGTGCGCGCCGTGGGCCTTGCCGAAGGTGTGGCCGCCGGCGATCAGGGCGACCGTCTCCTCGTCGTTCATCGCCATGCGGCCGAAGGTGTCGCGGATGTCGCGGGCCGCGGCGACGGGATCCGGGTTGCCGTTCGGTCCTTCCGGGTTGACGTAGATGAGGCCCATCTGCACGGCGGCCAGGGGCTTCTGCAAATTGCGGTCGCCGCTGTAGCGCTCATCCGCGAGCCACTTGTTCTCGGGACCCCAGTAGACCATGTCGGCTTCCCAGTCGTCCTCGCGTCCGCCGGCAAATCCGAAGGTCTTGAAGCCCATCGACTCCAGCGCGACGTTGCCGGTCAAGACCATCAGGTCGCCCCACGAGATCTTGCGGCCGTACTTCTGCTTGATCGGCCACAGCAGACGGCGCGCCTTGTCGAGGCTGACGTTGTCGGGCCAGCTGTTCAGCGGCTCGAAGCGCTGCTGGCCGCCACCGGCGCCGCCGCGGCCGTCGAAGGTGCGATAGGTGCCGGCGCTGTGCCAGGCCATGCGGATGAAGAGCGGCCCGTAGTGACCGTAGTCGGCCGGCCACCAGTCCTGCGATGTCGTCATCAGGGCCTGGATGTCCTTCTTGAGCGCTTGGAGATCAAGCGTCTTGAACTCCTCGGCGTAGTTGAAAGTGGCGCCCATCGGATCGGACTCGACGGCGTTCTGCCGAAGGGGCCTGAGATCCAGCCGCTCGGGCCACCACTGCTGGTTCGACATGGGCTTGGTGTCAGCCGAAGACGAAATTGCCGCCGCCGACATGACGGCCGCCATGACAGCCAACATGGATACTGCGTGCTTGTGCATTAAACCCTTCCTCCTGGTGTGTGATCAGCACTGCAGCATCCCAGAAGGGACGAAAGTTTCGCGCCGAAACCGCAGCAAGATTTGTTTCTCTTATCGAGCCGATCAGAAATTCCAATTAGGCGAGTTTCGCAATCGGCGGGCGATGCATCGCACCGATCAAAAGACTCGCGTTTGACATGACTCAATGTGAGGGAGCAAAAAAAAGTGATGCGAGTTGATCATCCGGCAAAGGGATGCTGACGGTCGCGCGTTTCCTCGCGAGAGCGTTTTGTGAATGAACCGTCGCGTGATTCATTCAGTTCGCTCTTTCCGTCCGTACGGAGTCGGTTCCGCGTCACGCTGGCGCGTTGCGGGGAGAGGGGGCGCAGCATCGCTCCGTGATGACGGGGAGAGGCGCGCACCGCGGGAGAGGGAACGAGCCGCCGCCTTGTTCCCGCTCACGGACTCTTCAGATACTCGATGAGTGCCTTGCGATCTTCGGGCCGGACCAGACCCTTGAACGGCATGCAGAGCCCCGGAACGTCGGCCTGAGGCTGCTGCAGCCACCGGTCGAGCTGCTCTTCGTCCCACACGAATGTCTGCGCGCGCAGAGCGTCCGAATAGCCATAGCCCGCGACCGCAGCCGCCCTGCGACCGACAATCCCTTCAAGATGAGGTCCGAAGTTGGGCTTGGCGGGCTCCTCGGCACTCATCGAATGACAGGCCACGCAGCGAATGAACTGCTTCTTGCCGGCTTCTGCCGCGGCATCGTCACCGGCCGCGGCACCCGACGGGCTGGTCAAGACCATGGCTGCTGCGAGCCCGATGATTGCCGGATTGCGTATCGCCATCACTTCCTCGTCATTGCCGGGCGCGTTCCCGATCCGTCGGGACCCGGGCTCCTAGATAGAGATGCATCGCGCGACTTTGAAGCCTCGTGGCTGAGGTGATTTCTGGCGAACGTCAGGCATTGCCCCGATGCGTCCGATTGACCGACGCCGCCCCCTCGTCATGGCATGCCGCACCCGGCGACGTGCACCCGTGATGAGAAGAGCTGAAGCGAGCGGCCCGCAACCGCTCCGCGTCTGAAGCGTTGGTCGCTAAAGGCAGCACGCGCGGCCCCCCACAGGCCGCGGCTGCGACCGGAGAGCGATATGCTTGACGAGGGACGACGGATCGAGGTCGAGACGGGCGAGGGCCCGGCCGCCGCCGAGGCGGCGGGGCTGAGCTTCGTCAGCGACGACATGGACGGCATCACGCGGCGCGCACGCGGCAAGTCCTTCCGGTACGAGCTGCCCTCCGGGGCCGTGCTGAGGGATCGCATCGCGCTCGCGCGCATCCGCAAGCTCGCCATTCCCCCGGCCTGGACCGACGTGTGCTACGTGCATCCGGGGATCATCGAGTGCTATCTCGACGGGACGCTTGGCAAGGCCCTGGGCGAGACGCTGAAGCGGCAGCGCCGGAGGACGCCGGGCAAGCGGCTTGCCGGCCTGCAGCCGCAGGAGGCGGCAACGCTGGCTCTCCTGCAGGCGCGCCTCGACGCAGATATCGCCGTGCGGGCAGGCAACCCCTCGGCGCCGCAGGCCAGCGCCAATGCCCGCTGAGGACATCGGGCCCGAGATCGTTCCGCACGGGGAGATGGCGCTGCCCGGGCTCCGCATCGACAGCTACAACGTCACGATACGGGACAAGGATGGATTTGTCGGCGACCGCGCCAACAAGGGCGCGTTCCAATCCTATCTCCGAGAGTGGCGGCGCATCCTGCAAAAGACCGGAGATCCGTTTCCGGACGACCCCCTCGACCAGCCGATGACGAAAGCCCGGCTCGATGAAATCCTGATCCACGGGGATTGGATGCAACGGGCGGCGATCCACAGCGCCGTCGAGCGCTTCGCCGCTGCGCTTGCGGCTGTGATCGAGCGCTATCTTCGGCTCAAGCCGTGGAAGCGCACCGAACGCATTGTGATCGGCGGGGGTTTTCAAAGCAGCAGCGTGGGTGAGCTCGCCGTCGGACGCGCGCAGGCTATCCTGGCCGAGAACGGCCATTCCCTCATCCTGTCCCGGATTCGCAACAAGCCCAACGAGGCCGGGCTCGTCGGCGCGGTGCGGCTCATTCCTCCTGAGCATCTTGCCGGGTTCGACACGGCGCTCGCCGTCGATCTCGGCGGCACCAACGTGCGCTGCGGGCTCGTGCCGTACACGTTGCAAAAGGGCAATCATTTCGAAGGCAAGGTTCGATCGCTTCACGTGTGGCGGCACGGCGAGGAACGCATGACGCGGACGGCGCTGATCGAGGGCATGGCGGGAATGCTGGCGGCGCTCGACAAGGAGGCCGCGACCGAGGGCATCCGGCTGGCGCCGCACGTCGCGATCGGCTGCCCGGGTCTCATCAAGGATGACGGCACCATCGAGGCCGGCACGCAGAACCTTCCCGGAAACTGGGGCGGCTCCTTTCATCTCGGACGCGCGCTGCACGATCTGCTTCCGGTGATCGGCGGGCATGATTCCGTTTTCGTCATCCACAACGACGCGGTCGTGCAGGGGCTCAGCGAGTGGTCGCAGATGCGGGACGTCAAGCGCTGGGGCGTCCTGACCATCGGCACGGGGCTGGGCAACGCCCATTTCACCAATATGGGGTGACGGTCAGCTCCGCCGGAGCTCCGATCTCTCGCGCCGCCGCGATTGTTCCCGCTCGAACTCCTTCTGCAGCGCGCCGATCTCCTCGTCGCTGCAGTGCTCGACGTCGATAAGCCGATTGCGGGCGGCCTCGGTCGCGCGGATCAACTCGTCGAGCTTCAACTGGATCGCCTGGCCGTCGCGATTCTGGCTGTGCTGGATGAGAAAGACGGCGAGGAACGTCAGCACGGTCGTCGCGGTATTGATGATGAGCTGCCAGGTATCGGAGAAGTGGAACCAGGGCCCCGAGACGGCCCACAGGATCACCGACAGGGTTGCGATGACGAAGGCCGAAACGGAGCCCAACAGTTCAGCTGAGCTGCTGGCGAGCCACGTGAACCACGCGCCGAGAGAGCTGACCGTCCTATGCGCCATCCCGGCCTCGCTGCTCTGCAACGCCTTGCTTCACTGCGATCACGACCAGGATCAGGGTCAGGGCTTGCGCGAGCACGTGTTCGCGGATACGCCGGGGCGACGCCTCCCCGATCCTGAGCCTGCGGACATGCAGCTTTTTACCTCGGACCTCGACGCCGATGTAGGCGAGGCCGACGGGGTTGCCGTCCTCGTCCGGTTCGGGGCCGCCCACGCAGGTAATGGCGATGGCCGTATCGGCCGAGGGGCACTGTTTCAGGGCTCCCTGTGTCATCCTGCGCACGACGGGGGCGCTGACGGCGGAGCGCTCGGCCAGCAGGTTGTCGGGAACCCACAGAACGTCCCTCTTGCACGCCTTGGCATAGGTGACGAAGCCGCCCAGCAGGACGTCGCCGGCTCCCGGCGTATCGGCCAGCAGCGTCGCGAGTGCGCCGACGGTGCAGGATTCCGCTGTGATCAGTCGTGATCGCGAGGTCTTTGCGGCGTCGACGACACGGGCCGAAAGGTCGGCCAGGGATGTCTTGTCGGGCACGGCTTTAAGCTCGGTACGCCGAGCCCTCGCGCTCTGCGCGTCCATGACGGCCTCTGTTCGGATACGCTTTAGGCGTGAAACGCCGCTGGCCGCCGTCCGTTCCGGGCGGGTAAGCGAAGGTGAATGCGGCGGACCGCGCGTTGGGGCCGTGCCGACGGGCCGGTGAAACGGCGCCGCCGTCAGGCTCGACAAGCGCCGGCTCAATGAATCTGATAGGGATGGGCGTTGCCTTGCAGCGCAGAGGAGGACCGATGGCGGCGTCTCGCGGATACATGCTGCTCGTTCTCACCGCGCTCTCGGCGATGAACCAGCTCGACCGCCAGCTCGTCAACATCCTCATTGAGCCGATCCGGGCCGAGTTCGCCCTGAGCGATGTCGAGATCGGGCTGCTGTCGGGGCTGGCGTTCGCCGTTGTCTACGGCCTGCTCAGCGTGCCGACTGCCCTTTATGCAGTCCATCACAATCGCCGCAACCTGCTCGCCGGGTCGGCAGCCGTCTGGGGCAGCATGACGGTGCTGTGCGGTTTCGCTCAAAGCTACGTGCACCTCCTTATCGCCCGCCTCGGCGTCGGGATCGGCGAAGCGGGCGGCATGCCGCCTTCGCACGCAATGATCTCGGATTGCTACGCGCCCAACGAGCGTGCGGCCGCCATGGCGACGTGGGCGTGCGGTGTCAATGTCGGCATCTTCCTCGCCTTTCTGGGCGGCGGGCTCATCGGCGAATACTACGGATGGCGGCTGGCGTTCCTGTGGGCCGGCGGCCTGACCCTGCTGTTGGCCGTCGTGCTGCAGTTGACCGTCAGCGAGCCGTCACGCACGGGCGAAAGTCGTGGCGGCGCGACGGAGTCGACCTCGCTGCTGCCGGAGGTCCTGCGCGCGATGGGGACCGACCCGGTCCTGCGGCATGTGCTCGTCGGCGCAACGCTGGCGGCGGTCGTCGGCTACTCTTTCCTCGCCTGGCTGTCTTCCTTTCTCGTGCGATCGCACGGACTAGGCATTGCCGACGCCGGACTCTATATCGCCGTTGTCGCAGGGCTGATCGGCGCTTTCGGCACGTGGCTCGGCGGCTGCCTGACCGAGCGGCTGCAGCAGCGCGACGTGCGCTGGGCGCTGTGGCTGACGGCCACCGTGCAGCTTGGCATCGCGCCGTTCACCCTTGCTGCGCTGATGGCCACCTCGACAGAACTGGCCCTGACCTTGTTCGCCGTGCAAGGGGCGTTCGGGGCCGTGTTTGTCGGGCCATCGGTGGCGATATTCCACAATCGCGTGACGGCCGCGGCCCGTCCCGTCGCCTCCGCCCTGTTCCTGCTGGTCGTCAACTGCACCGGCCTCGCACTCGGGCCGCTGGGTGTCGGCGCCCTCAGCCAGTACGCCTTCGCGGGTGAAGGCGCGGAGTCCCTGCGCTATGCGCTGATCGCCGTCGCGATCATGGCCGTCTGGGCCGCCGTCCACTACTTCATCGCCGGTAGCCGGCTCAGCCGTCTCTCCGCATATCTGCCACCTGAGGGGACGGACGCCCCGCGCGTCAGCCGCTGATGCGTACGGAGGGCTTCGGTACGCGCCTAATCGTGACGCTCCTTTATCCGACGAACTGGCAGGCTCGTAGAGCGCGGACGATCATGGGGGCTAATCGGCATGCCGCCCGCTTTTCGTTCTTGACCGTGCCGATAAAACAGGCTTGTGCATGAGCACGCGAGCCGAGGCCGGAGCGCAAGACAAGGCGTGCCACGCCGTCGGCTGGCAAGACCCATTGTCGAGAGGAGAGCGCCGTGCGTACGAACGGCAAGGGGACGCTTCCCCAGTCCGAGCTCAGCTTGAGCCGCCGCCATCTGCTCGTTTCTGGAACGTCGCTCGCCGGAGCGGCCATCCTCGCTGCGGGCGCGCCTCCCGGCGCCGCGGCTGACGCCGACCCCCTTCCGTCCTGGAACGAGGGTCCGGCAAAGGCTTCAATCACGCAGTTCGTTGCCCGTGTCACGACCGGGGGCGATCAGTTCGTGCCGCCGCCGGAACGCATTGCCGTCTTCGACAATGACGGGACGCTCTGGGCCGAGAAGCCGATGTATACCCAGGCGTTCTTCGTACTGCATCGCGTGCAGGCGCTCGCGCCGCAATATCCCGACTGGAACACCCGCGAGCCGTTCGCATCGCTGATCAAGGGCGACATGGCGCGCGCGGCGTCCGTCTCGACCGAGAGGGACGTGGCGGAGGTGCTGGCCGTGTCTCACGCCGGCATGACGACCGAGGAATTCGAATCCTCCGTGTCGCAGTGGATCGCCACGGCAAAGCATCCGGAGACGGGCCGCCTGTTCAGCCAGATGATCTATCAGCCGATGCTGGAGCTGCTTGCCTATCTGCGGGCGAACGCGTTCAAGACCTTCATTGTTTCCGGCGGCGGCATCGAGTTCATGCGCCCGTGGACGGAGCGGGTCTACGGCATTCCTCCCGAGCACGTCGTCGGAACGGCCGGCGGCCTCAAGTTCGAAATTCGCGATGGCACGCCGGTGATCCTCAAGCTCGCCGAGCTCGTTCACAACGACGACAAGGAAGGCAAGCCCGTCGGCATTCAGCGCCACATCGGGCGCCGGCCTATCGCCGCCTTCGGCAACTCCGACGGCGACCTCGCCATGCTGCAATGGACGGCGGCCGGGCGCGGACCCCGGCTCTGCCTCTACGTCCACCACACCGATGCCGATCGCGAATGGGCTTACGACCGTAGTTCCCATGTCGGCCGGCTCGACAAGGGCCTCGACGAGGCGCGCGCCAAAGGCTGGACCGTTGCGAGCATGAAGGACGACTGGAAAGTCATCTATCCCTGAAGAGGGCGGAGGCGCGCGATCGCGCCGGCAGGCCGACGCCCTGAAATCCTGCTATCCTTATTCGGTCCGTTCATAAGGCTGCAAACGACGGCCTCAGATGCGTCGGCGCTTATCCGCCGGACAGCTATGCTGCGCATTTCTTGTTGGTTGGCAAACCTGTCGCATCGGCGTTCTATGGTCGTGTTGGCGGCTCGTCCGCCGGCCGCGGTGATTTCGAGGCAACTTGCGCCGCGTCATCAAACGCTAAGGCATCCCGATCGCTCCGGGATCTCCAAAGACCAAGGAGGCCGCCATGAAGATCAAGCGCATGATTCCCTCCACGACCGGCTTCGGATGCCGGAGCTGCGGTTGTTGTTGTCGCTGACCGTCGACTTTTCTTTTTCCGAGCCAGCCAACCACAATCCCATGGACCGGCCGTCCCGCCGGTGGAGGATCAACCATGTCCCATTCCTACGTCATAGAGGTCGGCGACGACCAGGTCGGCATCGTGCTGCGCGAGGCCGGCGAGAGCGAGTTCCGCTTCCATGCCGCGCTTTCAGCCTATCGGCCGCTCGATGGCCGCAGGTTCGCCAGCGCCGCCCTCGCCGAGAAAGCCGCCCGCGCCCATCGTGCAAACGCTCTGTCGGGATCGAGCGGCTATCGCGGGGCGCGCCCCGCCGATCTCGAGCTCTGACGGCGACAGCACGCCCCTGCTTTCAGGCCCACCCGCTTCCCTGGACGGTCTGATCCCTGGCCGGTGCCTTCAGAGGCACCGGCCTTCTTTCCGCCGGGCACGGCTCGAGAACGTCATAAGCTCAGCAGTTCTTCTTCGTTCTC
The DNA here is from genome assembly GCA_964589785.1 of uncultured Hyphomicrobium sp. Taxonomy (GTDB): domain Bacteria; phylum Pseudomonadota; class Alphaproteobacteria; order Rhizobiales; family Hyphomicrobiaceae; genus JAGVSR01. Next base: position 36,493 of record CAZPUQ010000006.1, read on the forward strand.
CAACGGCGCACCATCGCCAAGATACGGCGCCTGAACTCCGTCAACGAGGCTCCCGATGAAGATTTCCCGCACGCTCTCCTGGATCGGCACCATTGCCGCCGTCTTGACGATCGCATCGATCGCCGTTCTGGCGCAGGGCGCGCCCAAGAGCATCCTGAACGCCTCCTATGACGTCTCGCGCGAGCTCTACAAGGACATCAATCCGGCGTTCGTCGCCCATTGGAAGACAACGACCGGGGCCGACATCGAGATCAAGCAGGCGCATGGTGGCTCGACGAAACAGGCGCAGGCCGTGTCGGAAGGACTGGAGGCCGACGTCGTCACGCTCAACCAGCCGACGGACCTCGATTTCCTCGTCGGCAGGGGCGTCGTCGGTGGCGAGTGGCGCCAGGCCTTCCCGCACGGCGCATCGCCCTACACGACGACGAGCATCTTCCTCGTCCGCAAGGGCAATCCAAAGGGCATCAAGGACTGGGACGACCTTGTCAGGACCGGCGTCTCGGTCGTGATCCCGAACCCCAAGACCTCGGGCAACGGCCGCTATACGTACCTCGCGGCGTGGGGCTATGCCCAGGAGAAGCTCGGCAGCGCGGACAAGGCGCGCGAGTTCGTCGCGGCACTCTTTTCCAACGTGCCGGTCTTCGACGGCGGCGGCCGCGGCGCGACGACGACGTTCACGCAGCGCGGCATCGGCGACGTGCTCGTGACCTTCGAGAACGAGGCCGCGCTCATCAAAAACGAGATCGACGGGGCGAACTTCGACGTCGTCTATCCCTCCCTCAGCATCGAGGCCGCCCCTCCCGTCGCCCTCGTTGCGACGGTGACGGCGAAGCGCAACTCGGCGGCCGCCGCCAAGGCCTACCTCGACTTCCTGTTCACGGAGCCGGCCCAGGAGATCATTGCCAAGCACAACTTCCGGCCGCGCAGCAAGGCGGTGCTGACGGCGAACGCCGGTCGCTTCCCGAAGATCGCGACGTTCCGGGTCGAGGACAAGCTTGGCCAGTGGGCCGAGCTGCAGAAGACGCACTTCGCCGACGGCGGCGTCTACGACCAGATCACGGCGAAGCAGAACTAGCTCGGAGGGGAGCACCCCATGGCCCGCCGAGCGCGGGAAAGGTGGAGAGCTTATCAGGTCTTCTTCTTTCCCGTGCGTCCCGCCGGCCCCTAGAAGTCGAGTGCGTCCTCCCTCCTATTTTAGAGTCCCTGCATGACCATCCACCAAAATCGGCCTCCGATTCCCGAGCCGGCTAGCCTGACGGTCCCCCTCGAACGGATCGTCGCGGACTTGAAGCTCTCCCGCGCTCGCGCGCGATCCGTGACGGCAAAGAGTGCCTATGCCCGCGATCTTCCCAACCCGGAGATCGCCGGACGCGTTCTCAAGGAGCTGTTTGCGGCGCTCTTCCCGCGTCATGGCGGGGGCCAGGACGGAACCGACGACGGGATCGACTTCTTCGTCGGCCATACGCTCAACAGCGCGCTGCGCCATCTGCGCACGCTGCTCCAGCAGGAACTCCGCTTCACCTTTGCGATCGAGCAGCGGGACGACGCCATGATCGACGGCGCGGTCGCCGGCATCCTGCGCGATTTCGCCGAGCGTCTGCCTGATGTGCGGGAAAGCGTTCTCCTCGACGCGCGCGCCGCCTTCGACGGCGATCCATCGGCGCAGACGATCGAGGAGATCCTGCTCAGCTATCCTGGAATCCGGGCGATCTACCACCATCGGATCGCGCATCAGCTCTTTCGCCTCGGTGCGCCGATCCTCGCCCGCATCATCAGCGAGCATTCGCATTCAAGCACGGGGATCGACATTCATCCGGGCGCGCAGATCGGATCGAGCTTCTTCATCGATCACGGCACGGGCGTCGTCATCGGCGAAACGGCGGTCATCGGCGAGCGCGTGCGCCTTTATCAGGCCGTGACGCTGGGCGCCAAGCGCTTCTCCGTCGACGACAGCGGGGCGCTCGTGAAGGGCGCCCCGCGCCATCCGATCGTGGAGGACGATGTCGTCATCTACGCGGGCGCCACCATCCTCGGGCGCATCACCATCGGACGCGGCTCGATCATCGGCGGCAACATCTGGCTCACGCGCAGCGTGCCGCCCGGCAGCCATGTCGTGCAGGCGCAGGCGACGGCGGATTCCTTCGAGGCCGGATCAGGAATCTAATTCTAATATCGTGGCATTGACCGCTAATGCTGTTCTGTGAATATCCATATTCACAGCAATAATAATCGCCGTCATAACGGAAGCAGGGAAGAACATGGCAGACGAAACGCAAACGGCCTTGGGCGATATCGCCGCCAGGCAACTGGCAAACGCGACCAAGACCGTCCCGCAGATGTCGAGCATCACGCCGCGCTGGCTGGTGCATTTCCTCAACTGGGTTCCGGTCGAAGCCGGCATCTATCGCGTCAACAAGGTCAAGGACGCCGACAGCGTCGAGGTCGCCTGCTCGCTGCGCGACGAGCGCGTGCTGCCGCAGACGTTCGTCGATTACATCGACGATCCGCGCGAGTATCTGCTGAGCGCCGTGCAGACCGTCCTCGATGTGCACACCCGGGTCTCGGACCTCTACAGCGTGCCGCACAACCAGATCAAGGAGCAGCTCCGCCTCACCATCGAGACGGTGAAGGAGCGCCAGGAGAGCGAGCTCATCAACAACAAGGAGTACGGCCTGCTCGCGCACGCGGCGGCGGCTCAGAAGATCAAGACGCGGACCGGCGCGCCGACCCCCGACGATCTCGACGACCTGATCACCAAGGTCTGGAAGGAACCGGCCTTTTTCCTCGCGCATCCGCTCGCCATCGCGGCCTTCGGACGCGAATGCACGCGCCGCGGCGTTCCGCCGCCGACCGTCACGCTGTTCGGCTCGCCGTTCATTACGTGGCGGGGCATTCCGCTGATCCCATCCGACAAGCTCGAGGTGACGGGCGGCAAGACGAACATCCTGCTGATCCGCACGGGAGAGGCCAAGCAGGGCGTCGTCGGTCTCTATCAGCCGGGCCTGCCGGGCGAGCTGTCCAAGGGACTCTCGGTGCGCTTCATGGGCATCAACGACCAGGCGATCGCCTCCTACCTCGTCTCGCTCTACTGCTCGCTCGCCGTTCTGACGGACGACGCGCTTGGCGTTCTGGAAGGCGTCGAGGTGGGCAAGTACCATGTCTATAGCTGATCTGGGGCAGCCGCGAGGTCCCTCCGATCTCGATGCGCTGGCCGCGGCGGCCAGCAGTCCCGGTGGCGGGCTGCCGCCGTCGGGACTGCCCGATCCCGCATTGCTCACGCGGCTCGCGAACGCATTCTTCGCCGCGCTGCCGGGCGAGACCCTGCCCTCGTTGCCGTCGCTCGAGGCACCGTCGGTCGGGGGCCCGTCGCTCGCCGGTGCCGGGGCGTCGCCGACGGGCGTGGCGGGCGCTGTACCCAATCCGGTCGCCGTACCCTCTTCGGTGCCCTCGATCCCAGCGGCTGTGCCCATTGCGCCGAGCGCGTTGTCCGTCATCGATCTCTCGGGCACGCAGCATCTTGCCAACCCCGGTCTTCCGTCGGTCCCGTCCAATGCCGGGACCTCGCCCGCCGTGGGCGGATTCGGCGTATCGCCGTCCGTCGTGCCTGCGGCCGCTCCAATCTCGTCCGGCCCGGTGGCGCCGACTGGAGAGGGCCTCGATGTGCTCGCGATGGAGGCGCTGATCAATGGCACCCATCCCTCGCCGCCGCAGGCGATCGACGGCAGCGCGGCGGCCGACCGGGCCGGTGCGATCCACACGCCGCCGTCGCACGCGGGCGGCGCCCCGGGCGCTGGCGTCGAGAACGGCGCCGATCATTCGTCGATCCCGCAGCCGCCGCCGGCCAATCCTCCGGCGCAGGTTCTCGTGGACCACTCCGGCATCACGACGCCGCCCTCCGGCGGCACCGCGAACCTCGGCAGCCCCATCGCGCTGCCGTTCGAGAAAGAACTCACCGCACTCCTGGCGCCGCTGGCAGGTCCGGCAGTGCCGGCCGCCCCGGCAATGCCGGCCGTGCCTTCGGACACGGGGTTCTATTTTCTCGATGGTCTGTCGATTCCCGGCTCTTCCCATGTCGCCGGCGCGGGAGCGGCCCCGTTCCACCCATCGGACCTCCAGTCCGCACATCCGGGCTTCGACATTCATGCGATCCGCCGCGACTTCCCGATCCTCTCGGAGACGGTGAACGGCCGCCCGCTCATCTGGTTCGACAACGCTGCGACGACGCAGAAGCCGAGGTCCGTCATCGACCGGATCGGCTATTTCTACGAGCACGAGAACTCCAACATTCATCGGGCCGCGCACGAGCTTGCGGCGCGGGCGACCGATGCGTACGAGGGCGCGCGCGACAAGGTGGCGCGGTTCCTCGGCGCCAGCGGTCCGGATGAGATCGTCTTCACGCGCGGCGCCACCGAGGCGATCAACCTCGTGGCGGCGACGTTCGGCCACCAGCATATCGGGCCGGGCGACGAGATCGTCATCACGAACCTCGAGCACCATGCGAACATCGTGCCCTGGCAGATGCTCTGCCTCGCCAAGGGGGCGCGGCTGCGGGTCGCTCCGGTGGACGACCGCGGCGCGCTGCTTCTCGACGAGTTCAACAAGCTGCTGACGCATCGCACGCGTCTCGTCGCCTTCACGCAGGTCTCCAATGCGCTCGGCACGATCACGCCGGCGAAGACGATCGTGGAGATGGCGCATCGGGTGGGTGCAAAAGTCCTCATCGACGGCGCGCAGTCGGTGTCGCACATGAAGGTCGACGTCCAGGATCTCGACGCGGACTTCTTCGTGTTCTCCGGCCACAAGCTGTTCGGTCCGACCGGCATCGGCGCGCTCTACGGCAAGAAGGCTCTGCTGGACAGCCTGCCGCCCTACCAGACGGGCGGCAACATGATCCGCGACGTGACCTTCGAGCGGACCGAGATCCATGCGGCTCCGCAGCGGTTCGAGGCGGGAACGGGCAACATCGCCGACGCGGTGGGGCTGGGTGCGGCCATCGACTATGTGGAGCGCATCGGCCTGGAGAACATCGCGCGCTATGAGCTCTCGCTTCTGGTCTATGCGACGGAGCGGCTGAAGCAGATCCCGAACCTCACGATCATCGGCACGGCGCCGGAGAAAGCGAGTGTCATCTCGCTCGTCATCAAGGGCGTGCCGAGTGAGGAGGTGGGAGCGCGGCTCAATACGTACGGGATCGCCGTGCGCTCCGGTCATCACTGCGCCCAGCCGATCCTGCGCCGCTTCGGGCAGGAGACGACGGTGCGGCCGTCCTTCGCGTTCTACAACACCTGTGGCGAGATCGATGTTCTCGTCGCAGCGCTGAAGGACATCCAGGCGGAAACGGGATTGCGCTGATCCGCCCCGGCAATCTGCGGCCTTTAAATGGGCGGTCCCGATTTCCGGACCGCCCTTCCACGTCGCAGGGAGCCTTCGACCGGGCATCGGCCGCCAATACGCCGAAGCTCGGCTGAGGGGCTTCAGCGCCCACCGAATTGCCGTCAGGAAAACCCTCGAAAGGAACGCCTCCCCGCGGTATGAATCGCATTGTGAAGTCGCGCCGACGTGCGTGGCGATGCGTCGATCAAACAGCAGTGGTGGGACCGGGAGAGCAGGGCATGGTGAAGGCATGGGCAACCACGGCCGCAGATCGGCCCCTTGAGCCCTTCGAGTACGATCCGGGTCCGCTTGGGGCCGATGACGTGGAGATCGCCGTCGAAACCTGCGGCATCTGTCACTCCGACGCGTCGATGATGCACAACGAGTGGGGCTTCACGTCCTACCCTCTCGTTCCGGGGCACGAGGTCATCGGCCGAATCACCAAGCTCGGATCGAACGCCAAGGGACTGACGGTCGGTCAGCGGGTCGGCGTGGGCTGGACAGCGGCGAGCTGCCTGCACTGCCGGCCCTGCCTCAACGGCGACCAGAACCTCTGCGCAACGCATACCGGGACCATCGTCGGACGCCACGGCGGATTCGCCGACACGGTGCGCGCGCAATGGCCATGGGCGATCCCGATCCCCGACGGCGTCGATGCGCGCAAGGCCGGTCCGCTGCTGTGCGGCGGCGTCACCGTGTTCACGCCGTTTCGCGCCTTCGGTGTGAGACCGACGGACCGGGTCGGGGTCGTCGGCATCGGCGGTCTCGGCCACATGGCGCTGCAATTTGCGCGCGCCTGGGGATGCGAGGTCACGGCTTTTACCTCGACGGATGCCAAGGCCGACGAGGCGCGGGCCTTCGGCGCGCATCATGTCGTCAATTCGCGCAAGTCCGAGGATTTGAAGCGCATTGCCGGAACGCTCGATCTGCTGCTCGTGACCGTCAATGTGCCGCTCGACTGGGCCGCCATGATGGGGACGCTGCGGTCGAAAGGCCGCCTGCATGTCGTCGGCGCGGTGCTGGAGCCCATTCCCGTGGCGGCCTTTCCGATCATCATGGGCCAGAACAGCATCTCGGGCTCGCCGAACGGCGCGCCCGTGACGTCCCAGCTCATGCTCGAGTTCTGCGCCCGCCACGATATTGCGCCGCAGACCGAGCACTTCCCGCTCGCGAAGGTGAACGACGCGATCCAGCATCTGCTCGACGGCAAAGCCCGCTACCGCATCGTGCTCGACGTGGCATGATCGGTCTCGACGATCCAAGTCTCGCGATTTACTTCAGCGGCGCGGGTGAGACGTCTGCGAAGCGATATTTGACGCCCACCGTCACTTCCCACTGCTCCATCGTCAGGGCGTACGTGCCGGCCGGGTTTGCGAGCTCCGGGCCGTGCATCGTCTCCTCGGGCGCGTAGGAGCCGGCGAGCTCCAGCGAGAGGGCTTCGTTCCAGCGATACTCGAATCCGCCCGTGAAATGCTGCTGCACGGTGGCCGGCGCGATGATGTTGAACGTGACGTCGCGCGGAGTGAGCGGACTGGTGTTGTACGAGTAGCCGGCGCGGACCGTGACATCCTCAGTCGCCCGCCATTCGGCTCCGACCTTGAGAACGTCGATATCGGTCCAGCCGAATCCCGGACCGTCGTTGCTGCCGAACTGATGGCCGGCGAACAGATTGGTGGACGGATTGGAGATCGAGGCGATCTGGCTGTACCAGATATGCTTGTAGTCCGCGAGAACGGTCAGGCTCGGCGTCACGTCGACGGCTATTCCGGCCTGCAGGCTGGCGGGGATATCGAAATCACCCTGCTCGGCGAAGAGACCACGGTATTTGTTGAACTCCTGCTGGTAGATGCGCGAGTTGCCTGCAACGCCCAGACGCACGCCTCTGGCGAGCGACCATTCGACGCCAGCGCGCACGCCGGCGCCCCACGAGACGTCCACATCCCGATTGGAGAAATTGGCCGGATCGATAGAGCCGGGACCGAAACCGGACAGGTTTCCGAGCCCATAAAGCTTGATCTGCTGGCGAGAGACGATGGGCGCGATGCCGATGGAAAGCCCAGGAGCCAGGCTCTTTGCGAAGGCCACGGAAAGCAGGGCTTGCTGAAAATCGACGCCCACCTTGCCCGCGCTGCCGAAGATGTACGAACCGGCCGGCCAATTGGTGTTCATGCCGCCGCCGCCGTAGAGGCTGATACCTATCACATCGGCGAAGGGCAGGCCGACGTTGCGATAAGTCACGCCGAGATTGGGGATGACGAAGTAGTCGCTGTTGCTCTCGTACGTGCCCGGCGGCGTGAACACGGTATCGGTCGCGGTGATCTGGCGCGGCGGGCTGAAAAGTGTCGCGGCGAAATTCACTTCCGCAGGCGCGTTGAGAAGGCCGGCCGGGTTGAGCGATGTCGACGTGCTGTCGCGGCCATCGGCAACGCCGGCGCCGCCCAGGGCTTTCTGGCGTGCGCCATATCCGTACTGGAAGTAGCCGTCCGTTGCCGAGGCGCCAGAGCCAAGAGTTGTGATCGCCGCGATCGAAACCGCGGCAGTGCGAATGGACGTCTTCATGATGGCCCCCCGATCGTGATGCTAAGGTGAGCAACGTAGGCTTGAGCGACAGAGCGGCGAACGAAGGAGTTCATCTAAGAATATCGCTCGGGCGCATTTCGCGATAACGCCCCGGCGAAAACGAAAATGCGGCGATGACTAGGTCACCGCCGCTTTGCTGCTGTGATGAGCTCATGAAGTCAGGCGAAGAGATCGCTCGAGAAATAGCGCTCGGCCGCCGAGGGGGCGAACGTCACGATTGTCTTGCCGGCGAACGCTTCGCGGGCGGCGACGACGAGGGCGGCATACACGTTGGCTCCCGTCGAGATGCCGCCGGGAACGCCTTCGACGTTGGCCAGATGGCGGGCGTACTCGAAGGCCTTGTCGTTCGGAACCGTGACGATCTCATCGATCAGGTTACGGTCGAGGACAGCGGGGACGAAGCCCGCGCCGATGCCCTGGATCTTGTGCGGACCCTTCTGGCCGCCGGAGAGAACCGGGCTGTCTTCCGGCTCCACCGCGATGATGCGGACGCCGGGCTTGCGCGCCTTCAGGACGCGGCCGACGCCGGTCAGCGTGCCGCCCGTGCCGACGCCGACGACGATGGCATCGACGTTGCCGCCGGTATCGCGCCAGATCTCCTCCGCCGTGGTGCGCTCGTGAACAAGCGGGTTCGCCGGATTCTCGAACTGGCTGGGGCTCACCGCGCCCGCGATCGATTGCAACAGCTCCGCGGTCCTTGCGAGCGCGCCGCCCATGCCGGCACCCGCGGGCGTCAGCTCGAGCTCGGCACCCAGATGCTTCAGGATCTTGCGCCGCTCCAGCGACATCGATTCCGGCATCACGAGGATCAGGCGATAGCCGCGCGCGGCGGCGACGAAGGCAAGCCCGATACCGGTGTTGCCCGACGTCGGCTCGATCAGCACGGTCTCGGACGCCGAGATCCGTCCTTGCGCTTCGAGCGCATCGATCATCGCGACGCCGATGCGGTCCTTGACCGACGACAGGGGATTGAAGAATTCGAGCTTCAGCAGGACGTCCGCCAGGGCGTCCGCGCGTTTCTGCAGGCGGTTGAGGCGCACGAGCGGCGTGTGCCCGATGGTCTCTGCGATGCTGTCGTAGACGCGGCCGCGTCCCCAGGTCGTTGTTCCGGCCAGCGTCTTGAAGTCGACGATCTCGTTCATATGGTCCTCGACGGTGGCCAGCGCATTACGGAGACGCAAAGCGCATGGCAGAGCGGTCGCGAGCGAGAGGTACGCTCCAGGCCGGGCATCGGGAACGAAGGAGTTTTGATTAGCTTATTCGGTTCGCTGACAAGGCCGGCGGCGCGGGGCCAACGGCGCGCGCGACGCGCTTGGGAGAAAGTCCCGTCGAGTTTTGCCGCGACTTGGCAAAGGCGGACGAGGCATGGAATGGCGCAGTTCCACCGATGCTGACGAGGTTTAGCTGTGAAATCCTGTTTGCAAGTGCTCAAGCTGGCTGTCATGCTGTGGCCGGCGACGCTGTCCGCGGCCGCCGCCGCCGATTGCACCTCCTCCGTGACCGAGGCCTTCGAAAAGCTGCGCGGGAGCAAGGCCTTCCGGATGGAGACGCGGATCGTCAACGCCCAGGGCAAGCTCAACATGACGGTCGACTACATGCCGCCCGACCGCATGCATCAGAAGATCCGTCTCGACGAGCAGCCGCAGGAGATGGAGCTGATCGTGATCGGCGAGAAGGCGTGGTCGAACCAGGGGCAGGGCTGGGTCGCGCTGCCGGATAATTTTTCTGCCGAGGTGGCGAAGCAGGTCAAGACGACGCTGGCCGGCGCGACGAAGGTCGAGGCCGCCTATGCCTGCCGCTCGGACGAGACGATGGAAGGCAAGACGGTCGCGGCGTACGAGGCGGAGCTGAAGCCGCCCGCCGAGGAGGAGCCCGTCCGCAAGCCGGCCGCCGCGGCAGACAAGCCGGAAGCGCCGAAGGGTCCGGCGAACAAGCAGACGCTCTACGTCGACAAGGCGACGGGCCTGCCGCTGCGCAACGTCGTCACCGACGGAAGCGATGCCAGCAAGCGGCTGTTCGACGGCTGGTTCCGCACGGCGGTCGACATCGCGATCGAACCGCCGGTGACGGCGACCCGGTAAACGGACCGGCGGCGGCCGGGGGCTATTCGATGCGCCCGGTCGGCCCCGGCAGATGCTTCAGCGCGATGCGCATGAGCTCGGGCAGGCTGCGCGCGCCGAGCTTGGTCTTGATCTGCGAGCAGGTGTTCGCGATCGTCTTGTAGCTGACGTTCAACTCCTGCGCGATGACGCCATAGGGCTTGCCCTCTGCGATGAGCTGCAGCGTCTGCAGCTCGCGCAGCGTCAGCGACTTGAACGGGCTCGTCGTCGAGCGCGCCTCGCTGAAGACGACGTCGGAGGCGACCTCCTGGCTGAGATAGGCCTTGCCCTGGCGCACGCGATGGAAAGCCGTCAGGAATTCCTCCGAAGGGGCGTCCTTCAGGACGAATCCCGTGACGCCGAGCTCCAGGGCACGGCGGACGATCATGGGATCGCGGTGCATGCTGAGCACGAGGATCGGCGTCTTCTTGTCGTGCATGCGCAGGCGGCGCACGAATGACAGTCCGCCGAGCGCGGCCGACTTGATCGACAGGTCGACGATGATGAGCGCCGGCTTGTTGGCGCGGTATTGCCGGTAGCCCTCCGCCAGGCTCGCAGCCTGCACGACGCGGGCCATCTTCGTGTCCTCGAGAATGCGGGCGCACCCCTGCAGGACGAAGGGATGGTCGTCGATGATGAGCACCGTCATGGGGTTCTGAACCGTCATTTTTGAAAGCTGCATGGCTATACTGCCTGTTGCGTTGGGATGGGTATGGTGATCGAGAGCATCGTTCCGCCCTCGCTCCCGGGGCTGATCGCGAGAGTTCCGTTGAGAAGACGGACGCGTTCGCGCATGGCGGTGATGCCGAAGCCGAATGGCGTGGCGGGCGCAAGTCCGCGCCCGTTGTCGGCAATTGCAAGGAAGACGTCGTGGCTGTTTCCGGCGGAGGGCGGCCTTCCCGCGCCGGTAAGAGACAGCCGGATGTCGATGGCGGTGGCCTTGCCGTGGCGCAGCGCGTTCGTGATGCCTTCCTGGACGCAGCGGTAGATCGTGAGATCGATCGCCTCGCCGAACGTGTGGGGAAGGCCCTCCACGGCGCGGCCGAAGCGGACGTCGGGGTTGGCGCGGGCGAAGCCCGTCACGAGATCTGAGAGCAGGTCCGCGACCGATACGCGGCCGAGCGCCACAGGACGCAGTCGTGCGAGCAGGCTGCGATTCATGGCGCGAAGCTTGTCGCTGATGGTGACAAGCTCGGACGCGGCCGCGAGGATCGGCTGCGACTGCTCCGCCGGCAGCGCCTGTGCGAGGCGCTTGATCGAGCCGGTGTTCGCCATGATGCCGAAGAGACAGGGGCCGACCTCGTCGTGCAGGTCGGCGGCGATCTGGCGCCGCTCGTCCTCCTGCACCGCGATGAGCTGGCGATAGAGCCGGGCGTTGTCGGCCTTCGCCTTCTGAAGAGCGCTCGCCAGCTTGTTGAAATTGTCCGAGATCGCGGACAGCTCCTGGATCTTCGCATCCGGCAGGCGGACGTCGTAGTGGCCATCCTCCAGCTCGCGCATGCCGCTGGCGAAGCTCGTGAGCGGTCCCAGGACATAGCCGAGGATGAAGTAGAGGCCGAGAGTCGTCAGAACGAGGCCCGCGATCGACCAGATCGCCAGCTTGCGCAGCAGCACCCAGGCCTCGGCGATCTCGTCGTCGGGCTTAGCCGCCAGGGAGATGCTGGCGACGCGCTGCCCGCGGACTGTGAGATCGACGTTGCGCACATCGGGCCTGGGCTGGACAAGGCGGATGAACCACGCCGGCGCATCGTCGTCATCGCCGCCGACCCTATCCTCGTCCCGGCTCGTCAGCTTGATCGTGGTGCCGTCGCGCCGCGTCAAGGTCGCCGTAATGTGCCGCGCACGCGAGAGCTCGCTTCCCAGGACGGCGACGACGCTCTCGATCTCGCGCTCGGTGTCGAGCTTGGAGAACTGCGCGCCGATGTACTGCTGCCAGAGCTCAAGATGGAAGCTCGTCTCCACGTTGGCCCGCCCGCGCGCATCGATGACGCCCACCGAGCCGGCGAGAAGCCCCGTGATCAGGAATGTCGCGAGGATCGCCGTCAGGATCTGCCAGCGGATCGGAATGCCGTGCCACCATCTCGACAAGCGCGAGGGCTGAGCCGCGTCCGGCAACGCCATGGCATCCAGTGTGGGTCTGCGCGCCGGTTCCATCGCTACGGCCGCTTTCCGTACAAGCGCTTGAGCTCGGCCAGGGCGTCGACGCGACTGAGGCCTTCGCTGCGCAGATTGACGTAGTGCTGGCCGATGGAGCCGTATCCTTCCGTCTGACCGGCTTCCCCGGGCACCTCGGCCAGATCCTGCAGGATGCCGATCGCGCGATCGTCGTGTCCCTTGGCGTTGAGCATGTCCTCGATCTGCACCGTTCGATTGGCGATCATGCGCTCGCTCTCGCGGTAGAGCCGGTGCGCCGTCTCGAGGAGCTGCTTGACGCGCTGGACGTCGGGATCGGTGGCCGCTCGCAACGTGTCTTCATTCCGGCTGACAAGCCATTGCTCGGGAGGAAGATCCGTCTCGATGTCGAGCCACGCAACATGGTGCCGCGCCGGCGCCTGCTTCGTGCCGTCCTCGGACTCGAACACGACCTGCTGCTCCTCTCCGCAGCCCGTCAAAAGCGTCGCGGCGACGACGAGCATAAGACGGAGGGTTCGAGATGCCATCGGCGCAGTCTCTGGCTTGAGCGAAACCGCGGGCGCTGAAGGCCCGACCGAGGCTGGCGGCGCCTGTCGGAGGCGCCGAACAGGCCGGCATCCGTGTAATGTTACAGCATTACTCCCTGTGCAATGGCATAGGTATCCCGTTGGTGTTGCAAGATGTTCCCGTCAAGTTCTAGGACTTGGACTAAAGACCAGTCTTCGCCTTGCGTTCTAACGTCCTGACCGCGGCCGAGCTCGTCCCGCCTGCCTAGCCAGGCAGACCGGGGAGCGGGGAGGTCGCCAACTCGGGCATTGGCCGGCATCGGCCTGACGTGCCCGGCCCCGGCGGCGAAGCTCAAGGGTCGATCTCGATCGATCCGAAAGTGGCGACCGGCGGACGCTTTGGGTGGAAACGCGAGGTTAGATAGATGAAAAAGCAACTCTCTGCGGGGCTGCTGGCGACGGTGTCCATCGTCGCCATGTCGGCTGGTGCCGTTGCGAACGACAAGCTCCACGAGCTGTCGAAGAGCAACGAGAACTGGGTCATGCCCGGTAAGAACTACAGCTCTCAGAACTACGTCACGAGCAAGCAGATCAACGCCGAGAACGTGAAGGGGCTGCGCGCTGCGTGGTCCTTCTCGACGGGTCTTCTGCACGGCCACGAGGGCACGCCCCTCGTCATCAACGGCAAGATGTACGTCCACACGTCGTTCCCGAACAACACGTTCGCGCTCGACCTCAACGACCCGGGCCACATCCTGTGGCAGCACAAGCCGAAGCAGGACCCGGCCGCGCGCTCGGTCGCCTGCTGCGATCTCGTGAACCGCGGTCTCGCCTACTGGCCGGGTGACGGCAAGACGCCGGGGCTCATCATCAAGACCCAGCTCGACGGCCATCTGGTTGCGCTCAACGCCGAGACCGGCGAGGAGTTCTGGAAGGTCGAGAACGGCGACATCAAGGTCGGCCAGACGCTGACGCAGGCTCCCTACGTCATCAAGGACCTCGCCCTCGTCGGTTCGTCGGGCGCCGAGCTCGGCGTGCGCGGCCACACCACGGCCTACAACGTCAAGACCGGCGAGCAGGTCTGGCGCGTGTATGCCACGGGTCCCGACAACGAGGTTGCGCTTGCCGACGACTTCAACTCGGCCAACCCGCACTACGGCCAGAAGGGCCTCGGCACGGGTACCTGGGAAGGCGACGCCTGGAAGATCGGCGGCGGCACGAACTGGGGCTGGTACGCCTACGACCCGGAGACGAACCTCTTCCACTACGGCTCGGGCAACCCGGCGCCGTGGAACGAGACGATGCGTCCGGGCGACAACAAGTGGACCATGACCATCTGGGGTCGCGACGCCGACACGGGCAAGGCCAAGTTCGGCTATCAGAAGACCCCGCACGACGAGTGGGATTATGCCGGCGTCAACGTCATGATCCTCTCGGAGCAGAACGACAAGGCTGGCAAGAAGCGCAAGCTTCTGACCCATCCCGATCGCAACGGCATCGTCTACACGCTCGACCGCGAGAACGGCGACCTGGTCTCGGCCAACAAGCTCGACGACACGGTCAACTGGGTCAAGCAGGTCGACCTGAAGACGGGTCTGCCGGTGCGCGATCCTGAGTTCGGCACGCGCATGGACCACAAGGGCAAGGAAATCTGCCCGTCGGCCATGGGCTACCACAACCAGGGCCACGACAGCTACGATCCCACGAAGGAACTCTTCTACCTGGGCATCAACCACATCTGCATGGACTGGGAGCCCTTCATGCTTCCCTACCGTGCCGGCCAGTTCTTCGTCGGCGCGACCCTGTGGATGTACCCGGGCCCGAAGGGCGATCGCGAGAACTATCTCGGCCTCGGCCAGATCAAGGCCTACAACGCGATCTCCGGCGAGTACAAGTGGGAGAAGATGGAGCGCTTCTCGGTCTGGGGCGGCACGCTCGCCACGGCCGGCAACCTGGTGTTCTATGGAACGCTCGACGGCTTCATCAAGGCCCGCAACTCGGATACCGGCGAGCTGTTGTGGAAGTTCAAGCTTCCCTCGGGCGTGATCGGTCACCCGATGTCGTATGAGCACAACGGCACGCAGTACGTCGCCATCATGTACGGTGTCGGCGGCTGGCCGGGCGTCGGCCTCGTGTTCGACCTGCAGGATCCGACCGCCGGCCTCGGTGCCGTCGGTGCCTTCAAGAACCTGCAGAACTACACGCAGATGGGTGGTGGTCTCATGGTGTTCTCGCTCGACGGCAAGGGCCCCTACGACAACCTCTCGGTCGGTGAATACAAGGGCTGAGCCTGAAGGCTAGCCACATTGGACGCCGCAGCGGTTCGCGCCTCAAATTCTCCTCGGGCTTCAGAACCGCTGCGGTGTTCACCTTCTCGACAGCAAGTTTCCGTGGCAGGCGCCAACGCGCCTCTCGAGTACTCGTTCCTACTTTCGAGGTGATCCCGATGCAGCTTGATCTAAACGCGAAAAAGCAGATTGGCTGTCGTGCTTCGCATGCGCTCACCTTTTCCGTCGCCTTCGCCGTGCTTGCGAGCCAGGCTGCCGTCGCAGCCTCGACAGCCGCCGCACCTCCCGCACCCGACAACACCAAGCTGCGCGTCTGCGCAGCCGCAAGCGAGCTTCCCTTCTCCAGCCGCGAGGGAACCGGCTTCGAGAACAAGATCGCCGTCGAACTGGCCAAGGCCATGGGCCGCACGGTCGAGTTCGTATGGCTCGACAAGCCCTCGATCTATATCGTCCGCGATCAGCTCGACAAGCGGCTGTGCGACGTCGTGATGGGTCTCGACACGGGCGATGCCCGCGTGCTGACGACGCGTCCGTACTACCGGACCGGCTACGTTTTCGTGCAGAAGGCGGATTCGCCACTCGTGATCGAGAGCTGGGACAGCCCGGATCTGGCCAAGGTCGACAAGATCGGTTTCGTCGCCGGCACGCCCATGGAGACGATGGTGCGCAAGGTCGGGCTCTACGAAGGCAACTTCAACTACATGAAGTCGCTCATGGGCTTCAAGGACCGCCGCAACCAGTACATCCGCGTGCCGCCCGAAAAGATGGTCGCCGATGTGGCGGACGGCACGGCCGACGTCGCCGTGCATTTCGCCCCAGAGGTGGCCCGCTACGTCAAAGAAAGCGGCAAGCTCAAGTTGACGCTCATTCCCGACAACAACACGCGCAGCGACGGCGAAAAGGTTCCGCACCAGTTCGATCAGTCGGTCGGCGTGCGGCTCGACGACAAGGAGTTCCTGGCCGCCGTCGATCTGGCACTTGAGAAGGCGAAGCCGGCCATCGAGAAAATCCTGACTGACGAGGGGATTCCGCTCCTTCCGGTGTCCGCCAAGTCCTCGAGCCGGGGGGCGAGCATCGACACCATCCTCGGCCCGGAATTCGAATAACCGTTCGGTGCACGACAAGGCAGATACGCAATGACGAGAGTGAAACACCTTGGGTTTGTGACGGCAGCCCTGGTCGCCGTTGGTGCGGCCGGCGCGGTGGCGCAGGGCCTGACCTTCTACCACACCATCACCGGAGAGGATCTGAAGATCCCCGAGAGCATGAACCCGGAGGGCCGCGATACCGAGGGCGTGAAGAAATTCCTCGAGGCCGGGATCAATCCCTACAACGAGGTGAAGGCGTGCCTTGCCGAGGGCGAGCAGACCTATCTCGCTTCCTGTTCCGGCTGCCACGGTCACGTGGGCGAAGGAAAGGTCGGCCCGGGTCTCAACGATGCCTACTGGACCTACCCGAAGAACAAGACGGACAAGGGTCTGCTCGAAACGATCTACGGCGGGGCCCAGGGCATGATGGGACCGCACAACGATCTACATCTTGATGATACGCTGAAGCTGATGGCCTGGATCCGCCATCTCTACACCGGCGACGTCAAGGAAGCCGAGTGGCTGGACGATGCGCAGAAGGCCGCGTTCAAGCCCTACGTGGAACATAAGTCGGGCGAAGGCGGCGACGGCGTCGCGAAAGTGGCCTCGAAGGAGGAAGCCTGCAAACCATCCGGCGGATAGGCGCGCGTCCGCCTCGCAAGGCGGCGCATGGCTGTTTGCGGACCTGAAGGCGGGAAGAATAACCGCCGCAACAATCACCACAACGGAGGAACGAAATGTCGAAGATCCTGTCGATTGCCGCATCCGCCGGAGCGGCACTCGCTCTCGCTCTCAGCGCCGGTGCTGCGGGCGCCTATGACGGTACGAAGTGCAAGGCCCCGGGTAACTGCTGGGAGCCGAAGCCCGGCTATCCCGACAAGGTCGCCGGCTCCAAGTACGATCCCAAGCACGACCCCAAGGAGCTGAACAAGCAGTCGGACTCGATGAAGGCCGCTGAGGAGCGCAACAAGAAGCGTGCCGAGCACTTCAAGAAGACCGGCAAGTGGGTCTATGACGTGTCGAAGATCTGATCGCCGTCGTCACAACGATCCTTTCCTCGGCTCGCAGTGCCACGCTTGCAACGCGCTGCTTCCTCTCCGGGGACCCTTGGGGTGCGGCCGTGGCCGCACCCCCTTTTCCCGCCCCACCGACCGTGGGCCGGAAGCTTGCGAGAGCATGAGCATCGAACGTGAGCGACACGCTTGAGCCAGTGGATCGACCTGTCGACGCAGTCGGCGCCGATCTGGAGGAATGGCGCCGGCGGGCGCTCGCGTTCGAACAAGAGATCAGCAAGGCCGTCGTCGGCCAGGCGCATGCCGTACGGCTGCTGACGATCGCCATCTTCGCCCGCGGCCACGTGCTGCTCGAAGGCGATGTGGGCGTCGGCAAGACGACCCTCTTGCGTGCGACGGCGCGGGCCATGGGCGGCGCGTTCGAGCGCATCGAGGGCACGATCGACCTGATGCCCTCCGATCTCGTCTATCATACTTACCTCGCCGAGGACGGCCGCCCGCGCGTCGAGCCCGGACCGGTCCTCAAGTCCGGCGAGGATCTCGCCATCTTCTTCTTCAACGAGATCAACCGTGCGCGTCCCCAGGTGCACTCCCTGCTCCTGCGGTTGATGGCGGAACGGACGCTGACGGCGTTCAACCGCGAATATCGCTTCCCCGACCTCATCGTGATGGCCGACCGCAACCGTGTGGAGCTCGAAGAGACGTTCGAGCTGCCGGCAGCCGCCCGCGACCGCTTCCTCATGGAGGTGGCGATTGCGGCGCCCGCCGATGCAGAAGCCCGGCGGGCGCTTGCGTTCGATCCGCGCTTCCATGATGTCGATGCGCTGATCGGGAGCGTGCGCGAGGGCGTGCTCGATCATCGCCGGATCCCGGTCGTGGCGCGCAAGATCCAGGCCGAGGTGCAGGCCAGCCCCGCTTTGGAGACCTATGTGCTCGAGCTCTGGCACGCGTTCCGCGATCCGGGCGCGGCCGGCATCCGCCTCGACGGCGTCGACATGGACCGGCTCGTGCGGGCAGGAGCCAGTCCGCGCGGCATCAGCTCGCTCGTGCGCGCTGCGCGCGTCGCGGCTTGGCTGCACGGACGCGCGATGGTCGTGCCTGAGGACGTCCGCTCGGTGTTCGCGGAGACGATGTCGCACCGGCTGTTCCTTGAGGGAGTCTACGAGCTGCGCCGCGACCGGCTGATGCCGCAGCTCATCTCGGCGCTGTTCGAAACGGTGCCCGCGCCATGACGGCCGGGGAACGCGGACAGGACCGCGTCCGCGACCAGACGATGGAGATGGCCTACCGTGTCGCCTGGAAAGCGCTGAGCTACAGGCCGGGCGCTCATCGCTCGCGCCACGCAGGGCCGGGCAGCCGCTTTCGCGACGTCGTCCCGTTTCTCGCCGCTCCCGATCCGCGGCGCATCGATCTGCGCCAGTCGCTGCGCGACCCGTGGGAAGGGCTCCATGTGCGCCGCTTTGAGCAGACGGCCGGTCTCGACGTCATCGTGCTCGCGGACGTGTCTGGGTCGATGGGCTTTCGCGGCCATGGCGCGAAGATGGAGATCATCGCAGAGCTCGCCGACGTGCTGGCGAGATCGGCGCGGCGGATCGGAGACCGCTTCGGGCTCATCGCCTGCGACGACCGCGTGCAGGAGGCGTTGTCGGAGCCGGTCTCGCGCGCACGCGGCGGCGAGGCCGCCATGGCCGATCGCCTCGCAGGATTTGTTCCGCAGCGCGCGGGAGCTACCGGCCTCATCGAAGCGGCGCGGGGGCTCGGCGGGCGGCGCCGGCTCGTCGTGCTCGTGTCCGATTTCAGATTTCCCGAGGATGATATCGCGGCGCTCCTCGAGGCCTTGGCATCGCACGACGTGCTGCCGGTCGTCGTCGACGACTCGGCGGAGGTGGCCGACCTGCCGGCGTGGGGCCTCATCGAGCTCAAGGATCTGGAGACGGGCCGCGGCCGCATGGTTCTGATGCGGCCGGCCCTGAAGGACAAGCTTCTGCGTGAGGACATGCGCCGCCGGGATGCGCTCGGCCGGATGTTCGCGGCGCACGCGCGCGAGCCCGTGGTCGTCACCGACCGGATCGATTGGCACCGGCTCGGCGCCGCCCTGCTCGGAGCGCGATGACGATGCCGCGGTGGGCGTTCCTCTGGCTCGGCCTTGTCCTCCTGGTGGCTCCGGCCGGCGGGGCCGGCGCCGAGGTCCGCGTGCTCGATCCGCGGCCGTTCGGCTATTTCCTGGGCGATACGCTGACGCGCACCATCGAGATCGACGGTCCGGCCGGCGAAAGCCTCGTCGCCTCGTCGCTGCCGGCTGAGGGACCGGCCACGTACTGGCTCGAGATCCGCCGGGTCGATGCAGCTTCCGAGGCGACGCGGTCGGGCACGCGTCACGTAATCACCATCGTATATCAGCTCTTTTACGCCGCGATCGACCCGCGAACGCTCGACATCCCGGGCCACACGATCGCGCTGCAGGTGGGCGAGGCGCAGCGCACGGTTCAAATTTCCCCGCTCCCGGTGACGATCTCGCCCCTGCGCGAGATCTTCCCCGGGAAAGAGCGCGATAGAGAGACGAACCTCCTCCGCCCGGACGCGCTCCCGCAGCTTGCGCCCCTCGGAGCCTGGCGAACGGGGGCGATCGGGTCGGCCGTCCTCGCGCTGGCGGGTCTCCTGCTGCTGGCGCATCACAACGCCTGGGGGCCGTTCCGGCGCCGCGCCGCGCGTCCTTTCACCCGTGCGGTGGCCGAGATCAAGGCGCTGCCCGGAGAACTCGCGCCTGGCGAGGCCTATCGGAGCGCGCTGACCGTGCTGCACCGGGCGTTCGACGAGAGCGCCGGCCGGCGCGTCTTTGCCGACGACCTGACCTCCTATATCGACGGACATTCCGAGCACAGGGCCTCCGCCGACGCCATCGAACGCTTCTTCGAAGCCTCCCGGCGCGTGTTCTTCGCCGCCGACGTCGACGGCGGTCTTGACGTGTTGCCGCGCGAGGGCTTGCAGGCCTTGGCCGAGTCCCTCGCGCGCGAAGAGAGGGCCGGCCGATGAACCTCGCTCTCGCGCGCCCGGAGGTGCTCTATCTGCTGCCTGTCGCCCTTTTGCCGCTGCTCGGCGGGGTGCTGGCAGAGCAGGGCTATCCGTCTCTGGGCGAGCTCAAGCGCGATCGCCTGTCGACGGCCACCGACGCGACGCTGAAGCTCCTGGGCGTCGTGGCGATCCTCGCAACGATCCTGGCGACGGGCGGCGTGCATCGTCGCGGCGACGTCCTCGAGCGCACGGGCGAAGGCGCGCATCTCGTCCTGCTCATTGATCGGTCGGCGAGCATGGACAATTCGTTCGCAGGGCGTCCGCCCTCCGGCGAGGAGGAATCGAAGTCGGGCGCCGCGCGCCGGATTCTGAAGGACTTCATTCGCGAGCGGCAGCACGACTTCGTGGGCGTTGCGGCGTTCTCCACCTCGCCCATGCACGTCCTGCCGCTGACCGATCACAAAGACGCGGTGATGGCCGCGGTCGATGCCATGGACCGGCCGGGGCTCGCGTTCACGAATGTCGGACGCGGGCTGGCGCTGGCGCTGGATATGCACGAATCCTCGCCGCCGTCGGCGTCGCGCGCCATCCTGCTCGTCTCGGACGGTGCGGCCGTCATCGACCGCAAGGTGCAGGAGAAGATCCGCGCCGCGTTCGCCAAGCGCCCGATCAACCTCTATTGGCTTTTCCTCAGAACGGCAGGGGCGAAGGGCATCTCCGATGTCCCCGGTCCGGACGAGCCCGATACGCCCCAGGCCTTGCCGGAGCGCCATCTCGACAAGTTCTTCAAGTCGCTCCGCATCCCCTATCGCGCCTTCGAGGCGGAGAACCCGCAGGCGGTGGCCGAGGCGATCGCGGAGATCGGCCGGCTGGAGAAGAAGCCGATCACGTATCTGGAGCGGGTGCCGCAGAAGGACCTGTCCCAATACGCCTACGCGCTGGCGCTGCTGTCGGTCCTGCTGCTCTTGGCCGCCAAGGCCGTCGAGGTTCCGCTCGTCGGACGTGACGGGAGGGGCGCATGACGCAAGCGGCAGCGGCAAGGGTGCACGGACTGCTGCCGGCGGCTTTGTCGTTCGGCGGCGGGTGGCGCGCAGGGATCTACGCCACAGTCCTCGTCGCGGGCCTCGCCGGCCTCGTCTGGTGCCTCTCGGAATGGTCGGCAAGAGCCCGGCAGAACGCGGCGCTCAAGGCCATCGCGGCCGGCGAGGACATGGCCGTCGGTCCGGCGGACGGGGGTGGCCTCGTGGTCGCGCGGGCCCGCTTCCTCGACCGCCGCGACCGCACCGACGAGGCGCAGGTCCTCATAGACGAAGCGCTGCCGCGGCTGCCGCCGGACCTGCGGGCCGCCGTCCTTTACAACCATGCAAACGCGCTCATCGACCGGGCCATCGACCGGATCGAACGTGGCGATCTCGATCGTGCGATCCCGCTCGTCAACCTTGCGAAGGACGGATACCGCCGGGCGCTGCGGCTCGATCCCGGCAATTTCGATCTGAAGCACAACTATGATGTGGCCATGCGCCTTGTGCGCGATTTTCCGCCGGGCGGCATGGAGGGCGAGGACGAGACCGCGACGCCGAAGAAGCTCTGGACGGATCTCCCCGGCATCCCGAAGGGGTTGCCATGAGGCGGATCGCAATCCGGGATCCGCGCTTCTGGGTGCTCGCCGCAGCGGCGCTGCTGCTGGCTTTGACATTCTTTCTGTCGAGCGTGAAGCGCGAGCGCCAGATCTACGATCTGCTCGCCATCGTCGACATCACGGGCAGCATGCTCGTCCGCGACATGACGGTCGAGGGCCGTCCGGTCACGCGGCTCGACGCCGCCAAGGCCGCGTTGCGGGACCTGGTGTCGGATCTTCCCTGCCAGTCCCGCCTGGGGCTCGGAGTCTTCACTGAGCGCCGCTCGTTCGTGCTCTTCGACCCGATCGAGGTGTGCGCCAACTTCGCGGCGCTCGAGGCCGCGATCGCCGAGCTCGATTGGCGCATGGCTTGGGAAGGCGACAGCATGGTGACCAAGGGATTGCATCATGCCATCGCGCTCGCCGCACCCTTGAAGGCCAACGTCGTCTTCCTCACCGAGGGACAGGAGGCGCCGCCGCTGCCGCCTGGGTCGGGCGCGCCCCCCTTCGAGGGCAAGGTAGGCGAGGTGGCCGGGGTGGTCGTGGGAGTCGGCTTGCGGACGAAATCGCCACTGCCGAAGTTCGACGACGAAGGCCGCGAGAAGGGCACCTACGGCCCCGACGACGTGCCGCAGGAGAACCGCACGGGTCCTCCGCCGCCGGATGCGGAGAGCCGGCCTGGGTATCATCCCAAGTGGGCGCCGTTCGGCTCGGGGCCGCCGCAGGGCGACGAGCATCTTTCCTCGGTCCGCACCGAGCATCTCACGACCATCGCCGCGCAGGCGGGGCTCGGCTACGTCGAGCTGGCGACAGCCCCCCATCTGACCGATGCGATCCGGACCCATGCGCGGCCGCGGCTGACGCTGGTCGATGTCGATCTGCGACCGCTTGCAGGCTTTGCGGCCCTGTCGCTGCTGGCCGGCCTGTTCGCGTGGCCGCTCTGGCAGGCCTTTCGCCGCCGCGCAGACGCCGCGACACCCTCTTTCCAACCACTGGGAGCATCACGATGAAGTACGTCCTCGCGTTCCTATTGAGTCTCCCGCTCCTCGCGAGCAGCGCCAGCGCGCATGGGCCGACGCCGCAGAAGGCGGAGGAGACGATCACTATCGCCGCGCCCGCCGATGCGGTCTGGGCCGTGGTCAAGGCGTTCGACGGCATGGCGGCCTGGAATCCGGCCATCAAGGCGAGCGTGGGCGAAGGCGGAAGCGCACCCGGTGCCACGCGCACCATCACGCTGAAGAACGGCGGGCAGCTCGCCGAGGGCCTCGACGAGTTCAACGACGCGGAGAAGTTCTACGCCTACCGGCTCTCGAAAGAGAACATCGAGGTCTTTCCCGTCAGCTTCTACTCCGCAACGATCACGGTGAAGCCCGAGGGCAGCGGCAGCGTCGTCACGTGGTCGGGACGGTTCTACCGGGGCGACACGGGCAACTTCCCGCCCGACAACCTGAACGACGAAGCCGCCGTGAAGGCGATGACGGAGTTCTTCAAGGAAGGACTCGCCGGGCTCAAGGCGAAGCTCGAGGCGAAAGGATGAGGCCACGCCGCGCAGCCGGATCGTGGCTTGGCGGATCGCGTGTCGGGCCGCTCGTCAGGCCGGTCGTCAGGCCGCAGTGGGCCGTTGCGATCCTGCTTGCCGTGCTGCCGTGTCGTGCCATGGCCGCGGATGTCCTGGTCGTCAGCCAGACAGCCGCGGAGCTCGCGATCATCGATACGTCGACCGATGCCGTCCGGCACCGGATCAAGCTCGATGCGACGCCGGCGGCGGTTGCCGTCTCTCCCGACGGCGCGCGCGCCTACGTCACTCACCCGGAACTGCGCCAACTGAGCGTGATCGACCTCGCCTCGCACACCGTCGTCGCCCGCTGGCGCGTCGGCCAGCAGCCCTTCGCCGTCACCGTCGACGGCAGGGGCGGGGTCTGGATCGGCGACTGGAGCGGCGATGTCGTGCAGCGCATCGATATCGCGACGGGGGCCGTCATGCGGACGATCGAGGTGGGACGCTCGCCCTCCGCCATCCTGTTCCCGCCCGAGAGCGACCGGCTCTACGCCGTCAACCGCGAAAGCGACGATGTGAGCGTCGCCGATCCGGTCACCGGGGAGGAGCTGCGCCGCATCGCCGTCGGCCGAGCGCCGTTTGCGATCGCCATGCGGGACGATGGCCGGCGCCTGTTCGTGGTCAACGTCCAGGGATCGACGCTCTCGATCGTCGATCCCCGGCAAGGCCGGGTGGAGACGCATGTTCCCGTCGGGCGGATGCCCTATGGCGTCGCGGCCGATGCAGCGACGGGCCGCGTGCTGGTGACGAACCAGCAGAGCGGTTCGGTTTCGGTCGTCGACGCGGCGACGGACAAGGTGGTCGCGACGATACCGGTCGGACAGTATCCCGAGGGGATCGTCGTCGTGCCGCGGACCGGCAAGGCGTATGTCGCGAACTGGTTCTCGGACCAGGTTTCCGTCATTGACATTGCATCCGGGAAAGAGCTTGGCCGAATCTCATGCGCTGCGGGCCCGCGGATGCTGGCCGTTCGGCCCAACTGACCGGTAGGGGATTCGATGCGCGTCGTGGCGAGAGGGCCGAAAGGG
Source organism: uncultured Hyphomicrobium sp. (assembly GCA_964589785.1). GTDB lineage: Bacteria > Pseudomonadota > Alphaproteobacteria > Rhizobiales > Hyphomicrobiaceae > JAGVSR01. Next base: position 60,789 of record CAZPUQ010000006.1, read on the forward strand.
GAGTTCGCCAGCAGGCGGTCCGTCAATCGGGCCGCGGTGGCGCTTGCGTCTCTCACCGCCCTGTCTTCGGCCGGCGGCCTGCTGCCGGCTCTCGCCCAGCCGGATGCCTGCAAGCGGCGCAATCTCGTCGATGTCGCCGAAGAGCGGCGGCCGGGAACGCGTCAGCGCATTCTGGATGCGGCGGGCAAGACCCTCCATTCGGGCGCGGTGCTGTTTCGCGTGGACGCCGAGGGCCGGGCGCCGTCCTTCGTCTACGGGACGGTCCATGTCGCCGACGAGCGCCTGCAGAAGCTGCCCCAGGAAGTCGAATTGGCGTTGAACTCGGCCGCCGTCGTCGTGCTGGAGCGCGCCGACGTATCCCGGGAGGCGGTGCGGTCGGTCATGCCGCGGGCGGCGCGGCTCATGGTCCTGCCAGGGGATCGCTCGCTCGACAGCCTCATCGACGAAGACGAGATGAAGATCGTGACGCGCGCGATCACGTCAGCCGGCCTGGCGCCGGAGCTGGCGCGGGTTCTCAGGCCATGGGCGGCCACGCTCTTCCTGGCGGGCTCGGAGTGCGAGCGCAAGCGCATCGAGGTCGGGCTACGCCCGCTCGACCTCACGATCGTGGAAGCAGCGCGGGCGAGGGGTCTTCGCATCGTCGGGCTCGAGCAGATCGTGGAGCAGTACGAGGCGCTCGCCGCCGTGCCGGAGGACGTGCAGATCGCGTGGCTCCGCTCGAGCATCAAGCTCTACGAGTACATCGACGACATGAGCGAGACGACCGTGGCGCTCTATCTCGACCGCAAGATCGAGGCCGTGTGGGAGCTGACGGTGGCGCTGACCGAGGATGTCGGAATGACGGACGAGATGATGCTTCGGCTGCGACGCGCCATCGTCGAGAGCCGCAACGCGGCCATGATGGCGCGCAGCCGGGAGATTCTTGCCCGGGGCGGCGCCTTCATCGCGGTCGGGGCGATGCATCTCAGCGGCGCCGACGGTCTCATTCGCCAGATCGAGACGTCGGGAATGAAGGTCACGCCGATCCTCTAGGAGATGGACATGGGACTGAAGCGTTTGTTGTGCTCGTGCGGACGGAGCAACGCGATCCGTCGGATTGTGCTCGCCGCCGGCGTACTTTCGGGACTGGCCGGAATGGCGATCGGTCCGTCGTCAGCGGCGGAGGGAATTTTCTGCGGCGATCGGATGCAGGGCGGGAAGGCGACCGCCGTCACGAAGGCCGAGGCGGAGGCCGCGGCGATCTCGTGGTGGTCCTCGCGCGCGGGAGCGCTGGGGCGCGGCTACGAGGCCTGGGAGAACGCCAAGGATCCACAGATCGACTGTCGCGACGAGCCCAACGGCAAGGTGACCTGTCAGGCGACGGCGCGGCCATGTCTGCCCGATGGGCAGACGCCGGAGGGCATTCCGAAGATCGACTCTTGAGGAGCACACGTTGGTGAAGACGCACGTTGCACGTTGGACGGCAGTCGCGGTGGCGCTGCTATGGGGCAGTCAGGTTTGGATGGGCCCGGCCGCGGCGGCAGACGATGTGCCGGTGCGCCGGCCGGGGCAGTGGGAGCTGAAGACGATCTCGGCGGCGACCGGCACGATGGTCTCGCGCGTCTGCATTACGCCCGAGGACAACATCATCGTGTCGCCGAGCCGGGGCACGTGCACCACTCCGAAAGTTCTGCGCGCCGGCGACCAGACCATTGTCGATACGGTCTGCAAGACGGCGGAGGGCGAGGAGCGGATCAGCACCCTGCTCACCGGCGACTTCACCGACTGGTACCGGGCCATCGTGAAGATGACGTTCGATCCGCCGGGCGGAGGGCCACCCAACCTCGGCGTCACCATCGAAGGGCGCTTCCTGGGCGCGGAGTGCCCGTAGCGCCCTCAAATTGAAGTGGCGGCCCGGATTTTGAGGTCCAGGCCGCCGCCCATCAGGGCGCAGCGGACTGTCCGATGCGGCCGAAGCGGCCGTTCTGGTAGTCCAGCATCGCCTGCTTGATCTCGCCCACGGTATTCATGACGAAGGGGCCGTGCGCGACGACCGGTTCGTCGATCGGCTCGCCGGTCAGGATCAACAGTTTGGCGTCGCCGTTGGCCTCGATCGTGAGGCCTCCGCCCGTGCGGCCGAGCACGACCGTCTGGGCCTCGCGCGCGATCTCCTGGCCGTTGACCTCGATCGTTCCTGCGAGAACGAGCACGGACAGCGTGTGTCCCTCCGGCACGTCGAAGTCCGCGGTCTTGCCCGACGCCAGCCGAACGTCCCAGATGTTCATCGGCGTGAACGTCCGGGCTGGTCCGCGGGCATCACCGAACGCACCGGCGATGACGCGCAGCGTGCCGGCGCCGCCCGCAAGAGCGACACGCGGGATGTCGGCATCGAGAAGCGTCTGGTATCCGGGCTTGGCGGACTTGTCCCTGGCCGGCAGGTTGACCCAGAGCTGCACCATCTCGAAGCTGCCGCCCTTCGCCGCGAACGCCGGCGAGTGGAACTCCTCGTGGACGATGCCGGAGGCGGCCGTCATCCACTGCACGTCGCCGGGCCCGATCAAGCCGCCGGCGCCCGTCGAGTCCCGATGCTCGACCTCGCCGTCGTAGACGATCGTGACCGTCTCGAAGCCCTTGTGCGGATGGGCGCCGACGCCGCGCCTGGCGGTCGTCGGCTCGAAGCGCGCCGGGCCGGCGTAGTCGAGCATGATGAACGGGCTGATATGCTGGCCCTGATCGTCGTGGGAGAGCATCGTCCGCACCGGGAATCCGTCACCGACCCAGTGGGGCCGAGGCGCGCTGTGCACGCCAAGTATCTGTCTCATGGCTGTCGTCCTTTCCATGACCGCGAGTGTCCGCGGTGTTGCGATGGCCGGAATATATGGTGGGACGCTCGAGCCGCCAGTCAGCCGATCTTGACTGGTCCGTCCCGAATTTGGGATAATTAGTCTATGCAGGACCTCAACGACCTCTACTATTTCGTGCAGGTGGTCGAGCACGGCGGCTATGCGGCGGCCAGCCGGGCGCTGGGCATTGCCAAGTCCAAGCTCAGCCGGCGCGTGCTGGAGCTGGAGGACCGCCTCGGCGTGCGCCTGCTGCAACGGTCCACCCGCAAGCTTGCCGTCACCGAGATCGGGCAGGAGTACTATCGTCATTGCGTGGCCATGCTTGTCGAGGCCGAGGCGGCACAGGAGGCGATCGAGAAGTCGCGGTCGGGACCGCAGGGGCTCATCCGCGTCAGTGCGCCACCGGCGCTCGTGTGCTTCGAGGTCGGGCCGATGATCGCCCGCTACATGGCGGCCAACCCGCGGGTTGCGGTCGAGCTCAATTCGACGTCGCGCCGGGTCGATGTCATCGGCGAGGCCATCGACGTGGCGCTGCGCGTGCGCTTTCCGCCGCTTGAGGAAACTGATCTCGTCATGCGCACGCTCGGCGCGAGCGAGCAGAGACTAGTCGCAAGCCCGTCCCTGGTGAAGGGCCTGACGCTGCCGCTGGTGCCGGCCGATCTCAAGGCGCTGCCAAGCCTCGATCTCGCGCCGAAGCTCGCCAAGCACGTCTGGCAGCTTCAGGGCGCCGACGGCGCGGAGGTTCGCATCTCCCACAAGCCGCGGCTCGTCACCGACGACATGGCGCAACTGCTGCACGCGGCGATCGAAGGCATCGGCGTCGTGCAGCTTCCGACGATGGTGGCGGAGGATCACATCCGGTCCGAGCGGCTGATCGACGTCGTCCCGGGCTGGTCGCCGCGAGGCGGCATCGTGCATGCGGTTTTCGCCTCTCGCCGCGGGCTGTTGCCCTCCGTGCGCAGCTTCATCGACTTCCTGGCCGCGGACTATGCGCGAGCGGCACGACGGGACAAGAGCCCGGCGCCGGATACGTTCGCCCCGACGAGGACCTGATGTCCGCGACACGCGTGCGATCCGCATCGGGCTTTTTCCTGGCAGCCGCGCTCCTGGCGTCGGGGCTGGCGGGGGCGGCCGACACGACGGCCAGAGCGGTCGCGGAGGCGCTCTTCAAGGCGCAGCGCGGCGCGACGCCGGTCGATTTTTCGAGGCGCGATCTCAGCTTCCTCGATTTCAGCATGCTCGACTTCAAGGCCGCGAACCTGTCGGGCGCCAATCTCTACGGAGCCGATCTGACGGACGCGAATCTGAGCAACAGCGATCTGCAGGACGCGGTGCTCGACCGCGCGCAGCTTGTCGGCACGGACTTCTCCGGTTCGAACCTGACGGGTGCAAAGATCCAGTTGCCGCATGCGATGGCGGAAGCCGGCTTCGACCGCAGCCGGGCGCCGCGCTTCCGAGGCGCGAATTTGTCCGGCGCGCGGCTCGTCGCGCGATTGGACGGCGCGGATTTCCGGCGTGCGACCCTCGCCAAGAGCAACCTCGCACCGTTCGGCGACACGACCCAGAACGCAACGGCGCAACGCTCCAGCCTGGCCGGATGCGATTTCTCCGCCGCAGTCCTGCGCGGCGCCGACCTCTCGAAAGTCAATTTGAAGTTCGCCAACCTGCGCCATGCGGACCTGCGCGACGCCAATCTCAGAGGCGCCGACCTGACGATGGCCGATCTGTCGGGGGCCGACCTCTCGGGCGCGACGCTGACGGGGGCAAAGCTCACCGGCGCAAATCTTCAAGGGACGCGCGGTCTGAGCGCCAAGGCCGACGGCGCCGCGAGCTCTTCGGATTGATGGCGCTGCGGAGGCCGGAGTGGTCTCAGACCCAGAATCCCACATGGGCTCCGACGGGCGTGGCGTAGGCGCGCGATCCAGTTCCGACGAGGAGCGCCGGCCAGCGGTCCGCCGGGAGGAGGGTGAGTGCCGTCGAAAGCCCGTCGGCGTCAGTCGCGCGATCGGACACGACGCTGACGCTCGCGAACGCGTCGGCCGGGTGACCCGTCCGCGGATCGAGGATGTGCGCAAGCCGGCGTTTGGGGTCGGCGGCCGCTCCGCCGAGGTTGCTCGAGGTTGCGACCGCGCCGCCGGCCAGCGGCAGCTTCTCCACGATCCGCTCCGGGTCATAGGGATCGCGCAGGCCGACGCGCCACGCCGTCCCGTCCCACTTCGGCCCGAGCGCCAACTGCTCGCCCATGTCGACGAGCACGTGCGCAAATCCGCGCGCGCGCAGGATGTCGCCGACCTTGTCCGTGATGTAGCCCTGCGCAATGCCGTTGAGCGTGAGCGCCATTCCGGGCCTGTCGAGCCGGATCGTGCCGCCCTCGATGTGAACGCCGCGCCAGCCGACCAGAGCCCCGGCCGCCGCCAAGTCCGCAGCGTCCGGTCCGCCGGACGGCGCACGGGCCGTGTCGAAATGACGGGCATGAAGGAGCCACAACGGCTGGATCGTGGGATCGAACGCGCCGTTCGTGCGCTCGGCCAACGCAAGCGCCTCCGCGAGCAGGAGACGCAAATCGGCGGGAGCCTCGTCGAGCCGTCCGGCCGCATTGAGGCGCATGAGCGCGCTGTCGGGGCGGTGCAGGCTGAAGATCGCCTCGAGTCGCGCCACCTCGGCGAGGCAGGCAAGAATGGCGTCGCGCGCTTCGGCTTCGTCGTAATGCTGCAGTGTCAGCATCGCGGGGGCACCGAGCGCCACGCCGCGCCACGTCGCCGTCCGCGGTGCGGAGGCGCGGAGCGGGCGCGGCAATGCGGAGAGGCCGGCCACACTCGCCGCGATCGCTATGAAGCGGCGCCGGGCGATGGGGATCAGGCGGTTCTTGTCCTGTATCATGACGGACCTGCGCTTTCCTCGGGTGGCGCGGCCGCACTGCGCTTGGCTTCCGCATAATCGACCACACGCCCGCCATTCGTCGCGGCGAAGGTCTCCGCGGCGCCGCGCGCCTTGAACGGCACCGCCTCGCTGCCGCCCATGCCCGAGGCCTTGCGGCTTTCGACGACGTACCAGGCCTCGCTCGCGGCGACCCAGGCGCCGGGCGCCGGCTTCTCCCACGTCCCCTGCGCCATGTCGTTGACCCAGAAGGCGGCGATCTCGCGGTCGCTGACGATCTCCGTTTCGACGTAGGTGAGGGCGTCGCGAACGGAGGAGAACCACAACGGGTCGTTCCACCCCTTCGGCACGATCTGGCCTTTGGGTCCGGCGTGCTCCGCCAGTCCCATGCGGCAGAAGTAGCCGATCGCGTTCGCGTCCGGCTCGCGCGGCGCGGACATCTTCTGGTCTGCGGGACCGCAGGCGCCGAGAAGAAGCGCGGCCGCGACCGCGATGATGATGGCCTCGAGCGTGTGCCGTGCGCGCATCATCACGCCTCCCTGCGCTGGAAGACGAGGATGGCCGCCGCCAGCGGAAGAGCGATCCAGGCCAGAAGTGTGGCCAGAAGAACGGTCGGAGAGAAGTGCGCGGAGGCCGCCAGTCCGCCCATGCCCGAGATCTGCCGGACGTTCTCGAAGGAGGTGAGGTTGAACAGGCGATAGGCGTCCGCGGGGTTGAGAAGCAGGAAAGACGGGAAGACATCGGCGCCGACGCCGCCTTTGCTGGCGACCAGGAGCCCCATGAGGGCGAGATCGTAGACAATGACGAACACGAGCCACAGCCCCACCGCGAGGCCGGCCGCCGTGCTGCGCTCGGCCACGAGGACGCTCGCGAGATAGGCGAGCGCCAGGAAGGCCAGCCCGAGCAGGATGGAGCTGGCGAGCAGGCCTGAGAAGGCGCGCCAGCTTTCCGCGTCGGCACTCCCCGTCATCGCGGCGGCGAGGCCTGCCGCGCCGTAGCCGACCAACGTCGCCACCGCGAGGATGGCCGCGTGGCCGAGGAACTTGCCGAGGATGATCTCGCTGCGGCTGACGGGATAGGTGAGCATGAGCAGCAGACAGCCTCGCTCGCTCTCGCCGACGATGGAATCGTACCCGATGAGCAGGGCGATGAGGGGAACGAGGAAGATCGTGAGGCTTGAGATGCTGACCACGACCACCGCGAGCGGCTTGGCTTCGACGAGCCCGGCCGGAGCCGAGCCGAGGAAGGTGAGCGCGAAGGCGAGCGCTGCCAGAAGGAGGGTGGCGCCCGCGACCCACTTGTTGCGCAGCCCGTCGCGGAACTCCTTCTGGGCGAGGACGAGGACGGGTGTCATGCGATGTCCTCCGCACCGGATGGGGCCGAGATCGGCCGGCCGCTGAAGTGCAGGTAGAGGTCATCGAGCGTCGGCAGGCGCACGTCGACATCGGTGCACAGGTCGCCGCAGTCGGCGAGCGCACGCAACAGGTCCATCTTCTGTGGGACAGGGCAATTAAAGTCGATGTACTCCGCGTTTCCGGCAAGCGTCTTGTGGAAAGCCCCGTTGAGCTTTTTCGACAACGCGGACGCGTTCCCCTTGGCGCGCACGATGACGGGCAGCCCCGCCTTCATCCGCAACGTCTCGAGGTCTCCGAAGGCGACGAGCCGCCCGTCGCGCATGATGGCGGCGAGATCGGTGCGCGCCTCGAGCTCGGTGAGAATATGGGATGATAGGATCACCGTCGTTCCCGCTGCGGTGAGGCTGCGGATGATCTCGAAGAACTCCGTCCGGAGGACAGGATCGAGGCCCGTGGTGGGCTCGTCGAGCAGCATGAGCCGCGGCCGCCCGATGAGCGACTGGGCGAGGCCAAGGCGCTGGCGCATACCTTTGGAGTAGGTCTTCACCTTCTGGCCGGCGGCGCCGGCAAGCCCGACGCGTTGGAGCAATTCGTGCGCCTCGGCAAGCGGCGCCTTCTTCAGACGGGCGTAGAACAAAAGCGTATCGGCGCCGGTCATCTGGTCGTGGAAGGCGACGTTCTCGGGCAGAAAGCCGAGCTTCGCCCTGAAGTCCACGCCTGCGGCGGCCGGATCCTGCCCCAGCACATCGACGCGCCCGCGCGTCGGACGGATCAAGCCGAGGATGAGCTTCATCAAAGTCGTCTTGCCGGCGCCGTTATGACCGATGAGCGCGACGCAGCGGCCCTCGGGCACGGTCAACGTCACGTCGTCGAGGACGGTGCGCCCGCCGTAGTCCTTTCCGACCCCTTCCATGGCCACGGGTGTCATTGCCACGGGTGTCATGGCGACCTCACATGATGGGCCGGCTGTCGCTTCCCGCCTGGGCGGGATCGCGCGGTGCCGGTGTCAGATCAACCCCCGCAGGCATGGCTACCGGGGGCGGGCCGGGGAGCATGAGCGGGTGGCTGTCGATCGCGCCGCCGGGGTAGAGCGACGGCAACTGCTCCTGCACGAAGCGCAATGTCTGCACGGCCGGGCTCGCAACGAGCAGCTTGGCGAGAGGATAGCGCCACAGAACCCAGTCGACGAGCGTATTCGGGCGGTAGGCGGAATCGGCAATTCCGTTGCCGTCGAGATCGAAGGCAGGGTTGTCGCTCCAGTAGTTGCCGCGGCCCTCCCGCGACCATTCGTAGTCCCTGAGCCCGGTGTACTTCACCTGGAACTCGTTGGCGAGGAAGGTGTTGCCGTGAAACCGGTTGTTCTCGGACCCGCCGGTGAAATGCACGCCCACGCCGCATTGCTCGAAGCGGTTGTCGTGGATGTCGTTGCCGGCGGACGTGTAGACGAACAGGCATTTCTCGCCCGTTCCATAGATGAAGTTCTGCGCGACCTGCGACTTGTGCGTCGTGTGCAGCATCAGCCCGTGGCTGAGATCGGAGACCGACAGGTTGCGAAAGACCTTGAGGTTCTTCGAGTACATAAGCGCGAAGCCGACCCGGTTGCGGATGGAGACGTTGTCCGTCACCTCGTTGTCGTTGGCGTACATATAGTGGATGGCGAAGCGCAGGCCCTCGAAGCGGTTGGCGCGGATGACGTTGCCGTGGCTGATCTCGATGTAGATGCCGTCGCGGCCGCTGGTGACGGTATTACCTTCGACCACCGAGCCGGTGTTGTTCCAGATGTGGATGCCGTTGCCGCGGTCGTTCGGCCACAGGTCGCTGCGGTTGGCGATCCGGTTCGACCGGACGGTCGCCGACTTCGAACCGTGCAGGACGATGCCGAACAGGTTGCCCTCGAGCCGGTTGCTCTCGATCGTCGCGTGATCGGCACCCTTGGCAACGAAGATGCCGCTGTCGAAGGTCTCGCCCTGCTTGCCCGATCCTTTGATCGTCAGATTGCGCACGGTGACGTGCGGGGCGAGGATCTTGATCGCCGTGCCGGTTCCGCCGGCATCGATCGCCGCGCCCTCGACGCCTTCGATCGTTATCGGCTTCTCGACGAGCACCGGACCGGCGTGGGCGCCGGGCTGGAGCACGAGGCGGTCGCCGGGCTCGGCGGCTGCGATCGCCTCGGCCAGGTGGGTCGGCCCGGGCGCGACCTCGATATCGGCCGCGCGCACACCGAGGCTGCCGGCCAGGAAGATCCCGGCCGTCAACCCGAGCATGGCGCGCGGCCCAATCGTCATGCCGCTAGGCTCCTGCTTCCTCGACCAGCATCTGGCCCGACATCTCCATGTGGAGCGCGTGACAGAACCACTGGCAATAGTAATAGTGCACGCCGGGCTTGACGGCCTTGAAGGTCACCGACGCGGTCGCCTGCGGCGCGACCTCGATGGCGATGCCGTAGTCGACGAGCGTGAAGCCGTGGGCGAGGTCCACGACGTCGTCGGTGTTGGTCACGAACACGGTCACCTCGTCGCCCTTCTTGACGCGGAACTGCGGCAAGCCGAACGCCGGGGCGGCCGCGGTCATGTAGACGCGCACCTTGTCGCCGTCGCGGATCACCTTGTTGTCGTCGCCGAGCGACACGCCGTCCTTCTTGGCCCAGTCGAGCGCATACTTGAAGTAGGGGTCGTCACGCTTCCAGACCTCGAGCGGGTTCAGCTTCGACTTGTGGACGATGGTCGCATCGTGCGGCTCGGAGTACGTCGGGCCGTCGTGCACGAGCACCATCTTGTCGCCGGAGATGTCGATCAGCTGATCGTTCTCGGGCTTCATGGGGCCGACGTTCAGGAAGCGGTCCTTGGAGAACTTGCACAGGGCGATGGCCCACTTGCCGTCCGCCTCCTTCGTCTCGCCGTGCGTGGCGTTGATGTGGCCGATCTGGTAGTGCACATCGATCTTCTGCTTGATGGGGTTGACCTTCTCGCCCTTGTAGGCGCGGATCGCCTCATCGATGTTCCACTTCACGACCTGGCTGTCGAGGAACAGCGAGGTATAGGCGTTCCCCTTGCCGTCGAAGGTGGTATGCAGCGGACCGAGGCCGACCTCGAGATTGCCGACGATCGCCTCCTCGCCCTTGATCTTGCCGGCGAATACGTCGTCGAACTTGTCCCAGGCGAAGATCGTCACCGTCGGCGAGAGCTTGCCGTTGATGACGAGGTGCTTGCCGTCGGGAGCCGCGTTGCAGCCATGCGGGCTGTTGGCGACAGGGATATAGACGGTGATGCCGAGCTTCGATGTCTTGGTGCCGTCCAGGACCTTGACGCCGTTGATCTCCTGGAACTTGCCGTCCTTCAGGGCCTGCTCGATGGCCGCCATATTGAAGACGACGATGTGGTCCTTGTCGCTGGCCGTCATCTCCGCGACGGTCAAGCCCTCTTCGGCATTATAGCAGGTAGAGGCGATGTAGCGGCCCTTGTAGTCGGCATCGTTGTTGTCGAGGTTGCCGGAGACGATGACCTGCCACGCCACCGTCATGGTGTCGCCGTCGATGGCGGAGAACACGGAGCGCCAGGATTTGGGATCGTCGATCGCCTTCGCCACGTTCGGGATGGGCGCGCGATTCTCGCCGTTGCAGAACACATAGCCGGTGCGCGGATAGCGCTGCAGGCGCAGGCCGTGGATGGAGTGCGCGTTGGGGACCTGTACGATCTTGTCGCATTTCATCACGTCGAGGCGGATGCGCGCGACCCGCGTGTTGGCCTTGTCGTTCACGAACACGTAGCGGCCGTCATAGGCGCCGTCGGTGTAGGACGGGCGGGGATGATGCAGGTCGCCGTTGAAGTACGCCTTCTCCCCCGATGCCTCGAGGAAGGCCTTGCCCTCCGGCGTCAGGCCCTCGTTCATGATCTGCAGGCTCTCGTTGGTGATGCCCCAGCCCGATGCGCTGCACCGGTTGAACACGGGAATGCGCAGGAGCTCGCGCATGGAGGGCAGACCGAGAATGCGCAGCTCGCCCGAGTGCCCGCCCGACCAGAAGCCATAGTATTCGTCGAGCTTTCCGGGCGCGACCATCGCCTTCATGTGATGGTCGCTGTCCGTATCCGCCTGCGCCGGCTGGGGCTCGGCGATCATGACGGCCGTGCCGCCGGCCACAAGACCTGCCGCGCCGGCCACCGTCGCAGCCGTGAGGCCCGTCCCGAGGATCTCGCGTCTGCTGACGCCGTCCTTTTCGTTCCTAGACATGCGTTTTCTCCTTCGAGTTGACCGTCAGTGTGAAGGCGGCTGGCGGTTTTGGGTTCTTGAGGTCTGCCACCGCGCCCGCCGTGCCGTCTGCAACGGATGGCCTTGGCGCAGCATGCTTCTTGCCCCGTCCCTCGCGCTTCATGATGAGGGGCGGGCATTCGTGGTCGTCCCAATAGACGACCTGGCAGTGCATGCAGTAGATGCACTCGTGCGGATTGATGTTGCCGAGCGGATGGATGGCGCCGACGGTGCACTGCTTGGCGCAGAGCTGGCATTCGACGCCGCACTGCTTGCGCCGCTTCAGCCAATCGAACATGCGCGCGCGTCCCGGCACGGCGAGCGCGGCTCCCAGCACGCAGAGATAGCGGCAGTAGAAGCGCTCGATGAACAGCCCCGCGGTCAGCAGGGAGAGCGCGAAGAGGACGAACCACCACTCGCGCATGAAGCGCAGCAGGACGACGGTCTTGAACGGCTCCACCTCAGCCAACTGCTCGGCAAACGCCATGTTGCCGAGCGAGACGCCGAAGAGCCCGAGGAAGAGGATGTACTTCAGCGCCCACAGCCGCTCGTGCAGGTAGAACGGGACGGTGATCTGCCGGATGCCCAGCGACCGCGCGCCGTGGTTGAGCAACTCCTGCAGCGCCCCGAACGGGCAGAGCCAGCCGCAGTAGGCGCCGCGGCCCCAGAACAGCAGCGACACCGCGGTCGCACACCACAGGATGAAGATCAGCGGCTCGAGCAGGAACTGTTCCCAGCGAAACCCCGTCAGGACCGCGTTCGAGAACGTCAGCACGTTCACGACGGACAGCTGCGCTTTGGCATAGAGCCCGAGCCAGAGGACGCTGAAGAGCAGGAATCCGATGCGAAGCCGCGTGAACAGGACGCGATGCTGGACCAGCCAGTCCTGGAAGAAGAAGATCAGGGTGAGGATGGCGAGGGAGAGGGCGAGGATCGCGACGTCGAGCGTCCGCGAGCGCCAGATCTTCACCCACAGCGGATCGCCCGCGGGCGCCTCCGCCGCGGCCGCCGGCTCACCGGCAGCGGCGGGCGCGCTCGGCACGGCCTCGGGCGTCGGGGTCGCGGCCTCTGGTGCAACGGTGGCAATGAACCGGGCCGGCAACTGATAGGACAGCGCATAGCTGGTGAATGCCTTCTCGATCGGTCCCGTCGGCCGTTGCGCCAGGAGCTCGATGCGGAACGGTCGGGTCGGATCGAACTTCGCGTTGGCGGGAATGCGGAAAAGACCGATCTCCTTGAATTCCGGATTGGGCTGGGCGAGCTTGTCGAGCCGCTTGTAGTCCTTGTCCTTGAACAGGATGGTCTGGTCGTCCTGGACGAGCTGGAAACGGTCGAAGATGCCGCCGCGGACGAACCCCGAGCCGCGGAAGCTGTAGTCGCCGTTGGAGGCGAGCAGCAGCGCGCTCTGCCCCGGTGCGAGCCAGGTTTTGAGAGCTTGATAGTCCTTGTGCTCGACCAGCGAGCGGCCGATCGTCTCGATGCTGAAGAGACCGGCGTGGAGATCGATGAAGTCCTCGTCCGGCACGCCGGCGCGGCCGTAGGGCTCGGGGCTGCCGACGCCGATCTTCGCGAACGCCTCGTCCACCTCGCGGTTCAGAAGATGCAGGCGGCGGACCGAGCCGTCGCCGAGCAGCGTCGTCCAGTCCGACTTCACGAACGGGATATCGGCGAGGATCGTACGCGCGGCCGGCGCCGCGGCGCTTTCGCCGGTGCGCGCACCTGGCGGCGGAAAGCCGGCGATTCCGCGCGACTTGGCGAGCGCGAGCGCCGTCCGCATGATGCCGTCGTTGATGACGACCGCGGTCACCGTCGCGCCCGAGATAACGTCGACCTCCTTGGAGGCGGCCTCGCGCGACATGTCGATGATGTTGCGCCCGGCGTGGCGGGCGACGAAATCGAACAGCTTATCGGGCGAGATGCCGACGAGCAGGATCGGCTCGTGGTGCTCGATCACCTTCGCGCCGGTGATCGTTCCGTCGCGGTCGATGCCGGCGCGGATGCGGATGGGCTTGCCCGAGTAGCCGATGTCGCTCGTATCGAAGACGTAGCCGATGATCGCCTCGCCGCGGTAGGCGGCAATCGCCGGCGGCGTGCCTTCGAGCGGCCCGAACTTGTCGGCTCCGGCGAAAACGTCGGCGGGCTTCACGTCCGCCCGGTAGGCGCCGAAGCCGGCGGCCCAGGCGCCGGAGCCTCCGTCACGAGCCGCAGGACCCAGCAGGCCGCACAGAAGCACGCTGCAAAGCAGCAGGATCCGGGTACTGATGACAGTCCGCCTGCCCATTGTGATGCGAGCTCAAATCCTCCGGCCGGCCGGCTTTTCGTCGGCCCGCCTGACGCGGCAAGCTCCATGGCTATCTTGGGCGTGCCAACCCGTACTTAACTGCGGTTAAGCAGGGCACCGGCGCGCCAGTGATCGATTGCCGCACGAGCGCGCTCGAGCATGCTCTTTTCGGTGGCCGATCCGCGACATAAGGACGTGTGCGTAGCAGGCCGGGTGGCGCGCCATCGGACGAAAACCACATGGCGGACCGCGCGGCGGAGGCCGCTTTCCCTGTTGGTCTTGAACGATGCTCTGCTAGAGTCGCCCATGCGCGACCGATCGCGTCGTCGGCACGATCGCGGCAGCGTGGAGCAGCAGGTCGGCGCGGCGGGAAGATTCGGCGAGGCCTGGAGAGCTCATGGACCTGCGCGATTGGCAGATTGTGCGGTCGACCCCGCTTTTCGGGGCGATGTCGCAGGAGATTGCCCAGTCGATCGTCGGCAACCAGTCGGTGCGCAGCTATGACAAGGACGCACAGCTCTTCCAGCAGGGCGAGCCCGCCACGAGCTTCTACCTCGTGCTCGACGGCTGGGTGAAGCTCTACCGTCTCACGCCTGACGGACAGGAAGTCGTCGTCGGCGTCTTCAAGCGCGGCGAGACGTTCGCGGAGGCCGCGATCTTCCTCGGCGGCCGCTATCCCGTCAGCGCCGAGGTCGTGACGCCGTCGCGGCTCCTGCGGGTGGACGGCGAAACCCTGCGCCGCCGTATCCGTGAGCAGCCGGACCTGGCGTTGTCGATGCTCGCCTCGGCGTCCTATCACCTCAAGTCTCTCGTCGAGCACATCGAGAAGATCAAGCTTCTGTCGGCGCCGCAGCGCATCGCCGATTTCCTGATCGGCCTCAGTCCGGTCCGCGAGGGGCCGGCCTCGATCGAGCTTCCTTACGAGAAGGCGCTCATCGCCAACCGCCTCGGCATGAAGCCCGAAAGCTTGTCGCGGGCCCTCGTCAAACTGAGACCGCTCGGCGTCAGCGTCGATCGGGAGCGCGTGACCATGTCCGACGTGCAATTGCTCGTCCGCTTCGTGGAGGCGAGCGACCGCGGCGAGGAGGGGTTCTGAGCCGCCGGATGCCGTCGCCGGCAGGCCGTTTGACGGCGGTTAAGAGCACGTCCCGTCACCTCTCCTAGTATTCGCACTCAGCCCTTGCGGCGTGTGGTCGGCGGCCCGTTCGCGCCGCAGGACCGGCATGGATGAAGCGGGAGCGGATCGATGCCATGACGATGCAGGATGCGTGGGGTCTGAGAGCGGAGGGTCCCGAGGCGGGACGGCCGAGCCTGGAAGCATTCTTCTCCTACGGCTTCCGGCCGTTCTTCCTCGGCGCGGCCGTGTTCGCCGCGCTTCTGATGAGCCTCTGGCTCGGCTTCGTCGCCGATCTGGCGGCCGGCGGAACCGGCGCGTGGCTGCGGGTGGCGGGCTCGCCCTACGCCTGGCACGCGCACGAGATGGTGTTCGGCTTCGCGGCCGCGGCGATCGCCGGCTTCCTCTTGACCGCGGTGCCGAACTGGACCGGCGCCTTGCCGCTGTCGGGTGCGCCTCTCACCGGACTTTTCCTTCTGTGGTGCGCGGGGCGGCTCGCGATGGCGTTCTCGGGATGGCTGCCGCCGCTGCTCGCGGCCGCCATCGACATCGCCTTCCTGCCGGTGCTCGGCGCCGTCGCCGCGCAGCAGCTCTTCCTGAAGCCTGCGGCGCGCAATCTCGTGTTTCTGGTCCTCATCGCTGTGCTGGTGGCGGGCAATGTCGTCTTTCACCTGGCCACGGCGGAGCTGATCGCGGCAGATCCCCTGGACCTTCTGCGCCAGGGCCTTCTCGTCGTCGGCGTCATGATCGCGATCATCGGCGGGCGCATCATTCCGGCCTTCACGCACAACTGGCTCAATCTCAAGCGGCCCGCGGCGCCCCGGCCGCAGCGGATCGGGCCGCTCGATGCGGGCGCGATCGTGTCCATCGCTGCGATCCTCCTCGCGCGCCTTCTCGGCGCCCCGGCGCCGGTCGAGGGCGCCATCGCGCTGCTGGCGGCGACCCTCAACGGGGTGCGGCTTGCGCTCTGGCGCGGTTGGGAGACGCGCAGCGAGCCGATCGTCTGGATCCTCCACGCGGGCTATGCGTGGCTCGTGATCGCGCTGGCCCTCATGGCCGCTGCCAGCCTGACGGACATCGTGCCGGCCTCGCTCGCCCATCACGCGCTGGGGACGGGCGCCGTCGGCGTCATGATCCTGGCGGTCATGAGCCGCGCGTCGCTTGGGCACACGGGACGCCGGATCGTCGCGCCGCGGGCGGTCGTCGTCGCGTACGGCCTCGCCAATCTGGCGGCGGTGCTGCGGGTCGCCGGTCCGCTCCTGGCGCCCGAGCTCACACGAGAGCTGCTCGTATTGGCCGGCGTTGCCTGGATCGGTGCATTTTCCGTCTTTGCCGCGGTGTACGCGCCGATCCTCACGACGCCGCGCGTTCCCGGGCGGCTCGCTCCGGTGTAGCGCCGATCAGGGCTGCCAGGGTTCGGGAGGACCGGCGGCATCGTCCTCTTCCGCCGCAGTCTCCCTCGCGATCTCGCGCGCAAGGGCGAAGAGGGCGTCCTTCATGCCCTGGCCCGAGACCGCCGACAGGGCGAGCGGCTTCTTCCGCGCCGCTTTCTTCAGCGCCTCGAGCCGTTCCGCCAGCGTCGTTGCGTCGATCGCATCGCACTTCGACAGGGCGACGATCTCTTTCTTTTTGGCAAGCTCGGGACTGTAGGCCTTCAGCTCCCGGCGCACGACGCGGTACTGATCGGCGACATCCGGCGACGTGGCATCGACGAGGTGCAGAAGAACGCGGCACCGCTCCACGTGGCCGAGAAAGCGGTCGCCGAGGCCCGCCCCCTCGTGCGCGCCTTCGATGAGGCCCGGAATATCGGCGAGCACGAAATCGGTCGAGCCGGCGCGCACGACGCCGAGGTTCGGGTGCAGCGTCGTGAAGGGGTAGTCGGCGATCTTCGGCCGGGCGGCCGAGACGGCGGCGAGGAACGTCGACTTGCCCGCGTTCGGTAGTCCGACGAGCCCGGCATCCGCGATGAGCTTCAGGCGCAGCCAGATTGTCAGTTCCTCGCCGGGCAGGCCCGGGTTGGCGTGGCGTGGCGCCTGGTTCGTCGCGCTCTTGAAGTGGGCGTTGCCGAAGCCGCCGTTGCCGCCGCGCGCGAGGAGGAAACGCTCCCCGGGCCGCGTCAGGTCGGCGATGACGGTCTCCTGGTCCTCGGCGAGGATCTCCGTTCCTGGCGGCACCTTGACGGTGATGTCGCGGCCGTTGGCGCCGGCGCGGTTGCGCCCCATGCCGTTAGTGCCGCGCTCGGCCTTGAAATGCTGCTGGTAGCGATAGTCGATGAGCGTGTTGAGGTTTGCGACGCACTCGACCCAGACGTCGCCGCCCTTGCCGCCGTCGCCGCCGTCCGGGCCGCCGAACTCGATGAACTTCTCGCGCCGGAATCCGATGCAGCCGTCGCCGCCGTCGCCGGCCTTGATGTAGATCTTCGCCAGATCGAGGAACTTCATGCCGCGCCTCTCCAGAGGAAGGCGGTCATCGGGCGCTTGCGCTCGTAGTTCAGCGTGGCAACCTCGTCGTTGCGCGCGAGGCAGAAGGCCGTGCACGCGCCGATGCAGCGGAACCCCAGCTTTTCGATGACGCGCGCGGAGGCGGGGTTGTCGATGAAATGGCAGCATGTCATGCGCCGCACGCGCGCGACCTTGAACGCGTGGCGGATGACCGCTTCCGCCGCCTCGGTGACGAAGCCTTGTCCCCACCAGGGCTTGCCGATCCAGTAGCCGAGCTCGGCGGAACGGTCCTTGGGGTCGATCGTGTAGCCGATAAGGCCGATCAGATAGCCGTCAAGCTCGATGCCGCGCACGAACTCGTTGGCGTCGATGCCCGAAATCCATTCCTCGGCATCGAACTCGGTGTAGGGATGCGGCAGCCGCGCGGTCATGCGCGCAACGTCGAGGTCGCCGGCGAGCAGCGCGATGCGGCGGGCGTCGGCGTGGTTCAGTTCGCGCAGGATCAGTCGCTTCGTTCGCATCGTATGGTCGCGGGGTCCGGCGGTCCCTTTTTCGTGCAGCCTAGCGCAGAAACGGAACGAGGGGAGATGCCGGCCGCATCTCCCCTCGGAGCTTTTCGCCCGTGAGGCCTTAAGCCTTACTCGGCGGCTTCGGCCTTCGCCGGATTGACCGAGATATAGGTCCGTCCGTTGGCTTTCGACGCGAACTCCACGGTGCCTTCGACGAGCGCGAAGATGGTGTGGTCCGTGCCCATGCCGACGTTGCGGCCGGGATGCCACTTGGTGCCGCGCTGGCGGCACAGGATGTTGCCCGGAACGACGCGCTCGCCGCCGTATTTCTTGATGCCGAGGCGCTTGCTCTCGGAATCGCGGCCGTTGCGCGTCGAGCCGCCTGCTTTCTTTTGTGCCATGGGGGTTGTTCCTCGATGTCGGGCCTGGCTTCAGGAAGCCGGCCGGAAATGCCTCAGCCCGAGATGCCGGTGATGCGGACCGTGGTGAGGTCCTGGCGGTGGCCGTGCTTGCGGCGCGAATTCTTGCGGCGGCGCTTGCGGAAAGCGATGACCTTGGGGCCGCGGGTCTGTTCGACGAGCTCGGCCGTGACCTTGGCGCCCGACAGCGTCGGCTTGCCGACCTTCACGTTGGCGCCCTCGCCGACCATGAGCACGTCGGTGAATTCGACCGTCGCGCCGGCCTCGGCGTCGAGCTTTTCGATGGTCAGGACATCGTCCTTGGCGACACGATACTGTTTGCCGCCGGTCTTGATGACAGCGTACATGGCTTGCCTCTTTCCGCGCTGACTGCAGCGCAACCGGGTCTCATCCGCGCCCTGCGGCGCCGCAAATAAATGCGGACTTTCAAGGGGTTGACCGAACGGTCCCCGAGCCTCGGGCAGCGACTTTTCGCGCGGGCGCCTCATGCAAGACCCCACGTGCGCCGCACTTATCGTCGAGAGCGATGGCGAAGTCAACGGTCACCCTGACATCGCAATCTGGCTACCTCTTGATTCCGGTCAACGCGTATGGGCCGAAGAATGGGCTAAACATTAGCGTGCGCCCCGGACCAACATTCTCTTGCCGGGAAGGGGCGCGGGGTGTCGCTATGCGGTCGCGTTGGACCCCGACCGCATGGCGAACTCCCCCAGACTGTGGCTGCCGGAGCGACCGGCAGCCGTTTTTCTTTGTATCGGCCGCATCGCGGCGTTGAGATACAACCCGGGAGGGCCGGCGGTAGGCGTGTTGCGCCGCGCGCGATAGGGTGCGCGGCCATCCGGGGCGAGCCCCGTCCGCTGGAGTTCCGCGTTGTCCGATACCGCCGATGCCCCGCTGCCCGACATCCCCGTGATGGACTGCGGCACCGACTTCCCGCTGGCGACGCTTAAGGCGCACCTCGACCGCGCCAACGGTCTCATGGATCTGGCGACGCACCGCGTGCCGGCGGTCGCGCTGCGCCAGCTCGACCGCGTGTCGCGGGTTTGGCTCGAGAAATGGGAGAACGAGCACCTCGCCGAGATCGAGGCCGTCGCCCGCGTGCTCGACCGGCCCGGCGCCTATTTCTTCTCCGTCAACTACGAGTGGGGCTGCACCTGCCGGGTCGCGCCCGCGCCCGACCGGAGAAGCGCACGGCTGATCCGCGTGCTCGACTGGAAGACACCGGGGCTCGGCCGCTACGTCATCGCCGCGCGCGTGAGCGCTCCTGCCGGGCGCTACGTGACGCTGACGTGGCCGGGCTATACGGGCGTGCTCACGGCTCTCGCTCCCGGCCGCTTTGCCGTTGCGCTCAATCAGGCACCGATGCGCAAGCCCATCGGGCTCTTCTACGTCGACTGGGCCGCCAACCGCCGCCGCGTCTGGAACATGCCGCATCCAACGCCGGCGCATCATCTGCGCCGCGTTTGCGACGAGGCCCAAACGTTCGCCGAGGCCGTGCAGCGTCTCGCATCGCAGCCGATCTCCACGCCCGCCATCTATTCGATCGCCGGCTTGGCGCCCGGCGACACGGCCGTGATCGAGCGGACCGAGACGGAGGCACGCATCCACCGCGGCGCCCAGGTGGCGGCCAACCATTGGCAGGCGGCCGGCTGGACCGGCCATGCCCGCGGCGGCGACAGCGCCGGGCGGACCGCGATGCTGCACCACGTGTCACCCGATCTCGAGACGGACTTCGCCTGGCTCACCGCGCCTGTCCTCAATCCGCGCACGCGGCTGGCGATGGTGGCCGATGCGTCGGAGGGGCGGCTGGTGGCGCAAGGCTTCGAGGCCGAGCGTCCGGCGACCCGCCGGCTGCAGTTGACCGTGTGAACCGGGCAACGGGCGGTGCGGCGCCGTCGTGCCTCCTGTTCCCGACGGAACACGCGGGCCGAACGCGCCTGTGGTGGACTGGAAGGGCTTTTCTGCCGCGGCCGGGCGGTTACGATAGCCGGCGCCGATCGGCCGACGCGGCCCGTGACGACGCGTGAGGTGCCATGAAGGAGAGCTTGCACGACATCCGCGTGCGCAAGGAGTACGAGGCCATCCGCGGATTTTATGCCCATGTCCTCGTCTTCATTCCCGTCCTGCTGCTGCTCGCCGTGATCGACGTCGTGTCGGGAAGCGGCATGTGGGTGCAATGGGTTGGGCTGGGGTGGGGCCTGGGCCTTGCCGCGCACGCCTACGCGGCCTTCGTGCTGAGGCCGCGCGAGATGGCCCGGTGGGAGCAGGCGCAGATCGACGCGCGCGGGCCGAACGCGTGAGCACGGTTCGACGGGAATGTTTCACGTCGAACATTCGGGCACCGAAGCGGCGCTCTCGCATGCACGCTCGGCGTCCGCTCGGCCGCGGTTCGGTGGATCGCGCAAGGGCCTGCTCGACACTTGCGTACGCGCCCGGCAGCGTCTAGAAGCGGGCTCCGCCGTCAGGCGCCACGGCTTCCGGAGAGGTGGCAGAGTGGTCGATCGCGCCGCACTCGAAATGCGGAGTACGGGCAACCGTACCGGGGGTTCGAATCCCTCCCTCTCCGCCATAACTCATTGATTTTTCACGTTTTAAGTGTCTTAAGGCGGGATTTTCGAACTCTATTCGTAGTTGCCGCGGGTTATGTTTGTACCCGCACTACGGCGAGACCATTTTGACGGACGTGGCCAAGCTCGAGAAAATTGCCGAAAGCTGAGGAGAGCGAGGAAGCGCCACGCCGGACGTCATCCGGCGCGGCTCCGACCTGGCGCCGCCGCTTCAGCCTTCGGGTCTTTTCAGGTCCAGCACATACTCGACCGGGGCGTCGTCCGGCACCGATCCGGAGGCCGGCCCTTCGGAGATCTGCAGGTCACGCCAGCGGAGAGGACCGTTGGTCCCGTGCAGAGCCAGTACGACGCGATTCTTCGAGCGCTCGACGCGGATCTCCATGAAGCTCTGAAAGAAGGGAGCCTGATTGAAGTCGAACATGGCCGATAAGGTTTCGCTCGAGACGGGCCATGCTCCGAACGTCTTGACCCACATCCACATCGGCTGCTTCCAGGCAGGCGTTTCCGCATCGAGCTTCGCCCGCAGGGCATCGGATGGCGGATAGAATTCCCACGACGACGTCGGCGCCTTTTCGGGCCATGCGAGTGCGCCGCCGATGCTGAGATAGGCCCCGCCCCCGCCGTTGACGAAATGATGAATGGGCGGACCGCTCGTTTGCGGAAGATAGTGCTCGAAGGCGTGCGTGTCGCCCGCCATCAGCACGCGGGCGCCCGCCCGCTCGAGGCGATCATAGAGGGCGGCAAAAGCCGGATCCGCCAAACTCGTGTCCACGCCGCCCGCATACTTGGGATGGCCAAGGACGGCCATGATGAACTTGCCCTTGGACCGAGAGAGCGCTGCGTCGAGCCAAGCCTGCTGCGGCTCGTCGAGCGTCCGCAGAATGCCGGTGTCGATCGCTATCAGGACGAAGTCGTCGGTCACGATCTCGAAGAACGGAGCGCGTTGTTTGGCCACTTCGATCCCGTAGTGGGTGCGCAAATCCTCGGCCCGCTGCAGCAGGTCGTTGATCCGCCGTTCGTTGGTGCTTGTCAGATGCAGGTCGGCCGAGACACGCGCTGCCAGAGCTGCGCGCGCCGCATAGGGTTCAAGGAAATTCGCATTGAAGCCCTCCAGCGCATCGTACCAATCGTGATTGCCGGGGATGGCATAGATGGGCTTCCGCCAGCCCTTATACGGCATGAAGAAATTGCGCTCGTAATCGACCATGGCGCCGGCGGGATATATGACGTCGGACGCGATGACCAGGAATTTCATGTCCTCGTGCCGGCCAAGCTCCAGGTAGCGCTCCATGAGCGAATACTGCGAGCCGTCTCCCTCGCCCGGGTCGCCGATCACCAGAAAGCGGAAATCTCCGCTCTCGATTCCGGGAGGCGACACCCGGAACAAGGACCCGTTCTTGCCGCCGTAAGCATCTGTGACTGCTCCGACCATGCGGGCGCGCCATGTGTCGACGCGCACCTCGGTGATCTTCTGGTAGAACGCGCTGGCCCAGCTTTCGGTATTGAAATACCAACTGAAGCCCCAGATCGGGTTGACGGCTGCCATCAGCGCCGCCAAGGGCAGGCCCAGTCGCAGCGCCAGGACGCCGGTGGCGTAGAGGGATGTGCGCGCGTCGCGCAGTGCGCCTCCGAACGCATAGCGTCCATCGGTCCAATACCGGACGATCCGTCGAGGCAGCGGCCGTAGGTCGGCATCCTGACCGGAAAAGCGCAGCCGCCATGCCGCCCGCTCCAACGGGCGGCTGACACGCCGCCACGACAAGCGGAACGGCAGAACGACGAAGGCTCCGAACACGAACGCCATGAAGATGTCGCCGACCATGGCGACCTGCGGGGAAATGAGGCCGAGCCAGGTTTGCGTCGATTGCATTCGGCTGAGATGCAGAATGAACAGGATGAGCCCGCAGACGACAAGCCAGTAGATCTCTCTCTGCCGGACCGCTGCGGCGCTTGCGTCCAGACGGTCTTGAGTCGCAGCAAAGAGCTTATTGGGTCCCAAACCGAGCTTGGGATCGGGATGCACGTCATCCCGCAGCGTTTCCGCCGTCTCTTTAAGTGGAGGAAGCGGCGAGACCATCATCGACCAGCCGGACGCAACCGTATAGCCGCCGATCAGAACGCCGATTGCGACGTCAACTCCGACATTGCGCCAGAGCACCCAGCCGGCGAACGCCAGGACGAGGCTTGCAACGCCGTTCGCAAGCGGCACCAATCGGGACGCCCGCGATGTGGAGCCGACAACCGCGTGTCCGATCTTGATCGCTCCGTCCGTCACCAGAAGCGCCAGCAGCACGCCGATGATGCCGGAGACGACGAGCGAAGGACTGACGTAAAGCAGGAGTGCGAGAGCGACGGCCACGAGACTCGACGCGTAGGAGGCCGGCCGCGCGCGCAACTCCGGCGTGGAGAGCGTGGTGTAAAAATTGGCGATGCCGACAGCCAGCGGGACCAGGCTCAAGAACTGTAGCGACCAGGTTCCGATGGCGATCGGGGCAGTCAGAGCGAGCACGCCAACCACCATCAGAGCGGCCCCGATGGTCATGCGGGAGACTCGAGTACGCCAACGTGCTGTCATGGGGACGCTTTGAATTTGCAACGACCGATCGATCCTGAAGGATTAATCCAATGCTCGCAAGCAGCGGATTTGCAGTGGCGGCATCGGCGGGAATGCCGCGACGTCGGCGAGCTTGGTCGTGCGTGCCGGCGTGTGATAGCCAGGTTGATGCCCGCGTGCCGCTGTGCAGGGACGCGTGAAAGGACCGCGAAATGCGTTCGGCCCGATCGATTTTGTTCCTTGGCTTTGCTGTCCTGCCGTCCGCCGTGGTACGCGGGGAGGCGCCGGAGACGCCGGCCTCGCCATCCTTGATCGACCGTTTCGAGCTGAGCCTCGAGATCCGGACCCACGAGCAGTTCATTGCAACGCGTCGGCGCGTGGGCGCTGCGGCGACTCCCTTCGCGAGCGACGGCTGCAGCGGCGGCATGTCTGCGGCCTGGCGGGTCGCCACGTCGGCGTTTCCGGTGCTTGCTCAGCGCCATGGCGAGCATCCGCCCTGGGAATCCTGCTGCACGGAACATGACAGGCTCTACCATTCGGGTGGGCCGCTCGATGCAGACGCGCAGGCAAGCTTCGCAGCGCGCCGGGCCGCCGACGAGCAGCTGCACCGATGCGTCATCCGGATTGGCGAGGAGCGACGCGACGTGCTGGCAGCGGACTACGGCCTCGGGCCGAACGAGGTCCAATCCATCTACCGCAGAGTTGCGGATGTTCTGTACCGGGCCGTCCGGATGGGGGGCGCTCCATGCACGGGCCTGCCATGGCGATGGGGCTTCGGCTGGCCGGACTGCTAGACGCGATCGGGGTCCGTTCCGGTCGTCTCGCTATGTCCGTGTCAGCCTTCGGCCAAATCTTTCAGCTTGGCGACATTCGCTACCAGGATCCGGCGCTTGTTACTGCGCACGATGCCGTCGTCGCGCCAGTCGCTCAGGATCTGATTGACCCGTTGTCGGGTTGATCCGATGAGCTGCGCCAGGACCTCCTGCGGCAGGGCCAAGTCGATCACGACGCCGTCCGATGATTTCTTGCCGAAGCCGCTTGTCAGCATCAGTAAGCGGGCGGCGAGACGCTGCTCGTAGGACTGCAGGGAGTAGTCCTCGAGCGCCACCAGAAGAATGCGAAGATGGAGCGCGACCAATCGAAGAAGCGCCCTCCCGACCGCCGGATGGGTTGATGTGAGAACTTCGATCTGCGCCGGTCTGAGCACGAGCACAGTGGAGGCCGTGACGGCTTCGGCGTCATGGACGCGGGGAAGATCATCGAATGTCGAGACATCGCCAAACCAGCAGCCGGGACCGTAGAAATCAAGTATTATTGCCCGCCCGGTCGGAGAAACTCCGCTTACTCGAATGGCCCCAGAGACGACGGTGAACAGACCATTGCTGTACTCGCCCTTGGCATAGAGCCTGTCGCCAGTCGATACGTTCATTTTTGTTGTTGCGGCCATGATGGCCGATTGGATATCGGGCGGCAGGCCTTGGAACCATTGGTAGGACATGCGAACGAGCTGGTACAAAGGCGGCATCAAGCTCACGTAAGGCCTCCACTGACGTTTCCATGATCCGCGCTCGTCCGATGTGCGATCGAATTGCCAATCGATAGCGCTTGGCTCACAGGCTCCAGTATCGCCAATCCGTGCTGGCGTCCATAAAGTCACGCCCGATTTACAGCTTCCCACGACCCATGACGGCATGCGCAGACGCTGCGCTTTTGCGGGTACGAGGACGAGATTGCGATTGAACTGACGCTGTTGACACCGGCTTTCAGGAGCTGACTTCACGTTGCGACCGGCCGCGCTGGCCGTCGAGATCACGCCAACCTGAACGGCAAAAAGCAAAAACGTGACAGACCGCGTGCACGCCTTTGCTTATCCTTTGAATTCGCGAATGAACGAGTTCGGAGAACTATAACGACGATCGCGGTCAAGGAAATGCCAATGCGGACCACGCTGTTGCTTACCATAATTGTAGGCGGAATTTCTGTCTTCACTCCATCTGCGGCACCTGCACAAACGACAAACGCATATTCCGAAATCGAAGGGACGGTCGTAGCAGCCCGCGTCGGCGATATCGCCCCCTGGTTCGACGGCATGGTCAAAGGGGTCTACTTTCATCCGGGCCAGATGGTCAAGAAGGGCGACCTGCTCATCGAGTTTGCCCCAGTAGACAAGTCGCTCAGGCTAAAAGCGGATCGCGCGAGCCGCGAGAAAGCTGAGGCCGAGCTGCGCAATGCCGAGATAAACCTCGAGAACAACAAGCAGCTCAGGGCCAAGAACGTCATCTCCGACATGAAGCTCCGAGAGCTCGAGGTGGCGAGAGACATCGCCGCTGCCAATCTCAGCTATGCCAAGGCCGTTGAAGAAGGCAGCGAGTACAACATGACCGTGCTGAAACGCAATGCGCCCTTCGACGGCATGATGGGGGAGTCACTCATCCGAGAAGGCCAATTTATTACGCAAGCATCGCGCGAAGTCAGCACCTTGGCGCAGGTTACCCAGATGGATCCGATCTGGGTCCGGGGAAAGGCCTCCTTCGCCATCTATCGTGGGCTGCGCGAGATCTTCAAGACCGACGAGGAGGCAGCCGAGCAGACAGAGGTCAGGCTGATCCTGCCCAACGGCGAGAAATATCCGCACGTCGGCCGCATCGTGGCCGGAGGCCACGAGTTCGACGAGGCGAGCCAGAAGATCATCTTCCTGTCCGAGTTTCCAAATCCGACCTACCTCTTGAGGCCCGGCCTCAACGTAAAACTGGAGCTCGCGAAACGGCAGAATTGAGAATTGTTTCTAAGGCATGAGGCCTGCAATTGAAGCGGGCTGTGGGAGGAAAGCAAGATGGAAAAGAACAACCCGGCACGTCTTCGGGAGGCCATGCTTCGCGCTGTCAATCAGCGCACCAAAACCGATGACTTCGATCCGCATGCGCATCTCAGGGATCTGCTTGCTGTCGTGGGGATGACGCCGGAGGACTGCGGCGGCAAGATCAGCTTTGCGAAAAAGGACCCGCTGATTCCGAGCACCCTCCGCCTAGGCGGACTGCCGGCCATCGCGCTCGTCGCCCAGTCGGTGGCGGCCGCCAAGCTTTGGCGCATGCGTGGCGGGCTTGGACAGGACATCAGCATCGACCTCGGCCAGGCTGCGCGCCGTCTCGCGCCAGTGACGGAATTCAAGTGGGAGACCCTCAACGGCCTGCCGAGCGACCCCGAGGACCGCAACCTCATGGCGTATCAGAGGTATTACAAGACCAAGGATGGCCGGCACGTCATGCCGCAGAACATCTATCCCATCAGCAGGGCCAAGATGCTCAAGGTCCTGGATACCTCGGATGACCAAGCGGCCCTGGAAAAGACTTTCCTGAAATACACCGGTGACGAGCTCGAGGCGCTCGGCGAAGAGCACGGTCTCGTCATGTGCAAGGTGCGCTCGGTCGAGGAATTCGTGAAGGAGCCGGTCTTCGATTATCTGGCCGCACGTCCACTGATCGAGATCGACAAGGTCGCCGATTCCCCGCCCGAGCCCCTGCCCGATTGGGGCACGCTGCCCCTGTCGGGCGTTCGCGCGCTCGGCATGGCGCACGTCATCGCCGGAGCGGGTTGCGGCCGCTCGCTGGCGGCGCTCGGCGCCGACTGTCTCAATGTCTGGCGTTTCGGCGAGGTCGAGCAGGCCCTGGTCTTCGCCAGCTCGAATATCGGCGTGCGGTCCACCAGGCTCAACGTGCGCGCGAAGGATGGACTCGAAAAAGTCTATGAGCTCCTCCGCGACGCCGACATTTTCTATGCCAACCGCCGTCCGGGGCTGCTCAAGGATCTCAAGGTCGACCTGGACACCGCGATCAAGGTTCGTCCCGGCCTGATCCACGTCACGGTCAGCCTCTGGGGCGAAGGCGGCCCCTGGGCCAAGCGGATCGGTTTCGACCAGATCGCAGGGACGGGCACGGGCACCTCCGCGGCCGAGGGCAGCCTGGAAAATCCCCTGCTGCCGCCGACCATGATCGTCAACGACTATCTGGTCGGCTGGTTCGCGAGCATCGGCGCCATGGCCGCCCTTGCCCGACGCGCTACCGAAGGTGGCAGCTATCGCGTCCACGTCTCGCTCGGGCGCTGCGCCATGTGGTGCATCAGCCTCGGCCTCTTTGATTGGGACTACGTAAGGTCGGTCGTCGGCAAGAGCGAGGAGCACAAGCTGATCGATCCGCAGCTCTTCACGTCGCTGACCCCCATGGGCATCTACCAGGGCCTCACCGAGAACGTCACGCTGTCGCGCACGCCGCACCACTTCATGAACGTGCTGTCGCCGCGCGGCGCCGACCAGCCCCAATGGCTGCCGCGTCCGAAGCTGTTCGATGCCGAGGCCTTCTTGAAGGCGGTAGCGCCAAAGGGCCTCCGCGGCGGGGCTTAGACTGCGGGGCGGACGTGGACTCGGAAACCGGACTGAGCCTCGGCATGACCTTCACGGCGTTCATGGTCATGCTCGGGCCGATGAAGCTCGTCGGCCCGTTCGCTGCGCTGACATCGCAGATGGACGAGGCCGCGGCGCGCAAGATCGCGCTGAAGGCGATCGGGGTGGCCTGCCTGGCGGGACTGGTGGCCGCCGTGCTGGGGCAGAAACTGCTCGCGGCTTGGGGAATATCCAATTCGGCGCTGCATTTCGCCGGCGGCATCGTCTTGCTGCTCGTTGCCCTGCATAAGGTGCTTTCCGTCTACGACACAACGGCGGTTGCGCCGAAGGCCGCCGCCGTGCATCCAAACCTGGCGTTCTCGCCGCTAGCCTTTCCGACCATTCTCACGCCCTACGGGCTCGGCGTCTTCATGCTGCTTCTGGCGATGACGAGCGATGCCCAACGCGAAATCCAGATTTGCGCTCTGTTTCTTGCGGTGATGGTGCTGAACCTCGCCGTGATGTGGTTTGCCCGGCCGATCATACAGCGGGGCGGAGGGGCACTGGCGCTGCTGGATGCCGTGCTCGGAATCCTTCAAGTTGCTCTTGCGATTCAGATGATTTTGACGGAGCTTCGCGTAATCGGAGCATTACCAGCCTAATAGTGCCCGGCACCTGGAAATGATCGTCAGTGTGCAGTCATGCCGGCCGAAGACCAGTCGATTCATAGCGCGTCCGAGCGGCCGAATTGCCGAGCTGAACAAGGGAGAATGTCATGCTGTCGTTTGACCAATTCGCCGTCTGGATCGTTGTCGGTCTCATCGGTGGCAGTCTCGCCGCCTCTCTGATCACGTGGGACAGGGAAGGTCTGGGCCTCTGGCGAAATCTCGGCCTCGGTCTCGCCGGCGCCCTCATCGGCGGGCTCCTCGTCCGCCTCCTCGACCTTTTTCCCGAGCTCGACAAGTACTCGGTCTCGCTGCGCGACATTGTCGCCGCGGTAATCGGAGCGCTGATCCTGTTGACGGTGCTCTGGTTCTGGAAGCGACCGGCCACGCCCTGAAACAGGCAGGGAAGCTGAAGGCGCAGCACGCGGAGCGATCTCTTCGGGGTGGGACCCTCGCCGACCACGCCGGAAGCAAATATCGAAGAGTTACAAAAAAGCCCTGAGCTTTGCCGGCCGCAAAGCTCAGGGCCCCAGGATCGCTGTAGAGGTCGCAGATTTCTTCGCGACGCGTCCGCTTACTTGGCCGCCTGCTCGATGGCCGGTGCGGCACCGAGCTTCATGGGCTCAGGCACGGCCTCCTCGCGGCGGCAAGCACCCAACGCAACAGCCGCGACCACCAAGGTCAAAGTGATAATCGATTTCATGGTCATCCCCTTTTTGGAATCGATTCTGACGACAGGAATTTAATACGGGCGCGCCGGCCTGCCCACAATTCAAAGGCAGACTAGGTCAAATAATGACCGTACGGTGCGGGTAAGACACAGCGACGCAGTACAATGACGATTGGAACGAAATGCGCCTCAGTATGTCGTGGACTGGTGGAGCCGGTGAAGTCATGGAACCAACAGCGCCAAAATCAACGCAAATCGAAGACAGTTCGACAGCGGAATGGAGTGCCTCGGACATTTGCGTGAAATTAAGTGCAACGGCTTGATGCAACCGGCTTTCTTTTCGCTCGCTGTCTCGCCTCGCGTCGTGAAAGGAGAATGTTGTCGGAAGATAGTTATGAAGCATCACTCCAATTTGCTCTGAGCCGTGTCGGCAATGTTGCTATTTTTGCATCCGCGACATTTGGGCGAGCTTGATGAGAATCAAATGCGTCTTGCCGGTGCTGAGATACGTAAAGCCTACGCGAACGCATTCTCTGTCCCCCCAATGAATGCGTCGCTGGGACGGTCCCCACCCTGAACCGTCCAGAAAAGCCCCCGGAGCCCCCTCGCTTCCGGGGGCATTATTTTTTGCGCCATCCGGCATTGGCTGCCGTCTCCGACCGGCGACGGAGGATGGAGGAGCGCACGCAATTGCAAAATCGCGACAGTGACACGCGGCGGCGAGCGAAGAACATCGGTGCCTTGTCAATTTTCGAAGGCGCTTGTGTGCGACCTGTTTTATGGTGCTGACCTGAGCGTTCCGGGGAGGCATAAGTGGCGTCACAACATCGTTTTTCTGCACTCTGCATGGCTTTGCTTCTGCTGCTTGTCGGCACCGCGCCGTCGTCCTTCGCTCAGAGCGAACCCGCTCCTGCGGGCCAGGCGACCTTCAAGGGGATCGTGGCGCCCGCGCGGTCCTACGACATCGCGCCGCCGTTCGATGGGCAAATCATCAAGATTCATTTTGTGCCCGGCGAGGGTGTCGAGAAAGGCGCCCTGCTGTTCACCATGGACACCACGAAGGAAGAGCTCGAGCTCGAGCGGGACAAGGCCATTCTTGCCAAGGCAGAGGCTGAGCTCCGGATTTCCGAGGTGCTTCTCAAGAACAGCTCGGAACTGCGCAAGAAGGACGTGGTCTCCGAGCGGCAGTATCTGGAGGCAGAGGCCAAACGCGATATCGCCGCCGCCATTGTCGAGCAGGCTCGTGTGCAGGTTAAGGGCGATGAAATCAAGATCAAGGAGATGAAGCTCTATGCCCCTTTCGCGGGGATCATGAGCCGGCCCACCGTCGCCGAGGGCGCCCACCTGATGCGGGAAGCGCGCG
This sequence comes from uncultured Hyphomicrobium sp., assembly GCA_964589785.1. Classification (GTDB taxonomy): domain Bacteria; phylum Pseudomonadota; class Alphaproteobacteria; order Rhizobiales; family Hyphomicrobiaceae; genus JAGVSR01. The sequence continues at coordinate 91,046 of CAZPUQ010000006.1, forward strand.
CCAATACCGGGATGGCGACCATTACCGAGCTCAACCCCATCCAGGTCAAGGCGTCGGTTCCCTACGAGGTCTATGTCGAGCACCTCAAGCTTCTAAAGCTCTACAAGGACTCCTTCGATCGGTCGGAAGCGTTGCGGCGGATCGAGGTTCTTCTGACGCTGCCGAACGGCGAGACGTATCCGCAGATCGGAAAGATCGTGGGTGGGGGCTACGAGTTCGACCCCCAGACCCAGGTCATGGAGGTGATGGTCGAGTTTCCAAATCCCGCACTGCTGTTGCGGCCGGGCCTCGCCGTTACGCTGGAAGGTCGCCTGAAACCGAATTGAAACACCACATTCGCTGCCCTCGCGGCTTAGAGAGAGCTTCGGTCCGTGGGCAACTTCCGCATGCGCAGAGCCCGCGACCTCGAGTTTGGGTCGCGCGGCGGGCGCGGGACCGATTGAAGAGCCTCGGTCCGATCGTCGAACTTGCCTTGGAGGACAAGATATGCAGCAGAAGCTGGCGGCAATCGCACTTTCCGTCTTTTCCGCGGCGGCAATCGCGCCGGCATTCGCGGATCCTGCGGCCCAGGCGGTTCTCTTCCAGAACGTTCTGATCTTCGATGGAACGGGCGCCTCGCTCTCGGCGCCGACCAATGTGCTCGTGCGCGGCAATAAGATCGAGCGCATCTCGGTCGAGCCGATCCCGGCCGACCGCAGCGCCAACACAACCATCGTCGACGGCAACGGCCGCACCTTGATGCCGGGCCTTATCGACATGCACACACACCTTTCGTTCTGGACGCTCCCGCTTGCCTTCATGGGAACGGCCGATCCGGGTTACATGCAAATCCGCCAGGCGAACGCTGCAAAGGAATTCCTGATGGCCGGCTTCACGTCGGCACGCGACGTCAGCGGTCCTGTATTCGGCATGAAGCGCGCCATCGACGAAGGGCAGATGCCCGGGCCACGCATTTGGCCGTCGGGTCCGATGATTTCCCAAACATCGGGTCATTCGGACAACAGGACTTTGGCGGAGCTGCCCTCCAGTATCCATCGCCAGGTGCATCCGTCCGTCCGCTTTGGATACGTGGCCGTCGCTGACGGCGCGACGGAAGTCCACAAGATCGTCCGCGAAACGCTGATGCACGGCGCCAGCCAGATCAAGCTAGCCGTCGGCGGCGGCGTCAGCTCCAATTTCGATCCCATCGATGTCACCGAGTACACCAAAGCCGAAGTGGAGGCTGCGGTTGCCGACGCGGAGAACTGGGGCACCTACGTGACCGTCCACGGATATACGCCGCGTGCGATCCGGCTGGCGGTGGATGCGGGCGTGAAATGCATCGAGCATGGCCAGCTCCTCGACGAGCCGAGCATCAAGCTCCTCGCCGAGCGCGGGATATGGCTGAGCATCCAGCCGTTTCTGCTCGATGACGACGCCATACCGACCACGCCGGGCTCGGAGAACGAGCGCAAATACAAGCAGGTGACGGAGGGCACAGACCGCGCCTACAGGCTCGCCAAGAAATACGCCGTGAAGACAGCTTTCGGCACCGACATTCAGTTCAATCCCAAGGGCGCCGAGCGGCAGGCGTTCTATTTGCCGAAACTCGTGAAGTGGTACTCGCCCGCCGAAGTGCTGAAAATGGCCACCGCCGACAACGCCGAGCTGATCGCGCTATCGGGTCCGCGCAATCCCTACCCGGGTAAGCTCGGGGTCGTGGAGGAGGGCGCGCTCGCCGATCTCCTCCTTGTGGACGGCGATCCGCTCGCCAACATCAAGCTGCTCGAAGATCCCGGCAAAAACCTCGTTGTGATCATGAAGGACGGGAAGATTTATAAGAATACCGCTCCGCAGTAGCTGTCGACAACCGCGCGAGGGAGCGACGCCGCCGCGGCGTGTAAGCACGTCCACGGCAGCGCGCGAGCGGGCGACTCTCGGCGGCCGAAATGCAGCTTGGTTTCGGATGTCAGTTCGTTTCAATCCACGCCCCCGTGTGAGCGGGCGACCTCGGCCCGGCTCTCGCGCACGACCTCGATGGCGTTTCAATGCACGCCCGCGTGCGAGCAGGCGACCTATCCGCTCAGACGGAAACATCCTATCTTCCGTTGCAGAACGAGGTCGCGTCCACCGCACGCACGACAAGGCATCGGAGAGATCGACAATGAGCAGAATGCCCAAGGAAAGGCTGGAAAAAGCCTTGGAGCAGCTCCGGACCATTTCGGAGGAGGATCATGCGAAGGTCAAGGGCATGGCCAACATCGTGAGGCCGCTTCGCAGCTTCCTGTTCAAGACACCGGACGATTACGGGATGACCGGATGGAGCGACCTCACCATTCCGTCAAACGACGGCACCTCGCTCGAGGCCTGGTACATCCCCGCCAACGGCGGAGAGAGCAACAAGCTGATCATCTTCAACCATGCCCTGCCGATGTGCCGCGCGGGCTTTCCCGGGCACTTTGGCGAGCCGTGGAGCGGATACGACGGCGTCGAGATCGACTTCGTCATTCAGTACAAGCATCTGACCGATGCCGGCTACAACGTTCTGACCTACGACATCCGCAACCATGGCAACAGCGGCGCCGCGAACAACGGCCTCTCCGGCATCGGTCAGTGGGAATGGCGCGACTGCGTTGGCGTGAAGACGTATGTCGACAATCATCCGACGCTCTCCAAAATGACCGTCGGTCTTTACAGTCAATGTATGGGCGGCAACTCGCAGTACCATGCGATCCACCGTCGGCCGGATTTGTTCGAAAACGTGCGCTGCATGGTCAGCCCCATGGTGGGTTCAATGGCGGCGATCTACGACGCGTTCTCCGATCTGCAGGGCGTGCGCCAGTACCAGGAGCTGATCGATTTGGAGCTGCTCAAGATGGGCGGGTTCGTGGCCGCCGAGATGACGCCGCACCTGTGGGCGCCAAGCGTGAGGATGCCCGTACTCATGGTGCAGGTGCTCCAGGACGCCTGGACGCGCAATCCCGAGGACGCGCAGAAGACCTTCGATCTGCTCGGCAGCAAAGAGAAGGAGCTCTTTTGGATCGAAGGAACGACGCGACGCTTCAAGGATGGCTACAACCATTTTGGGAGATATCCCGAGAACGTTCTCGGCTTCCTCAGCAGATATATGAACTGAGCCTGGTGCGATCGGAGTCGCCCGCGAGGGCGACTTCAACAGATCCATGAATGGTCTGCTTATGGCCCGGCGATTGGGTCTGTCGCATATTTGCACCCATTCCACATTCGGTCCGCCCCTGCTAGCAAAGCACAACGTAACAGGGTGGTCGCATGTCGGACGGATCGCCATCGACCAGGTCGCGCGTGGTGGCCTGCTGGTGTCTCGCGTTGGGCACGCTCGTCGGCCACGATGCAGCGGCACAGGTCACTCAGGAGCCGATCGGCGGGCAGCCAGCGCCAGGAAGCGCTCGCTCGAACGTCGACTTCAACTATCAGATCAAATATCAGCGCGCGTTCGAGGCCCTGCTGTGGTCGCTGCCGTCAGTGCAGCTTCAGAGCGCACGTGCTGCGACTTTCGACGTGCTCGGCGCAAAGAACAACGACATCCTCGCCTGGTCGGGGCTGGCGACTCCGAAACTGGAGACGTGGACGGCGAACAGCTCGACTCCCTATATCGTGGCCTATGCCGACTTGAAGAAAGAGCCCGTCGTCCTGGAGATCCCCGCCGCCGGGCCGGACGGTAGCCTGTACGGGCAGGTGGTCGATGCCTGGCAGTTCACGATCGCCGACGTCGGTCCTTCCGGCGTCGATGGCGGCAAGGGCGGCAAACTTCTGTTCACCGGTCCGGATTTCGAAGGCACGGTGCCGACGGGCTACATTCAGGTCAAGTCGCCCAACTACCGGATCGCCTTCGCCTTCCGTTCGGTGCGGGCGGCCGGAAAGACGGAGCAGGATGCCTACGACTATTCAAAGCGCCTGAGGATGTACGCTCTGTCGCAGGCGGAGAATCCGCCGGCGCAGACGTTCATCGATCCCATCGACCGGCGTTATCCGACGCTTCTCCCCTACGACGAAGGCTATTTCAAGCTGCTGTACGACACCGTCACCTACGAGCCGGCAAGGCCGCAGGACGGCCACATCATGGGGCTGCTTGCCTCCCTCGGAATAGAGCGCGGGAAGCCTTACGATCCGGATGACGTCGCGCGTCGTGCCATGCGGCAGGCGGGTGTTGACGTTTGGCACCATTTGCAGGAGCGCTTCGACCACCTGCCGCGCGATTCCTACTTCTGGCCGGATCGCCAGTACGTGCCGCTGCTCTTGCCAGACCGGGACCGCGGCTTCAGCTACCAATATCCCGACAGGATCGACGTCGACGGGCGGGCGCTGGCCTTCTTCTGGTGCACGATGGTGCCGGCGCAGGTCTCGGACCGGCCGGCGGTCTACTATCTCATGGCGATGGCGGACAACGAGGGCCGTCCGTTGGAAGCGGGCCGGAATTACAAGGTGACTGTGCCCGCCCAAGTGCCAGTAAAGCAGTTCTGGTCGCTGACGATCTACGATCGCGCGACCATGGCGTTCATCTATACGCAGTCGAACCGCACGACGCTCGACTCCTACGGCCTTGAGCAGATGACGAAGAACGAGGACGGGAGCGTCACGCTCTATGTCGGCCCCTCTGCGCCCGAGGGACTCGCGTCCAACTGGATCCCGACCGGTGGCAAGCGACCGTTGCCGGCGTTCCGTTTCTACGGACCGGACGAACCCTTTTACGACAAGACATTCAAGATGCCCGACTTCGAGCGCATCGACTAATCGAACGGGACGGAAGGCTGCATCATGAGGAGACGGCCTTGCGGAAAGCACCGTCGAAGTTGTAAGGCTGCGCGGCCTCACTCATTCCTTGTCAGCTCTGCAGCTCGATCTCCCCGGGGCGCCATGTTCCGTTGAACCAGGGCTCCAAGGGACTATAGAGGCGCAGGAGCGTGTTCCAGCCCGTGCCGGGGATCGTCTGCACCCAGTTTGCTTCTTTTCCGGCCGGTACGTTTGGCCCGAAAAAGACATCGACTGAACCGTCCGCATTGATCTGCAGGTCCTTGTTCTGACTGCTCACACTGGGGAACCGTTGATTCGTCTGAATCATCGAGCGAGTCTGGTCGCTGTACAAGATCACGGACCAGAAGTTCTTCACCGGGATACCCGGCGGTAGATGTAGCTTGTAGGTCTTGCCGCCTTCGAGCGGATCGCCGTTGGCATCCCTCGCTGCCCAGGCATACTGCGAGCCCTCTCCGACCATTTTTTCTTCCATGGCGGGTGTCACGCCGGTAGCCAGGAAATAGTAGTAGGCATAGCCGTCGAGGTTCAGAACACCCGGCTGAGACTGGAACCGGTAGCCGCCAACGAACGGACGCTGCCAGTAGCTGCCCTCGTAGTAATAGCCGTCCTTCTGGCGCCAATGGAAGGTGATGGAACGCACCGTCGCGTCGCCGACGGCCGCCGCTTCCGTCAAGATTTTCTTCATTCGCTCATCGGGCTTGAACGGCTTGCCGTGTTCAATGCCGATCGAGGCGAAAAACCCCATCCGAATCTCGTCGAGCGATTCCGGCAATTCCTCTTGGACCACCTGGTCGAGCAGTTCCCAGAACGCGTAGTCTGCAGGGTTGACGATGTTGAAGGGCTTGCCAGACACATTAACGTAGTTGAGTGCTGGCGCCGGTTTGTCCTTGTCCGCGAGCGGATAAATCTTGGTGAATTTCTTGACGAGGTCGATCCCGGGCTTTGGGTCACCGTCCACCAGGAAGCTTCGCCACGGAATCCAGAGATTGTAGGTCTTGGAATGAACGACGTGGTATCCCTCGGGGACATCGCCTTTATAGCCGGGGGGCAACAGCAGATACTTGCCGCCCTGACCCTTGTCCGGCCCGGTTATTCCCACGTCGATGACCCAGCGGAACCAGATGTCGTTGATTCCGCCCAAGACCTTAGGGGGCACCTCAAGCACCAGCGGGCCATCCTTGAGGTTGACCCAGCCCCAGCTGTAGACCGTGTTGTCGTTGAAGGTCAGGCCGATGGTCCGTGAGTCGACCAACTGTTCCCAGATGGGGATGGTCAGGTTGGCGGGTCCCAGCTCCAGGCACGCATTGCGGTCGTAGACTTGGCTGACCGCCGGGATCGCCAGAAGGTACGCCTGCACCGCCCGCTGAAAATCGAGATTGTCAAACACCTTCTCGGCACTCGCTTTGTCGGGGAAGCCGTCGAAGAACTTGAGAGTTCCGAACCGGGTCTCCACGATGTCAGGTGACGCGACACCCGACGGCATCGGTGTTGAAAACGTCATGTTCGGATCGGCAGGCGCTCCGGCAAGTATTCCGGCGAGAGCTGGAGTCGTCGTTGTTGCCGCCGCCGCTGCAACGAGTGCGGTCGACTGAAGAAACTCCCTCTTTGTCAACATTGTCCTCTGATCCTTCTAGAACGACCCCAAAAGCTGGTTTTCTTTGGCTCGAGTTTAGGTTCGCTGCTTTGATCGAAGTCAGCTGCAATAGGCCAGGGCCAGAGCCGCGATGATGCCTGCCTGGATCAGACACGCCATCCGGTAGACTTGAAGCGCACGGCGGATGTCGGTGCCGTCGGCGTCGGTCCGCCCGCTGCCCATCCAACGATCCTCGACCGCCACGCCCTCATAGACGCGGGGCCCGGCCAGCCGGAGGTCCAGGGCGCCGGCCATGGCCGCCTCCGGCCAGCCGGCATTCGGCGAGCGATGCCCCGCCGCGTCGCGGAGCGCGGTCCGCAGTGCGGCGCGTCCGCTCGCGCGCGGAAGGACGGCTGCGGCCGCGGCGATCCATAGCGCGGAGAGACGCGAGGCCGGCAGGTTGACGAGGTCATCGAGGCGGGCGGCCGCCCATCCGAACGCGATATAGCGGTCGCACCTGTGCCCGATCATGCTGTCGGCGGTGTTGATGGCCTTGTAAAGCGCTGCGCCCGGCAGGCCTCCGACGACCAGCCAGAGAACAGGCGCCACGACGCCATCCGAGAAGTTCTCGGACAAGCTTTCGATGGCCGCCCGGCTGACGGCGTGCGCGTCGAGAGAGGCCGGATCGCGGCCGACGATCCGCGCCACGGCCTGGCGCGCTTCATCGAGCGTCCCGTGTTCGAGAGCCTCGGCGACGGCACGGACATGGTCGTCAAGACTGCGCTGCGCGATGAAGGTGCTGGCGACCGCGCCCACCAGAAGGAGATCCAACGGCCACGGCATGAGGCGACCGGCCAGCAGCACGACGACGAGGCTCGCGGCGGCCGTCGCACCGAGGCAAACGGCGAGTGCGGCGACACCGGCGGCCCGCCGGCGCGCGAACGAGTGCTGCGGCTTGTTCCAGGCCTTGTCGCACCACGCGATCAATCTGCCGATCCAGGTGACGGGATGGCCGATCGCCCCGAACAGCCAGCGCGGATAGCCGCAAGCGGCTTCGATGGCGAGGCCGACGAGGGCAAGTAAGGTGTGCATGGGCGCTGGCTTCGGCAGATGGCTCGGCCGCGTGGTGCTAGCACGCGGCCGGCCCAACCGGAACCCGTGCGGCGGCACGGCGTCGTGATTGCCGGTGTGGGCTCCCCTCCGCCTCGCGTCGGCAAGACGGGCGCGTCACGATACGTTCGGGCTCGTGCGCGCAGCCCCGCCGGCAAGCGCCAGGATGCCATCGCAGTCGAGATGCGCCTCGAGATGCGCGGCAAGCGCATCGAGGATCGCGTCGATCTCGCTCTCGTAGCGCGTCGTTGTGCTGGCGGCTCCGATGTCCTGCAACAGCCGGGCGCGGTAGGCGTCGCTCGCGAGCAGGCCGTGGACGTAGCACCCGGCGACGCGGCCGCAGGCGCTGACGGCCCCGTCGCTGCGGCGATCGACAAGGTGAAGCATCGGCGAGCGCGTCCCCGGTCCGGTGGTCCGGCCGATGTGCATTTCATAGCCCGTGATCGGCGTGCCATCGCGATCCTCGCCTTGCACCTCGACCAGGACCTTGCTGCCGGCGAGCACGGTCTCGACCTCGAGGAGGCCGAGGCCGGGCGCGGCACCGGGCGGGCCTTCGATGCCGTCCGGATCGGAGATCGTGCGGCCGAGCATCTGATAGCCGCCGCAAATGCCGAGCACCCGGCCTCCGCGGCGCACGTGCGCCGCGAGATCGATGTCCCATCCCGTCGCGCGCAACGCGGCGAGGTCGGCCAGGGTTGCCTTCGAGCCCGGCAGGACGACGAGCGAGGCCGTTCCCGGGATCGCCTCGCCGGGTCGCAGGAACGCCAGCTCGACGCCCGGCTCCAGGCGGAGCGGATCGAAGTCGTCGAAGTTCGAGATCAAAGGGTAGGCGAGGACGACGACGAGCGGCTTGCCGGCCGACGTGGCGGGCATCGACCGTGACAGAGACTGGGAGTCTTCCGCCGGCAAGTGGCGTGCGCGTGCAAAGTGCGGGACGAGCCCCAGGGGTCTCCAGCCGGTGTGGTGCGCGATGGCCGTCAGGCCGTCGGCGAAGAGGGCCGGGTCGCCGCGGAACTTATTGACGATGAAGCCGACGATCCGCTGCGCGTCGGCGGGAGGCAGCACCGCCCTGGTCCCGACAAGGCTCGCGATGACGCCTCCGCGCTCGATGTCGCCGACGAGGACGACGGGAACGCCGGCTGCCTCCGCAAATCCCATGTTGGCGATATCGGCCCGGCGCAGGTTGACCTCCGATGCGGAGCCCGCGCCTTCGACGAGAACGAGATCCGCTTCGCGCGCCAGCCGCGCATAGCTGTCGAGAACGCTTGCGAGCAGCTTTGGCTTCATGGCCTGGTAGTCCCGCGCCGGGGCGTTGCCGACGACGCGGCCCTGCACGACGACCTGGGCGCCGATTTCGCTTTGCGGCTTCAGCAGCACCGGATTCATATCCACCGACGGCCGCACGCGCGCGGCGCGCGCCTGCAGCGCCTGCGCGCGTCCGATCTCGCCGCTGTCAACCGTCACGGCGGCGTTGTTCGACATGTTCTGCGGCTTGAACGGCCGCACGCGAAGACCGCGGTTGGCAAAGGCGCGCGCCAGCCCCGCGACCAGGAGCGATTTGCCGACATCCGAGCCCGTGCCCTGGAACATGATCGCTTTCATAGGCTCAGAACTCGATGCCCTCCTGGGCTTTTACCCCGGCCGCGAAGTGGTGCTTCACCGGCGTCATGTCGGTCACGAGATCGGAGGCTTCGATCAGCTCGGGCTTGGCGTTGCGCCCGGTGACGACGACATGCAGTCCGGGCCGACGGCTCTGAAGCGTTGCCAGCACCTCGGCCAGCGGCAGGTGCTCGTAGCGCAACGCGATGTTGAGCTCATCGAGGATGACGAGCTGGAAGGAGGGATCCGCGAGCAGCGCTTTGGCGGTGCTCCAGGCTTTCTCGGCGGCGGCCACATCGCGGGTGTGATCCTGCGTCTCCCACGTAAACCCCTCGCCGAGGGTGTGCCAGACCACTTGGTCGCCGAACCGTTCGATCGCCTTTCGCTCGCCGGTGTCCCAGGTGCCCTTGCCGAACTGCACCACGCCGACGCGCATGCCGCGACCGAGTGCGCGCAGCAGCAGACCCCAGGCGGCGGTGGACTTGCCCTTGCCCTTGCCGGTGTGGACGATGAGGAGGCCCTTCTCGACGGTTTTCGACGACACTTCGGCATCCTGTGCCGCCTTGCGCTTGGCCATCTTCTCCTTGTGGCGGGACTCGTCCTGCGCATCTGGCATGGGTCACCTCTCCTCTTCGGGCGCTCCGCGACGCGGCCCGATCCGATTGACGTCACGATGTGGCAGCCTTTATCAAACCGGTCGATGCTCCTCGCAAGGGAATTGAAGGCGATGTGGCGTATGGCTGTCCGGTGCGCCGGTCCTGCGCGCGGCTCCAACCGTGGCCGGCGATCATGACGCCCGGCGCGGCGCAGCCGATCGTCCACGGCGGCGACCTCGACGCGGCGCGGGCCGCCTTCCCGCATGCGCCTGAGCCGTGGATCGACTTGTCGACGGGCATCAATCCTCATCCGTACCCCGTGCCCGAGTTCGACGGCGACGTTTGGACCCGTCTGCCGCAGGGCTCCGATCTGCGCAAGCTTCAGCAGGTGGCGGCGCACCGCTATGGCGCCGCGCGCCCGGAGCTGGTGGTCCCGGCGCCCGGCACGCAAGCGCTCATTCAAGTGCTGCCGCGGCTGATGCCCCCGTCACGGGTGGCCATCGTCGGCCCGACCTATGCCGAGCACGCCGCCGCCTGGCGGCGCGAGGGCCACGACGTCAACGAGGTGCTCGACCTCGACGAACGGGGAGAGGCGAACGTCGTCGTGCTCGTCAATCCGGACAATCCGACGGGCCGACTGATCCCCGCGCAGCGCTTGGCCGCTCTGGCCGAGGCGCTGCTCGCGCGCGACGGGCTGCTCGTCGTCGACGAGGCGTTTGCCGACGTTCTCACCGCCGATACGAGTCTCGTTCCAGGTCTGCCCGCGGCGACCGTCGTGCTGCGCTCGTTCGGCAAGGCCTACGGCCTGGCCGGCCTGCGGCTGGGCTTCGCCGTGGCGCAAGAGGATCTGGCCGACCGGCTGCGCGCGGCGCTTGGGCCATGGGCCGTCTCGGGGCCTGCCCTGGCGATCGGCGCTGCGGCCCTGGCGGACGACGTCTGGCTGCACGAGACGCGCGAGAGGCTTCAAGAGGACAGCCGCCGCCTCGACGCCGTGCTCGCGACTGGCGGATGCGAAGTCCTCGGCGGCACGCCGCTATTCCATCTCGTGCGCCATCCGACGGCATCGTGCGTGGCGGATAGTCTGGCTCGGGCGGGCATTCATGTGCGCCGCTTCCAGGCCATGCCGTCGTGGCTGCGGTTCGGCCTGCCGGGGAGCGAGGACGCATGGCGACGGCTTGAGCTGGCACTCCGCGGCGTCCTTGAGCCACATGGGGAATTTGACGTCCGGGCACGCGGCATCGCGCGGGATTTAGATTGACGCCCCGCGCCGGCAACCTCTATCAAGTTCGGGACGGTTCCTCGCAAGAGGATGAAATGGGAATGCGGTAGCCCGGTCTGGGCGAAGCCGCAGCTGCCCCCGCAACTGTAATCGGCGAGTGTTTGGTCAGAGTGCCACTGGGAAACCGGGAAGGCGGCCGAACACACGGACCCGAGAGCCAGGAGACCGACCGTCGACATCGATGGACTCATGAAGACCCCGGAGGGGTGGTCGAGGAGAGGTTTCGTGAACACACAATCCCATTCCACGCATTTATCAGGCGCCGAGCAAAGGTCGGAAATCCTCAGGGCCGCCCTGCTTGCATTCGTGACGGGCGTTGCCCTTGTCTTCGTCGCGGGCTTCTCGCATTCGGCGACCATCCATAACGCCGGACACGATACGCGCCACGCCCTCAGCTTTCCTTGCCACTGAGGGAGACGATCCATGATCATGCGCGTCCTTGCGGTTGCGCTTGCAGCCGGCTTTGCTGCTGGCCTGCTCGTCGCCTCGCTGCAGCACGTCACGACCACGCCGCTCATCATCGCCGCCGAGGCGTATGAGACGCCGGCCGCCGGTCCTCATCAGTCCTCGTCGCACCATCCCGCCGGGCTGCACGGCGGCAAGCTCATTCTCGTCCACGCCGGGGACGAAGCCGGAGGCGATGAGGAATGGGCGCCGGCCGACGGAATCGAGCGCACGTTCTATACCAGCACGGTCACGATCGTGACCGCCGTGGGCTTTGCGTTCTTGCTGCTCGCCGGGATGCTCGTGGCCGGTGACCCCATCGATGCCCGGCGCGCGCTGATCTGGGCGACAGCCGGGTTCGTGGTGACGGGTCTGTCTCCCGCGCTCGGGCTTTCGCCGGAGCTGCCGGGCATGCCGGCCGCCGAGCTCCTCGATCGGCAGGTCTGGTGGATCGGCACGGCCGCCGCGACGGCGGCGGGGCTGTGGCTTCTGCTGCGGAGCAGCGGTTTCGCCCTGCCGGCGGTCGGTATCGCCCTGTTGCTCGCCCCGCATGTCATCGGCGCACCGCATCTCGCAGAAGCGGAGGCGAGCCGTGTGCCGGCCGAGCTTGCGGCGCGGTTCGCATCCACCTCGCTCGCCGTCCACGCCGTGTTGTGGGCGCTGACGGGCGCGTTCGTCGGCTGGCTCTGGCAGTGGCACGAAAGCTCCGCCAGCGCCACGCGCTAGCTCGCTGCGTTTGCTCTCATGAAAGATGCCAGCGTGACCGTGTTCGTGTGCGTTTCGTGCCGGAGGACGAACCCCGACGGCAAGGGGTTCCATCTGCCGGGCCACCAACTGGCCATGGCCCTGCAGGAACGCTTGTCGGCCGAGGGCTCGATCACGGTGACACCGGTCGAGTGCCTGGCCGTCTGCAATCGCCCGAGCACCGTCGCGCTCGTCGGCACCGACCGGTGGACGTACCTCATCGGCGACCTGGATGCCGAGGCGCATCTGGAGCAGATCGTCGCGAGCGCCGAGGCCTACCGGCTCTCCGACAACGGCATCATCCCTTGGAAGGAGCGCCCCGAGGCGTTCCGCAAGGGTGTCATCGCCCGCGTGCCTCCGCTCGGCTTCTCTCACCCGGAGCAAGATCCTCCATGACCGCGCTCGCCAAAGTGCCGTGCAGCATCGTGACTGGCTTTCTCGGTGCCGGCAAAACCACGCTGGTGCGCAACGTCCTCCAGAACGGAGCCGGCCGTCGCCTTGCCGTGATCGTCAACGAGTTTGGCGATATCGGCATCGACGGCGAGATCCTCAGGGGCTGCGGCATCGAGAGCTGCAGCGAGGAGCGCATCGTCGAGCTGTCTAACGGCTGCATCTGCTGCACGGTGGCCGACGACTTCGTACCGGCGCTCGAGGGGCTCTTGGCACTGCCGGAGCCGCCCGAGCACATCCTGATCGAGACCTCGGGGCTCGCGCTGCCGAAGCCGCTGGTGCAAGCGTTCAACTGGCCGGCCATCGCCTCGCGCGTCACCGTGGACGGCGTCATCGCCGTGGTGGACGGCGCGGCGGTGGCCGCCGGCCGCTTCGCCGACGATCCCGACGCGCTGGCCGCTCAGCGGGCCGAGGATGCGTCGGTCGATCATGATAATCCGCTCGAGGAGGTCTTCGAGGATCAGCTCCTGTGCGCCGACCTCATCGTCCTCAACAAGACCGATCTCATGACGGATGCCGAGCGCGTCAAGGTCGCGGGCGAGATCAAGGCGGCTATACCGCGCGCCGTGAAGGTGGTGGAGACGACGGCCGGCCAGCTCGATGCCAAGGTGCTGCTGGGTCTTGGCGCCGCGGCCGAGACGGACCTCGCCGCCCGGCCTTCGCATCATGACAACGAGGCCGAGCACGACCACGACGACTTCGACACGTTCATCGTCGACATTCCGACGCTCGATGCGCCGGAAGGGCTCGTGGAGCGCATCCGGGAGGCCGCAGACGCCCACGACATCCTGCGCATCAAGGGGTTCGCCGAGGTGCGGGGCAAGCCGATGCGGCTCCTGATCCAGGGTGTGGGCTCGCGACTCCAGCACCAGTTCGACCGTCCCTGGCGCCCTGAAGAACCGCGCCGGGGCCGTCTCGTCGTTATCGGGCAGAAGGGCCTGGACCGCGCTGCCATCGCGCAGGCGATCGGGAGGGTATAGGGTTGCGGGATGCACCTGCTGGCAGTCGAAACAGGTTCGCTGGATGAGATCGACGGCGCGGTTGACTTAGGTCAGACGCCTGCCGATGTCGTCATCCTGTCGTTCAGCGACAGCGATCTTTCGGCGCTGGCGGCGGTCTGGGGCGAGGCGCCGTCGCTCTATCCGACGCTGCGGCTGGCGAGCCTCAAGAAGCTGCGTCATCCGATGTCCGTCGACCTTTACATCGAGCGCGTCATCGCCGGGTCGCGCCTCGTGATCGTGCGCGGGCTCGGCGGCCTCGACTATTGGCGCTACGGCTTCGAGCAGATGGCCGCGGTGGCGCGCCGGCGGCAGATCCTCCTCGTCGCGCTGCCGGGGGACGACCAGCGCGACCCGCGGCTCGAAGCAATCTCGACCGTGTCCGGCGACGCGCGGATGGCATTCGAGCGCTATTTCCGCGCCGGCGGGCCGGCCAATGCCCGCAACCTGCTGCTCTATGCCGCCCGGCTGCTCGGCGCCGACCTAACGGCCGCCTCGCCGGCCGAGCTGCCTGCGGCGCTGGCGCTCGGCGCCAACGGCGACCCCGTGCCACTGGCGAACGTCGATGGTGCCGCGGGGCAGCCGGTCGCGCTCGTCGTCTTCTACCGCGCAAGTCTGCTGGCCGGCGACTACCGGCCCGTCACCGCGCTCGCGGAGGCACTGGCCTCGCGCGGGTTGGGCGCGATCGCCATCGCGGTGACGAGCCTCAAGGATCGTGACGTCGTGCAGCCGGTCGCCGATCTCATCGGGCGCGTGCGCCCGGACATCGTGCTCAATGCGACGGCGTTCTCGGCGCTCCGGGCCGACGATACGACGGTGCTCGATGCCGCGGACTGTCCGGTGCTGCAGGTGGCACTCGCCGGTCATGGACGGCCGGTTTGGGAGGCGGCCTCGCGCGGGCTCTCGCCGAGCGATCTCGCCATGAACGTGGTGCTGCCCGAACTCGACGGGCGCGTGTTCACGCGCGCCATCTCGTTCAAGGCGGACCTCGTGGCCGAGCCGGGACTCGAGTACGCGCGCGCCGTGCACGCGCCGGAGGCCGGCCGGATCGCGTTCGTGGCGGACCTCGCGGCGGCGTGGGTCCGGCTGCGCCGCAAGCGGCGACCGGAGCGCAAGGTCGCGCTTTTGCTCTCGGACTATCCCAATCGCGCCGGGCGGACGGGCTATGCCTGCGGCCTCGACACGCCGGAGAGCGTGGCGGAGATCGTGCCGACGCTCGGTGCGGCCGGCTATGCCGTGGGTGCCGAGCCCGTCGCCTCCGGCGAGCTCATCGCGCGGCTCGCGGGCGAGCTGCCGTGGGACGTCATCGAGGTGCCGCTCGACTGGTACGCGCATCGCCTCGCCTGCCTGCCGCCGCAGGTCCGCGCGGCGCTTACCGAGGCATGGGGCGATCCCGACGAGGATCCCGCTTGCCGCGGCGGCTTCCGCTTTGCGTGCGTCCGACGCGGCAACCTCGTCGTGGCGCTGCAGCCGGACCGCGGTTCGCGCGGCGACCGCAAGGCCGACTATCACGATCTGCAGCTTCCGCCGCGGCACGCCTATGTGGCTCTCTATGCGTGGCTGCGCGAGGAGGAGCGCATCGACGCGCTTCTGCACCTGGGGACGCACGGCACGCTCGAATGGCTGCCGGGCAAGGCGCTCGCGCTATCCGAGGCGTGCTTCCCGGAGGCCGTGCTCGGGCCGGTCCCGGTCGTCTACCCCTTCATCGTCAACAACCCCGGCGAGGCCGTGCAGGCCAAGCGGCGCATCTCCGCCGTCACCATCGGCCACATGACGCCGCCGCTCTGCGAGGCGGGCCTCGAGGGTCCGCTCGGCGAGCTTGAGGGTTTGATCGAGGAGTATGCCGAGGCCGACGGAGTCGACCGGCGGCGCATCGCGATCCTCGAGCGGGAGATCCTGGACCGGGCCTGGCGCTCGGGCCTCGCCAGCGATTGCGGCCTCACGAAGGAGGACGCGCCGCGCGATGCCATCGCCAAGCTCGACGCGCAGCTTTGCGATATCAAGGACCTCGCGATCCGCGATCACCTGCATGTCTTCGGCCGCGCGCCATCGGCGGAGTCCTGTGCCGCGCTGGCGGCGGCCATCGTGCGGGCCTCGCCCGGCGGCGACATCACCGCGATGGAGGCGGCCATCGCCGATTGCGCGCGCCATGAATGCGCGGCGCTCATCGCCGCGCTCGACGGCCGGCGAGTCGCGCCCGGTCCCTCGGGAGCGCCGACGCGGGGACGGCGGGACGTTCTGCCGACGGGACGCAACCTCACGACCATCGATCCGCGCGCGGTGCCGACGCGGACGGCGGCCATCGTCGGCTGGCGCGCGGCCGACGAGGTCGTGCGCCGCTATCTCCAGGACCATGGCGACCATCCGCGCGCGCTGATGCTCGACCTCTGGGCGTCGGCCTCGCTGCGGACCGGCGGCGACGACCTCGCGCAGGCGCTCGCCTTCCTGGGCGTGCGGCCGAAATGGGACGACGGATCGAACCGCGTCGTCGGCATCGAGGTGCTGCCGATCGCCCGGCTCGAGCGCCCGCGCATCGATGTCACGCTGCGCATCTCCGGCTCCTTCCGCGACATCTTCCCGGCGCAGATCGCGCTCTTCGATCTCGCGGTCCGCCGCGTTGCCGAGCGCGACGAGCCCGACGACTGGAATCCGCTCGCAGCGGCGCGGCGCCAGGGCGCGAGCCTCGCGCGCGTGTTCGGCGGCGAGCCCGGCACGTACGGCGCCGGCGCGGCCTCGGCGGCACTCGACGGGATCTGGGGGACGCGCGGCGATCTCGCCGCTGCCTACCTCGAAGCGTCCTCCCATGCCTATGGGACCGACAGCGCGGAGCGGCCGGCGCCTCGGGAGTTTGCCGACCGCGTCGCGGCTGCCGATGCGCTGGTGCATCCGCAGGACGACCGCGAGCGCGACCTCCTCGACGGCGACGGCGTTGCCGATTTCGCCGGCGGCTTCGCGGCTGCTGCGGCGGAGTTTGGGCGTTCGCCGTCGCTCTATCATCTCGACACGAGCCGCCCGGAGGCGCCCCGCACCCGGACCGTCGCGGAGGAGATCGTCCGCATCGTGCGCGGGCGGCTCGCCAACCCGCGCTGGCTCTCGGGCATGGCCGGGCACGGCCATCGCGGCGTCGCGGAGATCGCCCAGGGTGTCGATGCCCTCTACGCCTTTGCCGCCACGGCCGGTGCCGTCGGGGATCAGCTGTTCGATGCCGTCCACGATGCCGTCATCGCCGACGAGGCGCGTCTCAAGGAGCTTCTCGACCTCAATGCGCCCGCCATGCGCGCCATCGCAGCGCGTCTCCAGGACGCCATCGACCGGCGTCTGTGGACGCCGCGCCGCAACGCCGTGCATGCCGAGCTTCAGCGCGTGCTTATGGGCCCGGAGCCGGCACGGCCGGTCAATCCCAAAAGGCCGGCCGGGGCGGAGACAGTGCCATGAGCGCGATGCCAGCCATGGCCGAGCCGCCAACGGTCAAGGGATGGTGCCCCGGCGCGCTCCGCCCGATGCAGACCGGCGACGGCCTGATCGTGCGCGTGCGGCCGCGCTGCGGGGCGCTGAGCGTGCCGCAGATCGAGGCCGTCTGCGCGATTGCGCAACGGTACGGGAACGGGCTTATCGATCTCACGCGCCGCGCCAACCTGCAGATCCGCGGGGTCGAGGCGCGGGATCTTCCATCGATGTGGGACACGTTGTCCGAATGCGGCCTGATCGACGCCCATGCCGACGCGGAGGCCGTGCGCAACGTCATGGTCGGACCGCTCGCCGGTCTCGATCCGACGGAGCTCCATGACGTCCGGCCGCTTGCAGCCGCGCTCGAGGCGGCGTTGGCCGGGACGCCCAAGCTCTGGTCGTTGCCGGCGAAGTTCGGTTTCGTCGTCGATGGCGGCGGGCTGCTGCCGCTCGACGAGGAACACGCCGATATTCGACTGAAGGCCGTCGCGGCGGACGGCGGCATCAAGATCGCGCTCGACATCGGGCGGACGTCCGGATGGGAAACCCTGCGCCTCGTCGCGCCCGCGCAATCGCCGGCGGCGGCGGTTCGTCTGGCGCTGGCCTTCGTTGCGGCCGTGAAGCCTCACCCGCGGGCCAGGATGCGCGACCTCGATGCGGCCGCCGTCGCCGCCTTGGACGCGGCTTTGGACGATTGCGGAGAGCCGGGCGGCCCCGCGGCATCGGCGCCCACGTCCGCCGGCACGCGGGTGGGACTCCTCGCGGCCCGCGGCGAAGCCTTCGCTGTAGGCCTTGGCGCGCCCTTCGGCCGGATCGCGGCGCCTACTCTTGCGCGGATCGCGGAGGTAGGGACCGATCTGGGTCTCGCCCCGTTCCGCCTGTCGCCCTGGCGCGTTCTTTACGCGCCCGTCGGCGACGCCGGGCAAGCAGACCGTCTTCTGCTTGCCGCCGCGCGAGCCGGTGCGTTCGTGACAGCGCCGGGCGATCCGCTGATGGCGATCGATGCCTGTCCAGGCGCGCCCGCCTGCCGCTCGGCCAACGCGGATACGCGCGACGCCGCGCTGCGCGTCGCCGACATGCTGCCGCTGCCCGGTATCGGGTCCGTGCACATCTCCGGATGTGCCAAAGGCTGTGCGCGGTCGCACGCAGCCGATCTGGTGCTCGTTGCCGGCACGGGCGGCTTCGGCATCGTCCGCAACGGCACGGCTGCGGCTGCGCCCGACGCGTTCGTCGAGACGTCGGCGCTTTGCGATCTTCCCGCCGTTCTCCTCGCCAGGGCCTGACACCATGCAGCGCGACCACTCCTATCTCCGCGACGGCCCGGAGATCTATCGCAACTCGTTCGCCATCATCCGCGCCGAGGCCGATCTTTCGCGCTTCACGGGTCATGCCGAGAAGGTCGCGGTGCGCATTATCCACGCCTCGGGCATGGTGGAGATCGCATCCGACATCGTCATGTCGGAGGACTTCGCCTCCGCGGCACGCGGTGCGCTGCTCGCCGGCGCTCCGATCCTCTGCGACGCCAACATGGTAGCCTACGGCGTCACGCGGAGCCGACTGCCGGCCGGCAACGCGGTGATCTGCACCCTCGACGATCCGGCGGTGCCGGAACTCGCCCGCCGCACGGGGACGACGCGCTCGGCGGCGGCGCTGGAGCTGTGGCGTCCGCGGCTCGGGGGCGCCGTGGTCGCCATCGGGAATGCACCGACCGCGCTGTTCCGGCTCATCGAGATGCTGGATGAGGGCGCGCCGCGGCCTGCGGCCGTGATCGGGGTCCCGGTCGGTTTCGTGGGCGCGGCCGAATCCAAGGAGGCCTTGCGGGCCTCCGGCCTCTGCCCGTATCTGATCGTCGCGGGCCGGAAAGGCGGCAGCGCCATGGCGGCCGCCGCGGTCAATGCGCTCGCAAGCGAGACCGAATGATCCTTCTGGACGACATCGCCGGAACGGCCAAGGCCGGCACGCTCTACGGCATCGGCGTCGGTCCGGGAGACGCGCGCTATCTGACGCTGCGGGCGGCGGCGCTGGTGCGCTCGGTCGACGTGCTCGCCTATTTCGCCAAGACCGGCCGGCAGGGCAATGCGCGCAAGATCGTGGCGCCGATCGTTGCTGCCGACCGCCGCGAGCTGCGCTTCGAGTATCCGGTGACCGACGAGATCCCGGCCGAGCATCCGGACTACCGCGCGCGGATCGCGCAGTTCTACCGCGAGGCGGCAGCCGCCATCGAGCAGGCGCTCAAGGACGGTTGCTCCGTCGGCCTTCTTGCGGAGGGTGACCCCTTCTTCTACGGCTCGTTCATGCACATGTGGCGCCGCCTCCACGCGATCGTCCCGGTCGAGGTGGTGCCCGGCGTGACCGGCATGTCCGGATGCTGGACGCGCGCGAACGCGCCCATCACCTGGGGCGACGACGTGCTGACCGTCGTGCCCGGGACGCTTGACGAAACGAGCCTCGCACAACGCCTCGCCGCGTCGGATGCAGCCGTGATCATGAAGATCGGACGCAACCTCGCCAAGGTGTGCCGCGCGGTGGCCGCAGCCGGTCTCACGGAGCGTGCCATCTATGTCGAGCGCGGCACCATGTCGGAGGAGCGCATCCTGCCGCTCCGCGACTGCGACGGCATCGCCGGTACCTACTTCGCCATGGTGATCATCCCCGGCCTGGGGCGGCGGCTATGACGGGGAGGCTGACGGTGGTCGGGCTGGGCCCCGGCAGCGCGGAGCTGACCACGCCGGCCGTCAGCAAGGCGCTAGCGGACGCGACCGATCTCGTCGGCTACACGACCTATCTCGACCGCGTTCCGGCCGGTCCCGCAGGCCAACGCCGGCATGCCTCCGACAATCGGGTCGAGGTGGAGCGGGCGCGCCACGCGCTGGCGCTGGCCGCGGCGGGGAACACGGTCGCTGTCGTCTCGAGCGGCGATCCCGGCGTGTTCGCCATGGCATCGGCGCTGTTCGAGGCGGTGGAGACCGGCGATCCGATGTGGCGCGGACTCGATATCCGCATCGAGCCAGGCGTGACGGCGATGCTCGCGGCGGCGGCCCATGCCGGCGCACCGCTCGGCGGCGATTTCTGCGCCATCTCGCTGTCGGACAACCTCAAGGCCTGGACCACCATCGAGCGGCGCCTTGCGGCGGCGGCCGAGGGCGACTTCGTCATCGCGCTCTACAACCCTGCATCGGTTGCCCGCCCGGATCAGCTCGGTCGCGCGCTCGCGCTCCTGCGCCGTTACAAGTCGCCCGAGACGCTCGTCGCTTTTGTGAGGGCTGCCGGCACGCCGGAGGCGAAGCTTCGGGTGCAGCGGCTCGGAGAGGCCGATGCGGCAGGTGCCGACATGCGGACCCTCGTCCTCGTCGGGTCGAGCCGCACACGCGCGGTCGAGCGGCCCGGCGGCGTGCCGTGGATCTATACGCCGCGCTCCGAGCGAGACGTGGCATGAAGCCGCTCCAGCCAGGCGAGAGCGGCCCCGGCGCTCCCCACCACATGGCGCCCCGCCTTGTGCGGGCGCGCGATCATCACGACTGGAAGCCGCAGCCGCCGGGCAGCCTCGATCTTCGCATAGGTCGCCGCGCCGCCGGCGTTCTTGGCCACGACGATGTCGATGCGCTGGCCCGCGAGAAGGTCGATCTCGTCGTTGAGAGCGAAGGGGCCGCGTGCCGCTATGAGCGTCGTGTCGGGCGGCAGGTCGGCAGCGTCCGGCGGCTCGATGGACCGGACGACATAGGCATGATGCGGGGCGCGCCGGAAGGCGCCGACGCCCTGCCGGCCGACGCTGAGGAACACGCGCCGGGGCGCAAGGCCCAGGGCGTCGGCTGCTTCCGCCATGGAGGTCACATCGGACCACAAGTCCTCCGGCCCGGCGGACCACGGTGGCCTGACGAGCGTGCAGAGCGGGATGCGGAGCTGGTCGGTGGCGGCGGCGGCGCTTGCGGAGATGCGCGCCGCGAAGGGATGCGTCGCGTCGAGCACCGCGTCGATGCCGGTGTCTGTCAGCCACCGGGCAAGGCCCTCCGCACCTCCGAAGCCGCCGACGCGGGCCGCGATGCCGGCTTCGGTTCTGGGGTTCAATGTGCGTCCGGCCAGCGACAGCGTGACTTTAAACCTTGGATCGCCGGCAAGCCGGCGCGTCAGGTCCGACGCCTCGGTCGTGCCTCCGAGGATCAGGATGCGCATGGCGTGGTGTTCCATGGGTGAGGAGACCGATCAGCGGCGAAACGGGCGCTGGCTGGCGCTGATCGGCATCGGCGAGGACGGCCTTGCCGGGCTTTCGGACGCGGCCAAGGCGCTCATCCGGGGAGCCGAGCTGGTCGTGGGCGGCAAACGTCACCTCCAGTTGGCGCAGGATGCGATCGAGGGCACGTCGCTGACCTGGCCGAGCCCGATCCAAGAGGCCTTTCCCGAAATCGCGGCGCGGCGCGGGCGCCCGGTCGCCGTGCTGGCGAGCGGAGACCCCTTCTTCTACGGCATCGGCAAGCAGCTCGTCGACATCGTTCCGGCGGCGGAGATCGTATGCCTGCCGCAGCCTTCGGCGTTCAGCCTGGCAGCGGCTCGGCTCGGCTGGGCCTTGCAGGATGCCGCGCTCGTCACGCTGCACGGCCGGCCGCTGGAGGCGATCGTTCGCCATCTCCAGCCGGGCGCGCGGATCCTCGCGCTGTCGTGGGATGGGGAGACGCCCGCGTGCCTCGCCCGGCTGCTTACGGCCCAAGGGCTCGGTGCGGCGAGGCTCACCGTGCTCGAGGCGCTGGGCGGCCCGCGAGAGCGCATCCGCACCTCGGCTGCGGCCGATTTCGCGCTCGCGGATGTCGACGGCCTCAACACCGTGGCCGTCGAGCTACCGCCCCAGGCGACGACAACGATGTTGAGCCTTGCAACGGGCCTCGACGACGGCCTCTTCGAGAGCGACGGACAACTGACGAAACGCGAGATCCGCGCCGTGACGCTCTCGTCGCTCGCGCCGCAGGCGGGCGAGCTCCTGTGGGACTTGGGGCTCGGGGCCGGCTCCGTCGCCATCGAATGGCTGCTGCGCCATCCCGCGATGCAGGCGATCGGCGTGGAGGAACGGGAGGACCGCGCGCAACGGGCCGCGCGCAATGCGGCAGCGCTCGGTACGCCCGACCTTCGCATCGTTCTGGGCCGGGCGCCCAACGCGCTCGCGGGCCTGCCGGCGCCCGATGCGGTCTTCATCGGCGGCGGCATGGGGGACATGGGCGTGTTCGAGGCGGCGTGGGCGGCGCTGAGACCCGGGGGGCGGCTGGTGGCCAACGCCGTCGCGCTCAAGACGGAGCAGCGGTTGCTCGATCTTCATCGGACGCTCGGCGGCGACCTCTTGCGCCTTGCGGTGTCGCGCGCGAGCCCGCTTGGCAACGAGATGGTCTGGACGCCGGCGAGGCCGGTGATGCAATGGCGCGTGAGGAAGCCATGCTAGCGTGCGGGATCGGATGTCGGCGCGGAACGCCGGCCGAGGACATCGAGGCGGCGATCCGCGCAGCCGAGGTCGAGTTCGGCTGCGCCGGCACCGTCGACGTCATCGCGACCGAGGCGTCCAAAGCGCACGAGCCGGGCCTGTGCGAGACGGCCCGCCGCCGCGGTGTCGCGCTCATCGCCTACAGCGCCGAGGAACTTCGCAGCGTCGCTGGCGCCGTGCTGACGCTGTCCGCGGCTGCGCTCGTGCACAAGGACACGCCGTCGGTCGCCGAAGCCGCGGCGCTGCTCGCCGGCGGGGCGAACGCACGCCTGCTGGGGCCGCGGCGTGCCAGCTCCACGACGACATGCGCCTTGGCCGTCGGAGACGGGAGACTGCCATGACGGTGCATTTCATTGGTGCGGGTCCCGGCGCCGCTGACCTCATCACGGTGCGCGGGCGCGATCTCATCGCCACCTGCCCGGTGTGCCTCTATGCCGGCTCGCTCGTGCCGCGCGCGCTGCTCGACCATTGCCCCGAAGGGGCGCGCATCGTGGATACCGCTCCCCTGTCGCTCGACGAGATCATGGCCGAGATCACGGCGGCGGACGACGCCCGGCAGGATGTCGCGCGCCTGCATTCGGGCGACCTCTCGATCTGGAGCGCGGTCGGCGAACAGATCCGGCGGCTCGAGGCGGTCGGCATTTCCTATACGATGACTCCGGGCGTGCCGGCGTTTGCGGCGGCTGCGGCCGCGCTCGGACAGGAACTGACGCTGCCGGAGGTCGCCCAGTCGCTCGTGCTCACGCGCACGCCGGGGCGCGCGTCGGCCATGCCGGCGGCGGAGACGCTTGCCGCCTTCGCCGCCACCCGCACGACGCTTGCGATCCATCTGTCGATCCAGGGCATCGACCGCGTGGTGCAGGACCTGCTGCCGTTCTATGGCCGGGACTGCTCGGCCGTCGTCGTCGCCAGGGCGAGCTGGCCGGATCAGCAGATCGTGCGCGGCACGCTCGGCACCATCGCGGCGGCCGTTGCCGAGACCAATATCGACCGCACCGCGCTGATCCTCGTCGGGCCGGCGCTCGGTTGCGGCGACTTCCGCGACAGCGCGCTCTACAGTGTCGATTATCAGCGCCGCTATCGGGGGCGATGATGGCGACGGGCAAATCCCCACGCGGCCTCGTGATCGCCGCGCCGAGCTCGGGATCCGGCAAGACGACGGTCACGCTCGGCCTGCTGGCGGCCCTGCGGCAACGCGGCCTCGCCGTGCAGCCGTTCAAGATCGGGCCGGATTATCTCGACACCGGTCATCATGAGCGGGTGGCCGGACGGCCGAGCTACAACCTCGACACCTGGGCGATGTCCGAGACGCTGCTCGCTGGCATCGTTGCGCAGGGCGCGGCAGGCGCGGACCTCGCGATCGCCGAAGGCGTGATGGGCCTGTTCGATGGCGGCGCCGACCGCGGACTTTCGGGATGGGGCGCGACGGCGGACCTGGCGGGCTTGCTTGGCTGGCCGGTCGTGCTCGTCCTCAATGTCGGCGGGCAGACGGAGACCGCGGCCGCGGTGGCGCTTGGATGTGCGCACTATCGGCCGGAGGTCCGCGTCGCAGGCGTCATCCTGAACCAGGTCGCGAGCGCGCGGCACGAGTCGCTGATCCGGCCGGCGTTCGTGCGCATGGGCATGCCGGTCCTCGGTGCCCTGCGACGTGCCGACGACATCCGCCTGCCCGAACGTCATCTCGGCCTCGTCCAAGCCGCCGAGCAGAGCGACTATGGCGACCGCCTGGCGCGCCTCGCCGCCGTCGTGGCCGCCTCGGTCGACCTCGAGGCGGTCGTGGCCGCGGCATCCGACGTCAATCCGGCGATGCGGGTCAACGCCGGCCGCGTGCACGCCATCCCGCCGCCGGGCCAACGCATCGCGCTGGCGCAGGATGCGGCCTTCTCGTTCACCTATCATCACGTGCTTGCCGGGTGGCGCGCGGCCGGCGCGGAGATCGTGGAGTTCTCGCCGCTTTCGGACGAGGCGCCGCCGCCGGACGCCGACGCCGTGTGGCTGCCCGGCGGCTATCCGGAGCTCCACGCGGGACGGATCTCCGCGGCGTCCCGTTTCCGTGCCGGCCTGACCGCGCTCGCGGCGCGGTCGGTGCCCATTCACGGCGAATGCGGCGGCTACATGGTGCTCGGCCGGGGACTTGAGGACGCCCAAGGCCACCGCCACGCGATGGCCGGCCTGCTTGCGGCCGAGACCTCGTTCCGCACGCGCACGCTGCACCTTGGCTATCGCCGCGCCACGCTGCGCTCGGAGTGCGCGCTGGGCCGCAAGGGCGCGCGGCTCTACGGCCACGAGTTCCACTACGCGACGCTGCTGTCGGACGGCGGCGAGCCGCTGCTCGATCTGGAGGACGGGTCCGGATCGGGCCGCGCCGCCGGCTCTCGCGCCGGCAGCGTCAGCGGCTCCTTCTTTCACCTCTTGTCTGCTCCGGATGCCGGCGCCTGATCATCGGGACGGCGCCGCCGCAGGAGGTAGGTGTCCATGATCCAGCCGTGGCGCGCCCTTGCCTCGCACCGGATGCGCTCGATGTCGTCGATGACGTCGCCAAGCCGGCCGGAGACGAGCCGCTCGTCTGGCGTGCCGAGGTAGGCACCCCAGTAGATCTCCACGTCTTCGCCACACGCCGCCCGGAGGCCATCGCCGCGGTCGAGCATCACGACAATGCTGTCGGCGCCGGCGGGAAGGCCGCGCTCGGCAAGCTCGCGACCCGTGGTGATGGCAACGGTGCCGCCAATGGCGTTGAGCACCAGCCGGTGACGGGCTGCGAGCACCTGGATGCTGCTGATGCCGGGTATCACCTCGCAGTCGAACGCGAGGGTGCCGCCGTCGCGCAGGAGGTCGAGCAGCCGCAGGGTGCTGTCGTAGAGGCTCGGATCGCCCCAAACGAGAAAGGCGCCGCAGCCGTCCTCGGCGACTTCCGCCTCGATGGACGCGGCCAGTCGCGCCGCGCGCTCCCGATGCCACGCCTCGACGCCGCGCCTATAGCCGTGCGGCACCGGATCGCGGGCCGGATCTTCGATGGCAACGAAGCGATAGGAGCGGTTCTTGATCACGCTCTCGCAGATGTCCTGGCGAAGGCGGATCAGCTCGCTCTTCGCCTCGCCCTTGTCGAAGACAAAGAAGACATCGGCCCGGTTCAGGGCTTTGATCGCCTGCACGGTCAGGAAGTCCGGGTCACCGGCGCCCATGCCGACGACGAGCAGCTTTCTCATGGGATTTGTCTCCTGCGTCCCGATGCGGTCTTATACCGATCTCCGGCGGCAAGGAACGATTGCAATCGAGGAAGCGCGGCGACGACCGTCTATTTCTCTCCCGGGCCTCGATCTAGTGTCCGGACTCGGGCGCAAGGCCGAGGGCGTTTGCGATGGCGCGGAAGACGAACGTGTTATCGATCTGCCCATGGAATTGTTCCGCGCCCGGTCCGGAGGCCGTGAGGATCACGTCATCGGCCGCATGCACGCCCTGGGGCATGTCGAAGGGTAGATTTCCGAATAGCCGCACGGTCCCGGGCTTGCAGGCTGCTTCGTTGGCGACGATCGTCTTGTCGTCGGCCGCCTTCTGGCCGGGAACGAACTCGCCATCGAGACTGGGCTTGCCGGAGAAGCAGTGGTCCGGATAGCTGCCGAACAGCACGGCCAGCCGTCGCGATACATCGGGTGTCGGCGGATAGCCTTGCGCATCTGGCGCCGGATAGTTGGGATACCTGGCGTTGGCATAGACGTTAAGCTTCGTACGCGGCGTCTGCCCCGGATTGTCGTCGTCGAACGTCCCGACGATGCTGATCGGATGCGCATGATCCGGCACGACGATAATGAGCGTGTCGTCTCTGTCTGCGGCAAATTCCTTGACGGATCTCACGACGTTGTCGAGCATGATCGTGTCGTAGACGGCGCGCTCCCAATCAAGGCTATGAGAATATTTGTCGATCCGGGAGGATTCGATCATCAAGAGAAAACCGTTGGGCGCGCGCGATAGAACATCGAGCGCCGCGCGTGACTCCTCGATGAGGTCCGGCTGGTCGCTGAACTTGCTCGTGGTCCCCCTTTTCAGGAACTTGAGATCGAGGGCGCCGTCGATATCGCCCGTGTTGAAGAGGCCGAGAAGTTTCGTCGTCTGACCGTCTTGGGCGGCGTCCTGCAACGCCGTCGCCGTCTCCACGAACCGATACCCGGCGTCCTTGAACTGCGCGATGAGGTCCTGATTGTCTTTGCGCTTGCTGTCGGGGCCGAGCGGACGGAAATACGCAGAGCCACCGCCGAGCATGACGTTCGGCTTCACCTCTAAGAACATGCGGGCTATGTCGCTCATCTCCGAACGGCGGCGCGTGTGAGCCACCATTCCGGCAGGCGTCGCATCGGTGATTTCTGAGTTCGTGACCACCCCGACGGCGAGACCGAGACGGCGCTGGACGAGCGTCGCAACGGTTTCGACCCGCGGGTGCGCGGAGGGAGCGATGTTGCTCGCGCAATAGACGCCGATCGCATTTACGCAGGACTTATGGCCCGTCGTGTAGGCGCTCATCGCGTTGGCGGAGTCGGTGATGATGGAATCCGTTCCGGCCGTGGAGACGAGCGCCATGTGAGGCATCTCGTCCATGGCGAGTTTTCCGTGATACCGGCCCTCTGCGATGCCCTTGGACAGGATTCGGGCCGCTGTCCGATGCGCAATGGAGAGGCCATCGCCGACCAGCAGGACCACATTTCGCGCGGTGCGTGGAGGGGTCCCATAGACCTCCCATACCACCTTGCTCTCCCGCTCGCCGGACCTGGCGATGACCTCGTAGGTACCGGGTTCGGTGAGCGCCGTGTCGCGCCACCAGAGCGCAGAGTGTCCCTGTCCTTCCTCGTTGGCAATGACTTGCGGGACGTTCCCCAGAACCTCGGCGGCATCGCGGCCGTTGATCAGAACGGCCGCTCCGTCGGCCGTGGTGGCGGGCATTTCAACCTTCATGTCGAACTTCGCGCCAGCCAGGATCTCGGCACGATCGATCGGATAAATGGTCTGTGCCGCGGATGGACGCGGCGTTGAGATCAACGCCAGCGCTATGGCGAGACAAGGCGGGATGGTCTTCATCGTCATGCGAGATCCGTTGGCCGAACCTGGCGTCTAGCCTCGGAACATGACAGTTGCGTGAATGCCCCTATGTCGCGCGGTGAGTTATGCGCGGGCTGGGCTCATTGCCCCCTCGATCGGGAGCGGAGGACATGAACGGCCGGTTCCGGCGCGTTGTCGGTGCAGACCTCGTCCGGGGCAGTCTTCTGTCCCCTCAGGAGCGCGGCATACATGCCGTTGCGGGCCAGCAGTTCGTCATGGTTGCCGACCTCGACGACGCGTCCTTCGGCGATCACATAGATGAGGTCCGCATCGCGCACGGTCGAAAGGCGATGGGCGACCATCACGGTTGTCCGGCCCTGCGCAAGAGTGCGCACGGATTGGCGGATCTGCTGCTCGGTCTCGCTGTCGAGCGCCGACGTCGGCTCGTCCAACAGGAGGATCGGTGCGTCCTTGTAGAAGGCACGCGCGATCGCGATGCGCTGCTTCTGGCCACCGGAGAGGTTGGAGCTCAGCTCCTTGAGTTGCGACCGATAGCCGTCCTTCATGGCGCTGATGAAGGCATCGGCACTGGACGACCGCCCCGCCGCGGAAACCCGGTCCGGATCGCGATCGCGACTGGATCCGATGATGTTGTCCTCGATCGTCCCCTCGAAAAGGAAGGCATCCTGGTCAAGGTACGAGATATTCCGGCGCAACGAGACCAATGACACATCGGAAATCGATACGCCATCGATCTCGATGACGCCCTTGTCAGGGGTGAAGAAGCCCTGCATGAGGGCAAGAATTGTGGTCTTGCCGCCACCCGAGGCGCCGACGAGCGCCGTGAATTTCCCGCCGGGGAAAACAAGGGACATATCGCGGAGAACGCCGCGCCTGGTGCCCGGATACGCAAAGCTGACGTCCCGGAACGTCACCGTGCCGTCTTTCACGGCGAGCTCGGACCGTGTGTCCTTTTCCGGCTCGTCCTGCGGCTGGTCGATGATCTCGTAGAGCATGGCGATGCGTTCGGCCGCCGTCGTCAAATCGATGTGCAACCGCGACAGCCGGCGAAGCGGCTCGCCGGCCAGAAGCAGAGCCGTGATGAAGGCAAAGAAGGACCCGACGCTTTTCGGATCTCCCTGGCTGCCCATCGTTGCGTAGAAAATGACGGCCGCGATTGCCAATCCGCTCAGAACCTCGCTGATCGGCCCGACGCTGGACTTGATGCGCGCAAGGCGATTGCGCTGGGTCTCAACGGCCTTGGTCGCGGTGTCCATCTTGTCTTGCAAAAGGCCTTCAAGCTGGAACGACTTGACCATCCGGATGCCCTGGACCGTGTCGCGCGACAGGGACAGGAGAGCTCGTTGGCCGCCGGTCTCCATCCGGGCTGCTTTTTTTGCCGATGCGGACAGACTTCGCAGCGCGAAGCCGGCAACGGGGGCCGTGATGAGGACGATGGCGAAGAGAACGGGGTCCTGCAAGATCATGACGCCGCACAAACCGAGCACCGTCAGCAGGTCGCGGCCGAGCGTCACCGCAGCCAGATTGATGGCGTCGCGGACCGCGTGCGCACCGTTGGTCATGCGCGTAATGATTTCGCTCGACGACCGTGTCTGGTAGAACATTACGTTCATGCGAAGCAGGTGGTCGTAGAGGCTGCGCTGAACTTCGACGACAATACGCGCGCCGATGCGCGTGATCATAAGCTCTTGAATATAAGAAAATCCGCCCTTGACGATAAACAGGCCCGACACCAGCAGCGGGTAATACATGACGGATGTGCCGGCCTCGGTCAGAACGGCGGCATTGACGAGATCTTTCATCAGCCAGGCGCTGGCAGACGTGCAGCCGGCGACAATAGCCATCAGGACACCGGCAAGGAGATAGCCCTTCAGGTGCGGCCGGCCGAAGTCGCCTATGACCCGCCGAATGATGGCGTAGGTCGAGGAGACGGGGATTTTGTTCGCTTGCTCCATTCGTGGGAA
Source organism: uncultured Hyphomicrobium sp. (assembly GCA_964589785.1). Taxonomy (GTDB): domain Bacteria; phylum Pseudomonadota; class Alphaproteobacteria; order Rhizobiales; family Hyphomicrobiaceae; genus JAGVSR01. The sequence goes on from CAZPUQ010000006.1 coordinate 120,530, forward strand.
CCTTGCCTCATGCGCCTGTTTCGAGTGCGCCAGTGCGGATGGTCACTCGGATGCGAGGTGACAGCCGAGCGGACCGTCCCGCCGCATCCGCCCGTCGCACTCGACACCGTCCGCCAAGCCATGTCCGCACGACGCCTCATCTCCCTTCGCGTGTCAAAGCCGGCTTTTGGGGCGAAATCACGTGCGTCTGCTGCGTCCCTTGCGTCGATCGGCTGTCGACCACCGGCCCACCTGGCCCCCGCGCGACCCGGTGCCTACGGACGGCCCTATCCCAAGCAGCGCGCAGCTTACGTAGCATGAGACTCGCGCGGCGGCTTCCCTTTCAGTTCACCGGCCCGGGGATGTCCTGCGCAGCCTGACGAAGGCGGCTTTCGCTGATGACCATAGCCTCCGGCGCCGTGAACTTGCGATCGATGTGGGGAAATTCGAGAGTCGCCGTTTGCGGGGTCAGCGTTGCATGCCAAGCCATCCAATTCTCCCGATACCGCTTGCGCGTCGAGGAGACACCGGTCGACAGTCGCGTCCCGTGAACGGGATCGCGCGTCAGGCTCGTCTCGCGGTCAAGCGCCAGCATCGCGACGACTGGCGACTCATGAAAACGACCGGACATGGCGAGTTGGGCGCGGGCGTACAACTCCCGATCCGCCCCGAAGCGGACGCAGTCCCAATGTCCGAGCTTCTTGCGGAACGCGTCGGTTCTGAAGAAACACGAGATCATGGCACGGTGCGCCGCACCGTCGGCAGAGCGCACGATAGACCGGGAAAGCTCATCAAATTGCAGATCGGGGGTCACACGCAACCAGTGCGCAATCGTCGCGTCGTAGTCCGGCCGGCTCTTCAGACACGCGATCTGGCGTTCGATGCGCTGGGGATGGGCCCAGTCATCGGCATCGTGGCCTGTGAAGTACTCGCCGGTAATCACCGACAGGGCGGCATTCTTGGACACGTACGGCCCGACATTGTCGGCGTTGCGCATGATCTTGACGCGGCTGTCCGTGGCGGCGATCTCTGCCACGATGCGCCAGGTCCCGTCGGTGCTGGCATCATCGACGACGACCAATTCCAGGTTCTGCCACGTTTGACGCAGGATCGAGTGGACAGCGTGAGCGATCGTTTGCTCGGCGTTGTACGCCGGCATGATGACGCTGACCTTGTCTTGCGCGGAAATCTGATAGCCCGGATCAGCGGCAAGGCGAAAGAATGGCGCTCGGCCAGACTGTTCCGCCGGCTCGCTGGGGGCCACTCGGATTGGTGCCAGGTCGAACGGCTGCAGGTAGGCGTTGAAATGCCCCGCCCACTCCTCGAGATTGGACGCTGAATTGGCCCTCAACAGGTAGGCGGCCCGCTTGTGCGCACCGGTCCCTATTGCCTCTATATGCGCCAGAGCCGATGACAGCGACGTTTCTTTCGCGAGCCGAGCGGCTTCCAGGATGACATACTTTTCAGCCTTTTTTGACCGCAGCAACGGCACCCATTTGCTGATTGTGCTGCGTGCGCTCCTGCCAGCGCCTACAATATCGGATGCCATCGACATACGGTCCGCCATCATGTGTGAAGCCTGCACTGACGCAAACGGTGCCAACGGCCGGCGCGGGACAAAGTCCCTGCACGACGACCGAACGCACGACGCCCAAGTTTCTGAAGGTGAACGGGAACGCGATCAAACTGACGCGATACGGCGAACATCATACGAAGTGCGCGTACGATTCGTGGCAACACTCCGTTGATTTCCCCAGTTTACGGCCATCTATCCCCATCGGGAGCCGTGTCGGGGCGGGCTTATTTCTGGCCCACCGCCGAAGGGAGCGAGTGCTGAACCGCACGTTGGATCGGAATCCGAGCGGTCGGGCTTCAGACTGATTGCAGCTGGGTGGCTCCGATGCCCTTTATGGCCGAGAAGGCGGCTGCCGTGTGGGCGACATGGCCGGCCATCGTGGCTTCTACTTACAATCGGCTAAAGCAGGAAGTCATATTTCGACAAGGCAGTCAGTCCGTCGACCTCGATGCGGAAGTCCGCCTTCCTGTCCCCGTTGATGTCGCCTTCGATGTAGACTTTGTCGAAATCCGTGCCGGGATTGTCGATCACGACGTAGTGCAATTGTCCGGCGCCCGTGAACTTCTTGGTTCCGATCCACGAAAAGGCCTGGTTTCCCCCCTTCCTTGAGCTAGCATCGATCGTCGACAGATCGATGAGGTCCACGCCACGCTCGAAGTCGAAGATGACGTCCCGCGCCGAGGTCGTCGAGTGCGTCTTGCTGTTGAAGTCGAAGATGTCCGAACCGGCACCGCCCCACATGAAGTCGCGACCGGTGTCGCCCACGAGAACGTCATTTCCATCGCCGCCATAGAGGTAATCATTGCCCGCACCGCCATACAGCCAATCGTTGCCCTCCAGTCCGTCGAGCACGTTGGCGCCGGCGTTGCCCCACAACACATTGTTGCCGGAGTTGCCGGTGGCGTACGTGGCAGAGCCCTGGATTGCGAGATTTTCTATCCCGTGGCGGCCAAGAAGTGTCGCGTCCACGTTGGAAACCAACGTATCGTTGCCTGACGCATCAACGATGATGTCGCGAGGGTCATCCGTATAATAGATGTCGTCGCCGGCGCCTCCGTCGAGGTAGTTGACGAGCTCGTTGCCGATCAGCGTGTCGTTGCCCGCGCCGCCGCGTGCATTCTCGATCTCGGCACCGAATGCGATGCTGTAGCCGCCGGTGAAGCCGGACGCCTGGCTCAGCCAGCCGCCCGCACCCGGGCCGACTTGGAGAGTTGCCGCGCGCAGGTCGAGCGTCGCGCCATTGTCCGTTCCGGCAACGAGCCAGTCCGTGCCGCCGGCATCCCATATGGCTTTGTAGTTGGCCCGGGCAACGGTGTAGACGTCGTCTCCGGCGCCCGTGCTCATGTTGGCGCCGTACAGAAGCTGAAGCGCGGCAATATCCATGGCCATCGGGCCGTCGTATCCGCCCTTGGAATAGTTGGGCAGGATATTGTAGCTCATCAACGTGACCAGGGTGTTGTTGAGCCCATAGTCGCCACGGTCGTTTCCGACGTTCTTGCTCACGCCCGGGAACAGGCCGGTGCCGTGTATGACATTGTGCGGGTGCTCCAGCCCCAGCCCATGCAAGAGCTCGTGACGGATGAGCCAAGAGTTGATCTGCGTCGTGTCAAAGTAGCCCTTTGCCGAACCGTTCGAGCCTGCATCCGTGGGCCCGTAGTGGTATCCATCCCAGCCGGCCTTGTAAGCGCCGTAGGGACTACTGCGAAACGCCGCCTTGAACTGCGAGCTTGTCACGCGATACTCGACGAGATCGGCGTTCGCCTCGGTTTGGACCTCCTCAAACGTCAAGCCGCACACCGCAGCGAAGGAAGCAAACGCATCGGCGAATTCCTGCTTCTGGTCGGCGGTCCAGCCGAGCCCGTAAGAACTGGACATGCAGTAGGTGATGTGCAGGTCGCGCCCGGCGTCTGTCCACGAGTCGCCCGCCAATGCATTGAGGTAAACATTTCCGCTCTGCGCCATGACACAGGCTCCGTTCAGCCGTTAACGGGCTAAAGGAGCGCAAGAGCGGCGCCAGCACGTGCATCGTCAGAGCCGGAGGTTCGGAAATTGGGACCGTCCGTTCAAGAACAGTCGGCGATCGCACGACAATGCGCGATGACCGGCGCCTCGCATTTATCCGCGATGTTTCTGGAGGTTGAGATCGAAGTCGCGACTTGGCCGCGGGTAAGGTCTACGCTTCTACTGTGACGCCCACACTGCTCGGAAACGTCCTATTAATGTTAAATTCTTCAATGCACGCCCGTTGCCCGAAGTTAACAGGCGTTTCGATGTGAAACACAATCAGAAGCGCGCAGCAGATCGTGAAGCATTCACGCACCGGTTTTCGACGGCAGGCGCTGGAAAGTCGATCACGCCAGAGCGATCCCGTCTGCGGGAGGCTCGCTCAGACGCGGCGCGACGTCCTCAAGGAGGACGCGGATGACATGAGCCTGCTGCTCGGGGGGCAGCGCCGGATACAGCGGCAGGCTCAGCGTCTGTTGCCCCCACTCGATGGCAACGGGGCATTGCGAGGCCGCGGACGGGTAGCGGCCGCTGTAGTACGTCATCTCCGGCAGGGCGCGGTAATTGACGGTAACACCGACGCCGGCTGCGTTCAGGAGCTCGATGGCCTTGTCCCTCTTGCCGGTGGGAACACCGATGACAAAGAGATGCTCCGCGCTCGTTCCGCCCGCGACCTTCCTGGGTAGCCGAAAGGGACCCCCTTCCAGCGCTCTTTCATAGCGGCTCGCGACATCGCTGCGTCGTTCGAGCTCGGCATCGATCGTCCGGATCTGATCCGGCAGCAGCGCGGCGAGCAGGTCGGGCAAGTTCGCCTTGATGCCGAGGCGCTTCATGTCCCAGTGATTATATCGGCCACCTTCGAATCTCTTGGCCGCGATGGCCGTCATGCCATGCAAGCGCGTTTCCAGGATTCGGCCGTAGAGGTCCGGATCATGCAGAATGACGGCGCCACCTTCGCCGCACGTCACATTCTTCGTCGCATAGAATGAGAAGACCGCCGCGTCGGAGTATTTGCCGGGGCGAACGCCATTGAGTCTGCCCTCGAAGCAATGGGCGCAGTCTTCGAGAATGTAGACCTTCTGAGTCGACGGCTTGCGCGCTTCGATGCTGGCGCGCAGTGCCCTGACATCGACCATCTGGCCATAAAGGTGAACGGGGATGACGGCCTTGGTCCGATCCGTGACCGCAGCGGCCGCCGCCTTGGGTGTCATGAGAAGCGTCTCAGGATCGACGTCGACCATGACTGTGGTGGCACCCAACAGCTCGACCACGTTGGCTGTGGCAATGAAGGTCATGGCGGGGACGATGACCTCATCGCCGGGTCCTATGCCCATAGCCATCAGAGCCGCTGTTGCGCCGGAGGTCCAACTGCTGGCTAGAATGGCGTGGGGAACCTCGAAATAGGTCCGCAGCTGCTCTTCCACGCGGCTGCAGACCTGCCCTGTCGTAAGAAAAGGACTGGCCAGAACTTCCGCCACGTGCTCGGCCGCCGCTGCCGTGAGCGCATGCCGATAGAATTCAACCTTCATGCGATCCGAAGCCTTCTAGCTGAATCTCGCGAAATCCATGCTGTCTACGATTTTGGGCAGCTCGTCGAAGAACTGCCGCGTGGGCGCCCAGCCGAGCGCCCTGATCCTGTCGTCGTCGAGGCTATAGCGAAGATCCTGTCCCGACCTGTCGATGGTCTGCACCCACGCCGTCTCCTCGGGCACGCCGACGAGCTTCGCGATCTCCCGCAGCACTTCGATGTTCTTGAGCTCGATGTTGGCGCCAATGTTGTAAATGGAGTTGCGCTCCCCCTTCTCGATCAGCGTGAGAAGGGCCTCCACCGTATCGTTCGCATGCAGCCACGAGCGAACGTAGCTTCCGTCGCCGTGCATGGTCGCGCGCAGTCCCCGCTTCATCCTCCAGGTGCTCTTGGGGATGAGCTTTTCCGGGTACTGATGCTCTCCGTAGTTATTCGTCGGTCTTGCGATGATCCATTCCAGGCCGTACGTGCGGCCCCAACTCTTGACGAGCATGTCGGCCGCCGCCTTCGACGCCGAGTAGGGATTGGACGGTGTCAGGCGATCCACCTCCGCATGTTTTCCCTCGGTAATGTCGCCGTAGACTTCATCGGTGCTGATCTGCACGAAAAGCGGCCGCTCGTTCACGTGCTTCTGGCGCAGGAGCTCCAGCAGGTTCTGGGTGCCGAGAATGTTCGTCTCGCAGAAGCGCCGGTTCGACGTGATGGCGTTATCGACGTGGCTTTCGGCCGCGAAGTTGACGATGACGTCGGACTCGGGGAGAAAGCGCAGCGCGGCGATATCGCATTCGAAAAATCGATAGTTCTGATGCTGTTCGAATTCGGCTTTGACTTTGAGGTCCGCCGCGTAGCTGACGAGGTCGAAGTTGCGAACGAAGCATCCCAGATCAAGGCATCGCCGAACGAAATGCTTCCCGATGAAACCGAGCCCTCCGGTGACCGACACGATCTCGAATCTGCGCATGGTGGCGACCCTGTCTGAACCCTCTGCGCCCATCGAGCAGGACGACCGTAAGCGACGGACTATAGGCGCGACGCCCACGATGGCAATGTCGAACTGGAGGTTGTCCAGCGCTCGACGGCGGTGTCAATTTGCCTGTTTCCGCGCCGAGCTGCGGCCCGTCACAGGCATATGCCACAGGAGCTGGTCAAGGCTGTCGATCCACTTCACGCGGTCGGCATCTGGGACGCCCGTCAGGATCGCAGGATTGAAGTTGAAGAACGTGCCCCGACGTTGCAGGAGGAACGCCTCCGAAAATCCCGCGCGAAGGGCGCCCAAGGCATCGCGGAACAGATTGTCGCCAACCATTGCGATCGAATTGCACGGCAGATCGAGCGCATTCGCGATCGCGCGATAGCTGCGGAGATCCGGTTTCGGAGCGCCGATCTCGTCAGTCAGCACGACTGCGTCAAAGAGATCGCTGCAGGCCAATATATCCTGCAACCGTTGCAGCTTTTGGCGCTGGGACGCTGCTGGGTTGTCGGACAATAGGCCGATCCGAATGCCCCGGCGCCGGAGCTCGTCGAGGACGCGGACCACATCGGGGTAGACCTCGATCTGGTCGGGAAGAATTTCGCGGTAGGCCGGTATCAGCACATCCCGCAGAGAGAGCGGCAGCCCGAGTTGCTTGATAAGTCCATCAATCAAGTAGGCCCTGTTGCCTTCCTCGAGCAATTGTAGAGCGCATGCGAGAAAATCCGTCTTCGGGGGTAGGCGACTGCTAAAGGTCCCATGCAGCGCCCGAAGTTTCGCCGCTATCCATGCCTTCTGATCAATCAGCGTATCGTCGAGGTCAAAGACGATTCCGGATACGTCGATCGACGATGTGGTGGCGCTCGCTTGCGTGACATATCGGATGAGCCGCAACTCGCGCTTGGGTTCTTCGACCGGATGCCCGACGAGCCACGCCTGAAGATTGAGACCCATTTCGAGCGCCAATGACGAGGATGTTCCGAACCGGGCGTTGATATCGATGAGCGTCGGATCGCCGTCGTGCTCAAGAAACTGAATGTTGAAGCCGCCATGCCCGCCGTGACGCGCGATGTGCTCCGCCGTCGCCCGGGCCTGCTCGAGAAGGCGGGAGTTGCCCGTGGCCTGTCCCAGGATCGAGAACCCGGAGAAATTTGCGATCCGTTCTCGCGCGGCGAGCGGGGACACGCGGCCCTGCATGTCGATCGCGAAGTCGACAGAATATTCGGTGGCGTTCTCGATATACCTCTGCCAGAGATGAGTCGAGCGATCGACGCCGGGCGCCATTTTGGATGGTCGATCACCGGCTCGCAACACGTGCTGACCTTTGGAGCCGAAGCCCCGCAGCGGCTTGGCAATGACTGAAAACGGAACCGGGATCTCCGGGTCGAGCTCGATTTCGGGAAGCACACGCACTCCGGCCTCGGCGCAAAACGCGTAGGTCTTGCGCTTGTCCATCAAGGTGGCCAGCAGATCGGGCTCCGAAACTGCAATGGCGGCACCAAGCTTCGCGAATCGCGCGCGCTCGGACGCCAACACTTGCAGGTCGAGATCGGTCGCGGGGACGACGAAGTCGATGTTCTCTGCGATAATCGTGTCGTCGAGGAAGTCGCAATAGCCGTCACGATCGGCAAGGAGCGGCGCGCGACGGAACGCGCTTGCAAAATACGATCCGATATTTTCGGCGGTTGAATCGACGATGACCACCCGCAGGCCGCCGATACGCCGCAGACCTTCCAGGATGGCGAGACCCTGAATGCCGCCGCCACACGTCACGAGAACGTTCCGGATCATCTGACGGTCAGTGCGTCGCCGCGAGATAGATGCCGTTTGCCAGGTCGGGGAGCTCGTAGCCCAGAACCGTGAAGGCCTCCCATATGGCTGGCGGCAAGGAGAGGTCCAGCAGTTGCTGCGTTGAGAGCGGCTTCAGGACGAGACCGCGCAGGGACTGAACCTCGTAGCCGGCGTCCTCGACGATCTTGCGCAGCGACGTCGCGTCGAAATAACGTCTATGGCCGAGTTGGTGATCGTGCTCGGAAAGTCGATAGACATCGGGAAGCATGCCCGCAGCGTTCCCAAGAAGCCGGTGTAGGGACCGGGCGTTCGGCACCGCCACGAACAACGTCCCACCGGGCTTCAGGAACGTCTTGAATCGCGAAAGGATCAATGCCGGGTCTTCGACGTGCTCGAGAACGAAGCCCATCTCGATGGCGTCAAACGGCTCCTGCGGCTCATACTCTTCGAACCAAGTTTTTATGAGATTGACGCCGCCCGTCGGCTTGAACTCGGCGCGAAACTTCTCGATCAATTTTGCCGAGCCCTCGATGAGCGTATAGTTCTCGAGAAGGCCGTCCGCCAGAAGCTCGAGGAGACGTCCGGAGACGATGCTATGACCGATGCCAAGCGACAAAAGCCGGTTCGTTCGCGTTTCACGGATCCGCTTCTCGATCAGGGCCACGTACGCCTTGAGGAGTAGCTCGTTATCCAGCGCGTATTTGAACTCGGGCGTATAGGCCGTCACGAATTCGTCAAGCTGCTGTCGAGCGCTCATGCTTGGCCTCGTGTTTGTGAGCCCTGGGGATATCGGTTGGACGCGTTACGTAGAGGGGACGCTGTTTGACTTCGGCGAAAATCTTGCCGACATAGATGCCGATCACGCCAAGAAACAAGATATTCAATCCGCCAATGAACATGATCGAGGCCATGAGCGTCGTGTACCCTGCGAGAACGGTCTCGGGGAACAGTAACTTGCGCACAATCATGAAGAGGCCGATCAGGCCCGCTGTCGAAGCCAGGGCGGCACCCGCGAAGAACGCTGCATAGAGCGGCTTACTCGAAAAGCTCGTCAGGGCATCGGCAAAAAGCGCAAACTGTCGGACCAGCGTGTAGGTTGAGCGACCAGACTTACGGGTGCTCTTGCTGACCGGAACGCCCACTTGCCGGAAGCCCGCCCACATGAACATGCCCGCCATGAACAGTCTGCGGTCGTGCATCTGCAGCAGGGCGTTCACATAGGAGCGACGCATCAGACGCACGGTACACGCGTGAGGCGGGATGCGCGTGTCGGAAATCGCATTGAAGAGCCCATAGAACAGCCCGCTGAGGCTGCGGCCGTTCTCTGCCTGCACCCCGTAGACCACGTCGCAGCCTTGCTCATTCATCGCTTTTGCGAACGTGCCGAGCCACTCCGGACTTTCCTCGAGGTCCGAATCGATCAGGAAGACGCGTTGCCCCCTGGCCGCTTCGATCGCTGCGAAGGCCGCGATGTGGTGGCCGAAGTTGCGAGCCAGGTCGACGACGCGAACCCTGGAGTCGGACGCGGCGATCTCTATCGCGGCGGCAAGGGATCCGTCCGGCGAACCATCGTTCACGAAGACGATCTCATACGTCTCCCCAAGCGTCACGGCGGCCGCGGTCGCGCGAACGTAGAACTCGTGGATGAACGCCTCGGAGCGGTAGAGGGTCGTGACGATGGAAATTTCCGGCACAGCATCACACCATAGAGTTCAATCGGTTGGCGATCCCGCAGCCGCAAGAGTGTCGAGAGCGAACCGGGCGCGGTTCACGACGTCCAGCGAGATGCTATCCGGCGAAAAGCAAAATCCGCCGAGTCAGAGGCGAGGCTAGCGCGGGCAGCGGGGCGCCGCGACGCGGCTGCGGCCGATATCCCCGCTATCCACGGTATCGCGACGAGGCGCTCCAGCGTGTCCGACGGCCTAGACCTGTCGTCATGTCGAGCAGAATGGCGACGATCACGGGGGGTCGAGAAAGCTCGGCCTGTTGCTCACCGATTTCAGGTGAGCCCGTGCGCCGGGACCGCAGCGGAAGAGGACGTCGATCATGCTCACTCCGTGCTCGAACACGCTCGTGGCCTGTTCGTAGACCGGATACCCCTGGTAGTTGGCGTAGCTCAGAGCAATTCCCGCTCGATCGAATTTATCCCGATCGATATAGCTGCGCGCCGCCGGCCCGGAGACATAATGTGTCGCCTCACGTGCCAAGCAAAGCTCGATGAGCCGGTCTGTCGGGTCCGAGGTCGTCCGCGGAACGGCTCTGCCGCGGAGAAGCGGCGTCCTTATTGCGAGGATGTCCGCGATCTGCCGCAAGAACATTTCGTTTACGTCAGTCAAGAGGTCGAGGCCGGCTGCTCTCTCGTACGCAGCAGAGAGCAATGGACCTACGTCGTCAAAATACGGCGCGCGCCGATAGCTCATCTCGATGGTCCGCCAATGGTTGGCGGCCCAATCTCTGCCGTCCACGCGGATTTCGTCGATGGGGGACTCGAAATTGCCTTTCGACCGGACCGGAATGGTCAGCCAATGCGGTGCGCCATTGATGATGATTTTGTTCCGGTTGCGCCAGTCGCGCCGGGTGTACTGCACCTCGTCGTAGATAATGAACTCGTCGGCAACTGCAATCAAATCGAAATATCCCTTCCAAGGGATGTAGTTCGATTGAAGGATGACGACTGTCTTCTCGTTTGCCATAGAACATCGCTTTTTTTCGGGGTTCCTCGCAGCGCTCTGCCAGCATGGCGGCATTGTGCCGGCATCGGTCTAGCGCACGTCGAACCCCCTTGCGCGCCTGCATGCCTCGGTCCCCTCGTCCACGGGGCGGATCGGGCGCCAGAGACCGAGTAGCGTTTTATACCACGGCGACGACAGGTCTCCGACGTGGCGAAAATCCCGTTCGAGATCCATGCCGTAGGTCGTCAGCACGGTGATCGGCAGCGATTGCCTCGCTCCCGCCGGCGCTGCCAGGACCCATGCGTCGGCAATCTCCTCGCAAGGCACGTCGCGCAGGACCGCGTGGAAGAACTCGACGCTGCCTCTGTACCCACCGAGCAGCCACGGCGTACCTGGCGCCACGGCGCCGGCCAGATAGGCGGCCGCAGGATGCCGCCCGCTGATATCGAGCAGGCGACGCAGGCTGCCGTCGCCGGTCGCCGACCGCAGCCTGACGATAAAGTCCGCGGCCTCCGACGTGACATAGATCGCGCGGCTGGAGCGCGTGTCGGCGGCCACGGGAGTGGACTGCGCCCGTAGGGGCGCCGTCTGGCGATAGGGTTGCTCCATGGAGTTTGCAACCAGGATCGCGCCCGTTGCCGCCATCGCCAGCGACAGCCCGGCCACGACCCGACGGCGGTGCTCGCCGTCGAGGAGCGACCCCACGGCAACGATGGATGCCGCAATCCAGAACAGGAACGCCTGCGAAGCTTGCAGCCAGATGTTGTTGGTCGTTCCGATCGCGTGAACAAAGGGAAGGACGAATAGGAGGGCAAAGGCCGGGCCGGCCGCCGCGGCTTCGCTGCTCGATCGCCCGACCGCCGTGGCCGCCAACAGCACACCGGTCAAGGCCGCAGGTATCAGATATGCGTAGTGTTTATTGGAAAGCAGACCCATGGCATCGGGCCACAACAGCGCCGAAATGGCAGCGAGGGCGAGCACGGTCAGAATAAGGCTTCTTGTCCAGCAGGCCCTCGTCGTGCTGCTACGGCAAAACACCGTATAGAGTGCCGAAAGGGCCGCCAGAATGGCAAAATGGCGCCCGAAATGACGAGGTGCCTGGAAGCGGTCCCAGCGAACGATCTCGTACTCTGAGATGTGCTTGTGGCTGAGATTGCTGCCGAGCGTGTAGCCAAGCTCAGCGCCTTTCCTCAAGCGTTCGGCGAAAACAAGAATCGAGCCATCGATCGACCAGGCAGCGACCATGCCTCCGATCATTGCGGCCGCCGCAGTGCCGGCGGCCGTTAACAGCGCCCTCTGCGGGCGGCGCCATAGCTCCCAAGCGAAGACGCACGACAACAGAACGGCAAGCGCGATCGCGGACGTCGGCTTGGCCAGGGCGACAACGACGCCGCCGAGCCCGACCAGAGCGCCGCCTAAAAGACTTGCTCGTGCATCGCCCCTGAGCGACAGCAGCAGTCCGATGAGAGCAATCAGCAAGCCCTGTAAATTGAGCCAGTTATAGCTGGGCGTCGGCAGCCACATATGATGCAGCATCAGCAGTGCGGAACTTGAGAGCGCAAGCGCGAAAACGGCTCTGTGGCGTGCGACGAATGCAGCCCGAGCCAGCAGCATCCAAAAGGCACCGTAGGCCAATCCCAACGTGACGATGACGTTGACCTGGCGCAGGAGCACTAGGTCATATCCCAGGGCATGGTAGAGGGGCTTGAAGAAGAAACCGAACTGCGTGGCGGAGCTGGTATAGATCTCCGGCCGGGAAATCCAGGTGAGATAGAAGCCCTCGTCCGTGAGATCGAGGCCGAAGCCGCAACGAAAGATCACGAGGCCAATGAAGGCGAGCGAAGTGAAGAGACAAAGAGCGGCGGCAGCGTCGAGCTCTCCGTTCCATCTGCTCTCGTCTCGTGGTGTCTCAGCCATGGCCGCGCTTTTCACGTCCCGATCGTTGTCGACGGTGCATAAGGTATCGTGCTTTGCCGGAAGACGCGTTCGACCCAGGCCTGACGGACGTGAAAACCCTGCTCGATGAGAACCACGCCCGTACCCAGCCGTCCGAGCGGACAGGTCCTGCCCGTCGATCGATGGCGCGTTGGCACGCCTTGAGACCTCGGACTCAATCGAAGATGGACCGATGCCGGGCTCGCTCGATCGGCGCCGACCGTTTGGCTCGGGTGGAACAAGAGTCTCAGTGGCTCGGACCTCACGCCCGTCCATTTTCCGGCCGCCGGGCGAGCTTTCGGCGATCCTTTTCTGCGCGGCGAACGCTCCCGGCGTCAAGTCGTCCGGGCCTGTGTGGGGGCCGTTCAATAGGCAACGGAATCCAGTTATCAACGTGTACCTTCTGGCGGCCACATCGGCGCGGCATGGAAGTCCGCCGCTGGCGCGGATGGCGCGGCGCAGGGGACGGAGACTTGCCACTTTGGATACGTTCAAGAACCATCTGCTCAAGTATCGCGCCTGGCTCCGGTCGGTGAAAGGTCCGGCCGCGGGAAAGCAAGTCCTGAAGCATATCCCCCCGGTCGCAGCGTCGCCGAACCGGGGCTCGTCTCTCGCGTTCGCTGCGATCGTCAAGGACGAGGCGCCCTACATCGCCGAGTGGCTGGAATTCCACCTGATGATGGGGGCGAAGAAAATCTTCGTCTACGACAACGGCTCGACGGACGGGACGGGCGCCATCGTCGAGCGCTATGCAGGGACGGGCGAAGCGGTGCTTATCCCGTGGCGGACCTTTCTGTCCCTCGACCGCACGCAGGGTAGCATGCAGAACATCGCCTACGCGCACGCCATGGCGAACTTCGGCGCGGATTACCGCTGGATGGGCTTCATCGACGTCGACGAATTCCTGTTTCCGCTGCAAGACGACGATCTCGCGACGGCCCTCAAGCATTATGACGATCTGCCGAGCCTCACGATTCCCTGGCACAACTTCGGACCGGACGGCCACGAGACGAAGCCGGACGGCCTCGTGATCGAGAACTACCGCGAACGGGCGGCCTTTCCCCCGCTGCCGGCGCAGCGGTCGCTACTTCGATACAAGACGCTGGTCGATCCCTCCAAGGTCTCGGGTCTCGGCCGCCATTATTTTCCGCTGAGCAAGGGAGGCGACATCGCCTATACCGAAACGCGGCAGGCCGTTCCGTTCCACAGCCTGCGCGATCTATCGACGGCCGTCGAAGTGCGTCTCAGGATCAACCACTATTTCACCCGGTCGCGGGAGGAGATGCGCCGACGTGAAGCCAAGGGGCGGATCTCCCGCAACGGCGCCGTTGTGGAGAACTATCTGGAGCGGCGGCTGCAGGCCTACGCGCTGGCCACGGAGAAGGACACGCACATTCAGCGCTTTGTCGAGCCGCTGAAGGCGCGGCTGAAGCGCCGGTGGGGGTGAGAGCTGCTCGGCAGTAAACCCTTCAGGTCCGAAACTCGCGCGTATCGTCCGCGATCTTTGCAAACATCAGCCGGGCTTTTACGAGTGCGCCGTCCACGAACGATGCGATGGCCTGACGTTCGTCGTCGGAGAAGGCGGGGATCGGGGGCGGTTCCGAGCGCGATGCGAGCGCCGAGAAATCCATGAAGCGGCGAAGCAGGCCGGCGTCGGCGAGCAGGCTCTCGATCTTCGACGTGTTAGCCGCCACGGCTAGAAACGGCAGTCGCATGCGCATCGCGATGCAGACGGCGTGAAAACGTCCGCAGACGAGCCCGCTCGCCTCCTCGGTGAGGCGGGCGACGAACGCATCGTGCGTGCAGATCGCGGTCGCGTAGCGCAAGGACCACGGGGATTCCGGCAGCAATTTCGCCGCCCCTCGCTTGCCCCTGAACACGAACCAGCGCCGCGGGGACCCGCGCATTGGCCACGGCGCGGCCGCGCGCAGCGTCAATGGAACCGAGCCCGTCCGCCGTGCGAATTTAAGCAAGGCGGCCGAGGCGCTCTCATCGGAGGCGTCGGTCACGAAGAGGTGCCCCCGGCCGCCGGCGATTGGCGCACGGTCCCACGACAAGGTTAGGTCAGGCACGACGGCGGACGAGAGCCCTGCCTTTGCGAGAGAGGCCTGCGAGGCGGTGTCTCTCACATAGCGCTTCCGGAAAAGCGACAATCCCTCATGAACGAGCGCACTGTTGCGCTCTTCGCTCGCATTGATCAGGTAGGCCGGCAACCGCTTCCTGTGCAGCTCTTTGCCGAGCGCCGCGATCCGCCTTGCTGTCGCGCTGTCGTCGTGTAGCGATCCTTCGCCGTTGACGACGACGAGATCGAAACCGTGCTCTCCCGCCAGCGTCTTCTCGATGGCAGACCAATTCCAGCCGGATTGGAGATCGATGCCCGCCTCGCCGGCAAGTTCGCGTGCGCGCGCCGTCACGAGGGCCGAGCCGTGATGGCCGGCCAGCGAAGTGTCGTTCACCAGAAGGCCTTTGAGACGTCGTATCGAAATCGGGGCGTTCTCCTAGACCTCAGGTCTCGCGATCTTACGCGGAGGTACGCCATCTGGACGAGTAGTCGGGGAAGGGGACTCGCAGGTCGGGGAGAGCAATCGATATGTCGCGACGATCAATGCCGCATTCTACAAGAGTGTCCAAGGCCTTCAAGCGTCGGTCGGCCGCCAATTCGTCTCACTCGGGACGTGATCTTGGACGGGGACGTCACCGCCGTGCTCAAGAAAACGCCGTTCCGATTGCCGCGTCGCACGGCAGCCCGCGATCGAACGAAGTTGTGCGAGACCCGGCCGCCTTGCAGGCACCGTCGCGTTTGCAACAAAGTCATCAAGTAATATGATTTGATTGACGATTTTCATCGTGGACTGCCGAATCGGCTGCGTCTGCCGCCACCGGCGTCGGGCAAGGCGGCCGTCACGCTGCGTTGACGTGCGCCACCGTCGCCGTAGAAGCTTTGAGTGCAATCTTCCAGGTGCGCCGCTGCCAGCCCTGGCGCATGCGACGTCTTCATGCTGGCGAGGAGCCGACGACGTGGCCCAAATCCGATCTTCAGACCAGGGTTCGCGTCATTGCAACGATTTGAGACTAACGCTGCAGCTATGGACGTCGAAAGTGCTGGGCCGCCCGGATCGGGAGGCTGAGCTCGATGTGATCGAGCGCTACGGGTCCCCGGAACAGCGCCATGTCGCGGAGCTTTTCCGGGCCTCGTCGGCGGCGACCGACGAGACCATCTGGTGCGCGCACGTCAGCCGGTACATCGCGCAGTTCGATCTGTCCCCCCTTGCCATCACGCCCGGCACCGGAAGC
This sequence comes from uncultured Hyphomicrobium sp., assembly GCA_964589785.1. Lineage (GTDB taxonomy): Bacteria > Pseudomonadota > Alphaproteobacteria > Rhizobiales > Hyphomicrobiaceae > JAGVSR01. The sequence continues at coordinate 136,279 of CAZPUQ010000006.1, forward strand.
CGTTTCGCTCGCCTCACAGCGACCCCGTCGTCCGTTATCGCGGACGGCCCCAAGGTCAGCGTCATCATGGCCGCCTACAACGCCGAGGAGACCATCGGCTGGGCGGCGGCTTCCATTTTGGCTCAGACGTGGCGCAATCTCGACGTCATCATCGTCGATGACGCGAGCACCGATCGGACGTGGGTCAGGCTTAATGAGATCGCTGCCAAGGATCCCCGCGTCCGCATTCTGCGCAACAGCGTGAACGTCGGACCGTTCGTCTCGCGCAACCGTGCGCTGCCGATGGCGTCGGGTGCGTATCTGACCGGGCATGATGCCGACGACTGGGCGCACCCCCAACGCATCGAACGGCAGTTCCAGAGGATTCAGGCCGCCCCCGGCGCGGTCGGCATCACCAGTCAGATGCTGCGGCTCGGCGAGGACTTGCGGTTCCGGCATTTTGCCGTCGAAGGACGCGGGCTGTTGGAGGAGCCGACCCGCCTGCATCCGATGTCGAGCCTGTTCGAGGCCCGGCCGTTCCATGACCGTTTGGGCTACTGGGACTGCGTCCGATTTTCCGGGGACGGCGAGCTTCTGAAGCGGGCGCAAGCGGTCTTCGGCAGCAAGGTGCTGACGCCGCCGCTGGTGACGAATCTCTCACTCGACCGCCCCACGAGCATCATGAACGATCCCGTGCACGGCCGCAGCCATGGCCGCAAGCGGTCCTTGTCGCCGACACGGGTGGCCTATCGTGCGAGCTACACGAAATGGCATAAGACGATGCCGCCGGACGGCGCGCGTCTGGCCTTTCCCCCGACCGCACGGCCGTTTCCGGCCCCGCCGGCTATGAGCGTCGAGGCGGCGCTCATCGGGCGGTTGCTCGCCGCCGACGGACCTGAGGCAAAACCGTCTCCGGGCGCCTCGCAATCGCCAGCCGCGGAATGACGAAGCCTCCCGCGTCCTCCGAGACAATGACGGAAGCCACATCGATCGACAGCACGCGATCCTGGCGCGACGGGCTTCGCATGGCCGTCAAGCTGTTTGTGGTCGGCGTCCTCGCATACCTCATTTTCCAACGAGTCGATTTCGGAGAGGTCGTCGCAGCGCTCGCACGCATTTCGCCGTCGAGCTTTATCGCCGCATTTTTCCTGCAATGCCTGACGCTCTTCCTATCGGCGCTCCGCTGGCATCTCTGCCTGATCATCGCGGATTTGCGGACCCGGCCGGCGACGACGGTGCGGATCTTCTTCTCGACCAACTTTATCGGCACCGCTCTGCCCACCGGAATCGGCCAGGACGTCCTGCGGGTCTACTCGGTGGCCAAGCTCGGCGGGCTCGACGCAGCGCGGTTGGCCAAGGCGACGGCGAGCGTCGTCCTCGACAGGGTCGCGGGGCTCACAGCATTCGGCCTGCTCGCGTTTCCCGCCCTTATTGCCATCTCTCATCGTTCCTCGGCTGCGGCTTCGCAATGCGCTGTCCCGGTTGCTTGGCTCACCCCGACGCAAGTTGCGTTGATCGCCGGCGCGGTCGCGGCCGCCGGAGGTTGCCTCGTAGCCGTCCTTATGGTGCGGCACCAGAGGTCGGGATGGATGATGCAGCAGGCGTGGGAGAGGGTTTCGGGGCAGCTCGGTCGGCTGTCGACTGTGGCCGGACTCTCAGTCTCGATCGTGATCATGGTGGTGCTGGTCGTTTACGCCCTCGGTGTCGAGATCACGCCGGCAACGCCGTCCGCTGAATATTTTCTGACCATTCCGCTCATCGCCTTGCTGGCGCAATTGCCGTTGTCGATCCTCGGTCTCGGCGTGCGCGAGGCGGGGTTCGTCTTCTTGTTCGCCTGCGACTCGGCTGGCCGAGAGGACGTCTTGGCGCTGTCGATCGCCTATTTCTCGGTCGGGCTGTTGGCCAATCTTCTCGGAGGACTGGCCTTTCTGGCGCCGTCGGGCGAAGCCGGGCGGACGCGGGCGTAGAGTAAGGCCGGCCTCGCTAGGCCGAGGTGCGTTTGCCTGGACGCTGAAATGGGGCAAGGGGCAAGGGCGCACTGTCGCCAGCATCGTTCCTGCGGAGGGCCAAGCGCAAGGTCTCCGACGGCAGCTCGCCGAACAGCGCGCGATAGGCGGCCGAAACGCGGCCCAGATCGCTGGCGCCGAGACCATACATGATACCCGTCACGGTCGTATCCGGCCCCGCACTCGCCAGCAGTTGCCGGCGGATGGCATTGAGCTGCCGGAACTTCAGATAGCGAATGGGTCCCATTCCCACGACGCGATGAAATGCGCGCAGCAGCGTGCGCGTGTGGACCTCGGCGGCCCGCGCCAGGTCGTCGACATAAAAGCTCTCCGGGGCGTCCTCGGACGGAAGCCGAAGTAACGCACGGCTGACGATCTCCAACGACTTCAGACCCGGCGTGTCGAGGTCCGCGCGGCATCCGACCCCGGCATCGGACAGGATCAGGCTGGCAATCTCCATCATTCGCGCTTCCTCGCGCAGCATCCCACCTGCATCCCTGCCACGGTGGCTTGCGCGCAGTCCTTCGGCTTCGCCGACGAGGGCGTGCATCAGTTCGGGCCGTGACGGCACGATGCAGGGCCGCTTCTCGCGCAAGCGCAACGCCAGCCCCGGGTGCGGCGCGGCCAGTCGCTCGACAAGCTCCCGCGGCAGCCCGAACGAGAACCATGTCCGCGGACCCTCGGCCGCAAAAATGAAATGCCCACCGGGCGGAAGAACCGCGAGCTCGCCGGGAGCAAGCACATCGCCATTCAAGGTGATCCGGACGGTCGACGGCAGGTGCCGTGCAATCAAGACGTAGCCGTTCTCGGCCAGCACCCCGTCGGCGACGCTGGCGCCGCCGTCGCTGCCGAACTGAATTTCCGTGCTCTTGCCGGGATAGTATTCCAGCCACCAGGGCGTTTGGGCGCGCTGCGTCAGCACGAAGCTGACCTTGGCTTGGCGCACCGCGTGGACATAATCATCGAAGCTGATCGTCGTAGGCAACACGATTGGTCTTGAGATCCCTGGTCCGGACGCCCTACGTCGCGATGCATGTGTACTGTCTCGCAGCGGGTGCCGCAACGACCCGGCCGTCCCGCATCGGCAACGCGGCCGGCCGCTACCCGTGTCGGGCCGGCTTGGATGCCGTCGTGGCCTTTGGCAGGGGTCGCTCGCTCGGTCTGCGCCTCTGCGGACGGCGTGTGCGCACCGGTGTTAACCCGGCGGGCGGCAGAGGGGTTGCGGGGCCGAGTCTGTGCACGGATCTGCGGGCGCCCCGCAAATCCCTCGGCGTTTCCGGCGCGGTCCCGCGTCTGTCAAAATTTTCATAGCTGATCGAGACCGTCTCGTGCTCAATCGCCTATTCCCGCTATAGACGCGGCCGATCGCTTCGGCGCCTTGCCTCCACAGAATCGGCGAGCCCAATTGAAGAGGGAACCATGACAGTTTTCCATCAGCCGATTGCCCGCGGCCTGCAAATCCTGGCTGCCGCGCTTTTGGGCCTGCAGCTCGCTTCTGTTTCTTCGGCGGCTGAGGAGATTTCCGCGGAGGAAGCAACCACAATAGCGCGCGAAGCGTACATCTATCTCTATCCCCTCATTACGATGGACGTCACGCGCCGGCAGTTGACGAACATCGAGCCCGGAAAGATGACGGGGCGCGGACCCATGAATACCTTCAGCCATATGCGCGCCTACCCCACGGCTGAATTCAGGGAGATCGTGCGTCCCAACTTCGACACCCTCTACTCCTCGGCCTGGCTCGATCTCACGAAGGAGCCGGTCATCCTGACGGTTCCGGATACGCACGGCCGGTACTACCTTATGCCCCTGCTCGACATGTGGACCGACGTATTTGCTGCCCCCGGGAAGCGGACGAGCGGGACGTCGGCGGGCCATTTCGCCGTGGTGTCTCCGGGGTGGACCGGATCGCTGCCCGAAGGGGTTGCGCGGATCGAGGCATCCACGCCGTATGTCTGGCTGGTCGGCCGCACACAGACCAATGGTCCGAGCGACTACGAGGCCGTCCACAAGGTGCAGGACGGCTACAAGATCACGCCGCTGTCGCGCTGGGGCAAGGAACCCGAGCCGGTCCACGTCACCATCGACCCGAGCGTCGATATGAAGACCGCGCCGTTGAAGCAGGTCAACACGATGCCGGCGGAGGCGTACTTTGCTTACGGCGCGGAGCTCATGAAGCTGCATCCGCCTCACGTGACGGATTGGTCGAGCCTGGAACGGTTCGCGCGCATTGGCCTTGTGCCCGGCAAGAGCTGCGATGCGAGCAAGCTCGATCCGAAGGTGCGTGCCGCGCTGGCCCAGGGCGCGGCGGAAGGACTGAAGCTGATGGAGCAGAAACTGCCGACGTTGGCGCCGGTCGTGAATGGCTGGCAGATGAACACCGACACCATGGGCGTCTACGGAAACGACTACCTGAAGCGCGCGATCGTGGCGATGGTCGGCCTGGGTGCGAACCAGGTGGAGGATGCAATCTACCCGCTCAATGTCTCGGACGCCGACGGCAAGCCGGTGATGGGCGGTCGGGCCTATGTGCTGCACTTGGACAAGGACCAGATTCCGCCCGCGGACGCCTTCTGGTCCCTGACCATGTACGATGCCGAAGGCTACCAGGTCGCCAATCCGCTGAACCGCTTCGCCATCGGCGACAGGGACAAGCTGAAGCACGGCCCCGACGGATCGCTCGACATCTACATTCAGAGCACCAGCCCGGGTCCCGAGAAAGAGTCGAACTGGCTCCCCTCGCCGACCTCGGGTCCGCTCGGGCTTACGATGCGGATCTACGCTCCGCGGCAAGAGGCGCTGGACGGTCGCTGGAATCCCCCCCGCGATCAAGCCGGCGCCGTAGCAAGCCCGACCGGCGCCTCTCCGGTTGACGACCATCGATGCGTGTGAGCGGGGTCGGGTCCGCGCGGTTGGCGTGCGACTGAACAAGCCGGGGACTGCGTCCGCTTCGGCACGGGCGCAGCACCACCCAACCCCGCGCTCATCCCGGCTCTTGCTCGCGGCAGTGCAGGGCCTCTACGGTAGGCCGGCAGCATCGAGAGGGGGAGCGGGGGCCAATGCAGATCGGACGGGGATTGCTGGCTGTCGTGCTGGCGCTCGGTTTCCTTGCTCGCTGTCCGGCTTCCGCGCAACCCGTCGCACCCGATACGCAAACAACGGATGCCGGCTCCCCCGGCACACCTGAAAAGGTCATTGTCGGCGCCTTTATCAATCGGATTCAGGAGCTTGATTTCCGGACGCAGAGCTATTCCGTCGATCTCTATGTCTGGTTCCGGTGGCGAAACAAAAACCTGGATCCGTCCAAGACACTCGAATTCATGAACCGCTTCGCGCCCTTCGAGCACGTGCGCAACCAGATCTACGACCACCCGCTGGTACTTCCGGACGGCAGCCTCTACTCGATCGTCCGCAGCCAAGGCCGGTTCTCGACCCGGCTGGGCCTGGAGAGCTTTCCGTTCGACAAGCAGGAGCTTACGGTCGAGTTCGAGGATTCGGCGAGCGGGATCGGCTCCCTCGTCTACGAACCCGATGCCGTGCCGCTCACGCTGGCCTCGACCATCGCCGTGCCGGGGTTTCGCATCGGCGCGCCGCGCATGCAGATCCGGGACAACATGTATCCGACGAACTTCGGCAACCCGACCGTCGGCGAGAAGGAGGTCTACTCGCGGGCAACGCTCGTCGTTCCGGTCAGCCGCCCGCTGACGGCGCTGGCGATCAAGACCTTCCTGCCGATCCTGCTCGTGATGGCCTGCGCGGGCCTGGTGCTGTTCATACGCCCGGCCTATATCGATGCGCGCATCGGCCTCAGCATGACCGCACTTCTGACCCTGCTGCTGACGCTCGTGGCCCTTCAGCTCGCGCGCAGCACGTCGCAGTCCGAGGTGGACTACCTGACCCTGACCGACAAGGTCTACCTCGCGTCCTACGGGTTCATCATCCTCGTGCTGCTGAGGATCGTGCGCGTGTCCTGGCGGCGGGACGGGGAGGGCCAAGAGCTTGCCATCGCGCGGACCGACCGTGCCTGGCTGCTTCTGGTCGCCATCATCTACTGCGTGACGCTGGCCTTGATTCTTGCCGCGTCTCTGCTCTGGTAGGAAATCAGCTCGGCAGGCGCGCCATCGCGCCGATTCCCAGCGTGCCGTTGCGTTTGCTCGCCAGGATAGAGACGCAAACGCGGGAAGCACGGCCATTGAGGGGCGGCTTGCTCTTCACGTGAGCCGACTAGAAGTTGCCGCCGGTCTCGAAATCCTTCGCGCGCGGTCGTTCTTGGGAGGACCCGGGCCAGTTGCCGCCCCACGTTCCGCCCGTCCATCCTTTCGGCCAATGCTCGAACGGGGGAAGGCCCGACCGTCGTCGCCACGGATCGCCGGGGCGATGCTGCCAGCGCTGCTGGCTCTGGGCGCGCGCCCAGTACTCTGCCGCCGAAATGGCTCCGCGCAGGAGAAGCTTGAGCAGGTCTTCAAGATCGGGGTCGTCGTCGAACTCCGATCCCGAATCCTCGTAGTGCTCGCGGCGGAAGTTTGCCGAAAGCCGCATCAGCTCTTGTCTCTTTTCGAACAGTTGATCGAGCCTCTTCAGCCGCTGCTCGTTCTTGTCTTGCAGCGCTTCGAGATCGCGCCCTAGGTCGCGAATGTTCGCGACGAGAGCGTCATCCTCCTGGGTTCTCGTGGCAAAGGCATCCGACATGAGCCGCTGCAGGGTCTCGGTTTCGAGAAAGGCTGCGTATTTGTGGACCGCGTCGCGCAGCGACTGATCCTCCCCCTTGGCGTAGAGGCGCAACTGATTGCCGGTCTCCGTCAGCTCGGCAGTGAGCGCCGCGAGATCCTTGTTCCGCCGCGCCTGCTCCTCCCGCGCCGCCTTCAGCTCTGTGGTGAGGGTCGTGCCGGCGAGCGCCTGGGTCTTGGCCCGCTCGAGCTCGTCGAGCTTTCCCTTCGCTGCCAAGGCCTGCCTGGCAAGCTCCTCCGCATGCGCCTTGAGGCGGACCGGAATCTCCGTCAGCATGGCATAGTTGGCCCGCGCATCCGGATACCGGATGAGCCCTGCCACCCATTCGTCGAGAAATCTGACGAGACCGGAGGCCTGATAGTCGGAGCTTCCGAACTTCCGGTTCCAGAGATACATGAACAGCGGATCGCCGCGATACGGCCGGCCCTTTTCGTCCTCGTCCCGCGCAACCTGCTCCGCCTTTGCCGTCGCCTTCTGGAGCATGCCCGCCAGAGACTCGTGCTCCTTGCCGAGCAGCGTGTAGGCTGCATCGCTCTTCAGCGCGGCGCGGGCCTCTGCGGCGAAGCGATCGAGCTCCTGCTCGAGACGCGCGATCTGCAGGTTGAGCTCGTCGAGGAGCCGGACGAGTGTCTCGCGTTCGCCATCGGCCTCGTCCCGGCGCCGATTGAGGTGCGCGACCGTCCTCAGGCGCGCCTGCAGCATGCCGCGCACTTCGCCCGAGAGGTTGTCGGCGTCGTCGATCACGCCATCTGCCATTGCATCGCGGGCGCGCAGGGTTGCGAGACTGCGCAGCGCCTCGATCCGCCGCGCGGCCATCTCGCCCTGCGAGCGATTGGCTTCCTCAAGCTCCGTCTGGACGCGCAGTTCCTGCGCCTTGATGTCCTTCAGAGCTTCCTCGATCGAGGCCAGCGTCTCGCGCCCGCTCCGCATGCTTTCACCACTTCGTCAAGGCGCCGCCGGCCACGTCCACCATCCAGGATGGCTCGCGCTTTCCGGCGACCTTGGCGCCGATCACGGCCTTCTGGATGATTCCGTCATCGAGCTTGTCTGCCTGGATCGCGTCGAACACGTTCTTGGGGACGCGGACGGCCCATTTCGTCACCGTTTCGCGCTCGTCCGTCTCCTCGTTGTGAATGGTTCGGGCGACCGCCTTGCCGGATCGGTCAACGGCCTCCACGATCAGGTAATAGTTCCGCTGCTCCGCGTTGACTTTTGGCACGCGCCACAAGCCGGTGACCTCGCCGGGACGGTTGACGATGCGCACGTCGAACTCCTGCATCAGCTCGCCGCGCAAAGCTTCAAGTCGCGAGGCCCCGGCGCGTGCCTCGTCGAGCCGGCGCGCGGTCGCTGCGGCGTGAGCACGCCGCGCAATGTCGCGCGCTTCGTCGATGGCAGCCGGCTCTTTCGCCTCCTTCTCGATTTCGGCGACCAGCGCATCGACCCGGGCCGGCAAGTCCCGGCCGATCTCGCGCTCGATCGCGGCCTGCTCGATGGCCCGCGGACGGTCGTAGAGGACGTACCAAGCGAGCCAAAGCGCAAGAAGACTGCCCAAGGCCCCCAAGACGATGCGACCCCATTGCTCCCGCGTGACGTACAGCCTCGCGAGCCGGACAGCCAGGGAACGGCTCGGCGGCTCATAGACGAAGCGCTTCTCCTCCAGAGCCTTCACGCCCTCCTCGAGGATGGCATCAGGGACCTCAATGCCCTGCCCCTTGTAGAGATCGCGCAGCCGCTCGATGAGCTCCGCGCGTCGGGTCTCATCATTGAGCTCCCGCTCGACGATCCGCCGATCGTGGCGCAGGGTATCGACGACATCCATGGCGATCATGACGTCGTCGAGCGGCCGAGCAGCCTTGCCTTGTGACGCGTCCATGAGGTCGATAGCCCAATCCGCCTGCCTGCCGTCTACTCGGCGAGAAGAGCGGCATCGGCCGCCAGCTTGGCCATCCGCCGCTTGCCGTCCTCGACCGCCTCGTTGATCTCTTCCGAGTTGCGGCTCGCCATGATCCGCATCTCCTTGATGATCTGGCGCGCGCGTTCCTGGAAGTTGACGACCGAGTCGACGAGCTTCTTGACCGCATCGGCGCGGACGGTGGGACCATATCCCGCCTTGATGGCCGCCTCCTGGACCTTGTCGCCGATCTCCGAGATCGTCTCAAGGCTGTCCGAGACGCCCTTCTTCATGGATTCCAGCGTCTCAGTCGATTCGTGCAGGCCGAAAAGCCCGGTGAAGGATGCCTTCAAAGCGGTAAAGACCGCCTCGTTGGTCGAGAAGAACGTGATCGCCTGCTGGTAGATCCGCTCCTTGGCGTTCGTTGTCTGCACGAGCCGCGTCATGATCACTTCCGAGGTGTTGTAGCCGACCGTCAGATTGTCGGCGAGGTCCTTGGCGATCTGGTAGCGCTTGTCTTCGTCCTGCATGGCGCGCAGCTTCTCGTCCCGCACGAGCTCGAGCTTGGCCCGCTCCGCCGCATCGGTCCCCTTGAAGCTTCCCACGGACTTGGCGGCCGCGGTGAGCTGCTTGTTGGCCTCGGCTAGCTTGGCTTCGGCCTTCTTCAAAACGTCGAGAGCCAGGATCTGAGCCTGCTTGTAGGCGCCGCGATAGTCCTGGTAGGCGGCCAAGATCTTTTGCTCGCGCTTGATCTGGTCCTTGCTGTCCTTGGCGACGGCGAGGAAGGTCTTCTCGATCTTCTCGAACCGCGTCGCCACGTCTCCGCGCGAGACCTTCATCCAGACATTGTTGACCCGCTCCCACGTGGAGAGCCGGCCGTCCGCCAGTTGATCGACCATAGACTTCGCATCGTCGCGGATCGAATTGAAGCCCTCGACGATGTCGTTGTAGCGCTCGCCGATCTTCATGGCCGAGATCTCGTTGCGCACGATCTCGTTGAACGTTGAGGCCTGAGCCAGGGTCCGGGCGATGATCGCAACCTTCTCTTCGTCGAGGTCGGCGATCTGATCGAGCAGCGCCGCAATCGGATCCTCGGCGCTACTCTCCGGGTTCAATCCCATGTCGCGGACCGTCGTCAGGGCGCGGTCGAGGTATTTAAGGGCGGGAAGCTGCGCCATCGGTAGTCTCCAAGCGATCGTTGCGGGGCTTGATGGGAGAAGGGGCGGGCGAGTCTATCTGTGAAAAAGCCAGTAGACGAGGCTGACGACCAGGCTGACGATGAGCGACGACGTCAGCGGGATGTAGAGGCGGAAGTTCTCTCGCTCGATGAAGATATCGCCAGGAAGAGAGCCCAGCCCGATCTTGCCGATCATCGGCCAGAGCAGGCCAAGCGCAACCAGTGCGATGCCGATGTAGATGAGCGCCTGCTGAATGGACATCGCTTCGAACTCGCACGATTCCGCACCATGAAGCTTCGGACCGGCCTCGCGCCTCGCCGGCGACTGGCCGATGTCACCGCTGCTGCGGTCGGCACGGGCCGCGGAGGTGAGTGCCAGTCTAGCAACAAGGCCGTCAGACCACAAACGAGCATCCAGGACATCGTGCGCGCCGCGAGCGCAGCGATCCGCTCATCGGCGGTGACGCCGACTTGACAGCCAGGGCCCTGCACTCCTTTGGGCCATCGAACCCGATCGGCGCTAGGCTTTCGCGAGCTCGTCTAGCTTGACACGCAACTGATCTATGATCGGTCTGGCGACCGCCTCCACGCCGGGGAGCGCGAGGACTTTCGCAAACAAATCTTCGATCGACGGTCGCGCCGCGGTCACGAGCGCGGCCAGGGCACTCTTGCCGGTGGTCGGAAGCTTGGGTGACAGTCCGCGAACCCTGTCGAGATCGGTCGCCGCGGTTTGAAGCCTTGGCACAGCGGCGTTGGCCGAAGCCTCGTCGCTGATGCCTTGCAGCGCCGATTTCAGAGACTCCAGCGTCGTCTGCGTCGTCGACCTGAGGTCGACACCGTCGACGACGAGCGTCTCCGCCGGCTGCTCGGCCGTCGTCCGCGTCTGATCGCCGATGTCGGCCGGACGGTTCCCGAACAGCCACCATGCGAGGGCGGCGAGCGCCAGGAGGGCGAGCGCCCCGGGAAGCCACGACGGCGCACCCTTGGCGGTCGGAACGGACGTCGAGGAGGAACTCAACGCCGGCAGACCCGACGCGTTCAAGGCGTCGGCGAAGCCGGAGGGCAGCGCAGCGTTGATGTTTGCCTTCTGGCCGGCCAGGAGGTTTGCCAGACCGGCCGCATCGAGACCGTGGGCTTTCTGCTCCTTGCCGACGACGCCGAGGACGGCGGGTGCGAGCAGTCCGATGAGCGAGGTGCTCGGTCCCTGCCCGATGCCGGCGTACTTGCCGAGCGCCCCTGCGAGAGCCGGAACTCCCGCGCTACCCAAGAGCGAGCTCAGAGCGCCAAGGCCGCTATCGACGATCGACTGCTGGCCGGCGCCGCCGATGGCAGACGGAAGGCTGTCGAAAATCCCCGGCGTCTGTTGGCCGATCACGCCGGAGAGCTTGCGCGCACCCTCCGGAGAGGCTGCGACGTTCGTGAAGCTTCTGAGGAGCCCCGGCACCAATGCCGTCACCGCCTTGCCGGTGATCGACCTGTCGAGGCCGAGGGCCGACGCAATGCGGGCAATTACGTCCGGGGTGAGATATTGCAATGCAACGGACACGAGATTGACGCTCATAGCACTATTCCTGAAATTAATTTTGCCGGGGAATTCTATTACAGAGCCTGCTGACCTGCCAGCATGAACAGAGCAGCAAACAGTCTTCGAATGCTTCAAACATATATACTTCGCGAAGCGGCCCGCATCGTTAACGCCGCGCCGTAGGCGTCATGATCCCGCTGAAACGAAACGAGAAAGTTGGCGCCAATGACGGCTGCCGCTCGTTCGGCCGCGGGGTGCAGCCGGCGATCAGTCCAGCACAGGCATTCCTGCCGGCGCTCGACCTCTTCGCGATAACGCTCCAACCGCGGCTCTGCTAAGGGTCTTTGGACTTGCCGGGCAACCGGGGATCGGAGCTCCAGATGTTTCCTCTTTCGACAATGTTGAAGTCTTTCGTGAAGGTCGGCCGCCTCACCGTCATTGATGCAGACGGCAGCACGCACGTGTTCGCCGGCGCGCCGGGTCCCGAGGTCACGATGCGGCTGACGGACCCCACGCTCTATCGCAAGCTGTTCTTCAATCCGGAGCTTCATGCCGGCGAGGCCTACATGGACGGGCGCATGAGCTTCCCAGGGTCCAGCCTGCGGGCGTTCCTGACCCTGTTCTCGGTCAATCGGCTGTCGCTCGGCAACCAGCCGGTGCAGCGGATCCTGCGCCGTGCCTCGCGCGGGCTGAAGCGGTTCCAACAGTCGAATCCGGTCGGCAAAGCCCAGCAGAACGTCGCGCACCACTACGATCTCGGCAACGCCTTCTACAAGCTGTTCCTCGACAGGGACATGTTCTACTCGTGCGCCTATTTCCGCGATGAGCGGGAGACGCTGGAGGAGGCTCAACGGAACAAATGTCGCCTCATTGCTGCGAAGCTCAATCTCAAGCCCGGGCTTAGGGTGCTGGATATCGGCTGCGGCTGGGGCGGGCTCGCGCGCTACCTGTCGCAGATCGCCGATGTCGAGGTCACCGGCGTGACGCTGTCCAGGGAGCAGCACGCCCTGGCTGTGGAGGCGACGAAAGCGGCAGGTCTTGAGAACCGTGTGACCATCGAGCTCAAGGACTATCGGGCACTCAACGAGAAATTCGACCGTATCGTCTCGGTCGGCATGTTCGAGCACGTCGGCGTCGGGCACTATGGCGAGTTCTTCGCCAAGGTATCCGATCTGATGACCGACGACGGACTCATGCTGCTGCATTCCATCGGCCACATGAGCCCGCCCGGAACGGCGAGCCCGTGGCTCAGGAAGTACATCTTTCCCGGAGCCTATTCACCCGCACTTTCGGAGGTCTTTCCCGCGGTCGAGAACAACAGTCTGTGGGTCACGGACCTGGAGTTTCTCCGCGTTCACTACGCAACGACGCTGCGGCACTGGCAGGACCGGTTCGAGATCAACCGGGGTGCCATCGCGCGGATGTATGACGAGCGCTTCTGCCGGATGTGGGAGTTCTATCTCATCAGTGCCGAGATGATGTTCCGGACAGGCTCGCAGGAGGTCTTCCATATGCAGCTTGCGCGAAAGCGCGATGCGGCACCCATCGTTCGCGACTACACCGTCGATGTCCAGCGGCACTATGAGCAGATCGAGCGGGACCGGTCCCTTTGAGGGGAAGGGGGCCGCGCCGCCTGTCATTCACTGCGGTCTGGCGCCAGCGAGGGCTGTCTTGGAACGCGGCCGTCGCCTTCGTTCAAGTCGCGACGCAGCGCGGCGCTGACCAGGAGCATCAGCGTGACCGGCGTCGTGATGGTGACGAAGACTGCGATGAGGACCTCGTGGACGACGGGGCGGGACTGGACGATCGAGAAGTAGATCATGGACGCAAGAAGGATGCACCCGACGCCGAGCGTCGTCCCGAGCGTGGGGGCGTGCACGCGCGCATAGAACGTCTTCAGCCGAAGGAGTCCGACGGTCCCGATCAAGGTCAGGCCAGCGCCCGTGAGCACGAGCACGGATGTCAGGATCGCCGCCCAGTCGGGCAGTTCGCTCGGCACCGTCATTCGATTGTTTCCCCGCGCATGAGAAATTTCGCCAACGCCGCCGTTCCGACGAAACCGAGCAGCGCGATCACGAGCGCGGCCTCGAAGTACACCGTGTTGCCGGTCTCGATCCCGAACGTCAGCACGAGGTTCATCCCCGAAACGTAGAAGGCATCGAGCGCCGCCACCCGATCCTGCGCCCGCGGTCCGCGCAGCATGCGGACCGTCGCACACGCCATCGCCAGGACGAGGCCCAGCTCCGCGACGGCGAGCGACCATGCCAGGATCGTCGCGCCGGTCATTCGAAGATCTCCATCAGCAAGCGCTCGTAGCGGTTCTTGACGATGGCGTTCCACGTCGCCTCGTCGACGAGGTCAAGAACATGGATCAGGAGGTTTCCCTTGGCGCTGTCGAAGTTGACCCAAACCGTTCCCGGCGTCGACGTGATGATGCAGGCCAGGATCGCCAGGCCGTATTCGTTTCTAAGGTCGAGGGGTATGGTCATGAAGCCGGACCGGTCGGCCCGCGCCGGAGAGAGGATGATGCGCGTCACCGCGACGTTGGAGCGGATGATGTCGATGAGAACGAGGGCTGCCAGCCGCACCACCGCGAACGGCCGACGCACGCGGCCGGCGGGGATCTGCAGCTTGGCGATCGCGCGTCCGCCGGCAATGCCGAGGATACTGCCGAGAAGGATGTGGCCCGGCGAGAGCGACTGATTGAGTAGAAGCCACATGCCGAGCAGGAAGAGCGAGAGGATCGGATAGGGGAATGCGCGCGTCATGGGCCGCCCTCCTGGTGCTGCCCGGCGCGTGGGGCGGATCGGACGTCCGTCACATAGGCTTGCGGCGCATGCAGGCTCTCCGCGGTGGCCTGCATGAACCGGGCGACGGGCTCGGCCTTGACGGTCAACCCGACGCAGAGGACCAGCAAGGCGACGATGGGCACCATCTCCAGGAAGCGCACCGTCGGCACCGTGCTTTCGACCGGGACCCAGAAGACGCGTATGCCGGCGCGCATGAGGGCGATCGTCACCGCAAGCCCCGACAGGAGCAGCAGAATCAGCAAGGTCCACGCCGTGGCGCCGGCGCCCTCGCCGCCGGCCCCAAGCATGGCATGCAACATGAGGAACTTGGCCACGAAGCCCGTCAGCGGCGGAAGACCCGCCAGCAGCAGCACGCAGGCGGCGAAGCCGACGCCAAGGATGGCCATCGTCGCGGGAATGGCGATGCCGACCGGCTCCACCTCCTGATCGTCCTCGCCGTAGGCTTCCGCGGTGACCGCAAGCAGGTCCGCACCGGCGATCCGTCCCCGCTCGATCAGCTCGATCAGCAGGAAGAAGGCGCTGATCGCCAGCGTCGAGCTTACGAGGTAGAACAGCGCACCGCCGGTCACCGCGGCGCTGCCCGCGGCGATGACGGCGAGCAGGATGCCCGATGAGACGAGGACGTTGAAGGCGGCGAGTCGTGCGAGATCCTGGGACGCGAGGAGGCCGATAATCCCGAATCCGACCGTGGCGATACCGCCGATCATGAGCCATTCCTGGCCGAAATACGCCGACGATCCGGCCTCCGCCCCAAACAGCAGGAGCCACAGGCGGAGGATGACGTAGATCCCGACCTTGGTCATGATCGAGAACATGGCCGCCACCGGCGGTGCCACGACCGCGTAGGTGCCGGGCAGCCAGAAGCACAACGGCCACATCCCTGCCTTGACGAGGAAGGCAATCCCGAGAACGGCGGCCCCGGCTTCCAGCAGCATCCGTTCGCTGTCGGCGAGGGATGGGATGCGCGTCGCGAGATCCGCCATGTTCAGCGTCCCCGTGGCGCCGTAGATCAGGCTCACGCCGATCAGGAAAAGCGAGGACGCTGTGAGATTGACCGCGATGTAGTGCAGACCGGCCTTGACGCGGAGCGTGCCCGATCCATGCAAAACGAGGCCGTAGGAGGCCGCCAGCAGCACCTCGAAGAACACGAACAGGTTGAAAAGGTCGCCGGTGAGGAACACTCCGTTGAGGCCCGCCAGGAGAAACTGCGCCAGGGAATGGAAATGCGATCCCGCGCTGTGCCAGCGGGAGACCGAGAAGACGAGGCCGGCCAGCACCACGATGCCCGTCAGCGCCAGCATCAGCGCCGACAGCCGATCGACGGCCAGCACGATGCCGAACGGCGCCGGCCAGTTGCCGATGAGATAGGTGCTCGCGCCGCCCGGCCCGCCTGGCTGGGCGTCGGCCTGTGCGAGGAGGGCCAGCGCAACCGTCAAGGACGCACATGCGGACACGATCCCGATCCCGCCTTTGAGCATCCTGCGACGCTCATCGATAGCAAGCATGAGGGCTGCCGTGGCGAGCGGCAGCAGGATCGGCGCAATGATGAGATGCTCGAACGAGAGGGTCACGGGGCGCCCCCTTGTCCGTCGACATGGTCGTTGCGGGCAAGACCGCGCAGCGCCAGCAGGACGACCAGCAGGAGCGCGGTCATCGCGAACGTGATGACGATGGCGGTGAGCACCAGGGCCTGCGGCACCGGATCGGTGTAGTTGGCCAGGCTTGCCGGCACGCCGGGCTTCAGGAGCGGCGGCGCGCGCGTGTGCAGGCGGCCCATGGAGAAGATGAAGAGGTTGACCGCATAGGACAGAAGCGACAGCCCGATCAGCACCTGGTAGGTGCGCGAGCGAAGCAGCAGCCAGACGCCGGAGCTGGCGAGCGCGCCGATGCTGAGGGCGAGAATGATCTCCATCAGCCGGCCTTCTGCGCTGCGCCGGCGGCGGGCTTCGGCTTGAGATGCGTGCGGATCGACTGGTGCGCGAGCGCGATCAGGATCAGCACCGTGGCGCCGAGCACGATCGACAGCACGCCCAGGTCGAACAGAAGCACGCTCGAGAGGTGCAGGTCGCCGATGACCGGCAGATGCAGGTCGACCGTCTGCGAGGTGAGGAACGGATACCCGGCCGCCCAGGCCGTCGCGCCACAGGACAGGGCAAACAGGAAGCCGACCGCCATCCAGCGCAGCGGGAACACGCGGATGCGGTCCTCGACCCAGACGGCGCCGGCGGCCATATACTGCAGGATAATGGCGACGGCGAGCGTCAGGCCGGCGACGAACCCGCCGCCCGGAAAGTCGTGTCCGCGCAGGAACAGATAGGCGGCGAGCGTGCCGATGACGGGGAACATGAGGCGCATGATGACCGAGGGAATGAGCAGATAGTCGGCAATGGTCTCGCCGGGATGCCGTTCCGGATGATCGATGTCGAACTCGTCCTGGATTCGCTTCTGTTCCGGGACCGCGACGCTCTCGGGGGCTGGCCGGAAGCGACGCAGCAGCGCATAGACGGCGAGCGCCGCGATGCACAGGACCGTGATCTCGCCGAGCGTGTCGAAGCCGCGGAAGTCGACGAGGATGACGTTCACGACGTTGCGTCCCCCGCCCTCGCTGTCCGCCCGTTCCAGGAAATATCCGGCGATGCCGTCGGCCGGCGGTGGGCGCGTCATCACCGCAAAGGCGACGAGCGCGAGCCCCGCGCCCACCACCAGAGCGATCGTCAGATCGACATAACGGCGCACGAGCGTCGACCGTGCCGTCGGCGGCAGCCCCTCGCCGTAGCGCTTCGGCAGCCAGCGCAGGCCGAGAAGGATGAGCACCATCGTCACAACCTCGACCAGGAGCTGCGTCAAGGCGAGATCGGGCGCCGACAGATAGATGAACGTGATGCATGTCGCCAGGCCCGCGCCGCTCATCAGAATGAGGGCCGCCAGGCGGTGATATTTGGCCTGTTGGGCCGTCGCCAGCGCGCAAACGATACCGATGATCCAGACGAGCGCGAAGGCGATGTCGATGGGCGTGAGATGCAGCGTCTCCGGCAGCAGGCTTCGGCCGACGAGCGGCCAGGAGCCGGCGAGGAAAGCGACGCAGACGAGGACGCGCAGTTGGGGCTGCAGCCGGCGCGTTCCCAGCACGCCCACGAGGTATCGCGCGGAGGCGCCGATCCGGTCTTCGGGAACCTGATCGCCCTTCATCCGGCCCGCGAGCCCGAGGCGGTCGAGGCCATACCGGCGCAGCAGTGCATAGATGAGAGTGCCGCCGGCAAGCGCGATCACGCTCATGAGGACGGGAAGCGTAAACCCGTGCCAGACGGCGAGATCGAACTTGGGCGCCTCGGGTCCGAGCACGGCCGCCACGGCCACGTTGAGGAACGGGCCGATCGTGTAGTTGGGCACGATGCCGACGACCAGACAGACGACGACGAGAAGCTCGATCGGGAACCGCATCCAGTGGGGCGGCTCCTGCGGAGTCCGGGGCAGGCCGGTTGCGGGCGGCCCGAAGAACACGTCGCGGATGAAGCGCAAGGAGTAGGCGACGCTGAACATGGCGGCCAGCGTGGCGATGTAGGGCAGCGCATCGTCTACGAGCGACCCGTCATGCGTTTCGATCGTCTCCGCGAAGAACATCTCCTTGGAGAGGAAGCCGTTGAGGAGCGGCACACCGGCCATCGCTGCGGCGGCAACCATCGCCAGCGTCGCCGTCACCGGCATGAACTGATAGAGGCCGCTCAAGCGGCGGATGTCGCGCGTACCCGTCTCGTGGTCGATGATGCCGACGGCCATGAACAGCGAGGCCTTGAACGTCGCATGGTTCAGCATGTGAAAGATGGCGGCCACGGTGGCGAGCGGCGAATCGAGGCCGAGAAGCAGCGTGATGAGTCCCAGGTGGCTGATCGTGGAGTAGGCGAGCACGCCCTTGAGGTCGTTCTGGAACATCGCCAGGAACGCGGCCGTGACAAAGGTGACGAGTCCCGCCGAGCCGACGATCCACAGCCAATAGTCTGTTCCTGCCAGCACCGGCCAGAGGCGCGCCAAGAGGAAAACCCCGGCTTTCACCATGGTCGCCGAATGCAGATAGGCCGAAACGGGCGTTGGCGCCGCCATGGCTCGCGGAAGCCAGAAATGAAACGGCATCTGGGCGCTCTTGGTCAGAGCGCCGAGCACGATGAGGACCAAAGCCGGAAGGTAGAGCGCGTGGGAGCGGACCACATCGCCGGCTGCGAGCACACGGTCGAGATCGTAGCTGCCGACGATGTGTCCGAGGACGACGACCCCGGCAAAAAGACACAAGCCGCCGGCGCCCGTGACGATCAGCGCGACGCGGGCTCCGGACCGGGCTCCGGCCTCATGGTGCCAATAGCCGATGAGGAGGAACGAGAAGAAGCTGGTCAGCTCCCAGAAGAAGACCAACTGGATGAGATTGCCGGAAAGAACGATTCCGAGCATCGATCCCATGAAGGCGAGCAGGAACGAGAAAAATCGCGGGACCGGATCGTCCGGCGACATGTAGTACCGCGCGTAGAGGAAGACCAGGAATCCGACGCCGGTGATGAGAAGGCTGAAGACCCATGCGAACCCGTCGACCCGGATGACGAACGCCAGTCCGGCCGCGGGCACCCAGTCGATCTCCGAGCGCACGATGTGGCCGTCCGCGACCGCCGGGTATAGGAACGAGAGGAGGACGGCGAGCGACAGGGCGGTGCCGCCCGCCAGCCAAGCTTCCGCGTTCCGCGCGTTGGTTGGAAAGAACGCGGCAACGAGGCTGGCGGCGAACGGAATGACGAGGATGGCGAGAAGGAGCGTCTCGGTCGATGGCATCTACAGGTCAAACCTTCTCCGGTCGCGGAAGGAAGCGGGCGTGTTGGCGTGGCTCGAGCGGCCAGAATATCGATTTCCGGCGTGCGCAAAACCGGGCTGCTGCGCTTTTCCGAAGAAATTCGGGCGTGTTCGGATATGGCCGCATGCCGGCGGCCTGCGCTCGGGGCCGATCGTCTCGTCGGTTGCAGAAAGACCGGCATGGCCGCGCCGTCCACTACGTAGGACGACGAGGTTGCGGGCTTGAGCGCGTCTTTCGCGTGGCGCGCTCTCAAGTCTGTCCGAGAGGCGCTCGGCAGCCGGCAAGCAGCGGCCGGCCGACATAGCCGTCGAGCTCGCCCCGCCACCACAGGCGCACGGGCTCGATGAAGCTGATGTGGCGGCCGCCGTTCGCGGGGTCGCGGTAGCGGGGATCATACCGCCACAAGCGCCACGCGCAGAGATAGCGCAGGCGTGCAACCCCGCACCCCTGCATGATGGAGCGAACGCCCGGCACGCTCCGCATCATCGCCGCTGCGGCCCGATGCAGGCTCCCGAACGTCCTCCAGTACCACTTTCCGAAGAGGACGTCCGCAGCGCCGACCCACAGTCGCCGCACCACCGGCACCAGGAACGCGATCGGAAACAGGATCAATGCAACATGCAGGTAGACCTGGCTGGCGATGAGGGCCACGACGGCGAGGAGCTTGGCGAGAAGCGGAAGGTCGTGCCATTTCTGGCGTGCAACCTGAACGCCGGCGTGCGCCTTGCCGCGCCAGCCGCGCGCCCGGCTGACGGTGACGTCGCTGACGACGACACTCGCCGCATAGCCAAGTCCCACCCCCGTCGCCGCCCCGGCGATCCGTGACAGGCGGCGCAAGCCGACGCCCCGCGCCAGGAGCTGCACGAGGCCGCCCATGGCGCGAATGAGTCCATTGGCGAGCAGCACAAGGCCGTTCCAAACGAAGCGTGCCGCCGCTCCCAGGGCATCCATTCCGGTCAGCGCGTAAATGGCTGCGAAGGACACCACCACGAGAACCGCAAACGTCGCATACCATCCCCGGCCCTTTCTCGCTCCCACCCTTGCCGCCGATCGATGTCCGTCAGGCACGCACCCGACAGAAAAAGCGGCCGCCGCCTGCGCCACGTCTGCCATGTGCCCCTCTCCCCCGTCGCCGCCCGAGGCCTTCTTTAGCCGTACCGCATCGCCCTCGCCATGCTCCCGGTGCATCGGCCCACAGCACATCGGTTGAGGCCATTTGCGATCGGGACGGGGCGCAACCGCCGGTGGTGGCGGACTGATCGAAATCGGCTGCAACGCCTGTGACCGGAGCGCACAGTCGTGGCAGTATGGAGGCCGCCGAAACGGTAAATGGGATGGGGTTGGGGCTCGATGGTCTTCCGGTTTATCGATCAGCGGGCGCCGCGCGCCCTCGCGGCGGCGCTCGCACTCATGCTGTGTGCGGCCGCGCTGCCTCCGGCGGCCTCGGCCGAGACACCGGAGCCCGATGCCGTCCTCAAAGCGCGTATCGATGCGCTCGCCGGGCCGGCCGGGCGGACGGTCGCCGGCCTCAACATCGCAGGCCACGAGTTCCTTCCCAAGCTCTATGCCGCGCTCGGCTATCAGCCGGTCTGGACAGCGGCGAATGTCGCGGCACTGTCCGAGGCGATCGCCCGAAGCTGGGAAGACGGTCTGCTCCCCTCAGACTTCCACGCGGACTACGTCAAGGCGGCGGCCAAGACCGCAACGGCGCCGAGCGATGCCGAGCGCGAGATCGTTCTGAGCGATGCACTGGCGCGGCTGCTCTATCAGCTCTACTTCGGCAAAGTGCTGCCGAACGGGCTCGACCCGAACTGGAACTTCGCGCGCCCGATTCTGGCCGATGATGCGGCCACGATCGTCGCGATGGCGCTCAAGGCGGGCGATATCGCGGGGCTCGTCGACAAGCTGAGCCTGAAGCATCCGCTTTATATCGAGCTCAAGGCGTTGCTGCAGCAGTACACCCAGTACGATGCCTCGGGCGGCTGGCCCAAGATTCCCGATGGTCCGCCGTTGAAACCTGGACAAAGCGATCCGCGCATCGCCGTCCTGCGCGACCGGCTGAAGGTCACCGGAGAGTGGCAGCAGGGGGGCGCAATCGAGTCGCCCCAGGTCTACGATCCAAGCCTGGCCGATGCGGTGGAGACCTTCCAGGCCTCCAACGGCCTCGATCCGGATGGCGTTCTCGGACCCGGCACGCTGGCCGCTCTCAACGTGACGGCCGCGGAGCGCATCGATCAAATCCGAGCCAACCTCGAGCGCGGCCGGTGGCTGCTGCGGACGATGGGTCCCGAGGCCGTGATCGTGAATGTCGCGGGATTCTACCTCCACGCCTTCCTGAAGGGCGAGAAAGTCTGGACGACGCGCGTCATCGTCGGCCAGTCGTATACCAAGACGCCGATCTTCACCGAGCCCATGAAGACGGTCGTCCTCAACCCCGATTGGACGGTGCCGCAGAGCATCGTGCGCAAGGAGATCGTGCCAAAGGCCTTGGCCAATCCGGGCTATCTCGCAGCGGGCAACTACTACCTGGCCGACGGGTCCGGCAGGCCCGTGGGCGGGGTCGATCTTGCGGCCTATACGCCGGCGAGCTTCCCCTACAGGGTCGTGCAGCGGCCGGGCACCAAGAACGCGCTGGGGCGGGTGAAGTTTCTTTTTCCCAACAAGTACTCGGTCTATCTGCACGATACCCCGAGCCGGCAGCTTTTCGACAAAGCGGGGCGCACCTTCAGCCACGGCTGCATTCGCACCGAGGATCCGTTGAAGCTCGCGGAGATCATTCTCGGGGATCGGCTCGGCTGGACCCGCGCCAAGATCGACGAGATCGTGGCCACGGGCAAGCAGCAGGCGATCGGCCTGCCGACGCCGCTGCCCGTGCTGATCCTCTATTGGACGGTCGATCCCTCGCCGGTCGGCGGCGCCTCGTTTCACCGCGATGTGTATGGCCGCGACGCCCGGCTCATCAAGGCGCTGAATGCGCCCTTTAAGCCGTGAAGCCGGTCGGCTCGGCAAGAGCTGCGCGTATCGCGACTCCGGCGTGAGATTTGCTATTCTGCGGGATGTCGTCTGCGCCGGCCGCCCCGAAGCTGGGCGAGACGGGTTTGCATTCTGATTTGACCACGGCCGCGGAGGCGCCTTTGGGCAGTATCGACTTCAGCTCCTGGCAGGGCCTGCTGGCAACCGTGATCGGGCTGTCCCTCGTCACGCTCATCGGCGTCGGCATCCGCCTCCTGATGATGGTCACCATCCAGCAGCGCCGGGAGCGCCTCAATCGCCAGATCAACGAGCGCCTGCGCACGCTGATTGCGGCCTACAAGACGCTCGGCGGCTCGTTCACCGGCGATCTGGCCGTCGATCCGCGGCATCTGCGCGATGTCAGGCGGCGCGACGACCCGGGCACGACGGCCGGGGACGTGGAAACGGCCCTGAACGCGAGCACCGGAGGCGCCGGCCAGTCGGAGCGCGCGCGGCGCATCCGCGATGCGGTCGAGGCGGCCTTGTCGGACATCATCCTGCTCGGCACCGAACAGCATGTCCGCCTGGCGGAACGTGCGGCGCGCGAGCTCGTGGCCGGGCGTCGCGTCGAGACGCATGAGCTCGTCGCCTCGCTGCGCGACTTCATTCGCGAGGCGCTCGACCTCGATCCCATCCCGCCCGATCTCGTCATTCCGATGCAGGGCCCGACCCGGCCGTCGGGTGCCGGAGGCCGTGGCCGGGATGAGGGCCGCCAAGGTGGTGGCGGACGCGGAGCTGCCACGGGGATGGGCGGGGGCATGGGCGGCGGCATGGTCATGGGCGTCGGGATGGGCAGCGACGCCGAGGAGCCGTCCTCGCCGGTCGATCGCTCCTGAGCATTGATCGCGTACGCCTCGACGCCGACGAGCAGCGCGGCTCACTTGATCGAGGCCAAGTCAGCCCTGCGATCCCGTGAAACGGACCGGAACAATAGGCAATGATGATCGGGAGCTCGCTCCTGGTCGCCGGTAAATGATTGGAAAATTCGCCTATCGTCC
The DNA here is from genome assembly GCA_964589785.1 of uncultured Hyphomicrobium sp. Lineage (GTDB taxonomy): Bacteria > Pseudomonadota > Alphaproteobacteria > Rhizobiales > Hyphomicrobiaceae > JAGVSR01. The sequence goes on from CAZPUQ010000006.1 coordinate 159,236, forward strand.
AATAGGACCTGCGCCTTGCTTCGACTGTTCTCTCGCGTCCACAGGCGGCGAAAGAGATCGCCTGGTACCTTAGGGAGCAAACGAATGACATCGAGAACGTTTCGGCCGCTCAGAGCATCGCTTCTGGGGGCAACGGCGACCTTGTCTCTCGCCGCCGGCGCTCCGCATTTCGCCGCGCTGGCCGACGCCGGCGCCAAAGGCGTCACATGGGAAGATATCCTCAACGATGAGAAGACGACCGGCGATGTGGTGAACTGGGGCATGGGCGTGCGCAATCATCGCTACAGCATGCTCGATCAGATCAACGTCAGCAACGTCGAGCGGATGAAGCCGTCCTGGTCCTTCTCGTTCGGCGACGAGAAGCAGCGGGGGCAGGAGACACAGGCGCTCGTGCATGACGGCGTCATCTACGTCACGGCGTCCTATTCGCGCGCTTTCGCGCTCGATGCCAAGACGGGCAAGAGGCTCTGGAGCTATTCGCACCGGCTGCCGGACGACATCCGTCCCTGCTGTGACGTCGTCAATCGCGGCGGCGCGCTCTACGGCGACAAGTTCTTCATGGGCACGCTCGATGCCGGCATCGTGGCGCTCGACAGGAAGACGGGCAAGCAGGTCTGGTTCGAGAAGTTCGAGGACCACACGGCCGGCTACACGATGACCGGTGCCCCGAACATCATCAAGGATCAGAAGACGGGCAAGGTGCTCCTCATCCACGGCTCCTCGGGCGACGAGTTCGGCGTCGTCGGCCGCTTGTATGCGCGCGATCCCGACACCGGCAAGGAAATCTGGATGCGGCCGCTCGTCGAGGGGCACGTGGGCCGCCTCAACGGCAAGGAGTCCTCGCCCACCGGCGATCCCAAGGCGCCCTCGTGGCCGAACAACAAGGACGGCCAGAAGGTCGAGGCGTGGAACCACGGCGGCGGCGCGCCCTGGCAGTCGGCGACCTATGACGAAAAGACCAACACCATCGTCATCGGCACGGGCAACCCCGCCCCGTGGAACCACCACTATCGCTCGGGTCCCAACGGCGACTGGAAGCCGTACGACAGCCTCTACACGTCGGGGCAGGTCTACATCGAGCCGTCCACGGGCGAGCCGGTCGGCTTCTTCCAGCACACGCCGAACGATGCCTGGGACTACTCGGGCAACAACCCCATCACGCTGTTCGAGATGGAGAAGGACGGCAAGACGGTCCGCGCCGGCGCGCACGCCGACCGCAACGGCTTCCTGTTCATCACCGATCTCGACAAGCTGACGGCTCGCGACGGCAAGATCTCCAAGCAGGCCGGCGGCGCTCTCGGCATCTATCCGATGGTGCGGGACATCTCCTGGGCGACCGGCTGGGATCTCGCGACGGGCCGGCCGAACGAGGTCGAAGGGCAGCGCCCGCCCAAGCCCGCGGAGGGCGAGGCGAAGGGCAAGTCCATCAAGGTGACGCCGAACTTCCTCGGCGGCACGAACTGGATGCCGATGGCTTACAGCCAGGACACCAAGCTCTTCTATATCCCGACCAACGACTGGACCGAGGACTACTGGACCGAGAACGTGACCTACAAGAAGGGCGCGGCCTATCTCGGGCAGGGGTTCCGCATCCACCGTCTGTTCGATACCCACATCGGTGCGCTGCGCGCCATGGATCCCGCTACCGGCAAGATCGTGTGGGAGCACCTGGAGCCCATGCCCTTGTGGGCGGGCGTGCTGACGACGAAGGGCGGGCTCGTCTTCACCGGCACGAGCGACGGCTACGTGAAGGCGTTCGACGCCAAGACGGGCAAGGAGCTGTGGAAGTTCCAGACCGGATCGGGGGTCGTGTCGCAGCCCGTGACCTGGGAGATGGACGGCCGGCAGTACATCGGGCTTGCCTCGGGCTACGGCGGGGCCGTTCCACTGTGGGGCGGCGACATGGCCGACCAGACCAAGTCGGTGAGCCAGGGCGGCTCGTTCTGGGTCTTTGAGGTGCCGCAGACGACGGCCGCCAACTGACCACGCTGACCGAAGGGAGGCGGCGGCGTACCGGCCGCTGTCTCCCTTCCGACCATCCCTCAGGAGGTTGCGACCATGCGGAAGCGCCGCGTCGACGGGGCGTTAGCGGCCGTGCTCGTGTGCACGGCCTTGGCGGGCGGCGAGGCGATGGGCCAGAGCTATCCCGTCATCATCAACAAGGAGGAGCGGCCCAGCCCCTGGATCGTCAACGGCTGCACCATCGCGCCGAAGACCTCCTGCGAGGGCGCCGACCTCAGACATGCCGATCTGAAGGACGCCAATCTGGAAGGCGCCAACCTGAAGGGGGCCAAGCTGGCGCGCGCCGATCTTCGGCACGCCAATCTGCAGCGGGCGAACCTGGAAGGCGCGAACCTCGACGGCGCGGATCTCAAGATCGCGTTCCTCGGCGCAGCCAGCTTCGCGCATGCCTCGCTGATCGGGGCAGATCTCTCCTTCGTGCGCATGACCAAGGCCGATTTCAGATCGGCGAACCTGACCGCCGCGACGCTCGAGAAGGCGATGGCGAAGCGGGTGGACTTCAGCAATGCGACGTTTGTGAATACGGATTTGCAGGAGACCAAGCTCTACGAGGCAAATCTCAGCAACGCGACGTTCGAAGGCGTCAAGGTCCGCTTCGCCATCTTCCAGGACGCGTTCATGGAGGGCTGCGCGGGGTGCCCGCATGCATGGCAGCACGGCACCCACGTGTGGGAGGAAGATCCCTCGAAGTGGGAGCCAGCCGCAGTCCGATGAGCAGCGCCGGGATCCTTCCTGTGTTTGCGATTGCGCTCGTCACGCTGTGGATCGGCGTTTCGGGAGCCGCGACCGCGCGCAGCATGGCGGACGGCATCACGGGCTGCCTCGCGATGACGGCCGACGATGCGCGGCTGGCCTGCTTCGATCGCGAGGCGTTGAAGCTCCTCGCACCGCGATTCGAAGGCCGCCTCAACGCGGTCACCGAGGTGTTCGAGGTCAGCGCACCCACCTGGCTGCGATTCCAGAGCGATGGGGCGATCTTCGTTCTCTATCTCAAGTCGGCTGCGGGAGAAGTGGTGCAGAACCTTCACCTCGGAGGCGGCGGCGAGGACAGGTACCTGATCGAGACGCCGGGCCGTTATCGCCTGCAAATCAACGGCAGCGAGGGCTGGCGGATCTGGCTGGAGCCGAGCAGCCAGCAATAGAGCCAGTGCGGAGGACAAGCGAACCATGAAACGGATCATGTGCGGCGTCTTGAGTGTCATCGGCCTCGTCGGGCAACTGTCCGCCGCCGGCGCCCACGGCGATGGCGCGCCCCAGCCTGTCGACACGACCGGACTGGAGTCGCTCGGACCCGACTGGAGCCACACCAATCCTTATCGCGGCAACGCGAAGGCGGTCGAGATCGGCGCGCGCGGCTACAACTCGAACTGCGCGCGGTGCCACGGCCTCGATGTGAAGTCGGGCGGGCTCGCCCCCGACCTGCGCGATCTCGATACCTCGCCGTCGGCCGACGAGTGGTTCCTGACGCGCGTGCTCGGCGGGGCCGTCGTCGGCGACCGCGTGAAGATGCCGCCCTTCGAGGGGCTTCTGAGCCAGGAGGCAATTTGGGCCATCCGCACCTACATCGAATCGCAGCGCGAAATCCTCGGCGCGCCGTGATGGCCGTCGCGCTGTCGGCCGGTGCGTTCAGCGCGGGGCCCGCTCTCGCAGAGATCGCGGACTACATGATCCTGCGCCTTGTGTATCTCGAGACGAGCTGCGGAGCCCTCCGTCTCGCGCGCTCCACGGATGCATCCTCTGCAACCGTGTTCGACGTCGAGTGCCGCAATCTTGCCGATTATCCCGCCGGCCTCAGGATCATTTGCCCCGATGCGCATGACGACCGGCTGTGCCAAATCGCGACTCCGCCGCAGACGTTTGATAGTCTTGAGCTGTTTCAACCACCGGAGAATGACCATGCCCGATAGACCGCGGAGCGGCATCCTGCACCGGCTATTCTCCATCGTTCTGTCGGCCTTGGTCATGACGAGCGCCTTTCTTGGACTGCCGGCCCGGGCCGACGATGACGACCCATGGCCCGGCATCCGGCGAGAGCTGTTCGCGGACAAGCCGATCGTGGAGGGCGGTGGCGCCGTTCGCCTCTTTGGCCCCAAGCGCGCCGACGATGCGGCCATCGTGCCGCTGACGATCTACCTGTCCGCCGAGATGGCCGCCAAGGCCGACACGGTGACGCTCGTCATCGATCGCAATCCGGCACCGGTATCTGCGGTCTTCGCGTTCGGTCCCGTCTATCGCGACGGAGGCGATGTCGGGGATCGCACGATCGAGATGCGCGTGCGCATGGATTCGTTCAGCAACGTGCGCGCAATCCTCAAGACCACGGATGGGGCCCTCTATTCCGATGCGCGCTTCATTGCGGCGGCCGGGGGCTGCTCGGCGTCGTCGCTGAAGGACCCCGACGAGGCGCTGCGCGATCTGGGTCGATCCAAGCTGCGCGTCGTCGAGGAAAAGACACGGGCCCCGCTTTGGCGCGAGATCCAGCTTCAGATCAAGCATCCGAACTTCACCGGCCTGCAGATCGATCCCATCTCGCACGGCTATACGCCGGCACGCTTTGTCAACCGCATCGATATCGTGGCGAAAGGCCGGCCGATCATCAGCGTCGAAGGCGGTATCGGCATTTCCGAGGACCCCAATTTCAGGTTCACGCTCGCCGCGACGGGCGTCGAGGCCGTGACGTTCGCGGCGACCGATACGGAGGGCGCGAAGTTCGCAGGCGAGGCCGGCGTGGAGTGAGTGTTGACGGCATCGGCCCCAATCAAGGCCCGACGGTCGCTCGACTGCGGATCAGGCGCCGCCTCGCCGTCATCTAATCGGTGTCGAGGAGGAAGTTCTCGCCGGTTGTCGTGACCGTGCTCGGCAGGGCCTCGGCCTCGTCCTTGAGATGCACGCCGGAGAGCCCGCGGCGGCGCGCTTCCGTCATCAGATAGAGCAGCTTGTGCGCCGCGCCCTCGTAGGACAGGCCTTCGCGGCGCACGTTGGAGATGCAGTTGCGCGATTCGTCCGTCAGCCCGACGCGCGGCTTTAAGGTCATGTAGAGTCCCATGCTGTCCGGGGAGCTCAGCCCCGGCCGCTCGCCGATCAGCACCACGACCAGGCCCGCGCCGAGAAGCTCGCCGACCTCGTCGCCGACCGCCACGCGCGCCTCCTTGACGAGCACGAGCGGAGCGATGTTCCAGCCGGCGGCGACGAGCGGCGGCACCATCACGTCGAGGAAGGGGGCCGCGTTCTCCTCGATGGCGAACGAGGACAGGCCGTCCCCGATGACGAAGACGACATCGTAGGGCGCGGTTGGTCGCGGCGCGCGCTGGAGCGCCTCGCGCGAGGCGTCGTCCAGTCGCCGGCCCTTGTCGGGCCGCTGCAGATAGACCGGCCGGTTGCCGGCGGCACTGTGCAGCACCAGCGTCGCGTGGCCGCGCGCCTGCAGCGCCGCCTCGAGCGCCGCCATGTCGATCTCGTGGTGCACGGCATTGCGCGCCCTCGCGTGGGCAAGCTGGAATTCGAGATGCGGCCCGGTCGGCAGGCTGGTGCCCGACCGGCCGAGTGCGATGCGCGCCGGCGTGTACTGCCTGAGCTTGCTCCAGGGGTTCGTGACGACGATGGGCTTGGTGTCATCGGGCATGGCGGGCTCAAATCAATGCAGATGCGCGAGCGCGCGCTGGAAGGGCTTGGGCAGCGTGTCGGCGAGCTTCAGCTCGGCACCCTGCTCGAAAATGCCGGCGCCGAGCAGCCACGCCTCGAACTCCGGCGACGGCTTGAGGCCGAGCGCCTTGCGCGCGTAGAGCGCATCGTGAAACGACGTCGTCTGGTAGTTGAGCATGATGTCGTCCGAGCCGGGAATGCCCATGATGAACGTGATGCCGGCGACGCCGAGCAGCGTCAGCAGCGTGTCCATGTCGTTCTGGTCGGCCTCGGCATGGTTGGTATAGCAGATGTCGCATCCCATCGGCACGCCGAGGAGCTTGCCGCAGAAGTGGTCCTCGAGCCCGGCGCGGATGATCTGGCGACCGTCGTAGAGATATTCGGGGCCGATGAACCCGACCACCGTATTGACGAGCAGCGGGCGGAACTTGCGCGCGACGGCGTAGGCGCGGGCCTCAAGCGTCTGCTGATCAACGCCATGATGGGCGTTGGCCGACAGCGCGCTGCCCTGTCCGGTCTCGAAGTACATCACGTTGTTACCGACCGTGCCGCGCTCGAGGCCTTGGGCCGCGTCGTGGCCCTCCTTGAGCAGGGCCAGGTTGATGCCGAAGCTGCTGTTGGCGGCCTCCGTCCCGGCGATGGACTGGAACACCAGGTCGAGCGGCGCGCCCCGATTGATGGCCTCGATGCTGGTCGTCACGTGGGTGAGCACGCACGACTGGGTCGGGATCTCGTAGCGCTGGATGATCTCGTGCAGCATCTCGATCAGCGCCATGACGGCGGCGATGCTGTCGGTGGCCGGATTGATGCCGATCACGGCATCGCCGTTGCCGTACATCAGCCCGTCGACGATGCTGGCCGCGATGCCGGTCGGGTCGTCGGTCGGATGGTTGGGCTGAAGGCGCGTCGAGAGGCGTCCCTTCAGACCGATGGTGTTGCGGAACTTCGTGACGACCCGGCATTTTTGCGCGATCAGCACCAGATCCTGCACCCGGCAGATCTTCGACACCGCCGCCACCATCTCCGGCGTCAGGCCGGGTGCGAGGGCGGCAAGCGACGTCTCCGTCGCCGCATCCGACAGCAGCCAGTCGCGGAAGCCGCCGACCGTCAGATGCGAGACCGCGCCGAACGCCTTCGCATCGTGATCGTCGATGATGAGCCGCGTCACCTCGTCGGTTTCGTAAGGTACGACGTGCTCGGTCAGAAAGACGGAGAGGGGAACGGCGGCGAGCGCCATCTGAGCCGCCACGCGCTCCTCGTCGTCGCCCGCCGCCACGCCCGCGAGATAATCTCCGGAGCGCGCCGGTGTGGCTTTCGCCATCAGCACTTTCAGGGTTTCGAAGCTGAAGCGGTGACCGCCGACTGTGTGCGAATAGCTCATGACGCTCGCTCGCCGATAGATCCTCGACCAAACCTCTCACTCAGTAGGGCGCGTCTTCGCCGGGGGCCGCCGCTACCAGGTGATGGCGGCTGTAAACCGCGAAATAGGCGACGAAGATGGCGTAGACAATGGCCGCGCCGATCACGACCCGCGGGTCGACGAGGAAGCCCGCGACGACGGCCACGCAGGCGAGCGCCAGCGCAATGCCCGACGTGACGATGCCGCCGGGGGTGCGGTAGGGCCGCTCGAGGTCGGGCTCCCGGATGCGCAGCGCGATATGCGACGCCATCATCATGACGTATGAGATCGTGGCTCCGAACACCGCCACAAGGATGAGGAGATCGCCCTGGCCGGTCAGCGACAGCAGGAAGCCGATGACGCCGGGGACGATCAGGGCAAGGTAGGGCGTCTTGCGCGACGTCGTCAGTGACAGGCCGCGCGGCAGGTAGCCCGCGCGCGACATGGCGAAGACGAGGCGCGAGTAGCCGTAGATGATCGAGAAGAAGCTCGCGATCAGGCCGGCTAGCCCGACGAAGTTGACGAACCGGCTGACCAAGGTCGGGCCGTTGTAGACCTGCGGCGACTCGAGCGCCTCGACCAGCGGGTTGCCGGAGTTCATGAGGGTCGCCGAGCCGGCGCCGCCCGGACCGACGAGAAGAATCATGGCGCAGAACGCCAGCAGGACGAGGATGCCGCCGATGAGGCCGCGCGGCAGGTCGCGCTTGGGGTCCTGCGTTTCCTCCGCTGCGAGCGGCACGCCCTCGACGGCGAGGAAGAACCAGATCGCATAGGGGATGGCCGCCCAGATGCCGAGATAGCCGAAGGGCAGGAAGGGGCTGGCGCCGACCGCATCCGTGACCGGGATGTCGAAGAGGTTGTTGACGTCGAAGTGCGGGATCATGGCCACCACGAAGACGAGCAGCGCAACGACGGCCAGCGCCGTGATGGCGAAGATCAGCCGCAGCGCCTCGCCCGCGCCGTAAATGTGGATGCCGAGGAAGACAAGGTAGAACGCGAGGTAGATCGGCCAGCCGTCGATGCCGAACAGGGAGTTGCAGTAGGCGCCGATGAAGACGGCGATCGCGGCCGGCGCAATGGCGTATTCCATGAGGATGGCGACGCCGCAGAGGAACCCGCCCCAGGGCCCGAAGGCGCGCCGTGCAAAGCCGTAGCCGCCTCCGGCGGTGGGAGCGATGGTTGCGAGCTCCGCGAGCGCAAAGCACATGCACGTGTACATCGTCGCCATCAGGATCGAGGCGATGAAGAGCCCGCCCCATCCGCCCGTCTTGAGACCGAAGTTCCAGCCGGCATAGTCGCCGGAGATGACGTAGGCGACGCCCAGGCCGACCAGCAGGAGCCAGCCGGCGGCCCCGCGCTTCAACTGCCGCTGCTCGAAATACTCCTGGCTGACCTTATCGTACTCGACGCCGCCGTGACTGGACGTTTCCATGGTGGACCCCTTGATTTGCGTTTTCTTTTGGCATTGCTGCGGCGCAGCGTCATCCGCACATTGGCGGGTAGCCACGGCGTGCTAGCCGGCCCTTGGCCTCGGGTTGGACCGCAACCAAACTTGCAGTATCGGCGGACGGTAGTTCTGGGATACGATGCCGTCTATCCACTTTCGGCAGCGCAGGCGTGCGTTCGCCGAAAGTCGAATGAGGGCTGCCATCGCTCGTGCCGGGCAGCCGCCGCCGCCAACCGTTCGACGTCATCCATGTCGGATCGAGCCGAGGCCACTCCTGCGAGGACGCCGCCGCCGGACGGGCCGGCGCCGCTCCATGTCACGCGAACCCACGATATCGACGAGCAGGCCGCCCTGTTGCGCGGGTGGAACCAGAGCTACGACCAGATTTCTGCCGGTGCCTTTCAGGGCGCGTTCCTGGAGGCTCAGCTCGACGGCGTGCAGCTCTTCCGCGAGGTCACCAGCAACGCCCTCCATCAGAGCGGAGCGCTGAAGGCCGGCACCGTCGCGGTCGGCATCCCGTTGGCGCTCAGCGGCAACGCCACGTTTTGCGGCCGGCGGTGTGACGGTGCACAGCTCCACGTCTTCTCCGGCGATGATGCGTTCGAGTTCTTGTCGCCGTCGGGCCTCGATATCGCCGGCTTCGTCCTCGAAGAGGAGGATCTGCGCGCGCTGCTGACGGCCGACGAGCAGGAGACGGTGCTGCCGACCCTCCGCCGGCCGCACCTCAGGTCGGTGGCGGCCGACGGCGCGGACCGGATGCGGCAGCTCTTCGCCGACGCCTGCGATGTGCTCACGCAATCGCCGGAGGTCGTGCACGATGCCCTGCGTTTCTCGGCCATGTCGCGCGATATGTCGGCAGGTCTCGCCGGCGCGCTCGCTCGCGAGCAGGCGGACGGCAGCGAGCAGGTGGCGCAGCCGCACCGGTCGCGCATCGTGCGTCAGGCGCGCGAGCTTGCGGCTCAGGCCTGCGACGGCAACGCCGTGACAGTGGAAGCGCTGTGCCGCGACCTCCGCGTCAGCCGCCGCGCGCTCCAATACTGCTTCCAGGAGACGCTGGGCATCCGCCCGTCCGCCTACCTGCGCGCCGTGCGGCTCAACGGAGCGCGCCGCGCCATCAAGCACGCGGCGTCGGTGGCGGACGCGGCCACGCTGTGGGGGTTCTGGCACTTCGGCCGCTTCGCCCGCGACTACAGATCGATGTTCGGCGAGCGGCCGTCGGAGACATTCCGGCGCTTCCACGGCTGATCGCTGCCCGCAAGCTTGAGGTACGGAGCGCACGCCCGCGCGGTCCTTATCGTTCGAGCTCCTGGCGCAGCATCTCCAGCTCCAGCCACTGCTCCTCCGCGGCTGCAAGATCGGCCTCGGCCCGGGCGAGCTCGGCCGTGGCCTCGGCGAAGGCCTTCGGATCCTTGCCGTAGAGCGTCGGGTCGGCGAGCCGGGCCTGCAATCCGGCGATCCTGGCGCCGAGCTCATCCATGCGCGCCGGCAGCGTGTCCAGCGCGTGCTTCTCCCTGAAGGAGAGCTTGCGCCTCACGCGTGCGGGCTCGCCTCCCGAGGAGGCCACCGCCGCTCCGGATGCAGGCGCATGCGCCGACGCCCCTTTCGTCTCCGGCGCGGGCGGCCGTTTGAGGTCGGCGCCCTTGCGCTGGGCAAGCATGTCGGAGTAGCCGCCCGCATACTCGGTCCAGCGGCCGTCCCCTTCCGCCGCGATGACGCTCGTCACGACCCGATCCAGAAAATCGCGGTCATGGCTGACGAGGATGACCGTGCCTGCGTAGTCGGCGAGCAGCTCCTGCAGCAGGTCGAGGGTCTCCAGGTCGAGATCGTTCGTCGGCTCGTCGAGGACAAGGACGTTCGAAGGCTTGGCGAGTGCGCGCGCGAGCATCAGGCGCCCGCGCTCGCCGCCCGACAGCACCCGCAACGGCGAGCGCGCCTGCTCCGGGGCGAACAGGAAATCCTTCATGTAGCTTGCGACGTGGCGTGGACGGCCATTGATGACGACCTGGTCGCCGCGACCGGAGGTCAGCGCCTCGGCGACGGTCCAGTCGGGTCGCAGCTCGTCGCGCCGCTGGTCGAGAGTGACGAGCTCCAAGCTCTGGCCGAGCCGGACGGTGCCGCTGTCGGGCGGCAGCTCGCCTGTCAGAAGCCTCAGCAGCGTCGTTTTTCCGGCGCCGTTGGGGCCCACGACGCCCACGCGGTCGCCGCGCAGGATCGTGGTCGAGAAACCGCGCACGATGGCCCGTCCGCCGAAGTCTTTGGAAACGTCCGCGGCCTCGACGATGAGCCGGCTCGACGTGCCGCCTTCGCTGACGGAGAGGCGCACGCTGCCCTGCACCTTGCGCTGCTCGCGCACCTGCCGGCGCATCTCCCTCAGCTCGCGCACGCGGCGCATGTTGCGCTTGCGCCGGGCGGTCACGCCGCCGTGCATCCACTGATCCTCGCGCACGATCTTGCGGTCGAGCTTGTGGCGCTCGCTCTCCTCCTCGTCGAGAACCTGGTCGCGCCAGGCCTCGAAGTGCGCAAAACCCTTGTCGATCTGGCGCGTTCGGCCGCGGTCGATCCAGAGCGTCTTGCGCGAGAGGGCCTCGAGGAAGCGGCGGTCGTGGCTGATCAGTACGATCGCCGCCTTGAGGCCGTCGATCGTCTTTTCGAGCCATTCGATGGCCGGCAGATCGAGGTGGTTCGTCGGCTCGTCGAGCAGGAGCACGTCGGGGTTGGCCACGAGCGCCCGGGCGAGCGCCGCGCGCCGCGCCTCGCCGCCCGAGAGGCGGCCGGGGTCCTCCTCTCCCGTCAGTCCGAAATCATGCAGGAGCTGACGCGCGCGGTAGGGGTCGTCGGCGGGACCGAGTCCGCCTTCGACATAGGCGAGCACGGAGGATGCGTCGCCGAAGTCGGGCTCCTGCGGCAGATAGCGCACGGCGGCGCTCGGATGCACGAAGCGCTCGCCGGAATCGGGCTGCACGAGGCCGGCCGCGATCCGCATGAGGGTCGATTTGCCGGAGCCGTTGCGGCCGACGAGGCAGAGCCGTTCGCCGGGCTCGACGGTCATGCCGGCGCCCTCGAGCAGCGGCGTGCCGCCGAAGGTGAGGTGAATGTCGCGAAGGCTGAGAAGGGCGGCCGCCATGACTCAGATGCAGCGCCCGCCATCGACCTCGATGGCGACACCGGTGATGAAGGCCGATGCGGGGTCGGCGAGGAAGAGGGCCGCGTTCGCGATGTCGGAGGGCTTCGAGAAACGGCCGAGGGGAATGCCGGCCGTGAACTTGGCGCGGTTCTCGGGCGTGTCGGGCAGGCCCATGAACTGCTCGATCATGCCGGTCTCGCCGATGACCGGATTGATGGCGTTGACGCGGATATTGCGCGGCGCGAGCTCCGCGGCAAGCGATTTCGTCAGCGTGATCGCGGCACCCTTGGAGCCGTTGTACCACGTGAGGCCGGGTCGCGGCCGCACGCCCGCCGTCGAAGCGGTGATGATGATCGAGCCGCCGCCGCGCTTCTCGAGCTCGGGCACGGCGGCAAGCGTCGTCAGGTAGATCGCCTTCACGTTGACGGCGTAGATGCGGTCGAACTCCTCCTCCGTCACGGTCATGAGCGACTGGTTGCGATGCGTCACGCCGGCGTTGTTGACGAGAATGTCGAGGCCGCCGAACGTCTGCGCACAGGCGGCGACCATGGCCTCGACGTCGGCCTTGACCGCGACATCGCATGCGAAGGGAACGGCCGCAGTCCCGATGGCGGCGGCCGCGGCAGCCGCACCCCTGGTGTCGCGATCGGCGACCATGACGCGCGCGCCTTCGCGCGCGAAGGCCTCCGCGATGCCGCGCCCGAAGCCGGACGCGCCGCCCGTCACGATGGCGATTCTGCCCTTGAGCCTCATCGGCCGCCTGCCGCCTCGCCGGGACGCGCCCGCGCCCGGGCCTCGGCCCGATAGGGGCTCGCCAGATAGGTGCCGAGCACCTTCAGCTCGGTGGAGAAGAACGACAGCTCCTCGAGCGCGAGCTGCACCTTGCGCTCCACGGGATGGCCTTCGATGTCGGCGAAGAACATGGTGGCGTTGAACGTGCCTTCCGTCTGGTAGCTCTCGAGCTTGGTCATGTTGACGCCGTTCGTCGCGAAGCCGCCGAGCGCCTTGTAGAGTGCAGCCGGCACGTTGCGGACGCGGAACAGGAACGTCGTGATGACGGGGCCGTCCTCGGGCTCGGCGTCGTCGGGGTCGCTGGCCAGCACGACGAAGCGCGTCGTGTTGTGGGCCTCATCCTCCACGTCGCTCATGAGGATCTTGAGGCCGTAGATCTCCGCAGCGAGGCGCGAGGCGATGGCGGCCACCGTGGCGTCCGCACTCTCCGCCACCATGCGCGCGGAGCCGGCTGTGTCGGCCTCGGGCACGGACTTGAGCCCGAGCTTCCGCAGCGTGTTGCGGCATTGGCCGAGCGCCTGGGTGTGGCTCATCACGCTTCTGATGCTGTCGAGCGTCGCGTCCGGCTTGGCCATCAACTGGTGATGGACGCGCAGGAAGTGCTCGCCCGTAATGTAGAGCTCGGCATTGGGCAGCAGATGGTGGATATCGGCGACCCGGCCGGCGACCGAGTTCTCGATCGGGATCATCGCGCAGCCAACCTCGCCGGATTTGACTGCCGCCAGTGCGTCCTCGAACGTCGGATAGGAGACGGGCTCGAAATCGGGGAAGGCTTCCGTGCAGGCCAGATGCGAGTTGGCACCCGGCTCGCCCTGGTAGGCGATCCGTCGCGTCGTTGGGGCGTGCTTCGATGTCGGCATCGCGTTCGAGCTCGATCGGCGTTTGATTGTTCAGGAGGACCGGCGGGAGGCGGGGGCCATGAGCTGGCGAGCCCGCTTGAGGTCGGCCGGAGTATCGACACCGAGCGGAACGGTGTCAACGATCGACACGTCGATGCGCATGCCGTCCTCGAGCGCACGCAGTTGCTCGAGCTTTTCGCGCAGCTCGAGGCCCGAGGGCCGGAGCGACACGAACCGTTCAAGCGCGAGGCGGCGATAGGCGTAGATGCCGATGTGATGGTAGAGCGGACCCTCGCCATACGGGGCGGTGGCGCGCGTGAAATAAAGTGCACGCATCCGGCCGGGAACGGACAGGGCGGAGCCGACGACCTTGACCACATTCGGATTGTGGCGCTCGTCCTCGACCCGGATCTCGGCGGCGAGCGTCGCAATGTCGGGGCCGCGATCGGCCAGGGGCGCGAGGCAGGTCTGCACAAGGGCGGGATCGAGCGTCGGCACGTCGCCCTGGAGATTGACGACCACGTCCGCGTCCGCATCCGGGTCGACCCGGTTCAGCGCCTCGTAGATGCGGTCGGAGCCCGACGCATGGTCCTCGCGGGTCATCGCCGCCTCGCCGCCGGCCGCCCGCACGGCATCGAAGATGGCCTGGCTGTCGGTGGCCACGACAACCCGGCCGCATTCGGCAGCCATGGCCCGGCGCCAGACATGCACGATCATCGGCTCGCCGTGAATATCCGCAAGCGGCTTGTCGGGCAGGCGGCTCGCTTTCAGGCGCGCCGGGATGAGGATGATGGTGCGTGACACGTGTGCTCTTCCGCTCGCCGGCCGAGCGCGGTTCGGACCCGAAGGCGCGATGCCGGGACAATAGGTCTCGTGATGCCGGTCTAGAACACAAGGCCTCAGCCGTTGCAAGCTGGCGCCGTTTTTTCTTACATGCAGCGGGAAGACTGCCGGCACGGCCTCGGGTAAGCTTTCATAACGAGGCCCCCATGACCAAAGAAGCCTCCCATGACCAAAGGTGACCGATGGACTCCTTCGAACTGAGCAAGATGGCCGGTGCGGTGCTCGCGGCGCTTCTGTTGATCGTGGGCTCCGGTGTTCTCATCTCGGCGCGGCAGGCGATCCATGACCGGCCGGTCGCCGACGGCTACACGCTGCCGACCGACACCGCCGCCGCCCCGGCGGCCGAGGGCGCCGCGCCCGCTGAAGGTGCAGCACCGGAAGCGAAGACCGCCGAGGCCGCACCCGCGGCTCCGGCCGAGAATGGCGCCGCCGCTCCGGCGACTCCCGACGCGTCGGCCACAGCGCCGGCGGCGCCCGCCGCACCGGCGGCAGCCGCGGGCGGGTTCGATCCTAAGGCTGTCGTTGCTCTCGTCGCGGCGGCCAAGCCGGAGGATGGCGCCGCAGCGTTCAAGAAGTGCGCCGCCTGCCACGTTGTGAAGAAGGATGCACCGAGCGGCGCGGCGCCCAATCTCTGGGGGATCGTCAACCGGCCCCTCGCGTCGCATGGCGATTTCGCCGCCAAGTATTCCGATGCGATGAAGGCCAAGGGCGGGGAATGGACGTACGAGCATCTCGCGGCCTTCCTGCATCAGCCCAAGGGCTACCTCGCGGGAACCAAGATGGCGTTTGCCGGGATCAAGGATCCAGCCGAGGTCGCGAACGTCATCGCCTATCTGCGCACGCTGGCCGACAGCCCGGCTCCGCTCCCCAACTAGGTCTGCGGAACAAGTCGAAATGTGAAGCCCCGCCAATATGTTGGCGGGGCTTTTCTGTGGCCATGGACATTAAGAAAGTTTAAGCGCCGGCGCGGTCGGGCGCAGGCTACACGCGTGCTATGGAAGACAGCCCGGCGTTCAAGCGTCGCGCCGCCCAGCATGGCCTTCGTGGAGGATCGACCGCCGATGAACCGCATGTCGCTCGCTGCCGGTCTCTTCGCCGGTCTCGTCCTCGGCTCGGGTGCGGTTCTCGCGGAGACGGCGCCAGCGTCGCCCGGTGCGTCGCCCGCCGCGCCGGCCGAGGCGGCGCCCAGGCACCATGCCGTCTCACTACTGGGCGAGCCGAAGCTGCCCAAGGACTTCGCGAGCTTCGACTGGGCCGACCCCTCTGCTCCCAAAGGGGGCACGCTGCGCCTCTCCGCGGTCGGCACCTTCGACAGCCTCAACCCGTTCACGGTCAAGGGTCAGCCGGCGGCGGGACTCGGCAACGTGTTCGACACGCTGCTCTTCAGCTCGCCCGACGAGCCCTCGACGGAATATGGCCTCATCGCCGAGTGGATCTCCTATCCGCCGGACTTTTCTTCCGTGACGTTCGGGCTCAGACCCGAAGCGAGGTTCCACGACGGCAAGCCTGTGACGCCGGAGGACGTCGTCTTCTCGTTCGCCGAGATGAAGCGCAGCGATCCGCGTCTGGCCTTCTACTATAGCAACGTCGTCAAGGCGGAAAAGACCGGCGAGCGCGAGGTGACCTTCACGTTCGACAAGCCCGGCAACCGCGAGCTGCCGCTGATCGTCGGCCAGCTCAACATCGTGCCGAAGCACTACTACGAGGGCAAGGACCAGAAGGGCGAGCCGCGCGATCTGTCGAAGTCGACGCTCGAGCCGCCGCTCGGCTCGGGGCCCTACCGGATCAAGTCCGTCGACGCCGGGCGCCGCATCGTCTTCGAGCGCGTGCCCGACTGGTGGGCGAAGGACCTGCCCGTCTCGCGCGGCCTCTATAACTTCGACGAGATCTCCTACATCTACTTCAAGGACCGCACGCCGGCGTTCGAGGCCTTCAAGGCGGGAGATGTCGACTTCTGGACGGAAACCTCGGCCGGCGCGTGGGCCACGCAGTACGAGTTCGATGCGGCCAAGAAAGGGACCGTGAAGCGCGAGGCGCTGGCGCACAAGCGCGTCGCCTCCATGCAGGCCTTCGCCTTCAACGTGCGCCGCAAGCCCTTCGACGATATCCGCGTGCGCCGCGCCTTTGCGCTCGCCTTCAACTTCGAGGCGCTCAACAAGTCGATCTTCTACGGCCAATACGTGCGCGCGCAGAGCTTCTTCGGCAACTCGGAGCTGGCCGCGACCGGCCTGCCGGAGGGCCGGGAGCTCGAAATCCTGAACGAGGTGAAGGCTGACCTGCCGCCGGAGGTTTTCACGACGCCGTGGAAGAGTCCGTCGAACGAGAAGGATACCGACTTCCGCACCAACATGCTCGCCGCCACCAAGCTGCTCGACGAGGCCGGCTGGAAGGTTTCAGGCGGCCAGCGCCGGAACGCGGCCGGCGAGGTTCTGAAGGCGGAGATTTTGCTGGTGCAGCCCGATTTCGAGCGCATCGTCCTGCCCTTCATCGAGAACCTGAAGAAGCTCGGCATTGCGGCGAGCGTGCGCATCGTCGACAGCTCACAGTACGAGCAGCGCGAGAAGACCCGCGATTTCGACATCATCGTCGATGGCTTCGGCCAGTCGCATTCGCCGGGCAACGAGCAGCGCGACTACTGGGGCTCGGAGGCGGCAGCGCGCGACGGCAGCCGCAACACCATTGGCATCGGCAACCCCGCGATCGACAAGCTCATCGACAAGGTTGTGTTCGCCAAGGACCGCGCCGACCTCGTGGCCGCCACGCGCGCTCTCGACCGGGCGCTCTTGTGGAACTTCTACGTCGTCCCGCAGTGGTACTACCCTTACGACCGGATCGCGACGTGGGACGTCTACGGGCGGCCCGCCGCGCTGCCCTCGCAGAGCCCCGCCTACGTCAGTGCCTGGTGGATCGACGCCGCGAAGGCTGGGGCGGTCAAGGCCGCGCGCGGCAAGTGAGGAAGCTGGCGCGCAAGCTGCGGGCCTCTCTCGCGGCCGCGAGTCTCCTTGGCCTCGCCGCCGCGCCGCTGTCGGCCGAGGAACGGCACGGCCTCTCGATCTTCGGCGACTTGAAGTATGGTCCCGACTTCCGGCATTTCGACTATGTGAACCCGAACGCGCCGAAAGGCGGCCGTGTTGCGCAGGTGGGCCCCGGCGGCACGCTCACCTTCGATAGCTTTAACCAGTTCATCCTGAAGGGCGACCGCGCCCAGGGCCTGGACCTTCTCTACGATACGCTCATGGCGCGCGCGCTCGACGAGCCGGACGCGGTCTACGGGCTCATCGCCCGATCGGCGGAGGTGGCCGGCGACGGGATGTCCGTCACGTTCAAGCTGCGGCCCGAGGCGAAGTTCGCGGACGGCACGCCGGTAATGGCGGACGATGTCGTCTTCTCCTTCCAGTCCTTGAAGACGAAGGGGCATCCGTCCTATCGCGTCCTGCTGCGCGACGTGGAGTCGGCCGAGGCGATCGACAATCATACGGTGCGCTATGTCTTCAAGGGCGACCTCGTGAAGCCGCTGCCGCTCGAGGTGGCGCAGCTCCCGGTCCTGCCGAAAGCCTACTACGCCGGGCGCGACTTCGAGGCCACCTCGCTCGAGCGGCCGCTCGGGTCCGGTCCCTACCGCATCGGCCAGTTCAGCCAGGGGCGCTACGTCTCCTACGAGCGGCGCGACGACTATTGGGCGAAGGACCTGCCCGTGAACCGCGGCCGCTTCAACTTCAACGAGGTGCGCTACGATTACTTCCGCGACCGGACGCTCGAGCTCGAGGCCTTGTTCTCCGGCACGATCGACTTCCGCGAGGAGTTCACATCCAAGGACTGGGCCACCGGCTACGACAAGCCGATGGTGAAGGACGGCCGCGTTCAGCGGCTCACGCTCGCCGACGAGACGCCGTCGGGCGCGCAGGGCTTCTTCCTCAACACGCGCCGTCCGCTGTTCAAGGACATCCGCGTGCGCCAGGCACTCAACCTCGCCTTCGATTTCGAATGGTCGAACCGCAATCTCTTTTTCGGCCTCTACAAGCGCACGGCGAGCTTCTTCGAGAACTCCGACATGAAGGCTGAGGGCAAGCCCTCGCCGGAGGAGTTGGCGCTGCTGGAACCGTTCCGTCAGACGCTGCCCGCCTCGGTGTTCGGCGAGCCCACCATGCCGCCGGTGACCGACGGATCGGGCTTGCCGCGCGAGAACCTGCGCAAGGCGCAAGTCCTTCTCAAGGAGGCCGGATGGACGGTCGATCCGGCGACCCGGACGATGAAGAACGCGCGCGGCGAGCCGTTCGTGTTCGAGATCCTGATCGACTCGCCATCCTTCGAGCGCATCGCGGGACCCTACGTGAAGAACCTGAGATCGATCGGCGTCGTTGCCGACATGCGCCGTGTCGATCCGGCGCAGTATGAGCTGCGGATGAAGACCTTCGATTTCGACATGACCACGGAGCGCTTCAGCCTGCGCCTGACGCCCGGCGTCGAGCTCAAGAATTTCTGGGGCTCGGAGGCGGCGCGCACGGACGGCAGCTACAATCTGGCGGGCATCTCCGATCCGGCCGTCGATGCGCTGGCCGACCGTATGGTCCGGGCGACGTCGCGCGCGGAGCTCGTCACGGCGGCGCGCGCGCTCGACCGCGTGCTGCGGGCTGGGCACTACTGGGTACCGCACTGGTATAAGGCCGCGCACCATCTGGCGTTCTGGAACAAGTTCTCGTGGCCGGAGGTGAAGCCCAAGTACGACCGCGGTGCGCTCACGACGTGGTGGTACGACGCGGCGAAAGCTGCGACACTGAAGGCCGATTGACGGGGACCAGCAACACGCCATGGCCGCCTATCTCTTGAAGCGAACGCTGCTCATCTTTCCGACGCTCATCGGGATCATGCTCATCAGCTTCGTCATCATCCAGTTCGCGCCGGGCGGACCGGTGGAGCGGGTCATCGCGCAGCTATCCGGGACGGGTGTCGGCGCCACGGAGCGGTTCGGTGGCGGCAGCGGTGGCGAGCTGTCCGGCGGCGGCGCCTCCGCGCAGACGGGGCAGGGCGGCGCGGACGCGGCCAATTCCAGGTACCGCGGCGCGCAGGGGCTCGACCCGGAGTTCATCAAGAGCCTCGAGAAGCAGTTCGGCTTCGATAAGCCCGCGCACGAGCGCTTCCTCCTGATGATGAAGAACTACTTCACCTTCAATTTCGGCGATAGCTACTTCCGGGACATCTCCGTCATCGAGCTCATCAAGGAGAAGCTGCCCGTCTCCATCTCGCTTGGCCTGTGGATGACGCTCGTCACCTATCTCGTCTCCATTCCTCTCGGCATCCGCAAGGCGGTGCGCGACGGCGAGCCGTTCGATACGTGGACCAGCACCGCGCTCGTCATCGGCTACGCGGTGCCGGGCTTCCTCGTGGCGGTCCTGCTGCTCGTCGTGTTCGCCGGCTCGTCGTTCTTCCAGTGGTTCCCCTCGCGCGGGCTCGTCTCGGACAACTTCGACGACCTGTCGCTCCTGGGCAAGATCGTCGACTACTTCTGGCACCTTATCCTGCCGCTGACGGCGCTGGCGCTCGGCACCTTCACGACCATGACGTTCCTGACCAAGAACTCCTTCCTGGACGAGATCCGCAAGCAGTACGTGACGACCGCGCGTGCCAAGGGGCTCAATGAGCGCGAAGTCCTCTACGGCCATGTGTTTCGCAATGCCATGCTGCTCATCATCGCCGGCTTCCCGTCGGCCTTCATCGGCGCGTTCTTCTCCGGCTCGCTGCTGATCGAGACGATCTTCTCGCTCGACGGTCTCGGGCTCCTGGGATTCGAATCCGTCATCAATCGCGACTATGCGGTGGTGTTCGCGACACTCTACATTTTCTCCCTTGTCGGACTGGTCATGAACCTCCTGTCCGACTTCATCTATACGCTCGTCGATCCGCGCATCGACTTCGAGAGCCGGGAGGTCTGACGCCATGACCTCGGTCAGCGCTCCCCTCGCTCCCAAGACCTCCGCGCCGTCGCTCGCGCGACGCCTGCAATTCTGGCGCGGCGTGGAGCTGTCGCCGCTCAACCGCCGGCGCTGGGAGAACTTCAAGGCGAACCGCCGCGGCTACTGGAGCCTGTGGCTCTTCGCCGTTTTGTTCGTTTTGTCTCTGTTCGCCGAGTTCATCGCCAACGATCGCCCCATCATCATGAGCTACAAGGGCGAGATCCTGATGCCGGTGTTCGTCGACTATCCGGAGGAGAAGTTTGGCGGCTTCCTGGCCGTCACGGACTACCGCGACCCGGTGATCCTGAAGGAGATCGAGGCGAACGGCTGGGCTATCTGGCCCCCGATCGCGTTCTCCTACGACACGATCAACAAGGACTATCCCACCCGGGCGCGCGCGGACGGCACCTGCACAGAGGAGAAGGACGGCATATCGGTTGCAAGCGGTATCGGCTTTCCTGCCCCGCCGCAGTGGGCCTCGCGCACCAAGCTTTGCCCGGCCGATCCCGAGCAGCTCGCGCGCTTCCATGCCATCGGCAACATGAACTGGCTCGGCCTCGACGACCAGGGCCGCGACGTGCTCGCCCGCATCATCTACGGCTTCCGCATTTCGGTGGTCTTCGGCCTCATCCTGACCATCCTGGCGTCGATCGTCGGCGTGGCGGCAGGCGCGGTTCAGGGCTATTTCGGCGGTCGCGTCGATCTCATCTTCCAGCGCTTCCTGGAGATCTGGTCGTCGATCCCCGAGCTCTATGTCCTGCTCATCATCTCCTCGGTGCTGATCCCCGGCTTCTGGACGCTGCTCCTCGTGCTGCTCGCCTTCCAGTGGACCTCGCTCGTCGGCATCGTGCGCGCGGAGTTCCTGCGCGCCCGCAATTTCGAGTACATCCGCGCCGCCCGCGCGCTCGGCCTCTCCGACACGACCATCATGTGGAAGCATCTGCTTCCCAACGCCATGGTCGCGACGCTGACGTTCCTGCCCTTCAAGCTGTCGGGCTCGGTTGCCCTTCTGACGGCGCTCGACTTCCTGGGACTCGGCCTGCCCCCCGGCTCGCCGTCGCTCGGCGAGCTCCTGCTGCAGGGCAAGAAGTACCTCGACGCCCCTTGGCTCGGTCTTTCGGGCTTCATCCTGGTGGCGCTGATGCTGTCGCTGCTGATCTTCATCGGCGAGGCCGTGCGCGACGCGCTCGACCCCAAGAAGACATTCCGCTAAGGAGCCCCCGATGACCAAGGCGGATCAGAAGAGGACAATGAGGGCGGCCGCGCCCGGCAGTGCGTCCGACACGCTCATTGACGTCCGCGACCTCAAGGTCGCGTTCCGCTCGGGCGACACGGACACCCTCGCCGTCAAAGGCGTGAGCTTCCGCATCGGCAAGGGCGAGACGGTGGCGCTCGTCGGCGAATCGGGCTCGGGCAAGAGCGTGTCGGCGCTCTCGATCCTGCGGCTCCTGCCCTATCCGGCGGCGTCCCATCCGGGAGGCGCGATCCACTTCGAGGGGCGCGACCTCCTCAAGGCGTCCGAGAGGGAGATGCAGGACGTGCGCGGCAACCGCATCTCCATCATCTTCCAGGAGCCGATGACGTCGCTCAACCCGCTGCACAGCATCGAGAAGCAGGTGGGCGAGGTCATGAAGGCCCACCGCGGGATGGACAACGGCACCGTGCGCACGCGCGTCGTGGAGCTTCTGCGCAAGGTCGGCATCCGCGACCCGGAAACGCGGCTCGCCGACTACCCGCATCAGCTTTCGGGCGGGCAGCGCCAGCGTGTGATGATCGCCATGGCGCTCGCCAACGAGCCCGAGCTTCTCATCGCCGACGAGCCGACGACGGCGCTCGACGTGACGATCCAGGCGCAGATCCTGGAGCTGCTCGGCGACCTCAAGAAGGAGTTTGGCCTCTCGATGCTGCTCATCACCCACGACCTCGGCATCGTGCGGCGCATGGCCGACCGCGTCTACGTCATGCGGCAGGGCGAGATCGTCGAGGAGGGCGGCACGGAGGCGATCTTCGCGGACCCGAAGCATCCCTACACCCGCCACCTCATCGCCAGCGAGCCCAAGGGCCGCGCGGCTCCCGCGCCGGTGGCGGCCCCCGTGCTCGTCGAGACCGACAACCTCAAGGTCTGGTTCCCCATCAAGCGCGGCCTCCTGCGCCGGACGGTCGATCACATCAAGGCGGTCGACGGCGTCTCGCTGACCCTGCACGAGGGCGACACGCTGGGCGTGGTCGGCGAATCCGGCTCCGGCAAGACGACGCTCGGACTGGCCATCCTGCGGCTCATCTCCTCCGACGGGCCCATCGTCTACTGCGGGAGGCGCATCGACGGACTGAACTCCAAGGAGATGCGCCCTCTGCGCAAGGAGATGCAGATCGTCTTCCAGGACCCCTACGGCTCGCTGTCCCCGCGGCTGTCGGTGTCGCAGATCATCGAGGAGGGCCTGCAGATCCTCAGTCCGGAGCTCGACTACGAGGAGCGCCGCGCGCGCGTGCGCCAGGCGCTCAAGGACGTCGGCCTCGACCCCGACTCGCTCGATCGCTATCCGCACGAATTCTCCGGCGGCCAGCGCCAGCGCATCGCGGTCGCACGCGCCATGGTGCTCGAGCCGAAGTTCGTCATGCTCGACGAGCCGACGAGCGCGCTCGACCAGAGCGTCCAGGCGCAGATCGTCGATCTCCTGCGCGACCTGCAGGCCAAGCGCGGTCTCGGCTATCTTTTCATCAGTCACGACCTCAAGGTCGTGCGCGCGCTCTGCAACGACGTGATCGTGATGCGGAACGGCAAGGTCGTGGAGACCGGCACGGCGGAGGCCATCTTCACCGCGCCGAAAGAGGACTACACGCGGGCGCTGCTCGCGGCCGCCTTCGACATGAAGGTCGTGAAGGCTGGCGCAACCGCCGTCTAGGACTGGTGCAGCCGCAACGCAATGGTAAACCGGTCGCGGTGGGTTTGCTTGACCTTGCGGCCGGGCCCGGCAATGTGCGTCTGGCGCGGCCGGGCCGCGTCGAACCGCCGTCTCAATCGTCCCAGGCAGGCATGGCCGGACCTCTCCTCAACACGCTGCGTCTCGCCCGGGCTGGCGTCGTGCTTGCCAGCCACAGCGTGCGCTTCGTGCCCAAGGATGCGCCCGAGCCGCTGCCCTTGAAGCTCGCCCGCATCGCGACCTGGCCCGTCCGCGTTCTCGCCGCGCCGTTCCAGTGGGGCAAGCCGCGCGATGCGCGGATCTCGAATGCGCTCGCAGCGCTCGGCCCCTCCTACATCAAGCTCGGCCAGTTCCTCGCCACGCGCGGCGACATCATCGGACCCGAGCTGCAGGGCGATCTCTCCCGGCTCCAGGACCGGCTGCCGCCGTTCTCCATGGCGGAAGCCCGCCGCGCCATCGAGGCCTCTCTCGGCGGCCGGCTCGAGGACCACTTCGAAGAGTTCGGGCCGCCCGTCGCCGCCGCCTCCATCGCGCAGGTTCACAAGGCCGTCGTGATCGAGAACGGCGAGCGCCGCAAGGTCGCCGTGAAGATCCTGCGGCCCGGAATCGAGAAGCGCTTC
Source organism: uncultured Hyphomicrobium sp. (assembly GCA_964589785.1). GTDB lineage: Bacteria > Pseudomonadota > Alphaproteobacteria > Rhizobiales > Hyphomicrobiaceae > JAGVSR01. The sequence continues at coordinate 182,836 of CAZPUQ010000006.1, forward strand.
AACCGCGATCTCGACAGCTTCCTGTTCGCGGCCCGCGCCATCGAGCGCTGGCACGAGCCGTCGCGACGGCTGCGGCCTGTCGCGGTGGTCGAGAACCTCGCGCGCACGACCGAGCTCGAGATGGACCTGAGGCTCGAAGCCGCCGCGATCTCGGAGATGGCCGAGAACCTGAACCCCGACGAGGGATTCCGCGTGCCGACCATCGATTGGCGGCGCACCGCCAAGCGCGTGCTGACGACGGAGTGGATCGACGGCATTCCCGTCAGCGACCGCGCGGCCCTGAAGGCGGCCGGTTACGATGTGGACGCGCTCGGCATGACGGTCATCCGCTCGTTCCTGACGCATGCCATGCGCGACGGCTTCTTCCATGCCGACATGCACCAGGGCAACCTGTTCGTCGACAAGGCAGGCCAGGTCGTCGCCGTCGATTTCGGCATCATGGGGCGTCTCGGGATGCGCGAGCGCCGCTTCCTCGCGGAGATCCTGCACGGCCTCATCACGCGCGACTACCGCCGCGCGGCGGCGGTGCATTACTGGGCGGGCTACGTGCCGCCGCATCATCCGGTGGAAGTGTTCGCACAGGCGCTGCGCGCGATCGGCGAGCCGATCCACGGCCGGACGGCGGCCGAGATCTCCATGGCCGATCTATTGGGCCAGCTCTTCGCCTACACCGACGTGTTCGACATGCAGACCCGGCCGGAGC